>JAHHIM010000001.1:0-296385 GCA_019358915.1 Trichormus sp. ATA11-4-KO1
ATCCGTTTTTATTCATCCCTTTGTACTATCAACCAAAATAGGTATCGCCCTGTGCCAGTTCCGTCACTTATGTAATACAAATGTACTTTAATTTAGCGATCGCCTGTGCCAGTTGCGTAAGTCCTGACTTTAATAAAAACATGAGTCTTTATTCTTTAATATTCTTAATCTGCTCATCTCTTAATACTAGCTGACAGAATTACCATAATCTAATAGGCTAATCTCAAGTAGTATGCCCATAAGTTTTTAATCAAGAATATGCCTTTTAAAATTGTCCAAAACTTTGATAGTAGTTTCGTCCTTGAACCACAAGCGCAAGAGAGTTTATATAAACTATTATCCAATGAATCTTTTTTGACACAAATTTGCCAACATTCGCAATGTGAAAAAGTTGAATTTACAGAGTTACTTTTTCAACCTGTTCCCTACAGCTTAACTACGCCTAAAGGAATGCCTGCAGAGTTTGAAAAATATCATGATTCTGATGAGTATGTCATCATCAACGTACCGCCAAACTTCATGTTCAAAGCTAAAATTTTTAAACCTAGTCGTCTTTGTGCAATTTATCGGAAAATTCAGTGAATAGTTATTCATAGTTAATCATATTTGATGATTAATCAATTCCGGAGAAAATGGTAAATTTAAATTATGACTACAGAAACAAATTTTCCTACTTTGGCAAATCTGGAATACTTTCCTTACATTGACGATCGCGGTCAATTACCTGAAATATTTCAAGGTAAAATTGGAGTGTATGCAATTTTTGATCAAGCAAAAGTGTTGCAATTTGTAGGATATTCACGCGATGTTTATCTGAGTTTAAAGCAGCATTTAGTTCGTCAGCCACAACAATGTTATTGGGTAAAGGTGCAAACCATTGAACGTCCTAGCCGTACTGTTTTGGAAAATATTGAAAAGGCTTGGATTGCTGAAAATGGTAGTGTCCCTTTAGGAAACAGCGAAAATCAAGAAATATGGACACAGCCTATAAATGTTAAACCATTCATGACTCCTGAAGAAAAAGCCAATTATGATCATCCAGCTAATGATGAATTGGCGCAAATTAAAAGTATTAAAAATGCTGCCCGGCGAGTAGAAACAGAAATTTTAGCAGTGTTAAAAGACCGGGGTTTACAAGAACAATTTCGTTTCCATCCTAAGTTGAAGGAGGAAGGATTACTGGATTTAAAGTGAATTGAGGAGAATGTTGAAACACAAATCACGCAGAGGTATGCAGAGTTTAGTACTGGTGACAAAATGTAAAATATATGACTATGATTGTTGTGCTGCTCGGCGCTAAGTATGCAAACTCTGTTGAACGATCGCTATCAAGTTATCCGCACATTGGGTGCTGGTGGGTTTGGTGAAACCTATCTAGCTGAGGATACCTATATGCCTTCAAAACGCCGTTGTGTGGTGAAACAGCTAAGACCAATTCAAAATAATCCCCAGATTTATCAACTGGTGCAGGAACGGTTTCAACGAGAAGCAGCCATTTTAGAAACACTCGGCGGCGCAACTGACCAAATTCCGGCTTTATATGCTTATTTCGTTGCCAATGGGCAATTTTTCTTAGTTCAGGAATGGATTGAAGGCGAAACTCTGACGACAAAAGCGCAAAAGCAAGGGTTATTTAGTGAAGGTGCTGTCCAAGAGATATTGGTAAATTTGTTACCTGTCCTAGAGTATGTCCACTCCCAGCACATTGTTCACCGCGATATCAAACCAGATAACATCATGGTGCGTCATAGTGATGGTAAATCGGTGTTAATTGATTTCGGTGCAGTGCGGGAATCAATGGGAACAGTATTCAATTCCCACGGCAATCCTACCAGTTCAATTGTCATTGGTACACCTGGGTATATGCCGAGTGAACAAGCAGCCGGCAGACCAGTCTATTCTAGTGATTTATATAGTTTAGGTTTGACAGCGATTTATTTGCTCACTGGGAAACAGCCACAACAATTAGAGTCAGATTCCCAAACAGGTGAAATTGTGTGGCGACAGTATGCTAGTCAGATCAATCCTACATTAGTAGAGGTGCTAGATCGAGCGATCGCCTACCATCCACGCGATCGCTTTGCTTCTGCTAAAGCCATGTTAGATGCTTTGCAGAGCATAGCAAACCCGATTCCACCGACGCAACCGTTCTTCTCCCACCCGCCTATCGTACAAACACCACCACCGCCAACTATTCCTGTTAATCGCCAGCCTACCACTCAAAATCATAGTCGCAATAGCATCCTCATGGGTGGTTTAATTGCAGGTGGGTTAATTGGTGCATCTGTAATTATTAGTCAGGTGTTCAGACCATCTCCTCAACCTGTAGCAGACCAAAAAGTTATACCCACAGTTACAGAAACTCCTGTTGTGGCTTCACCTCCAGTCATCCAGAAAAATATTACATCCCCGGTAATCCAACAAACTATATTGCCATCACCGACAGTTAGCGAAACAACAAACAATTATTTCTGGCTATCCGAAAGACCTGTAACAAATACTGATTTGGACGACAAAGACGGTTTTGAGCTAGATATTATGCGAAATTCGATTTATGCTCGTCACGGTCGTCGCTTTGATACTCCTGGCTTACAAGCATATTTTAATAACCAACCTTGGTATAATCCTATATACTCACCCAAAGCATTTCCTCCTAAATTATTGTCAAAATTAGAGCAGCGTAATGCTGAATATATTAGTAAATATCAAGACCGTAACAAAAGAAGACATTTTCCCAAATAATGGGAAATTTTAACGCCAAGGGTACGCAGAGGTTTGATGTGGGTCAAGGCTAGGGAATCAATGGGAACAGTGTTTAATTCCCAAGGTAATCCTACTAGTTCGATTGTCATTGGTACGCCTGGGTATATGCCGAGTGAGCAAGCAGCCGGCAGACCAGTTTATTCTAGTGATTTGTATAGTTTAGGTCTAACAGCGATTTATTTACTGACAGGCAAACAACCGCAAGAATTAGAGACAGATTCACGGACTGGGGAAATTATTTGGCACAGATACGCCCTAAGTGTAAGTCCCACATTAGCAGGAGTGATAGATCGAGCGATCGCCTATCATCCACGCGATCGCTTTGCTTCTGCTAGAGAAATCCAGGAAGCTTTACAATTGGGGTCAGTCACTGTTCCACCCACAGTAGCTTATCAGTATCCACCAGTCGCAGCAGCACCGCCTCCTGCCATACCTCAAAACACAATTGCCGTTAGTCCAGGGACTTCCCCACCACCTGCTCATCCACCTAGTGGACAAAAAGGAATTTTTCTTGGCAGTCTCATTGTCGGTGGTTTGATTGGTGGAGCTATTATCGTTGGTTTTGCCCTCAATAGACCACCACAACCAATGGTTCAATCAATCAATTCATCCAGCGAACCTTCGCCAATTCGCAACACCCCGGAAGATATCACACCACCTGTAAATTCCCAAACTTCCACAAATTCAGCACCCTCTACATCTGAAACTCCATCTGTTAAAATACCTATTTCAACACAGCCAGCCACCGCTAGACCTTCACCAGCACAAGCTGTGCAAAATTATTATGCAGCTATTAATCAGGGTCAGTATCAAGCTGCATGGAATCAACTATCTCCCAGCCTGCAAGATAATCAACGTCTTCACCCCAATGGTTATCTTTCTTACCTTGACTGGTGGGGAGGAAAAGTAGAAAGCGTTGATGTAACACAAGTTAATGTAGTACAAGCAAGTACAGAAACAGCCACTGTCGATGCCAAATTTCAATACTTGATGAAAAATGGGAGACAAGTTCCTGGTGCTGTGCGCTTCTCACTTTTGTGGGATGCTGAAAATAGCAGATGGATTGTGAGTGCTGTTAAATAGCATCAAGACAATTTACCTGTGGACACTCTTACTCTCTGTGCCTGGAGCGTGAAAATTTCACACTTCTCTTCAACCACGCCACAGATTAAGCTCAAGATAGGGGACATAAACTGTCTCTGACTCGTCAGAGTATCTGATGTACATTTGGAAAGGGTGAATACTCGTACTTTTCATGACAACAACGCTGCTGAACAATCGCTATCAAGTGATTCAAGTACTCGGTGCTGGTGGGTTTGGCGAAACCTTTCTGGCAGAAGATACCCACATGCCTTCTCGCCGTCGCTGTGTCATCAAGCAACTTAAACCGATAGCTAATGACCCCAAAACCTACCAAATGATTCAACAGCGCTTTGAGAGAGAAGCTGCGACTTTGGAGTATCTGGGTGAAAGTAGTGACCAAATTCCCAAGTTATATGCCTACTTTTCCGAGAATGGGCTATTTTATCTAGTCCAGGAATGGATTCACGGTCAAACCTTGACAGATGTTATTGCAGCCAAAGGTACTGTAAATGAAACTGCTGTTAGGGAAATTCTTTTGAGTCTGCTATCAGTATTGGATTATGTCCACAGTAAAGGCATTATTCATCGGGATATCAAACCGGATAATATAATTCTGCGTTCCCTTGATAACAAACCAGTTTTGATTGATTTTGGTGCAGTTAAGGAAACTATCCGTTCTGTAGTGAGTTCTCCCAATTATCCTACACGCTCAATGGTAATTGGTACACCTGGATATATGCCTACTGAACAAGCTGTAGGACGACCAGTCTACGCCACTGACATCTACAGCTTAGGCTTAACGGCGATTTATCTCCTGACTGGCAAACATCCATCAGAACTGCAAACACATCTACAAACCGGAGAAATTTTGTGGCAGGAGTATGCGCCTGATATATCCGCTCATCTGACCACAGTACTCAATCAGTCCATCAAACCCCATGCAGGCGATCGCTATAGTACTGCCAGTAAAATGCTATATGCTTTAAAGTCTGCTAGTGATATTTCTCCCCCATCTTCCATCGCTACTCCCACAATCAGCCTCAGTCCTGCCAATGCAGCATCAACTCAGCAAACCAAAGCAATATCTTCCCCTCAAACCATTCCAGCCAGCAACTGGCAAAAGCCTACTTGGATTATCGGCAGTTTACTAGTGGGTGGCTTAGTTGGTGGGGTAGCAATTTCTAGCATTACTCGTCAACCACAATCTGAAACACCCATTACTACGTCATCGACACCCCCACCAGCGACAAACTCCACTACCCCAGAATCTCCGCCTTCGGAACCTGCTGAGACACCAGTTGCGTTACTACCTACCCCCAGGGTATCAGCACCACCCCAGATACAAACTCCAGAAACTGAACCAGTCCTAGAGTCTAACATCCCACCACCACAGCCAGAAACTCCAGCAGCATCTTCTTCAGAGCCAGTAGTACCAGCACCAGCACCACCACAGCCAGAAGCTCCCGAACCAACCCAAGATTCAGCTCCTAGCAATACCAAAACTCCCAGTGTGCCAGCTTTTCCGACTGGCACTTCTGAAAGTGCTGTCACAGCAGCTTTGGGACAGCCTAGTAAAATCTCCCAAGGGTTATGGAATACCCGTGCTTTTCTCTATCAGTTAGAAGATAATGTTGACCTGGGGTACTTATTTGACCGAAAAACGGGAATTCTTCGCCAAACCGAGGTAGCTTTTGACCAATCTGTTTCCCCGGAAGTCATGCAAACGACATTACAGGGAAAACTTGGTGGTAATGCTACTAGCAATATCCAGTCAGGTCTGCAAAAAGTCTACAACCGCCAAACTCGGCGATACTCTTTTAATGTTGGCAAATTAAAAGGTGTAATTGAACGCAACAACAAGGATCGGATTTACATAGGCATCTGGGATGCTGATTTGCATTAAAAAAAAGCCTGCACAAGCAGGCTTTTTTATAGTCCCTAATCAAATTATGTGAATGACAAGGACTTCAAATCTGTGGCGCAATCTTGATTACTTGACAGTTACTTTACCGCCAGCTTCTTCAATCCGCTTCTTGGCATCTTCAGCAGCATCCTTCGCAATAGCTTCCTTGATTGCCTTAGGCGCAGCTTCTACCATATCTTTGGCTTCTTTTAGACCTAAACCAGTCAATTCCCGGACAATCTTCAGTACGGCAATCTTCTTGTCAGCAGGAACGGATTCTAGGATAACGTCAAACTCAGTTTTCTCTTCTACTGGTTCAGCAGCAACAGCAGCAGCACCGGGAGCCATCATCATCATACCGCCAGCAGGTGCAGCTGCGCTCACGCCAAAAGCTTCTTCAATTTGTTTGACTAATTCAGATGCTTCCAGCAAAGAAAGGGTTTTTAATTGTTCGAGAATTTGATCAGTTGTAGCAGACATTGATATAACTCCTGTAATGTTAATTTTGTTGTTGTCTACCCCAAACTTGATTTAAGGGTAAACTTCAGCCGGCAAATTCTGGTGTAGTTTGGCAGATTTTATTCAGCAGCACTTTCAGTGCTGTCGCCTTGCTCTTTATCAACCCTAGCTTGCAAAGCACGGGCCAAAGAACCAGGAACTTCGTTGATACTCACGGCTAACTGAGTAGCCACAGCATTGATAGCTCCGGCAATTTGCGCGATGAGTTGTTCTTTAGATGGCAAGTCTCCCAGAGCCTTGACATCAGGTTCTTTGAGCAGGCGACCTTCCATAACGCCACCACGAAGTTCTGTCTTCTTGGTAACTTTCTGGAATTCTTGATAAGCCTTAATTGCCGAGGAAAAATCCTCTTTAACTAGTAAAAAAGCCGAAGCACCATTGAGCAATTCTGAAAGTGGTTGCCAGTTTTCATCACCGTCAATAGCAATGCCCATTAAGGTGTTCTTAGTTACCTTACAAACAGTGCCAGTCGGACGCAGTCGGCGGCGTAAGTCAGTGATTTGAGCAACTGTTAGCCCCTGATAGTCAATGACTAGTGCCAAAGTTGACTCACTCAAAGTTTCTTTGAGGTCAGCTACTATCTCTTTTTTATCTTCTAGGGTTCTACCCATACTTATTTCACCTCCAAGGGCAAAATCATAAATTTTCGCTAAGTAAAACCTTCCCCAATCTATTCATTAAGACTAGAATCAGTGTTACTTCCTGCTTCAACTAGAGCCGCGCGGCGGTTTTTATCCACAGGCATAAATTCGGGAGTAGCTCTCCCTATTTTTGCTAAATTCAGCACCGGATTTAAATCTCTTTTTGGTCTTAACTTGTGTGTTTTACTCTGTTCGATTAAAAACAATAAACCCCAGCTATTTTGGCCGGGGTTTCACAAAAAGACTCATTATACCTCAGTAATCAAACCACAAAGGGTAATACTTTAGGCAATTAGAGCTTTAACCTCGGCAGGATATTTAAGCCACTGGCTCCTGCTTTCTCCGGCTTTGCTTATTTAGTTTTGAGTCGGGAGAATGTACTAGGTACTGAGCTTTTCTCGTCGTCTCTAGTCTCTCATCCCTATTAAGCTACTTCGGTCAGTTTCAAATCCCGTAGAGCGCTGATATCGACTTTAATCGATGGCCCCATAGTAGAGGCTACATAAATTGAACGCCAATAACGACCTTTGGCTCCTGAAGGACGGTTACGGTCAATAGTTTCTTGTAACGCCTTCAAGTTTACCAACAAATCTTCAGGGGAAAATGCAACCTTACCAAACATAACATGGACAATGCCAGTTCGATCAGCTCGGAATTCTAATTTACCAGCTTTGAATTCAGCGATCGCACTTGCTACGTCAAATGTCACGGTTCCACCTTTGGGTGATGGCATTAAACCACGAGGGCCTAATAATTTACCCAACTTTGCCACCTGTGGCATCACATCCGGTGTAGCAATCAGCTTGTCGAAATCCATCATGCCTTGTTGAATTTCGTTAATCAGCTCTTCTGAACCAACTACATCAGCACCAGCGTTACTGGCTTCTGTGACTTTTTCACCTCTAGCAATTACCGCCACCCGTACAACTTGTCCAGTACCTTTGGGTAGTGCCACCGTTGTCCGCAGTTGTTGGTCTGTATACTTGGGGTCAATCCCTAACCGAATATGTGCTTCTGCGGCTTCAGGAAATTTAGCTGTTGCTGTCTCTTTTAACAGATTTAAAGCCTCTAAAGGCTCATAATCCTTGTCTTCTACTTTTTCTAGCAGCGCCTGCAAACGACGCGATATTTTTTTTCCCATTTTTCTCTCCTGGGGTAATTACGAAGTTTTGCTTCTCCCCCGATAAGTTTTGTTATTAGTCTTGCGTCTTTTGTCAATGACTAATCGGCAATTGTCACGCCCATATTTTTGGCAGTACCTGCCACAATATTCATCGCCGCTTCTATGTCATTGGCGTTGAGATCAGGCATTTTCGTTTGAGCAATTTCTTGCAATTGTGCTCTGGTAATTGACCCAACTTTCTTTTTATTGGGTTCATTAGAGCCTCTTTCTATTTTCGCTGCCTTGCGAATCAGTACTGATGCTGGGGGTGTTTTGAGTACAAATGTAAAACTCCGGTCTTCAAACACCGAAATTTCTACAGGTATTACCATTCCAGCTTGGTCTGCTGTTTTGGCGTTGTACTCTTTGCAGAACATCATAATGTTCACACCGTGTTGACCCAATGCAGGCCCCACTGGTGGTGCTGGGTTGGCTTTTCCAGCATTCAGGGCCAGTTTAATGACCGCTACTACTTTCTTCGCCATTTGTGTTAGCTCTGTTTCTCTACCTGATTAAATTCCAATTCTACTGGTGTATCCCGGCCAAAAATCGAGAGCAAGGCTTTAAGTTTGCTTCGCTCTGGACTGACTTCAATCACCTCGCCTTCAAAGTCTTTAAATGGACCAGAAAGCACGACTATCTTATCACCAGTAGCCATGTCAATTTTGACAATTGGCTCCTGTTCGCTAGTCTGTTTGAATATCCGTTCTACTTCTGAGTGACCTAGGGGTACTGGCTTGACGTGACCGCGACTTTTGCTACCGCCACGTTTTTGTTCTGCTCCCACGAAGTTAATTACATGAGAGGTGTTTCGCACCACCTGCCAAGTATCATCTTCCATTACCATCCGCACTAACACATAACCGGGAAAAACTTTTTCTTCGGTGTGTTGGCGACTACCATCCTTGCGAATTTTTACTGCTGGCGTATGGGGAATTTCCACTTGGATAATTTTGTCAGCCACATCAAACGTTTGAATACGTTGCTCCAAGTTTGTCTTAACGCGTTTTTCACAGCCTGAGGCTACTTGTACTGCATACCAGCGTGCTTCATTCGACGCTGTTTCTGCTGTTTCCTCTGACTGCAACGCTGAGTTGTATGGTTCGTCTGTTGCAAAAGTCATCAGAACACCTGTTTTGCTACCCAAGCAAACAATCCATCGACCAAATATATCAAAGATGCGGAGAGTGTCACCATTAACAGCACAGCTGCTGATTCGCTCACTAGCTGCTTTCGACTGGGCCAAACCACTTTTTCCAGTTCTTCTCTGGTACCCTGAAAGAAGTTCGTCAAACTAAATCCATTGGTGGTTGCTGGCATTTCTGCTTCATTTTTTTTGGCCACTGTCGTCTATCCCCCCATTTCTTATACAGCTATACCCTGCTAATTTTCATCCAGGTCTACAGCTTCGACTCCATCATACTTATCTGGAAGCAAAAAAGCTGCAAATACAAAATAATTGTACCAAAAATAGTTAGCACTAAATGCTATCTTAGCAAAAGTGCCATTCTTTCGGGCTATGTTTTTTGTTTTCGAGCGCGCCCTGGAGGACTTGAACCCCCGACATCAGGTTTTGGAGACCTGCGTTCTACCAACTGAACTAAGAGCGCACAAGCTGGGTTGGATTCAGTTATTGCGCCGAACCTTTTTTAGTGTAACGCAATTTCGACTCTTATTTTACCTGATTTTTGTCGGGGGAACAAATTAGCGGCAAATGCCGCTTGCTAGCAGAATTTTCTCCCATACTTTGAGCCGAGGTTTACAAAGAGCGGTCAAACCGTTGTTTGATCCGGGTGGCTTTACCTACGCGATCGCGTAGATAGTAGAGTTTAGCACGCCGGACTTTACCTCGACGCAGGACTTTGATGTTGTCAATCCGGGGAGAATGCAACAAAAACACCCGCTCTACACCAATGCCTTGAAACACGCGACGGACTGTAATAGTTTCGTTAATACCACCATTGCGTTTAGCAATGACAACGCCTTCGTAGGGCTGCACACGGTATTTCTGTCCTTCTTTGATTTTCACGCCGACTTTCACGGTGTCACCCACATAAATAATGGGTAGATCTGATTTTAGTTGTTCCGCTTCAATGGAGCGGATGATCTCTTGAGCGCTCATAGCCTGTCTGCTTTAAAAACTCACAATCATTAATAATAAATCGATAATCCTCTTTCAGTCTACTTATTTTTAGATTTAAATATCGATAATTTTACCGATTACAATAGCCCAGGTATCAAAGCTATATTGCAAAAGTCTGTGCTCCAGGCATCGGATTTATGAAATTTAGCGTTGTCATCACTACCTATAACCGCTTAGACTTGCTGCGTCGAGCGATTGACTCTGCCCTTAACCAAACGATTCCTTGTGAGGTAGTTGTTGCCGATGACTGTTCATCTGATGAAACTGAAACATATATTCAAAGCTTAGGTAACTCTGTTGTTTACCATCGCAATCCAGTTAACAAAGGTCATGCGGCCACGGTAAATGCTGGAGTCCAAAAAGCCAGTGGTGACTGGATTAAGTTTTTGGATGATGATGATTACCTCGCTCCTAACTGTCTAGAAGAGATGGCCAGAGCGATCGCTCTATGTCCTGGTGCTGTAATCTGCTCTTGTGTGGCAGCTCAGGTGGATAGTCATGAAGTTGAACTCAGTCGCACTCCCCGACTTGGCCCTGGTTTAGCTTTTTATATCCCGCAAGCAGATATTCACTACGGTATGCTCTTAGAACTTGTGCCTTTTGGTACACCTGCTCAAGTAGCTTGTAGCCGTGATGCTTTCTGGCAAACTTATGGTTGGGACTCCAAATTTGATGCCAACTGTGATGATATTGATTCCTGGATTCGGATTGCCCAATTTGGTCATGCTGTTTTTATTAATCAATGCCTCGCCTACCGGACTATTTGGCCTGGCGCATATAATCATAAGTTTTCTTTATCTCGACGGCTAGATACAAATATTTTAATAAAAGAGAAAATTTACGCTTTAGTTAACGAAAAACACCGCCCTCATCTCCCGACGCTGCAAAATATCAAAAATTACCTCAAACTGCATTGGACTTTAGCTGCTCTCAAGCAAAGAAATTTTCAAACTTTTTTGTTGATGTTAGATAAGTCAGTATTTTGTCCTATTTCTTGGCAACTTTTGCTGACAGCTATTGTTTGGCGACACTCTCATTTTGACAATTTTCATCTTCGTAAATTTGTTTTAATTAAGTCTTAGATATTTCCTAAAAAAATATTTTCTGAGGTGGCATCTTTGCTTGCTTGAATCCCACATTCCGCACCCCCAAGCGTCACACCACAAAGAAACCAATATATTTAGTATAGAAGAACTAATAATAAAGAAATTTTTCGAGTCACCTGGAAAGGTATAGTTTTAAGCACACCAACAGCTAAATACAACATTTCATTAATTCGTAAAAACACTAATTTTGATAAATTATTTAGGATTGTCACAGAGGTTGTTTGAAAAGTCAGGCAGGGTGTAAAAAAGCTCTCTCAGTATAAGCTGTGAATGAATAGTAAACAGCACCGAGAGAGTGACATGATGAGTAAAGCTTACCCCAGCAATCTAACCCGTAACCAATATGAATTTCTGAGTGACCTGATTCCAGAGGCAAAACCCGGTGGACGCAAGCGTGAAGTCGATATGTGGTCAGTCATAAACGCCATTTTCTATGTCTTGGTTGAGGGAGTGCGATGGCGAGGGTTACCGGGAGACTTTCCTCCCTGGCAAACAGTGTACACATATTTCCGCAATTGGCGTAAAGATGGGACGTGGTTGCACATCCACGACAGGTTAAGAGAGTGGACGAGAATCGATATTGAACGCCATCCGAGTCCATCCGAAGCCATAATCGACAGTCAAAGTGTGAAAACTGCGGCAATGGTGAGTCAAGAAGTTGGGTTTGATTCAGGGAAGAAAATTAAAGGACGTAAACGATTTATGACGGTTGATACCTTGGGGTTAGTGTTGCGGGTCTTGGTCACAGCAGCCAGTGTGGGTGAACGTTCTGGGGGTAAACAAGTTCTCAAACGAGTCAAACAGTCTCATCAAAAGATATCTCGCTTGACAACGCTCTGGGTCGATGGTGGCTTTGATGGTGAACCGTTTATGCAATGGATAATGAATTTTTGCCGTTGGATTGTGCAGGTGGTGTTGCGCCCAGAGCAAACCAAGGGCTTTATCTTGCTCAAAAAACGTTGGGTGGTTGAGCGCACTTTTGGTTGGCTTATGGGATGTCGGCGTTTGGTTAGAGACTATGAGTTATTACCCGAAACATCAGAGACGTTTATCTACCTTGCTATGATCCGCATCATGGTGAGGCGATTAGCATAAATTTTGACCGCTCAAAACTTTTCAAACATCCTCTAACACTGGGTTAATCATTTGACTATTTATTCATCTCAATGACTACCTTTTGATTGGTTCGACCCTGAAATTGGTACAAATTGACAAAACTACCATTACTTCTGACTAAAGGGCGATCGCTGTTACCTAAATTGCCTTTGATTACTTGACCATTGAGTGAAATAGTTGCAATCTGTGGTTTTTCCTGGGGATTAAATATGGTAGATGTACTAGAAATATCTCTTCTTCTGGCTGCGGTAACAAAAGAGTGAACTTGAGAAACAGGGATGGCAAAGCTTATGCCTGTATTCAGTCTCTCACCGGTGGAAATTACTGCGGTATTCACTCCCACGACTTGACCTTGGGTATTGAGAAGTGGGCCTCCGGAGTTCCCACCCATAATGACGGCATCATGTTGAATTGCGCCATTATTTGAGTTAATCCGAGTGATGTAACCTTGGGTAAACGTATTTTGCAAGTCTGCATGGAGAGGAGTCCCAAGGGAAAAAACGCGATCGCCTACTGAAGCAGATCCAGCAGTAGCCAAAGGTAATGCAGACAAGTTTTTCTGATTATGGATTTTAAGAACTGCTAAATCTAATCCTGCTTTGGCAAAACCCAGTACATCAGCCGCTACTCTTCTTCCATCGGCGAAAACCACTGTCACTACACTAGGAAAATCATGAGGATTATAACCTTCTGGTCTACTTGGTGGTGGTTTAATAACATGGGCGTTGGTGATAATTAACCCATCTTGACTGACAACAAAACCACTTCCATGACCTATATCTGTTACAACTGTCACTGTAGCAGGATTAGCTTTTTGATATACTTGACGAGAAATTCGTTCCTCTGCTGTTTGCGCTAAGGCAGTATGAGAGTGCCAAACTTCCTTGTGGTTATTCAGTAGTAGCTGTTCGATGCTGGTGCCGCTAATAACGGTTAATGTTGTACAAATTGCGCAGGTGCCAAGCTGTAAAAATTGGTTTTTCATCGCTTAACAAAAAGTGAATGTATAATTGAAAACTCATAAAATCTTGAATGTGGGAAATTGTCAGCGTTAAGCACAAGTTTAAAATTTTTAGAACCGTAAAAAGTTTAAAGATTGGCTAAGTTTTGCTGATATTTAGGTTATTTAACCACAAGCTTCTGTCTTAATTAGGTAAGCGATCGCTTGCTTCTATTGGGATATCGGCTTGAGCTTGTGGTTTATACGCAGATCGATAATTTAATTACAAAACTTTACTTTTAGCTGAAGGCGATCGACTTCGTAAATTACGTAAGTTCGACAAGTGGAAAAAACCTCTCCCCTGCAAGGCTACTGTGTACACACAAGTCTTAAAATCCTACCTAAGCCTTGGTTTCGTGCCCTAGCCCTCAAATTAGCGGCATAAATAGAGTTAGGACTGACGCACAAGTTACGGAAGAATTGTTCGCGTAGCGCATACCGCAGAGCCACAGAGAACACGGAGGAATGAGAGTTAGAGAAGTATTTTGCTTAAGTCCTATATCTTTGTCGCTAGATTGGGAAATCCCAAATATTACCAAGTATTATTACTGAAATACAACCTAAACTTTGTGTATAACAATTTTCAATTAAACTGCTGAAGTGAAAATTTATGCAGAGTTAAATCTAGACCCAAACATTAAAAAGTGCCTAGGAGTGTTGCCGTGTTTCCACCCCAGGCACTTTTTACTTTTAACTTGCTCCTCACACACAAATAGAGAATATCACCTAAAATAGGCGATGGCAAGTGTAGTGAGTGACACTTTGATAAGTGGACAATTTTTAAAAGTCAATTAAAAAGCGCCTGGGAGTGTTGCCGTGTTTCCACCCCAAGCGCTTTTTATTTTTAACATGCTCCTCACACACAATTAAAGGATACTATCGTTTTGTTAAAAACCAAGTATGGTGAGTGACAGTTTGCTAAGTGTACCATGCTTACTGACAAGAAATTAGTGTAAAAAGTGACGTACACCAGTGAACACCATGACTAAACCCAATTCATTAGCAGCTTTGATGGAATCTTGATCACGCAAACTTCCCCCTGGCTGGACGATCGCAGTAATTCCTGCGGCGGCGGCTGTTTTCACAGAATCATCGAAAGGGAAGAACCCATCGCTGGCGAGAATTGCACCCTGGGCTTTTTCCCCAGCTTGTTCTAGGGCAATTTTAACTGAGCCAACGCGATTCATTTGACCAGCACCTACACCTAAGCTAGTGCGATCGCTTGTGACGACAATGGCATTTGATTTCACGTGTTTGCAGACTTTCCAAGCAAAGAGTAATTCAGCTAATTCATCTGCGGTGGGTTGACGTTCGGTGACAATTTGCCATTGACTAGTATCTGCGATCGCATCATCGGCTGCTTGTACTAAAAACCCACCTGCGATCGCCTTGACTGTATCCTTGGCACCACTACTCAAATCTGCTAAAGTCAAAACTCGCAGGTTGGATTTCTTCGCAAGAATTTCTTGAGCTTCTGCATCGCAACCTGGTGCAACCACGCATTCTAAAAATGTCTTAGTTAACTCATTTGCCGTAGCAACGTCAATCGGACGGTTAAGTGCCACAATTCCACCAAAGGCCGAAACTGAATCAGCGTTAAAAGCTTTTTGGTAAGCTTCCACAACGGTATTTCCCAAAGCCGTCCCGCAGGGGTTGGTATGTTTGATAATCGTTGCAGCTGGAGTATCATTGAACTCAGCAATAATCCGGCGTGCAGCTTCTAAATCAACCAGGTTATTGTAACTAAGTTCTTTACCTTGCAGTTTTGTAGCGGCTGTCCATCCCGTTGGGGTAGTCCCAGTTTGATACCAGGCGGCGCTTTGATGAGGGTTTTCACCGTAACGCAGAGATTGTAATTGTGTCCCGCTTAGAGTGTATTGCTGGGTACCAGAGAGGTAAGAGGCTATTGCTTGATCGTAACTAGCAGTATGCAAAAAACCTTTTAAAGCAGCTTTTTGGCGAAACTCCAGGGACGCTTCCCCGTTATTTTGGCGTAATTCCTGCAAATACTCGTTATATTGTACCGGGTCACATAACACAGTGAGATGGGCAAAATTTTTCGAGGAAGCCCTAAGCATCGCCGGGCCACCGATATCAATTTGCTCAACTGCCTCAGATAATGTTACTCCTGGTTTAGCGATCGTTTCCTCAAAAGGATAAAGATTCACTACTACTAAATCAATTGGGCGAATTTGGTTATTTTCTAAATCCGTCACATCTTGGGGAACATCTTTTCGTGCCAAAATTCCGCCATGAATGCGGGGATGTAGCGTTTTGACTCGACCACCTAAAATTTCTGGTGAACCTGTGTAATCTGCGACTTTGGTAACAGGGAGTCCCGCATCTTTGAGAGCTTGGGCTGTTCCCCCACTGCTGATTAAATCAAAGTCAAATTCTTCGACCAAGCTCCGAGCTAAATCGATTATACCAGTCTTATTAGATACACTCAGCAGTGCTAGACGCGCCATGTTGCAATTCCTCAAAAGTCATGAAGCCGAAAGACCCCAATTTTTACATAAGCTTTAGCTCACTTCAAGACCATGAAGAATTATTCTTCAATAAAAGTCTGGTTCATTAACCATATATTGGCAAATTTCTGAGGTGGACATTCGCAATCATTAATGGACATAACACCCAATTACGATGATGAAGCAGAAAGAAAAATTCTGGAGCATGTCCAAAAAGCTTGTACTCAAGAAAAATGAAGATAAATAATCAATAATAGGATAATTATGTGACCATTTTTTGTTGCTATATTTACCATCTTCCTGCTTTCCAATCTTCACCACCAGGTAACTGAGTTAAGGTTTCTGCTACAACTGCTGGTAATTCTTTAGCTGAATAAGAATAAGTTAAGGCTAAAAACTTTAAAGCATTCTCAATTAACCTAGTTCTATCTATGATGTCAGCAAGTTGAAATTGACTGTACTTCCCATTCATTACTTCCACACTGGCATCAGCTATGGCATCTTCAATTACTTCCTCTTCTATCAAATTTTCCCATTCATCTTGATTTATATAATAAAACTTTTTATTATCTTTAATATTTAGCTTTTTAATTTCTCGGATGGAATTACGAATAGAAGCAACCCAAGAATTTGTTAATTTTTGCTCTATTTGATTTTTAATTAAATGAATTAGCAAAATGTTGACATAAGATTGGATATTACGCAGAATTGCTTGTTTACTCATCCCCTCTAATTCATCGACAATTGCCAAAGCATCTGCATAACGTCCTTGTAAAATACTATTTCTGAGGTCGATGAATTCCTGTGTCATTTGACTGTCTGCCTCCCTGACAAAGGTAATACAACAATACATACAATATTAACTGCTATTGAGGCTAGGAGTAGGTGATAAATAAAGATAAAATTGTTAGGCTTGCTGATTATAGTTCACCGCCATTATTGGGGAAAAACTTTAACAGCATCATCAGCCACAGATACCTGTACCCGTGCGCCTATAGGTAATGCCATATCAGTCATTGTCCGCGCGTGGAGTTCCTTCCCAGAGGGAGTTTTTAAACAATATAGGTACTCACGCCCTAAAAACCGCCGACTGCGAATCACGACAGGAGAATCACTAGCAGGTTGGATGATTAAGCCTTCCTGGCGGATCATAATTTCGCCAGTATCATGGTTGTGATTAGCTGCAACCTCAAAACAACCAACTTCTGTTTCCCATAGATTACCTTGACGACGGGCGGGAAGGAAATTGGCTTGAGTGACAAATTCGGCAACGAATCGTGATGCTGGATGAGTATAAATTTCTTCTGGTGTACCGATTTGTTCTAAGTGTCCTTGCCGCATCACACCCACAATATCCGAAATAGCTAGTGCTTCTTCTTGATCGTGGGTAACAAAAATAGCTGAAGTCCCCGCCGCTTTCAAAATGTCTCGCACTTCTTCGCGCAACCGCAATCTCACTTGAATATCAAGATTGCTCAAAGGTTCATCCAAAAGCATCAGTTGAGGTTGGGGTGCTAAAGCACGAGCCAGGGCCACCCGTTGCTGCTGTCCGCCAGAGAGTTCGTAAGGGTAGCGTTTTTCTAAGCCTGCGAGTCTTACTAAATCAATGACTTCGGCTGTACGTGTTTGTATTTGCTGTTTACTAAAATGTTTCAACCCAAAAGCGACATTTTCTGCCACAGTCAGATGGGGAAATAAAGCATAATCTTGAAAAACAATGCCAATGTCACGCTGTTCAGCAGGGATATAAGTAGAGATGTTGCTAACTATCTGGCCGCCAATTGCAATTGTTCCTGCTTGCAGGCGCTCAAAACCAGCAATCAGCCGCAATAGCGTAGTTTTACCGCAACCAGACGGGCCGAGCAATCCCAATACATCTCCTGGTTGCAATGTAAAAGATACGTTATCTACTGCGGGAGAGGCATGTGCGGAAAACTGCTTGGTGACATTCTGTAAGTGAACAATTGCTTGTTGCATAGGTAGATAACACAGGCTAGGAAATTAGAATTTGGTTTGGATTTCGGCTTTACTAATTATTTGCTCTTTCTTAATGTTCTCTTGGGATAACACCAATAAAGTTGAACCCATAGAAACCAGCAGCATCGCTAATGAGGCAGATGCAGCGTCAGCAAAATCCACATTTTCTGTAGCTTGCCAAATTTGTGCGGCTAAGGTGGTAAAGCCTATGGGTGCTAATAGCATCGTCGCCGGTAATTCTTTAATTGCTGTGAGAAACACCAACACGGCTCCACTCAACACACCAGGTCTCACTAGAGGAAGGGTGACTTCTCGTAAGGTTTGCCAAGCATTTCTCCCTAAACTGCGTGCTGATTCTTCTAGTTGGGGATTGACTTGTAAAAGACAAGTGCGTACTGTTCCTACTGATTGCGGTAAAAATAATACTAAATATGCAAACACGAGCATTGGTAGAGTTTGGTACAAAGCTGGTAGATAGTTGGCACCAAAAAATACCAAGGATAAGGCGATAACAATTCCTGGCACACCAAATCCCACATAAGAACAGCGTTCAATAATAGCGGTGATTCTCGTGGGAAACCTGACTGATAAAATTGCCACTGGCAAGGCAAAAATTGTGGTTGCTAAAGCCGCTAGTCCAGCTGCCGAAACTGAGTTCAGGGTACTGGGTAACAAATTAGGAAAGTCGTAGCCACTGTTAAGTCCCCGAATTAGCCAAAATAAGGTGATACCTACTGGTAGTACTACACCGAAGCTAGTGATTAGTAAGCAAAAGCCCACAGCAGGCCATTTCCAAATTCCCAACTTGACAATTTTAGGTGGACGTAGGGAAGCGGAACCACGACTGTAATATGCAGCCCGCGATCGCACTCGATACTCTAGCCATAAAATCAGCAATACTAGTGCCACCAACATTAAAGATAAAGCGGCAGCTGTGTTGCGGTTAAAACTAGCTTTGTATTGTAGAAAAATTGCCCTGGTAAAGGCATCAAACCGCATCAGCGAAGGTGTACCAAAGTCGCGTAAAGCATACAAGGCTACCAATAATCCCCCGGCAATCATTGATGGTTTTAGCTGGGGTAAAACTACCTTAAAAAAGGTTTCTCTACTGCTATAACCTAAACTACGAGCGGCTTCCTCTAAAAAAGGGTCGATACCTTGCAAGCCAGAACGTACACTGAGGAGTAGATAAGGATAGGTAAATAAAGTTATTGCTAACACTGTCCCCGGAAAACCATAAATAGAAGGCAATTCTTCTACGCCCAAGGGTTGCAGCAATAACTGTAAAAAGCTCCCTCTCGGTGCTAAGGTCGCAATCAAAGCAAAACTACCCACATAGCTGGGAACTGCCAAGGGCAATGTGGTCGCTACCAACCAAAAACCTCGTCCTGGTAAGTCTGTCCGCACAGTTAAAAATGCTAATGGCACAGCAATCAGCGCTGAAAATAACGTTACTGTTGCTGCCATAGCTGCACTATTGAAAAAAATCATGACGTTGCGGGGACGAGAAATTAATTCCCAGAATTCTTCCCCGCCAATACCTGCTGCACGGATGACTAAATATACTAATGGCAGGGTAATGGCTACTGCCACCACCGCCGCCGCTAAGATGAGAAATAATGGAGGGCGAACCGAGGATTTCAATTGCTACAAAACTCCTGCCTGCTGTAGTAATTCTAAAGTTCCTGGCAAATCATTCAAGTTTGTCAGGTTAATCTTGGGTGAATTGATCTGGCTCAGTGGTAATTGTTTCGCTGGCGCTGGTACTCCTGAAACTAGAGGATATTCGTTAGTTTGTTGGGCAAAATAAGTTTGTGAACTGGGTTTGAGTAGGTAGTCAATCAATTTTTCTACTTCCGCTTTTTGTTTGGTGGAGTCTAGAATTGCGACTCCGGCGACGTTAAACATTGAGCCTGCGTCTTGTTTGGTGTAGTGATGAGCCACAGGGAAGTTAGGATTATCTTTTTGGAAGTTGGCTAAGTAGTAGTTGTTTACCAAACCAACATGAGCTTCTCCGCGTCCTAAAGCTTCGATGATCGCTGTGTTATTGCGGTAATCTTTAACTCCATTAGCTTTCATGGCTCGCAGCCATTGTAGAGTTCTTGGTTCTCCTTCCAATACCCGCATGGCGGTCACAAATGACTGAAATGAGCCGTTAGTTGGTGCCCAAGCAACTCTACCGCGCCAATTGGGTTTTGTTAAGTCCCAAATTGAATTTGGTAGCTCATTTTTCTTGACTAACTTGGTATTGTAGTCAATGACACGGGCACGCCCAGAGATTCCTAGCCAATGACCTTGGGGAGAGCGAAAACGCGGATCAACTTTGTTCAGCAGGTTAGGAGAAATTTGCTGTGTCCGCTTTAGTCTTTCTAATGTGCCTAAAGCACCAGCATCTTGGGCAAAAAACAAATCGGCACGGGTGTTTTTACCTTCTTCTATCAAGGCGATCGCTAATTCAGCTGTATCACCATAACGTACTTGGATATTCATACCCAAGTCCTTTTTGGCTTTTTCCAGCAACGGCTCAATCAGCTTTTCTCCTCGACCTGAATAGATAGTCAGGGTTTTTGTTTGTGCATCTACACTTAACCCAACTCCCGAACTTAGCATAAAAGCTAAAGCTCCGGCTGAAACTTTCATTAATGGCAAAGTTTTCAATTTCCCCACTCCCAATTTTTCTTAACAGAAAGTTTTTGCAATAATTTTGCTATTTTTATTCATTACCATTAACTTGTACTGATAAGCAAGAAAACTTCTCAAAAACTTGAGATTTTTTCTTACTTACCAAATTTAATGCGCTTATTAACAGCTTAGATAATTTGGACTTGCTGCATTAGTTGGAGTGTTGCCTCCAAATCATTGAGATTACTCAAGTCAATTTTTTTAGTTTGTTTTTGTACTTCTTGGAGTGATTTCAATTTCCCTTTGGGAGCAATTCCCGAAGTTAAAGGATACTCATAAGTTTGATTAGCAAAATAGTTTTGAGCATTTTCACTCAGCATGAATTCGATAAATTTTTGAGCATTATTCGGATTTTTAGCACTATTAAGAACTGCTATACCTGCGACATTTACCAAGGAACCAATATCATCTGTAAAATGATGCTCCACGGGAACTTGAGGATTTTCTTGTTTGATGCGTTCTAGATAATAGTGATTAACAAATCCCACGGCTATCTCGCTGCGGGTGAGAGCTTCTACTATTGAAGTATTATTGGGATAAATCTTGGCATTGTTAGCTTTAATACCTTCTAACCATTGCCTAGCTCTGTCTTCTCCCTCGGCAACTCGCAAGGCTGTAACAAAAGATTGAAACGAGCCATTTGTTGGTGCCCAACCCATTTTTCCTTGCCATTTGGAGTCAGTAAAATCAAAGATGGAAGATGGTAATTCCCCTGGCTGGACTAATTTTGTATTGTAATCTACACTACGCACTCTACCAGTAATTCCTAGCCATTTTCCCTCCGGGGAACGATAAGCACTATCTACTTGATTCAGCAATGATGTTGGTAATTCTACTGCTCTCCCGGCTTTTTGAATAGCTCCGAGCGCACCAGCATCTTGGGCAAAAAATACATCTGCGGGGCTATTTGTCCCTTCTTCTAAAATAGCTGATGCTAACTCAGCCGTATCACCATAGCGGACTTGAACTTTTGCATTAGTTTGTGCTTCAAACTGTTTAATTAGTTCGCCGATTAGTTTCTCGTTACGTCCTGAGTAAACAACTAACTCTTTTTCTAACTCTGTAGAAGCTTGATTAGGATTCGCATCACAAGCGATCGCTAATCCACCACTAGCAGTTGCTAGTCCCACTAAATAAATAAATTGGCGACGCTTCATACTTTCCTCCACTAGACACAAAACTATTGATTGAAAAATCTATTTTTTCAATTAATTTTTTATCAGAATTGCCAATGGTATGTGACAAATTGAGATCATAAGTGATGCATCTGTGCCACTTAAATTCCAAAAATTATGCAATCTGTTGTTTATAGCAATTTTTTAGCTCATGGTATTGACAAACTAATTGAAATTAAGTTCCAATAGATACTTGAGAATAGTTTCTATTAAATCAAAAAGTTTGTCTAAAAGCAATGGCATTCAGATAGGAATTGTTCTCGTGTAATATTTTGGTGTGAGGGAGATCAAGATGCCATCCAATCAGATATGTCTATAGCTTTTAGTTTCTGTGACGCTGACAGTGCCAGTATTCTTGGGAAAAACAGCAAATGCCACTGAAATCATAAAAGACACCAAGACACAAAGAATATTCAAGACTGGTTTGTAGAGATAGGATCTACTAGAAGAGCATAATTTTTAGGAGTAGACCCCTGTCTCTGCAATTTATTACCGTTCCCCCCTCAACTCCTCAACCACCCGCAGGTTTAATCGTAGCTTTGCACGGTTGGGGAGCTAATGCTGAAGATGTAGCTTCTTTATTACCCTTTTTAAATTTACCTAATTACCAGTTTGTATTTCCTAATGCACCTTTTCCTTATCCTCATTCCGCTACAGGTAGGGCATGGTATGACCTGAGGATGGAAAATATTTATGAAGGATTAATCACCAGTCAGCAACTGCTCATAGATTTACTGCAATCTTTAGAAAGTAGTACTGGTGTGCCTTTGTCGCGCACTATTTTGAGTGGATTTTCTCAAGGTGGGGCGATGACTTTGGATGTAGGACTCAAATTGCCTCTAGCCGGTTTAGTTGTGATGAGCGGGTATTTGCATCCTGATGTAGTCACAACCGCTAAAAGTAGTCTGCCGCCGACATTAATCATGCATGGGAGATCCGATCAAGTTGTACCACTCCCAGCCGCCTTAAAAGCACGGGAATTTTTAGAGTCTTTGGGTATGGCAGTAAATTACCACGAATTTGATATGGGGCATGAAATTAGTCCACAAATGTTAGAGGTGCTACGAAATTTTGTTGTCAATGTAATTGGCTAGTGTGGGATACCAATTTTTTGCAAATTATGCTAAAAATCCTGAAAGTTTTTACGAAATCTATGCCCTCTAATGAGTAAGATATATTGGGTGGCTGCGTCAAGCGCAACTCAAACCATGCTGGGTGAGAATTCTGCATAAGGGAGGGGCAAGCATTATGAAAACTTTAAGCATTTCCAAAAAAGAAATTGCTGCCATGACTAAGGCAGATGTGGAAGAGTTGGCTAATCGTCTGGAACTAGATAATTACAGCAATGCTTTTGAGGGTTTAAATGATTGGCATCTGCTACGCGCGATCGCGTTTCAGCGTCCTGAGTTAGTTGAACCCTATATCTATCTCTTGGATTTAGAAGCCTACGACGAAGCGTAACAATTGGGAATTTGAGATTTGGGATTAGGGTTAACTGGCTAAAATCAGAGTTATTAATCTGCACTCGCTCATGCCATCAGCATTTAATCCCAAATCCCTAACTTCCAATCGCAAATTGAACAGGGTTCTCATTGGTGTAGGTGGCGGTATCGCCGCCTACAAAGTTTGTCAATTAGTTTCGACGCTATTTCAAACAGGGGTGGAAGTCCGAGTGATTCTCACCCGTTCGGCACAAGAATTTATCACGCCTTTAACTTTAGCAACTTTATCCCGTCATTGTGCATACACAGATGACAGTTTTTGGCAACCAACTCACTCGCGTCCGTTACATATTGAGTTAGGTGAATGGGCAGATTTGCTGGTAATTGCGCCCTTGACGGCGAATACATTAGCCAAGCTAACTTATGGCATGGCAGACAATTTACTCACAAATACAGTGCTGGCTTCTACTTGTCCCGTGTTGTTAGCACCAGCCATGAATACGGATATGTGGGAACAATTGGCAGTGCAGCGCAATTGGCGACAACTATTAACTGATGGCAGATATCATGGACTGGGTACAGCATCAGGATTATTGGCGTGCGATCGCATCGGTGCTGGTAGAATGGCTGAACCCCCAGAAATTCTGACTTATATCCAATCACTATTGCACACTGGTGGCAAACGAGATTTAATTGGTAAACGCGTATTAATTAGTGCTGGGGGAACCAGAGAATATCTTGACCCAGTACGGTTTATTGGCAATCCCTCCACAGGTAAAATGGGGTTAGCTTTAGCACAAGCCGCGTTGCATCGCGGGGCAAATGTGACTTTAGTACACGGCCCAGCTACTTGGGATGTACCATTGGGAGTGCAAGCAATACCTGTAGTTAGTGCAGAGGAAATGCAACAGGCAATGCAGTCAAATTTAGCCAACGCTGATGTCATTATCATGTCGGCAGCAGTAGCAGATGTGAAACCCAGAGATTATAGTACCGAGAAATTACCCAAGCGATCGCTCCCCCCAACCTTACCTTTAGAACCTGTACCAGATATCATTGCCCAATTAGCAAATCTCAAACAACCCCACCAACGTTTAATCGGGTTCGCCGCCCAGACAGGAGATATTGTTACACCCGCTTTAGAAAAGTTGCAGAATAAGAACTTAGATATTATTGTTGCGAATCCCATCGACCAACCTGAAAGTGGTTTTGGCAGTGACAATAATCAAGCCATATTTTTAGATAAACAAGGGCATCAAGTAGAAATTGCACCTTGCTCTAAATTGCAAATGGCTCATCAATTATTTGATTTTGTCATGTAGTGGCTAGGGATTAGAGATTACTTGTGTGTACACGGTAGCATCTTCCCAATACCCCCACCTTCCCACCTTAAACTTGGGCAGACTACAGACGGCGTTATACATTAATAAATATATCTGTAACACCTGACTAATTCGGGCTTGGTATTTCACAGCGAAGGGTTTGGAAATGTTTACTTCGTCAGAGATTCCCATAATTGGGACAATTTTACTAGTAGCTTTGGGTATTTTAGGTTGGGGCTTTTATCGCGCCAGACCTTTTGGGAAACTGGGAATCTTAGCCTGGTTGCAGTCGGTGGTATTGATGACTCCCTGGCTGCTGTTCTTTGGTTTATTTGCTGCTGGAATTTATATCAATATAGTTGGTATCTTGATTTTGGTAGTAGTTTCTGCTGGGTTGTACGTCTATTTAGGCAGACAGCTACGCACAGCTGGGCAAGATGCCATACTCAAGCAACGGGCGACAGAAAGACTAGCTGCTGATGCTGCACAAACAGCAGAAAATACTCCGCAGGTAGTGCTTGAGGAACTCAAAATTGAAACACTGCCAATTCCCGAAGCAGACTTAACTGCAATTAAAGGCATTTTCGGCATTGACACGTTTTTTGCTACAGAAACTATCTCCTACCAAGAAGGAGCGATTTTCAAAGGTAATCTGCGGGGGGAACCAGAAGAAGTTCACAACCGCCTAACTGCCAGCTTGCAGGAACGCTTAGGGGATAAATATCGGCTATTTTTAGTGGAAAACACAGACATGAAGCCTGTGGTGATTGTCCTACCTAGCCGTAATGATCCACGTCCAATGTCGTTACCGCAAAAATCCTTTGCGGTGATTCTGCTAATTGCAACGATCGCCACTAGTCTAGAAACTGCCGGTTTACTGCTGAATTTTGATTTATTCGTTAATCCAGAACGTGTGACAGCCGCTTTGCCCATAGGTGCTGGTATTTTCGCGATTTTGGTAACTCATGAAATCGGTCATTGGTTACTCGCCCGTCGTCACCAAGTCCGCCTTAGTTGGCCGTTCTTTTTACCTGCTGTACAAATTGGCTCTTTTGGTGCTATTACCCGCTTTGAGTCTTTATTACCTAATCGCAAGGTACTATTTGATATTGCTTTGGCAGGGCCAGCTGCTGGCGGTATTCTTTCTTTACTAATGTTGATTACAGGCTTGGTACTTTCCCATCCAGGTAGTTTATTTCAATTGCCCAATCAGTTTTTCCAAGGCTCAATTTTAGTAGGCAGCTTAGCACGGGTTGTCCTGGGTTCGGCGTTACAATCACCTGTTGTCAGTGTCCATCCCCTGGTGGTAATTGGTTGGCTAGGGTTAGTCATCACCGCTTTAAACTTAATGCCAGCCGGACAATTAGATGGTGGTCGTATTGTCCAAGCCATTTATGGACGCAAAACCGCAGGGAGGGCCACCATCGCCACTTTAATTCTACTTGGGCTAATTTCTCTTGGTAATGCTCTTGCTATTTACTGGGCGGTAGTAATTTTCTTTTTACAAAGAGATTTAGAACGCCCCAGTTTAAACGAAATCAGTGAACCAGATGATGCCAGAGCTGCCTTAGGTCTTTTGGCTTTATTCTTAATGATTACTACCCTGCTGCCACTAACTCCCGGCGTAGCAGGAAGATTAGGAATCGGAGGTTAACTTTAAAATTAAAAATTAAAAATTAAAAATTGGATTCTTCATTTTTAATTTTTAATTTTTAATTAATTCTACGGTTTCCAACCTGTGAGCAGATTCGGATAAGCCGTCGGTGTGGGAAACATTTTTTGGAAGCCAGTTTGGCGTTTTAGGGGTTGTTCTTGGCTAAGATTCCAGAGGGTTTCATAGAAAAAGAAGGAAACTCCGGCAAATTTGCGATCGCGCACTGTTTGCACTTGGGTTTTAATCTGTTCTATGGGTACGGTTCTATTTTTCAACCCGGATAAAATACCGATACTTACGGGAATATGACTACGAGCGGCTTTGACTTCGGGATACTCTAGTTCTTGAGTAAATACTTTTAAGTCATCCCGATATATCTGCAATACCAAGTCTTCGACAATTCCCATGCGTTCCCATCTTTGCCAGTCAGCTAAATAATATTCGTAGGAGAAACGCTGGGGATTAGGCGCAACGGAAACAATGCAATCTTTTTTACTAGCTTTGATGGCTGCAAATGTCCGTTTCATGAAGTCGGTAATTTTATTGGCTCTCCATCTTACCCATTCTGGATTTTTTGGGTCTTTGGAGGGAGCTTGACCACGATGTTCTTTTTTGTATAGTGCTACTGTGTAGGGATCGTAGCCCAATTCAGATGGTAAGCCGAAATGATCATCAAATTGAATCCCGTCAATATCGTAGTTTCGGACGATTTCAACTATTAAATCTTGGATAAATTTCTGGACTTCTGGATGAAATGGATTTAACCACACACGATTATGTATGCCTTCTTTGACAATTTTACTACCATCGCTGCGACTGGTAAGCCATTGGGGACGATTTTTAGCTAAGAGGGAATCGGCCGGAGCCATAAAGCCAAATTCAAACCAGGGGATCACTTTTAACCCCTTTTTGTGTCCCTCGGTCACGATTTCTTTGAGCATATCTCGTCCTTGCAGTCCAGGTTCGGGATCGAGCGATCGCCCAATCACTTTAGCTGCAACTCGGCTGGGATACAGTGTATATCCCCAATTCCACACCGCAGGATAAACTGTATTGAAGTTTAATTCATCTAGGCTTTGTAAGGCATTCTTCAGGCGATCGCTCTCAAACAGTACATCACTATCAATATTTGTCAGCCAGACTCCTCTTAACTCAGATGCTAGCGATCGCGGAAGTCTAGTTTGAGCATTCAGGGGAAACGATAGCATGACTGTAGCTATTATGCTCAAGGCAACCATTACAGCAAACAATGCCTGCTTTTTATTTGGAAAAATTGTCCTCTGAAAAGACTCTACATACCACTTGACAACTTTTTTCATAATTTGTTACAGGCAGAAAATCACATGAATTATGACTAGTATATTGGGACAGAAGTTGCGTTTTTGCCACTTGTGCTAAGTTGTTATTATCACTACAAGAATCTTTATTATCGTTAAACCTCTGCGTTCCTTTGCGTTGAAAAATAAAATCATGGGAATGCTCTTGTTACCGTCACCCAGCTAATCGAGTTGAGTGAATGAGTTGACATGCGATCGCCTAACTTAGTTCAATATAAATTTATTGTAAAAATTAAGGAACAAACTATCAGTATACCAGCGTCTATTATTACATCTACATCAGAAGACAGACGCCTAATAAGTCCCAAACATTTCAGTTTTGGGATAGTTTAATATTTTGCCTTTAATTGCTAGATATTAGTTTTAAATCCTTTCCATACTGACTAAGCACTAATAAATATTGGTGTTTTATTATGAAGATAATGCTGAGAAAATATTACACTACCAATCAAGCCCGAATTGTTACTGCTTTAATTTTGACTGGTATTCTATCTGTTGGTAGCGGGTTAACACCCATGAAAAGCGCCACAGCAAATTCTGCCAACTTCACTCCAGAAATAACCAATGAAGTTTTAGCAGGAAATCACAACTTAAAGCGCTTACCCCCTCCAGTAGCCAATGCGGTGCTGCGAGATTTAGCCCGCAGACAGAACATTTCCACCAGAGAACTGAAAATTATTGATTATCGTCAACAGACTTGGCGTAATGGTTGCTTGGAACTCCCTCAACCCGATGAATTCTGCACCCAAGCATTAGTACCAGGTTGGCGAGTTGTCGTATCTAATAATAGACAAAACTGGATTTATCATACTAATCGTAATGGGCGTTCTTTACGGTTAGCTTCAACAAATACTTCCACGAATCCCTCAGCAAATCTACCTCAATCTGTCAGAAATGCGGTTTTACAAGCAGCTTCTAAAAGTTTACAACAACCAATTTCTCGGTTAACTATTACTCAAGCTCAACAGCAGACTTGGAGAGATGGTTGTTTGGAATTGGGAAATATCAATGAATTATGTAGTGCTGCATTGGTACCAGGTTGGCGGATAGTTGTTAGCGCTGTTGATCAAACATTGGTTTATCACACCAATCAAACAGGCTCCGTAGTTAGGCTGAATGAAAAGGCTAGCCAAATCAGTTATAAAGACTAAGTAGGTAGGCACAAATAAAATCAACTATGTAAAGAAAAATGAATCAGCTTAAAACCCTCTTCCCTTCTGCCTCCTGCCTTCTGCCTTCTGCCTTATCCTAGCGATAAATTTTCCCACCCACCTACTTATATGTAGTCATGTTGCTATCAGTCAATGTATTTTCCAAGCAAATAACGGTAGCAACGAAGATTTTAATGCTTTAGTCAAATGCAATGCAGTTGCAGTTCCAACGCTTTTAATCTACACCGAATCGCACAATCAAGGTCTACGTATTGTCGCGATCGCTCCTTTTTATCTAGATAAAAATTTATCAATTCAATGATATTACAAATTATGTTAAAAATAGTAAGGTGAACCAAAAGTTGTCAATCACTTTCGGGAACTAGGTAAGGTTACACTTGCCACCTCCCCCAAGAGCGATCGCCCCTCGATGCTACTGATGGGAATATCACAAAGGTGCAGAAATTGAGCCGTCCTGCTGACCCGCGAACACTGATGATTTCTGATGACAACCGGAATAAAGACCTGTGGGAGATGTCGGAATTGTTAACGGGGATGGGGAAATGTTACAGCAACTTGTAAAATTTATGCTCCCCGGCCCACTAATATTGAAATTAAGAGAGTAGTTAAAACCACCCTTGACTATGAAGGGGAAAATAAAAAACAATCAGGAAGATAGCCCAGTGGCTAAACATCAATCCAAACAGCGCTCACAAAAACACGTCTCTAGCACAGGGACGGAGCTTACTGAAAACTCCTTTAGGATGCAACTGCAAGAATTGCTGAAGCAGCAAAAATATCGGCAGGCATTGGAAGAAATCAAAAAAATTCAACGAACGCACCCTAATATCGAATTTACTCCCAAAGCATCAGAGATTTGGTTGCTGCGGGGTCAGCAAGAATTCCAAAAACAAGATTTTAAACAGGCAGAAAAATCCTTTGCCCGCGCTCTGGAATTTGGTTTGGTTGGAGAAGTTCACTACTGGCAAGCTAGATGTTTGCTGGAGTTGAACCAATTAGATACTGCACTGAATTTGCTCAGAAATGCTTTTGAGGCAGGCAACCTCATCAAAGACTACAGCATCTGTTATCTCAAGCTCCTATTGCTCAAAGGAGATACCGCCACAGTTGAACAGTTAATTAACGAACAATCCAAACGATTTAGCGCTGCCCAACTCCACTGGGTACGCGGGGTGCTGGCTCTCAAGCATGGAGAACACCAAGCCGCTTTGACATCTTTTCAAAAAATTAAGCGCCCGATTACACCAGGAGATTTACCAATTGCTTGGATTATTTACAGCCAGCAAGTAAGTGGTAATTGGAACGCAGCAGCTAATCTTTTGGGGTTGCAGTCATCTAGATATACCTTCGGCAAACCAAAGTATTTGGAACATCCAATTTTAGAGCGATTGGCAACTGCCCAACAGGCTCATACTGGAATCCCACCCCTAGAAGCCCGGAATTGGGAACGAGAAGATCCAGTTATCCAAGATGCACTATCAGCTTTGGCGATTGTACAGCTAATTGATAGTGACAACCATCATGATGCTGCCCATGTGTTGCTACAGATGTCCAAGCGTTCAACTCGTTTCTCAGAACTAAAGAACCTGCGAAAATCACTATTTACTCTTGCAGGTCAACAAGCACTGAATCAAGGAAAAGCAGAATGTGCGGAGTTATTTTGGCAGCCTTTGTTAACAGAGAAACCCTTCAATCCTCAGTTGGCAGTCAACCTGTTAGAAGTCTTAGACGCTAATGATTCTGACAAAGAACGCCCCCGCGTTGTCACTCAATTTTTGCGGTGGTTAGAACAGGAAGGAAAACAAAAACCGCAAGAATGGCCAGATACACGCTTAAAACCAACCTTAGCTCATCTGCACTGCTGGATGGCAGATGCCTACATGGCAATAGGTCGGGAACGCGCCGCTTTCGGAGCATTGCAACAAGCAGAACGCATTTGTCCCACATCGCCAGAGTTACTGGGGCGTAAAGGACTAGTTGCGGCAATGGAGGAAAATTATACTGAAGCGATCTCACTGCTTACCCAAGCACTAGAAGGTGGATGTCAGTATGTCGAAGTTTACGGCATTTTGCTGCGATGTTGGGAGAAAGTAGGAGACAAACAAGCACGTAATGAAGCTCGGCGGAAATTTGGCAAGCACTTTGGCGACCTGAGTATTGAAACTGAAGTGGAAATATTGCCTTGGGTAGATGCTCTATCTACGTTAAATTATCCCTTATTTAGCCGTCTGGTGCAGACAGAAGATAAAAAAGATCCTGCTATACGTGCTTGTCAGATATTCGTGAATGCAGTCCAAAGTCCGCCCAATTCCGGCGGTCGAGTTTCATTACACCAAAAAGCAGCATTTGTTGCATGGGACACTCTCCTGAAAAAATTATCTGGTCAAGAACAAATTCCTGTATTGCAGGCAATTTCTCTTTCTATCCACCTCTTCGCCAAACGTGAAAAAGGCATCGCCGCTTTAACAAGTCAGTATCTACAAAAATTATTCAACTTATCAACAGAATACCCAGAAGCCAGAGTTGCTCATTTAGTTGTTTTAGCCGTCAAAGAAAATAATCCCCAAAAACTAGAACCTCCTCTACGTAACTACCTCGACACGATGCCACAGCCAGGAAATGCTCTGGCAAATATTCAACTCCAGGTGCGCCGTTTTGGCGAGATTACAACCCTTGTACCTGCCCTGTCAGAAGCACTACGTCGGGAACCCCAAAATCCTTTGCTACTATTAGCTAGAGCTACTACCTACCAGGTTGATCACCCAAACTATGAACAATTCAAGCAACAGGGATTTGAATTAGCCCGTCGTTTACAAGATGTCAAAGCATTGCAAGCATTTCGGGAAGAACAGGCTTTTCTCTCCGCTCAAGAAGTAACTAACATAATGCCAGACCCAGACAATTTTGACAATTTGGATATATCAAATATTGATGAGTTATTAGAGGGGATGCTTAAAAAAATGTTGGGTAACAAAATGTCCAAAGCTGAGTTTGAACGGATGCTTCCAGAACTCAAGCAAATGATGTTAAACAGTATGCCTAACTTCGATGAAGATGAGGAAGAAGAGCCAGACTTAGACTTTATCTTTAGAAACTTACCACCTACATCTAAGAAACGAAAGGGTAGGAGAAAAGGAGGTTTTCAAGAATTATTTTAAAATTTCTTTTTAAGGGGGTTGTATTTAGTAGTGATAACCAACAAATAGTAAATTGGGAATTTTTTATGACTGACCACTACGAACAATTAGGAATTTCTCCAGGAGCAACAAGCGCCCAAATTAAAGCGGCGTATCATGCCAAGCTGCGTGAATTTCCCGCTCATACTTATCCAGAAGAGTTTAAGGCAATTCGAGGAGCTTATGAGGCAGTTCGTAAAGGAGAAACAACTCAACATGAGGATTTCTTAAAATTTCGTCCACTAGAAGCAGAACTGAATCCAGAGATATTAAAACAGGTGCGAGAAAAAGCGCTTGCTCAACTAGAAGTTAGCCTGGATGATTTAATTCGTGCCACATTTTAAATAATTCGTAACGGGCTACGCTCTAAGCAAAGCTATGCCGCAGGCTTTACGTAATTCGTAATTGTTAGTTACTGATTTTTCTAATGTCCGCTAACTATTGACCAATGACTAATGACTAATGACAAAGAAGCTTTATTTGCCAAATTTCTAGATTATTTACACTCAGAACAACCACTCCCTGAATATCTGGGTGAACCACCAGAATCCGCTAATTCCTTTGACCCCTATCAAATGGTGGCAGAATGGACTGCCCTGCGCCATGAAGTTAAGCAACAGGGTAAACTATTGCGTTCTACTCAAGATGCTCTTGTGCAAGCATTGGAAGTAACTCGCGCAGATAAAGAACAGTTGCAAATACGTCTGGAAGAAAGCCAAAAACAGGCATGGGGACAATTTGAGCAGCAGCAGGAGAAACTGTTAAAAGATTTGCTGGGTATCCTGGATGCTTTAGATCAGGCTTGTACTTACTGGCAAGAGGAAATAGAAGCATTATCTGCTACCTCAAAACCAAAACCAGCAACACAAAAAAGCTTCTGGGAGAAACTAGGACAATGGTTTCCTGGCAAGGAAGCTCAGTCAATAGTGTCTGAAAAATCACTAACATCATCAGATTTAAGTGAAATTTTAACCAGCAACCAACAGGGTGTGGAGTTAATTAGGCGATCTCTTTTAGAGTTACTACAACAACGGCGTGTTGTTCCGATTACATCTATGGGAAAACCTTTTGATTCCCAGACAATGTATGCTGTGGGACGTGAGTCTAGAACAGATGTTACAGACAATACCGTAATTCAGGAAATAGTACGGGGTTATTTATGGGGCGAACGCGTTCTGAGGGAAGCACAGGTGATTGTAGCGGCACAAGGGACTCTTGATTAGGGACGCTGGGGCTGGGGAAATTAGTGCAGTTTACTTTTAATGGAATTTTATGAAAGCAGTTGGTATTGACTTAGGCACAACAAATTCCGAAGTGGCGATTGTCGAAAACGGACAGGTGCGGGTATTGCCAGGCGAAGATGGCGACTTAATTTTACCTTCCTGTGTGGGATTTAGCGATACGGGAAAACTACTAGTGGGGCGTGAAGCACTCCGTCAGTATGCAGCAGCACCTGAACGTACCGTGAAGTCAATTAAGCGGTGGATGGGAACTGACCACAAAACCACTTTAGGAGACAAAGAATACTTACCTCACGAAGTTTCTGCTATTATTCTCCGCGCCCTGAAACAACGGGCTGAAAATGCTTTGGGAGAAACAATTACCCAAGCAGTGATTACGGTTCCAGCCTACTTTACGGACGCTCAACGGCAGGCAACTAAAACTGCTGGCGAGATAGCTGGTTTGGAGGTACTGCAAATTATCAACGAACCAACGGCGGCGGCTTTAGCTTATGATTTACGCTCCGAAGAGACGGAACGAGTTGTAGTTTATGACTTGGGAGGTGGTACTTTTGATGTGTCGGTAGTTGAAATTACGGGTGAAGTTACAGAAGTACTAGCTAGTCATGGTAATAACCGCTTAGGTGGAGACGATTTCGACAGACTTTTGCAACTGCATCTGGCAGATTTATTCCGCAAACAGCATGGTGTCGATGTGCCAGATGATGCGGCTACCCAGGTGCGTCTCCTGAGAGCAGCAGAGCAGTTAAAAATTGACCTGAGTTCCCATGCTTTTGCCACAGTCCGGGAAGCCTTTTTAGGTAGTAAAGGCAAGACGGCACTACATCTGGAGACAGAAGTAGCACGAGCAGATTTTGAAAAATTGATTCGCCCACTATTGGCAGAAACCCTAGAGGCAATTGACCGCGCACTAACAGACGCCAGCCTAGAACCCAATGAGATTGACCGGATTATCCTAGTTGGTGGTTCTACACGCATTCCTCTAGTACAACAAATGATCCAAGAGCATCTGGGACAAAACCCCACTGATGGCATTCAACCAGACCTTTGTGTAGCATTAGGAGCAGCTTTACAAGCTGGGGTACTGGTAGGTGAATCAGTGGATGCGATTCTTGTAGATGTGATTCCCCATTCCCTGGGCATTGCTGCGGCTGTGCCTACACCAATGGGTATTATGCCAGGTTACTTCAGTGTGATTATTCCCCGCAACAGCGTTGTTCCCGTTTCTCGCTCTCATGTTTATTCCACTTTGTTTGATGAACAAGAAGTGGTAGAAATCGAAGTTTTTCAGGGAGAAAATGCGGTTGCTGAAGAAAATGTTCCTCTAGGTTCCTTTAGAGTAGAGAACTTACCACCCAAACCAGCCGGAGGTATTGAAGTCGAGGTTCACTTTGACTTTGACCTAAATGGCATTCTCACTGTCACCACTACTGAGAAAGGCAAAGGGCAACAAGGAACGCTAGTAGTAAATAATGCAGGTATCAAGAAACTTTCTAGCCATGAATTGAAGCAAGCAAGGGCAGATTTAGAGGCATTGTTTGACAGTGATGAAACAATTGAAATCTCAAGCGAAGAGACAAGCTCTGTAGTAGAAATCGCTCCAGAATTAGCAGCACTTTTAGACCGCGCGGGGCAAGCACTTCTTACGGTAGACTCTGAACAAGCTCTTGAATTACAAGACTTATTAGGACAGATTGAAAATGCGATCGCTAACAATAATCCAGAACTACCCCAGTTAAAAGAAGAACTCTCAGATTTTCTTTACTACGCAATTTCCAATGAGTCAGAGTGAGAAATCATGAAATGTCCTGTCTGTGGTGCAGTTTATCGTCCAATAAAGGGGAGCAGAGTCGGGATTGAGCAGCATAATAAGCATAATAATGATTATAAGGAAGAAACTGCTACCATATCTGCCTCATCTTCCCCATCTCCCTTACTCAGCACTGCTTCTTCCTCCCCAACTTGCAGACGCTGCAAAGTAGACTTGTCTGACTTGTTCCGTCTGCACGACCAAGCCATCTGGTATCACAGACAAGCAATACATTTATTGACACAAGGACGTTATCCAGAGGCTGCAGCGCACAATAATCAAGCTCTAGTTTTGTATTACAGCAATGCAGACTTCCATACCTTGGCGGGTAAATTATCGGCATTGCAAGGAAAATGGAGAGAAGCAATCTCATCTTGGCAACAAGCACTCAAGTTTGATCCACAAAATGTCATTGCTTCTAATTGTCTGCAAATGATTGAGCTAATGACAAAAAATTGTTAATAAATGCAGGTTTCAAAATGTTACGACATAATACCGTGCGCTACACGCAAATTTCACCGCAACGGTTTGAGTCTTTTGAGTTATTAAAGGTTTATTGTCATCGCGCTCCACTGTAATTTGTAGTACTTTGTAAGTACCATCTTTAATATCAATGGTTGTGCGATGAATGGCACTAAGAAAAGCGAAAAGGTATGCAGGATAAGGACTACAGCTTTTAAAGCTATTGAAGAATGAAGGGAAGGGTTTTAGTCCACCGCAGGCGATCGCAAAAATTTTCGGTCTACTGAAGTTGCATTTGCGTTTTTGACAATCAACAGCCTAGAGGAGATATTGTAATGACTTTTGAAAGAAAGGTAGCAGGAATCTTTAATATGAGCGAAACCACTTGGGAACGTCATGCCAATCCCTGGAGTGGGTGGACACGTATCATTACTGGGCTACCGTTTCTGATACTGGCTTTTTGGAGTCGAATTTGGCTTGGTTGGTGGGCACTGATTCCTATTGCTATCGTAGTTCTTTGGATATGGTTAAACCCACGCATCTTTCCTAAACCACGTTCAACCAACAATTGGGTTTCAAAATCGGTTCTAGGCGAACGAGTTTGGTTGAACCGTGACAAAATTTCAGTACCCCAGCATCATCGTCGTGTACCTAACATTCTCTCTGCTATTTCTGCTTTAGGTGGAGTTTTGGTGATTTGGGGCTTAGTTACTCTCAATATCTGGATTACACTGCTCGGAACCACCTCACACTACTCTGGCAAATTATGGTATCTGGATCGCATGGTTTGGCTTTATGAAGAGATGAAAGAGACAAACGCAGATTATCGGAGTTGGCTATATTAAAGCGGTAGTCTAAGCTCGACTTTATCCATTTTTACGAAACGGAGAGCGATTTTTTTCGGGTGAACAGTAGATATTCACTGCCAAAATCAGGTATATAACAATGCGAGCACCTATATGGTAGTTAACAAGCTAGCAGAAGAAATTGCACCAAATGACTGGTACTTTAATGTAGTTCTGCGCGGTGCTGTCACCTGTGGACTACCAGAGGAATATTGCTGGCATTTGTTTAATCATATGTACCAATTGCAACAGCGTCATCAAGAACAGCAAATCATGCGATCGGCTGAGCAATTATCAGTACAACTAATTATCCAAACCTGATATAAAATATCAGAAAACCCCAAGCTAGATTTAGCTGAGGTTTTAAGGCTATTTTCTATTAAATAGTCATAAGATTTAACTTTTTTTGCTTCCTGGATTCAGGAGCCAAAAAGAATCAATCTAGACTTATTTAGTAACGGCTACGGAAATTACCGCCGCCACGGTTACCACCAAAGGAACCTCTATTATCTTCTCTGGGCTTAGCCTTATTCACTTTCAGGTCACGTCCCATCCATTCAGCACCATCAAGAGCTTCAATGGCTGCTGTTTCTTCATCATCTGTACCCATTTCAACAAATCCAAAACCGCGTAGTTGTCCTGTTTCGCGGTTAGTAGGTAGTTGAACGCGTTTTACAGAACCATATTCTGCAAAAACAGCACTTAAAGTATCTTGTGTAACTTCGTAAGAGAGGTTGCCTACATAAACTGACATAGATTTTCTCCAAAATCGTAAGAGTGTAGAGATTTCGATTTCGGGGAAAAGTCTGTAAATACCAAAAGGAAAGAGCCTGTCAATACTAAAAACAAAAGCTGTCCGCCGAATAAATTCTCACTCTCCTACTATGACACAGCGGCCAAGGATTAGGGAGGAAGTGGGAAAAATTGTTATAAAAATACACATTATCCCAAGTTGCGATAATTTGCCGTCACTTGATGGCTGAAAGTACCATGAAAATAAGATTTCCGAAAAAATCAGCCTCAAGTTATGAGCGATCGCCGAGTAAATTGGCAAAAACTCGCATGTTCACATAAATTTCGTGGTGAGTTTAATTAGCAGTAGCTACGTCCAGACCAAACACACCAGGGCAGCGAAGAAGCAACTACAATGTGATCACAACTTTTCCCACTGCTTGACCAGACTCTGTGTGACGGTGAGCTTCTGCAATTTCAGCCAAACTAAATATCTGAAAATCAAGTAATGGACGTAGTTTTTTTTCATCTACCAATTGAGCTAATTTCCAGAGAATTTCTCCGTGATGGCTGCGACCTACACCGTATAGCATTGGAATCAACATGTAGACCAAGTGTAGTGTTAGTCCTTTGGCATGGAGCAATGTTAAATCCTGTTTTGAAATGGAAACTAAAGAAACAACTGTTCCATTCAATCTTGCAGCTTTAAATGCATTCTGAAGATTATCATTACCTACAGTATCAAACACCACATCAAAACCTTGTCCATCGGTGAATTCTGCCACAAATTCCTCAACTGGCTGTTGACGGTAGTTGATAGCGAAGTCAGCCCCAATTTTGTTGGCAATTATCGCCTTTTCATCACTAGAAATCAGTGCATATACCGTTGCACCTACCCACTTTGCCAGTTGAACCACAATGTGACCGACACCCCCGGTTGCTCCGTAAACCAAAACTTTTTGTCTAGGCTGAACCTGAGCGCGGTCAATTAATCCTTCCCAAGCCGTAATTGAAACTAAAGGTAGTGCAGCTGCTTCTGCCATAGTTAGTGACTTTGGTTTGAAAGCAACTAAATTGTTGTCAGCAAGCATATACTCTGCTAAAGCTCCGCCCAATCCTTTTACACCACCAGCACAAGCATAGACTTCATCCCCAGCCTTGAAGCGATGAACTCCTTCTCCCACTGCTTCAATAACCCCAGCCACATCTCCATGCAGAATAGCTGGAAAATTAGGGGTAATATCCCCTAAAATGCCTTGTCGTATTTTCAAGTCAACTTGATTTACACTTGTTGCGGCCACTCGAATCAGGACATGATTAGGAAGAACTTCTGGAATAGGCAAATCTGCCTGTTGAAAAATATTTGGTTCGCCAAATTTCTCAATTACCCAAGCTTTCATAGTCTTGCTTATCTGTAGAAACCTACATTTATTAAGTATCATTGCAGTATTCCCGCTTAAAAGGATTTACACAAAAGTGCAATACTTACTTTTTGGTAAACATGACTCCGAATCTTGATTTCGACAACTGTCAACTGAGTTATCCACCTCAACCAGCCCTTGAGCGGATCGCGAAAATGAACATCTTCGACACAAGTTGTGCAGGGCATCAGATGCTGGAACACATTGCCAATAAATGGACAATTTTGATTATCTATGCTTTGACACAAGGGAAGAAAAGATATAGCGAACTCAAGCAACAGATTGTGGGTGTCTCACCTAAAATGTTGATCCAAAATCTCCGAAATTTAGAGCGATGTGGACTGATTAAGAGAGAGGTCTACCCAACTATTCCTCCACGAGTCGAATACTCACTTACTCCGCTTGGTACTTCTCTTGTAGATCCATTAGCAATACTTGGTGAGTGGGCGTATCGGCACATTCAAGATGTAAAAACTGCGCTGGAACACTACAACAGCAATCCAAACGCTAATGATTATTGGCAGCCCAAGTAGCTCACATAATGTAATTTTTTACTTGTAGTCAAAATTACAAAACTAGAATAAACATCCTTTGATAAGTGCTGTATCATCCCTTGCTAATCAAATTCGCCATTGCTTGCTGTAGATCATTCGTCAAGTCAGCAACAGCTTGCCTGGCACCCAAACGATTCTCTTTATACATTGGGTAACGCTCAGAAACCGATATCGGCTCACCGATGGTAATGTTCACCCGTTGCTTACCTAGTTGCGGACGCTGATCAGCTTTATCACCTTTAATCCGAGCAATCATCTTCCATAAAATTAAAGTTGTTTCAGCAAACCTTTCTACTGTGGGTTTTTCGCGGATATAGTTGCCGGAAACTGCGACAAAACTTTCTACTAACCGCATGTGCCACATTCGGGAATTGGCTTCATCAGCCACGCGATCGCCTAACGCTTTCTCCACAGGCGACAATGCTTTGATATCTTTAAATTCTTCTCTAAATATATAATTCCAGCCAGCCTGCTCTACCCGGCGACAGCGATCGCTCAAATTACCTTTCGGCTGTAAATCAAAGTATTCCTCTGATATTTGTAGCGCTGCATTCAATAAAGCTTGCAAACGCATTGCCAAGACTTCATTGCGATCGCTGGTTCCCCCTGCTACAGTTTTGGCATCTGGCAAATTTTGATGGTAGAACCTTGTGTAAAACTGTTCCATCAACAACAGTAAATGTTCTGCTAAATTTAATAGCCGGGGATAAAGTAACTCCAGAGTAGGACTATCCCCTTGCTTGCCTAAATTCACAGCTAAACCACTAGCGGCTTCTAATTCACTTAAAAGATTAGCGATCGCTTCCCAAGGAGCTGCAACATAATTATATTTAATCCCAACTGGTACAATTAAAACCTGTTCAGAACGTCCCAGCTTGTGCAAATCTTCCGCACACCAAAAGCCTAATTGGGCGATCCCAGGTTCCAGGGGACTGATAATCTCCGATAAACCATTAGTAGCACCTTCTGGCGCGGCAGCCATAGGAAATTTCCCGTTGGCGAACAAGTCCCGTGCTGAACGTAACCCTGTCCAATCAGCCTTACCTCGTTGGATGGGGGTAGCACCTAAACGCGAAGCCATCCAGCCAACGTGGGAACCAGCCCATAGAGGAATGCCGCGATCGTAGATAAAATGAGCATGAATCGGCAGTTGTAGCACTTTACCCTGTCGTGCTACTTTTGGCACGAGTTGAGAAAACAAATAGCCTAAACAAAATGGATCATCTGTTTTGGGATGGCGAAATGCTAGCAAAAAGCGAATTTTACCTGCTTGAAATTGGCGATAAAGATCCACCAAAACTTCTAAGTTGTCTGCTTCAATTTGGGTAATAGCTGTTTGCCAACTGATCCAACTGGGTAGTAACAGATGAACAGCTCTCAGAAATACAGGATTGAGGGCTGGAGGAATGAATTCTAAAGGTGCTTGTGCTTGATAAAGCATATCTGACAAGGTTATTTTCTCCTAAAGTTCTAGTAAAAACAGGCAGAAAGCTGAAGACTATCAGTAACAATGAACAATAAATCACAATTTATACTTACTTCATACTTCATCCTTAATACTTCATACTTGAGAAATTAGCAATTTTGGAAAGGTAATATAACGATGCGACTGTCACACATGTTATTCGTCACACTCCGGGATGATCCAGCTGATGCGGAGATTCCCAGCCATAAATTGTTACTCCGTGCAGGTTATATTCGTCGCATCGGTAGCGGTATTTATGCTTATTTACCCTTGATGTGGCGGGTACTACAAAAAGTTTCCCAAGTTGTCCGGGAAGAAATGAACGCCACAGGCGCACAAGAATGTCTTTTACCGCAGTTACAACCAGCTGACTTATGGAAGGAGTCGGGACGCTGGGATACCTACACTAAAGCTGAGGGCATTATGTTCTCCCTCATCGACCGCCGTGAACAACAATTAGGATTAGGGCCAACTCATGAAGAAGTAATTACGACAGTTGCTCGTGATATGATTCGCTCTTATCGTCAATTGCCTTTACATCTCTACCAAATTCAAACCAAATTCCGTGATGAAATTCGTCCCCGCTTTGGTTTAATGCGCGGACGAGAATTTATCATGAAGGACGGCTACTCTTTCCATGTCGATGAAGCTAGCCTCAAAGAAACTTACCAAGATATGTACCAAGCTTATACCAATATGCTGCGGCGTTCTGGTTTAGCTTTTCGAGCAGTGGAAGCTGATTCTGGTGCAATAGGTGGTTCTGGTTCTACAGAATTTATGGTGTTGGCGGAAGCTGGTGAAGACGAAGTTCTGTACACCGAAGATGGCAAATATGCTGCCAACGTAGAAAAAGCAGTTTCTTTACCAATTGATGCAGAATCTTCACGGTTCACAACTTATGAGAAACTCGATACACCTGGAACAGAGACGATTGAAAAGCTCTGTCAATTCCTCCAGTGTTCTCCCACCCAAGTGGTGAAAAACGTCCTTTACCAAACAGTTTATGACAATGGGATAACGGTGCTGGTTCTGGTGAGTATTCGAGGTGATCAGGAAGTAAACGAGGTCAAGTTACAGAATGAATTGACTAAATTAGCTGCTAATTATGGTGCTAAAACTATCATTGCCTTAAATGTACCAAATGCCGAAACCCAACAAACATGGGCAGCTAAATCTCTACCTCTAGGTTACATTGCGCCTGATATTGCAGATGAGTATATTGCTGCCAATAAACAGTTCTATTCCCAGTTTGTCCGGTTAGTTGACCAAACAACTGTTGATTTAAAAAACTTCGTGACAGGCGCAAATGAAACTGGCTATCACGTAGTTGGTGCTAATTGGGGTGAGCAATTTAAACTACCAGGACTAATAGTAGATGTGCGGAAAGCAAGGCCAGGCGATCGCGCTATGCATAACCCCGAACAAACCCTTGCAACCGCCCGTGGAATAGAAGTTGGGCATATATTTCAACTGGGTACAAAATATTCCCAAGCTATGGGTGCAACGTATACCAATGAACAAGGTGAAGAAAAACCCCTATTCATGGGTTGCTATGGAGTAGGTGTATCTAGGTTGGCACAATCGGCTGTGGAGCAATCTTACGACAAAGACGGCATTATATGGCCAGTTGCGATCGCACCTTATCACGCGATCGTCACAATTCCTAACATTAATGATGCTCAACAAGTCACAATTGCCGAAAAACTCTACACTGAACTTAACAAAGCAGGTGTAGAAACATTACTTGATGACCGTGATGAACGGGCGGGAGTAAAATTCAAAGATGCCGATTTAATTGGTATACCTTACCGAATAGTTACAGGTAGGGCGATTAACAATGGTAAAGTCGAAGTAGTCAAACGCGCCACCCGTGAAATCCAAGAAATAGCCATTGAGGCAGTTATCAATACACTGCAACAATGGATTAAAGAAGCAATAGAAGCATAAAACACAACTCTTGTGAGGCAGGCAGCATATGGCTACGCCACGCGAGCTATCGACTAAGCTCACGCCAAGTCTTGCCTGCCATAAATACGCCTTAGGGACTGGGTTTTTATCACTCACCCTGATAGAGATAGAATTATACCGATTTTTCATCCTTAAGTTTCTGGTTTTGCGAAGTTAATTTTTTCATAATAGCAACAGCTTTTCCGCAGTCAAGGAATGAAAACACAAGGAGAAAGATGATTATGGGTCTGTTTGACCAAATTATTGGTGCTGTTAGCAATCCCAATCAACAAGCTAGTCTAGGTCAACTGGGCAGTATTATTAACACTGTTAATCAGCTGAGTAATGCCACTGGTACAAATCCTGCAACCATGCAATCTGTTGTCGGTGTAGTAGGTAACTATGTACGTTCTGCTTTACAACAGAAGCAAGCCACAGAGGGTAATGAAGCAACCCAAGCATTGGTTAATCAATATGCTGGGACTTCTTCTAACCCTCAAGCCGTCAGTTCCTTGTTTCCCCCTCAAATCCAACAGCAGGTAGCACAGGTAGCTTCCCAATATACAGGACTAGATGCTGGTACAGTTATGCAATTATTACCTGTGATTGTGCCTCTAGTATTGAATTTATTGCAATCTGGTGCTAATGCCCAAAATCCCCGATCTGGTGGAAATTCTGTATTGAATTCTTTCTTAGATGCCAACGGGGATGGAGATGTCAATATTGCCGACGCTATTCAACTGTTTAGTAGATATGTTGGTAGGTAGTCAGGAAAAATTGTAATTTACTCCAATACCTTTGCCAATTTACGAGGGTTGAACAGATGTAGAGCATTGTGAATGTTAACCCTGATAGTTTAATTGGGGTTAACTGTAAAGCAAGAATTTTTCCCTTAAAATGCAGTTTTCAGGTAGGAATTACCAGGTAATCTTATGGGTTGAAGCACTGATCACCATAGCAACCACAAATGAGCAATTAATTATTAATATAATATAATTTCTAGATTAGTAATTAGTTCAACCTCAAGACATATAATACTAAATTGGAAATCCTGGGAATATGTAGAATCGATAAATTAAACTTAGAAAATTGGCATTTTTTACTATAAATTTTTGTAAAATATATTTCAGATTTTGGCTATCTCAGGAACTTCTCAATGAGAATTTGATTTCTATCTGAAAAGAGTAGATTTAAAGAGCAAGCAAAAGTATACAGAAGTTTAGATACTTCATACCTATGGATATTTAATTTCACCAACTAAGGAGGATGTGTAAAACTTACCGAAAGCCTTCTAGTATCAATATTTCCAGAAACGATTATATTTACATTAAGATTCAGATGACGGAATATAACTGTCAACTTAAAATTAAAGATGAGATAAAGTTACTATGGATGCAAGATGACAAATTGCTAAAATAGCTTAATCAAGAAGAGTCCTATCTAAAGAATCCAAGATTGGTATTGAATTAAACAAAATATCAAGTGAGAAAAATTTTCACAAATCAAGGCATCTCTGGATTTTAAGAAACTCCCCACGCATCAATATCGTCTTTAACCAGGCTGCTCCTCTGAACCACACTATTTCAGTCCTCAGTCAAGTAAGGTTTTAAATATGAAAGACCAACAAGGATCTAACCGTATTTCTTCAGGTGTAATTGCAGCCGTTTCCGCAGCAGTTGTCGCGGTGGGTGGTGGCGTAGCTTGGCTGACTGCCAACACTAACCAGTCTCCTACACCAACCAGCCCCTCTCAAACCATCAAACCCCCCAGCCAGCCATCAACGACCCAGCCAGGTCAAGAGCAAACTGCTAATATTTATTGGCTCAAACCAAGGGCACAAAATATTGATTTGGTTCCTCAGCCAGTTCAAATCGCTGCTACACAGCCCAACCAAGTTTTGGAAAAGGCTTTCCAAGCTTTATTAGCAGGGCCAACAGAAGGGACAGATTCTACAACCATTCCCCAAGGAACCAAGTTGCTGGGGCTGAAAGTAGAAAATGATGAAGTTCACGTTGATTTATCTGAAGATTTTACTCAGGGTGGTGGTAGTACCTCAATGGTTGCCCGTATCGGACAAGTTGTTTATACCGCGACAACTTTAGATCCCAATGCCAAAGTTTACATTGATGTCAATGGGCAACAATTGGACGTTTTAGGTGGTGAAGGCGTAGAGTTGCAACAGCCATTGACTCGTAAAAGCTTTGAGCAAAACTATCCGCTTTGATACAGTTATCAGTTATCAGTAGACAAACTGATAACTGGTAACTGACTTAGTTTTTGTTACTCAGCACGCGAAAACTGCGGGCTTGTTTTTCTAGCCTTGTGGCCAGGCGATCGCATACCCGATTACATAATTCAAAAATCATTTGATCTTCTACCCGGTAGTAAGCGCAAGTCCCTTCACTGCGGCGGCTAAGAATTCCTGCTTGCCACATTACCTTCAGGTGTTTAGACACATTTGCTTGCGAAGTCTGTGTTGCCTCTACCAATTCTTGCACACATTTTTCTTCTCTACGAGACGCTGCGCGAACATCCCGTAATAAGTGCAGTAGCCGTAGACGCATTGGTTCACTTAACAGGCTAAAGTATTCGGCCACTTGTTACACCACTTCCGGTGGTACAGGCAACGCTTGTTTCATCAGGATTGACCCGCAAGAACAGACAGTTTGACCAATGACTCATTTTGATCACAATGACTCATTTGATATATAGATTAATACTTAATCAGGGTTAATTCGCATCAAAGGCTGACCATATTCTACCGGTTCGCCATTTTGGAGGAGAATTTCCATTACTTGTCCAGATACCTCAGCTTCAATTTCATTCATCAGCTTCATAGCTTCAATGATACAGACTGTTTGACCACTGCGGACGCGATCGCCCACTTCCACAAATGGTGCTTCACCTGGTGCAGGAGCGCGATAAAACGTTCCTACCATCGGGGAAGGCACTTCCACAAGTCTTTTATCAATCGTTGATGGCGGATTGGCTGATAACTGCACACTAGAACTAGTTAGGGCATTATCCGAGGTGCGACTTGTTCCCACCTCCATTGCCTGATTTGGTGCTGCTTGGGTTCCCATTGGGGAAACCGATGTCAATCCCGAACCAACCACACCGCTTAAAGCTGCTTGACTAACTGACACCATATGATTGCTGAAACTAACAGATTTACGTACCGTTAGTTCAAAGTCATCACTTTTGAGCGTTACTTCTGCAATATCTGTTTGTGCAATAGTTGCCAGCAGTTGGCGAATTTCATTAAAGTCCAATGACACAGTTTTTATTACCTCGACCTAACCGTAAATTAATAATTTTTAAGTGTGGCAGGGATTTAATCCCTAATACAGGGACTGAATCGGAATTTGCTCTGAGATTGAGATCAAACTTATTCCCTACCTAAGTATTTGTCTTCACGGGTATCAATACGAATACGTTCCCCTTGAGCAACAAATAATGGAACCATCACAGTTGCTCCGGTTTCCAGAATAGCTGGTTTAGTCCCACCTGTAGCTGTATCACCTTTGATACCTGGATCTGTTTCTACAATTTCCAAAACTACAGAGTTGGGCAGTTCCACTTCTAGCACTTGCTCACCCCAACGAATCACGTTGGCTTCCATGCCTTCTTTGAGATATTTAACGCGATCGCCAATTTGGGCTGCGCTTAATCTGTTTTCTTCGTAGGTTTCCATATCCATAAAGACAAACTCATCGCCTTCTTTATAGGTATGCTGCATCGTGCTTTTTTCCAGAGTAGCTTGTGGCACAGTTTCTCCGGCTCGGAACGTTTTTTCGACAACGCTCCCTGTTTGGACACTTTTCAGTTTTGTCCGCACAAAAGCAGAGCCTTTACCTGGCTTAACGTGGAGGAATTCCACCACTCGCCATACAGACCCATCTAATACAATTGAGACACCGGGTCGAAAGTCGTTACTAGAAATCATGAAGCTTTCAAATTTTGGAAGACAATCGGCATTTATTGTACCCTTCAAGGGTCGTAATTAGTCATTAATCATCAAGGAATTAGTCAAGTGATTGGGGACTGAGGACTGGAGACTGGGGACTGGTTGGGAATTTGGGGTTTTCTCATCCCAAATCCTTAATTTTTAGATTACTCAGGAAATAAGAAAGCACGGGCTATAAGTGCAGCTGTGCCCGCAGGGCTTTACAGCACTCGTACTGTGGGAAGATGATTGATGGGTTACGCCTAGTGAACAATTTGATGCTGCATTTGAGCCATCCCACCATGTTGAACATATTAAAATCCTGGCTGAAGAACAGCCTCATGGCAATACTGTTGGTAACAATATTTTTAGGCATAAATACAGCTAGCTGGACTCCCTCCAGTAACGCTGCTCTACCATCTGGAAATGCAATTACCGATGGCAAAGCCTTGTTACGTTATGCACTCCCGATAGAGAATCAACCAGTACGGCAACTGCAAGCCAGTTTAGAAGACATTTCCACCCAACTGCGGGCGAATCGGCGGTGGGGTGCTATCTCCAAAGACCTCAGTAAAGCATCCCGCCTACTCGATAAACCTTCCCAAATCCTAGCAAGCGTTCCCGCAGAACGCCAACCTCAAGCCGAAGCTTGGATTGCTGAGTTAAAATCCGGCGTCGATTCATTGCAAGAATCGGTAAAAGCCAAAGACAAAGAACAAATTCTTGAAGGTAGAAATAAACTCCTGAATCTCGTCACCCAGTTGGAAGAGTCGATGGTGACAGAATTTCCCTTTGAAGTGCCTGCTGAATACAGTAACCTGCCACAACTCAAAGGTCGTGCCACTGTGGAAATTAAAACTAATAAAGGCGACCTAACCGTTGTGGTAGATGGTTATAGTGCCCCTGTCACAGCTGGTAATTTTGTAGATTTAGTCCAAAGAGGTTTTTATAACGGCTTAGAATTCACCCGTTCAGAAGAATCTTATGTACTGCAAACTGGAGATCCACCAGGAAAGGAAGTAGGTTTTATTGATCCAAAAACTGGCAAATACCGTGCCATTCCTTTAGAAGTTTTAGTTGAAGGCGACACAGAGCCTACTTATGGTATTACCCTCGAACAAGCTGGCCGCTATCTTGATATGCCAGTTCTGCCTTTTTCTTCCTTCGGTGCATTGGCAATGGCTCGTCCCGAAACAGAAGTAAATGGGGGTTCCTCACAATTTTTCTTTTTTCTCTTTGAGCCAGAACTCACCCCCGCAGGACGCAACCTATTGGATGGTCGTTATGCCGTTTTTGGCTATCTCACCGAGGGCAAAGAAATTTTGGATAAGTTGAAGGAAGGTGACAAAATCGAATCGGCAACTGTAGTTCAGGGAATAGAAAATTTAGTTGCACCGCCAGCAGTGTAAAATTTAGTTCGTAGTAAGCACTTTAGTGCTGAATAAGGCGCTAAAGCACCTACTACGAGCTAAGATTAAATTAGCCAAGATTACCTGCGTCTAAAACCTGTGTAACAGCGATCGCTAGTTCTGGAAAAGTTCGCGATATAATTAACTGGCTGGCAGTAAAAACCATTTCTTCGTACAGTCCCTCCTCCAGCAACAAAACAGAAATCTTTGCTGCTTGAGGGTCTACAATCCAATATTCAGGAACTTCCAAAGCTGCATATTCAGACCGCTTATAGCGATAGTCCCGTTTTACCGACTCTGGATTGACCACCTCTACAATTAATAAGGGAGGTGACAGAAATACTGCGGAAACATTCATCAATTCTCGCGCCTGCTCCAGCGTCACTACACACAAGTCAGTCAACCGAGATTTATTTCTACCCGTTCTTACACCACTTTCCCGAAGACACAGCCAAGGTAAGCTACAACGTTTGATTTCTGCTTTCAGCGCAGTGTCTAAGAAATCAACAATCAGAAAATGTTGAATAGTTGGTGGATTCATTAACTCTAACCTGCCATCCACCAATTCATCATGAGAACCGTTACCATCATCATAAGTTAAATACTCCTCAAACTTGATGCTGGTTACTGGTGTAGTGACCATCCCAACTGACTCCTAGACGATACCTTTATCCTAACTTGGGGGAGTGGGGAGATGAGGGAGTGAGGGAAATAACCAATGCCCAATGCCCAATGCCCAATGCCCAATGACTAAAGTTCAAGATATTGGCGAACAAGGTCTTTTAGAAAGATTGCAGCGCTTTTGTCCCCCAGAGATGATTGGGGATGATGCAGCAGTACTTTCAACTTCACCAGGGCAATCTTTGGTGGTGACAACAGATGTGTTGGTGGATGGAGTGCATTTTAGTCATGTCACTACATCTCCAGAAGATGCTGGTTGGCGAGCTGCGGCTGCTAATTTATCCGATTTGGCAGCAATGGGGGCTTCGCCTTTGGGAATTACCGTCGGGTTGGGACTTCCTGGAGAAGTTAGCGTCAGTTGGGTGGAATGCTTATACCAGGGAATGACAGAATGCCTGCAAAAATACCATACCCCAATACTTGGTGGTGATGTCGTGCGATCGCCTGTGACGACTTTAGCAATCACCGCTTTTGGTCAAGCGCATCCTCATCAGATTATCCGCCGCTCTACGGCTCAAGTAGGAGATGCGATCGTCATCACAGGTGTGCATGGAGCCTCCCATGCTGGGTTACAACTGCTCTTGCATCCCGAATTCAAGCAAAACCTCACTGATGCAGAACAAACCACTTTAATCAAAGCCCACCAGCGCCCAAAACCAAGATTAGATGTCCTACCTATCCTCTGGCAAATTCTAGAATACCCCCCATCTCCCCACTTCCCCATCGCCGGTATGGATAGCAGCGATGGTTTAGCAGATGCTATTTGCCAAATCTGCCGTGCCAGTGGTGTTGGTGCTATCTTAGAATTTAACCAAATTCCTTTACCAGAAAGTTTTCATCACTGGCTGACACCAGAAACAGCATTAAAATATGCCCTCTACGGTGGCGAAGACTTTGAATTAGTGCTTTGTTTACCAGAATCACCAGCCATTACTCTAGTTCAACAATTAGGTCAAGGCGCAGCTATTATTGGTACCATCACAGATAGTTCACAAGTACTATTAAAAGATAGAAATACAAAATTCCCCGACCAAGTTTTAAATCTTAGTCAGGGATTCCAACATTTTGGCCAATAGCTAAGAAAAACCAGAGCTATAAGTTAAGCTTCCTAGCTGAAGGCGACTGGCTTTGAAAAGTCAACAGATTACTTTATCGTTCTTGACTAATGACTAATAATTAAGCCCACTTCTCGGCTACTAGTTCTGCTAAATCTAGAACTCGCTGGCTATAACCCCACTCGTTGTCATACCATGCCATGACTTTCACTAGGTCATTACCCATAACCAAAGTCAAGCTGGCATCAACAATAGAAGAAGCGTCAGTACCTTGATAATCGGATGATACAAGTTGTAATTCGCTGTAGTCCAAAATGCCTTTGAGTGTACCTTGAGAAGCATCTTTGAGGGCTTGATTAACTTCTTCAGTAATAGTACGCTTCTCAACTTGAACTACGAAATCTACCATTGAAACGTTCGGGGTAGGTACACGTAAAGCAACACCATTCAGCTTGCCTTTGAGGTCTGGGATTACCAGAGCCACAGCTTTTGCCGCACCAGTGGAGGTGGGAACAATGTTGATGGCTGCTGCTCTTGCCCGACGCAAATCCCGGTGAGAAGCATCTAGCAAACGCTGGTCACCAGTGTAACTGTGGGTGGTGGTCATCGTGCCTTTGATGATCCCGAATTTATCGTTCAACACTTTGGCTATAGGAGCCAAGCAGTTGGTAGTACAGCTAGCGTTACTAATAACATGGTGCTTGTTGTGGTCATAGTCGTAATGATTTACGCCCATGACAAAAGTACCATCTTCATTTTTACCAGGAGCGGTGATCAGCACCTTCTTGGCTCCAGCATTCAAATGCTTTTGTGCCCCTTCTCTGCTGGTAAACACGCCTGTTGATTCGATAATCAGGTCAATTTCCCACTCTTTCCAGGGCAAGTTTTCTGGGTTGCGATCAGATACGCATTTAATGGTCTTGCCGTTAACGATGATCGAGTTATCATCGGCTGTAATGTCAGCATCCTTTAACTTCCCTAGCATTGAGTCATACTTGAGGAGGTGAGCATTGGTTGTAGGGTCTGATGTGTCATTGACAGCAACAAGGTCAATGTTGCTATTTTCTCTACCCACCCAGCAGCGTGCAAAGTTACGTCCAATTCGCCCGAAACCGTTGATTGCGACTCTAATCACAGTGTCTTGCCCTCTGTATTTATGCCTATAAATTGATATCTTTGACCCCAATCATATCGCAAAGGGGGGGGGTATTAATAACCATAAAGTGTTATATCCATAAAAAAAAAACATATTTTATTCAGATTTATCTGAGTAGAGGTTGTGGACAGTGATGTACGATCTAGTCGGTTCCGGGACTAAATAGCGAATTGACTTATGTTCGCGGCAAAGTTTACGAATTAGACTTGACGAAACTCCTACTAAGGGTATATCCAAGAATTGCCAGCGAATGGTAGATGACTGGTTTCTCAGTATTTGTTCCACTTGCTTGCAGATTAACTCACTTTGAGCTATAGTCTCACCACCTAGCTGTCGGGGTGCGATTAACCAATCACACATTTGTGCTAGTTCGTGTCCACGGTACCAACGAGGTAAGGTTTGGAATGTATCCAAGCCCACAATCCAGTACCAGTGAGTATTTGAGTAAAAAGTAGATAAGTCGATCAAGGTGTTGATGGCATAGGAAGTCCCAGAGCGATTTGTCTCTACTAGGGAGACAGTAAATGCTGGGTTTTCTCTTGTAGCTAATTGCAGCATTTCCAAGCGATGCTCAAACAAAGCCGCTTTTTTATGGGGAGGATTTAGTGATGGCACCCAAATTACCTTTTCTAGGGGTACTTGATACAAAGCTGTCTGAGCTATGAGCAAGTGTCCCCAATGAATGGGATCAAATGTGCCACCAAAGATTGCTATTTGCTGCATTCAGTCATGCCTAAACTTTCATTCAATTGAAAATACTTTTAATACCAATGTACTATTGTACTCAATTTGCGCCTGAGCTTGATGCAATTTAAAAGCAGTTTCACTGTCAATGTATTACTGTAGCCAACACCAGTAAGGAATTTAGAAAGATGTATTTGAAACTACAAGAATTTCTGTCCCGATGCAGCAGAAATTTTGAGAATAATCTTAAGAACAGTTCAGAAATAGCAAAAACCTCCAACAAAGGTAAAATCATTCTCAATCAGCAAAACAACAGAGGAAAATAATCCAAACATCAGGTATAAACAAGATGCAAGCGCAGTTACGGTAAAAATCAAATTCCTGTTATGATACGCGTGTCATTTGTGATTATGGTGTGGTGTAAGAGGAGCAATCAATGAATAATTCTGTAGATTTTGGCGGCAGACCATTTCATTTCATTGGAATTGGTGGTATTGGTATGTCTGCCTTGGCATACGTTTTGGCAAAGCGTCAATTGCCAGTATCAGGTTCCGATCTTCGTCCAAATCATATTACGTGCAAGTTGGAATCTATCGGAACACATATTTTTGGTAGACAAGAGGCAAGTAATCTCGAATTCTTTCTTCCTAGTGAATCAGCTAATAGAGTATTATTAAACCCACAAGAACTATCACCTAATGCTACCAAGTCAACACTGCCTCAAGTTATTTGTTCAACAGCAATTAATGCCAATAATTTGGAATACAAAGCAGCATTGGAATTAGGTTGCCCAATTTTACATCGTTCAGATGTACTAGCTGCTTTAATCGCAGATTACTATAGCATTGCAGTTGCAGGAACCCACGGTAAAACTACAACCAGTAGCATGATTGGCTATATGCTGTTACAAGCTGGTTTAGACCCAACAATTCTTGTAGGTGGTGAAGTTAATGCTTGGGAAGGAAATGCTCGATTAGGGCAGAGTCAGTATTTGGTAGCTGAAGCGGATGAATCGGATGGTTCTCTGGTGAAACACGCCCCTGAGATTGGCATTATTACTAATATTGAACTAGATCATCCTGACCACTACGACACATTAGAAGAAGTAGTTGACATCTTCCAAAAGTTTGCGGCAGGTTGTAAAACTCTTATAGGTAGCATTGATTGTGAAACAGTACGCGAGTTGCTACGCAACCCCTCCGGCGATCGCCTCAAACCAACAATCACTTACAGTCTAAATCCAGACACTGATGCTGACTATAGCGTTACCAATATTGATTATCGCGCTGATGGTACCACAGCCCTAGTTTGGGAAAAAGGTAAAGCCTTAGGCGTATTGAAATTGCGGCTACTTAGTCGGCATAATCTGAGTAATGCTCTAGCTGCGGTAGCTGTTGGTAGAGCCTTAGGTTTAGAATTCGGAGCAATTGCCAAAGGCATTGCTACCTTTGAAGGAGCAAGACGCCGCTTTGAATTCCGAGGAGAAGTCAATGGTATTACCTTCATTGATGACTATGCTCATCACCCCAGCGAAATTCGTGCTACTCTTGCTGCTGCTCGCCTCCAGGCAAGACCAGGGCAAAGAGTAGTTGCCATTTTTCAACCCCATCGCTATAGCCGCACACTGACATTTTTAGCAGAATTTGCCGAGTCATTTACTTACGCTGATTTAGTTGTGCTGACAGATATTTACAGTGCAGGCGAACCCAATTTAGGGCAAATTAGCGGTGAACAACTAGCAGTAAAAATCGCTAAACATCACCCACAGGTAGTTTATCAACCAACTCTGCCCTTAATAAGTGAGTTCTTGCTGCAAACGCTGCACCCCGGAGATTTGGCACTCTTTCTTGGTGCTGGGAATTTGAATCAGGTGATTCCTGACGTAATTACTACGCTTTGCGAACCAGCTACAGCCACATCTTAGGTGAGGAAACTTAAGTAAAGTTTTCTTCTAGCAACGAATTTATCGATTCACACTATTGCTGTATTTTTACGGCAGATAAATGTAAAAATTTCACAAATTGACGTAAAGATGAAAATCTCCCAGGCAGCTGGAAATGTCTGCACGATTTCTGCTTCAACTACACAGAAGCAGAAAACAGAAAAATCAAGTGATAGTAAAATAATTTACTTAAAAGACACTGATTGTGTGATCCATTCACATGCTTCCTTATCCGCGTTTACTTCTTATAGAGTTGGTGGAGATGCTGAATGGTACGTTGCCCCTCGGAACTTAGAAGCGCTGCAAGCTAGTGTTGAATATGCAAAAGAACATGAGTTAACAGTAACAACACTGGGAGCAGGTTCTAACTTATTAGTGAGCGATCGCGGTATTCCCGGCCTAGTAATCTCCACTCGTCATCTGCGCCATAGCTATTTTGACCCCCAAACAGGTCAATTAACCGTCGCCGCAGGTGAATCAATTCCCAGTTTGGCATGGGAAGCAGCAAAATTGGGTTGGCAAGGATTAGAGTGGGCTGTGGGTATCCCGGGGACTGTTGGGGGTGCCGTTGTCATGAATGCCGGGGCACATAATAGCTGTATCGCAGATATGTTAGTCAATGCCCAAGTACTGTCACCTGATGGTACATTAGAAACCCTAACCCCCGCCGAAATAGGGTACAGCTACCGAACTTCATCACTGCAAGGTAGCGAGCGCATAGTCACCCAAGCCACCTTCCAACTCCAACCAGGTATCGATCCGGCATTAGTGTTAGCAGTTACCAAGCAACACAAAAAACATCGGCTAACCACCCAACCCTACAATTTTCCTAGCTGTGGCAGTGTATTCCGTAATCCCAAACCTTATGCTGCTGGATGGTTAATCGAACAAACAGGTCTAAAAGGCTACCAAATTGGTGGAGCGCAAGTAGCATTATTACATGCTAATTTTATCGTCAATCGTGGTGGAGCAAAGGCTAGCGATATTTTCTGTCTCATTCGTTATATCCAGCAACAAGTACAAGAACGTTGGTCAATTTGCTTAGAACCAGAAGTCAAAATGATCGGCGAATTTCAAGCAGCTTGTTGATGAAGTGGGGAGATGGGGGACAAGGGAAATAACCAATGTCTAATGCCCCATGCCCCATGCCAGCATTAATTATTGGTAATAAAAGAGGCAAATTGCCGACCGCATCTATAATTGAATTTGATTTTGTTATTCAACGCACACGCGGACAATCAGTTATGACAGGAAAAGGACAGGGATTTGGTTTTGGTTTAGGCAAAATGAAAGAACTAGCCGACGCTTTCAAAAAAGCGCAGCAAGTTCAAGAAGGTGCAAAACGACTCCAAGAAGAATTGGAGCAAATGGAGATTCAAGGGGAGTCTGGCGGTGGTCTGGTTAAGGTGATTGTTAGTGGTAACCAAGAACCCAAACGAGTGGAAATTTCTCCAGATGCCCTAGCACAAGGAGCAGAATTACTTTCTGATCTCGTGACAGTGGCAATGAAAGATGCCTACAACAAGTCCACAGCCACAATGCGGGAACGAATGGAAGATTTGACAAGTGGTCTGGAACTACCTGGATTTTAGTCATTGGTCTTTCGACTGCGCTCAGGATAAATCATTAGTCATTAGTCATTAGTCATCAACCATTAGACTGATGACTGGAGACTTTTGACCTTTGATGGGTACTAAGTGAAATATTTATGCCTTATAAGTTGCTGTTTGTCTGTCTAGGTAACATCTGTCGTTCACCATCGGCAGAAAACATTATGAATCATCTAATCGACCGGGCGGGTTTGAGTGATTGCATCCTCTGTGACTCTGCTGGTACATCTAGCTATCACATTGGTAGCCCACCTGACCGACGCATGAGTACTGCTGCTACTGCAAAGTTGGGAATTAAACTGCGTGGTCAGGCTCGCCAATTTCAAAAATTAGACTTTCAGGACTTTGATATGATTTTGGCAATGGATCAAGAGAATTATCAGAATATCCTCGCTCTTGATCCCATTGGGCAATATCACGACAAAGTTTACTTAATGTGTAAATTTTGCTCTCAGCATACCTTGAAGGAAGTTCCAGATCCTTACTACGGTGGAGTAGAAGGCTTTAATCAGGTAATTGATTTACTTGTTGATGCTTGTGAAGGTTTGCTCGAATACATTACTAACCAGCAACTAAAAGCATAAATGCTATTCTACTAAGCCATGCTTAATAGCAAAACGCACCAGCTCCGCTCGGTTGCTGGTGGCAGTTTTTCTTAATAAACTACTAACGTATTTTTCTACTGTTCTCGGACTCAGGTGTAGTTGATTACCCATATCCGCATTAGAAAGTCCGTGAGTCAACAATTCTAAGACTTCCTGTTCTCTGGGAGTCAAGGAAGAGAACAAATGGGATTGCTGAATATGAGTAGACAGAGAGTTGTGGGTGTCTACCTCTTTTGTGGGGAGGAAACTGCCTAAATTCTCTTTGTGAGAGAAGCGATACTCAGATTGAATAATTTGCGATCGCTCCAGAAGATTGCGAATCGCTGCTGCTAACTCTTCTAGTTCAAAAGGCTTAGGTAAGTATAAATCGCACCCTGATTGGTATCCCAAAATTCTCTCCTGGGTCTTAGTACGTGCTGTTAATAAAATGACAGGTAATAACCGGAATGCTGGTTGTTGACGTACCCGGCGGACCAGTTCATAACCGTTCATCCGTGGCATGACAATATCAGTGACTATCAAATCAGGATGGTAATTATCTACCATTGCCAAAGCTTCTTGACCGTCATTAGCCGTGACCACTGAGTAGCCAGACAGTTCAAGATAATCACTAATAGATAGACGAGTGCCCAGGTCATCATCTACAACAAGAATCGTCAAGGGCATGGATAATACACCCCTAGCATTTTTTTACTCAGAAATTTGCTTCTACGAGCTACATCAGTGAACACAAGTAAAAATAGTGTTCTTCTGTTTCATACTATGACAGGATTACTAGCTAATGACTGCCTAAAGGTTGATTTATGAAGAAAGTCTTAAATCCTTAGGAATAGTTAAAGAAGTGTAACGCAATTAGATTGTTATTGCTGAAAAGACACAAATAGTTTTGTATTTCTTAACAATAAGCCAATATAATAGTGCATAGGTACTAAATAATCTCATGTAAATTAATATTTAATTTAAACTCATTATCCAGTAAATTTGGATCTGGAAAACTTTTAATAGAGAACTTAGAAAAGCTAAATTAATAGAATAACGCTGATATCACATTTATAGAGGTATAACATCTCCGGAGAAATTCACAAGCTAGTCCAAAAAAATTTTGCAGCACATTTAAAGCACGAAAAATTTTCAATGAGCGAAAAGAGCGAAAGTTACAAAGTTATTAGTGACAACCGTCAAGCCCGTTATTTGTATGAAATCCTGGAAACTTATGAAGCCGGAGTTGAATTAACAGGAACAGAGGTCAAGTCTATCCGCGCCGGTAAAGTCAATCTCCAAGACGGCTATGCTTTAATTCGTAATGGCGAAGCATGGCTAATTAACGTGCATATTTCTCCTTACAATGCTAGTGGGCAATATTTTAATCATGAACCGCGTCGCACGCGTAAGCTGTTGCTGCATCGCCAAGAAATCCGTAAGTTAATTGGCAAGGTAGAACAGGAGGGTTTAACATTAGTACCTTTGAAGATGTACCTCAAAAGAGGCTGGGTGAAAGTGAGTATAGCCCTTGGCAAAGGTAAGAAGCTCCATGATAAAAGAGAATCCCTAAAACGACGCCAAGATCAACGTGATATGCAACGGGCAATGAAAAATTATTAAGCATGAGTATGGCCTCAATACCACACTAGAGTGAAAACCTGATGCAATTAGAAAGCAAATTGTATATCTTCAGTGTGAGTTGAGACAAAGCCTAGTTTATAGCTGGAGATTGATTTGGCTGGTTGTGAGACTCGATACAGTGGTGAGTAACGTTGGCAGGGATGAGGAATTTTTACTATGACACGTAACTTGACTAAGGTAGTTGGTGCTGGTTTTTTGACTTTGAGTATGGCAATGTTGCCTTTAACTCTACCTGTAAATGCTCAGGTGACTGACCCCAGAGTTGAAACTACTCCAAGGACAACAGTTTACGATCGCCAAGACTTTGATTGGGGTTGGTTAGGATTAATTGGTTTATTTGGTCTAGCTGGTTTGGCAGGCAGAAAGCGTAGCGATGAACCAACTCGTTATCGCGACCCTAGTGCGCCAGGAGCCACTACCTACAGGGACTAAATGCAAGAGTTAGCACTCAAAGCAACCCCACTGACCAATCAGCTAGTTTTGCAATTTTGATTCTCTATTCAGGAGCCGGAATTTATTATAGATTTATAGCTCCTGAATTTTGAATTTTTTGGCTTGGTACTTTTCTTAATGAATCACTACCAGATTAATGTTAATTTGCCGCAGGTTCTGGATGAGGTGAATTGACTTGTTGAGTCTGACCTTGATTTAAGGGTTTCCAGTAGCTAGCAATCAACGCCATCATGAGCCACCAAAGGCTATTGACTTCAGGGCGAAACCAGATTGTATCCACAGTACCGTGAGCCAGCATCCCCGACACAGTAGCGATCGCTCCAATTAACCAAAATCCTTCCGCACTTCTGGACTGGCGCAATCGTTGCATTTGCGCCCATGCATGATTGAATGTCACAATCATCAGCCAGAGAAAACAGGCTAAACCAACTAAACCAGTTTCTACAGCCACCTCCAAAAAAATCGAATAAGCACTCAAAGCAGTATAACGAGGACGTTGATAGAGTGGGTAGATTTTATTAAAAGCATTGTGACCAGGGCCAATTCCAATAATCGGGCGATCGCGAATCATCTCGAAGACAGCATCCCAAACGTTTCGCCGAAAATTATTACTGCTATCTTGGCGATCAGCAAAAATACTAAAAATCCGCAGACGTACTGGCTCTACAAATATTACTGCTAGTAACAAGAAACCAATCATACCTGCCAACATCATTGGCAGCGACCAAGTGCGCCAAAAAGGAGGCATACGCACACTCCACCAATAAATTAGCAAAGCGATCGCAGTGAAAACTGCCACCACCAGACCAATCCAACCACCACGACTAAAAGTCAGAACCAAACAAGCCGTATTCACAATAAACATCGTTAACGCTAGAGCTTTTTTGATCCAGCTTTGCCAGGCAAAAATTGCCACCAAGCTTAGAGCTACCGCCGGCACCAGATATCCAGCCAATAAGTTGGGATTCCCCAAATAACTATAAACTCTGGTTGTCTTAGCCAGAGGAGATTGTGGGTCTACCCAAGTCGCCAGTGCTGTGGCACCAAAAAACCATTGCCGCAAGCCGTATATACTAATAATTAGCGATACATGCAGGTACAGGGTAATTATCCAAGAGCGCCAGCGAGGCGATCGCAGCACCCTAGCACAAAGGGCAAACAACAATAGATAAAGTGTCAATACTATCAAGTCTCTCAATGCTGCCTGTTTGACTGGTGATAATGCTGTTGCGATTACAGCAATTCCCCAGTAAAGCAACACCAGTAGGTGAATTGGGGTAAACAACGGCGTATTTGCTGGTGCTGATTCATCAGATAAAGTCAACAGCAGCCAAAATCCTACACAAGCTACTAACAACACTCCTACTAAGGAGCTAGATACAAAAGGGGCAAGAGCATACACCAAGCTAAGTAAAGCAACCGCTATTGCGTCTCCCCACTTTATGAGAACGCTACTTTGCCGCCAAGAGTGTAATAGACCAACCGAATAACGGTGTAGATAGCTGGTAGCAAGATATTCTTTGATCGGTAAATAAGATAAATTAAATCGTTGCCAAACTAAATTTATCAGCCAGACTAAATTCATAAAACACGCTGTGATCAACTAGCACGCCCGCGCGGAACCTGAATTTAATCATAATGCGGGTCACATAAATAATGTAATAACGCAGATTGTAAATTGGTAATTACTTTCTTGTTAAAAAGTATTTCTACTAGATGCTAATTGAAGACAGCCATTTTGCACAAGCATCAAGACAGATAAAGCGCCCACAGCGATAGTTAATAAATGTTTATTTTCGAGACGCTGCGAGGTAGTATGAGCCAAATCAATCGCTAATTGCCTCTGAAGAATTAGCTAGTTGTAGTGGCAAAGAAAGTACATAGCGGCGTCCTGATTCTGATGAACCTTGAATTGCAATCTGTCCACTATGCAATTCTGCTAGCTGACAGCTAAGCAACAAACCCAAGCTTTCGCGTGACAAATTACCATGTCCCTCCGCTAAATCTTTACCAGGACTCATAGTAAACATATCTGAGGGAGAATCAGTCAAATTTGGCGATTTGTCTAGTAATACTGGCATCCCTGGTTCCTCATAAGTGCCATAGGTTGCTCCTTCGCCTGTAAGTTCAAGCAATGATAAGGAGTTAAGGCGGAAATAAGGATCAACCTCAGTTATGCCATCTCCTAGCCAAGGATGAGAAACCCAAATAGTAATATTCAGCGTATTTTCCTTGTAAGAAACATGAATCCGCACAATACTGCCTGTAGCAGACAGTTGAATTACGCTGAACACCAAGTGATATAGAATTTGCCGCACTTTGTCTTTATCCAAAAGCCAAATGCGACTGTGCCCTGGTTCTATCGATAGGCGAATATCTTGCTCACGGCGGTTAGCTGCTTCTTCTAGGGTATTAATAGCTTGTTGACATAGCATTTCAATATCTACAGGAGCTAGATTTAACACAGATGTGTTTTCATCCATAGCTCCCAGTTCGGTAATTTCATTAACCAAAGAAAGTAAGTACCGACCACTATGTTGAATAATCTCCAGATACTCTCTCTGCTTCGTTGTCAAAGGCCCATAAATTTCGCGTCCTAAGACGCTAGCCATGCCTAACACAGATGTTAACGGTGTACGCAACTCCTGAGTGAGATGTCCTAAAAGTTCTAGTTTCAGTTCCTTAGTAGAAACCGATTCTTTTCCTAAATTAGGTGGAGTGACTCTGATGCCACTTGTGGGTTCGTCATTGACAGATAAGAGAGGAGTGCCATTGAAAGTAGCTTTTTGTGGCTTTGCTTGTAGTAGCAATCGGTTGCGCTCAAATTCACTCATACTCCAACGAGCTATTATCTGTAAAAACTCAATGTCGCGAGTTGTGAAGTTACGCGGCACTAAATCCATCACTGACAATGCACCTAAACAATTTCCCGCAGCATCAATCAGTGGTGCTCCCAAGTAAGCACGAATGCCATAATCCTGCACTAATTTACTAGTAATAAGTACTGAGTCTGTCAGTTTACGAGTATCATTTATAGCGACAATTTGTAAATTTTCTACCACTTGGGTACAAAAGGATTCCCGGCGTGACAATTGACGATTTTGTGCCAGATGATTCATTAGTCCCAGCCTAGATAAGCCTACTGCTGACTTAAACCAATGACGTTCTTGATCCACAAATCCCAAAATGGAAATTGGCGCTTCTAAAAAGTGAGCAGCAGTTTGAGTGGCTTCTTCAAAGACTGGAATCGTTTCTGGTTGCCGCAAACCTAATTCAGACAATGCTTCCAGGCGTTGTTGCTCCCTTGCTTCCTGAGAAACCCAACCATCCTTGAAGCCAAATAATTTGTTTTCAGGCTCTACCATTGCCACCGCTACCTTGATAATTGCTCGATCTTGTAATTTATATAACCACTGTTTCCGGGTTATGGTTTTCTATTTTTAAGCATTCCCCAAATTGACTGCTGACAAACAAGATGGGAGGATAAATTTTACAACTCTTTCATAAACAAAGTGTGTAATCACGCTTACTTAAGGTTTTGTTGCCAGACAGCGTTAGTTTCAGATTCGATGAGGGTAATATAACGCTAAGAATCAAATAAAAAACTGACCTAATTTTTAACTTAGATTTCCTATCATATAGCCGTAAATCTGGCGCTTACATAAGATAAGTTCTGTCAGTGTTCAGGTAACTGTTGAGAACTATTTTTTACTTGCGAACATATGTTGTCAAAATAGACAGCAATTTTAAATGCTTTTCACCACGAGTATCAAATTTAAATTAAAAGATGTGCTTAATTTATGAAAATTCCGATATAGCTCCTATTTTTTCAGTATTTTTACATATAGCTTGTTAATTAAAGTATTTTTTATACAAAAAATACTTGTGGTTCTATAAACAATTACTTGCTTGATTCCATGAGATTTATCAAATAAATAAATATCTTATTCAGACTTTACTATTAATTCATCAGTAGAGGCTTGTATTGATAGGCAAAAATTTGCTATGTGTTTCTCAGGATAACTAAATATAAATAAAATGAGTCTTAAAATTCCTTTTGTAGACCTTAATTTACAACATCAGCCAATTCAACATCAATTACAACAGGCAATCCAGTCTGTATTGGACCAGGGAGATTTTATTTTAGGGAAAGCACTGGCAAAGTTTGAAACAGCTTTTGCAGCAGCATCTGGCGCAGAATATGGTGTAGGTGTTGCATCAGGAACCGATGCGATCGCCCTCGGTTTGCAAGCGTGTAATATTGGTGCTGGAGATGAGGTAATTTTACCAGCTAATACCTTTGTGGCTACGTTGATTGGAGTTTTACGGGCTGGAGCCAAACCCATTCTCGTGGACTGCGATCCCCAAACCGCTTTAATTGACTTGGAAGCAGCAGCAAAAGTGATTACGCCATCAACCAAGGCAATTATTCCCGTACATCTTTATGGTCAAATGGTATCCCCAAGGCAGCTATTAGACTTGGCTGATACTTACAAACTACTAATTTTTGAAGATGCAGCACAAGCACATTTAGCCGAAAGAGAAGGATATCGCGCAGGTTCTGTGGGGACAGCAGCAGCTTTTAGTTTCTATCCCAGCAAAAATTTGGGAGCATTTGGGGATGGGGGAATGCTGGTGACACAAGATGAGGATGTAGCCCAAAAGATGGAGCGCTTGCGAAATTATGGTGCATCTCAAAAATACTTTCATGTGGAATCAGGGACGAATAGTCGCTTAGATACTCTGCAAGCAGCAGTGTTGCTAGAAAAACTACCACATTTACCCCAGTGGAATCGCGATCGCTTAAAGATTGCTCAACAGTATGATCTGGAACTAGCACCATTAGCCTCTGCGGGAATTATCCCCATGCAAAATCAAAGTGGTACAGGACACGTGTATCACCTATATGTGATCAAAATTGATGATACTTGTGCCCTAGAACGCCAGCAAATCCAGGATAAACTGTCAGCATCGGGAATTCAAACTGGTATTCACTACCCAATTCCCTGCCATTTGCAACCAGCATTCACCAACTTAGGCTATCAACTGGGAGACTTTCCCCAAGCAGAACAGCTAGCAAAGCAAATATTATCGTTACCCATGTACCCTGGTTTGAGCCATAGCCAAATTCAACAAGTTGTTACCGCGATCGCCTCAGCTCTCAGTGGTGAACAACAACAGTTATTGTGCATTTAATTTACAGTATTTAAGTAGACAAATAACTAACATCGGTTCATGGAAACACTTTGTAAATTATCAATGGGAAATTATTTAAAATCATGGCACTTCAGCAACAGATTAAACACAGAAACTCAGTACAATTACTCAGCGTAGGGATTTTTGGTATTTTAGTACTGCTTTATGCTCCTGTGTTATTACATTGGTTAGATGGTTGGCTTAACAAAAGCATCAGTATAGAACACGAATATTTTAGTCACGGTATTATTGGTCTACCATTTGCCGCTTACCTCATTTGGATGAATCGGAAAAAGTGGCGACGTCTGCAAGATACAGCCCATCCTTTGGGTGCTGTTTTGCTTGTAACAGGGGGAATACTTTATCTTAGCGGTATTCCAGAGTGGGTCAATGTGTCCTTTCCCGCTATCTTGGCAGGGTTGTGCTTGTGGTTTAAGGGCATAGCAGGCTTCCGATTACAAGCATTTCCTCTGCTATTAATATTTTTAGCAACTCCAACAGCAATACCTTACCTCCTCGTTCCCTACACCTTGCCTCTGCAAAGCTTCATTGCAGGTACAGCAGGCTTTATCCTCAATCAAGTGGGGATGGAAGTAATTGTTGATGAGATAAACATATACGTAGGTGGCAAGATTGTGGAAGTTGCACCCTATTGTGCAGGGCTAAAAATGTTATTTACCACTCTTTATGTCAGCTTAATGCTGCTTTATTGGACAGGTGCATTATCCTCACGCCGCACTACCACTTGGTTTTTATCTTGTGCGATCTTTATTAGCATTACTGCCAATATTATTCGTAACACTTTACTCAGCTTCTTTCATGGCACAGGACGCGAGGCAGCTTTTAAATGGCTGCATGACAGTTGGGGCGGCGACCTCTACTCTGCTTGTATGCTGCTGTTATTAATTCCTTTGCTGAATTGGATGAATGATTATTTTTCCACAGATGTAGAACCTCAGCAACAAGGAGAAACCCAAAGTTAAAAAGTATGCAGAATAGTGGAGAGATAGTGAAAAAGCAAAGAGGAAAGACTCGCAAACACTTCCCCTTTACTCACCATTTTTAAATACATTTCCCCTGAGTTTCTAATCTGATACTCAGGGGAAGAAATGTAAAATTTACTGAACTTACGTGTCATTTTTTCAAGTAGAATTTTGCGTAAATACAGCAATTTTTACTAATGATTTCCTTATCTAAATTTTTCAAAGAAAAGCAATTGGCTCATGCTGTAGTGCTTTTGTTGTTACTACTGCTATTGCTAATAGGAGGCGTTCCTGGATATATAACAGGACGTTGGCAATGGAAACAGCCGCCACCTGTGGCCAGCCTCCAGGAATTGCGGGAAATACGTAAAACAGGGTTAAATCTTCCTGATTGGCAAACTGTTGAACAAGCTGAACAACAGATTGGCACAGGTAAATGGTCATTGCAGATTCTCAAGAACGAAAAATTGCAATCTCAAGCAATATTGCTTTTGCATCCGCAAAATGGCCCGATGGATCAACCAGAGGTAGAGTGGACTGATATTAACGGCTGGGGAAGGTCTCGTTGGGGAAAATGGGATATAGCTCAATCTCGATCTGCCCAATTTACCGTCAAACGACCCCTAAAGTCAGGGTCAAATACTGAAGCTAAGGTAGAAGCTAGATTCTTTCGTGTCTCCACCCCACAGGAAACCTTCGCTATCTTGCAATGGTATGCTACACCAAATGGTGGACATCCATCGCCTTTACGCTGGTTCCTAGCAGATCAATTGGCACAATGGCATAAAAAACGTGTTCCTTGGGTTAGTGTAAGCATAATGATTCCCATGGAACCTTTAGGCCAGGTGGAAACTACTTGGACTGTAGCACAGTCTATTGGTGAAACAGTACAAGCTACCTTGATGGCAGGTCCTTTGGAGAAAAGTCCATGAGTGTGTCGGTTTTTACATAAATGTGGCAACTATCCCGACTTGTGAATCTACCCTCAAGATTAAAAGTTAGTTAAAGTATGAAATCCACAGTTAAAAGTGTCACCATACAAGGAGATATTTAAAATACTTACAGAGTAAAATAACCACTTAGTGGGACTCATTTTGAATTCAGCTTTACCATGATTCCAGTTTTCATATGCGTGCATCATTTAATGCCCTGTGCTTGGTTAGTTATCAGATAGGCCTTTTGTTCACAACCCCTGGACAAAGTGTTGTTGCTCAACCTTTACCATCTCCAGGGCAGCCGTCAGGCACTGTTGAAGTGCAACCACTGTTGCAACCCCCTGCGCCACCCCCAGGTAATGAGGGATTCAATAACGAAATTTCTCCCCAAATCGACCGTTATCTCCTAGGACCAGGAGATGTAATTAACGTTGTGTTTCAGCGCCCTCCTGGCCCCTATCGCTTAGGACCAGGAGATACAATTAGCGTTTCAGTTCAGCGCTTTCCAGATTTAAGTTTTCAAGCTGCAATTAACCCAGAAGGCAACATTATAGTGCCACTTCTCGGCACAGTATCCTTGCAAGGTTTGAGTTTGGAAGAAGCACAAGAAAAAATTCGGTCGTTGCTCAATCGTTTTGTAATTGACCCCATCGTAGTTTTATCTTTAACTGGGCAACGTCCAGATTCGAGTTTTCAAGCCCAAATTAATCCAGAAGGCAATATTGTAGTCCCGCAAGTGGGAACAGTGTCCTTACAAGGCTTGAGTTTGGAAGAAGCACAAGAAAAAATTCGTTTGAGTTTAAGTCGCATTTTGGTTGACCCGATGTTGGTCGTTTCACTGACATCACCACGGCCAGTTCAAGTGACCATTAGCGGTGAAGTATTTCGACCAGGAATTTACCCTGTAACTTCTTCAACAGCTCGTGTGGCTGAAGCTTTGTTCACAGCTGGTGGTTCTACGATGGCCGCAGACCTACGACAAGTACAAGTACGCCGCAGGTTGATTGATGGTTCTGTGATTTCACAAACTGTCGATTTGTATGCAGTATTGCAGAATGACGGATCTCTGCCTAGCTTACGCTTACAAGATGGGGATGCAATAGTTGTACCGCGCCGGGAAATTGGTAATGATGACGGTTACGATCGCAACTTAGTAGCTCGCTCATCCTTGGCTGTACCGCAAATTCGCGTCCGGGTTTTAAACTACTCTGCATCCGGAATTGTGACTCAAGCGCTGCCTAATGGTAGTAATTTTGTTGATGTTTTAGCGGGAATCAATCTGGATAGAGCTAACCTCCGGGACATTGCCTTAGTACGCTTCGACCCTGAACAAGGTAAAGCTGTTACCCAAAAACTGGATGCGAACAAAGCTCTTTCCGGCGATGCGTCTCAAAATGTGCCACTTCAAGATAATGATGTAATTGTTGTTGGTCGGAATTTGATTAGTAGAATTACTAATTTTTTGAGTACTATTACTCAGCCTTTTTTCAATATTCGGACTTTCCTCAATTTCTTTGAAAACTTTGGCGGCTCTAGGTAGGTTTGCCAACCTTTGTGGCTGATAGCAATAGACATAGAAAATGGCGCAATGGAGTGACTAATAACACATGAATGATCAATAATGATTAATAACTCAAAACTATTGAAGATTGACTAAGTTCAAACCTATTCTTATATGCCTCTGCCATGACTCCACCAATTGTCAAGCGCTATATTATTGCTTTTGAAAAATACAAATGGATTGGATTAGCCAGCTTCGCTTTAGTTGTAGCGGGTTCAACAGTGGTGGCTATACAGCCAGAACCACCACCCAGCTACATAGCAGACGGCGCACTTACCTACACTCGTCCACCAGTTTCGTTCTCAGCAACTGGTAGTGAAATTCAGCAACAAGGACAGGAACTAACTCAACAAGTTTTGCTATCAGACCAGATTGTCGAAACTGTAGCAACGAAGGTTAATGTTAAACCAGCAACGATTGGGACAAATGTTGCCTTGCGTCTACCGAATAGAAGCAATCCCGCAGAAGCTCAATCGACAATCATTGAGTTGAAATATAAAGATACTGACCCTCAGCGTGCTCAAGAGGTATTGCAGGAATTAATGCAAGCCATGATCAATCTGAGCGGTGATATTAATACTGAGCGATTAAAAGCAATTATTCAAAAAATTAATGAGCGTTTACCGCAGGCTAAGTCAGAACTTGAAGGAGCAGAGCAGAAGCTAGAACAGTATGATCGCCGAGAGCGTCCGGCAATATTGGCAGCAGAAAATGGTAGTTTATTGGGCGCAGTCACTAACAGCCAAAATCAGCAACGGTTAATCCAACTAACTATTGCGGGAATTGATGCCCAAATTCGCAGTTTACAAGAAAAGTTGGGTTTAAATGTTGGCCAAGCTTATGTTTCTTCGGCTTTGAGTGCCGATCCCATTCTGGCCAACTTGCGATCGCAAATTTACCAAGCTGAATCTCAAATCACTTTACTTAGTAAAGATTTACGACCTGAACACCCAACAATGATTCAGTTGCAGCGTCAGAAACAATCAATTGAAGAATTACTGCAACAACGGGCGACTGAGGTAGTAGGGGGTGGTGGTACAGCAGCGCCTTTACCTGGGAATATTTCTGGTATTCGCGAGCGAAGCAGCTTAGATCCAGCTAGGCAACAACTAGCAAACCAGATGGTAGGTTTGGAAACCCAAAGAGAGACATTAGAACAACAATTAGCTCAACAAATTAGAGAAGAAGAGCGATTACGACAGGAGTATTCCCAAATACCTAATAAGCAACTAGAGCGATCGCGCTTGGAACAAGAGGTGGGACTCAAAAAAGCTGTTTTTGACCAAATGCAGGCGAAGTTAACTGATGCCAGAACCGCAGAAGCTGAAACAATCAGTAGCTTAACAGTTGCCAGAATCCCCAACGTGGTGACCGATGCCAAACAAGCTAGAAGTGTACCTCTCACCTTGGGTGTTGGTGGTTTCTTGGGATTGTTGGTTGGCGGTGGGGTCGTATTTTTATTGGGGTCTTTGGAAGGAACCTTCAAAACCAAGGAAGACATCCGCGACAGCTTCAGGCAAAGGGAAACTGCCCTGTTGGGAGAATTGCCTTTAATGCCTGTAGATGATTTAGATAAAGCAGCCGTACCTGTAATCCTTTCCCCAGATTCTCCTTATTTGGAGTTTTATGAAAAGTTTCGCAGTAATTTGCGCCGCATTGGTGGTAAAAACTTGAAGGTGCTGTTGATTACTAGCACTAGCAGTCAAGAAGGTAAGACGGTGAGTGCTTATAACTTGGGTATAGCATCCGCCCGTGCAGGTAAACGAACCTTGATTATCGAAACAGATTTGCGATCGCCTTCCCGCGCTGCATCCCTGAACGTAACTCCCGATAACGAAGCCACTATTGAACCCCTGCGCTATTATGCCAGGCTGAGTGAGTGCGTCCGGATGGTTCCTGATGTAGAAAATCTCTATATTATTCCCAGCCCTGGCCCTGTGCGTCAATCTGCTGCTGTGATTGAATCAAGTGAAATGCAACGGCTGATGAAGGATGTCCGGGAACGTTTTGATTTAGTGATTTTAGATACTAATCCCCTCAGCTTATCTAATGATCCTTTGTTAATCCAACCTTATAGCGATGGCATAGTATTAGTCGCGCGGCCAAACTATACACAAGAAAATATGTTGGGAGAAGCTATTGATCAATTAGTTGAGTATGAACTAGGTTTGTTGGGAGGCATTATCAACGGTGCTGATATTCTTGTTTCATCCCCTCAGCCAATGGAAGAATCAGAAATGGTAGAAGAAGTTTCAGCTAGTGCCAGCAACAACTAATTTCCTCCACAATACTGTCATGGGTGAAGGGTAATACAAATGATTACCCTTCACCCATTTTAATTAGTCACGCCTAAATAACCCAAATAACGGGCCAAGAATCACTCCAAAAACAAAGCCGCCAATGTGTGCCCAGTAAGCAACTCCACCTGTTTCTACACTCATATTGGCAGCTGCTTGTAGGTTGGCTAGACCGGATATCACATTCTGGATAAAGAAAATTCCGATGAGAATCATTGCGGGAATTCTAATTGTAGTGACGAAAAAACCCAAAAAGGCTAAAGTCAAAATTCTAGATTGGGGAAAACGGATGATGTATGCACCTAAAATTCCCGCGATCGCACCACTTGCTCCCAATGAAGGAATTGTCGAATCCATAGCAATAAACCACTGACACAAAGCGGCTAAAGCACCACAACTCAGATAAAAAATTAGATACTTGAAGTGACCCAAGCGGTCTTCAATATTATTACCAAAGACCCAGAGAAATACCATATTTGAGATTAGATGCCACCAACCACCGTGTAAGAATTGCGACGTAAATAACGTAGTCCACTCCTCAGCAAAGTTAGTGGTTAACTCTCGTGGTATCACCGCATACATGCGGAAGAATTGCTCTAATTGTTCACTGGACAAACTCACTTCATGAAGGAAAACTAAAATATTCATCCCAATCAACCCGTAAGTGAAATACGGGGTGATTCGCGTCGGGTTTTCGTCATAGAGGGGAAACACAGGTGTTTTTCCTAATCATCGCTTATTTGCAATATAGCCTGTGTTGCTGACAGATGCTGAACTAAGTACAGATTTGCGTAAAATCGTGGCGAATTGAGCGTGGAAATTTAAACGCAAAGGGGAGACAGCGCGTTGGTGAGGCAGTCCGGTCTTGGGGGTTTCCCCCAGGAGGAACTGCCGTAAAGCCCTAACAGGCATAGCTGCGCTTACCGCATAGCGTGCCGTAGGCATAAGGCTTTGCCGACTTGTAGCGACTGTCGTGCGCAGAGGTACGCAAAGAATTCGCTACGAATTAATGAAATGTTGTACTAAACTCACCCTAAACCCAAAATACAAGTCTGGGAACTTTTGCATCGCAACTTATCCAGGCAAAGATTCTTCCTGAGATTTATCGCCAAACAAACCCAGCAATGGAGCCAGAACAGCACCAAAAAGAAAACCACCTGCATGGGCCCAGTAGGCAATACCGCCACTTTCCATACCGATGTTGGTGGGTGTTTCTAGACTAACAAGTCCGTAGAAAGCTTGTTGGACAAACCACAATCCCAAAAAGAAATATGCTGGGACGCGAAAAGTGGGAAAGAAGAATCCTAAAGGTATGACACCGAGAATTTCGACTTGGGGAAACCGAAGAATATATGCTCCCATAACACCTGCGATCGCACCACTTGCTCCTAAAGATGGAATTTGAGAATTTTGAGCAAAGAACCATTGGGCTAAAGATGCTAAGACACCGCAAGCTAAATAGAACAGTAAATATTTAGCATGACCTAACTTTTCTTCCACATTGTTACCAAAAACCCAGAGAAACAACATATTGCCCCCTAGGTGTAACAAACCGCCATGCAGAAATTGTGAAGTAATTAAAGTTGCCCACTCTGGTACTGGCTGATTAACAGAGACACCAGCAAAACTTAAACTAAGTTCTCTCGGGACTACAGCCGCAAGATGTAAAAACCCATTTAATGCTTCGGGGGGAAGACTTGCTTCATAAAGAAAAGCCAAGACATTGGCTGCAATCAGTCCATAAGTCACATAAGGTGTGATTTTTGTAGGATTGTTATCTTTAATGGGAACCACGGATGTTGTCCTAATTTTCCAGCAACTAGCTTCAATTTACTGAATTTTGTCAGTATTTTCTTCTACCTGTGGTTGGGATTAATCATGATTTACTCAAAACAAGCCCTTCTACTTTCATCGTCAGAAGGGCGGCGTTATGCTCGTAAAAACACCTCAATTATTTTCAAACTCCGACGCAGACCTCAGCAAAAATAAATTTTTACGTTTGTGCTTATGCTTATTCTGGAGGATAGCTAAATAATTATCAGCGTAGCGGAAAGCTGATGCACAGTCATAAGCAGCAATGGCTACAGCTTGCAAGAAAACTTTTATGGGAATTTCAAACCCTGAAAGCTTTTGGGTTAAAATTAGTAACTCTCTATCTGTTGCTGGCAAAGCAGTTTCTTCTCCCCATTCTGATTCTGGGTCATTAAAGAAGATATCTTCAATTAACGCTTTGGACATTTTGTACCTCCCCAAAAGCATAAGATGCGAAACCTGCGATAAAATTTAGCTGTTGCTCACGAGTTTGTAAGTTAACTGGAAGTTCAGTGTCGGGACAGCCTATTTCTTTTAAAATCTCCAAACAATAAGCACTGATGTCAGTGTGTGAAGCTTGCTCCCACTGAAGAGCGACCTCTTTGGCCATTGCCAGATTGACTCGAATAACTGTCTTTGCAGGGCTGTTCATAAATGCACCCTAATAAACTGGATAGTTGCAGTTTTGATCAGAAGCACAAATCAGCGTAACCGTATTTTTGCGGGATTTATGAAGACGGTCAATTGAAGCGTCAGCGCATTTGCGGAAAGCTTTACCAAGCGATCGCCTACATTCTTTGACCAATTGCTACACTGAAAAAAATTTGCGCCAGTGTTGCATTGATTCTGGAGTATTCCACTGAGTTGAGAATAAATGATAATTAACCTAATTTTTACTTAGAGATTTGCCTAGCAATCTGATTTGATTCCTCAATCATTGGCACAGAGTGGGAACAGAGATTCAATGTGTACTGAGTGTTTTTCAAACATCAAATAGGATTTTTATATTTATAATTTTGGTTGAGCTAACAAAACCTAGCCTTTGGTAATCAATGCTGTAAAATTTGCCCAAAGAAGATGTGTGACAGGCTACAAAAAACAGGCTTTTAGTTAAGGTTAAGACAGCGAAATAGACGATTTTCTAGTTAATTTTTGTTAATATTGGAGACGGTGTTAGTACTTCGTCCTTAACTACCCATTCCTTACTGAGAGAAACTTGATGCTGCGACTCGAACATATCAGTAAAATTTATCCCACAGGCGAGGTTCTCAAAGATATCAATTGGGAAGTCAAACCAGGCGATCGCATTGGCTTAGTCGGTGTCAACGGTGCAGGAAAATCTACTCAGCTAAAAATTATCACTGGGGAAATTGAACCCACCGCCGGCGAAATCATTCGTCCCGCCAGCTTACACATAGCCTACCTCAACCAAGAGTTTGAAGTAGATCCCAGCCGCACGGTTAAAGAAGAATTTTGGACGGTTTTTGCCGAAGCCAATCAAGTCCAAATTTCTCTAGCCCAGGTACAGCGAGAGATGGAAACGGCGACACCAGAGGAACTGGATCAACTGATTAACAAATTGGATCGCTTACAACGTCAATTTGAAGCCTTAGATGGTTATGGCTTAGACGCACGGATTGGGAAAATTTTACCGGAGATGGGGTTTGATTTTGAAGATGGCGATCGCCTCGTCAGTGCTTTCTCCGGCGGTTGGCAAATGCGGATGAGTTTGGGGAAAATCCTCCTGCAAAAACCCGATTTATTGCTACTGGACGAACCGACTAACCACTTGGACTTAGAAACCATTGAGTGGCTGGAAAATTACCTCAAAGGTTTGACTACACCCATGGTCATCGTCTCCCATGACCGGGAGTTTCTGGATCGCCTTTGCACCCACATTGTAGAAACTGAACGTGGTGTTTCTACCACCTACCTAGGTAACTACTCGGCGTACCTGCAACAAAAAGCCGAAAATCAATTAGCACAACTAAGTGCCTACGAACGTCAGCAGAAAGAAATCGAGAAACAGCAAACATTTGTTGACAGATTTCGTGCTAGTGCGACTCGCAGCACCCAAGCGAAAAGCCGGGAAAAACAACTAGAAAAAGTTGAGCGCATTGAAGCACCCATTGCTGGGGTCAAAACTCTGCATTTTCGCTTTCCCCCCGCACCTCGTAGTGGTCGGGAAGTAGTGGAGATTAAAGATTTAACTCATATCTATGATGATAAAATCTTATTCTTGGGAACCAGTCTCTTGATTGAAAGAGGCGATCGCGTTGCTTTTCTTGGTCCCAACGGTGCAGGTAAATCCACGCTGTTACGCGTAATTATGGGTATGGAACCACCTACAGAAGGTAGTGTGAAATTAGGCGATCATAATGTGATCCCCGGTTATTTTGAACAAAACCAAGCCGAAGCTCTGGACTTAAAGAAAACTGTCATGGAAACTATTCATGATGAAGTTCCCGACTGGAAAAACGAAGAAGTCCGCACACTTTTAGGACGGTTTTTATTCACTGGCGATATGGTATTTAAGCAAGTTGGCGCATTAAGTGGGGGAGAAAAGGCGCGTTTAGCATTGGCAAAAATGCTGTTACGTCCAGCAAATCTCCTGATTTTAGATGAACCGACAAATCACCTAGATATTCCCGCTAAAGAAATGCTGGAAGAGTCTCTACAAAACTACGATGGCACGGCAATTGTCGTTTCCCACGACCGTTATTTTATTTCCCAGGTTGCTAACAAAATCGTAGAAATCCGCGATGGGGAATTTCGGGTTTATTTGGGAGACTATCATTATTACCTAGACAAAGTAGCTGAAGAAAAAGCACAAGCCAGACAAGCAGCGATCGCGGCGGAAAAAGCTGCCAAGAAAGCTACCAAAGCGGCGAAATCTTCGGGTAAGAAAAAATGATTTGTGAATATTCCCTGTTCCCTGTTCCTTTATTACCCACGCGCGAGAACCGAGAAACCCGGTTTCTTTAGCCACGCTGCAAACGGCGAGAGAAGAAGGAAAAAAAGAAAAAGTGCAGAGGGCTAAAAGGCAAGAGTGCAAAGGGCAGGGAATCCTCACGCCACAACTGCGACAACACGAAAACCAACATAGTAGGGAGAATTCGCGCACGCGTACTTAACGCGAAAGGGAGAACGGCAATACCTAGCACCGTTGACCCAACTACCACCACGCAGCACATTTATGTTCTTTTCTTTACCGTTTAGCCACGCACTACCATCTGTCGGCGCGCCTTGGTAATTTTCGTTATAAACATCTTGACACCATTGCCATACATTTCCGTGGATATCGTATAATCCGAAAGAGTTCGGCGGAAATTTTCCTACATCTGTCGTCTGTTGACGATATTCACCTTTAGGTGCAGAACCATAGGGAAAGTTGCCATCATAGTTAACTAAATCTGTGTTTATAGTTTCCCCAAAATAAAACGGCGTATTTGTCCCCGCACGACAAGCATATTCCCATTCTGCCTCGCTAGGTAGTCTGTAGGTTTTTCCTGTCTTCTGACTCAATTTCTCACAAAACTCTACTGCATCATCCCAACTCACTTGTTCTACAGGTCGTCTATTACCTTTGAAATGAGCCGGATTTGTCCCCATAACTGCTTGCCATTGTTCTTGGATGACTGCATACCTACCCATGAAGAAGCCGGGAACTCTCACCTGACGCTGGGGACTTTCATTATCAAATCGTCCCGCTTCTTCTTCTGGTGAACCCATTGTAAATGTTCCCCCTGGTATCTGCACCATTTCCAAGGTGACTCCATTTCCTAAGTCTTCTACAAAATATTTCGCTTCCCTGTTCTGACGCTTGATGATTTGACCTTGTGCATTTACCTTTACTGTTTCAAATTGAAAGGTTTGCAAATAAGTTGAGAAAAAAGTAGATGGAGTAACGGGATTTAATATTGTTGGTACTATCGGTGGTTTTAGTATGGTTGGTGGTATTTGTGGTTGCTGTTGTGGCTGTATCGCTGTAATTGCTTGCAACGCCTCCACTGCGGAAGGGTATCTATCCCGAAAGTCATAACTCACCATCTTATTTAACACAAGAGCCAACTTTTCCGTCACATTTGCCCTGTTACGCCAAATTACCTCATCGTTTTTGGGGTCTGTTGGTAGTTCGTGGGGTTGTAATCCTGTTAATGCTTGAATTGCTAACATCCCCACTGCATATACATCACTGGATAATTTTGGTCTTCCTATTGCTTGTTCACTAGGCATATAACCAAGACTGCCAATGGCTACACTCAGACTTGTTTGACCTTGGCTATTCACCGTCATGGCTTCAACTTCTTTGACTGCACCAAAGTCAATCAGAACTATCTTACCGTCTTGCCGACGACGCATGATATTTTGGGGCTTGATGTCGCGGTGAATAATATTATTTTTGTGGACTACTGCTAATACTTTTAATATTTCTTGTAATAGTTTGATGACTGCTATTTCTGTTAACTTTTCACCGGGAACGATTTCATAGCTTAAGTCTTCCCCATCTACAAATTCTTGGACTAGATAAAATTGTCCCTGTTCTTCAAAGTGGGCGAATAGTCGCGGTATTTGGTCGCTATCGTTGCCTAATTTGTATAATACTTGCGCTTCGCTGTCAAATAATCTTCTAACTATTTCTAATACTTTGGGGTCTGGGTTGGGTTTGAGGTGTTTGACTACACGCAGGGGTTTATCTGGTAAATCTAGGTCTTGCGCTAGATATGTGTCTCCAAATCCCCCACTTCCCAGGATTTTGATGATTTTATAGTGGCTGCGGAGGATTGTACCAGTCGTAGGCATGATTTTTGACTTGGCAATGGGGAATTTAGCTTTATTCTGCCAAATTTTTTAGTCGTACAGCAAGTGTTTTTACTTATGTAAGTAAGTTGCTAATAAAAAATTCAATATAGGATTACTATTTGATTTTTTTTGGCGTAGCCTGCGCTTTGTGCTTACGGACACGTAGGGGAGGCTGTTTGCTGTGTGGATGTTCCTCCCGCAAAACTGCCGTTTAAAATAAGTTAATAAGCAGAAATTCACTTGCACTGGTGATTAGCAGTGGTATCATTCGGTTATTACAAAAAGTAAAGGGCAATTTTACTATGACCAAAGCACCTGTTGCTCCTGTGGTGCTAGTCATTTTAGACGGGTGGGGCTATTGCGAGGAGACGCGAGGAAACGCTATTGTCGCTGCTAAAACTCCAATCATGGAAAGCTTATGGACAGCTTACCCACACACCCTCATTAGCACATCAGGAAAAGCCGTAGGGTTGCCAGAGGGTCAGATGGGCAACTCGGAAGTTGGTCATTTGAACATTGGCGCAGGGCGAGTAGTACCCCAAGAATTGGTACGCATCTCAGATGCGGTCGAAGATAATTCGATCCTCAGCAACCCAGCACTTGTCAAAATTTGCCAAAAAGTTCACTCTCAAAATGGCAAGCTGCATTTAGTTGGGCTTTGTTCTGAGGGAGGGGTACACTCCCACATTACACATCTATTCGGACTACTTGATTTAGCCAAGGAACAGCAAATTTCCCAAGTTTGTATCCACGCCATCACCGATGGTCGTGATACAGCACCTTCGGAAGGTATAAAAGCAATTCAGCTCTTGCAGGATTACATAGATAGTACAGGGATTGGGCGCATAGTTACCCTCAGTGGTCGTTACTACGCAATGGATCGCGATCACCGTTGGGATCGGGTAAAAAAAGCCTACGACGTGATGACACAAAATGGCGCGGGTGACGGTCGTAATGCTGTTGAAGTCCTGGAAGCATCTTATGCTGAAGGTGTGAAGGACGAGTTTGTGATTCCAGTCCGAATTGCCCCCGGTGCGATAGAACCAGGGGATGGGGTGATATTCTTCAACTTCCGCCCTGATCGCGCCAGACAGTTGACTCAAGCTTTTATGAGTCCCGAATTTACAGGGTTTGAAAGACAACAAATTCAGCCTCTGTCCTTTGCTACTTTTACTCAATACGATCCAGACCTACCAGTAGCCGTAGCTTTTGAGCCGCAGAATCTGAGTAATATTTTGGGTGAAGTAATTGCCAATAATGGTTTGAAACAGTTTCGCACCGCCGAAACAGAAAAATACGCCCATGTCACCTATTTCTTTAATGGGGGACTAGAGGAACCTTTTGCTGGGGAAGACCGAGAACTTGTTAGCAGTCCCATGGTAGCGACTTACGACAAGGCCCCGGCAATGTCAGCAGAAGCAGTCACAAATGTAGCGATCGCCGCGATTCAAAAAGGTCTCTACTCGTTAGTGGTGATTAATTATGCCAATCCAGACATGGTAGGGCATACTGGTAAAATAGAAGCCACAATTACGGGTATTGAAACAGTTGATGATTGTTTAGGTCGTCTACTCGCCAGCATTAGCAAAGCTGGAGGCACGGCAATTATTACTGCCGACCACGGGAACGCAGAGTATATGCTAGATGATGAAGGTAATCCCTGGACAGCTCACACCACCAACCCAGTCCCGTTGATTCTAGTTGAGGGAGAAAAAGTAAAAATCCCCGGATATGGCGCCAATGTCGAACTGCGAAGCGATGGCAAGTTAGCTGATATTGCCCCCACAATTCTGGAAATTTTACAGTTACCCCAACCATCAGAAATGACTGGGCGATCGCTCCTAAAACCAGCAGAATATGATGTGCAACGCACACGCACTCCCGTGCAAGCTGGTATGTAAAAAAGTTAGGAGTGAAGATTTTTCTCACTCCTAACTCCTGATTTTTCAATTTGAAACTTGTGATAAATGAGATTGCTACCATGACAGTTACTAATATCGTGCAAAGCGTTTGGGCACTTTCTGCCATAGGTTTAATTATTTTGGTACTCCTACATAGCCCCAAAGGCGATGGTATTGGAGCCATTGGCGGACAAGCCCAGTTATTTAGCAGCACCAAGAGTGCAGAAGACACCTTAAACCGAGTTACCTGGGCGCTGACAGTTATTTTTATGGGTTTAACAGTGGTTTTGAGTGCCGGCTGGCTACCCAAATAAGCATAGGGGAAGAGGAAATGGGCCACAAAATCCACTACCCAAAACCTAAAACCCGCAAAAATTTCATGACAAAACACTTACTAGCAGCTCTTGCCTTAGTTATGGGCACAGGGCTGTTAGTTATTTTTACTAACCTGCCATCTAGTGCTGTACGAGAAAATATCCAAAAATCTCATCCCCTACCACCCACACTGGCGCAGTGGCAAGATAACTTCAACAATGACGATTACCTTGCTCAAGTTGCAACTACTCAAGTAGGTTATTTAATCTGGTCGCAATTTCCGATTCAAGTTTACGTTGAGTTACCGAAAGCAGTGAGTGATACACAAGCTCAAGCATGGGTTAATGGTGTATTGCAGGCTGTAGAAGAATGGAATGCCTATTTGCCTTTAAAAGTAATCGCACAGCCCGATATTGCTGATATTACCATTGTGCGAAAAGCGCCACCCCTCCAAATTCCACGTGGTGGTCATATTCCTCGTGCGCGTTCGGCAGAAACTCGCTATGAATTATACACCAGGAATAACATTTTATCCCACCGCTTTACCATCCTCTTGAGTCCCAGCCAAACAGGTGTGTATTTGCAAGCAGCCGCCCGCCATGAACTAGGTCACGCTTTGGGTATTTGGGGTCATAGTTCGTTACAAACAGATGCTTTATACTTTTCTCAAGTTCGCAACCCGCCGCCTATTTCTCCCAGAGATGTCAATACTCTTAAGCGGGTTTATGAACAACCAACTAGTTTAGGATGGCCATTGAAAGGGAGCATCCCAAATGTTTGATTTTATTTTTCAACTCAAAGGAGCGCAGAGGTTTAACGAGAGCTTTGTGTTTCGTGTTTGAAAAAATTGGGATGCTCCCCATTGAAAAGTGCTGAGTGCTGAGTAAAAAATATTAGTCCCTAGTCCCTTTTTCCTCCGTTGCTTGTGTACGCAAATAAATCTTGCAGATATTTGGTGTTAAATTACCAAAATGAAGAAGCAAATTTTTCGCTGGTTAATTTTGGGTGGGACGCTATTTTTTTTAGGTAAAGCTCTGAAGGATCACTGGTCTGAAGTAATAGCTATCCAAATTGATGCAGTAGGATGGGCAATTTTAGCGATCGCTACAGGTGTCACTTTACTGGCACATACTTGGGGAGGGTGGATCTGGACTTGGATTCTCCACGAATTAAATCAACCTGTGCCAGTTTCCCGGTTTATTCAAGTTTACTTAAAAACCAACATTGCCAAATACTTACCTGGTAATTTCTGGCATCACTATGGGCGAATTGTCGCAGCGAAAAATGCCAATATTTCTGCTGGTGCAGCTACCTTAAGTGTGTTGCTAGAACCACTACTAATGGCAACCTCTGCTTTAATTATCATTGTCGTATTCAGCAACCAATTTACAGTTACACCTACCACCCTGGGACTGCAAATATTGCAATTTTTGAGTTTGGCTGTGGTACTTTGTGCAGTGCATCCCCGGTTTTTGAACCCAGCGATTCGCTTTGTTTACAAATTAAAGGCGAAAAAGTCTGCTAATAATACTCAACCTATTGTGGCTTTCAATATTAAACGCTATCCTCTACGACCTTTATTAGGAGAGTTGGGCTTTTTGGTATTACGTGGTACAGGGTTTATATTAACTGTATTTGCCCTAGTTCCCTTGACTACGAATCAAATTCCTTTATTATTAGGGGCTTTTAGCTGTGCTTGGTTATTAGGACTTGTGGTTCCAGGTGCGCCTGGTGGTTTGGGTGTGTTTGAAGTAACTGCGATCGCACTTTTGCAACACCGCTTTCCGCCTGCTGTAGTTATTAGTGCAATTACCATTTATCGTCTGATTAGTATTGTTGCGGAAACATCTGGTGCTACCTTAGCCTGGCTTGATGAACGCCTTGCTAATTCTTGAATTTTACTTATCTTTTTTGTGTATCTTCTCTCAACTGAGAAAACACACGGTAAGCCTCAAAATTTGATTGAGAATTGGATATTTGCTCATCTTCTGACATCTTAATCAAGTTATATTCAATGTTTTCTGCATAAATCGCAAATATAATATTAAAAATTTCTATAAAGTTAATTACCCATTTGCAATCTTCCTCTGAATAATTTTCGTAGTAACTAATTAAATTAGCAATACGAATTTCTAAATGACTGCGGGCATTCTTGCAAATCAGAATAATTTTTAGTAGTATAATTACCAATGTTAGAGGATGACCTTGAGAAACTAACAAAACGAATAACGGCGAAGGTTCTTGACTATTTTCTGTAGTTAAACAATCAATAATTCGGTTACAACTTCTCAGTAATAAATTCTTGTTTATCGTCTCTTCATCTTGTTCAACCTTCCAGGAGGATAGGTTATCTGTCAACTGTTGCTGCAACATTTCTACTAATTCCTGGTTTTGAAGAGAAAAAAATAAATATTTGATTATACCTTCCTTAAAAACTTTCAAGGTTTGATTTTGAGTTTGCTTAATAAAAATGTTTGCCAAATTTTCATAACTAAATTTCCCCTTCTTGACAACAATCATCTTGATTAAACGCAAAACATTATCTCCCAAAATACTGGGATTTTTGTAGCGTGTTGTACATGAGGCGGCAGACTGAGAACGAGCAATATACATCGCTAATTCAAACTTATATTTGTCCTTCATCTGTTGGGACAGTATTCTCGCAGCCTCTTGTTGCTCTGTGGGATTATTGATATCAAAAGACTGTGCAACTAATAAATATGAAGTATAGCGGTTAATCCAATGATCTTGATTTTTTACTTCATATTTACAAGCAAATAATTTAAGTTTTTCATAGTCATGACTATTGATAAATTTCTTTAACCAGTTTTGGTAAATATCTAATTGTTCACAATTATTTGTTTCTGCTTGGGGAGAATATTTAGTAAATAAGTTAATTAATTCTTGGATATACTTGTATTTTCGTTTAGATGCCCAGTTATTAACTAGAATGTAGCAACAACGTTTGAGTGTGTTGCGAAACTCATATTCGTTATTGACACAATTAATTATATTAATTGCTGGAATATTATCCCAGCTACTTGAATCCAAACAATCTATAAACAACCGTTTAAATTCCCGCAAAACATCTTCTGGCTTCCATTCGTTGACAATTTCCACCAAGAAGCTGTAAATTAGCTCCTCTTGTCTAATTGGCAAATTTAGCTGTTGAGAGTTGGATTTAACAATATCTTCATGTTTTGGGCTATTGGGTAAACTTTTAGCGGTCATGCTAGTTCTCAAGACCAATAATTTTTCTGATCCTTTTGGTATCAGTTTACCCTTAGTGAATAACAGTATCAATCACTGTATTCAAAGTTTTAGTAATGTTTCTCAGGGAATTTGATAAATTTACGGAGAACTTAATTAAATATTAAATTTTAACTAAAAAACTCAGAAAAATTACTGAGACTTAAATTTGGTAAAAAGGCATAGTTACCATCTGGGCATCGGATAACTCTTAAGTGTTGATGCACGCGATCGCACTAGCAAGGAATCACAGTTAGTCCCTGACAAAATGCCTCTAGTGCCGCTTGCTTGTTAAACGCTGCTAGTTGCAGAGGTTGTTCAGGCGATCGCCAAGATACTCATCTGTCACGCATGAAAAACAAGTAGTTACTGTACAGGTATGTAACTAAGCAGGTTAATTTAAGTTGGAATTTTTAGTGGGGGTGGAGGGACTTGAACCCTCACGACCTTTTACGGTCAACGGATTTTCATTCTCCCGCAGCTTTCACTACTGCCCGGTTTTAGCAACCTGAGGCTTTGAGAATTGGACTCTCTCTTTACCCTCGACTTAACGTTAGGGTAGCTCCCGTCGAGTCTCTGCACCTTCCGATTAGTTACAAGTTACGAGTTACAACTTTTTCACTCACCACTCAGCACTTTCTCCGGCTTGGCTCAGGATTGCCTTGTCTGTTACCAGATTTAGGTTTCCCTGAGTTTGAGAGCTTCCACTTGAAAGATTTCTCTATCAAGGCTCAGTTTTCTAAGTCCGTAGCGTCTACCATTCCGCCACACCCCCTAATAATATAGATGGGAGCCACTTATTTTGTGGAGGTAGCAAATACCTCCTCATCTATTCCAGCATCAAGTGCGTCTTTTGTGCAACTAGATTGAAAAAAATTTTTCCAGAGTTTGGAAGTTGCTTTTGTTTCTTCTGAATTAGTCTGGAACAATATCTTCAATTTTGCTTGACTAAAGCATTTCTTGGTTACTGGCTTTGCCATTGTAGCATCTATATAGGCATATACAAGAAATTTTTGCACAATTCCTTAAAAGCACAATGGCTATACTTTCCTCAGCTTAGGGGTTCAGCCTATGATGGGAATATAGATGCACTCAATGCTCTTGTCTACTTCAAGAAAGAATCTATGATTGTCGCCCTGCTGTATCTGGTTTTGGCTGGAGCTTACCTGTTAGCAATCCCTGTTGCTATCATGCTGTACATGAAGCAGCGCTGGTACGTAGCTAGCTCTATCGAGCGGACTGTAATGTATTTTCTGGTGTTTTTATTCTTGCCAGGGTTGTTGGTTTTATCACCATTTGTAAATCTTCGACCTCGGCCGCGCAAAATTGAAGTTTAACGAGATTGGTAGGTCATAATTCTCATGCGACGCATTGACGCTATTGGCATTGGTTTAGGTGTTTTTATTGCTGGCGGCTTGGCATATGTGGGATTACAGCTAATCGGTTTAGATGGTCAACAAGCTGGTATCTGGAGCCAAGTCTTGCTAGTCAGTGGCTTGATTGGCTGGCTAGCCACCTATATATTCCGCGCGGTGGGAAATAAAATGACCTACCATGAACAACGGGAACAGTATGAACAAGCCTTTCTGCAAAAACGGCTAGATGAACTTACTCCCGAAGAACTAGCAAAAATTCAAGCGGAAATAGAACAAGAAGAACAAACTCAGGTGTAAAGTGAACATTGGTTAGTTGTCTATTGTTTGTTAACTGACCATGCCAATTTGAGATTTTAGACTGTAAGGAAAATCTCAAATCCCTAACTGATTGACCACTGAGTAATAATTCTTGACTAATGACCGCGATTTCTGATTGCTTTGAAACCTTGGGGCGAAATCGAGAGTGCGCTCTGATTCCGTTTATTACTGCTGGTGATCCAGATTTAGCAACAACAGCAGCAGCTTTACAGACTTTAGATCGCCATGGAGCCGACATCATTGAACTTGGTGTTCCCTACTCCGATCCTCTAGCAGATGGGCCAGTGATTCAAGCTGCTGCTACCCGCGCCTTGCAACGAGGGACAAAATTAGAACAGGTGTTAGAAATGCTGCAAACTACTACTCCTAGTTTGCGATCGCCGATTATCTTGTTTACCTACTACAATCCCATTTTGCATCGCGGGATGGAAAAGTTTCTCCAACAAATAGCAGCTGCTGGGGTGGCGGGATTGGTAGTACCAGACTTACCTTTAGAGGAAGCCGCAGGCTTGCTGCAACCAGCGAGTGAAATCGGTATTGACTTAACTTTGTTGGTGGCTCCTACCAGTTCTGCCGAACGGATAGAAGCGATCGCTCGTTCCTCCCAAGGATTTATTTATTTGGTCAGTGTCACTGGTGTCACGGGGATGCGATCGCAAATGGAGTCACGAGTGTCAAATTTACTCCAACAAATTCGTAGTGTTACGGACAAGCCGATCGGAGTAGGCTTTGGCATCTCGGAAGCTGCACAAGCTCAGCAAGTTAGAGAATGGGGCGCAGATGCGGTGATCGTCGGCAGTGCCTTTGTTAAACGTCTAGCAGAAGGGACACCAGAGCAGGGACTAAATGCGATCGCTGAATTTTGTCAAAGTCTCAAGGCTGCCATTAAGACAACCGACAATAGTAAAAATACTCAACTTGATCCAGAATAAGTAAAGTAGATTAAAAAAGATCACAGCGTCGTTTTTTTACCCTGATTTTGTGGACATTTTAGCGGATATAGTCTTGAATATTAACAGCAGATAATAGGCTGTAAAAAAAACTAGCTAATTTGGTCGCTTATAGTTGAGTATTATGTGACGTTGAGTAGGCGAAAAAAGATGAGTGTGAGAGTGAGTCAGTCACAAATGATAATAGTTGCGTCGCAGTTGAGGAGTGAAGGCGATGAGTGAGAGTATGGCATTTATCGGCGGAGTCGCCGTAGCTGGGCTGGCGGCTCTCGTATTGCTGAGGGGGGCAGATACTCCCCTGCAAAGTAATTTCGCTATTCCTGCGCCGCAAATGCCGGCTAATGTAGCGCCTCAGATGATGCCGCCTCAAATGTATCCACCTTATGGTGTGAATCCGTATTATCCTAATCCTAATCAACCACCTGCTCAGAGCAATCCAGAGCAGCGTGTGGAAATGGAACGACTGAATATGCAGTTGGAGCGTTTAAAAAGTGACAATGAACAGCTAAGAGCGCAAAACCAACAACTCCAGTTCCAGTTCCAAAATTGGAATAACCAGCAGATGCAATTTGCCCAGCAAAATAGCCAAAAAGTTGCAGCCGAAGTATTTAAACCACAAGAACCTTGGTGGTCTTCACCCATGGTTTGGGCAGTAGGAGGTGCAACTCTTACTATTGGTGGTGGTGTTGTCGTCGCTGGGGTATTAGCCTTATTTTCACCAAGGCAGCGTCCCGCCCGCACCGTACAAGTTATTCATCCTTACCACGGGTCCACACCGCCCTTGGCTCCTGTGCGTCGCGCTGAATTTTTGCCTTCTTCTCGAGTAGAAGCAAGACGAGTTGAAGCCCCAGAATACGACGAAATGCATTGAGAGTGCTGAGTGCTGAGTGCTGAGTGCTGAGTAAAAAGCTCAGTACCCAGTTCTTTCGTATTTATTTATGTTCATATAGTTTGGTTTTTCTTTTTCGGATACATTCACTACTAAATCAGGTACTATAAACAACTTGTCATCTGTGTTCCTTAGTAGATGGTTTTTCAGAATTGGGAGTTGTCTGTGACGACTGGTTTGGCTCAACTGGATTTTCTAAATTAGGGAATGCTTGTTTTGCCAAATTTTCGGCTGCTTTTTGCAATAATGGTCGGATCTTGCTGCGCCAGTATTGGGTATTGGGCAGCTTTTCGGGATTGTTTCTATAATCTAAAACTTTATCCCATTGACCATTATCTATTGCTTCATTAATGTCATTAAATAAAGCCTCTGCCTTAGCCCAATCTTGCTGCCATTGATTAATGATGGCGCCTGTCTCTCGAATACCAGAAGAAGCATTAGCAGGAATAGACCGTAGTAAAGCGATCGCTCCTGGCAAATCTCCTGATTCATACTTTTGTCTGGCTTTTTCTACAACCTTTTCACTATTATCGGGCTGCGATCGCTCCAATCTATCTACTGGTTCTGGTGATGGAGTTGCTGCATTACTAGGTTTAGGTTGAGGCTGAGGAATCGGTCGAGATACAATCAAACTACTATCATCTACTGTGTTAATAGCAATACCTTTGTCACGTAGGCAAGAAATCCACTGTTGATTATTGGTGATGACATCCGAGTGCGCCCAAGCCAAACGACCAGACTTCAATTTAAGTTCTACCCAACCGCGTTTTGTGCGCTTACCAGTAACTTTAAAGTCAGTATTATTACCAATTGCCTGTAAAATATTATCAGAATTAATAGAGCTAGGCTCAGAACGAATATTAGAATTACCTGCAACCACAGCTACGCAGTTGTCTGTGGCAGTATTATTACCCGTAAAACCAGCAGCGAAATTTCTGATACTGGGATACACATTACTCGCCAAAGTAGCAGACCCACCCACCAAAAATAAACCAATTAATAACGGCCAAGGGTCAAATTTGCTAGATTCCTGACGTGCTGGTTGAGCCGCAGGGTTGGCTGGTGCAACTGCAACGGTTTTTTGCCGGGATACTTGGGAGAAAGATTGAGTTGGTTGGTAACGTTGGTTGTACGGGGGTTCTGGAGGTGTGGCAGATGTAAACACCGGATTCATCACGCTCCGACAAGCTTGCAGTGCTTCCCTTGCACTTGGGTAGCGGTCTTTAAAGTGATAATGCACCATCTTGGTTAACACAGCTGCTAACCGATAGTTCACCGATGCTAAATGCTGCCAGAGGATTTCTCCTGTATGAGGGTCTTCTTGTAATTCAACCGCCGATACTCCTGTCAGTGCTTGAATGGCAATGATACCAAGAGAATAAATGTCACTATTGGGTTTAGGTTTACCTTGCCCTTGTTCCGTAGGCATATAGCCAGGAGTCCCAATGGCTACTGTGGCAGTAGGTTGTCCACCAACCGTCACCATTGGTGTCCGCAACTGCTTTACTGCCCCAAAGTCTACTAAAACTAACTTATGGTCAGAGGCACGACGGATGATGTTATCTGGCTTAATATCACGGTGAATCACACCTTGACTGTGAACAAACTCTAGGATTTCTAAAATTTCTTGCAACATTTGAATGACTTGGCTTTCACTCCAACGTTGACCGGGTATGAGTTCCTCAGCTAAGGTTTGTCCGGCAATAAATTCTTGTACTAAATAAAATTCTTGGTTTTCATCAAAGTAAGCCAGCAGCCTGGGTATTTGGTCATGATTGCCTAAATTTTCTAAGGTTTCGGCTTCGCTGTTGAACAAACGCTTGGCAGTCTCAAAAACTCTGGGGTCGGAACTTGTGGGTTTGAGGTGCTTGACAACACAAATAGGGTTGCCTGGCCGCCTGGTATCTTGGGCAATATAAGTTTGACCAAATCCTCCCTGAGCCAGGACTTTAATCACTTGGTAACGATGGTCTAGCAACTTGCCTATCATATTTTCCCCTCAGAGTTATTACTTAATTTTGCTGATGGTAATAAATATCTCCAAATTTTCTTGAATGAAATCCGCTATCTTGAGATAAAGATTTAAACTAAAAAATTAGTTTTTTAATAAACGCAGACTGTTTATTTGTCTTTTAGTGCCCCTGTTTAATACCAATGCCACCGAGAATAACCAACCCAGTCACATGGCAGCAGGCTGAACTCCTCATGCAACCTGCTTTCATTCGTGTTGTGGATAATATCCGTAAACATCTTGATGCATCTACTTGGAAGGGAACTTACCATGATGTGCTGATTTGGCCAGCTAGCACCACTGATGAAATTAAAGCTTTGGTAACTCAGCTGTTGCAAGAAATGGAAACCGCAACATCAGAACAGGCAGATGCCATCAGAGATACTCTTGCTGATCTGCCAACGCCCCATCCAGGATATCATCTGCGTTTGCAACGTCAACAGCAACACGTAAGTATAGATTTGTGGGAACTATGTTATCAAGTGTGTTTTCTAGATTACACACCGGAAAATGAAGCAGCTAACATTGATACTAGTTTAATTGATGAAGTGGGTGAAGTAGATTGGCAGCGTTTGGAAGATAAGACTAAAAATTTAGTTAGACAGGCGTTTGCAAATTTGCCAAATGATTAATAAGCTTAAGTTAAAATTTATACAAGGACACTTTCAAAAGTATATTCTGAGGTCTGGGAGGCTAGAAAAGTATTAAAGGATGTTTTAAAGGTTGCAGCAAGGAATTCAGCACTAAATTTATGGCAGATGTCACAGATGCATCAAAAGTAATAGCTCCAGTAAATTTACAGTCACAAGCAGACGCAGAACTTGATCGCCATCTGCGAGAACTTAAGTTTAGACAGGAACTTAGAAAAGATTGGATTTTATTTATTGTCAGGGATGTAGTAATTTTTTCGGCGGCGATCGCTTTTATTTTTGTTATCTGTGGCTATTCTTTATTCACCTTGATTAGCAGGCATTGATTTTCTGCTAAGGAATGAAAATTCCATTGTGACTTTTTGATGACTTGTGCCGATTTCCAGAAGAAAAGCCCTCATGAAATGTCTGAGGGCCTGAATGAAATCTATGTCATATGTCACCTATCAAGTGCGGAAACGTCTCTTACCTTGCCTGTGCTTGGCAATTTCTTTACGCTTGCGTTTTTCAATCGGCGTTTCAAAGTGACGATGCTTCCTCATATCTGGAAAAATCCCAGCCTTGGAAACTTCTCGTTTAAATCGGCGTAAGGCTGACTCAATGTGTTCATTGTCACCCACTATTATTTGGGTCATTATCTCTCCTGCTAATTTGACTTACTTAATAGCTCATAAAAGAATGGTAAACTGCCCAGCTGACTCAAGTGCAAAAAAAGACAGACTCTTTTTCTGACCTGAAACTTCGCTGGTAAAATTTCAGGTTTCAAAGCCTAGTAGCGGTTACGTCCACCGCCACCGTATCCTCCCCGGTTACCAGAAGAACCTCTGTCTTCCCTGGGCTTGGCTTTGTTAACTTTGAGGTCACGACCCATCCATTCAGCACCATCGAGGGCTTCAATCGCAGCTGCTTCTTCAGCTTCGCTGCCCATTTCTACAAATCCGAAACCACGTAGTTGTCCTGTTTCACGATCAGTAGGTAGTTGAACACGCCTGACAGTGCCGTATTCTGCAAAAACAGCGCTTAAGGTGTCTTGGGTAACTTCATAAGAGAGGTTGCCTACATAAATTGACATTGATTATCTCCAAAATTATCACTGTATAGAGATGTAAATTTCGGAGAAAACTCTGTCAATACCAAAAGGGACAAGCCTGTCAATACTAAAAACAAAAATACTCACCGAATTAACTCTCGTTTTCTAGGATGACATATAAGCCAATTCTCCGCATCCAGTAGATGGTTAATTAACCAGTAATTATATGGGTGCGATCGCTGCAATTTCAACTGCCCGAGAAAATTTTAAGTGGTCAGCCTGTTTCCGTAAACCAACTACAACAAATCAACAGCAGTGATATTATCCTGGCCTTCCGACCAGTTCGCCGCCGTTCTGATGGTGTTACACTGTGCTTTGGCGAGTTTTGAATCAGTTCACCGCAAATTGAAGCGTATTGACTTCTCTCCACCCCATAGAGCTACCGTGTACACACAAGTCTTAAAATCCTACCTAAACCTTGGTTTCGTGCCCTAGCCCTCAAATTAGCGGCATAATATAGAATTAGGACTTACGCACAAGTTACGGAAGAATCGTATCGCAGAGGCACAGAGAACACGGAGGAATGAGAGTTAAAGAAGTATTTTGCGTAAGTCCTAAGAGTATCCCACTGACCAAAAATTGGGTATTTATGGTGGCTAAAAGAGTCGAAACCCTTACAGCCTATATTTGTGTGTACACCGTAGCCCCATAGAGGGACGGGGATTCCAAAACGTCAGTTGCTCAGCAAACAGCACAGCAAAATGCTGTTTGCGTAGTTTCTCGCAGGAAGATGGAGAATTTTGGGCGTGACCAGTTAAACTTTAATCAAGTTCTGATAATGGTTTGATAAAAACTTGGCAAACTCTTCAATTGAGAAAATGAGTTAGTGGTAAAATCTACTGAAGAGTTTATAAATATAAAGTAATGATCGATCTTAGTATCGCTATATGTACTTACAATGGTGAAAATCGATTACCCCAAGTTTTAAATAAACTTAAAGAACAAATTCATCCAGAAAGCCTGAGATGGGAAGTTGTTGTTATCGACAACAATAGTAAAGATAACACAGCGCAAATTGTACAAGAATTTCAGTCCAACTGGCCTTCATCCTCTTTTCTTAAGTATTTTTTTGAGCCAACGCAAGGATTAGCTTATGCCAGACAAAGTGCTATAGAGCAATCTAGAGGTAAATTTATTGGATTTCTAGATGATGATAATCTACCGGCTGCAAATTGGGTAGCATCTGCTTATGCTTTTGGTTGCACACATCCTCAAGCAGGGGCATATAATGGTCGGATTCACCCTAATTTTGAAACAAATCCTCCCCAAAATTTTAAAAAATTAGCAATATTTCTGGCAATTATTGATCGGGGGGCAAAAGCACATATTTATGAACGCCGTAAACGTGTACTTCCACCAGCCGCAGGATTAGTAGTTCGTAGAGAAGCATGGTTAGATAATGTACCTAATAAACTATTTTTAGTAGGCAGAATTAAAAACTCCATGCTGGCAAGTGAAGATATAGAAGCACTCATATATATTCAAAATGCTGGTTGGGATATTTGGTATAACCCTGATATGCTTATTTATCACCAAATACCAAGTTGGCGATTAGAAGAAAATTACTTAGTTTCCTTAGTCCGTGGTATTGGGTTAGCTAAGCATCATGTCCGCATGATTCGTCTGAAAGTATGGCAAAGACCTTTGTATGTCATCATGTATTTGCTCAATGATATACGACGGTTAATCATTCATTTATGGAAGTATAAAGGTAATATCAAAAATAATTTAATTGCTACTTGTGAATTAGAGTTACTCTCCAGTACTTTACTCAGCCCATTTTATTTATTCTGGCTACGTAAAAGCCAATAAAATTTTGATATTAAAGTAATTTTTTATTTGCGTTTTTGCACAATCAATCTGCTGATAACGACCAATATCGTTATAATTTGAACCACAAAAATTGGATATGTTAATAAAATGACTATTTCTAGCCCAGAAAAAATTACAGAATATTTGCACCAAGCTTTAGGACAAATAGACAGTTTTAAGTCATGTGCATTACTAGACTATCCAGACCATCCTAATATAGGCGATCACTTAATTTGGCTTGGTGGTGTAATTTATCTGACTAACGTCATGAAAACCCAGATTAAATACGCTGCTAGTATACATGATTTTTCTCCCAAGACTTTAGAAGAACAAATTGGTAAGTCTCCTATAGTTTTTCATGGGGGTGGCAGTTTAGGAGATTTATGGACTGAACACCAAAAATTTCGAGAAGAAATTATTGTAAAATATCGCGATCGCCCGATCATTATTTTACCTCAAAGTGTGTATTTTAAGAAGGATGCTAATTTAAAAACAGCAGCCCAAATATTTAATTCCCATCCAAACTTAACTATATTTATTCGAGATAATCGCAGTTACAAAATAGCCAGCGAAGCCTTTGATAAATGTACAATTATCAAGGCACCTGATATAGCTTTTCAAATGACGAATTTACCTAAAATTTCATACATTAAAAGTGTAAAATCATCAATATTATACCACTGTAGAAAAGATAAAGAAATTAATCAGCAACAATTGAATAACAACACTTTTGAACTGCCTAATTTAGTTGTGGAAGACTGGATTTCGTATCAGTGGAAAATTGGACATCCCACAAAAAAGTTAACGCAGTCTGTTGCTACCGTATATAGAGAAGTGTGGCAAAGGGGTTTAGCAACTCCCACAGAGTGGATTTCTCGACAGAAATGGCAAAATTCGCATCCTGATAGCGTTAGTTTTAGTAAGCTATATCGACCATCTATGCATCAACGCTCTTTGAATTTTATGCACAGTGGTATTTACCAAATACAGCAGCATAGGCTAGTAATTACAAACCGCTTACATGGACATATTCTTTGTCTTCTTTTAAAAAAACCTCACATTCTATTACCAAATAGTTACTACAAAAGTGAAGCTTTTTATGAAACTTGGACTAAAGACATCCCATTTAGCAAATTCGTTAAAGATACGTCTCAAGTAAAAAATGCAATTCAAGAAATATTAGTATCAATTCAACTATAAAAAACATATTGAGACATGAAGATTTTAATTCAACACCGTCATTATGACAATGAAATCTCTGGAGTTTTAACTTATATTTATTCTATTATTCCCGAACTGATAAACAGAAATATAGAAGTCAAAACTATTTCTACAAAACAAGATAATATAACAAAAATTTTGAGTCATATAGCCTGGTCTGATGTGGTACATATGAACTCAAATGATTTAACATTTGCAATACTGTGCAAGCTTTTTAGGAAAAAAATAATTATTAAATATCATTATACTTTTTATCAATCTATTCATACTAATTATGAAAAACTGCCATTTTCTCAAAGACTAAAAGTAGAGTTAAAAAGAACATTACCTAAACCTAACGCACCTTGGAAATGGAAATTATACACTGTTGTTAAATGGGCTAAACTAGCAACCCGCCTGTGTACAGCAATTTTAGTTGATTATCGTACAGCTTGTAGCAGTTTCTTAGGAGAATCTTGTGCATTCCCCTATCCAGTAGAAACTTTGTATAACCCTATTGAAGTCAAATATCAGCATCAGCAAAAAACCTTAAAGACTTTATTTAATCCATATAAGTTTATTTTTGTAGGTAGATTAGATAAAGATAAGGGAGTTGATATTTTATTAAAAGCAGTACAAATTTTGCAAAATGAAAATCAAAAATTTCAAGTATTAATCATTGGTGAGGGAGGACAAACTAAACAATTGCAAAAGCTAGCATCTGATTTAGACATTCTCAATAGTGTTAGTTTTTTGGGTCAACTCCCCAATCAAGAAGCACTGGCAAAAGTTCAAGATGCACTAGCCTTGGTTGCACCTTCTCGCTGGCAAGAACCAGCTGGTTATGTAGTGCTAGAAGCCTCTAGTGTTCAAACCTGCTCTATTGTTTCCAGGATGGGGGGATTACCAGAAGTAGCTGGGCAACACAACATATTTTTTGAAAATGAAGATGTAGAAGGATTAGCCAACTGTATGAGATACTGCTTGAATAATCCAGAAGCAGCAATTAAACGAGGCTACGAGTCCAGCCAATATGTTCAGAAAAACTTTTCTCCATCTCTGATTGCTACTCAACTATTAAAAATTTGTCACGACATACTGCCCACAAGATTAACAACAACTACTGAGAATTCCATCTCAACTAATTAATTATCGACAGGTGGTTTACCGTAAACTTCCAGATGTCTTACTAACCTCGTTAACGTATGTGATCACAGTGCCAAATCGAGTTATTAACAGCTTTTTGTGAAACAGATTTTCTCCAATAGTCACTTATTCTACTGCTCCCAAGATGTGTAAAGTTGCTTTCTGGGTCGCGGTTAAACCTGTAACACCTTTAATGTTCATCCCTTCATAGGGACGGGGCGATCGCAATGTCTGTAAACACTTGCCTGTGGCTATGTCCCAAAGCCGAATCGTTTCATCTTGACTTCCACTGGCGAGGATCTGTCCGTGAGGGTGGAAGGTAACTGCCCAAATCCAATTCGTGTGCCCCACGATGGTGTTCAAACATTCTCCTGTATGGCTATCCCAAAGCTTAATGGTTTGATCATGACTCACGCTAGCCAGCTGATTGCCTTGGGGACTAAACTTAACATCGGTCACAGTTTTGGTATGTCCGTGCAAATTTTGTTGGCATTTCCCTGTTTTGACATCCCATAAGTTCACTGTGTTTTCTATACCTCCCCCGACCAGTTTTTGCCCATCTGGACTGAAGGCGATGGCACCAAACCAACTCTGATGTCCTGGTACTACTTTGAGAGGTTGACCTGTCTGGACATCCCATAAATAAATGCTATTATCGCTGCTACTAGCTAACAATTGCCCATCTGGACTCCAGGCAACTGAGAACACCCAATTTGAATTCCCTTCTAAAGTCTTGAGGCATTGACCAGTTTTGACATTCCACAGTTTTATTGTCTTGTCTGCACTCCCACTAGCAAGAGTTTGACCATCTGGGCTACAGGTTAGTGAAAATACAAAACTTGTATGTCCTGGTAAAGTTCTTAAACATTGCCCTGTATTTACATCCCAAATGCGAATAGTCTGATCGCAGCTGCCACTAAAAAGAGTTTGACCATCCGTACTAAAGACCAATGCCATCACTTCCCGAGTATGCCCATGCAAATGTTTTCGACACTTGCCAGTGGCGATATCCCAAATTCTAATGATGTTGCCAGTATTACTAGCTAAAAGCTGACCATTAGAACTAAAAGCCACAGAGTAAACAAAAGTTGGATACCCCTGCAATGTTTTGATGCATTGTCCTGTGGAAATTTGCCATAATTTTACACTTTGGTCTTCGGCGGCACTTGCCAAAATTTGGCTATCAGGACTAAAGTCAACTGACCAGACACGACCAGAGTGACCAAATAAGGTTTGGATGCACTGTCCTGTATTAATATCCCACAAGCTAATTGAAGGCAATTCGCTGGCGATCGCTAGGTTGTGACCATTAGGACTAAAGGCAACTGACCACACAAATTCAATTTGCTTGCCTTGTAAGGTTCGCCAGCATTTACCTGTAGCTACATCCCACAGTTTCACCGTTTTGTCTTGACTCCCACTAGCTAAGGTTTTGCCATCAGGACTGAAGGTAACTGACCAAACTCCTTGAGTATGTTCTGACAAAGTGTACAGACATTCACCCGTGCTAATATCCCAGAGTTTTACGGTGTTGTCGTCACTCCCAGTTGCTAGAATTGCCCCATCTGGGCTAAAGGCAACTGGACGAACAATATTTGTGTGTCCTCGCAATGTTTTCAGACATTGACCGCTATTGACATCCCAGAGCTTGACTGTGTGGTCGGCTCTATTACTAGCCAGCAAGGTGCCATCTGGGCTAAAGTTAACTGACCAACCACGCACGGCATCTTCTTGTAAGGTGTGCAGGCAATCACCTGTGCTGACATCCCACACCTTGACAGTGCCATCGTCACAGCAACTTGCCAGAGTTTTGCCATCTTTAGTAAAGGTCACTGCCCAAACCCAGCCGAGATGTCCTTCAAAGCTTTGCAGTTGTTGCAAATTGTCCACATTCCACAGACGGACTCCACCATTGGCATCACTGGTAGCGAGGAATTTGCCATCGGGACTGAATTCTACCCACAAGATGTTCACCAGAGCTTCACTAAACGTTGATTTATTGAACTCGGCGTTGGTAAAATTTACCTGCGGTAAGTTAGCGCCTTGAAGGTCAGCTTGCCAAATCGTTAAATTAGAAAAATCGTAGCCTGTAAAATCTACTTGCAGTTGACGCAGTAAGTTGATTGTATTACCACTGGCGTATCCGGGGATTGTTGCAGATTTTTCCCGCAGTTTTACAATAACGTTATCAAGTTTTTGTTTAATTGCTGCTTGGGTTCTCAAGCTAATTTTTAACCTGCTCAAGATCGGTTGTACTATTACCCGGATCTGACTTTCTCGGACATAATCTTTGGCAGTAGCACATATCAGGGCGTAGGAATTGAATAATTGGATGTTTCCCGTTGTCAGTTCCTCACAAACTTGATCAATAAGTTTCTTGATCATGTATTCCATGACCACAGTTTGTTGGGTATAGCTACCTGAGAGCCTTTCAATTAGCGATCGCCCCCGTAAAGACAACAGTGCTTCTAGCAGTTCCCGCTCGGAAATTTTTGGTATAATATCCTCTTGTAATTCCAGCAGTGTCACCCATTCCCGCTTCAGCGCTAGCCAGTACATTACTTGTTTTTCATGAGATGACAAGCGATGAAACTGTTGCTCTAACAGTTCCCAAATGTCGCCAATGACAACTTGACCCTGTTGTGTAAATTCAGTAATATTCCCATCAAATAAAGTTTGAATTGTGGTTGCGGCAATTTTTAACGCCAGAGGATTGCCGGAATAATAATGAATCAGCTGATTACATTCATCGGCGGAATTGACTAATCCCTTATCTGTAAAAATTTTTTGTGCTTCTGCTGGTTCCAAACCAGTTAGTTGTAGCGATCGCACCGGTAAGGTTTTACCTTCTCTGGCTGTGAAGCCACTTGGTTTTTCCCGACTTGTCAATACCAAACAACTTTGATGGGATTCATCTGCGACTCGTCTGCAAAGTTGACCATATTCTTCATATCCAGAACGATAGCGCCCAGCTTGTTCTCCACTCTGTAAAATTGACTCGACATTATCCAGGACAATCAGACAACGTTGCCGACGTAGATACTTGATTAAGCAACAGATTTTCGCTTCTGTAGTTTCTGGTAAATTAACTTCTTGCTGCTGCGAAACAAATAAAATTATTTCTCTCAAAATATTAACTACGGGTGGCGCATTCCGGAGACTACGCCAAATTACGTAATCAAAATTACCCTGCACCCGTTCTGCTAACTTCACCGACAAAGCTGTTTTACCCATCCCGCCCATGCCTAGCAGCGCTACTAGGCGGCATTGATCATTCACAATCCATTGTTGCAGCAAGTTAAGCTCTGCGGTGCGTCCATAGAAGACAGAAACATCAATTGCTTCTCCCCAGTCTTGATGCTGCTGGGCAGATACTGGTGATTCTACTGACTTGTGACTACGAGACTCTGTTTTCAATAAGCGAGAATAACGCCGTCTTAAGACTGATTTAACATTATTTTTAGTGACATTTTCTCCCAACGCCTGGGAAAGAGTTTGCCATAACCTAAAACCTACGTCTCGGATGTAATCATCGTCATAGCCTGAGCTTTCAGCAATCTGTGCATAGGTGTACCCTTCCCAAGACTTCCGGAGTACTAACTCTTGAGTATCAGTTAAAGGCTTTTGCTGCAACACTGTATCTAACAGTAGCATTGCAGCTTCATAAGTCATGTCTATTGATCCCACAGGCATTAGGTAGAAGATGCTGAAACTACTGGCAAATTAACTCTCTTTATATCAGTCTGGGAAACTTTCACGAAACTTTGCCGACTGAAACGACAGAAAATATCAGTTTTACCACTAGATTGACGAAAGAGTGTTTATTTGATAATAAAGCTGATTTTAAGTTTATTTACGTAAAAAAATCATCTCTACTAGCAAAAACCTGATTTTTTATGATTTTTTCCCCTAGTAAACAAGTGCAGAACAAGGCATATATTCGTAGTGAGTAGATAAATGTTCTGTTCTGGCTCTAAAACCCAGTTTCCACAGGTGATTGATATTCGTGTATTTGAATACCTGATGGCACATACAATGTCAAATTAGTTTTTTGTATAACTTGATACTGTTTTTTTAACTTATATCCATTCAGGTCGTCAAAACTACATAAAAAAGATCCGGACATTATTCAGTTTACTATTCACTAAACTCAATTTGAGTTAGGCATTTAAGTATATAGAGTAATTATTAGCTGCTAGTGATTTCAATATAATCAGAAACTAAAATGTTAACAGAAGCAGAAGGGAACGTATCCAAAAGTATAGCAAGAGAAGGGAAGACTCCCCAACAGCAAATACAATCTGCTAGACAGCTTCTCTTGGGCACTCCTAACCCTGAACTATTGCGAATAGTTTCATATCTACGCATCTGTTGCTCGGTAATGGAGATAGACTACCTACAAGCACTCACAGAAAAAGGGGACAAGCTACGGGAAACACCTTATTTCATTAGTCTGCTCAAGTCTCTGTTTGAATATGATCCTGAGTGGTGGCAAAATTGCAAAGTTTCTGCTGATGGTGATTTAAAGTCTGATGATCCAATCATTGCGGAAATTTTGCAACCTTTAGAGGCTATTTGTCAAAAATAGTAAAGTTAAATTAAGGATTTTGATTATCTGACTTAAAGTGTTGAGTGCATGAAAATAATTGTCTAATATTAAATTTTTAACTTTTAGTCTTAAATAAAAAACAAATTGATCCTGATTGAATTTCTTAACTAGACAAACCAATTGATACTTAGTTATAATTATTTTATTTTTTATACTTTGGCTAAGTTGATGCTCTTTGGTTTCAGGTGGAGAAGATTTGATTTGGATTATTATCTGTTGTAGTTGTCCATCCATACTGAATATTTATCAGGTCTTTCTAAAGGGTTAATATTTCCATCGTTCTCAGACTTATACATTTAGTTGCAAAACTTAGCATTAGTGTAAAAATCCTTTTTTTCGTTGCTACAAACTAGGATTTCTATGATTTATAAGTCCCAGTTTATCTAATGCTTGCATAATAGCGGCAATGCGAGTTTGAACACCGAGTTTTTCGTAGATATGCTCAAAGTGTTTTTCCACTGTTTTATCACTACAGTCGAGCAGAGAAGCGATCTCCTTTGTGCTTTTGTCTTTAGCACCCCAAAATAAGATTTCTGCTTCACGTCTTGTTAATCCCAGCATTTCCAATGATTGGAGAGAAAACGAACTAAGTGGCTGTTCTTCCAGCATGAGTAAGTATTGTTCTTGTGGGCGATCGCAAATTAAGCGGACAATTAAGCACTTATGTTCTTGTTCAATTCGCAGGGGTGGATAAAATGGAGTCACATGATCATTGTCAGACTGAGAGATTTGATAATTTACCCAATGTTGTAAAAGTTCTGGTAAATTAAAGCCTTGTGTCCGAGAATATGAGAAATATTGCGTCAGCATCTCCCAGGCTTTTTGTGTCATAACTTGAACATTTCCACTGGCTGACATTGTAATCATGCCCAATTGCTCCATCGTTTGGTGTAATCGGGTTAACTCTTGCTGCATTTGGCTGAAGACCTTGGCATTTTCATAAGCTTGAATTAGATGAGGACGTAGTAAGTTCAGCACCAGGCGATCGCGTTCAGAAAAATTCCGTTGTGGTCGATGCAGCGCAATTACAATATCTGTAAATGAATTATGTAATGAAAAACTGGCAGAGGCTATTGGTAGTACCATAATCATTTGCTCTTCTGCATCGATCAATCGCAAAAACCCATGATATAAGCCCTCTAAGCGGTGAAGTTCTTGCTCACACAAAAAATCTGATATCTTATAAGCCCCGCCATCATTGGTTACCACATAGTGTCTAGCTAGTGGATGTTCATAGAAATGATCATGGGCAGTTCTCTCAACATCTTCCAGCATAGGAGAGTCAAAGTTTTTTGATGTGATAAAAGGTGATATCCGGTTTTTGGGAAAGTTTACTGGTGACCAAGCTACCACATCTGAAGCAACTACCTGCGGCAAAGTTGAGATTACCCTTGTTGCCAGTATTTCTAAGTTGCAGAGTGTATGCAATTCCTGAAGAAAGTGCTGTATTTGTCGAACATCCCTTTGCCTCAAAGTAGTCATTTCCCCTCTCCTATTGCTATAAAACCAATTTGACAGAAAGTGTGCTGATAAAACGCATAGTGTATCAATTTCTTAATATTTGAATACGGGATTTTCCGTATTGAACATGAATAACTTACTCGTTATTATCCATCCATGTAGATATCCTTTTACCTTGTTATTTACAGCATCTTGCATGCAAGTACATAAGGTACACCCCTCCCCAACCCCTTGGTAAAGGCAGGGTGCGCGATAGCGCGGGTGGGGTATTCATGTACCTCACAAAGCTGAAATCTGCTGTATATTAATCCCTGCATTACTTGGATATTTATACATGTCATTTACAAAAATAATTTTTGAAGATTTTGTATAAAACCATAAAGCTTTTTAAAAATTGGGGAATTTCTATGAAAGTCAGGCATATCATTTTAACAACTGCGCTTTTTGCATTGCCAATAGTGCTAAGTTTAACTGGACAAAGTTTTGCTCTCATCAATCGAAGTCAAACACAAAATGACAAAGGTGATTTAGAGGAAAGGGGGTACAAATGCGAACGTATAGCAACTAACTTTACCGAATGTACTAAAAATGGATCACCAACCTATTGGTGTACTGATAATGGAAGTTGTGAGGAAGCACCTAAAAGAAGTTCAGCACCCACGCGGATGCGGATTCCCACTTATAAAATACAGCCAGTAGATCGCTACTTTTATCAGTACTAACCCTCTTCCGTCACTCTGGGGTGAAACCTTAATTTTTCGTTGGCTGAAACTTCGAAAATTCGTTCATTCTTCCAAATTGGAATGCAGTATCTAGAAATTGTTGTTAAATGAAGACGAGCCACTAAGAGTGAGAGATGTAAAAATACCCTACTGCAAGCGGTAGGGTATTTAATTTAACCTGTCAAAAATTACTGTTGACAATTATGTGATCTACAGATTCTGCTTGTGGAGAGAGTATGAAAATTAAAGACAACCAACAGCAAACAACGTTACTAAGTCATGGATTGTGTTTATTATTAACACTTACTACTTTTGTCTTTCCAGCTAACGCTCAATCAAAAGATAGAGACAATCCTACACCACTCACATCTAATGTAGTCACTGGTCAAGTAGGTAAAGATGATACTAGTGAGTACTTTTACAGCTTCATTGCTGGGCCTGGTGAAGTCACTGTTACACTTGATGTTCTACCAGAAAGGAATTCTCTGTCTATTACTGTTGATTTATTCGATACAACTAATGCTAAAGAACTTTTGTCTTTTAGGAAATCATCTGTTGAATTTCACAGTGCGCGAGAAATTAGACGTATTCAATTCAACAAGCAACAACCTGTTGTGATGCGTGTTAGATGGAATCATTTTAATAAAACTGGTGGTTACAAAGTAAGACTGGATGGTGCTGTGAAGTTTGCTAATACCCAGTCGCCTACAACAGGAACTAATACTTCAGTTCTGACTGTGCCAAATCAGGGAATGCTTCGGATAGAAATGGATGATGGCACTACCCAAGAATTTAATCTCAATCGTGTAAGAAGAGTACTCATTCAACAGTAACTTTTTCACTTGATATATATGAGCAAAATTATTAACCAAAAATATTTCTCGAATTTTATATAAAAATTTGGTTTTCTTGAGTGACTAAGAAATACTTATATCTTGCACTCCTGCACTAGAAGTCACGGCTACACAGGCTTGATGCGCAGATTTACTTGTAACCTTCAATTAAGTCCAACAATTACGAAAAACAAAGATATGAAATCTCATAAATATTCATTCAAGGCTGCTTTATGCAGTTTAGGTCTCTTGCTTTCTGCATCGCCTTTATTCTTAGCCGGGTCTACAGCTCATGGGAAACTCGATTGTCGAGGTGAGAATCCAGCACCAATATGCATAAATCCGCCAACACCCAGGCTGATATCCCAAGCAAGACCACCAGAGGCAGACTCAATGCCTGTGACTATTGAACTAACCGAATTCATTTGTATCAACGCAGATGAAGACAGTTTTTATAGCAATGGTGATGAGCCTTACCTGTTTGTAGCTGCTATTTATGCAGACGGTACAACAATCGATTTACGGAAGTTTTCTGATGCTACCGTTCGCATCCAAAGCCCTAGTAAAACTCATGGTAACTTAAGACGCAAAGGCGTTAAAGCTGGACACAGGTTCCCAATTCCTAGTAGCACTGGACGTTTCACAAATAGTATCTTACCGATTGCTGGAAAACTACCAGGTAATCTGGCGAAAGAAAAAAGCATCGTGGGACTTATAGTGATTGCAATGGAAGAAGATGCTACTCCGACAAAAGCTGCAAATGCGGCACAAAGGGCGCTGGTAAAGGTGCTGAAAAATGACTTAGAACAGACTATTCGTAATTTCGATGAACCGGATATTGAGACTCTTAAAAGGAATATTAGAACAGCAATGCAAAATGCAATTAAACAAGGAACCTTGAGAAGATTTGGTATTTTTGGCTTTCTTGATCCAGATGATTATATAAATGCCGATTTTGCTACATGGAGTTATCAAGAAATCCAAGATGCAGGTACACGAGGGATTCCTATTAATATGACTTTTAAAAAATCTGGTGTTGAGTACAGAGTTACAGGAAGAGTGCGTCGCGGTAGTCCTGCGGTAGAAACATCCCCACCATGTCCGAGGGGGCAGATCTGCGCTGAACCAGGACTAGGACGAGATGAATGCCGCATTTGCATCCCTGATGGTACTCATCGGCCTTAAGCTAGACCAGAGTTTTCAATAGTTTCAACTATCCCACACAAAGGTGCAAATAGTCAGAATTCCTAAAAGAAATATAGGGAGATAGGCGATCGCTTATTACTTAGGTTGGTGCTGTTTGGGTGAGAAAATCTTTTAGTAGAGTTTGCTAGGGAATGATGAGTCAAAATCCCGCAACCCTTTATCCTTGTCCCTGCTGTGGCTATCTAACCCTATTAGAAAAGCCACCAGATACTTATCTGGTCTGTCCCATTTGCTTTTGGGAAGACACCGGAGAACACTCACGGCTGCTGATTGCCCAGCGCAATTTTGTTGAGTTGGGCGCGTGTGATGCTGCTTGGCTTGCCCAAGTGCGTCGTCCCACAGAACAAGACCAGCGAATACCAAACTGGCAGCCCCTTCATGTTCTGGCAGAAGCAGCTAGACCAAAAGTGATTGCACAAATTACTAGTGCCTTTGAAGATGTAGTTCGCTCAGATGGGGTTTCTCTTCATGAAGCAAGAGTAATTGATGATTGGGGAGGCATGGAAGAACGTATGGTGGCACGAAAAATGGATACAGATAAGCGGTGGCAGGATGTCCCTTGGGAATGGATTGAGAAGTTACACGATGCTTTAGCCTTTCTCGACCCCAAAGGATGGCGGTACTATATTCCTGCCTATATGCTCTATTCACTCAACAACTATATAACCTCTCGCTCAAACGCTGTTTATTCAGCAATTTATTCTTTGCTACTTCACGAAGATACGAAAAAAAGGAAGGGACTCAAGGAACATCAATTATCCTACTTTAGGGTGTTAACAACGGAGCAATCAAAAGCAGTGTGTCAATTTCTGCGATTTATGGTTGTCTATGACAATTGGGATGGATATGGTGGGACAGCGCAAGAAGCATTAAACCGTTATTGGGATAAATTTTGCCTTGAGTGAAACAGGACTTACGCAAAAGTCGTTTTAAATCTGAAACCCTTATCCTGCCTTCAATACGTTAAAAAACCTTTGTGGGAAACCTAGAAGGAATTTTTATGACTGATTGTTTTTGCCAAGCCGAGTGAGAAATGGGAGTTAATGGTTAAAGCATCATCATCTCACCCTCGTAAATTGGCGGAGGTATTGGCTATTAGGTATTTGTTCTAGCGATCGCCTATCTGCTTCCACATTAATTCCGGCGCTATTACCCAGAATTGTCAGAACTCAAATGAGAGTTCTGGAGGTAATATTTTTTCTTCTTCTGTTACCTGTTGTGGAAATTACTACTTCGTTTTTGTTCCTTCCTCTAGGGGATCTGATCTGGCTAAAGTCGTTGACAAATGACTGAACAAAATCAAAAAGTTTGCTTGATCAGACTGAAGCGATGAAACTGCGGTATTGTTTATTTTTATATAGCGTTTCCCAGTCACGTGAAATACACCCCACCCGCGCTGTCGCGCACCCTCCCCTTGCCAAGGGGAGGGTTGGGGACAGGGCTGTTTCATTCGCTTGTGTTGGAGATTTGTCAAGAGGATAATCTCACGCAAAGGCGCAAAGACGCAAAGAAAAATCAGGTATTTCGGACTGAAGATGCCAAAATTTTCGGTCTTAATTGTGGATTTGTCCTTGCAATTTTAACCCTTTTAGGGAACGAATCAGCCCTGGGGTTGGGGAGGGGTCATTTTGTACCTTACCGGAGTCGGAATTGCTATACCCAATTGGTTATAGGCTGGATCTATGTAACACTTGAAGCCAAGCCGATGACGGGATTTGAACCCGTGGCCTGCTGATTACGAATCAGCTGCTCTACCACTGAGCCACATCGGCGCACACAGTCAGTAATTATAGCATTACTTTTTATGCCCGAAATAAATCCCAAAAATCGCCTTAACCCTGAACAATATGCCCGCCTCAAAGCTGAAATAGCAGCCCCCTATCGTGGCTTGCGGCAATTTATCTATATTGGTTGCGGTGCTTCTGGTTTGATTGGTGCATTTATTTTCTTTTTTCAAGTGCTTGCTGGACGAGAAATTGATAGCGCTTTGCCTAATTTGGCTCTTCAAGTAGGAATTGTTGCTCTGATGGTCTTCCTCTGGCGCTGGGAGCAAAGACGGCAAAACAGGGGACAGGGGACAGGGGACAGGCTTCGGCGTGAGCGCTCAGTCGAACGCTAACGCTCACGCCGAAGTCCGAACGGTGACAGTATTGGAATACAGCGATTTCAGACGTGTTGAAAAATCGCTAAATGTTTATGCGTAGGTACTTATCAGTGCTGAAGCAAAAAATTAACAGTTAATTTTTTTGGTTTTTCGGTTATTTTTATGAAAAACCTGGTTCAAATTCATTGCAAGCCCTATCCTGTAAGGATTTCATTTAAAACAAAAGCATAATTCTTTATAACGCTTGCCCCGTCAAGATTCTGTTATAATCAATCGTCAATCACGTGTTTTTAACTAGGTTTGCTTAATAAATCTTTACTTTCTAAACAACATTGATACAATCCTTGGTAGTTTATTTTGATCTTGTTCATGCCACCACTCTTTGAAACCCTCAAGTAGGAACCCATGATCTTTCGCTGTGTTAAAAAAGTCTGATAGATGATGCACAAATGCTGGAATTTCAATGATTTCTTGATGTCTTTGAAAATTAGCTTTTGTTCCTTGATATTGCCTGAATGGATGAAGCTCAGAAATAAAAAAGTATCCTCCTTTGACTAATACACGGAATGCTTCTGAAAATATCAAGCTGAGGTTTTCGATGTGTTCTAGAACAAGATTACAAGTGACTAAATCGGCAGACTCATTGCGACAAGTCCATTGTTTCGTGATGTCTTCTGTAATAAACACCACATTAGCTGACCTCACTTTCTCTTTCGCTTTTTCTATCATGTGTGCTGAAAAATCGAGCGCATAAACTTTCTTAGCAAGTTGTGAAAGCAAAAGCGTATTTTTACCTGTACCACAGCCAATTTCGACTACTGATTTACACTTCAAAACCATCAAGGTTTCTCTGGTGACGGTTTGATCCAGATCACGCGTTAGATTTTTGTCAACATCGTATGTGGCTGACCAATTATCGTATGCTGCTTGAACATTCATATAGCTTCATTTTAAGGTATTGTTTTCTTCAAACTTATTTATATTTTGACAAAATCTGAGACATAAATAGAGAAAAAATATTAGGAAATCTCCAAAAACAAAAATTTCTGAGAAACTGGTAAATTGTTCAAACGGGGTCAGCAAATATAAAGACCCTGAATATAAACTCAATCTCATTCAAATGGGGTTAGCTATATTTAAAAACCCCAAATTTTTAAAAAATCACAACTTTGAAAGCGCCAAACTAAAATGTTAGTCTGGCGCTTTTTATTTTCTCTCTCAAGGCTTACTGAGCCGTTACCAAATAGGGTGAGGGAATTGGTTGGGCGCGGCCAGCATTGACCAGTGCTTGATAAACAAAGGCAGCAATTTCGGCTCTAGTCGCAGCACGATTGGGATTGAGTTGCCTAGCTGTAGGATAGTTAATCACTAATTGTTTTGTAGTCGCAGCCGCAACCGGGCCAATCGCATAATTAGGAATCTGGGCAGCATCGGTGTACAAAGAAAGGGCATTCTGATTGTCGGCAGTTAAGCCCAAACCATTGGCTAAGGAAACTAGTGCCTGTACTCTAGGAATTTGCTGCTGTGGTTTAAATGTACCATCAGGATAGCCAGCCAGAAATTCACTCCGGTAAGCAGATTGAATGGCAGCGTAAGCCCAGAAATTGCTGGCCACATCTCTAAAATTAGTGCCTGCGCGTTTAACTGGTGGTGTTAAAGCTTTGGTGATAATAGTGGCAAATTGAGCGCGGGTTACAGGATCATTGGGTTTAAAGGTGCCATCAGGAAAGCCAGCAATGATATTTTGGGAGGCTAAGGCTTCGATGTAAGCTTTAGCCCAGTAACCTTCTGGTACATCTCCAAAGGCGGTTTGACCTGTAGGTAGGTCAACAGTAGCAGCAACGAAATTTACTTGACCGGAAATCCGACTTTGATCAATATCGTTGCCAATAGCGAGAATTGTATTAGTTCTAGTGGCATTGTTCACATCATGACGAGCGTTACCACGAATGAGATTGCCACCGGGATTTTCATTAGTACCGAGGTCAGGTAAAGCGTTGACAGTCGCTACAATACCATCTCGCTTATTATTCTGAATGACATTTTTACGTAATATGGGTCTGGCTGACTCTGAGATAAACAGACCGTCTTGGTTTTGGACGATCTGGTTTCCTTCTACTAAGGGTGTGGAAGTACCACCTATAGCTAAACCAAAACCTGTATCCTGAAATAAGTTATTGCGGATTTCACCTTGGGCAGTTCTAGCTACTGAAATCCCATTGCCTTGGTTTTGCACAAACAGGTTATTTTCTATTGTGGGATTTCCTGAACCAGTGACAAATACACCCTCTCTGACACTGTTAGTAAAAGTATTATTGTTGATTCTGGGATTACTTGATTCCACCCAAACTGCGGTACCACGTTGATTGGGGTTAGTGACAGTGACACCTGTGATAGTGGTATTGTTGTTAGCCAGGATTGTAATGTCTTGTCGGGCAAAGGTACGACTGGTGTAAAAACCACCACCTGTAATTAAAATTGCCTGACCTCTACTTTGTTCATCACCCCGTAATGTTACCCCTTCTTTGAGTAAGAGTGGGAATTTTTCGCCACTGTCACTGTTATATATCCCAGGTGCTAGTTGAATAGTAGTACCTGGTTGGGCTTGATTGAGAGCGAAGGTAATAGTTTTATAAGGCGCTGCTGCTGTTGCACCAGCACCAGCAGTATCTGCACCAGTGTCTGGGTTGACATAAATCACTGTTGCATTTGCCGGAACCTGCGCTATTAAAATAGGGGGTGTTGCTGTGTGCTGGGTAAAACCAGCATTCACCGAACTATTCAGTAGTATGGAAGCTCCAGAAACAACTAACAAAGCCGTGAGTCCGGTACGCAAGGGTTTAGCAGGAAGGCGAAAATTGTTGGCTGACGGCTGGCGTGGCGCAGCCTTAAAAATGTGAAAACCCCGATATTTCATTTTTGTGTCTGTGATGTGCTGAATTACAATTGGTTAAACAGGGTCAAATATAGCAGCTAAGTAGCTAGCAAACCCATGCAAAACTATACTGGATGACTAGCAATTAATCAGCTAAGTTTCGTCAGAAAACACATACATGATTTCATTCATCTCTGAAAATTTTACCAGGGTAACCCACGAGATGCAGCGATCGCCATGTGCTAGTTATCCCTAGGGTAGATACCTAGAGCTAGATGCACCAAGTAGTTGTAATTGATATCATCCTCGAAAAAGCCAGCCTGGGGATAATTAGAGGAAATGCGTTGTCAATTTTTAGTGCTGCGTCGAGCCATTGTGATAGTTAGCACCTTTCTTCTACTCCTGGGCAATCCTGCATTGGCTGCTGAACGAGTAGTACTGAAATATGGTATCTTCCGTGAAACAATTTCAGTGGAGGAACTGGCAACTTTTGCCGCAACTGGCGAACTTTCACGTTCGCTACGGGTAAATTTTGCTTTGGCGCGACAAGATCCCCAAGCGATTCGTCAATATTTAATCACACCAGTGCGGGTAGATTTGGTGATTTTAGATAAAGTATTAAATAGCCCAGTTGGTAACGTCATTCTCGATGAACTAAGTCAAGTTATTTATACGCCATCCCGTGCTGCCGATCGGCAGGCTTTACGCTCAGCGTTGATCCTGTCTGCTAGTAAAGACGGACAGGTGACGTTGCTAGAAATAATTCAAAATTATCCCACGCCGGATGTGGAAGTTGACGGAGATCGCTTGGAGAATGCTTACCGTCAACTCCGCCGCTTGCAAACAGGTTTACAAGATTTACTCAAATTTTAATAAGCTAAGGTTTCTAAAGTTTCTCGTAAATATCTCTGTACCTGCTGTTCCAGGCGCAGCCCTTGTAATTGAGTATCATGTTCTAGTTGCCAGCGTTGGAAACCGGAACTAGTGGCGATCGCGCATTTAAGACTATACCAAATTTCCGGATCAGCAGAAAATTGGCGATCGCTAGTAGATGGAATTTGAGCCATAGTTCCTCATTCCTCAGTTTTAACTTCAGTAAATACGACGCTGCCATAGGACAGGACATAATTCACTTAATACCTATCAGGGTTACTTTAAGGGTTTTTGCGGGTCTGTGTTAATCTCTCTCAGGGATAGAAATAACTGGGGCACAATTTGATTAACCCGCACACCTAAAATTGTAAAATCCTGCTTAATCTTTTCTAAAGATAATGGTTCTATAGCTGCAAATTCTGTGTCATTGGTCACTAAAACTCGCGCCAAACTCACGGGAATTTGTAGAAATAGATTACTGGCAAAAAAGGCTAAAGCAGCTAGTAATAATCCCAGGCTTCGCCACTGGGGTAAAAACCTGGCTAAACTTTCTACCTGTGGAACCACTTGGTAAAGTTGCCACAACACCCCAACTAATAATATTGCTGCCACAAGGGCTAAAAAGCGATTTAATTTTGTCTTAATTAAACAAAGAATTTTACGCTGTTGCTCAGTGAGATTTTCCGGCTTGAGGGCTACGCCCAAAATAGCAAATATGTAAAAAGGGCGATGTAATTGCATCCACAACAGTGGAATCACACCAATGCTAGCTACGAGGAACAACTCTACCCATACTGGTAAAAGTGGTTCGCCCACAGACAAAAACAATAAGCACAGTAATAAAAAAAGTGGTAGCATCGCCAGTCCGGCGACGTGAATCCACAATATAGGTTCAGAGCGAAATAAGGGCATATAAAAGTGCTGAGTGCTAAGTGCTGAGTGCTGAGTTTTGAGATTTGAGTTGTCAACTCTTTTCAACTCAAAACTCATCACTTTTGCTGATGACCCAGCACTATTTCGTTAATGTGAGAGTGCGACGCTTGGTTACCATTTGGAAGGCTTCAATGATGTCACCTTCAACCCAGTCATGGAATTTATCGATATTGATACCGCATTCATAACCGGCGTTGACTTCTCGTGCATCTTCTTTCATCCGTTTGAGGGAGTCAAGGACACCTTCGTAGACCACCTTACCAGCACGACGCACCCGCAGTTTGCAGTTGCGAACTAGTTTACCCGATTGCACGTAACAACCAGCAACGGCTCCACGACCGACTGGGAAGACAGCACGGACTTCGGTTTGTCCCAAGGGTTCTTCCACCAACTCTGGTTCCAGAAGACCTTCTAAGGCTCCTTGGATGTCTTCCAGAAGTTTGTAGATGATGTTATATTCCCGCACATCCACCCCAGCTTCATCGGCGGCTTGTCTGGCGCCACTGGCGTAGGTAGTATTGAAGCCAATAATTACAGCACCACTGGCTGCGGCTAGATCAATATCTGTTTCTGTGATTTCTCCAGCAGTAGCCAATAGCATCCGAATTTGGACTTCGTTTTGGGGAATTTGTCTGAGAGATCCCACGATCGCTTCCACAGAACCTTGGACGTCTCCCTTCAAGATCAAGTTGAGTTCTTTCAACTCGCCTTCTTGTGCTTGAGCTGAGAGGGTTGTGAGGGTGACACGTCCCTGCAACAGGCGGGATAGACGTTGTTTGTCGGCGCGATCGGCAGCCAGGGACCGAGCTTCTTTCTCATTAGCGAAGACTTCAAACTCATCACCTGCGGCTGGCACATCACTTAAACCCAGCACTTCGACGGCAAAGGAAGGACTAGCAATCTCTACTCTTCTGCCTCTGTCATCGACCATTGCCCGGACTTTACCAAATGCCGAGCCAGCTACCAACATATCTCCTACATGCAAGGTGCCATTCTGAATCAACAGGGTAGCAACTGCTCCTTTGGCTTTATCCAGATGTGCTTCAATTACGGTTCCTTTAGCAGATCGATCTGGGTTAGCAGATAGTTCTCCTACTTCTGCTACTAGCAGAATCATATCTAAGAGCGTATCTAGGTTTTCACCCTTGATAGCACTCACAGGAACCATGATTGTCTCACCACCCCATTCTTCTGGGGTGAGGCCATATTGCGTGAGTTCTTGTTTAACCCGTTCTGGTTGTGCCCCTTCTTTATCAATTTTGTTGATGGCTACCACAATGGGCACTTCGGCGGCTTGAGCGTGGCTAATAGCTTCCACAGTTTGGGGACGAACACCATCATCAGCGGCCACGACCAAAATGGCAATGTCAGTTACCCTAGCTCCCCGTGCCCGCATAGCTGTGAATGCTTCGTGTCCAGGGGTATCTAGGAAGACTATCTGCTGCGCTTTGCCCTCATGTTCTACATCCACATGGTATGCACCAATATGTTGGGTAATACCACCAGCTTCGCCAGAAGCTACTTTGGTTTTGCGAATTGAGTCGAGCAAGGTGGTTTTGCCGTGGTCTACGTGACCCATAATCGTCACTACTGGCGGACGGCGTTGGAGATTTTCCAAGTCTGCCACATCCAACATTTCTGTGACTTTGCGGGCTTCGGCTTCTGGTTCGGCGGTTTCGACTTCTATTTCTAGTTCTTTACCTACCAAAGTGATTGTCGGCACATCCAAATTTTGGGTGATACTCACCGCCATACCTTTGAGGAACAGGATTTTCACAATCTCTGTATCGGCAACAGCCAAGACATCAGCCAGTTCTTGTACTGTCATTGGGCCTGTGACCACTACTTTTTCCGGTCGCTCACGCTTTGTTTCGACTTCTTGACGACGGTTTTGGTCGCGGCGGGAAAAGGATCTCTTCGCGCGAGTGGTTGGGGCACTAGCAATTGCGGCACCTGGCGACTGTGTGGCACGAGCAGCTTTTGGTTTGGGAGGACGGGCAATGGAAAGACTTACCTGGACAGTTGCTGGTGAATCGAGATCCTCATCATCCAGTAAATCGTCTTCTTCAAAATCATCATCCAGGATCGGTTTAACCCGCTTGCCTTTAACACCTACCTTGCCAGTTTTTTCTTTGATTTCGTCAATAATTTCTTCTTCTTGCCACTTTTTACCACCTTTAGCTAAACGCGGTGGTGTTGGGCGTTTCAAATCAAGGAGTTCGGCTGCGACACCATCATTACCTACTTCCACTTTCCCTGCTGCGCCTGACATCTGTCTGGGCGGAGTAGCAATTGGCATTGCTGCTACAACTTCAGATGAACGTACAGGCCTAGTAGGTCTTTGCCCATCTGGGAGTGGTGCTTGGCCGGGAGTTCTATTTCCTCTTGGCTCCGGTCTGCCTGGCGATGTAGTCGGACGAGCCTGTTTTTGAACTGGCGCCTGTGGGGTATCTGTGGTTGTTGGCTTAGCGACTTTTGGTTTGGCTTGATCGCGTTTGAGTATTGGTTTGTCTGCCGGACTTAGCTGGTCAGTTACATGAGAGCTTTCCGCCGCAGGTCTAGCAGGTGGGGACACCAACTGCGGTTTTTGGGGTTTTTCCGGTTTTGGTCTAGGTGAAACTGTTTTTTCCGGTTTTGGCGTTGCTGTTGTTTCTGGTGCCTCTGTGTTAGACACATAATCTGCTTCTGTGATTGCAGGTTCTGGTGAGGTCTCAGAGTGATTCCGGGGTACAGGTCGAATTGGTGCCGTCGGCTTCATGGGTGAGACTGGTGTATCGAAGGGCCGTGGAGGTGAAGGAGGATTAACTTCAGACGACGAAACAAGTTGGGTGTCTGTAGCAACTGACGCCTCTGGGGCGTTGGAGGTAGGATTTCTCAATATTTTGGGTTTGCGAATTTCCAAAATTTGCTGTTTGTGAGGTGGAGCTGGTCGGTTGCGAGAGCCAGTTTGTGGTGAATTTGGTTTATGACTGGTTGTACCTTGTTCCCTTTTAGGCATCACATTCGTAGCTGCCAATTTTTCGGCAGCCGCCCGGATGCGTTCTGCCTCAGACTCTGAAATAGTGCTGCTATGGCTTTTTACCGCAATGTTGAGCTGGTCGCAAATTGCTAGTAGCTCTTTGTTATCCAAATTCAATTCCTTTGATAATTCGTAGATTCTAACTTTGCCGTTGTTCATCCACTCTTCCCCTTTAATTTACAGTTTTTTAGCGGATGGTTGCCTGGTTTTCGACATCTCCATCCTTCGATTACTGTTTTTAGGTTGCCCTTGGTGATTTTGCCGGTGCCTCCAGTCAGGAAAGAGAGATGTTTAGGTTTAGCGCTGGCATCGCCACCAGGAAGGATGGTTGAAGCCAAGCTGCGCCTGAGCGTTACCAGGTTGCCATTTTGTATTTTCTTGTTTTGCTGATTCTGAGTCTTCCACAACACAATCGAGTAAAACTTACTGGGAGTTAAGTATCGCTTTGCCTATCTTCATTGTGGAAGAGGCTTAAACTAAACTACACCCATTTACTATTTTGGCACTAACCCCATTAATTGCAGAGGGTGTGACTATAGCACGACTAGTTCGGCTTTTGGCACAACTACTCTGGGGATTACCGCCAGAAAGTCTTTCAACTTAATTTTGATTTTGGGTATGGCTATGGGCTAGACGTTGCCACAATGTTTGATACAGTGTTTCTGGCACTGATGCATGTAGCGATCGCCCTAGTCGATTTTTTTTCTGAGCTGCTTGCAGGCAACTCATTTGTGGGCAAATATAGGCAGAACGCCCCATGCCCTGATCTAATTGTACCTTTCCCGATGGAAAGACGCGGACAATCCGCCAAAAGTCATCTTTCAAGCCTACTTTGCGGCAACTAATACAACGCCGATAATTCGGTTTCATTGGTCTTTTGTGATCTCAGATGAGCAATCTGGTGATGAAAATAAAGTTGGCTTTACCAATCTTTACTTAATCATAAATTGCTTCATACTTGGTAATCATGAAGACTAATAATGCTGTCAATAGCACCAGCACCAGAAGTCCATAAGGCTAACTAAATTAATCTCTATCGCTAGTGCCAAAAGATTTTACTTGTTCTTCTAGTTCCTCTTCTAGTTCTTCTTGATTTTCATACTCTAGCTCCTCTAGTTCAATATCATCTTCCTCTGGTTCATATTTGGCACGTGAGGCGGCGAATTTAGCATCTTCTGCTGCATAGTCATACTTAGCTTTGTCTTTAATATCTATTTTCCAACCAGTTAAACGGGCTGCTAAACGAACATTTTGACCTTCTTTGCCAATAGCTAAACTCAATTGATCTTCGGCTACCAGTACGTGAGTTTGCCGGGTTTCGGGGTCCATGAGACGAACTTCATCCACCCGTGCAGGACTTAAGGCGTTAGCAATATACGTCGATGGGTCAGGAGACCAACGAATTACATCTATTTTTTCACCGCGTAATTCGTTGACTACTACTTGAATTCGCGATCCCCTAGCTCCAATACAAGCACCCACTGGGTCTACATCGCGATCAAGGGTATCTACAGCAATTTTAGTCCGAGGCCCCACGTAACGGGAAGGAGGATTGGCTTCTCTGGCTACAGCAACAATCCGTACCACTTCATCCTCAATTTCTGGGACTTCGTTGGCAAACAGATAAACTACTAACCCAGCATCAGCTCTTGATACTAACAGTTGAGGACCTCGTTGTTGACCTTGGGAAACTTTTTTGAGGTATACCTTAAACGTGGCATTTGCCCGATAATTATCATTGGGCAATTGTTCCCGCTTAGGTAATTCAGCTTCTACTTCTGGCTGACCAAAACCACTGCTCACTGCCAGAATTACTGATTGTCTCTCAAACCGCAATACTCTGGCTTGTAGGACAGTTCCTTCCAAGTCTTGGAACTCTTCTTGTACCATCTGGCGTTGTTGATCCCGGAGTTTCTGCGCCAAGACTTGCTTGGTTTGCATCGCTGCCATGCGACCAAATTCTCCTTGGTCTGGAGTTACATCCAGGACTACAGAATCTCCTAATTGCGCTTCGGGGGCTACTTGTTGTACTTCATCTAAAGAAATTTGATGGTCGGAGTTACTGACTTCTTCAACGATGCTTTTAGTAGAAAGAACCCGAAACCCTTCTCCTTCAATATCGAGTTCTACTTCAAAATTATCAAAATATTCTTCATCAAATTGTTTTCGTTCTAAATTTTGGGCACGACGATAACGTTCATAGCCTTTGAGTAGTGCTTCTCTAATAGCTGATTGAACTGCTAGACGAGGCAAATTGCGCTCGCGGCTGATACTTTCAATTAATTCTTTTAATCCTGGTAAACTAACCATTGACATAAGCAATCTCCTTTTCAATAGGGAGTAGGGAACGATAAACTAATCATTAGAGAATGGGGATTTAGAGAAAAGTTTGACTCTAGTTCCCAATTTCTAACATTTAGCCTCTAGCCTCTAATTCCTCGTTTATCGGCGCTCATCTAGCTGCACTCTAGTAATTAGGGTGCGGGGGATTTCGACTACGCGACCTTTTTGGTTTAAGTAAACAGTTGTCTCATCCCGGCGAATTAACTGACCAGTCCACTCTTGCTGTCCATCGTAGGGTTGGGAAGTGGAGATGATTACAGGAAATCCTTTGAAGGAAATAAACTCCCTATCGGTTACTAGTTGTCGTGAAATCCCAGGACTGGATATTTCCAAGACATAAGCGTCGGGAATGATCTCCGCCATATCTAAGGAAGCTTCCAAAGCACGGCTCATCCGCTCACAATCATCCAAACCAGTATCCTGCTGGGGATTGCGGATGTCTACCCGCAATACTGGTGGACGCTGGTTAGTGTGAAAAACTATGCCAACGACTTCCAAGCCCAGTTCTGCTGCTACTGGTGTTGCCAAATCTATAATTTGTGGGACTAAGGGATGAGTCATGCGAGATTTCAATAAAAAAAGTGGGTGTAGACCCACTTCCTGCGATAGGGATATCTTCCAAGAAGTCTTGTGACGAGCCAATGGTGGTTCGTCTCTATTCCGAGTTTAGCGCATTTCTCTAATAGTCAATAGTCATTGGGAGTAGGGAGTGGGCATTGGGAAAAAGAGGCGGAGGGGTGGAGGAGCGGAGGAGAAAAAACTTATATATATTTAGATAACTCCAAAAATTAAATTACCACTATCCTGCATCCCAGAAGACTATCAAATTCTTCTCCCCCTGCTCCCCTGGTTCCCTTGTCCTCGTTATCTCCTTCTAACTATCTTTAATTTTTGAGAGAGTAGTATTTTTGTCTACTAATGGTTGAACTGATGATTGTGTTCTTAGCTGTCTGGTTTGTTCCATAATTTGGTCTATATCTTCTTGAGACAAACGCTGGACGTAGTTGATCTTGACTTCTTCTAAAAGGTCAAACATTAAGCTCTGAATTTCAGAGATTACATGTTTTTTCTGCATTTCTGTTCCCAAGGCTGCGCTAAAGCGTTCTGCAAGTTCACTGGTAAGTTTTGCACCTACAGGATCTTCCACAGCAGCAACTACAGCTTTGTAAAGGTTAGTTGTGATTTGCGTGGCTAGTTGTTCGCTGAGCTGGGTTTGAATTTCTCCCACTTTAGGAAGATTTTGGAGATTGCGATAAATTGGAGTTTGATGCAGGACGGTTGTAATATTGTGGTGCAAAATAGCAATTATCTCTGGTTGGATTTGGGGTAAAACTTGGTAAACGATTGTTTGCACCAAAATACCTGCGATCGCTTCCATTTCATTGATATTATTAATATTTATGTAGGGGCGCAGATTTTCTTTTTGCGACAACCAGCGTGTGAGGTCGCCTCGTTGAATTGAACCTTGGAACTGGTTAATTACTCTCACCACAACAATTTCTGTAAATTCCTCAGCAAAATCGGCTAAAATTGCTTGATGTATCTGCTGCTGCAATGGCTGGAGATTCAATATTCGTGCTTGGTCAAGGCGAATTGATACAGGTATAATTCGCAACCATCGGCTAAATGGCAGCAGCAAAAATAGGTCGTACCACCGCCACAAGATGGCATTTACCCAAGTAAAACTAGGATGACTACGCCGTAGATAAAAAGAACGTGCTAGTAGTTCTAAACCAAACAAAGTGACAAAAGGTAAGTCAATCAGCCAAAAATTGTCAACAAATTCGCCATTTTCGCCAATTGAGCGGTAATAATTAGTAGCAATCAAAGGACGGAGTTTTTGGTTAAAAAAATTAATTTCTTGCTTCCAACCCCTTTGAGATAAATATTCTTGACTCCAAAAAGTGTCAAAGGATTGTTTTGCAGATTCTTGTCCGATGCGATCGCGTATCCGATTTTTGACTTTTTCTAGAGTACCACTCTTATTGACTGCTGCGAATGGATTACCGTCAATCATCTCATTGCTGAGACTGCTGAGTTGTTCTAATTTAGTTTTAGCCTGTGGTGAGGTTAAACCAGTCTGGCTGACTTGTTCTTCTAGTGCGTTGACTGTTGCCAAATAATTGTTTGTTTCTCTATGTGCTTCAATGCCCTTAATTGGATCATAAATCTGGGTAATTTGGGTGAGTCTTCGCAAATAAAAATCTCTCCACGGTACATAACTTAAATCAAACAATACTAAACATAAATTTACTGTGGCAATAATCGCCATTAATCTTTCAAATACCAGGTTTTGCGGTTTTGGAGATTTTCGTTTAGCCATTTTTAGTTTTGTCTTATACATAATTGAAAACGTACTTATTTTAGTTCCATATCCATTCATCTCCTAATGATTGCTAAATCAAAAATACTTCTATAGGAAGATGTCAAAAATCTTTATTTAGATATTTAGTTTAATTTAACTAATAAATTTATATTAAGTAAAAATTATTCATAATTAATAGTCAGCGTTTTAACAAATTGTAAAAATTTGCTGTTAATCTCTATATACTGCTGAATACTGCTAAATACTGCTGATTTAATCCAAAGGAGTTTTATATATGTGGTGTGGGTTTGGAAAATCCAGCATGATAATTGCTGTTAGCTGCTTAGTAACCACTACTGTGGTGGTTGCGGATACGACTTTTGCCGCTCGTCAACGTAACTATACGCCACAAGAGTTACGTACTGTGTTACGGGGCTTGGGCTATAACGTTAAAGTGACAAATGCACCCCTAACGGATGAAGAAACAAAAAAAGCCATCACTGAATTTCAAAGGGGTTACAAATTATCTGTTGATGGCATAGCAGGGCCAAAAACGCAAGATTTTGCTGCTAACATCGTCAAAATTCTGCAAGCCAATTTAAACGCGGTACTTAAACCTGATCCTCTTTTACCCCGTGATCAATTTTACGGGACTCGAACAGAAGAAGCTGTGAAGGTGGCTCAGAAAAAGTTTCAGATGGAAGAAACCGGCATTGCTAATTTAGCATTCCGCCAGAAGCTAAATGAAGAGGCAAAAAAAGTTATAGGTCAGCCTAGTACTGAGCTGACACCAACGCCAACGTCAACACCAACGCCGACACCGACACCGACACCAACGCCGACACCGACACCAACGCCAACGCCGACACCGACACCAACGCCAACGCCAACGCCGACACCGACACCGACACCAACGCCGACACCGACACCGACACCAACGCCAACGCCAACGCCAACGCCAACGCCAACGCCGACACCGACACCGACACCAACGCCAACGCCAACGCCAACGCCAACGCCGACACCGACACCGACACCAACGCCAACGCCAACGCCAACGCCAACGCCGACACCGACACCGACACCAACGCCAACGCCAACGCCAACGCCGACGCCAACGCCAACACCATAAGCTTCAATAAAACAGTCTTACAGAGGAGATTACATAAAGCCCCCAGTACATCACGCATTAGCAGAGCTTTCACTTTAGTGATACGCTCATCACGTAGTGTACTGCGGGCTTAATTACGTTCGCGTAGCGTTTCCGCAGGAAATATTACGAATTACGAATTACGAATTTTGATTTGGTTCTTCCAGAGGTCTGCCTTTAGGCGACGGTAAAATTGGGCGACGGTCATTGTAGGGCATGGGAATGTATTGGACAGTGGGTCGTCCCCCTTGGGGTTGTGGATACAAATCCATGAGTTTGTAAATAGAAAGGGGTAGTCCAACGGTTATGGGCAAACCTATTTCTGATGCTTCCTCAACAGTGACGGGATAGTCGTGGGTCACACGTCCTGTTGTCAAAGCTTCGATAATCGGTTCGATATTTTCCGGTAAAACTTTTTGTTTGGGTATACTGTCTTTCAGCAGAGTTCTAACAAAGCGCTGTACTTGCTGAATGGCTTTCCCTGCAAGATCTGCCATGATTAGGGTTTGGTCGTCAATATCACCGATGGGTTTATCTGCGACCACTTTTAAGATACTGGCTGCTGGATAATTACCTAATTGAGGATCAACTGGCCCCAAAACTGCGTTGGCATCCATGATAATTTCATCTGAGGCGAGGGCCAGCATTGTACCGCCACTCATGGCGTAGTGAGGTACAAAAACGGTGACTTTGGAAGGGTGACGAATTAATGCCCTAGCGATTTGTTCGGTGGCTAATACCAAACCTCCGGGGGTGTGCAAAATTAAGTCAATGGGGACTTCTGGCGGGGTGAGGCGAATTGCCCGCAATATCTGTTCTGAATCTTCAATAGTAATGTAGCGCGAGAGGGGAATTCCCAGTAAGCTGATGGACTCTTGACGGTGAATTAACAAAATTACCCGACTTTTGCGTTCTTGTTGGAATTCTTGGAGGGTACGTAAGCGCCGATATTCCATTTGGCGCTTTTGCCAGAGGGGTTGTAAGGAAGTGAAGATCAGGAAAATCCAAAATAAATCACCAATGCCAAAGCCCATAAAAAAATTGTGTAAAAATAAATTTTGCTGTCATTATTGTGACAGTTTTTGAGCGATCGCATGTCTATCTAGAGGTTTATCTCAGTTCATCAGGATTTACTCCTAACTGACGCAACCATTCTGCTAGTTGTGCGGCTTTTCTTTTTGCTTGTTCAGCTTCCTGTTCCGCAATCATAGCCCGTTCATTAGCAGCCGCAACTTCTTCTGTAGGTTCAGGAATCAGTTCTCCTGACAAGGTAAACCACCTTAACCACAATTTTTCAATATCCCTAAATGAACCTTGCCATAAGCCTAAACTTAAACCTATTTCTGGCATTGGCAAACGTCCATCAGTGAAAGTCATCGGTTCATAATGACCACCGACTAATTGAAATGCCCGGAGTTCGTTGGTATAACGGCTAAAAACAATATAGTAGGGGATTCGCAAGATATTTTGATAAACTTCCCATTTACTCGGAGGTTGATTTGTGGTTTTTTGTGTGTTGCCTAAGTCTTCATCTTCTGTACCAGGAGATAATAATTCCACCACAACAAAAGGATTTGCTGGTTCTTGCCAAGTTACATAACTTAAACGTAAATCTTCACCTTTATAGAGTTTTTGTACACCGACAACGCCAAACCAATCAGGGCGTTTGTACCATAAAGGATGCTGAAGGTCATAGTAAAGATTGAGGTCAGCCGCACTATAAACTAATTCAGGATTCCAGTTGGTTGGCTGGAAAGTTAAATATAAAAGTAAGGGTTGTAAAAAATGAAATTCGTCTGGCAAACCTGGTTCATCTGGGTTGTCACTGGGTAAATCATACATTGTGGGTAGCGTTTCCCAAGGAGGGAGCGGGGGGTCTGATTGGGGAATATATTGAGGAGAAGAAGTCATAATACAAATATTTTTAGATAAAAACCACTATTGACCAAATATCTATAATAGTAGTGAATAGCAGATTTATTACCCCAAGAAGTTGTTGATGTCACTTTTGGGGAAAAGCACAAGTTATTTTTTAATTTTCCCAATCATGATATTTTCTACTAGATTTCGCCATAACCTATCGGGAAGAATAGCGTGGAGGAGTAAAAAAGCCTCACCATAAGGAGAATAACGTAATCTTCCTGAGCGATCGCTTGCTGCTTTATAAATTGTTTTTGCTACACCTTCAGGCTCAGGTACTGTTCTAATTTGGATTGGGCGGTCGCCTTTATCATGCTTTTATATTAAAGTATAATTTTATACAATTTAAGCGAAAATGTAAAAAATTTTATTAATAAATATTCTGTTTTAACGAAAATCAATTAATAGTTTACCTTTGGTATGATTTCAACTCTGATTTCCCTGAAAAAAATTGCCAGATTTAGCAAGTTTTTAGCTAATCTAGCAATCCTCAATTCTTAAATTTTTGGCAAAATGTCTAAATTTGTATTCCAATATGATGAAGGCGGAATATAACCACTTTCGGCGTTGCTGATTGATGGGATGAATTTGGTTTCGTGCATAGACGCGGAGCGGCTTCTCGCAGAGTAGACGCAAAGAATATACCTTTATCAATACCTTAGCCAATTTACGAGGGTGAGATGATGATGCTTTAACCATTAACTCCCATTTCTCGCTCGGCTTGGCAAAAACAATCAGCCATAAAAATTCCTTTAAGGTTTCCCACAAGGGTTTTTTAACGTATTGACAGCAGGATAAGGGTTTGGGATGACAAACTACCTTTTTATCGAAACGCTTATGTATGCTTATTTTTGCCAGTTTTGCCAAAAATTATCAAGGCTCTTATTTTGGCTAAGGTATTGTTTATATCATCCCATTTCTGGTTCAATACCTGCCGCCCGCAATTGTGCTGCTAGTCGTTCGGCGCGTTGTCTTTCTTGTTCGGCGCGTTGTCTTTCTTGCTCGGCGCGTTGTCTTTCTTGCTCTACTAATTCTGATCCCCAAAGTAGTAGATTTCCTTGTTCATCCCACCACCTTAGCCAGTTTCCTGTGCGATTTTCCCGTGTACCTTGCCAGATGCCTAACTCAAGATTCATTTCGGTGATCCAGTAATTTTGGTTGTCATTAGGGGTTTGTAAGATGTATCGGCCTGTATTTTCATCAAGGCGATAAAATTCTAAGTTGCCGCTATCAGGAATAAAAATGGCATAGTTTGGTACTTTGAGGATGCGCTCATAAAAAAACCATTTTCCTGGGGGATAAGTAGGTTTGGCAGAATATTCTGTTCCCTCGGTATCAGATATAAATTCCATGACAATTACGGGAATGTCTCCCTGTAACTGAGGAGTGTAACTACGGATGACTTCTTCTCGATTAACGCTGATTTTGGGAATATATGCCCAGTCTGGGGCTTTGACGACAATTTTGCCATTTAATGTAGCGCAGATGCCGTAATTGGTTGGGGTGAGGGCGGTGGTTGGGAGTTTTCCGGCGAGTTCTAAGCTTTCTGTTAATGCAGCAGCCAGGAAAGGTTGATTGATGTTGTCCACTGGATCGTCGGGTAGTTTGTAATCATCGGGTAGTTTTTCCCAAGTGATTTGGTATTTTGGGGTAACAATGGCTGTCATGGCTGGTTTTCCTGGTGTGAGAGGTAGGTTTAGCCCTGTCAAGATAGATGAAAAATACCTCTAATTTGCTTGTAATTTTACTTGGTGTCTTGGTGGTTCATTGTCACCACAAAGGCACGAAGACACGAAGAAGACATAGTAATGTAGTTTATACTTTGACAGGGTTATAGGTAGGGTTAATCTTCGTCTTCATCTAGTTCTAAATCGCTGGCTTCTAGGGTTTGGTGGGGGATGGCGGCGATAATTGCATCTATTACTTTGGAAACCGGTAAGATTTCGATATCATAGTCAGGGTATTTTTGTCCTTTGGGAACGATCGCCCGTTTAAATCCGAGTTTGGCTGCTTCTTTTAATCGCAGTTCCATTTGGGAAACCGATCGCACTTGTCCGCCTAAGCCGACTTCACCAATTAATACCGTACCTGGATCAACAATGCGATCGCGGAAACTGGCAACGATGGCGATGGCAATGCCTAAATCTACCGCAGGTTCTTCTACACTCAATCCACCCGCCGAAGCGACGTAAGAATCGAGTTTCGACATGGGAATTCCTACGCGTTTTTCTAAGACGGCGAGAATTTGCACGAGGCGGTTATAGTCTATCCCCGTACCTGCACGCCGAGGGGAAGGATAACTAGTAGGACTTACCAAAGCTTGCAACTCGACAACGATGGGGCGAGTCCCTTCGCAAGCGACGACAATAGCAGTACCTGGTGCTGGATCATCACGGTTGCCTAAAAATAATTCTGAAGGGTTGGAAACCTCTCGCAGTCCTTGTTCCACCATTTCAAAGATGCCGATTTCGTGAGTTGCCCCAAAGCGGTTTTTGACAGTTCTTAATAATCGATGAGAGGCAAAGCGATCGCCTTCAAAATACAATACTGTATCTACTAAGTGTTCTAAGACTTTCGGCCCGGCGATCGCTCCTTCTTTGGTGACGTGTCCTACAATTAACATGGTGATGTCATCATGTTTTGCCACCTTCATCAAGGCGGCTGTACATTCCCTTACCTGAGCTACAGAACCAGGTGCAGATGTGAGTGCGGGAAAGAAGACTGTTTGAATACTGTCAATTACCGCCAGATTTGGTCTGAGAGATTCCATCTCCCTTAATATCTCTTCCAAATCTGTTTCCGGTAATACATATAAATCAGCATTTCTATTCTCTTCTGTTTGTTCTATGACCGGAGTTTCTGCGGCTTTGCCGTTCTCATTTTCCGGGATTTCTAAGGTTTTTGATACTCCCAAGCGAGAAGCACGCAATTTTACCTGTTGTCCTGATTCTTCGCCAGTTACGTAAAGAATACGGTATCTCTGCGCTAGCTGATTTGATACTTGTAAGAGTAAAGTAGATTTACCAATTCCCGGATCACCGCCAATCAATACCATGGAACCAGGCACAACTCCGCCACCCAGCACCCGATCCAGTTCCTCATAACCAGATCCCCAACGGGCAATTTGGCGATCGCTGATTTGAGCAAATGTCAGCGAGGCTCTGGGTTTTGCTGGTTTTCCCGCAGATTTGCCGTTATTTTGCGTTGCTTGCCAACCACTTATTCCCCCTCTACTTGGTATATCTACTGAGGACTGGATGGCAATCTGCTCTTCTAAGGAATTGTAGGTGCCGCAAGCTGGACACTTGCCAAACCATTGGGGAGATTCTGCTCCACACTCGTTACAAATGTAAAAGGTTTTAGGCTTTGCCATTCTTAAAAGTTATTAAAAAATCTTAATTTTTCTTTAATTTTTTGCTCAAAACTAAAATCGAACAATAGTAAGAGTTAGAGCTTTTTTCCAATCAATTCAGGGAATGATATCTTAATATTATGGTATTAAAAATTAATCATGAAAAATTTTAGTTAAGGAGCGTTGAAAAACTTGGAAAGTCATAAAGAAAAAATCCTGGTGGTAGACGACGAAGCCAGCATTCGCCGGATTTTGGAAACGCGCCTTTCCATGATTGGCTACGATGTAGTGACGGCTGGCGACGGGGAGGAAGCTTTGGACACTTTTCGCAAAGCTGAACCTGACCTGGTGGTTTTGGATGTGATGATGCCAAAGCTAGACGGCTACGGTGTGTGTCAAGAGTTACGTAAGGAATCAGATGTTCCCATTATCATGCTAACAGCCTTGGGGGACGTTGCTGATCGCATCACTGGTCTAGAATTGGGTGCTGATGATTATGTAGTGAAACCATTTTCCCCCAAAGAGTTAGAAGCACGGATTCGCTCAGTGCTGCGCCGAGTAGATAAAACCGGGGCTTCTGGTATTCCTAGTTCTGGGGTGATCCATGTTGGTAACATCAAAATAGATACGAATAAGCGACAAGTCTACAAAGGCGATGAGCGTATTCGCTTGACGGGAATGGAGTTTAGCCTTTTAGAGTTGCTAGTCAGCCGTTCTGGAGAAGCTTTTTCCCGTTCGGAAATTTTGCAGGAGGTATGGGGTTACACACCAGAACGCCATGTAGATACTCGTGTAGTAGACGTGCATATTTCCCGTTTGCGGGCAAAGTTAGAAGATGATCCTAGTAATCCAGAATTAATTCTCACAGCCAGAGGTACTGGTTATCTATTTCAGCGAATTATAGAACCTGGGGAAGAGTAAGGAAAGTTGTACAAAAGTCAATAGTTGTAGTCTAACAAACAACTAATGACTAATAACTAATGACTAATGACCAATGACTAAACCTGATCCCAATCGAATTTTACGGCGTCTACCCTTAGCTGTCGGTGGGTTAGGCGCTGTACTTTTGCTGATTAACCGTTTGTTGACTCCACAACTAACGGAGTCTCAAGCGCGTGGGGATGTGTTGGGTGTAATTTTAAGTGCAGTCTTAATTTTGACGGGTTTAATTTGGCAGCAAGTACAGCCGCGATCGCCTGATTCTGTAGAATTAATTGGGGAAGAAGGTTTTGTCCTAGCAGCAGATTTACCAGAAGCTGTAAAAACAGAATTAGCTTGGGCATCCCATTTATTATTGACTAATACAGTCACGCGATCGCTGGTTATTGTTTATCAAGACAAGGTTTTGTTACGTCGTGGGATTCTGGCTGCAAAATCTGAAGTCACACCAGGGCCAATATTAAAACGAGTATTAGAAACAAAAAAGCCGATTTATTTAGTTGCTTTAAAAGTTTACCCAGGACGAATTGAATTTGATTATTTACCAGAAAATACACAAGGTGTAATTTGTCAACCAATTGGTAACCAAGGTGTGATGATTTTGGCTGCTAATGCTCCTCGCAGTTACACCAAACAAGATGAAAATTGGATTGCAGGAATTGCTGATAAATTAGCCGTTACTCTTAAAGAGATTTAATTTTATTATTGTTTATTGTTAATTCCCCAAATGGTAACAACAGCACCACTGGCAGAAACAAGAACATTGCTAAAAAACATTAGCTGGCAAACATTTAAAGCCATGCTAGTAGATATGGGCACTGAACGCAACTTTCGACTGGCCTACGACAATAAAAGAGTAGAAATCATGACCCCACTCATGCCGCATGAGAACTCCAATCGCCTGATTGAAGGCTTAATTCTTGTGCTTTGTGAGGAATTTGCTTTAGAGGTTAAAACTACAGGTTCATTAACTTTGACACGAAATGACCTAGAAAAAGCAGGAGAGCCAGATAGTAGTTATTATATTCAGAATGAATTTTTGGTAAGGGATAAAGAAAATATAGATTTAGATCAAGACCCACCACCAGATTTAGTCCTAGAGGTAGATTACTCCAGACCCAAAATAGATAAATTATCTCTCTATGCTTCAATGGGTATCCCTGAGTTTTGGAGATATAACGGTTCTGTATTGCGAATTTATGCTCTTTCAGGTAATCAATATTTAGAAGTTGAGCTTAGTCCTACCTTTACGCCAATTTTGGTAAAAGACATTCCCCGATGGATACAAGAAAGTAAAAAAATTGGCCAATTAGCAGCTAAGAATGCTTTTCGCGTTTGGGTAAAACAGCAAATATTTAAAGCATAGTTAGGATACTTAATAATCGATTCATACCAGAAAGTAAAGCAAGCGCCAGTTAGAAATTACGAATTATAAATTATGCAACTTATTTATTGGCTACTAATTCTTGTTATGGTTGTGGGGATAATTGGTTCTGTAGTTCCTGGTATCCCTGGTAGCGGCTTAATTTTAACCTCTATTATTATCTGGGGAGTGATTAGTGGTTCCTTTGCTGCCATTAAAATCCCACTCATTGTGATCGTTATAGTTTTGTTCCTGAGTATTGGAGTTGAATTATTAGCTAGCTACTTAGGTGCAAAACATGCAGGTGCTAGCAAGTGGGGACAAATAGGCGCAATTGTCGGGTTGATATTGGGATTTTTTGGTTTACTCCCAACCTTGCCTTTTGGGGGGCCTTTGTTAGGAATTTTACTAGGGCCACTCTTAGGAGCGATTATCGCTGAATTTCTTTACCGACGTGAACTATGGCCAGCAGTTAAGGCTGGTGTGGGAATTATCGTAGGTTCACTGATTGGAAACTTGATTCAAGGTTTGTTAGCGATCGCCGCCGTGATAATTTTTGTGATTACAACTTGGCCCCAAGTCTACGGGGCTTAAAATTTGATATATTGTACTTACCCCATCCCCCGGAAGCCCGGTTGTTTCTTGAAGCAACTGGGCTTCCCCCCTATCTATGGCATGGTGCAAAATCTCAAACTACTTTAACTGTGCTAATACTTTAAATAGTCGCCACAAACGCTAACCCATAATTTCAATATCATACAACTCGCATAAGGTGCGGAGTTTTTGTTTCAGGCGATCGCGCAGACTCTCCGGCGCTATCACTACACAATCGGGAGCATACTGCATAACTTCGCGGCTAAACCAAAAGCTACTTGATACACGTCTGATGACTCGGCGGACTCGCGGCTTATCTGGTAGCCATTCATTAATATTGTCTTCTGGTTTAGCTTGATACCCAAAAGCCAAGCCAGCAAATAAGTGCATTTCTACTTCTATTTCGTCTAATTGAGTCCGCCACTCACCAGGAATAGAAAGCACAGCCGCCTCAGTAATTCTGTCTAAACGCAAACTCCAGTTGTGAATGAGTTCGGGAATATCAAAGTTTCCTTCTGTTTCTTCACACCAACAATCAAGATATTGCCGTTTTTCGTGCGGTTTCACTTTGGCGTGGCGCACTGTGAAATTTAATAAGCGTCCAGCTGCATCTTGATAAGAAAGCTGAAATGGTTGGTTTCGCAGAATGTAGTTATCTATCTGTAAGCGCCAAGTTGGGGGTAAATTTTCTAAGAAGCGTTCAATGTCGCTTCTCAGTGGTATTGATAATTCGCTGCGTTCTAAAAGTAAGTTTGCAATAACTTGTGCTTGTTCGATTTGTCCAATGTCGGTTAATGCAGCAATACACCGATGTAATGCACGGATACGGGTTTCTGACCAATTGTTATTGTTACCGATGAGTAACTTACGTTGGGCGATCGCTTCTACTAGCTTGGATATATTCGGGCGATCGCCCCACATCATACCAAATTCTAAGGCGATCGCTTCTAATTCCGCTTTATCGCGTTCTGAAATAGAGAGAGTTATAGACTGACCTTTCCGACTCATATTTGTACGGACACTTTTATACGGATGTATATTGCCAACCTTTATTTTGCATGGCAATATAAGAAGTAACAACCAGTTACGGACACTATTTAAGTGTATGTCCGAAGAATACCAAATTACACTCAAGCCTGTTTATTCACAAACCGTCCCCACACCTGACGGAGTGAAATTACCTAAAGATTGGTCACTTTCATGGCATCAATTAGCTACTTTAGAAGCTTTGCGCGATCCAAACATTGATGTAGTATTCAACACAGCCATGACAGGCGATGGTAAAAGCTTGGCTGCATATTTAGAAGTTCTCCAAGGTATATTTTCCGCTATTGGACTTTACCCAACTAATGAACTCGCTCGTGACCAAGAAACACAAATTAGAGGATATATTCAGCAATTTCAGCCGGAAGATGAGCCGCGTGTAGTTAGATTAAGTGGGGCTGATTTAGAAATTTATGCCGAAAATGAGGGGTTAAAAAAAGGGGCAGCAATTTCTACTCTCACTAGCCAAAGAGAGGCATTATTAACTAACCCTGATATTTTTCACTATTTGCATCGAGGGGCTTATATAATTCGTGGCGATAGCCCAGACAAGTTATGGGGAAGAATCGATAAAGATTTTGACTTATTTATTTTTGATGAATTTCACGTTTTTGCTGCTCCCCAAATTGCCAGTGTAATTAACACAATGTTATTAATTCGTTGTACAAATCGCCGCAAAAAATTTCTGTTTCTCTCAGCCACACCAGATACAAATTTAATTAGCAGGTTCCAACAGGTAGGATTTCGTTGTCAAGTCATCAATCCCATTGCCCAAAATAAATATCAATTTCCTGAGACACCAGAACAAGGACAGCAACTGCAAACACAGGGCTGGCGAAAGGTAGCGCGAACAATTTCACTGAATTTTATTCCTCTAGAACCTACTTTTAAAGCTTCGGAAACTTGGCTAAAAGAAAATAGTGATTTAATTTTGGCTCAATTTCAACAGTATCCAGGTAGTAAAGGAGCAATTATTCTCAATTCAATTGCCGCAGTCAAGCGTTTAAAGGTATTTTTTCAAGAAATTCTCCAGCCTTATGAATTAACAGTAGGAGAAAATACAGGGCTTTCTGGAAAAGGCATAAAAGAGCGAAGCCTTACGGCTGATTTAGTTATCGGCACTAGCACAATTGATGTGGGTGTTGATTTTAAAATCAATTTTCTAATTTTTGAGTCATCGGATGCAGGTAACTTTATTCAGCGTTTAGGGCGCTTAGGTAGACATGACGGCTATGAGAAAAATGGTCAAATAATTAAGTTTGAAAACTTTACAGCTTTTGCCCTTGTGCCTAACTTTTTAGTAGAACGTTTATTTCAGGTAGATGCACCACCATTAGAGGTAAATAGTATTTATGAGCGACCATCTTTTCACAATACAATTAGCGAGAACTATCGACAAATTAATGATTTTCGCGGTTATTATCGCCGTTGGGGTGCTGTACAATCATTTTGGCTGTATTACAAATTGAGCGATCGCACAATTAAACAACAGTATGCTCAAAGCCGAGAACAGTTTCAAAAAGCCTGTGAACAAGTATTTGAAAGCAAGCTGAATTCCATAGCCGGACGTGTTTCAGGATGGGCGAAAGACTGGAAAGTACTATCAGGTAAATCAGGAAATCCCATCGCTGACGATGCGTCTAGTTTTCGCGGTTCTAGTCCTTTGCAATGCGGTTTATACGATTTAACCGAAGAGAACGAAGCCGACAGGTTTAAAACCTACGATTTACCAGGTATTTTGGGGAATTTAGAAATTGAAATGTGGACAGAGGCAGGATTTATACGGACACTTAAAGAAACCGCACAACGCACAGAACAACCCATAGCCAAAGGTAGATTTGCTCATTGTCTAGCATTTATGAAGTTGCGTTCCTACCGTGAGGAACGGCTGAACTGGAAGTTTACCTATGCTGGCGACTTACAGCTAATAGCTGATGCTTGGAAAGTTCAGGTTTTGACTGGTTTGGAAATTTGGCAACCTGACAATCAATGGATTGGTGCAATTAACAAACGACTGAAGAAGGAAGGTTTGGTTTGTTACGTAATTCGCCGTCCTGTGTCTGAGGTGCGGATGCGGTTACGGCTACCGATGCACTTTCAGATTTACCCCATTAGTGATCAGTATAGCTTTCATGATGTTAGTGCAAGCTGTGCGATCGCTTTTGGTCACTCTGCACTGCTGCTAGATACCCTCGCTTATACGTTTAAAAGCACAGGAGATGAGATATGGGTTGTTTAGCGTTTCAATCCCTGATAGGGATTAATTTTGAGAAAAAGCTTACGGTTCTAAGCACAGACTTATTCGTTTCAATCCCTGATAGGGATTCATGAAGTTGTTATGTGCCTGTAAAGCTCTCTCACATAAGAGTATTCCATAATCAGGTTGAATATGTCAATACTTAAAAATGGTTGAATAAGTCTGACCTTATAGCAATTTTAGAAATTGCTTGACAAGAGGTTTCGTTTTATGTAGCTTCAGATTATACAAATCAGTGAAGCTCAGAGATATAACAAGAATTTGGGCGGCTATAGCTGTATGTCAAAAGTTGTAAATTAGGAGAATACTATGCTTGTCAAATCGACAAACCTTGAGAAATTAATTGTACTTCTCAAGGATGGTAAATGGCATTCGAGCGATGAATTAGCAGCAAAGGTTAGTTTTCGATTTGGACACACTGTGTTTGAAGCTCGCAAGAAAGGCTACTTTGTTGAAACAAGGCAAGTTGCTCATAACCAATTTCAGTATCGGTTGTTAGCAGCGTAACCGATTCGATAGCTTATCAGGGAATTTCTCTAGCTAAATTAGAGAATTCCCTTACAAGAGGGAAGCACAAGCTTGCGGTATTAAGCTCAGGCGTAAGCAGTCTTCATCCCCAACAGCTTGGCTGATGGTTGAGTAAGCCACTTAGAAGGCCACATCTTAAGACAGTAAGTTTTAGTCCAGCTTCCCTCTTTAGAAATTCTGCCACCAATGGTGGCAGAAACTTGAATTAACATTGGAACTTACAAAATTAGTATCTAATTAATTAATTTATTCACCCAACTGGAGAATGAGCAAATGCAAAATAATAACCCAACAATTGCAGAACTTACAGAACTTTCCTTACAACTACCTGAAAAAATACCTTACTTAAAAATGTTAGTCCTCTTTGGTTCTAGAGCTACTGGTAATACACACGCAAATAGTGACTGGGATTTTGCTATTTTGTGTGATGAAGAACAGCGTCAGGCTTACACGGAAAATAATATTGGGGGTTTGTTTGAATTACCTATGCTGATTGGCGAAGTATTGAAAATTAATTCTGACCATATTGATATTGTACAACTTAATCATTGTTCCGAATTAATAGCACATTTTGTTGCTCGTGATGGTCAGGTTTTATATGAGGATGAGGTGAAAGAATTTGATAAATTTAAACAAAAAGTATTACTGAGTAATTCAGACATCAAAAAAATTGAACATACTAAACGCAAAAATATTGAACAGTTTCTAGCAAGATGGGGTGTATGAAAAATATAGATACTGTAATTATTTCAACTCGATTAGAGTTTATTGTTCGTTACCTTGAGAATTTGAAGAGATTCGAGGCGATTAGTTGGGATGATTACGTAAATAGCTTTGATACTCAACTAATTATTGAAAGGCTTCTACAATTAATGACTCAAGCGGCGATAGATATCAACGACCATATATTGTCAAAGCTAAATCCTGGAAAGTCGCCAACTAACTTTGAGGCTTTTATTGAAATTGGTAAATATGGTGTCATTTCAACCGAATTAGCAGCACAATTGGCACCATCAGGAGGATTAAGAAATCGGCTGGTTCATGAATATGACGATATAGATCCAACAGAAGTTTTTAAAGCAATTAGTTTCGCGTTACAACAATATCCGCTTTACGTGCGGCAAATAAATACTTATTTAATTTCATTGGATGTAGATAATGACTAAAGAAACAAACCCCAAGGAAGAAAATCAACAAGTATCTTTGTTTGAAAATAATACTGAAGAAGCGGAAGAATTAGAAGATAATTTCTTAAATCAAGACTTTGGCTTTGATGGTGATTCTTCAGACCGTACTATTGAAACTGAAGGCGAATTACTCACACTCAAACTATTGCGAGAGGCAATTCAGGCGCAAAATGCTGATGATCAAGTAATGGCAGATTTTGCCGAGTATGTTTTACCAAACTTGCTACGAATAGCCCTTGGTGTCACGGCTAAAGGAGGTAAATTTTTTGATGAAATTGACCAACAACGAGAAGCAGAAGGTAAAACTAAAGTTAGGCGAGATAATGCAGCTGATCAATCTCTAAATACTCACTTACTCAACGGTTTATTTCCCGCTAACTTAATTGAAAAGCGTTTAGAAAAACTCAATACCACAGTGCGGCGAGTGGTGAAAGAAAGAGAACGCCGATTAGTAATTGCTGGGTTTATTTTACATGATTTTGAAAAATTTCCTGATGCACCAGAAGATTGTCGTAAGTTACCGTTAGCAGAACATCGTCAAATTATTGATCAAAAAGTTCGCCAGTTAGGACTTGATAAGTTTATTAACCCAGATAATTCAGAAGCTTATCTGGAGTATTTAGATGATTTGTTGTGCATGGCTTATAATGCTCAACGACGCTGGGATACTAACTGGAATTTTTCGGAATTTGGCTTAAATCCTGTTTTGAAAGACCGCACCCTTCGCAGTCTGTCTGATTTAACTTGTTTGGCTGATTCTCTCGCCTCAATTGTTAAGCATCCCCAAGATGCAGAAAATACCAGACTCCAAGAAATTATCCATAATCTGAGTGATGGACAGTTGAAATTTACCTATCACAGCATTGCTGAAAATAGGGGTGTTTTAACTAATGTAGTGAATAATGCTTTAATTCAGACTCATACCAGTCTCAACACTGATGAAAATATCTACTATGAACCTTTGTTATATCTGCCAACAGGTGTAATTTATCTGGCTTTGCGTAATGCGCCGCCTATTGCACAAGAAGACTTATCAGACCGTGTAGTTGATAGTATTAAATCACTTTGTGCAGGTCAATTGCGTCTCAGACAAACAGGATTTGGTAGAGATGGCAAAGGTATGAAATATGCCGAATATTACAATTTATTTTTTGATGACTTAGGTTTAATGCGAGTAGCGTTAGATGCTACATTACGTGTATTAAATTCTAATAAGCCTTCGGTTGCTCAAAGTCGTAGTGAAAATCTGATTAAATTTCAGCAACGAAAGGTTTTATCTGCTGATTATGACTTTAAATTTGCAGATGATATCCGCATCGACCAAATAGCAGAATTTGGTGATTTAATTAGTAGGAAGATTTGGGAAGAGACTGTTAATCGCATTGACTCTGCTAGGAAGCAAGATAAAAAACTACCAGCAGTCCCAGATTTAGATTTAACTCACAAAATTGCAGAGTTTTGGAATTTATCAGCATATTTACCCCCAATTCGAGAAATTCAACGCATTAATGAAAGTCTCAAAGAAAATAAGTTAAAAGGAAATACTGGCGGAGTACCTTATGAATGGTATTACCTTGCGGCTAAATATCTGGAACGTCATCCTGGTATTGAAAATGTCCGCGACTCTTGTCAGCAAGTCATCGATTACTTAACAACTTTGATTTCGCCGATTATTTCTCAGTACAACTTACCTGATGGCTGGGATGATTTAAGGCTGTGGGTAAATCGCGTTGTGATGTTACCAAATACAAATCAAGAATTAGCAACTGAAACTCAAATTCAAACATTTTTAGATGAGCTAAGTAACTACAATGCTGCCAAAAAACCAGGACGAGGACGGCAACTCATTTGCTCAATTTCTCACTCAGCTTACACTGTAACTGAGCAAATGGAATCAGCAGTTTTATTTACGCCGCAAGTTTATACAAATAAGCAAATGTTAGGAGGTTCCAATGCCAAGCGTAACATCTCCAGTATTGCTGGTGTGGAGATGATGTTGAGGCAAATATTGATGAATCAAACTCAAGCAGTTGGTAAACGATTTGAAGATGGCAAATATCGCTATCTCTATTTTTACCCTACTTATTACTTCACACCAGAAACTAATAAGTTTTTGCAGAAAGCTTACAACGGCATTGCTCAAACTCGCTTTGATACAAGCGTCCGTAATCATTTCATTAGTAAGGATTTACAGGCAAATTTAGCCAGAGAAAATTATCAAAGTGTAGATAGTTTCTTAATTGACGAAAATCTCCAGGCTGATAAAGACCGCACATTTAAGCTTTCTTATCCTGAAGACCAGCCTTTAACATTTTACTTCATGGCACTGCCACCAGGAAGAGACAGCACAGATACAGAATCTTGGGTAATGCCTAGTTGGTTAGCCTTTGCTTTCCCGATGATTTTAGACGTGAAAACAGTGGTTTCTGAGTCGCCAATTCCACCTTTTAATGATGGTTCTGAGTTTGAGGAAAGCGTTTTCTTAGATAGTGCGCCTCATGCTTTCCGTGCATTGGTAAGACGAGACAGATTTCGTCTTGACTACATCCTTGAAGGTTGGCAAGAAAACGGTATTCAATACCCTGCACCGTTGAATGTGCTTACAGCCGCCTACGCCATTCACTTAGATGTGAATGCTAGACAAGGTAAAACTGGTTACGATGCCAACTGGGGTAGATTCACAGAACTAGCAAAGGATTTTGAAACCAGTCCTTTGTACGTTTTCGCTTATCTCAATCGTTGGGTGCGTAACCAAGGAGTGGAAACAGCGCGAATCGAAAAAGTTAGGCTTTATGTCTATCATTTTTACCCTTGTTTTGACCCCTATGTTAAATATGAAAAAAATATGGAGCAATTAATTGTGGGAGAAGAATCACACCTGAATCATCCAAAAATTTTAACAGATTTATACCGCCGATTTTATCGGGCAAATAAGCGTTATAATCCCAAATCTAATGCTGTTTTAAAACCCATTGATATTGCAGCCGAAACTATTCTTAAAGCTGAATCAAGTGTATTTCAAGGAGAAACATTAGTGGCGGCTGTAGCTGCGGAAGTCTTTAAACTCATGGATCGCGTTCATTCTTCTACTGCTGAGGGACGTTGGGTAATGAGTAAACGTGAAGAAGAACGGCAAGCTGTTTTAGAGTTTGCTAAATATTTTGTACAGGAGGTATTTGAGAAATCATTTGCAGGCGATCGCGCTCGTTTAGCAGGTCGCCAACTTAACTTAATTCGAGATACTTGTGAATTTCTTTATCGGCTTGAAGATGACAAAGAAAACGCAGAAAAAGTTGTAGAAACCGAATAAGTAAATCTTTTATTTTGGTAAACGCAAACCAATAGTAAATCATTCATTGGAGACTAATTATGTCATTTCTCAAAACAGTTGAATCCAAATTTTTTCAATCTAAAATTCCCTACAAACCAATGGGTAAATATGTCCATTTTATCACTGTACGCATCACTGAATCTTATCCTCTATTTCAAACAGATGGAGAATTAAATAAAGCCAGAGTGAGGGCTGGAGTTCAAGACAAAGCAACAATTAGCCGTTTGTCAATGTTTAAGCGCAAACAGTCTACACCAGAGCGTTTAGTTGGTCGGGAATTGTTGCGTAACTATGGCTTGATGACTGCGGAAGAATGCGAATATAATGTCAATTTTGCCATGGATAATCCTGATTGTATTATTTACGGTTTTGCTATTGGTGATTCTGGTTCGGAAAAATCTAAGGTTGTAGTAGACACCGCATTTTCAATTACCGCTTTTGACGAATCACACGAAACTTTCACTCTTAACGCTCCCTATGAGAATGGCACAATGGCTTCTAAGGGTGAAAATGGTTCTAAACCTGGTGAAGTTACCAGTCGCATTAATCAGCAAGACCATATTAGACCACAAGTTTTCTTCCCTAGTATTGTTACCCTCAAAGACCCCACTGAAGCTAGCTTCCTTTACGTTTTTAATAATATCCTCAGAACGCGCCACTATGGAGCGCAAACTACCCGTACAGGTCGTGTGAGAAATGAGTTAATTGGTGTTGTATTTGCAGATGGAGAAATTACTAGTAACCTGCGTTGGACTCAAGCAATATATGACCAAATGAAGGCACAAAAGACAATCAATCCTCCTGATCCTTTGGATGAAGATGATGTAATTACTGCTGCTAAAGGTGCAATTGAGGCTTTAATGGCTGATGAGTTTATTGTGCATACTGATTTCATCGGTGAAGCTTTTTCACCTCTGCTGCATGAAGTTAAGAGCCTCGTAGGTGACGAAACAGGAATTAAGGCAGTTTTAGAAAAAGCTGATGCAGAGGCTAAAGATTATGCCAATACACATATTAGCAAAAAGAAAACTGCTGCTAAGGCTAAGTAACAGCTATGGCTATGATCTACCGATGTCAATTAGAACTACATGACAGCCTATATTTTGCTACTCGTGAAATCGGGCGACTTTACGAAACAGAGCCAGTAATTCATAATTATGCTCTCTGTTATGCACTCGGTTTAGTTGATAGCGAAGTCTACTCTACTATAGTGGCTGAAGAACATTCCTATCGCTATTTTTGCCCTGAACAAGTGCCAAAATATGAGGAGCATTTAACACCACTCAATCAACAGGGAATTTACATTACTCCGGCTCGTTCTATCAAACATTCAGCCATTCTCAATACCTGGAAGTATGCTAACAATAACTACCATGTTGAAATGGAGAAAACACAGAAGAATATTCCTAGCTTTGGTAGAGCAAAAGAAATAGCACCAGAAAGTCAATTTGAGTTTTTCGTTATTTCTCAAAAAGACATCAAACTACCAAAGTGGATTCGCTTGGGTAAATGGATGAGTAAGGCTGAGGTGACAGTTACAGAATTGCCGAAACCTAAAACTAATGGAGGAATCTTCACCTGTAAACATCCCTTAAACCCTTTAGATGTGATGTTCACTCATCAAGTGATTAGTTACGATGTAGTGAATATGCCTCCAGTTAGTCTAATTCAAAATGTGCAAATTAGAGGAGAATATTACCAGTTTGATGCTTTAAAAGACTTAAAAATTCCAGCGAGAATGGAATACCGTTTTCGTAGTTAATTACAATTGCTAGATTACTCCCCACATCCATCGTGAAATACTATCAACAACAACCCAACGCCTTCCCCAGCGACTACTTAAATAACTTGTGGGGAGTAATCCAGGCTTGTCCTTACTTTGCTACCAACAACCTTAACCGTGATTTTGTCGCCACTAAAGGATTTTCTGTTGTATTCAAACGATCGCACATCCCCACAGTAGAACAAAAATTCCCTTACTTCAAGCCATACCTAGATTTAGCTCTCCAAGAGAGTTGTAATGCTTTTTACCTCAATCCTTTACAGCTAAAAGAAGGTTCCCGTGTAGATCCGCACATTGATCGCTCTTTGCGTTCTTACTGCAAAACGGTTGAACCGCCTGCGGTTGTCAGTGTTCTGTATGTGCGATTACCAGAGAATATGGAAGGGGGAGAACTACTACTCAAGTCGCACAAACGCCAACTTGGGGAAATTAAGCCACAAGTAAATACATTACTCTACTTTCAAGGTGATTTAACCCACTCCGTCAACGCCGTGAAAACACCAGGAAATCGCCTGAGTTTGGTTTGTGAACAGTATAGTTTAAGTAATGCTGAACTCGCAGAAATACCAGAGTTTACCATCGAATCAAGAATTGCTCAATCTACAACAAAAAAACGCAAGTAATTTCTTGAATTTTTAATTTTTAATTGTTATATGCCTCATAGCCTTATTCTTAACTTACTCCCTCAGTCGCCTATTCCATCCCAATATCTCACAGGCAGACATCTACACGCTTTATTTTTAACTCTTGTCAGTTCCGTAGATCGAAAATTAGGCGATCGCTTGCATGATGCTACCGCAGACAAAGCTTTCACCCTCTCTCCCCTACAAATTAGTAGCGCTAACTCTCCCCTTTTGAAGGGGGGTAGGGGGGGATGTAAACTACAACACTCACATCAGCAACCCATTCCAGTCGGAACGCCTTGTTGGTGGCGCATCTCCCTATTAGATGACACACTCTTTAGCCAACTTACCCAACTGTGGCTCAATCTTAACCCTAATCATCCTTGGCATCTTGGCCCGGCTGACTTGTATATTACCAGCATTCAAGGTACACCCCAATCTACTCAACCTTGGGCAAATGCCTGTAGCTATGCTCAATTATACGAACAAGCCAGCGATCGCGATCGCACAATTGACCTTATATTCTCCACTCCCACTGCCTTCCGCCAAGGAAAATTTGACACTACTCTTCCCACTAGAGAATGTGTTTTTAATTCTCTAGTTTCCCGATGGAATAAATACAGTGGTATGGAATTTGACCACATTGCTATTGAGTCAATATTTCCCTCTTTCATCAACATACATACAGAAATATTAGCCGACTCTCGCAGCAAATTTATTGGCATTATCGGAGAAGTTAGTTATCGGATTTTAGGAGAAATTGAACCAATACAAATTAAGCAAATTAATGCTTTAGCTGACTTTGTTTTATATGCAGGAATTGGACGAAAAACCACAATGGGTATGGGGATGGTGCGACGGCGACATTAACCACAACTTCAACTCAATTATGCAAAATACTGACTAAATTTAAGCATCCCGTCATGCAAAAACAACATACCTATCAAGAATCATTTGAAATTCAAGGCCGTCTGCTAGCTAAATATCTCATGGGAGAAATTGACAAATATCCCCCATTAGTCATGAAATAATTAGTCAATTCTATGTTTTTAGTAATTTCCTACGATATATCCGAAGACAAGCGCCGCACCAAAATTCACAAAATTCTCAAATCTTACGGACAGTGGATGCAGTATTCCGTATTTGAGTGCGACCTCACCCAGACTCAGTATGCTAAACTGCGATCGCGCTTGTCTAAAGTCATCAAACCAGACCAAGACAGCATCCGGTTTTATTTCCTCTGCGCTTGCTGTCAGGGAAAAGTTGAGCGCATTGGTGGTGAAATGCCAATCAACACCACAGTATTTTTTGCCTGAGTTTAGCGTCAACCAGTAGGTGTTTTACAAAAAAGTTGAGATTTTGCATCTCAAAAGCTTATCCCATCTGGGTTTTAACCCTCTAATACCAATATTAAGATTGACGCTAACTAACTAAACCGTTGCTGTAAATGCCTTTGAGGTAATTTTCTCAAATGTCACTCTTGACAACCCAATGCCTGAAAAGTTATCTTAGGCTGTAATTGACGAAACTGTACCTTGAAAATCAAATATACCAATGCTTTCAGATGCGGTTCCAATTACTAATAATCCCTATCAGGGATTGAAACCAGACTTTTTATCGGGTTTGGGGGTAGAACCTGTGTTCCAATTACTAATAATCCCTATCAGGGATTGAAACTTCAGCAAAAAAGTTATTTTAAAAGCGCTAAGAGACAGTTCCAATTACTAATAATCCTTATCAGGGATTGAAACGATTTTGGACAATTCCCATGTCTAGCAGTTTTTGTTCCAATTACTAATAATCCTTATCAGGGATTGAAACTGCTTTTAAACACGTAGAAAAGTCCTGAGAAGGTATCTAGGATAATCACTCATACTTCTTCTCTTGCCCGCTTAAAAAGCTATTCTTAACTAGAAATCAAAGATTTTTGTCAGGGTAGGTTGAGGGATAATGCTTACTTACAGCTAATTTCGTTATCCCTACAACCACCACAATTGCTCTTTTTCTACACTAGGCTACTTAGTTTAAATTAGTCCCAATCGGGGATCATTTCTGCTTCTTCTCCACCAATACCAATGCCAGTATGATAGATTTCCGCATCAGTGATAATCATATGATCCATTGATGCACCATACACATTAGAGTCGTAAATTTGAGCGCGAGTCAGATTTGCACCGTTGAGATTAGCTTGCTTGAAGTTAACGTTGGAAAGCAAAGCCGAGGTTAAGTTAGCAGCTTTCAAGTTAGCGTTTGTTAGGTCTGCTCCTTCAAGATTGACTCCTTCGAGGTTGGCTCCAGAGAGATTTGCTCCTCGTAAGTCAGCACCAATTAAATGAGCACCTCTAAGGTTAACTCCTGATAAATCGCAATCGATACATTCTCTAGTTAAAAGCAGTCTTTGTAAGTCTTGCGAATTCCCAGCGTTAACCGTGCTAGTAAAAAGTAGGGGAGTTGCTAAGGCTAGAACTGCGAATAGCTGGAGTTTCATATTTTTATCCCCTTTTTCTGAGATTACATCCGTTCTTTTCCTCACTTTTTTATTATCTCACTAAATTGCTGAAAATTGTTGATTTAACACGCAAATTCATTGTGATCTCTAACAGATGTGTTCGTGATGCCAAAAGTACTATTAATTATAGTTTTGGGCTATTACTGACGATAAATTTTGCGAAACAAACACAATTAAATTAGTGTTAAATATTTTTAAGTGATTGTGCCACTTGGCATAATTGCACATTAGATATTAATCAGTATTTTCCTACTACCAAATGGCACTCCGTAAAAGTGATATTTAGTTACCTAAATTACCAAGAATTCACGCATATACTGGTTGACTAAATCAGGCTTTTCTTGCTGTACCCAATGTCCGCAATGGGGAATATACTTAATTTGTAAGTTTCTGACATAGGTTGTAGTGTTGTAAGTGAGTTCCTTCCCCAGTGCAGTATCGTTTTCTCCCCAAATCATCAGTGTAGGCACAGTTAAAATTCCCCAATCTTTAGTGATAAAAGACTGTTGAAAAATGTTGCGATAATAGTTCAACATGGCGGGGATAGCACCACGTTTTGCAGCAGCATCTTTATAAGCATCAATATCTGCTGGAGTGAAAGCACTTTTATTAACTGCTGTGCCTTGAATAATCCTTTCAATTGCCTGATAATCTGAAAATTGTAAAAGTAATTCTGGTAGCAAAGGTAGCTGAAATAAGAAGATATACCAACTACGTAGCAACTGTTGGGAAGTGCGTAAGCCTTGGGCAAATTTGGCAGGGTGAGGTAAGTTGAGAATAATTAATCGTTCTAACATTTCCGGGTGAGTATAGGCAAAAGACCAAGCGATCGCACCACCCCAATCATGTCCAACTAAAATACACTTGTCGTATCCTAAGCCTTTAATTACACCCTCAATATCTTTAACCAACTCATCCATGACATAAGCTGATTGCTCCTTGGGTTTATCACTATCGTTGTAGCCACGTAAATCCAGAGCGACGACTTGAAAATATTGGGCGAATTCTGGGATTTGATGCCGCCAAGAATACCAAAACTCAGGAAACCCATGTAACATCAGCATTAATGGCCCTACTCCTTGGGTGACGTAGTGCAGTTTTACCCCATTGGTATTGATATATTCGTGTTTCCAGGAATTCTGTATTACAGACATATGTTGTATTTTTCCAGGTATGACGTGAGCATTGTAAAAATTATGTGTTGAATTTTTGGTCGCAACATCTGTTTAGCGACAGTTTTGTGTAGTCATTCTCTGTAGGTTGAATGATCGGTTAAGTCAGCAAACTGTCACATTAAGTAGTATGCTCAGCCAAAGGGGATTGACAAAAAGCCGTTAATTTGCAAAAGGAAAGAGGCGTGAAAACTCAATTACCGATAGAACATGTAATTAAAACTCTTCAAGAAGATTTGCCGACACTTTTTCAAAAAGATATTTCCTATGACATCTATACACAGGATATCTACTTTCAAGACCCTGTGAATAGATTCAAATGGAAATTCAACTACCGCATTATATTTTGGACATTGCGATTTCACGCACGGCTATTTTTTACGCAAATTTATTTTGACTTGCATGAAATCTCTCAGCCAGCAGACGACACTATTTTAGCCAAGTGGACCGTTAGAGGAGTGTTGCGTGTTCCCTGGAAAGCGCGTCTGTTTTTCAATGGCTATTCGACTTACAAACTCAACCAAAATAATTTAATATACAAGCATATTGATACCTGGGATCGCCCACCAAGAGAGATTTTACAGCAATTTTGGCAAAAGAGTGAAGATAGTTAAGTAATTGTTTAGCATTGCTTATTGGTGGGATGATTTGCCTCCCGCAGAGAGGCATAAAACATAACTAATTATTTATTGCTAAAATCAAGTCCATCGCATCTTGAATTAATATTTTCTGATTAACTATTTTACCTAATTCGTCTGTTGAATATTTTCCTTCAAAAACTTCTAATGCAGCCTTTCTTAGTGCTGATTCATAAGCATCTTGTAAGGTTTCTAACAACTCTGCTTCGGTTAAATAATTACCTTGAGATTTTAGTCGTTTATTAGTGCGTTGAATTTGCTTAACAGAATTTAAAATAGAAGTTTCCCAAGACCTAGTTGTACGGTTTTCTGCTGCTTGTTTAATTAAATGCAATAGCACAATAATTCCATAACTAAAAATTTTATTTAATTTGTCAGATTTACTCATTTCCTCCAATTCTTCTACCAATTCCAGAGCATCTGAAATTTTACCCTCTTGTAACAATTCCTTTAACAGCAACAACTCTTCCATCTTTTCCCTCTCTTCCTTCGCGCCTTTGCACGCCAGTTGCTACAAGTCGGCGGAGCCGCCCAACGCACTGGCTCGACTTTGCGTGAAATATAACCCCTATTTCCTCATAGCCGGGTACTGCTGCAACACCTGCTGCAAATATTGCCCAGTATAAGATTTGGAATTCTTTGCAACTTCCTCCGGTGTCCCTACAGCAATCACTTCTCCACCTTTATCGCCACCTTCTGGCCCTAAATCTATCACCCAGTCAGCGCAACGAATTACATCTAAGTTGTGTTCAATTACTAAAATTGAATTACCTTTATCTACTAATCTTTGCAACACATCCAACAACTTGTGGACATCATAAAATGATAACCCTGTTGTTGGTTCATCTATTAAATAAAGTGTCTTACCTGTAGCACGTCGAGATAGTTCCGTGGCTAATTTTACTCGTTGTGCTTCCCCACCAGATAAGGTTGTAGCCGATTGTCCTAGTTTGACATAACCTAAGCCGACATCATATAAAGTTTGCAAGCGGGTCACGGCTTTAGGAATATTTTGAAAAAATTCTAAACTCTCCTCAACTGTCATATTGAGAATATCAGAAATCGACTTATCTTTATATTTCACTTGCAAAGTTTCGCGGTTATATCTTGCACCTTTACAAACTTCGCATTGTACATAAACATCAGGGAGAAAGTTCATTTCAATAACATTCACACCTTGTCCGCTACAAGCTTCGCAACGTCCACCTTTAACATTGAAAGAAAATTGTCCGGGTTTGTATCCCCTGGCTTTGGCTTCTACTGTTTGAGCAAATACATCCCGAATAGCATCAAAAATGCCTGTGTAAGTTGCAGGATTAGAACGCGGTGTACGTCCAATGGGAGATTGGTCGATGACAATTGCTTTATCAACGGCATTTAATCCCTTAATTTCTTGTAAGTGTTTGGGTAAAGGAACTTTTTTGGTGAGATGATGTTGTAATGATGGATAAAGTAATTCGTTAATTAAAGTAGATTTACCAGAACCAGAAACACCAGTAACAGCGACAAGTTTACCTAAAGGTATTTCGACATCGATATTTCTTAAATTATTACGATGGGCATTTTTAATTACTAAACTGCGTCCATTTCCTTCTCGCCGTTCCTGTGGAGTGGTAATTACTCGCCGTCCCGATAAATAAGCACCCGTCAAAGAATTTTCTGCTGCTAGTAAAGCTTGTAAATCTCCTTGGGCGACAATATTACCACCGTGAATTCCTGCACCAGGGCCAATATCGACAATGTGGTTGGCTGCACGGATGGTTTCTTCATCATGTTCAACTACGATTAAAGTATTACCTAAATCGCGCAATTTAGTTAAGGTTTTCAGTAAACGTCCATTGTCTCGTTGATGTAAACCAATACTTGGTTCATCTAAAACGTAAAGCACCCCAGTTAAACCAGAACCAATCTGCGTTGCTAAACGAATACGTTGAGCTTCCCCACCGGAAAGGGTCATGGCTGGACGATCAAGGGTGAGATAATCTAAACCCACATCTAACAAAAATTGCAATCTAGCTTTGATTTCCCTCAGGACTAAATCGGCAATTTGCATCTGCCGATCGCTTAACTGTAACTGATCAATTCTCTCTCGGCAATCCCGAATCGATACCCCAGTTAAATCTAAGATTCCATATTGTCCCAACCTTACCGCTAAAGCCTCCGGTTTTAAGCGTTTCCCCCCACAAACCTCACACGGCTGGTCAATCAAATATTGTTCTAATTTTTGCTTAATTAACTCCGAACCACCCTCATATTGCCGTTGCAAAATGGGAATCGCACCCTTAAAATTTTGCTTTCTCTGGGCTGCTGTGGTTCCCTCTTCCTGCTCACCATACAACACAGTTTGCTGCTGTTCTACTGTTAGCTGGTTCCACTTAGCTTGCAACTCAAATCCATGAGACTGCCCCACACTATAAAGCAATTCCAGATAATAAGAATTATCTTTTTCTGACCAAGGTGCGATCGCCGCGTAAACTGGTGCTTCGGGGTCAGGTACAATCAAATCTGGCGCAAATCTTTTTAATGTCCCAATTCCGTGACAGTTAGGACAAGCACCGTAAGGCGAGTTAAACGAGAACAAGCGCGGCGATAATTCTTCCATTACCGCCCCATGTACTGGACAAGCAAAGTTCTCGGAAAATACTAATTCTTCTTCTTTCTCTTCTCCACTATCAGATAATAAACTCACAAGTATGTTAGCAATACCACCAGATTGCTTTAGACACGTAGAGAGAGAATCGACCAAACGCTCTTGAATACCTGGCTTTTTCACCAAGCGATCAATAACAACTTCAATAGTATGGGTTAAATTTTTATCTAATTCAATTGAGTCTGACAGTTCGCGTACTTCCCCATCAACACGCACACGTACAAAACCTTGAGAAGCGAGACTGGATAACAGCTTGCGGTGAGTGCCTTTTTTACCCCGGACGACAGGTGCAAGAATTTGGAAGCGGGTGCGATCTGGTAAATCTATGATGCGATCGCACATCTCATCAATTGTCTGCGGTGCAATAGAGCGATCGCATATGGGACAATGAGGTTCACCAGCACGACCAAACAACAACCGCAAATAATCGTAAATTTCTGTTACCGTCCCCACAGTGGAACGGGGGTTATGGGAAGTTGACTTTTGGTCAATGGAAATCGCCGGACTTAAGCCTTCAATGGCTTCCACATCTGGTTTATCTAATTGTCCCAGAAATTGCCGGGCGTAGGCGCTAAGAGACTCTATGTAACGCCGTTGGCCTTCCGCAAAAATTGTATCAAACGCCAGAGAAGACTTTCCCGAACCAGAAACACCAGTAAAGACAATCAGGCGATCGCGTGGCAATTCCAAGTCAATATTTTTCAGATTATGTTGCCTAGCACCCCGAATCCGAATGGTATTCTGGCTGTTGTGGTTAGGGTAGGGAAGATGTCCATTTAAGGATGGGGCTAGCTTTTGATCTGACATATCGACTGGCTGATAGTGAGAGGCAGCTTGAAACAATCCTTAATGATACTATCTTTAGTGTGGTTATAGTAGAACAATCGTACTGTTTTAGGTAGTGATTACTCCACTTTTATGCCGCAGGCATCCTCCCTTGCGTGCTAATTTAAAAGCATCAGAATAAAAAATTATCAAATTCAGGACTGAGATTTATTTCTCAGTCCTGATAAAAAAGCGGGCTAACCGCTAATAATGTGGTTAACCCGTGCAGCTTTGGGAACGCGCAGAGAAATTATTATTGCAATACCAACTTCACATTGGCGTTTTGCAGACCGCGCTGTTTTACTTCAGACAAGGTTTTGTTAACGGCATATTTTTGGTTGATGGAGTTGATCAACTCGGTTTGGTTATGCTTTTTAGCAACGCCCCACAGGTCAGCGATGAGGTCAAAGGAACCATCGCTATTGCGAGACCAACCTAGATCATATTCGCCTTCCAAAACAGCTACGATGTCTGAGCGTACACGCTGACCGTTATAACCACGAACATCAGCTTCAGTCTTTACGCTGATACCAAGGTCGCGCAAAGAAGACTTAAGGATTTCAGCATCGGTGATTTTGGTACGCAGAGTGCTAAAATGAGACATTTGGGTTTCCTCCAGTGAGAAGATTGAGAAAAAAGACAACGGTTTGTTTTTGGGGAAGCCGCGCTGATTAAGATGCGGCTTTTTTTCGTAACTGCTAGCTTTTTGGGCTAGCCTTTGCCCCTGGAGTTAGCAGGGGAAAGCTTTTAAAACTCCATGCGCTGATATTCAGCAACGGAGGCTGCGGCCGGTCGTGCGCGCTGTCTAGCCCAATCCCTTAGGGCTGTTACCTGTTCTTGCATGGTACGAGACAACGGCAGAGTCGCTTTCAGCGCAGCAATAATATCTAATTGGGTGAACTCGCGGTCTTGGGCAAAGGCTTCATACATTGCCGCCACCAGCGCCTGTTCAATTTCTGCCCCAGAGAAGCCGTCAGACATCTTGGCTAATTGCTCAAGATCGAAGCGGGATATGTCTTCACGACGCTTAGTGAGGTGGATTTTGTAAATATCCTGCCGTTCTTCGGCTGTGGGCAGATCCACAAAGAAAATTTCGTCGAAGCGTCCTTTCCTTAAAAACTCTCCAGGCAAGCGTTCCACTCGGTTAGCGGTTGCCATCACGAATACTGGAGATTTTTTATCCTGCATCCATGTGAGGAAAGAACCAAAGATTCTACTTGAAGTACCACCATCAGAATCTGATGAACCCGAGCTACCTGCAAAGGATTTATCTAACTCGTCTATAAACAGAATCGCTGGAGAGATAGATTCTGCTGTTTTTAGGGCATTACGCAGATTGGCTTCACTTCGTCCCACCATTGAGCCGTCGTAAACTCGACCCATATCTAGGCGTAATAATGGTAAACCCCATAGTCGGGATGTAGTCTTGGCAATTAGTGACTTACCACAACCTGGAACCCCCAGAATCAGCATCCCTTTGGGTTGAGGTAAACCGTACTCTCTTGCTCTTTCTGTAAATGCATTGGAGCGCTGTTTGAGCCATCTTTTCAGTTCTTCTAAGCCACCTACAGCATCAATGGTTGCATCTTCTTCGATGTATTCTAAGATACCATTGCGCCGAATTAGTTGCTTTTTCTCAGATAGAACTATATCTACTTCTTCTTCCGTTAAGCGACCTGTAGTTACTTGCGCCTTACGGTACACCTTCTCAGATTCATCTTTAGTTAAACCCAAAGCTGCTCTCAGAAGTTTCTCTCGCGCCTCAGTTGTGAGCCGTCGTCCACGATTTTGCTCTAGATGGTGAGTCAACACTTTGTTCAACTCAGCCATATCCGGTAACTTAAAGTCGAGTACGACAACTTCTTTTTCTAGCTCAATGGGAACCTGTTGCATTGGTGACATCAAAATGATGTTCTTTTGCATTCCCTTGAAACTAGCGATCGCATCACGTAACGACCTTGTTGTGGCAGGCGCATCAATAAACGGATGTAAATCTTTAAGAATAAATATACCAGGTTCTCTTTGCCGGATAATCCACTCAATAGCCGCTTCTGGAGAAACAGTATTATGTTGGGTAACGTTCCGGGGTTGCCCATATTCCACGATGCCGTGAGTTACTGTCCAAACGTATATGCGGCGTTGGGGCTTTAACATTTGGGCGATTGTGGAAATTGCCTGCTCAGCCCGCTCTTCCTCGGAGGTCACAAGGTAGATTAGAGGGTATTGAGCTTGAATTAGGATATTGAGCTCTTCTTTCATACAATCGACCTACTTGAGACCTTATACAGTAAAGACATCGTTTGTTGGTAGTGACAACCGAATCATGAATTGTTCATTCATAATTCTTACCTAGCAAGGAACCAACTCTTCTTCACCCTTGGGATGAGTTTCATCTTTATCTTTCTCGTCAATGGGTAGATGCTCTTGAGAGACGATTCCTGGTTGATTACCCATAGCAATCAAATCTCCATCACGCAAGACTAATGAACTCTCGCAGCTTGGACAGGAATAAACTCGGTGAGTTCGCCCATAAGCAGAAGCTTCAACTTCCTCAATTAATTCTGAGTTAGCTAGGTAGAAAACTAGGGCACGTTCGGCAAGTTCTGACATTGGTTCGGAATCAACAGCTGAACGAATCTTCAGTCTCTTGTGAAGTTCTGGCGACAAATACAAAGTAACCTTTTGCTTAGCTTGCATATAACTCTTTGACGGCCTTACCCGGGTATGTCTATTACGTTATCGGCTGCATTTACAGTTGTCAAGCCATTAAAACGTTTTGACGGCTTGTTTGTTACATTTATTTACATAATGCAGATTGTTGTTGAGTGACCTAATTATCAACCTAAGTTATCTATAAAACATCTGCTCAATTGTATTAAGTACTAGTAAAACATCTCCAAATTTCCCATAGAGATGCTCTGATATAGTACTTATAAAAAATAAGTGACTTGGGCAAAAGTTAGAATCATGTCTATCACTACAGTAAAATTCTGTAGATCAAAACAAATAATTTATACTAAAATTCTCAGTTTTGGGGGAGCGATCGCTTTGTTTTTCAGCTTGTGCGGTTGTCACGCAAAAAGTTTCGACAGTTCTGATGTGACATGGAAGACTTATAAAAATTCCCGTTATGGCTTTGAATTTCCCTATCCCAGTAACTGGACTACCTTACCAGCACCAGCAAATGATGACGGAGTTGCCTTAGTTTCACCACAAAAAAAGACTGGAGAAATTCGGTCATGGGCAGTTAATCAGTTACCAAAGCCAATCACTCAAGAACAAGACATCAAAACAACCATCAATCCCAACTTCCAGACAACCCAAGGTGTATCTGGAATACTGCTTGTGGAAATCGACTACCAAACAAGCTCAATGACACTGAGTCTAACTCAGAATGAAGTTAAATATTATTGGCAGGGTCGAAGCCACAACCAAGATTTTCCAGATTACTATCGCTTGTTCTACTACATCGCCCAGCAGTATCGGATTCGCCAGTGAAGCAGCAGGGAAAGCAACTAGACTATTATTCTTCCTCATCTTTTACCCCAGAGATCACGCATCTTCACAAGAATCATGGTGAAGAGGGTACAGAAACCTGATAGATTTAGCTATCAGCGAGTAAAAACTGGTGAAGATGAAAGTCCTGGTTATTGGTGGCGATGGATATTGCGGTTGGGCAACTGCACTTTACCTTTCCAATCGAGGTTATGACGTTGGAATTTTAGATAGTTTGGTGCGGCGGCACTGGGATAATGAATTGGGTATTGAGACTCTAACTCCCATCGCACCAATTCAACAACGCCTCCAGCGCTGGCAAGATTTGACAGGTAAATCCATTGACCTATTCATTGGCGATATTACTAATTACGAATTTCTCAAGCAAGTTTTACATCAATTTGAGCCAAACGCCCTAGTACATTTTGGTGAACAGCGATCAGCACCCTTTTCCATGATTGACCGTGAACATGCAGTTCTTACCCAGGTCAATAACGTCGTCGGCACATTGAATTTGCTGTACGCCATGCGAGAAGATTTCCCAGATTGCCATATGGTGAAGTTGGGAACAATGGGTGAATACGGTACGCCCAACATTGATATTGAGGAGGGATACATCACAATTGAACACAATGGGCGGAAAGATACCCTACCGTATCCCAAACAACCTGGTTCAATGTACCACCTCAGCAAAGTCCATGATAGTCACAATATCAACTTTGCTTGCCGAATTTGGGGATTGCGGGCTACTGACCTAAATCAAGGGATAGTTTATGGCGTCTTAACCGAAGAAACGGGAATGGACGAACTATTAATTAATCGCCTTGATTACGATGGCGTATTTGGTACAGCACTTAACCGCTTCTGCATTCAAGCTGCGATCGCCCACCCTCTGACCGTCTACGGTAAAGGTGGACAAACGCGCGGATTCTTGGATATTCGCGATACGGTGCGATGTATTGAACTAGCGATCGCTAACCCTGCTGAACCTGGCGAATTCCGGGTATTTAACCAATTTACGGAATTATTCAGCATTGGTGACTTGGCACTAATGGTGAAAAAAGCCGGTAACGCGATGGGATTGAATGTGGAAATCAATCACCTGGATAACCCCAGAGTTGAAAAAGAAGAACACTACTTCAACGCTAAAAATACCAAACTGCTGGATCTAGGTTTACAGCCTCACTATCTCTCTGATTCCTTACTTGACTCTTTGTTAAACTTTGCCGTCAAGTATCAAAAACGAGTTGATAATAAGCAAATTTTGCCCACCGTCTCTTGGCACAGAAAATAGGGTAAAGCCTCTGAAAAACTGATTGTCATGTCTTAGCACAATATGACAATCAGTTAATCTCGCCACCCTGAAAACCCAATCGCAACCCGACATTCTTAAATTACGAATTACGAATTACTGGGATTATTTGCTTGTATAGTCTTTTATGAGAATTGCCCTATTCACCGAAACCTTTTTACCCAAGGTTGACGGCATTGTCACGCGCCTGCGTCACACTGTTGACCATCTACAGCGTAATGGTGACCAAGTATTGGTGATTGCCCCTGATGGTGGCATCACTGAACATAAAGGAGCTCAAGTTTACGGCGTTACTGGCTTTCCCTTGCCATTGTATCCAGAGTTAAAAATGGCATTACCCCGCCCAGCTATTGGTTATGCCCTAGAAGAGTTTCAGCCAGACATTATTCATGTCGTTAATCCAGCTGTTTTAGGATTGGCGGGGATTTTTTATAGCAAGATGCTCAAAATTCCTTTAGTAGCGTCTTACCATACACATTTACCCCAATATCTCCAGCATTACGGCTTGGGAATGCTCGAAGGGTTTCTCTGGGAATTGCTGAAAAACGCTCATAATCAAGCATCCTTGAATCTTTGTACCTCCACAGCGATGATGGAGGAACTGACAGAACACGGTATTGAACGGGTGCAAGTGTGGCAAAGGGGTGTAGATACAGAATTATTTCATCCTGATTTAGCTAATACTCAGATGCGATCGCGTCTGTCACAAAATCACCCAGAAAGCCCCTTGCTGCTGTATGTCGGGCGTCTTTCTGCCGAAAAAGAAATTGAGCGCATCAAACCAATTTTAGCGGCAATTCCCGCAGCGCGATTAGCGTTAGTAGGTGATGGCCCCCATCGCCAAGAACTAGAAAAACATTTTGCCGGCACCAATACCCATTTTGTCGGCTATCTCATGGGTCAGGAGTTAGGTTCTGCCTTTGCTAGCGCTGATGCCTTTATCTTTCCTTCCCGGACAGAAACACTAGGCTTAGTTCTACTAGAAGCAATGGCTGCTGGATGTCCCGTGGTAGCAGCCCGTTCTGGAGGAATTCCGGATATTGTGACAGATGGCGTAAATGGATATCTTTTTGACCCTACAGCAGATATTCAAGATGCCATTGCTGCTACTGTCCGTCTCTTACAAAACCAACAAGAACGAGACATCATCCGTCAAAATGCCCGTCGAGAAGCAGAAAGTTGGGGGTGGTCAGCTGCCACATGCCAGCTGCAAGATTACTATCAAAAGGTGCTATTTTCAGAACAACTGATAAAAGCTGCGTAAATAGGGTTTTTAATTACACTAAGGTTTGAGAAATCGGTTCCTTTAAGAAACCAGGTTTCTCAAAACTTAATTATATATATCAAGAAAAATTTAAACTTTCCATGACTCTTCCCAATTCTGGTAGCGTCTTGGCTACATTAACTGAACTAACTCAAGTTAATCGCATTCATACTCTACTAACTCGTTTAAAAGACCTGCCGGTTAACGAATTTATTTGCTTACTTGACTTCATCACTGCTGAGTTTCAACAGTTTCTCCGAGCAATTGAGCTAATCAATAATGAAGCTCTAGAAACTATGTTGGAAAAGGTTCTAGAAGCCATCACACTCAAAATTGGTCAAATTCTCCAAGCCGAAAACTCAGCCATTTTCTTAGTTGACTATGATAAAGGTCAGCTATGGTCAAAAGTTCCCCAAAATAATACTCAAAAATCTTTAGAAATTAGAACTCCTATCACGGTTGGTATTCCCGGTCATGTTGCCAGTACAGGTCAATATCTGAATATATCTGAAACTGTTACTCACCCCTTGTTCAGCCCAGAACTAGAAAAACAAATGGGCTACAAAATCCATAATCTTTTATGTATGCCTGTAGTGAGTAGTAAAAACCAGATTGTAGCAGTAGTACAACTGGCAAACAAAACAGGGAGTCTTCCATTTAATCACGAAGATGAAGAACGTTTTCGCGACTTTGCCTCTTCTATTGGGATTATCCTGGAAAGTTGCCAGTCTTTTTATGTAGCGGCGCGCAATCAACGAGGTGCAACTGCACTTTTACGGGCGACCCAGACACTAGGGCAAAGTTTAGATTTAGAAGCAACTTTGCAAATAGTCATGGAACAAGCTCGAATTCTAATGCAAGCAGACCGCAGCACGCTATTTTTATATCGTAAAGAAATGGGCGAACTCTGGACAAAAGTAGCAGTAGCGGCAGATGGGACAAATTTGATGGAAATCCGAATGCCAGCGAATCGTGGGATTGCTGGCTATGTAGCCTCTACAGGTGAAGCACTAAATATTTCTGATGCCTATAAAGACCCCCGTTTTGACCCGACTACAGACAAAAAAACTGGGTACATAACTCACAACATTTTGTGTTTACCAGTGTTTAATTCGGCCAATGAATTAATTGGTGTAACACAATTAATTAATAAGCAAAAAGGCTGTTTTACCGCCTCTGATGAAGAGTTTATGCGAGCTTTTAATATTCAGGCAGGAATTGCTTTAGAAAATGCTCGTTTATTTGAAAATGTCTTATTAGAAAAACAGTATCAAAAAGATATTTTGCAAAGTTTGTCAGATGCTGTAATTTCTACAGATATGACAGGTCAGATTGTCACCATTAATGATGCAGCTCTGGCCTTGCTGGGTTGTCCTTTAGATAAAGCTAATACCAAAAACAATAAGTTACTGTGGGAACAAAATTTAATCGGTCGCTTAGTTTGGGAGGTTGTACCAATTGAAAATTTACAAATGCGGTTGGAAGACAGCTTAACAACTGGTGCTAGACATTATGTGCCAGAGCAAAATTTGACAGTGGGGCTGTATCAGGTATGTAGTGGAACTCAACACGGGCTAAACATCCCGCCCTACGCGCAGCCATGCCCGCAGGGCTTTACAGCACTCAGCAACGCTACATATTCTACTACAGCGCTGTGCGCATCCTGCGGCGGGGGAGACTCCAAGACAGGTTTAATCTTAGCAGTACGCGATCGCATTAACCCAGATATTTTTATTCCTTGGAATCAACCTCTAACGCCGCAATCTCATTTTCTCACTTCTAGTCAGGTGGAAAAATTAGAACGCAGCATTAATCTCACCGTTAATCCTCTGACAAACCCAGAAGGTGGCGTCCGTGGTGGTTTGGTAGTTCTCGAAGATATCAGTCAGGAAAAGCGCATGAAAAGTACCATGTATCGCTACCTCACACCTCATGTTGCCGAACAAGTGATGGCATTGGGGGAAGATGCTCTCATGGTAGGTGAGCGCAAGGAAGTGACTATTTTATTTTCTGATATTCGCGGCTACACCACACTTACAGAAAACTTGGGGGCTTCTGAAGTGGTGTCGCTATTGAATCAGTATTTTGAAACAATGGTGGAAGCAGTATTTAACTACGAAGGCACTCTTGATAAGTTTATTGGTGATGCCTTGATGGCGGTGTTTGGTGCGCCGTTACCACTGACAGAAAATCATGCTTGGAGAGCGGTGCAATCAGCGTTGGATATGCGTCAACGTCTGAAGGAATTTAACCATCGGCGGATTATCCAGGCGCAACCACAAATCCATATAGGCATCGGCATTAGTTCTGGAGAAGTAGTTTCTGGTAATATTGGTTCCCACAAACGCATGGATTACACTGTCATTGGGGATGGAGTAAATTTAAGTTCGCGTTTGGAAGGAGTGACAAAAGAATATGGTTGTGATATTATTTTAAGTGAATTTACTTATCAATTGTGCAGCGATCGCATTTGGGCACGGCAGTTAGATAAGATTCGGGTTAAAGGTAAACACCAAGCAATCAATATCTACGAGTTAATTGGCGATCGCACTACTCCCTTAGATGCTAACACCCAAGAGTTTTTGTTTCATTACCAAGCTGGACGTGCGGCTTATTTAGCTCGTAACTTTCCCCAAGCGATCGCTTGTTTTATGGCTGCCAAACATATTCGACCTACAGACCAAGCTGTTAATGTTCACCTAGAACGTGCTCATAATTATCAAAAGACACCACCGGCAAAATCCTGGGATGGTGTCTGGACAATGATTGCGAAATAAGCAACCCCCAAGATGTAACTGGAAAATCTCAAGTATTGATTAACCTTCACTCTCCTCAGCTTGACCTTGAAAGGGGTTTTCGCCGATTTTCAATTGTTTTTTGGTTTTTTTCAGATGTTTCCATAAAGCCTTGATTTGTTCGTAAGCTTCATCTGGTGGTAGCTTTCCACCTGTTTCTAAATTGCAAATGTAACTGACTCGCTGGGCAAATTCTTGTAAATTAGAGTTAAAAACCAAGTTTTCCGGCTTTACCTGACCATAGTAGCGACCACGAGGATAGAGAAAATCGTCTTTGCTCACTATTTTTTTCTCCATTTATGCAATACCCCTCTTGTTTTAATCTATGAAGCTGAATTATTGGCTCTCCTCATCTTTAATTTTTGTCAGATTAGCAGAAGTTGTATCAATACCTCTTCTGGTAGGGGTTATACAAAAATCAGTTTATTATGACCTTTAATGTTAAAAAACAAGGAAAAACGTAAATTTTTTGCATTAGCAGATGCCATCAAGACAATATTCGTTCACTTGATGATAGATGATAATTTACTTTTCTGACTCTTGCCAATTTATTTCATCAGATGATAATCTACTTTTCTTAACAGTTGCCAATTTTTCTACCTTTTAGAGATTTGTGATTTCAATTAGTTGTGCTAAAAATTACTTACTACTTTAGTGTTACTATATCTCTCCCATTATATTACAATCTTGCAACGGCAAAAATAAGTAAAGTTAAGTGTTAAAAAATACGAGTCTTAAAATATAATGCGTAAACTTTCAGACATTGCGTCTGCCCCATCTCCCGCCAATAAATAAATTGGCTAATAGCCCAAATCCACTAAAATGGGCTGAGAACCATGCCATCAAAGAGATTTAGTCATCTACTATTCGGGAACGCTCCGCGCACAGAGGACTTTAGCTATTAGCCATAGATTTTTAGCCAAGGTATTAAGTAAAAACTCAAGATAATTAATTGTTATCAGAGATTGAATATCAGTTGTGATTTGTCTACCAACTAACCTGTCCAACGATAGCTGACTAAATCACCAATGGCTAATCTTGAATAACTAAAGATAAAATGGTTAAGCCCGAAAGGGCGAGAGCTACCCACCGCTTAAAACTTTACCTCCCATCATGTCTGTTTATTCCAAGCTATACGAAGGCAAAGCTAAAATTCTCTATGCAACAGACGATCCAGAAGTCTTGTTAGCTGATTTTAAAGACGATGCCACTGCTTTTAACGCTCAGAAGCGTGGCAGTATTACCGACAAGGGAAAAATTAATTGTAGTATTTCTAGCCAACTATTTCAGCAGTTAGCAGCAAATGGTATAAAAAATCACTTCATTGATAGTCCAGCCCCGCATCAAATGCGAGTGAAGGCTGTCAAGATTTTGCCATTAGAAGTAGTTGTGAGAAACATTGCTGCTGGCAGTCTGTCTCAACAAACAGGTTTACCAGTAGGCACAGTTCTGAAGCAGCCGTTAGTAGAATTTTATTACAAAAATGACCAGTTAGGAGATCCACTGTTAACACGCGATCGCCTATTGTTGTTAGAACTAGCAACACCGGAACAAGTAGATGCAATTGCCAATCTAGCATTGCAAGTCAACGAGTTTCTCCAAGACTTTTGGCAGCAGTGCGGCATTACTCTAGTAGACTTCAAACTAGAATTTGGTTTGGACTCACAACAGCAGTTGCTCTTGGCAGATGAAATTAGCCCCGACACCTGCCGTTTGTGGAATACAGCCGAAGCAGATCCTAACCTCCGGGTCATGGATAAAGACCGCTTCCGCCGAGACTTGGGAAATGTAGAGGATGCTTATCAGGAGGTTTTACAACGAGTGTTACAAGCAGTAGAAGGGAAGACGGAAAACCAGGTCGCCCAACAGGGATGAAGAAGTTTGGCTTTAAACCTTAACTTCGAGGCTAATTCTTCCCCTAGAAACAGTAAAAACCGGTAGTTTTTTATTCTTGCCTTGTGACTTATAAAGTAAAAAGGCAACAGCAAACATCAATATTTTTGCCTTTGCCTTTTGCATAAGAGCATGATTGCCTTGTGATGGTGTGTGGAAGTGAAGAGGAATTTAAATAAAATGCGTTTATCTCCCGTATGGGTAGCGGCTGTAGCAATTGCAGCGCCATTAGGCGGCACGCTCAGTGCAAATGCCCAAACTACTAATAGTTTAGAACAGACAGCAGAGATTTTCCCGCCCGCGATTAATCAGCAGCCAGTAAAGGATGCAACTCAAGGGCTGACTAGCGAGAGTTTAGAACCTCACGCCAACTCAACAGAGTTTCAGGTCATAAATGAGCCGCCATCTTCTATTGTGGCAGTTTTCCCGGCGAAATCTGATGTCATAGTGCCTACTTTGACAACTCCAGATTTTCCGCTCCCACAGCTTAATTTTGCTCCAGATGCAGCAAAGAACACAACTCAAGGGTTGACTAGTGAGAGTTTAAAATCTCACGCCAATTCCAAAGATATTCAGGTAGTTGAGGAGCCTCAATCTTCTGTTGTGGCAGTTTTCCCGGCAAAATTAGATGTAATTTTGCTTACTTTGACAACGCCTACAATTGCCCAAACCCCTGAAACAACCCCAGATTTTCCTACCGAACAGCCAGATACTGTACCTCCAGCAACGCAGCAACAGATACCCTCCCCAACTCCTGAAACTCCTCCGACTCAAGAGAATTTCAACACTCCCAACGCCACCCCAGATGCTACGGAACCTCGCGTACTGGTGTCAGAAGTAATAGTCAGACCGGAAACAGGGCAACTATCACCGGAACTAGAAAACCAAGTTTACACAGTAATTCGTACCCAACCAGGCCGGACAACAACCCGTTCCCAACTGCAAGAAGATATTAATGCCATCTTTGGTACTGGCTTCTTTGCCAATGTTCAGGCGGTGCCAGAAGATACCCCATTGGGCGTGCGCGTTAACTTTATTGTCCAACCCAACCCTGTGCTGACAAAGGTAGAAATAGACGCAAATCCTAGTACCGATGTTCCCTCCGTACTACCTCCTAGCGTTGTGGATGAAATCTTCCGTGAGCAATATGGTAGAGTTCTCAACTTGCGTGATTTACAAGAAGGCATCAAGCAATTAACCCAGCGATATCAAGACAAAGGTTACGTCCTCGCAAACGTCATTGGCGCGCCACAAGTCTCTGAAAGCGGAGTTGTTACCCTGCAAGTAGCAGAAGGCGTAGTAGAGAATATTAAAGTCCGATTCCGCGATCGCGAAGGTCGAGAGACAGATGAGAAGGGACAACCAATTCGGGGTCGGACACAAGAGTATATAATTACGCGAGAAGTCGAGTTACAGCCAGGAGACGTATTTAACCGCGACATTGTGCAAAGAGACCTACAGAGGGTTTTTGGGCTAGGATTATTTGAAGACGTAAATGTTTCCCTTGACCCTGGTACTGACCCCAGCAAAGTCGATGTAGTGGTAAATGTGGCCGAGCGTAGCACTGGTTCTATTGCGGCTGGTGCTGGTATTAGTTCCGCCAGTGGACTGTTTGGAACTGTTAGTTATCAACAACAAAACCTGGCAGGAAGGAACCAAAGACTGGGTGCAGAGATCCAAGTAGGACAGAGAGAACTACTGTTTGACCTGCGGTTTACAGACCCTTGGATTGCAGGCGACCCCTATCGAACTTCCTACACAGCGAATATTTTTCGCCGCAGTTCCATTTCGTTGATTTATGATGGACAAGACGGTGATATTAGAACTTTTCAAGTAGGAGAAACAGATGGCGATCGCCCCCGGGTTCTGCGTCTCGGTGGTGGTCTTACCTTTACTCGTCCCCTGTCTGCCAATCCCTATGAAAGATCAGAATGGACTGCCTCAGCAGGTTTTCAGTATCAACGAGTTTCTACCCGTGACGCTGATGGTAATGTCAGACGAGAAGGAGCTGTTTTCCGTGACGGAGAACGCGTCAGTGAACCAATTAACTTAAGCTTCTCTGATCGAGGTGAAGATGATTTGGTGTTATTACAACTAGGAGCGCAGCGCGATCTCCGTAATAACCCTTTACAACCCACCAGTGGTTCTTTTCTGCGCTTCGGGGTTGATCAGTCAGTACCAATCGGACTAGGAAACATTTTCCTCACCAGATTAAGAGGTAGCTACAGCCAATACGTACCTGTGAATTTTATCAACTTGGCTCCTGGGGCACAAACCCTGGCATTTAACCTGCAAGGAGGCACAATTCTTGGTGACTTGCCGCCCTATGAAGCTTTTACCCTTGGCGGTAGCAACTCCATTCGGGGTTACGAAGAAGGAGCATTAACTAGTGGACGCAGTTATGTACAAGCATCCGTTGAGTATCGCTTCCCAGTTTTCTCCGTAGTTAGTGGCGCACTGTTTTTTGATGTTGGTAGTGACTTGGGAACTACTACCGAGCCAGCTGAGGTGTTGAACAAAAACGGCAGTGGCTATGGCTATGGTCTGGGTGTGCGTGTGCAATCCCCACTAGGTCCCATTCGGATTGACTACGGTATCAACGACGATGGCGACAGCCGCATCAATTTCGGTATTGGGGAAAGGTTTTAAGTTGTCATTAGTCATTAGTTATTGGTCATTTGTGACTGAACTAATGACTCGTCTATCTAATCATCAACACTGATTCCCCGGTACTTTCAAGCCTATCCCCTGTCCCCTGTTCTACCTAAGCACTTGCTAATTTTTACATTTGCCTCAATACTGATTCGATAAAGGGATCAGTTACATCTGGAAAATAGATCAGGGTCTTTGCCAAAACTTGATATGAATCATATAAATCAAAATATATTCACTTTTCGCTTATGCAGCAGCACACCATAGCAGAGGAAATCACTCAAACCGGAGTGGGACTGCATAGTGGTGTAAGTACCCATGTACGGATACTACCAGCTGAGGCAGGCAGTGGGCGCTACTTTGTCAGGGTGGATTTGCCGGATTTACCAATAATTCCAGCCCAAGTTGCGGCGGTAAGTCAGACTGTTCTCTCAACTCAGTTGGGTAAAGGTGAGGTAAGTGTTCGCACGGTAGAGCATTTATTGGCGGCGCTTACAGGTATGGGTGTAAATAATGCCCGAATTGAAATTGACGGGACAGAAGTACCACTTTTAGACGGTTCGGCCAAGGTGTGGACGGACAGCATTACCCAAGTTGGTTTAAAATCACAAGCTTTTACTAGCAACGAAGAAAACTTGGTGGTGCAAGAACCTATCTGGATTTATCAAGATGATGCTTTTGTTTGTGCCCTTCCAGCACCGGAAACCCGATTTAGTTACGGTATTGATTTTGACTTACCAGCTATTGGTAACCAATGGCACAGCTGGTCACTGACTGCCAGCTTTGCTACGGAAATTGCCCCTGCTCGTACCTTTGGGTTACTACATCAAATTGAACACTTACAAAAAACAGGATTAATTAAGGGTGGTAGCTTAGACAATGCACTCGTTTGCGGTTCTGAAGGTTGGCTAAATCCACCATTAAGATTTGCAAATGAACCAGTTCGTCATAAAATCTTGGATTTAGTAGGAGATTTGAGTTTACTAGGAACTTTTCCTCAGGCTCATTTCTTGGCGTATAAGGCTAGCCATAATTTACACATTCAACTGGCCCAGAAAATTTTAGAATTGGGATTAGCTAAAGCCTAAAATATCAATTCGTGAAAGGTTTTAACGCCTGCCTACTTAAATTCACCAAGTTAAAAATCAATCATACCGCTAATGGCAATCGTCAGTGAAGTGAATAGTACCGATACTACTGCGTCTACATCTACCGAAGAACAGATTACTGAAATTAAAACAACTTTTTCATCTGAAGAGATTCAGCAATTACTCCCCCATCGCTACCCATTTTTACTTGTAGATAAAATAATTGACTATGTGCCAGGAAAACTGGCTGTAGGCGTTAAAAACGTTACCTTTAATGAACCCCATTTTCAAGGGCATTATCCGGGAAGACCACTGATGCCAGGAGTGCTAATTGTTGAGGCAATGGCACAAGTCGGGGGCATTTTTCTCAAGCAACAGCCTGGGTTTGAGGATGGACTGTTTGTTTTTGCTGGTATCGATAAAGTCCGGTTCCGCCGCCAAGTAGTACCAGGAGACCAACTGGTGATGACAGTGGAACTGTTATGGATAAAACAACGTCGTTTCGGTAAAATACAAGCCCGTGCCGAGGTTGACGGTCAACTTGCTGCTGAAGGCGAATTGATGTTTTCTCTAATCAACTAAAAATTGGCTGTTGTGGTGTCAGGTAAAGCCGTGATTTACTCATACTGCATCCAGAATCAGGATAACAGTAAAAAAACTATCCACAACAGCATTTTATAATTTCTTGATTTTCGCCGTCATCTTTTCTCCTTCAAAGACGCTAACGCCCTCACACTTAAATTGCTTTGCCCGACACTTTCGGTCACTGAAAACTTACACACTCAGCACTTAAGAAAGTTCTGGAGATTCACCATTGAAGACGCTTATTCATCCAACTGCTGTAATTCATCCTAAATCGGAACTCCACCCTACAGTGCAAGTCGGTGCCTATGCTGTGATTGGAGCGCATGTCAAAGTCGGCCCGGAAACAATTATTGGCGCTCATGTAGTGCTAGAAGGGCCTTGTGAGATTGGGGCGCGAAATCAAATTTTTCCAGGTGCAGCTATTGGCATGGAACCCCAGGATCTGAAGTTTGTCGGAGAACCAACCTGGGTCAAAATTGGTGATAATAACTCAATTCGTGAGTATGTCACGATTAACCGCGCTACTGGTGCTGGTGAAGCTACGATCATTGGCAATAATAATTTATTGATGGCTTATGTACACGTAGCCCATAACTGCATAATTGAAGACCATGTAATTATCCCTAACTCAGTAGCTCTGGCAGGTCATGTCCACATAGAGTCACGAGCAAGACTAGGTGGGGTTTTGGGTGTGCATCAATTTGTACACATTGGTCAACATGCAATGGTAGGGGGTATGGCACGAATTGACCGGGATGTACCTCCTTACATGCTTGTGGAGGGCAATCCAGCACGAGTGCGAACCCTGAATTTAGTGGGACTCAAACGTTCTGGGATGACTTCAACCGACCTGCAAATCCTCAAAAAAGCGTTCCGGATTCTTTATCGGTCTGGTTTAACCTTTAAGGATGCCTTGGAACAGCTTGAACAACTGGGAGACACTGAACAACTGCAAAACCTGCGTCGCTTCCTACTACTGTCTCAAATGCCAGGAAGACGAGGCTTGATTCCAGGAAGGGGTAAACCAGGCGCGAGTGATGAGTCCTAAGTTATGTGTTAGGAGTTAGGAGTATAATTTATCTCCTAACTTTTTAAATTTTTTACTAATTACTAATTTTCAAATGCGGATATTTATCAGCACTGGCGAGGTATCTGGCGATTTGCAAGGGTCGTTGTTGATTGCGGCGATCAAGCGTCAAGCTGCTGGTTTACAACTAGAAATTGTAGCGCTGGGTGGCGAAAAAATGGCAGCAGAGGGAGCCACTATTCTAGGCAATACCAGTGGAATTGGCTCAATGGGTCTAGTTGAATCCTTGCCTTATATTTTTCCTACTCTCCAGGTGCAACGGCGAGCGATCGCCTACCTCAAACAAAATCCACCTGACTTAGTGGTACTAATAGACTATATGGGGCCCAATCTCGGCATTGGCACTTATATGCAAAAGCATTTACCACAAGTGCCTGTAGTGTATTACATTGCTCCTCAAGAGTGGGTGTGGTCTATGAGTTTACGTAACACCGCCCGGATAGTTAGCTTTACAGATAAACTCTTGGCAATCTTCCCAGAAGAAGCCCGTTATTTTCGCCAGAAAGGCGCTCAAGTTAGCTGGGTAGGGCATCCGCTCATTGATAGAATGCAGGACGCTCCCAGTCGCCAAGCAGCCCGCGCTCAATTGAAAATTCCACCAGAACAAAAGGCGATCGCACTGCTCCCCGCCTCTCGTCCTCAAGAATTAAAATATCTGTTACCAGTAATTTTTCAAGCTGCCCAAACTATTCAAGCTAAATTAGCGGAAGTTCATTTTTGGATTCCCCTGTCTTTAGAAATCTACAGACAGCCAATTGAAGCAGCAATTAAGCGTTACGGTTTACAGGCTACAGTCGTATCAGGTCAACAAAAAGAAGTATTTGCCGCAGCTGATTTTGCTATTACCAAATCTGGCACTGTCAATTTAGAACTGGCTTTGTTAAATGTGCCGCAAGTTGTGGTTTATCGCCTCAATCCCATCACAGTTTGGATTGCTCGGAAAATTCTCAAAGGTTCTATACCTTTTGCCTCTCCACCTAATTTAGTGGTCATGAAGCCGATTGTGCCAGAGTTATTACAAGAGCAAGCCACACCAGAAAATATTACCCAAGCGGCGATGGAATTACTGCTAAATCCTGAGCGCCGACAGCAAACTTTAGCAGATTATGCACAAATGCGGCAAAATTTGGGAGAAGTAGGAGTATGCGATCGCGTTGCTCAAGAAATTTTGCAAATGCTACCGGGTATTGGGGAATGAGGAGTGTACTTCGACTGCGCTCAGTAACCGGGGAGTGGGGGGACAAGGGGAAATTACTAAATATTAAGTTCTTTCCCTAATCCCTCTCAACCTAATTCTTTGAGAGGTGTTATGGCTTATGAGTTGAGAAAACAACGGCCGATCGCAGTTGATTTATTTGCCGGTGCAGGTGGTATGACCCTTGGCTTTGAACAAGCTGGCTTTGATGTGTTGGCATCTGTGGAAATTGACCCTATCCATTGTGCAACACATGAGTTTAATTTTCCTTTCTGCTCAGTGTTGTGTAAAAGTGTTGAAGATACCACAGGAGAGGAAATTCGGCATCGTTCACAGATTGGCGATCGCGAAATTGATGTGGTGCTTTGTGGCTCACCATGTCAAGGCTTTTCGCTCATGGGCAAACGGATTTTTGATGACCCGCGAAACTCTTTGGTATTTCACTTTCATCGGTTGGTTTTGCAGCTACAACCGAAATTTTTTGTCATGGAAAATGTCCGGGGTATCACAGTTGGTAAACACAAACAAATTCTGCAAGCCTTGATTAGCGAGTTTAAAAATAATGGCTATCAGGTAGAAGAAAATTATCAAGTTCTCAACGCTGCCCATTATGGAGTTCCACAGTCCCGTGACAGATTATTTCTCTTAGGAGCAAGAGCAGATATAACATTACCTAAATATCCTCAGCCAATTACCAAACCTGCAAAGCCAAATGCTCTCCAACAGACAAATTCATCTATACTTCCTGATAGCCCAACAGTATGGGAAGCGATCGCAGATTTGCCAGAAGTAGAACAATATTTAGAGCTACTAGAGAAGGACTGGGTAGTAGTAGAATATGGCAAGCCTAGTGATTACGCCTGGAAACTTCGCGGTATCAGCACTTTAGCTGATGATTATGCGTATATTCGCCAATTCGATTCCCGAATTCTCACTTCCAGTCTCCGGACAAAACACTCAACGGCAACTGTTCAACGCTTTGCTAAGACAAGTCAGGGAGAAAGAGAACCGATTAGTCGTTTCCATAAATTACATCCTGCTGGCGTTTGTAACACTCTACGAGCAGGTACTGATAAATATCGAGGTTCTTTTACCTCTCCTAGACCAATTCATCCTATTACACCCCGTTGCATCACAGTGAGAGAAGCAGCGAGATTACATTCTTATCCCGACTGGTTCAGATTTCATGTCACCAAATGGCACGGATTCCGCCAAGTTGGTAACTCTGTACCCCCCCTACTCGCAAAAGCTGTGGCAGCAGAAATTATTCGCAGTTTAAATATTCTACCTTTTAAGCCTAGTTTTCAATATCAGTTGGGAACAGAGGCGCTATTAAAACTTACGATGTCGCAAGCAACACAACGTTATAGTAATTCGTAATTCGTAATTCAGAAGTTTGTTTATTAAGTCCAGGCGCGAAAGAATGTACTATCTTCCCAGATACTAGCTGTACGTTGAGCGATCGCAGTTAATTCTTGCTCACTTAGAGGCTGAAAAGCACGGGCTATCTTGACATTACTCTCTAATTGTGCAGTTGTTTCAGCCGCAATCACGCAGCAATGTACCCCTGGTTGAGACATGGCGTATCCTAAAGCTTGTTGCATACCTGTTAACCCACCGGGTTTAAACAACCGACCATAAGCCGGGACTTTCATGGCAATTACCCCAATATTCTTTTCTTGAGCAACTGGCATGACTACGGGAAGAAACGGACGCGGGTGATGTTTGTCGGCGGCATTCACAGGAATTAGTGTAGCGTGAAAGGGATAGCGGCGCAGTCCTTCGGCAATTATTTCTGGGTCATGATGTCCGGTAATACCTGCGAACTGGACAAGTTTTTGCTGTATGGCTTCTTCCAAGGCTTGAATTGCCCCAGATGCACTAAAGATAGTGTCAAGTTCTTGGTTAAAAGAAACGTGATGTAACTGCCATAAATCAAGATAATCTGTATTTAGACGTTTAAGCGATCGCTCTAATTCTCGCCATGCACCATCCCGGTCTCTTTTATCAGTCTTGCTGGCTAGAAACAGCTTTGAGCGATGAGGTCGCAGAACTTTTCCCAAATAATCTTCACTGGGGCCATAACTAGCCGCCGTATCAAAGTAGCGGATACCTAGTTCCAAAGCTTTTTGAATAATTGCCTCTGCATCACGTTCTCTACCATTCCAGGATAGGGGTGTTTGTCCTGCTCCTCCTAAACCGAAAATAGGAAGTTTTACATTTGTGCGTCCTAGTACTCGTTCTGGCATGGTTGCGGTTGGTTTAGCCGCCTGTTGCAAGGCAGTAGTTGCTGTAATACCACCAGCGACAGCAACAGTGGTAAGTAAAAAATTGCGCCGTGTCTGTTTTTCTGTCATGGTCGCTTCAGCGAAATTGCTTCTTTTATGTTAACGAGAGATAGCTTGATAAAAATGCCCGGCATTTAAAATCTCCTTCCACAAACTACCTTTGAGCCTGGTCGGTTCAAACCCGATTTAATGATCGCCTGTGGACACGAATGAGAGAATCCATACTACCCTTAATCCTTAAAGATTTTCTCATTTAGGTATGATTTGGAGAGTAAACGAGGGATAACTAAAGATAGTTCCATTTCAAGTGACTTTTCGTAGTTGCTATATGACCTATTGTCTCAGAATTGCCGATATACCCACAAATGAGCGTCCACGTGAGCGTTTAATGACCCACGGTCCCAAAATTTTAGCCACAGCTGAGTTAATAGCAATTCTCTTAGGCACTGGTCAAGGGCCGGGAAAGCTTTCAGCTGTGGGATTGGGACAGTATCTGTTGCAACAATTGGGTCAACATCAACGTGACCCATTGGCAGTTCTGCGAGAAGTCACCCCTGCTGAATTAATGCAGATTCCTGGTATTGGCCCAGCGAAGGCAACAACTATCCTAGCAGCGATTGAGTTGGGCAAACGTACCTTTCAATTTCGTCCTTTAGATAGCACACCAATTGATAATCCAATTGTTGCTGCTGCTGCACTCAGTCAAGACTTAATGTGGCAGACACAAGAACGTTTTGCTGTGTTGCTATTAGATGTGAAAAATCACTTGTTAGGAACAAAAATAATTACTATTGGTACTGCGACGGAAACCCTTGCATCTCCCCGTGAGATTTTTCGGGAAGTCATTCGTCAAGGTGCAACACGGGTAATAGTTGCCCACAATCATCCCTCTGGTAACCTTGAACCCAGCCAGGAAGATCAAGAATTAACACGCCAGTTATTATTGGGTGCACAGTTTTTGGGCATTCCGTTGTTAGATCATTTAATTTTAGGCAACGGCAATCATCAGAGTTTGCGTGAGATTACGACCTTATGGAATGAGTATCCCCAGGGTGATTAATCAGGTATTGATTGACGCTCTCCCAACTAGAAGTAAGGAGATTCACAAAGCATTGCTTATCCCTCATTTGTCACTTTGGGAGAATCCAATCGCTCAAATGGTTACGGTGCTTTAGTTTCCACTTTTCGTCTATGAATTTTAGTTTCTGTTAGGAAATAAAGCCTCTTTTCCTTCTGGGCTGACTGATCCGTCTTAAGTCAAAATTGCTCCACCCATTAACCGTTCATAGCGATACTTCAACTCTGCTTTCATTAATTGCCAACGTTCCAGAGTAGCATCCATTTCTATCACTTTCTCTGCCGCTTGTCTGGCTAACAGTAAAATTTCCTCGTCTTCGACTAAACTTGCTAAAGTAAAATCAGGTACACCCGATTGACGAGTTCCTAGTACTTCCCCAGGGCCACGAAAACGCATATCCATTTCTGAAATGAAAAAGCCATCTTGAGATTGTTCCAGTACTTTCAGGCGTTGTTGAGCATCAGGACTGCGAGAACTACTCATTAATAAACAATAAGACTGAGCGGCACCACGTCCAACACGTCCGCGTAATTGGTGGAGTTGAGATAAGCCAAATCTTTCAGCATTTTCAATGAGCATTACTGTAGCATTAGGTACGTCTACACCCACTTCTACAACTGTAGTAGAAACTAATATTTGCGTTTGATTGTCGCGGAATTTGGTAATTGCTTCATCTTTATCAGCCGAACTCATCCGACCATGCAGTAATCCTACTTGAAAGTCTGGAAAAATACTTTCTTGTAACTTTTGATGTTCCTCTACAGCCGATCGCAAGTCCAATTTTTCTGATTCTTCTACCAGGGGCAAAACTATATAAACTTGTCTTCCTTGAGCAATTTCCCGACGCATCAAATCGTAAGCCTGAGGCCGTTGCTGTCCTGTTAATACAGTTGTCTGAATTTTTTGCCTTCCTGGTGGTAATTCATCAATTTGGCTAACATTCATATCCCCATGTATAGTTAATGCCAATGTCCGGGGAATGGGGGTAGCTGTCATAGTTAATACATGCGGTTGTTCACCTTTTTGCTGCAATAGCGCTCTTTGTTTGACACCGAAGCGATGCTGTTCATCAATTACCACTAATCCCAATTGCTGAAAGTTTACAGGGTCTTGAATTAAAGCATGAGTTCCCACTAACAAAGGTAATTCACCAGTTAGTAGCTGAGAATGTATTTCTCGCCGTTTCGCTGTTTTGGTGGAACCTGTAAGTAATTCCACAGGTAAATGTAACAGATTAAACCAGCCAACTAACTTACGATAATGCTGTTCTGCCAAAACTTCTGTAGGAGCCATCAAAGCAGCTTGGTAGCCTGATTGAATAGCGGCGAGGATCGCAATTACCGCCACCACAGTTTTACCTGAACCCACATCGCCCTGTACCAGACGATTCATCGGTGTAGGTTTTTGCAAGTCGTTGAGAATATCGTTAAGAACTCGTTGCTGAGCGCCAGTGAGTTGAAAAGGCAGGATTTTGGAGAATTGTTCAATTAGCTGACCTTTGGGAGCTAAAATAGCGCTGGTTTGGATAGCCTTGGCTTGCTGTTGACGTTGCAATAAACCGAGTTGCAGGTAAAAAAATTCATCAAAGACTAAACGACGACGAGCAATTTGTAAGGTAGCACTATCATCAGGAAAATGAATATTAGCGATCGCATCTTTCAATTCCATCAAATTATACTTTTCCCGCAAACCTCTGGGCAGGGGGTCTTTGAGGTGAATTGTCGCTGGCAAAACGGCAGTTACGGCTTGTCTCACCATGTTTGCCATCACACCCTCAGTTAAGGCATAAATTGGTACTACTCTACCGATAGTCAACGAATCAATCGTATCGCCTGGATGTGCTAACACTTCCAGTTCTGGATTATCCAGAGTCAAGCCGTATTTACTTCCTTTCACCAACCCACAAGCCGCCAAAATGCTACCTACTGGGTAACGACGTTTTAAACTCTCCTGCCAAGCACGACTAGTAAAACGCGCACCAGCAGAAAAGCGACTAATTTTAATTTGACCCGTATTATCTTTAAGTATTAATTCTAAAATTGATAATTTCTTATTCTTAGGGCTAGTAAAACAATTACAACGCTTTACACTAGCAACTATTGTCACTGTTTCACCAGCTTGCAACTCCCGGATATTCACTTGACGGGCATAGTCAATATGATCTCGGGGATAATAAAACAGCAAATCCCGCACAGTGTATACATTCAACGCTGCCAATTTATCAGCCTTGCGGATGCCTATTTCTGGTAAATCGCTGAGTCTTTGGTCAATGTTTGGCGCCAGTCTCCGGCTCACTTCAGCAACAATAGGCGATTTGGGATTGATGATTTGGGATTGATAAATTCTTTTTTGCGCCTCTGTGCTTCGGCTCCTCGGCTCCTCTTCCTCTTGCTGTAATTGGTAGAGATACCTACGAGTTTCAGCTACTAAGTGCTGTCTTTCTTCTAGTTCCAGATGGGGATAATCAGCAAATTGTACCGCTAGTTCTTGCCAACGGCGGCGCTCGATTGGGGGCAAAGCTGTGGGGAATTTACCAAAAGTCAGGCTGAGAAATTCACTGAAACGGTATTGTTTGCCCACCAAATCCGTAAAGCCTTTATCAGCCTCTATCGCTAAGGCTTTATGCAATCGTATCCAATCTGGTTTGTCATTATTCATTGGTTGTTGGGCATTGGGTATTAGAAATTAAATTTTTCTCCTTATCCCCCCATCCCCTTGTCCCCACTCCCCATTTTATTCAAACCAACTAGCACGCCATGCGGCTTCGGCTTCGGCAACTGAGCGTTCTCGTTGCTTTTTCTGATACTCTCGCCCTAGCTTGTTTAGCTGAACTAAAACATTGCGAATTTGCCTCCGGGCAGATGCAAGGGTCGCGTCGGCAAATTCAATTTCCCCCAATCTGAGGTTAATAGCCATAATTTGCGTCAGGCTTGAGTCTTCTGCATCCTGTTCATTTTCAATTTCAATGACCAAGTTTAAGAGGTTGGGTGGTCCTGGCATGACCTCGGCAGATGCTTCTGATACAGCCGCAGCTGCTTCTAAAACGGGTTCTGGTAATTTCTTAGGTAAAATACTAGCTTTTTGTAGTAAAAGATTAGCTTCGTGGGAGACATTTTTCAGAACCTGTTGTGTCATCTCTTCCAGGCTTTGTTGCCACTGTGCTAGTTCTATTGGGTTGGAGGGATCAGGGGTAAAAATTTTGGGAAATGAAGTTATCCGAGGTAAATTAGATGCGTCAGATAAAAAATATGTGACTACCTGATCTTCTTCATCTTCTTCATCTTCCTGATTGTTCTCACTCTTGATACAAGTAAGTAATAGTTCAGCCGCCTGTTGACCCAAATTGCGGATGGCTTGTTGCAATTGTTGGCGCTGATTTAAAGATAAACTCAGGAAGTTTTCGGGATATCCTTGGGTACAAAGATGGTAACTGGCTAAAACCAGCTGTTTTTGCAAGGCTTGTCCTAAAGTCGTTAAATAACTGGCATAAGCACTGTAGAGTTCTGCTGCGATCGCCTGGATTGCTTCTTGCAGCGCTGCAATATCCCGCTCAATTAGGTCAATTGCTCTGGCCATATCTTCTCTTCTTAACTGCCCATCTAATAGCGTTGCGTCGCGTAAGTCATACCTTATTATGGTACAAATGTACGCATCTATTTTAAAAAAATTATCTTCAGGATTTTAGATTTTACGAACTTTTTATATTTACAACGTTTTTCAATCAATTAAACTACACAATGACCTAACTCGCCACTCCTAACTGTGGTCTATTAATAAAACACAGGCCAGCTGATTTTAACTGACCTGTGATGACAGAAGTGATGAGTTACAAAGCAGACTTCTCTCTAATATCATGTCCGGTTAATCAAACTAAATAAAAATGTTTGCTTGTAGTCAGGACTTTAGTCCTGTCTGTAGGGACTGAAGTCCCTACTACAAACTGTTTATTATAGGTGATTTGGCGGACATCATATAACTCCTAACTTCTTACTAAAGTTACTTGCTACCCATTTGTGCGGCAACTTCTTCAGCAAAATTACTTTCTTGCTTCTCAATGCCTTCACCGAGGATATAGCGCACAAAGCGACTGACTTGGATGTCTTCGCCTAGTTGTCCCTTAACTTGTTTGACCAAGTCTTCCACAGAGATGCTTTGATCGCGAATGAAAGGTTGATCTAGCAAAGTCAATTCTTTCAGACGTTTTTCAATTCGTCCCTGAACAATCTTTTCTTTGATGTTATCTGGCTTATTGGCCAAATCATCTCGCCCCATTTCAATGTCTTTTTCTTTTTGGGCGATTTCGGCAGGGATTTGGTCTACACTTACATACTCGACGTTGGGGCAAGCTGCAACTTGCATAGCAGTGTTCCGTGCCAAGGTTTGAAACTCTTCTTTCCCAGCTGCTGACTCAGTTTGGGCATTCAGTTCTACCAAAACACCAACTCTACCACCAGTGTGAATGTAACTGTCTACTATACCCTGCTGGCCTTCTGCGAGGGCAAAGTTGATAAAGCGACGCACCTGAATATTTTCACCTAGCTGGGCAATGGTTTGCTTGATGAACTCTTCTACAGTCGTGCTTTGATCTTCAATGTAGGGTTGAGCCAATAATGACTCAACACTATCAGCCGTCGCTGCTTGCTGGGCTAGATTCTTGACTAGAGCTTTAAAAGCTTCGTTACGGGCTACAAAATCGGTTTGGCAGTTGACTTCTATGAGTACACCTACCCGACCGCCGGGTTGAATGTAGGTATCTACTAGACCCTCTGCCGCAATGCGATCGCTTTTTTTACCCGCCGAGGCGATGCCTTTTTGTCGCAGCCATTCGATAGCTGTTTCTATGTTGCCATCAGTTTCTTTCAGCGCTTTTTTGCAGTCCATCATGCCTGCACCAGTTTTTTGGCGTAGCTCTTGGACGAGTTTTGCAGATATTTCCGCCATGTTGCCTCAATTCCTAACTTGACCTTGAGTTGTAATCGCTCACGGGTGTTGAGTATTTCTATCTTACTCAGGGCTGGGGAAGAAAAAGCGATGAAGTATGAACTGTAAAGAATTGAGTATGAAGTGTGAGCTTTTTCGTCTCCATACTCATTGCTAAGTGCAGTACTTAGTATTGAAGTACTTGGTACATACTCCGCACGCCAGTTACTCCACAGTTGGAAACTAAATGCCCCTTTGGGTGATGCCTCCGCCACACCAAGGGTGGTAAGGCCAAAACAGGGGCTACCTCACTGCATTGCTCCCATAGTGGGCGGTCTTTTCATCACCGCACTCTATCATTTAGTTTTCTGGCTCTTCATCGTCAGACGACGATTCAGCGTACTCGCTTTCGTCGTAGTCTTCGTCATACTCAGCACCATCGTAATCTTCGTAATCTTCTTCTGTATCCAACTGACCGTGACGACCTTCATAAATTGCATCCGCCAATTTGCCAACTATTAACTTAATTGAGCGAATGGCATCATCATTAGCGGGGATGGGAATATCTACTACATCCGGGTCACAGTTTGTATCTAGCATAGATACTATCGGCAGTCCGAGTTTTTGGCATTCTTGAACTGCGTTATACTCCCGCCTTTGGTCTACAATTACTACCACATCGGGAACTTTGCGCATATTCTTAATACCACCAAGGTATTTTTGCAGCTTCGTCATCTCGCGACGCAACATGGAAGCTTCTTTTTTGGGCAATAAATCTAGTGCGCCATTTTCTTCCCGGCGTTCTAAATCTTTGAGGCGGTCGGCTCTGGTTTTGATGGTGGCCCAGTTGGTGAGCATTCCACCCAACCAACGCTGGTTAATGTAGTGAGAACCACAACGTGCTGCTTCTTGGGCTATAATTCCGGCGGCTTGGCGCTTGGTACCAACAAAGAGGAATTTTTTCCCCTGCTCAGACTGCGATCGCATATAGGCATAAGCATCTTCCATTAACTGGGCAGTCTGCACCAAGTCGATGATGTGTACACCATTGCGGGAAGTATAAATGTAAGGAGACATTTTTGGGTTCCACCGCCGGGTTTGATGCCCAAAGTGAACCCCTGACTCCATCATTTGAGCCAATGAAACGACTGGCATATATTTTTCTCCTATTCGGGTTAAACCTCCATCCAGTTGTATTTCCCTAAAAGGAAACACCCGAATTACTGGATGTGCGAGATTAGACAACCCTTCTAGCTTACCATAGGAACTTGCTGATTTAAACCAAGACATTTCCTCAAGATAAATTTTCCCACGCCCTCATCTAATTACCTTTTGACAGCCCCGTTGCTTCTGCATAAGCTGCATAAACTCCCTGGACGTTGTACCAGTTGAGAAAAATTCGGGCAACTTCCAAAGCTAACTGGGGTTTACCTAAATTAATGAGCCATCGCAAGAAGGGAGCCATTGTTCGCTCATTCAGTGTGCCGTTGAGTGAGAGGATACCCCAAAGTAAGCGATGTAACCAAGTCATTTGAATCATCATTCGCACTTCCCAAGTGGAGTGCTTTTGATAAAATAAGACTCCCATACGTCCGCGTTGTATTTCTTGATCAATCAAGCGGGGTATTTGCTCTAAGTTAAATGGGGGATGCCAGTGATAGCCAACGGCGGCTGGACATTTGATGAGTTGTAGCCCCAGTTTTTTCAATCTGACACCTAATTCCAAGTCTTCCCAACCATAGAGTTGAAAGCTAGTGTCAAACAGTCCGGCCTTCTCTAGCCAATGTTTGGGGATGGCGACATTACCGGTGGCAAAAAAAGCAGCGGAAAAGTCTGTGAGTTTATAGGGTTCAGCCGTGGGGTGGTCGAAATTGCAAGTATTAATTACTGCACCGTAAGTGAAGAAGCGATCGCTTGCTAATTTCTCTCTTCCCTGGAGGAGCGCGTCTGCATGAGCTTGTAAGAAATTCTTCAGCACCACCAAATCACTATCAATAAAGATAATTGTGTCACCCAATGCCTTTTCTACCCCCAAATTGCGCGCCGCCGCCGGGCCTGCGTGGTCTTGTTGAAACCATCGGACGTGGGGAAATTCTTCTTTGTGTGCTGCTAACCAATCTAATGTGCGATCGCTAGAACCGTCATCAACCAACACAATCTCATAATCAGTAATTGAACTAGATGCACTTAACTCCTGTACCTCCAAAGCTCGGAGGCACTTTTCTAAAATCGGCTGGCGATTATAAGTCGGTATAACAACGCTGAAAAACACAGTCTCACCCACAACAGATATTACCCATCTCCAGGATAGGACAGCAAGGAACTAAACACTGTTCCTTCGTGATTCAAATGCTCAAGTATGATGTTAAAATCAATGTTTTCGTATCTGTAAATAGCCCTAATTTTATTATTAAATTTGTATAGTTTTATACATCTAGGTTATTTTTTTGTATTCTCAATCTCAAGGATGAAAAATCATGTTAAATATCATTATTTTTTTAATAAATCAAGTCTAATTTTAGCAGTTTTTATTACAACTTAATTAAAAATGCTCTATTAGCCTATTTCTAATAGAAACAATTCACATAAAATACTAATCACATAAAATACTAAAAATGTATGAATTAATGTTCATGCATAAAAATATGATACTAAACAATTAATTTTAAATTGATAAAATATAGCAATAATTAAGATGCTATCATTAGCATTAGCCCCACACCATAAAAGCTTGTAAAGCTTTTTGTATAAGCGTTAAAGTCTCTTTTTGGATTCATGATATCTCCCCATAATAGTAGTTATATCGTCATAGTAAAATATATAATTTTTCTCAATTAAATTTGCTTGATAAATTGAAATTAATCAATATATAACCTATTGTTAACAATTGTTACTTAAATTGAAACAGAAACAACAAAGCTTGGATCAAGTAAACAAAATTGGTCAATCTTATTAGTTATTCACTACGAATGATTGACTGGAGAAGATATGAGACAATTCAACAAATATCTGAATAAATTGCGCAAATTTGTCGAATTTTTCTAATCTTTTCTGAATTTAAAAACTGAACTAAGTAGTAAATCTGTCAACATTCATTCAATTGAGTACTCAGAATGAAAAGTCACCTTCATCCCAAGAACGACATAACAATCAACCCATCCGGTAACGAATCAATTCGTGACGTGATTGAACGCGTCAGTATGAAGCGCAGACGTTTCATCATGACAGCAGTAGGAGCCTCGGCGGTAACTGTATTAGGTGATGTCACTATTGGTGGCATACTCCAAACTGTTGCAGCATCTACTGTTCCAGCTGGACTGGGATTTGCTGGTATTGGCTTCGAGAGCGTCGAACCAAATCTACTCAATCCAGCAACAGGAATACTAGAAAAGGATCTTGTTACTGTTCCTCAAGGCTACAAAGCCCAAGTATTAGTTGCTTGGGGCGATCCCATCATGCCTGGTGCGCCAAACTGGTCATCAGACGCTTCCCAAGATGCGGCGGCACAAGAAAAGCAGTTCGGGATGAATGCTGATGGTATGCACTTCTTGCCTATACCGGGACGGAGTTATCACAGACGGACATCAGGATTACCAGTGCCAGTTGAAGGTCGCGCATTTAATACTCGTGGGCTACTGTGCGTTAACCATGAGTTTACCCAAGAGCAGTTCCTCCACCCCGAAGGTCTGAACCCAGTCACAATTCAAAAAGTACGTAAATCTCAGGCTGCTAACGGCGTATCTATCCTAGAGATATCCAAAGACAGATTCGGTAATAACTGGAGTGTTAATCGCAATTCTCGTTTTGGTCGTCGGATCACTGGCAACACCGAAATGCGAGTAGCTGGGCCTGTGGCAGGTAGCGATTTTGTGAAGTCGAAGAAATTTGACATCACACCCGATGGCTCCTTTGAAATCGGGGTGAACGACGGTTACACCGCTTACGGTACAGTTAACAACTGCGCTCACGGTGAAACTCCTTGGGGTACTTATTTAACCTGTGAAGAAAACTGGAATGGCTACTTCCAAAATGCTACCAGAACTGTAGTTTCAGTTCCTGGGGTAGAAGATGCCGACATTTTGCAAGGACAAAATCGTTACGGTATTCCCACATCAAGTCGCTTCGGTTGGGCAAGTGTTGATCCACGTTGGGATGCCAGCACTAACCCACTGGAACCACATTTATTTGGTTGGGTAGTAGAGATTGATCCATACGATCCTCAAAGCAAGCCAGTCAAACGTACTACCCTGGGTCGGTTCAAGCACGAAAGCGCTCAATTTGTGGTTGATGACAACAACCGTCTGGCTTTCTATATGGGTGACGACGAGCGTAACGAGTATATCTACAAGTTTGTTTGTTCCAGACCCTTTAATCCCAACGTTCGGGGCGCTAACCGTGATTTACTGGATTACGGTACTTTGTACGTTGCTAAGTTCAATGACAATGGTACTGGGGAATGGCTACCTTTGGTCTATGGTCAAGGTGGTCTGACACCAGAAAATGGTTTTAGAAGCCAAGCGGAAGTGCTGGTTAAAACCAGACAAGCTGCTGACAGAGTAGGCGCAACCATGATGGATCGTCCAGAGTGGACTGCTGTTCGCCCTCGCATCGGTGGATTCAATGAAATTGAAGTCTATTGTGCGTTAACCAACAACAATCGTCGTGGAACAGAACCAGAATCTGTAAATGAAGCAGATGGTTCCACCATAAGTGGAAGTTCACGTCCTCCTGTTGATCCTGCTAACCCACGTGAAGATAACCGCTACGGTCACATCATCCGTTGGCGTGAAACAGGACGTAGCGTGGCCGCTACCAGTTTCAACTGGGATATTTTTGTCGAGTGTGGCGATAAACAAGATCCTGATCCAAATCATGTTGGCAATATCAACGGTGATGACCTCAGTTCACCTGATGGCCTTTGGTTCGACGACTTTGGTCGCCTCTGGATTCAAACTGACCATGCTGGTACTGGTACTGGTGATGTCGTCAATATTGGTAGTAACACCATGTCATGTGCTAACCCCAATAATCCTAGAGAAATTAAACGCTTCCTCACCAGTCCAACAGACTGTGAGGTAACCGGTGTGATCACTACACCAGATGGTAGAGCGATGTTCATTAATATCCAGCACCCAGGTTCTCGTGGAAGTACTGAGAATCCTACTAGCAGAAGCAACTGGCCACACAGCCAAGGTTATGGCCCTGCTGGTCGTCCACGTTCTGCAACGGTGGTAATTACCCGTGATAACGGTGGCATTATTGGCGCTATCTAAACACAGTTATCAATAAAAGCTTATTAGTTTAGCGCACCTCAATTACTACAAGGTTAATAACAGCTAATCACTTGCTTATTTGCCTATATTTAAGGTCAAAAAAGCAAGTGATTTATTAGCAAAATTAATCCTATAGCAATACATAAATTTATGAATTAATTTATGTTAATCGCTACATAACCTAACGTTAATACTACTTATCTAAATTGAGTTCGCCATGATAATTTTTGTACTTTTACCAGTATTTGGACGAGCTTAACCTGTTATTAACCACGGGTTATTATCCCTGAAAAACTGGCAAATAATTAAGTTTTTTATTTACCAAGTTACTCATCGCAATTGATAACCGAACAGCAAATTTCTCAACCTTAAATGGAGAACCGAGAATGAAAGGTCTTTCTCACCCTAAGAATAATGTAACGCTTAACCCATCAAGTAACGAGTCAATCCGTGACGTGATCGGGCGTGTGAGTATGAAGCGTAGACGCTTCATCATGACGGCTGTAGGTGCTTCAGCGCTAACCGTATTAGGTGATGTTACCATCGGTGGCTTGCTGCAAACTGTTGCGGCTTCTCCAGTTCCCCCTGGACTTGGATTTGCTGGCATTGGCTTTAAGAGCATCCCACCAAATCTGTTGAACCCAGCTACGGGACTCCTAGAAAAAGACCTAGTTAGTGTTCCTGAAGGTTACAAAGCAGAAGTCATCCTGGCTTGGGGTGACCCCATCATGCCCGGTGCGCCAAACTGGTCACCGGATGCTACCCAAGATGCCGCAGCCCAAGAAAAGCAAGCTGGGATGCACCATGATGGAATGCACTTCTTCCCACTACCAGGGCGGCAGTTTTTAAGCCGTCCATTAGCTTCAGCATCTGCTTATCAAGGGCAGACATATCGTCGGGGGCTACTGTGCGTTAACCATGAATACACTCATGAAGAAATCCTTCATGGGTCTGAGGGTTTAACCCCAGTAACGATTCAAAAAGTACGTAAATCTCAAGCTGCCCACGGTGTATCGATTGCAGAAATAGCTAGGGCGAGATTTGGCAATAGCTGGAGTGTAGATCGCAATTCCCGTTATGGTCGCCGCATCACAGGTAATACAGAGATGCGAGTTGCTGGGCCTGTTGCTGGTAGTGCCTTTGTGAAGTCGAAGAAGTTTGACATTACACCCAACGGCTCAATTGAAATTGGTGTAAACGACGGCTACACCGCTTACGGTACGCTTAACAACTGCGCCCACGGCGTAACTCCTTGGGGTACTTACCTTACCTGTGAAGAAAACTGGAACGGCTACTTTGGCAAAAACAATCCTTCAGAAGGTGTAGCCTCGGTTCCAGGGGTTGAAGAAGCCGATATTGTAGCATTACAGAATCGCTACGGTATAACCAGCACAGGTTTTAACTATCGTTGGCATGAAGCTGACCCACGCTTTGATGCTAACACCAACCCTCTGGAGCCGCATTTGTTCGGTTGGGTGGTTGAGATTGATCCCTACAATCCTCAAAGCAAACCAGTCAAACGCACGACTATGGGTCGGTTTAAGCATGAAAGCGCACAATTTGTTGTGGATGATAACAATCGTTTAGCTTTCTATATGGGTGACGACGAACGTAACGAGTATATCTACAAGTTCGTTTGCTCCAGATCCTTCAATCCCAAGATTCGTGGTGCTAACCGTGACTTGTTGGATGACGGTATTTTGTACGTTGCTAAGTTCAGCGACAACGGGACTGGTGAGTGGATTCCCCTAGTTTATGGTCAGCGTGGTTTGACACCAGAAAACGGTTTCAGCAGCCAAGCTGAAGTTTTGGTCAAAACTAGAATGGCTGCTGATAGAGTAGGCGCAACCATGATGGATCGTCCCGAATGGACTGCTGTGCGTCCTCGGATTGGTGGATTCAAGGAAATAGAGGTCTACTGTACGTTGACAAACAACAATCGTCGCGGAACGGGGGAAACCTCTGTGAATCAGCCAGATGGCTCAACACGTTCTGGTAGTGCGCGTCCTCCTGTGGATGCGGCTAACCCACGTCCTGATAACCGTTATGGTCACATCATCCGTTGGCGAGAAGATGGACAAAGAGTTACAGCTACTACTTTCACATGGGATATTTTTGTTGAGTGCGGTGATAGTCAGAGAACTGAACCAAATCTTGTGGGTAACATTAATGGTGACGACCTCAGTTCACCAGATGGTCTCTGGTTTGACGACTTCGGCCGCCTCTGGATTCAGACCGACCACTCGGGCAATGGTCTTGGTGATTTGGTAAACATCGGTAGCAACACCATGTCGTGTGCGAACCCCAATGATCCCAGAGAAGTGAAGCGCTTTTTAACTAGTCCCACTAACTGTGAAGTAACGGGTGTCATCACCACACCAGATGGTAGAACGATGTTTATCAACATTCAGCACCCAGGCGAAGGTGCGCCCGCCTCAAACCCCACCCAATCCAGCAACTGGCCAAGCACTCAAGGCTATGGCCCATCTGGTCGCCCACGTTCTGCAACAGTTGTGATCACCCGCAATGATGGTGGCATTATTGGTGCTTAAATCCTCACCATTATCTGTGTTGAAAGTCAATAATTAAGGCGATTTATTTCAGATCCCCTACTTCTTGAAGAAGTAGGGGATCTTTTTATTCGTGTTGGAAGTTTTTTCTGTATCTTATTCTGTATTTTACCTTTTCTTAAATTAACTAGAAAGCGTTTCATAATACTGTTATATGTGTTCTAATGTTCAACCATTCCCATATTGAAACTCACTTATCTCCATAAAAGTTCTTGAGTCAGTTTCTCAAAATTATGGGATAGAAAATCTAACCCATCGCTGCATCAAAGATATTCTTTGATGGGCAATATTTCCATACTCTATGGAAAAATTCAGCTTGCCGTAAATTATTGTGTTGGTGAGTACTTTTTAAGCTGCTACTAATAAGGTTTTGGATAATGCTTTCACTACAATGGTGTAAATGTGGCTGTGCAGATGATTCTCAAAAAATGCTGCAAAGTCAGCAAAAAACCAAGATTTTATGGTTAACAACAAGCTTACTGACTTGTTTCTTTGTCGCTGAATGGGGCGTAGGTCTGTGGAGCCAAAGTTTATCTTTACAGGCGGATGCGGGACACATGTTTGCCGATATTACAGCTTTGGTAATATCACTATTTGCTAGTTACTTAGCACAGCAACCAGCAAAAGGTAAGGCAACATTTGGGCATCAGCGAATTGAAGTTTTAGCAGCTTTGTTAAATGGATTGAGTTTACTAGCGATCGCCACTTTTATCACCTACGAAGCCATCCAACGCTGGCAACATCCAGGGACAATTTTAGGCTTACCAATGTTGCTAGTGGCAATTACTGGTTTAATTGTCAATTTGCTGAACATTAGTCTATTGCATCCCCATTCTCACAATGATTTAAATTTGCAGGGAGCCTTGTTACATATTATCGCTGATACTGCTAGTTCGGTGGGTGTAATTATTGCAGCTGTGATGATTCATCTATGGAATTGGTGGTGGGCTGATGTCGCCATTAGTTTAGTAGTGGCAACTTTTACAGGTGTGAGTGCATTACCTTTAGTCCAAGAAAGTATCAAGATTTTTTTGGAATATGCACCCAAATCAATTGACCCCGTGGAAGTAGAAAAATTAATTAAATCTTTTCCCGGAGTTGTACAAGTAGAAAAACTGCATATCTGGACAATTAGCACCAATAAAGTCATGCTTTGTGCCAATTTGACTGTGGAATGTGCCACCAATCAGGAACGCGATCGCCTACTTCATAAATTGCAAACTCACCTCCAAGAAACCTTTAGGATTACCGAAATAACTTTGCAATTAGCCAGTCCGCAAAAACCTGGCAAAATCTCTCTGCATACGTTGTTTAACCAAGATTTATCTCTGATGTTAGCTGTCAATAAATCAAAGTAAATATCAACAGGACTTACGCACAGGTAATGGGAAAACGTTCGCATAGCGTCTCGAAGAGAAGTACACGAAGAAATAAGAGTTTGAGAGAGTTTTTGCGTAGGTCCTAATCAATTTTAAATTCAAATTTACACATAATGCTTATTGGCTTTTTTAAATAGTCAAAGCATAACATCACCAATTTATCAATTGGTTGCTACTTACTACGAGGTCTCTTAATCGATGAAAGATATTTCCGGATTCGGGTCTGTTTGGACTCGATGGCAAACAGCAGGGGTAGTACTGCTACTAGTGTTACTCTGCTGGCTGGTGACTACAGTCCCGGCTCGTTCCCAGTCCTTGGGGGGCGCAGAGGTGAGAATTTGGCCGACCAATAATTCCACTCTACTGGTAGACCAACGTTTTGATTTACGGGTAGAAAGTTTATTCCCGGCTGAATCTGGTCAGGAGCCTTCCTTGACTTCTATTAGAATTAATGGAGTAGACTTCACCAATTCTTTTAGAGAAGGTATCAACCAACAGCTGCAATTGCCTGGTGGTGAACTGGAAGTTGGTAAGCCATTCGAGTCAACACTCTTTGGTCAGACACTGCGGAACTACTCATTTGATAGCCCCGGTGTTTACGACGTAGAGGCCAGGGTAAATATTGATGGTAAAGACTTTGTTGCCCGTAACACTTACAAAGTGCAACGGTTTCAAACCTCCGGCAACCTCAATCGGATTATTTTCTATGTCGGTGATGGTATGGGGGTTCCTGTGCGGACTGCTGCACGCATCATGGAGTATGGCGTGCGTGATGGTCAGCCTGGTGGTCGCCTGCAAATTGAGCAGATGCCAGAACTGGGCTTAATGTCTACCCATTCTTTGAATAGCATTATTCCCGATTCTGCTAACACTGCTGCTGCTTGGGCTTCGGGAACTAAAACCATCAATAATGCAATGAACGCCTTCCCAGATAATACACCAGGGAATCCTTTCGATAATCCCCGCATTGAAACCCTGCCGCAGTACATGAAGCGGAAGTACAACTGGGGAATTGGCTTAGTTACCACTGCGTTTACTACCGATGCGACACCAGCAGCTTTTGGTACTAACATTATCGCTCGTGGGCAGAATCCAGCGATCGCTCAAACATATTTGGACTTTTTTAATGATGAGTATACCCTACCAGCCACTGGTTACCAAAGTTGGCAAGAACTAGCCCAACCAGTCGATGTGATTTTAGGGCCTGGCGCACGGAACTACGTACCCCAAGGACGGATTGCTGAATTTAGAGATACTGCATCTCGTCCAGATGGTCAAGACCTAAGCGAGGTGGCAAAAGGTTTAGGCTACACCATTGTCAAAGACTTAAGCGAGCTGAATAGCGCTCCTAACAACCGTCCTATTTTAGGGTTATTTTTGGGAGATTTCCGTCAGGGTTCGGCTTTAGGAGCTTCCAACACTCCGTCTGAACTTGACCTATTAATTGCTAGAGGTCAGGCCACAATTGAAGGACGTGGCGCTAATGAACTCGATCCCCCTATCCCACCTGAATTTGTTAACATTCCGACGCTAGCAGAAATGCATCAGAAGGCCATTGCCGTTTTAGATCAATTGCATCCCAATGGCTGGATTATGCTCGTAGAATCTTCTCAAATTGATAAACTTGCCCATCCCCTTGATACTGACCGCACGCTATACGAAGTTTTGGCACTTGATGAAGCCGTGGGACGCGGACGCGAATATGCTAGACGTTCAGGTAACACACTGTTAGTTGTGACTTCTGACCATGCCCAAGGTCAAACTGTTGGTGGTACCGTAGATAGCGTTGGTATCCGTGAAGGTCGGGTTGACCTCAGAGATGCTATGCGTTCCTTCGGTGGTGCTGGCTTTACTAACTACGTTGATGCCGATCGCAACGGCTTCCCCGATGATGCAACTCCGTCCAGTAAATTAGCCATTGGTGTTTCTGCTCGTCCAGTTTTCCGCACTGATTTCTTGACTGACGACCTGAACAGAGCACCAGCCATAGGAAACGATGGTACTCAAGTCAATCCTCTACGCGATCCCAATGGACTACTGTTAACTGCTGACTTGCAGCGTTCCACCACAGTTGCTAACCATACTGCTGATGACGTAGCGATCGCCACGGAAGGGCCAGGTAGCACATTATTTAATAGTGCGATTGACAACATTGAAATTTTTCAGCGTATGGCGGCGGCGATTTCTGGCGTTCGCGATCGCAATAATTTAGCTGAGTTATTCAGCGATACCAGACCAACACCACCAGTTCGTCCCGTGCGTCCGGTTCGTCCTGAGCCTCCAGTTCGTCCCGTGCGTCCGGTTCGTTAATCTCAAAATAATTCGTAATTGATAACTCATAATTGCCAGCAGTGGATTTAAGCTCCTACTGATTGAAGATTACTGAAACTTTAATTCAGTAAGGGTTTGTACCCATTTTTGTAATTACGAATTACGAATTAGTAATTATTCACTAGTTAGTAGGTGCAAAATATGTTGAGACTGAAACTTCCGCCTAATTTTTGGAGCTTCCGTTCCAAGCAACTGCGACGATTCCTTGGTGGCTTGTTAGTCATGACCACGGCGATCGCCGCGATCGCGATTCAACAGCCTGCTATGGGTTTCTGGAACCAACCCCAAGGTGATAGTGTAATTTTCGGTAAACTTGCCGATACCCATCTATGGAATGGTATACCAGGAAAAGACTTGGTGAATAACGCTAAAGTCACCATCAACACCCTCCCACCCCAAACCACTCGTACTGATGAACAGGGTAACTTCTGGTTCAAAAACTTACCAGACGCTGATTATCTGCTCAAGGTAAAGTTACCTTACGAATCCAAGAAAGAGTACACCTTTAGAACTCAGGTTCATGGTAAGACAGGTGCATTCTTAGATGTGGCGATGGATGAGGCGCACAACCTCAAAGAAATCGATTACTAAATGCTTTGAGATGCAATTAGAGTAGGCGATCACGCTTACTCTAATTCATTTCTTTAATTAACGTGAATTTGATGAACCTGACCCCAACCCCTCTCCGACACGGAGAGAGGCAAAAATCTCCCTGGTTTTCAATGAAGTCAAATGCACCCTAATTTATCGTATCTGGGACTTGCATAGATGGAAATAAAAACCAAAAATTTCTCTTTTATTAATCTTTACTTAACCTAAATTATTCACAGTGGATGGGAAAGTTAAATTAGTTTAATCAAATTAACTCAAAAATTAATACATACGTTTGCTTACTTATTTGGAAATAATAATTAATATTTACAACCTTAATTAAAATTTTATTAGTTTTTCTTGATTGTATTGAAGTTTACTCGAATATTTTTAATCTTTATAAATCACACACAGTTAATCTAACTATTATTTTGTTGAATCTAATACGAAAAATCGCCCTAATACCCTAAATTCGCAAGAGATAACTAACTGATTTTCCACCAATGAAAAGGATTTTGGACTTTTAAATAAGTACTCAGATAGAATTAATTACACACATTATTTTCCTATTCTCTGTTTCCATAAACGAATTTAATTTTGCCCAACTGCTTATATTGACTTTAATCAAGTAACTCTATAGATAAAGATTACCGTCTCTCAGATAAAATATCTAAAGTTAAGCTATTTTTAGCTAATTTATATTAAATAGTTTAAACATAACTACTAAAAAGTAAATTTTAAACCCCTTGTCGTATAAGGGTTTGATGTTTTTGATATCATTTTTTTTCTTTCATTTATTGTGGGTGTGTAATCGCGCAAAGAGCGATTATATCTTGCACCAGCAGCAAAAACCGCCTGATGTTAGAAACATAGGGCTGCAAATCAAAGGTTTTTTTAGAGGACTAAATCTCTGGGCTATTAGCCAAAAAACAAATTTCTTGGCGGAAGTTTGGGCAAGTGCAATATTAAAGCTAAGTAATTTATAACTAACAACACCAATCTAGTGAATTTTTTATTTAAATTTCAAAAAAAAATGAAATGTTTACTTTATTTTCATTTTAAAATAAGGTTAAATGCAGTTAGTTGATTGCTGGAATAAGTTGTTATTTTCAATTGATTTTTAACTACTTGACTAAGTAATTGCTTTTAAGTAATATAACTCTGTCATAAGATTTACGCACTGCAAGTTTTAACCGAAACTTAACCTAAATTGTGCTTAAGTATAATGTTATTTCACTTCAGATACTGAAGAGTAACCACACCTTAAACTCAACAAACTCTGTTGACTAAATCACTTGCTCTAACAGTAACTGAGATAGTGAAATTGCTCACAGCACAGATGCAAGATGCGTACATCACAAGTACATTGAAGTTTAAATAACAGGAATAGAAGTCGATGAAATTCAACAAAAAAGTAGCGATCGCGTTAGTTGCAGTTTCTGCTAGTGTATTTGGCTTCGGTTCTGTAGCCTCTGCTGGTGAAGGCGGCGCGGCTGGAGCTGTAGCAGCTACACTTGACGCTAATGGTTTGGTAACTGAACTAGCTGCTGCTGGTGCTGTTGGTAAAAATGATGCAGCTGCTGTAGCTACCGGTAACTTTGGTATTGTCTCAGCTTCTGCTTTGGGTAGCGCTGGTGTAATCGAATTACTCAGTGATAACGGATTTTATTCCTTCTCAGACTCCGATTTCTCTGAAAGCGAAGTTTACAACAACGTTACTATCTCAGGTAGCGCAGATACTGCTTTAGGAGAAAGCCAAGCTAACTCTATTGCTACCTTTACCGAAACTCCTATCGGATCTATTGAAACCGGATTCTAATTTGTCAATAACTTACAAGTTCAAGAAGATGATTAGGGCTTCAAGAATGTAAACCCATTAATATCAGGATTCAGACTGATAAAGGGCTAAAATTCTATCTACCCTAAAATCTTGAGTGTTTATCTGTTAGAGACACGATTGCCGCGTGTCTCTAGCTTATTATATCAATGAAAAAAATTTATCAACAGGCTAAACGTCAAATAATAGCAATAGCACGTTAATACGATTCTCTACATAAGAAAAATTCCTAACTTTTAACAGTAAATTTTGAATCCTTGTTAAGTAAGTAGGCAGTCATAAATCAAATCAGATTAAGCAATACAAAATTATTTAAACTAGTTTTTAGTAAGGGCTTTAGCCCTTTTTATAAAGCCCTGCGGGCATGGCTGCGCTTACCGCGCAACTTCCCGTTGGTGCAGCCTCTCTGCGAGACACTATGCGAACACTACAAATGTGTACTTATTTACGCCGACTTACAACTATTTATTATGATTCGGCTTAACAAAAACTTAAAGCTTGTATTTGTATTATTGTTTAGCACATCAACAATATTTTTTTCCAAAACAGCCTGTGCTAGGATACAAGAAAATACAACAAAATTAAATAATTCAAATAGTGCTAGTAAATTAGAATTTTCAAAAACTTCTGAAAAAAAGAATAATTCTTTACTAATTGCTGACCTAGAACCTTTAGATATTTCGCCAGAATCAGAAATAGCACCCCTAGCTTATGTTCTGGATGATATCGAAAACACAAAGGTGGCAGATTTAGTACAAAAGAATATAAAATTTAAGTCTTGTACTCCTCAAATCATCAAACAAGCTAAATTTACAGAAATATCAGATTTAGAACAACAAAATAATCATTCTCAACCTTGTAATCCTCATATAATTCAATTAGCAGAATCTACTACTAAACAAATTGACCCACAACCTCAAGTTGATGAACTTGATATTAACCCAATATCTCCAATTCAAAAGCCTCCACAAGCAGACAAAAACTATATCATCCCGCCTAGACTTGCTGATAAGAAAAAAATACGCCCACTAACAACTACAATTCCACTAAATGGTATACTAATCAACCATTTAACTGAAAGACAATTAACTGTAGGTGCAGGCTTTGGTGATAATCAAAATACTACTTTTAATGTGAATGGGATTATCAACCTTAATAGCCAAATTAAAGAAAATTTGACAACAAATAATATTTTCACCGTAGACCAAACTGGAGAGTACTTGCAACTACAAACAGTGAGAAAAAGCAGAGAAATCACTGTTAGTGTCAGAGAACCCCAGACTGTATTGGGTACAGAACTACAATTAAGCTTAACTGCTTCCTGTATTTTGCCGGGTACTAACCCAGAAGATATATGCACATATACTCCTGGCTTAGTATCTGCCGATATCAATCCTGATACCTTCACACCAACTCGGATTAACCAAACTAGTAACGTTGGTGATGTAGTGACAGCCGAAACATTAGCAGCAATTCAACAGCCTGGTTTTCAATCAGGAGCAAATGGTCAAGAGATTGGGATAGATTTATTATTACCTAATACAGGTTCATTTGTGGGTAATAGTACAGGAAACCAACTTTCTATTACTAGAAGAGAAGAAATAGAAAATACACCCACAGCAATTTATTCTAGAATTAGGCAAATTGTCAAAGTCAACGACCGCGAAGCTGTTTTAGGGCGCACAATACGCGGTTTTGGAATAATTCTCAATGACGATAATACTTTATTAAATACAGCCTTGCAAATAGGATATAATTTGTTTCCAGATGTTGAACCTAGTATTGCAGGCTCATCGAATCGAGTTAACTCAAATGTAAACAACAATTTGTTTTTAGCTGCGAATAATATCCGGCTACCTGCTAATAGTTTTACTGCTTATTATGGAGGAATCGGACGCGCGCAAAGTGTTCCTCCCAAAGCAACAAATTTAAGGCAAGTACCTGCTGCTAATTTTAATGGTATCTGGCTAGGTGCGTCGCCTGTAATCAAACGTAGTTCTAATATTAATACTCGGTTTGAACAAGTTGGCCCTCCAACAATTGTATCTGAGGGCGGTGGAGAAGGGGGATTTGACTCTAATATAAGTTTTGTTTCTAATATTAATAATCAAAATTTTTCTACAGCAAATTTGCAAAATTTTCATACTCAAGTCTACGTTACAATTTTAAACCAAGAAGTTAATAATGTAACAGCTAGTAGATTTAGGGAAGAAACCAATTATGCACCGCATCTTAGTTTCACTGGAAATATTACTAGGACAAGCGATGTTTTAAGATATTACACAGGTGTAATAGGTGCAGATGAAATTAAAATTTATGGCGGGGCAGATTTTACCAGAAATACTGCAAATGGCTGGACTTTTTCTGGAGGTTTAACGGGTTATATTAATCCAGATGCTGACTACTATAGTCAAGTAATAGGTAGTGTTACTAGACGTATATCTTTTAGTAGAAATAATAACTTGATGCTATCAACTGCGTTTAATTATGCTTTGGATAGAGAAACTCGTCCCAATGATTTTGTAAATTCACTTACATTCAGAGCAAGAGTGAATTTAGGTAATGTTTGGTTTGGTTTAACCAACTTTTTTGGAGATATTATACCTGATTCTATTAATAATACTCTGGTAACAAGTTTCGGCATTCAAGTTAATAGAAACTTGGCGTTATCAGGCTATTATACTCCTATAAATGAAAATGCCGGACGCTCTGTCTATGGTGCCTCAGCAAGATTTACACTCGGTAAAAATCAGAATAGCCCAGTACTCAGCTTGTCTTGGAGAAATAATCAGTTTGACAATGGCACAGATATTTTTGGCAATGGATTAGGGACAAGTGAGAATGTGTTCAGCGTGTTTTTGCAAGGTAATTTTTGATGTGGACTTCCTGAAAATGATTTGCTGAATGTGAGTTTTAGGTGTTGCACAAGGATAAATCATATAGGAGAAATTAGAAAGTTAGTTGAGTATTTTTTGTTACTTAGCAAAATTATTTGAGATTAATGAGAAAATAGGATAATTTTTAAAGCAAATATACATAGGTTAGTTAGATATAATAATGACTCATTCTTTGTTTTTCTAACTGGAGAAACCAATGGGTCGCGCCAAAAAGGTTGTTCTGGCATATTCTGGCGGAGTAGATACCTCAGTTTGCATTCCCTATCTCAAAAATGAGTGGGGTGTAGAAGAGGTAATTACCCTCGCAGCAGATTTAGGTCAGGGAGATGAATTAGAGCCAATCCGAGAAAAAGCTCTAAAATCGGGTGCTAGTGAGTCCTTAGTGGCTGATGTTAAAGATAGTTTTGTGAAAGATTACGCCTTTCTGGCGATTCAAGCAAATGCCCTCTATGAAAATCGCTATCCTCTAGGAACTGCCCTTGCTCGTCCATTAATTGCCAAAGTATTAGTAGAAGCTGCCCATAAATACGGTGCTGATGCGATCGCTCACGGTTGCACTGGTAAGGGTAATGATCAAGTCCGCTTTGATGTCTCCTGTGCTGCACTTGATCCCCATCTCAAGATCCTTGCACCAGCAAGAGAATGGGGAATGAGCCGTGAGGAAACCATCGCCTACGGTGAGCAATTTGGCATCCCCGTACCAGTGAAAAAATCTTCTCCCTATAGCATTGATAAAAATTTACTTGGGCGCAGTATAGAAGCTGGTGTACTGGAAGATCCAGCAGCTGAGCCACCAGAAGAAATTTATGAAATGACCAAGGCGATCGCTAATACCCCCAATGAGCCAGAGTATATCGAAATCGGTTTTCAAGGAGGTATTCCTACAAGTCTCAACGGTACATCTAAAAATCCAGTAGAACTGATTGCAACGCTCAATCAGATGGCTGGAAATCATGGCATTGGGCGGATCGACATGATAGAAAACCGCTTGGTAGGGATTAAATCCAGGGAAATCTATGAATCACCCGCGATGTTAGTGCTAATTCAGGCACACCGGGATTTAGAAAGCCTGACTTTGACAGCAGATGTCAGCCACTACAAGCGGGGTATTGAAGAAACTTATACCCAAATTGTTTACAACGGTCTTTGGTACAGTCCACTCAAAGGCGCACTCGATGCCTTTATTCAAAAGACACAAGAACGAGTTGTGGGAACTGTACGAGTGAAACTTTTCAAAGGTAACGCCACCATAGTCGGGCGTTGGAGCGATAATTCACTTTACAGCCCTGACTTAGCAACCTACGGATCTGAAGACCAATTTGATCACAAGGCGGCTGAAGGCTTTATTTACGTTTGGGGATTACCAACTCGCATTTGGGCACAGCAAGTGAGAAGTTAGGGAGTGAGGGAGTGGGGAGTGGGGTAGGGCTGTTTCATTCGCTTGTGTTGGAGATTTGTCAAGAGGATAATCTCACGCAAAGGCGCAAAGACGCAAAGAAAAATCAGGTATTTCGGACTGAAGATGCCAAAATTTTTGGTCTTAATTGTGGATTTGCCCTTGCAATTTTAACCCTTTTAGGGAACGAATCAGCCCTGGGGGGATGGGGGGATGGGGGGATGGAGAGAAAGTTTGGCTTTAATTTTTCTTGTCCCCTTGTCCCCTTGTCCCGATTATTCTTCGGCTACATGCTTAACTTGGCGAGATTCCCACCACAGGGGTATGGCAATTAAAGCCACAAGGATTAGTAAGGCCGCGATCGCAAACTCACTTACCCAAGCAACCAATTGTTCCAGGGAGACAACTCTGCCAGCAAAAAAAGCTAACGTCACCATTACACTCGCCCAAGCGCTTGCTCCTGCTAAGTTATACACAAAGAATTTTCTGAAAGGCATTTCTGCTATACCTGCTAGTGGTGCAGCAAAAATCCGCAGCAATGCGAAAAAGCGACCAAAAAATACAGCCTTAGTGGCGTTTTGACTAAATTGTTCTTTAATATTCAGCAATCGTGCTTCGGAAATCCGAAAGATTTTACCTACTTGCAGTAAGAAAGGCCAGCCACCCAGTTTACCAATCCAATATCCACAAGCACCCCCAATGACAGCACCTGCAACAGCATCACCAAGAACTAACCAGTAACTCAGTTCATCACTGCCAGCAAGAAACCCACCCACCAGGGTTACGGTTTCACCAGGAAGGGGAATGCCCAAATTTTCTAGCAAAATTCCCAAAAAAATTGCCCAGTAACCATACTGGTGGGCAAATTCTTGGATGTTTTCTAGTGAAATCAGCTCAAGAGACATCCCGCACCGCCACCTTTACAATTTTTTACCTTTCATATATCTTGACTCTTCTATGGTTGAGGTGTCAATCAAGAAAGTGCTGAGTGCCTTTCTGAGTGCTGAGTGCTGAGTAGGGGAGCAGTAATATTAATTTTTGGAGTTACCTAACATAAGTTTTTTCTCCTCTGCCCCATGCTCAACTTAAATAACGTGAGTTCGACAAGTGGAAAAAACCCCTCTCCAAACCTCTCCCCTGCCAGGAGGAGCCACTGCGTTGCGCGGGTTCCCCGCGTTGTAGCAAGTGGCGTAGAGGCTTTGAAACCTTGATTTTTAGTTCAAAACTAGGGAGATTTTTGCCCCTCTCCGTGTCGGAGAGGGGTTGGGGTGAGGTTCATCGAATTCACGTTAAAGACTTAATTTTTCGTGTCTAGACTATCTATCTATTTAGATATTGACTATTGACTGTTCACCAGTTATTACCACAAATGCATACTTGCTCATACTAATCAATAAATTTTTATAAAAAATTTATAAGAATCCTATTTAAATATAAAATTTTCGTAAAAGATACGGTTGATACCGAAATCCTGAGGCGGTTATGCCTATATTTAGGAAAGTTAACATAAATTATACGACATGAATACTGAGGTCAATTATCTGCACAGCAGGGCTGTAAGTTACCAAATTTGTGAATAAAATGGCAATCTTGCTGTAGAAATTGAACTAGTATTGATGTTAAATTTCTGTTCTGTTGCGTGTTTCAACTACTTAGTTAAATTCATGACTATCTCACAAGAATTGCAAGTGGTTTTATTCAAGCCCCACGGCAGCATAGACTTGCAGGGTGGAATGACTTTGAGCGAGCAGATGGTTGAAGTAATGCCCCAACCTAATCAACTGTGGGTGATTGATTTATCAGAAGTGGATTTCATGGATAGCTCAGGATTAGTCCCTCTAATCAATGGACTAACATCTGCACGTCAAAATGGTTGTCGCCTAGTTCTGTGCAACGTGCAAGCTCCGGTAAAATTAATTTTGGAACTGACCCAACTAGACTCTGTGTTTGAAATTTTCGATACTTACGAGGATATTTTTACCAACACTAATGATGCAAATCTAGCGATCGCCAGCTAATTTACCCACCTAATATGGTGATCGCCGGAAATAGTTGTAATTTTCATAATTATCCCCAGTTCCTTATTATCGCCTGCGATCGCCGTCTCATGCTATCAGAATAGAAATGTAGTGAGGTCAAGTAATAAGCAGTATCGATAGCATGGTGCTGACGCTAGCTCAAGCAGCAATCACAAATTGCACACACCAAAACTCATGAAAAAGAGGTTAGGAACTGGGGACTAGTATTTTTTTATCAGCACAGACTATAAGCCCGACTATACCCGTAGGGCTTTACAGCAATTAGTTTAATAAATGTTACCAGAATAAACCACTTACTTTAGGAAGTGGTTTATTATTTTGAGTATTTTGTGCCCTTTACAGTGGGCAATCTCCAAATTAAGCGTTTTGCACAGTAGAAATATTATTTTGGTCAGATTCTGGGCGAGGAAAATTCGGCAAATCAATGCCACTATGACTAGCAGTGCGGGTTTTTATTGCCAAACGGTAGCTCACACTTTGCAGTTCCGCCTGAAGCTTGCGGTTTTCCCGTTGTAACATTGCCACTTTTTCTCTGACTGGAGCCATGCGCTCCTCAAACTTACGACGGTAAATTTGAGGTAATTCCTGTACTACTTGCTCCAACATCCGACTGCGATCGGTTAGTTCTTGCACTGACTGCCTTAGTTGGTAAATTTCGGCATCACGAGTGGTAATTTGCTCTTGGTAGAATGTTACCTGCTGCTCAACAGCTTGCAATTGTTCTCGTAACGCCTGCAACTGACTTGTGTCTTGTTCAGGCTCAGAGCGTTGGGGCATAAAGTTAGTATTGCCCTTCACTAGCCGAAAGAGTTCTTGAGATAGCTGCTGCACTAATTGATCACGAAGCTGCAACTCTTGGCGCAGCTGTGATACTTCGGTAGAGAGAGCTTGGATGTTGGGTGTGTCAGTTTGGCTCACAGTGGCTTACAGCTCCCATTGACGAAATGCTTGTCGAATCTTAGGTATAACTGCGATAGTACTGCTTTTAGCAGGTACTTGTTAATTTAGCATTCCCAACCAAATCTCGAAAAAGGCAAAAGGTAAAAAATTTTTTTGGATTTACTTTTATGAGTACTGAGTACTGAGTTAGAAAACTCAACACTCAGTACTTTCCTTAGGCTGTTACAGCGACTGTTTCTGCTGTTTCTGCTGTTTCTGCCTTTTCTTCTGGTAGATCCTGCTTAATAGTCAAGTAACGGATTACTTCCTCGCTTAAACGCATAGCACGTTCCATCGGAGCGATCGCGCTTCCAGGACAGGTGTAGTTCATTTGAATATAAATGCCGTCCCGGTGCTTTTTAATTTCATAAGCTAGACGACGTTTACCACGATTTTGGATTTCGATATTCTCGGCACCTTGTTCTTGGAGCAAGTTCTGGTATTTAGCTATCGCTTGCTCTACCTGCTCATCTCCTAAATCAGGACGCAGGATGTAGATTGTTTCGTAAACTACTGTGGACATAATTTTAAGTCTCCTTATGGACTAAAGGGCTGCTGATGAAAATTTATACCAAAAATTTAATAGACGTTCTCAGTACTAATCAACATCGAAGCAACAAGGAACTATAATCTTACCAGTTTTCAATTTAAATCATCAGCGAAATCCGTCAAAATTAGTTACCGCTTAACTTTAGGACATAAACTAAACATAAAACACGGACATCAAGAGAATTTTCCCCTGTCCCCTGCTATAGCTATCTGCTAACAGCTTTCAATCGCAGACAAAAGGATATTAATCAAGGTTATGGCGCAGCGCTATGTGCGAGTTCAAAATCTAGAAGGTAAAATTTACTATGGATTGCTACAACTATCCCTGAACGTGCAGGTGCTAGATGCTCCACCCTGGTTGCAAGGGCAACCCACAGACTTAATTCTAGAACCAGATAATTACCAAATTTTGACTCCCTGCTCTCCCTCAAAAATTGTAGCGGTGGGTAAAAATTATGCAGATCATGCAGAAGAAATGGGTACTACAGTCCCCAAAGAACCATTAATTTTTCTCAAGCCGCCGACATCTATTATTGCCTCGGAAACTGAAATCAAGTATCCTCCCCAGTCGCAACGCGTAGACTACGAAGGAGAATTAGCATTAGTAATTGGCGATCGCACTTGTGACTGCACACTAGAAGAAGCCCAGACCAAAATTTGGGGCTATACCATCGCTAACGATGTGACAGCGAGGGATTTACAACAAAAGGATGGTCAATGGACTCGTGCTAAAGGTTTTGATACATTCTGTCCCCTAGGTCCTTGGATTGTTCGAGAATTAAATCCTGGAGCTAGGTTACAAACTTTCTTAAATGATGAAGCAACTCCCGTACAATCTGCTTGTATTGATCAGATGGTGTTTCCTCCCGATGTGCTAGTGTCCTATATCAGTCAAGTGATGACACTACTACCAGGAGATATAGTATTAACGGGTACGCCATTGGGTGTAGGGCCATTGCAAATAGGCGATCGCGTCCGCGTCGAAATTGAAGGCATTGGTCGCTTAGAAAACACCGTAGCGGCCCGTTAACTGCTAGCGGACTTGCATATAAACTGCATCAGAAATCGCCGGAATTTCTGCGTAACGTCCAAAGAGGGACTGAGCAACAGAATATACAACCGCTACCACTATGCCTAAAAAGATAGTGTTGGCGATCGTTTCTATGGCAAAGTCAGCACCAGGAATCGGCCCCACAATTTGCAGCAATATGGAACACAAAAATATTACAATGTTCAAAAGAATTGCTTGCATAGTGTTGAAACGAATGAAGTGACTGATTTTTTCGTTTCGCACCACTAAGAGGAATAAGGCAAAGAAAATAATCAGGCTGGCAAAAGGAACAGTCCGATAAATTAGCAGTATGGGACTCAAAGGGATAAATAGCACTGTGAGAACTGGAAACTGTCTCAACAGATAGCTACCGAAAACTAAACCCTCAATCAAGGGTAGCAAATAAGGTAAACAAGCAAAAATCCGGTCAGAAACCGTTGTAGACCCGCGCCAAGTCATTATGCGTTCTCCTGTGGCTAAAATTCAAGAGTTCTTGAGCCTAGGATAACGCAGTTGCTTGGTTTTGCTGATAGTTTCTCATGATTCTACATACGCGATCCGGAAGCCCATCATACATTCGTATTGCTCTGGTTGGTGAGCAGTCAGTTTGCGAATGGCTTGACCACACCGCAGTTGACCGCCACGCCATCGAGGTTGACCGCTCTCATCGGCAAGTAAACAAGATTGACAAACTTGCGCGGGGGCAAGAATTTGCTCATCCATTAAAATAACTAACATGCAATTCCTCCTGTAAATCCTCACTATTGACCCCTTTTTTCCAGGAAAGACACACTTGATGAGTAGCCAAAATGCAACTAAAGCTAGATTGAGCTGAAGCTGTGCATTGAAACTATTGTGATTGTGTGATGGCGATCGCTAATCACGCTTAAGCGCATTCTCCTACGCAGTCCCAATGAAACGAATTTCATTGCCAAAAGACTAAGGACTGGTGAATGGGATTTTTACTCAACACATTCAAGTCAGTGGGTGGCAAATCTGGGGCTAGTAACAAAAAATTTCAAGTGAACTTTAATTTATTGTATGTTGTGTATCTGAGATAGCGATTGTTTCGTCACAACTCATATATAAATTTTGACACCAAGGTTTTAGCAGAGATATTTATCAAGTATCCATTGCATCCCTGCAAAGTTAGCATTGGGAGTATGAAGAGTGCTGAGTTAAAAGTGCTGAGTAAGGTAAAATTTGAGATTCAGGAATAAAGCTTGATCATCATTAATGCATTAGTTAGGTTGGCATCTAATAATAAATAAGTCAGCACCAATAAACATCAATAAGTCAGCAGTCAAAAAAAACACAGACTATTGACCGTGAACGTTTACTGAGGTGCTGCTTCACCAAAATCTCCCGTTGTGCAAATTTCCATAAGGATAGTTGAAGTGACTAGGAATAATTCAGACTTTCTGGCTGACTCTGATCCCGCGATCGCTCTGTTAATTAACCAAGAACTACAGCGTCAACGCGACCACTTAGAGTTGATTGCTAGTGAAAACTTTACCTCGGCTGCTGTACTGGCAGCACAAGGTTCAGCACTGACAAATAAATACGCTGAAGGATTGCCTGGTAAACGCTACTATGGCGGTTGTGAATTTATCGATAAAATCGAGCAACTAGCGATCGACCGTGCTAAACAATTGTTTGGTGCGGCTCATGCGAATGTACAACCCCATGCTGGCGCTCAGGCAAATTTTGCAGTTTTCCTCACATTACTGGAACCAGGTGACAAAATCATGGGCATGGATTTGTCTCATGGGGGACATCTCACCCACGGTTCGCCAGTGAATGTTTCCGGTAAGTGGTTCCAAGTTTGCCACTACGGCGTGAGCCAACAAACAGAACAGCTAGACTATGACCAAATTCGGGAGCTGGCGCTGAGGGAGCGTCCCAAGCTCTTAATTTGCGGTTATTCAGCTTATCCCCGTGTGATTGATTTTGCCAAGTTTCGCAGCATTGCTGATGAAATTGGTGCTTACTTACTAGCTGATATTGCTCATATCGCTGGTTTAGTTGCGAGTGGTCTTCATCCTAACCCCATCCCTGACTGTGATGTAGTCACAACAACAACTCATAAAACTCTGCGTGGCCCTCGCGGTGGTTTGATTTTGACCCGCGACGCAGAACTGGGCAAAAAGCTAGACAAATCAGTGTTCCCTGGCACTCAAGGTGGGCCTTTAGAACATGTGATTGCGGCTAAAGCAGTAGCTTTTGGAGAAGCACTGAAACCAGATTTTAAGACTTATTCTGCTCAAGTGATTGATAATGCTCGTGCCTTGGCTCATCAACTCCAAAACCGTGGTTTAAAATTAGTATCAAATGGTACTGATAATCATTTAATGCTAGTAGATTTACAGAATATCGGACTCACAGGTAAGCAAGCCGACCAGCTGGTGAGTGGTGTAAATATTACCGCCAACAAAAATACGGTTCCCTTTGATCCGCAATCACCATTTGTCACCAGTGGTTTGAGGTTAGGTTCTCCAGCCATGACCACAAGAGGCTTGGGAGTAGCAGAATTTACCGAGATTGGCAATATTATTGCCGATCGCCTGCTTGATCCCGATTCGGAGACAGTCGCCCAAGATTGCCGACAACGGGTAGCAGCATTATGCGATCGCTTCCCCTTGTATCCTCATTGGGAAATTCCTGTACCAGCTTTAGTGTAGGCAGGGGAGCAGGGCAGGGCTGATTCGTTCCCTAAAAGGGTTAAAATTGCAAGGGCAAATCCACAATTAAGACCAAAAATTTTGGCATCTTCAGTCCGAAATACCTGATTTTTCTTTGCGTCTTTGCGCCTTTGCGTGAGATTATCCTCTTGACAAATCTCTAACACAAGCGAATGAAACAGCCCTGCCCCATCTCCCCATCCCCACTCTCCATGCTGATTAAAGCCGGAAATGTAGTAAATATTAAATAGCAACGTCCCTCGTTTGTCTTAGCAAACTACTTATTGAAAATACCGATGCCTGCTCAGATTTATCATCTGATCGCTTTCCTCATTGCCGCAGTAGTCGTCCTCTGGACTACGCCTGATGTTAAAAACATTGGTATAAAAAGTGGACGTGTGGATCAACCTGGCGATCGCAAAGTCCATAAACGTCCGATGGTACGTTTGGGGGGAGTTTCTATCTTCGCAGGTACTATCGCCTCCTTACTAATTATCTGGTGGTTGGGCGGATTCGGAAATTTACCACCTGACAAAGAATGGCAAATCTGGGGTGTTACCTTAGGTGGTCTTGGCTTTTTTCTCATTGGTTTAGCAGACGATTTGTTAAACCTATCTCCCTTAACACGCCTAATCATGCAAATTATTGTGGCAGCTGGTGCTTGGAAAGCGGGAGTAAGCATAGATTTTATTACCATTCCCACAGTCGGGATAGTTGACCTCAATTGGCTCAGTTTGCCCATCACAGTCATTTGGTTGGTAGGGATGGTCAACGCCATTAACTGGATTGACGGTTTAGATGGATTAGCTGCTGGGGTATCAGGAATTGCTGCTGTAGTGATGCTGCTTGTGTCTCTGTTGATGCGGCAACCAGAAGCAGCCCTGATTGCCGCCGCCTTGGCTGGCGCTTCCCTAGGATTTCTGCGTTACAATTTCAACCCAGCACAAATCTTTATGGGGGATGGCGGGGCTTATTTTATGGGATTTACCCTAGCGGCTGTGGGTGTAATCGGGCTGGTAAAAATCCCTGCTTTTACTGCTGTGATCTTGCCTTATCTAATTTTGGCAGTACCAATTGTAGACATGTCAGCAGTAATTTTGGCACGAATTTTTAGTGGTAAATTGCCCTGGGTTGCAGATGGACATAGCCATCTACACCATCGACTATTAAAGGCTGGTCTATCCCATCGATGGACTGTTTTGTTCATTTACTCTTTAACCCTCTGGGTTGGGAGTCTGGCATTGGCTATTGCTGGTATTCCCAGTGGCATGATTTATGCCAGTGCCACAACCTCGCTGCTAAGTTACGTTACCTGGCGAGTGTGGAAACTCTCTCAGCAAAAGTAAATAGTGGTTTTCTAAGTGCTTTTCTGAGTGCTGAGTGCTGAGTGCTGAGTAAAAAATACTATTCCCCATTCCCTATTCCCCATTCCCCACTCTCTTAATTACATGAGTGCAGAAATTATTTGTGTTGGTACTGAACTACTGCTAGGAGATATCCTCAACAGTAATGCTCAATTTTTGGCGCAACAATTAGCGCAACTGGGGATTCCTCACTACTATCAAACAGTAGTTGGGGATAACCCAGAACGACTGAAGCAAGTTATAGAAATTGCTTTATCAAGAGCGCAAGTTCTGATTTTTACAGGTGGTCTTGGCCCTACACCTGATGACCTGACCTGTGAAACCATCGCTGATTTCTTTGATGTTCCCTTGGTAGAAAGCCCAGAAATTATCGAAGACATCACTCAGAAATTTGCCCAACGCGGTCGGGTAATGACCCCTACAAACCGCAAACAAGCGTTGATTCCCCAAGGTGCAAACATTTTACCCAACCCTACTGGTACAGCACCCGGTATTATTTGGCAACCTCGTCCTGAAATCACAATTCTCACTTTTCCTGGTGTACCGTCAGAAATGCATCGGATGTGGGATGAAACAGCAGTACCTTTTCTCAAAAGCCAAGGTTGGGGCAAAGAAATTATTTACAGTCGGAGTTTGAAGTTTTGGGGTATTGGTGAATCTGCTTTAGCAGAGAAAGTTGCTCCCTATTTTAATTTGCCTAATCCCACAGTAGCCCCTTATGCAGGTAAGGGTGAAGTTAGACTGCGTATTTCAGCTAAGGCTGCAACAGATGCAGCAGCTGAGGCTTTGATTGCGCCGATTGAGAAACAACTCAAAGACATTGCGGGATTAGATTATTACGGTGCTGATGATGACACTTTGGCTACCGTAGTTGGTCAATTGTTGCGTGTATCAGGAGCCACGCTGTCAGTAGCAGAATCTTGCACTGGTGGTGGACTAGGGCAAATGTTGACTGATATTTCTGGAAGTTCTGATTACTTTTGGGGTGGGGTAATTTCTTATGACAACTCGGTCAAGGTGGGGTTACTGGGAGTGAACCCAGACGACTTAGATAAATTTGGGGCGGTGAGTGCTACTGTTGCAGAACAAATGGCGATAGGGGTAAAAACTCGCCTGGCAACTGCTTGGGGATTAAGTATTACTGGTATTGCTGGTCCCACTGGTGGAACGGATACTAAACCAGTGGGTTTAGTTTATATTGGTTTAGCTGGGCCAAAAGACGAAGTGAAAAGTTTTGAGTATCGGTTTGGCACAATGCGGGGGCGTGCTTTAATTCGTTATGTGAGTGCATGTACAGCTTTGGATTTGCTGCGACGAAGATTGTGCAAAGCGAAGGAAGAATGAAGAAATTATATGGGGATTGAGACCCCACCTTTATAGGTGCTGCTGAATCAAAAATTTAGCACTTTACTCTTACCCAAGCTTCCTTTGGTCGCGATTCGTCAGAGGATCATCCGTCTTCCGTCTGACTTGAAAGTGCTGAGTGCTAAGTGCTGAGTGCTGAGTAAAAATCCCAGTCCCCATTGCCCCTTATCCCCAGAGGGGGCACCGAGTTCCCCAGTCCCTAGTCCCTCTTTCATACTTGGCTGTGAAACTCGTTTCATTGGGACTTCCCTCTGAGTTCGTTGAGGTTAAGAGAATTCTATAGTCTCCACAAACTCTAAGATATTCTCCTTCATCTCCTCGGCTTCTTCTTCAAGAGAATCTGGTGTTTCACCATTAAAAAAGCTGTGCTGGCTGCTAACTATATACAAATAGTTAGTATTCATAAATGCGAGAAGCCCTCGGTATGCGTCCAATCTTATGGCAGTACCGTTATTTCCTGGCTGGGAAATTGTTGAACCCTGAGGCATATCGACTAAAGCAAAGTAAGATCCTTCCATCGTGTCTGCCAAATATTCAGTATATTTCACTTCCGCATTGGGTACATTAGTATAAATTGCTTGTGGTAGATACTTATTTATGAGAATTGATTGAAGATATTCTTCCTGTCCAATAGATTCCAATTCCTCTAACTGTTCTGAGGGTATGGGATAATAATGGATTCTCAACAAAGTGCCGAAGTCATCAGAAAAGCCAACTAACCCTTCTTGACTTTGTACCTTCCCGCCTTGCTGTGGATCTACTGGAATTGGGACTGAAAAATTACCTAAGGGCGATTCATATACCTCATCGCCATAATCTGTAACGACTACTGTGTCTTCTTCGTCATCTAGGTATTCTTCATTTTCTGCTTCTTGAAAGGCGGCTATTACCTCCTGGATAATTTCTTGTGCTTCTTCATCCTCAAGTTCCAAGGCTTGCTGTAATTCTTGGAGGTAAGGTTGTTTCTGTTTGGGGATCACTAGTTCTTCTTCATCGATTACTACGATTACCCCTGTGGCAAAAGCATCTAACACTAGGTCATCTGTGAGGCTTTCACTGGCAACATTAAACAGGTATCCTAGTCCCTCAACTTCTGCCATACCTATGAGTCTATCGACTATTTGGGCAATCTCATCTTCTGAGTATTCCTCAAAAACCTCGAATTCCCAAAGGATACTCGCTAAAGTTTCTGCATCCACCTCTTCAACAGAAGAATGAGCGATCGCCGTTGTCACCGCGATCGCTGCTACTGCTTCTTCTGGACTCAGTGATTCTTCTGTAACCTCTGATGAATTAAAAATCTTGTCATATTTAGTCATAATTACTACCTCCTTTTTTTTGCTAGTACTAACAGATTAAAAGTAACAATGGTCAGTTTAGTAATGTAGCGAACCTCCTACAATGAAGGTTTGCTAATATCTGGCTGACTCAATGTCCCTCAGAATATCTCCAGTGCTAATTAATTTTTACTGAAATTTGCTTGTAGTCAAGTCTTTAATTTACCCTATCCCGAATGTCAAACATACAGAGAGCGAACAGTAATATTTTTATAGGAACTGGGATTTATTGAGTAACCTTGATATCCTGAGTATCCCTAGGATGCCTGATATTTCATTTCAGCGTTAATATTTACTTTACAGTTCAATTACCCTAGCAGTACTCATCTTGTGCTGGGAACTTTTAGTGAATATAGTACACATCAGGGTAGAATTATAAACTAGCTCAAGATAGATTTTTATACCAAACGAAGGATGACATAATCCCGTTGTTTGTAGCGATACATAATACTGAGTAAGACTGTACTCATAGTTTGAGCAACCCTAACTTTATAAAACTTTGCTACTTAATATGGTGAAAAATCCTCCATCCCAGTTCTCAGAAAATCAATATCAAGTAGATTCTCCTAGTGCAGAAGTAGAATCTCTGATTCAAGTAACATCATTAGATACTGAGATTGACCTAGAGTTTCTTTACACCAGAGATATTGAATTTCGTCAAGAAACAATTTATTTTCTTGTAGTTGATCGCTTTTATGAAGGTGATCCGGATAACAGCAAAGGTGCTAACTCAAACCTTTACGATCCGACTGGACAAGATTGGGGTAAGTACTGGGGTGGCGACTTGCAAGGTGTCATCGATAAATTGGACTACCTCAAAAATATGGGAGTGACGGCTGTCTGGTTAACTCCCCTGTTTGAGCAAGTAGAAGATTTACTGATTAGCAATGCAGCAATGCATGGTTATTGGACAAAAGACTTTAAACGCATTAATCCACGCTACATTGCTCAGGGAGAAAATCCTTCCCTAAATGAAACCCAGGAAACCAAAAACACTACATTTGATCGGTTAATAGCCGAACTGCACAAGCGCAACATGAAACTGGTGCTGGATATTGTTTGCAACCACAGTACCCCTGATACCAACGGTAGCAAAGGTGAACTATATGATGATGGAGTCAAAATTGCTGACTTCAACAATGATGTCAATCACTGGTATCACCATTATGGTGAAGTGCAAGACTGGGAAGACGAATGGCAAGTGCAAAACTGTGAACTAGCAGGTTTAGCAACCTTCAATGAAAATAATGCTGAATATCGACAGTACATTAAGTCTGCAATTAAACAATGGCTAGACCGGGGTGTGGATGCACTACGTGTAGATACTGTCAAACATATGCCTATCTGGTTTTGGCAAGAGTTCACTGGTGATATGACCAATCACAAACCAGATGTGTTTATTTTTGGAGAATGGATTTATAGCCATCCTGGGGACGATCTCTCCGTTGAATTTGCCAATCACTCAGGTATGACCATGCTAGACTTTGGGCTATGCATGGCGATTCGGGCTGCATTGGCGCAAGGTTCAGACAATGGATTCCAAACAATTCAATACATTTTTGACCAAGACTATCGTTACAGTGGAGCAACAGAGTTAGTTACCTTCATCGATAACCATGATATGCCCCGCTTCCAATCGCTGAATCCTGATCCAGCGATGCTGAAAGTGGCGATCGCTCTAATTATGACAGCTCGTGGTATTCCCTGCATCTATTACGGCACAGAACAGTATCTACATAACGATACCAATGGTGGTAACGATCCGTACAACCGCCCCATGATGGAAAAGTGGGATACTGAAACTGAGATTTATCGTTATATCAGATTGCTGTCTGGCTTACGGCGATTGAATCCGGCCATTTCTATGGGTAGCCACTGGCAAAAATACCTCACACCTGACGTTTACTGCTATATCCGTCGCTATGGGGACTCTGTATGTTTTGTAGCACTGAACCGGGGAGGAGAGGTTACTTTACCAGAAGTAGACACAGAACTACCTGATGGGGAACATACCTGTGTAGTGACTCGCAATAAGTATGAAATCCAAGACGGGAAAATTTATGATTTGCGAATCGAAGAACGTGGGGTGATTGTTTTAAGCCGCGTTGGGGAAAGGGTCAAAGGACAAACTCTCGTCCGGGTACAACTCAATGGGGTACATACCCAACCAGGTGAAACCATCGTCGTGACTGGAGACTGTCCAGAATTAGGTAACTGGGATATCAGCAAGGCTTATCCCCTAGAGTACATCAACTCCAACACCTGGTTTGCAGAGATTCCCTTTGATGAAAGTGCTGGTAACTTGATTAGTTATAAATATGCCATGTGGCGTGAAGGGCGATCGCCTCTGCGGGAAAATCTAGTCAACCGTCGTTGGGTAATCGCTAAAGAAGGCACTGTCAAATGGCGTGACACCTGGGCACCAGGACGGGAGTCATAGCTTTGGTGTCAACAGTAGCTAGAAATCAGCCACTCACTTGGGCCATCACAGTCCGATGACGTGGGGTATTGCTAGTGATTGTGGGAACTTGAAAACCAGCCTCCACTAAAACCTGCTCAATATCTAAGGCAAAATATTCATCTAAATAAGGTTCTGTACTTTTGAGCAGCGTCAAAATATATGGAGGCATTTTCTTGTAAACTTCAGATTGGGGATTCATGTCCATAATTGCCAAGTGACCACCCGGACGCAGCACACGCCGCATTTCTCCAAAAATCTTGCGAGTTGCTGACTGAGGTAATTCGTGGCACATCAAAAAAATTGAGACTAAATCAAACGAGGCATCTGGTAAGCCAGTAGATTCAGCTGTGGCATGAAGCCAATTAATCTTAGCTTGACGCTGTTGGGCGCGGTAGTGGGCAACAGCTAAAAAGTAAGGCGATAAGTCTAAGCCTGTAATCTGAGACTGGGGATAAACCTCTTGTAGGGCAAAGGTACTTAAACCAACGCTACATCCCACATCCAGAATATCTTGCGGATTATAGGAAAGCGAGTCTCTGAGAATATCGTGGTAACTTTGACGTAGTTTGGCATCACCTTGGGCTTCAGCATCCTGCCAAATTTTAGCGTGAACAGCATGAGCAGCAGGTTTTACTTCAAATGCAGCTTGCCAACTAAGATTACCAGTTTCGTAAGCATGGAATGAGGTGAGGTAATAGTCTGGATAAGAAAGTTGAGAATTCTTAACTTGAGCTAATTCTTGCGTCCAATCACGCGCCTGTAATGCTTTTACTTCCTGTGTCCAAGGAACGCCAATTTTTTCAGCTCGTTTAATCATCATTTGTCTAGCTTGATGCTTGGCTAGATCGGCTAAAGGTTTAATAGCCAATATGCCATTTACCAAACGAGATGCTAAGCCAGGAGGAGTTGTTACAACAGCAGTCATAAATCAGTTTGGGTTTAACAGCCTATTCTACTTATGACACAATTAGGGAACAGGTGATAGGTGACAGGGAACGAAAGGTTATATGCGTTTCTTTCATTCCCAGCAGGTGGGGCACTTTCAATCAACACATTTAAATTTTTGTATTCTGGCCAAAGTGGGATGCTCCATTGGTCTAAGATTTGTAGTATTCCGATAACTTAGCCACACCAAAAAGCTGAGTAAGGTTTAAAAAACTACAAAAATTCTTGATAGTCAAGTATGGCCAGAGTAAGAAGAAGAGCCAACGGCTTTTTAAGAGATTTTAAGGAATTTGCCCTTCAAGGCAATGTATTAGACTTAGCGATCGCAGTCATCATTGGTGCTGCTTTTGGTAGAATTGTCACTTCCTTTGTTGAGGATGTGATTATGCCATTCATTAATCCCTTGGTTGCTGTGACTGGCGAAGACTGGAGAACAATTACTGTTGGCCCAGGAATTAGAATCGGTAGTTTTCTCGGCGCGATCGTTGACTTTATCATCATTACCCTCATCATATTTGTAGCAGTACGAGCCTTACAAAGATTCAAAAGACAAGAAGAAGTCGCCGATGAACCCCCACCACCAGATCCTCATCTTGTCGCTCAGGAAAGACTAACTGGCGCGTTAGATAGGCTAACTGAAACCTTGGAATCTCACAATACTCAGGTTTTGTAAGCATATTGGCAAAGAACCCAGAAACGCAAAGAGGACGGAGGAGCAAATTGATAATTATTCCCCCTGTCCCCCCAGGGCTGATTCGTTCCCTAAAAGGGTTAAAATTGCAAGGGCAAATCCACAATTAAGACCGAAAATTTTGGCATCTTCAGTCCGAAATACCTGATTTTTCTTTGCGTCTTTGCGCCTTTGCGTGAGATTATCCTCTTGACAAATCTCCAACACAAGCGAATGAAACAGCCCTACCTGTCCCCCTGTCCCCTTGTCCCCTTGTCCCCTTGTCTCCCACTCCCTCTATTTTGCAGTTTTCGGTTTCAGAGCTAACAACATCTCTAATTGACTGGTGGATTTGTCGGGACTGGTGGCGGTGACACCAAAACCACGAATGGAACTTAGGACTGTGTTGGCTTCAGATGGGATAGGTTGCCTTTTGGCCACAAAGCTATTTAATAAAGATACAGTTTTTTCCATATCTAAGTAAAAGTAGCCAGCATTGGGCTTTTGCAATGAACCAGTTACAGCTTTGAAGGTGTCGCTACTATCAAGTTTGGGACTATTGGAAGTGGCGATCGCTTCAGCTACAGAACCACCTATTGCTAAAAATACAGTATTTTTATCTAGCCAACCGTGGGAAAATAACGCGCCTTGTCGGGGGATTTGCCACTCAGTTACGTCTTTACCGCCAATATTTCTTTTACTAATATTAATTTGTTGGGTTTTGGCGAGGTTATCTAGTTTACTCAAAGTCGCTTCTGCTGTTTGGCGATCGCTGGTTTCAAATATTAATGCTCCTCCAAAACCCACACTCGCCAACATACCTTGATTTGAGGGAATAGTACCAAAGGCGAATTCCTGATCCATCCACCCGAAAACGTCTTTATCTAGGTCAATATTGACAAACTTCAGTTGCCCCCGCACTTGCTGTATTATTTGGTTAAATTCAGGATAATCTTTGGACTGTTCGACTAAGGTTGACCAACTCCGGCTGATACCATTACCAGTAATTAAAGCAAAGGTATCTGAGGGTAATTGTTTAACTATGTTTGCCGGAGTTGTTTGATACTCGAATTTATTCAGTTGCGGATCTAAATTAGCGATCGCTTTTAGCCGCACTCCCTGATCATCAATACCCACACGCGCCACCAAAGATTTTACTTGTTTCAACTGGGTCAAACTTTGTGGAGGTAGTTCCCTAGCCTGGGGACTTGCGGCTATCAATTGCTGTATCATGCCCCCGTAGTCTGGTATGTAAACTTGTGCCAAGGTGTTTTTGACATCTGAACTTGCGGTAAGAATCGTATTGGCACCTTCTTGATTGGCAAAAGAGGGCTGTCCTTTAAAGGTGTCAATAGCCTTTTCTACAGCTTGCTTTTCAGGAGCTAATACTAAATGGTTATTATTGATAACTACGCTATATGTCTGTCTGCCATTTTCTGTAGTTTCCGTAATTTTTTCACCTTTGTAATCAGATTCCTGGCTTTTGACACCTTTTTGCCCTTTCCACTTATTAGCAAAATTTAAAGCGTTGAGTTTATCTTTGATGCCTACTACCATCAAGACATTAGGTTCTGGTTGTACTTTGGTAGCAGAATTAGGCTCTGTAGAAGGCTTATTCGACTGTGCAAGTTTAGTAGGATTAGGCGGTAGCATAGCAAACATCACACCACCCACCCAAGGCTTGATATCTTTTTCGTAAGAAATATCACTTTCACTAAAAAAATCTTCGTTAAAATCTTCTAAGCCTTTTGCGATTAACTTTTGTGTTTCTGGAGTGCCAAACTGTTGTAATTTTGCCCAAGCTTGTGGGTCAGTTGTAATATAAGTTGCCATCAGCGCTGTGGAAGGGACTAATTTAGCACTACCTAAAGCGCCTGAGCTATCACCAGATAGACCTTTAAAATATATATAAGCAGCTACACTTCCTGCTATGACTACAGCAGCACCAACAGCAGGAATTAACAAATTTGATTTACGTTCAGGCATTATTACTGTCCTCTTTTCTTCAAATTGTCACCGAGGCGAGTACAAACGTCATTGTAGAGTTCTCGGAATTGTTCGTAATTTTCACTAATTTATGCGGTAAATACTGACAAAATTAGTGAATTTACACATTCTGGCTCAAAAAACGCTACAAACAATACTTCAATCAGGTGAGATGCAAATCCGCACGACAAGGGGACAAGGGGATAGGGGGACAAGGGGATAAAGGGATAAAGGCGAATTCTTGACTCAGCACTCCCCTTCGACTTCGCTCAGGGCCAGCGCACTCAGCACTCAGCACTTTTTCCCTTCTTGATAGTGGCAAGCTATTCTAAACTATAGGAAGACTTGGGAGTATTTGTACTCAATGGAAATTTAACGAGATGTAAGAAACTCTTGATCCGATCACAAAAAGGCACACGATATCAGCCCAATCAAATTTGCTAGGTAGAGATAAGATTAATTCTCACCTGCCAAGAGCCTTTTTAATTTGGGCAATAAACCAGATAGTGTGATTTTTGGAATACATCTAGGTAGACTTTTCAGGATTAAAAGGTTAGTAAGCATCAATGTTGCAGTCTTATTTTGATACAGAGAATAACGGTCACAAATCTTTTGAGTTACCAGGCTCAAGACCACACTATAATCCCGATCGCCCTGGACAGGTAGAGCATATTTTTCTCGATCTCAGCTTGGATATTCCTCACCAAAGTTACCACGGTAGTTGCAGCATTCGCCTATTGCCCGTTCGCAGTGGTATTGATCGTTTGACTTTGGATGCTGTCAACTTAAATATCCAATCTGTGCAGGTAGACGAGGTAGAACAAAATTTTGATTACAATGGCGAACATCTGGCGATTAAACTTACTCAACCAACGCAGATTGGCAAACGGCTATTAATTGCGATCGCCTATGCTGTGGAAAAACCCCAACGCGGTATCTACTTTGTTCAACCAGACCAACACTACCCCAACAAGCCTACCCAAGTCTGGACTCAAGGCGAAGACGAAGACTCGCGTTTCTGGTTTCCCTGTTTCGATTACCCAGGACAATTGTCTACTTCGGAAATCCGCGTTCGTGTTCCTAAACACCTGGTAGCTATTTCCAACGGCGAACTCATTGACACCCGAAAAGATGGTGATCATAAAATCTACCATTGGTCACAACAACAAGTTCATCCTACGTATTTGATGACTTTAGCGGTAGGTGATTTTGCGGAAATTCGTGACGAGTGGCAAGGTAAACCTGTTACCTACTACGTAGAAAAAAGTAGAAAAGATGATGCTAAACGCAGCATGGGCAAAACTCCCCGCATGATGGAGTTTTTGAGTGAAAAGTATGGTTATCAATACGCCTTTCCCAAATATGCTCAAGTTTGCGTGGATGACTTCATCTTTGGGGGAATGGAAAATACTTCCACAACTCTATTAACAGACCGATGTTTGCTGGATGAACGCGCCACCTTAGATAATCGCACTACAGAAAGTTTAGTTGTCCACGAATTAGCACATCAGTGGTTTGGTGATTTGCTGGTAATTAAGCACTGGTCTCATGCTTGGATTAAGGAAGGTATGGCTTCCTACTCTGAGGTGATGTGGACAGAACATGAATATGGCGACCAAGATGCAGCATACTATCGTTTATTAGAAGCCCGGAGTTACTTCAGCGAAGATAGCAGCCGTTACCGTCGGCCGATGGTAACTCATGTTTACCGGGAAGCGATCGAACTTTATGATCGCCATATTTACGAAAAAGGCTCTTGTGTTTATCACATGATCCGAGCAGAATTGGGAGAAGAATTATTTTGGCCAGCAATTCAAACTTTTGTTCAAGATAATGCTCACAAAACTGTAGAAACAGTAGACTTACTACGGGCTATTGAAAAAGCAACTGGACGTAATCTTGCTTTTCTCTTTGACCAGTACGTTTATCGTGGCGGTCATCCTGATTTTAAAGTAACTTACTCGTGGGATGGCGATGCTAATTTAGCAAAAGTTACAGTCACTCAAACCCAAGCCGACAAGAATAATAGTCAGGATTTGTTTGACCTGAAAATCCCCATTGGTTTTGGCTACGTTCAACAGGGTGAACCTGCACAACTCAAAACTTTTACTGTACGGGTACATGAACGCGAACAAAGCTTTTACTTCCCACTCACAGAAAAGCCCCAATTTATCAGCTTTGATGTAGGCAATCATTTCTTGAAAACTGTGTCTTTAGAGTATCCCGTACCAGAGTTGAAAGCACAGTTAGAATTTGACCCTAACCCAATTTCTCGCATCTATGCAGCAGAAGCTTTAGCAAAAAAAGGTGGATTAGAAGCAACTAAAGCACTATCGGCTGCACTCAAAAATGATTCATTTTGGGGTGTACAGGTAGAAGTAGCTAAACAACTGGCAGAAGTTAAATTAGATCAAGCCTTTAATGGGTTAGTTCCTGGGTTACAAGACCAAAATGCTTTTGTGCGGCGTGCTGTAGTGGAAGCATTGGCAAAAATTAAAACCTATGAAAGCTATAAGGCTGTAAAAGAGTTAGTGAAAAATGGTGATCCTAGTTACTACGTGGAAGCCGCCGCTTCTCGTGCTGTGGGGGCGATCGCTGCTGCTAACTTGGATGAAAAACCCAAAGAAGAAAAGGTCATCAAGCTGCTGCAATCTGTGTTAGAAGAAAGAGCAGGTTGGAATGAAGTCGTGCGTAGTGGGGCAATTGGCGGTTTAGCTGAACTCAAAACCTCGGAATCCGCTTTAAATCTGTTGCTAGAATACACCAAACTTGGTATTCCTCAACCATTGCGTTTAGCAGCAATCCGGGCTTTAGGCAAGATTTCTGTAGGTCAAAGTCCGGTTAATTTAGAACGGATTTTAGATAAATTAGCAGAACTAGCCAAAGAAACCTTCTTTTTAACCCAAATGGCAGTAGTAGCAGCATTGGGACAAATGGAAACACCCAAAGCCATCGGCATTTTGCGATCGTTAGCCGACCAAACCGCCGATGGACGTGTGCGTCGTTCTGCTGATGAACAAATTGCCAAAGTGCAAAAGAATGTCGGTACAGACAAGGCGTTGCGTCAGTTGCGAGAGGAACTCGACCAACTCAAACAACAAAATCAAGAACTCAAAAGCCGTTTGGCAGATTTAGAAGCTAAATCTCGGTAAGTGGAATGGGGGACTGGAGAGGCGACTTCTACCTAGTTCCCAGTCCTCTTGTCCACTACGAAAAAGTTGTACTTTTATAAAGTATAATTAAGAAAAAGATAAAAAAATCTGGGTGATAAGGTAGGCTAAAACCGCAGAAAATATTACCCGGAACAGATTTAAGTTTAATAGTTTTCTATAAAAAACTAAAGATATTCTCAACTTGCAATTAACCTTGTAGGTTGGAGAACAAAAAACAACCATCAATGTAGATTTCCCAGTTGAAGAGGCAAATAAAGGCGTGGGTCAGTATCAACCTGCTCAGCTAAGGCGCTACAATCCAGATGCGATCGCTCGTTACTATCGTTACCGTCCCTGGCTGGCTTGGGGACGAGTGCTAAAAATTATCTGGTCTTTTGCTGGATTTATTTTTAGTCTCAAGTGGGACGAATGGCAAGACCAAGTTGAGCAGAACAGGGGTAAACGTGCCATCCAATTACGAGAATTGCTCACTCGGCTTGGCCCTACTTTCATTAAAGTGGGTCAAGCACTATCCACTCGCCCAGACTTAGTACGTAAAGATTTCTTAGATGAACTAATCAAGCTGCAAGACCAGTTACCACCTTTTGATAATGCGATCGCTTATCAAATTATTGAAAACGAGTTAGCTCGTCCAATTAAGGAAGTTTATAGTGAGTTGTCACCTAGTCCAGTAGCAGCCGCTAGTTTAGGTCAAGTGTATCGTGGTCGTCTACTCAGTGGCGAAGAAGTGGCGGTGAAGGTGCAACGTCCCTACTTACGCCCAGTCATCACACTCGACCTTTATTTGCTGCGTTGGGCGGCTAGTTGGTTAGCACCTTGGCTACCCCTGAATCTCGGTCACGACCTGACTTTAATTGTGGATGAGTTTGGCATCAAGTTATTTGAGGAAATTGATTACATCAATGAAGGTCGGAACGCGGAAAAATTTGCTCACAATTTTCGCAACGACCCGCGCGTGAAAGTTCCAGCTATTTACTGGCGTTATACTAACACCCGTGTTTTAACTCTGGAATGGATTCACGGCTTCAAACTCACAGATACTACAAGAATCAAGGAAGCAGGTTTAGACCCAGAAGGTATTATCCAAATCGGTGTGACTTCTGGTTTACAGCAACTATTGGAACATGGTTTCTTCCATGCTGACCCCCATCCGGGAAATTTGTTCGCTATGCCAGATGGTCGTATGGCTTACATTGACTTTGGCATGATGGATCAGTTGGAGGAAAATACTAAGGAAACTTTGGTAGATGCTCTAGTACATCTAGTTAACAAAGAATACGCTGATTTAGCCATAGACTTTGTGAATTTGGGTTTTCTGACTCCAGACACAAATATTTGCCCAATAATTCCGGCATTAGAGTCAGTATTGGGAAATGCCATTGGTAAAAACGTCGGGGAATTTAACTTCAGAACCATCACTGATGAGTTCTCGGAACTGATGTATGAATATCCTTTCCGAGTGCCGGCGAAGTTTGCCTTAATTATTCGTTCTCTAGTGACTCAAGAAGGTATTGCCCTCAGCCTCAACCCTAATTTCAAAATAGTTGAGGTGGGTTATCCCTACATAGCCAGGCGATTACTGACTGGAGAATCTCCCGAATTACGGCGACGCTTACTGAACGTGCTATTTAAAAATGGTAAATTCCAGTGGCAGCGCTTAGAGAATTTAATTGCGATCGCTCGTACTGATGGCAACTTTGATGTATTACCCACAGCACAGATGGGGTTGCAATTTTTGTTATCTGATGAAGGGAAATTTCTCCGGCGACAGTTAGTGCTAGCACTTACCGAAGATGACCGTCTGCATACCGAAGAAGTTCAACGACTTTGGGATTTAGTCAAAGATGACATCAAGCCGACTCGTTTATTCAACGTAGCGATCGGCATGTTAACAGAGTTATCTAGAGAAGGTGTATCTGCCATCTTGCCAAACTCTAGTTTTTTCGTTCCTTCCATTAAAAAATAAAAATGTCAAATTTTTTACTGTCTTGCTTGTACCTGTGATTTTTTAATATCAATCCGGAGTTTTCATGTACTATTACCCTGCACAACCGCCCTCTTTGCTGCTAATTATTGGTTTGTTGATCGCATTAACTTCTGGTTTTGCTTTATCTGGCACGCTGAAAGTCATCGTGCAGCAATGGCAAAAAAATAGTACAGAAGACTCTAAATCTCCTTCCTCACTGAGACAATTATTTGTGCCATTTCTAGGAATAACTGGCGGTGTTTGTCTATTTCTCTGCTCAGGTTTAGAGATATTTGGCTTTCCGTCTTTCTTAGCTTTAGCAGTTGGATTGCCAATTAGTTTTTTAACTTGCTTATTGGTGTGGTTGCAATTAGGAAGTATGCTGACTTTTGCCCAACGCCAAGGAATGCAATCTCTAGATTTAGATTCTTGATCTGAGACGAGGATCAGATGTTTGCCTCTACTTTGCATACCTGTGCAAAGTTCTTCATCCTAGCTTTATCTGGTATGAGCTAAATTACTGATGGATAGTGATAGCCATCAAGTCAGGAATTGATTATGACTCAAAATGAGAATAGTAATCCATCAAATACCAATGTAGTTTCTTCACATTCTGGTGAACGACATTGGGGTACGGTAGAAGTGATAGAGGAAGGGGAAAGCTATAGAATTAGTCGTGTTGAAATTAAGCCCAGACACGGTATTAAGCCACAAATCCATTATCACCGTAATGAACATTGGGTTGTCGTCTCCGGTGTAGCTAAGGTAACTTGTGGAGAGGAAGAAAAATTATTGAATCGCAACGAATCAACTTTTGTCCCCTCAGCAACTTTGCATAAGGTAGAAAACCCAGGACAAATTCCGTTAGTGATTCTGGAAATTCAAAATGGTGAATACTTGGGTGAAGATGATATTGAACGACCTTATGAACTCAATGTGGTCAAGCCTGTCAATGAAAACCAGTAAGTGATAATTGCAATAAAGTAAGCTAAATAATTTGTTATCCAGTGCCAAATTATTTAGCTTCTACCTAATTATTATGCCAGAGTAAGTAGGTGGGTGGGAAAATTTATCGCTAGGATAAGGCAGAAGGCAGAAGGCAGGAGGCAGAAGGGAAGAGGGTTTTAAGCTGATTCATTTTTCTTTACATAGTTGATTTTATTTGTGCCTACCTACTTAGAGCAAGAGTATTTACTACTTAAAACCATCCCTCTTGTTCCAGAGTTTCAATTAGCTGTAACCCACGAGGATCACCTACGCCTAACAGTGAGGCTTTGGCATCTTCTCTTACTCCCAAATCTTGGTCTTCGGCAAAGGCTTGAATCAGCGCATCAATCGCCGTGGCATAAACAATATTAGAAGGCAATTCCCGACACAACTGGCCAATTGTCCAAGCGCAATTACTGCGCACGGCTGCTACTGGGTCTTGGACTAAGGCTTCAATTAGTGGGGGTATGGCTCCCACAACGGCTTCATAGCCCACGTCTGCCATTTGTGCTAAGGCACTAGCAGACCATAAACGTACTGCGGAAATATCGGTTCTTAAGGCATCTGCTAAAGGTGCTAAAGAACGGCGATCGCGGCAGTTTCCTAAAGCCCAAACTACACCTTTACGTACATAGCCATTCCAGTCTTTGTGGAGTTGAATAATTAACGGTTCCACTGCTTCTGGACTGGGATTGCGCCCAATGCCGTAGGCTGCACTCACTCGCACTAAGGGACAGGTATCAGTTAACAGGCGAATTAGATGGGGGATAGCTCGTGTATCTTCAATATCGCAAAAAGCACGAGCTGCTAACATCCGTTGCTGGGGTTGGGAATTTTCCAAAAGAGCTAGCATCACTTCTGGGTCGGGCCTTGCCACTTCTGACTCAGCAGTTAGCGGCTTTATCTTATCTAGGGGGCTTTCTAGCTCTTCCTCAGCATCGAGTAGGCTTAGGTCTTCTTCGTCATACATATTTCATTTAAATGCCCGAGTGGGATTTACACATAACCCCCCGTGCTAATAAGTCAAAGCTTGATAGGTATCAGCTAGATTATTGTACACTTTATCATCCACATCATTGACTGTTAGCAGCAGGGCAAATATTGTAGCTAACGCGCTACAGGATGCTTCTTTTATCCACTAGATTTATTTAAAGTGATTTTACCATCCATAGGGATTGGGTTTGATAACCAAGCTGACTGTAAAGACTGAAAGCGGCTTGATTGGATGGAAAAACTTGTAAGCCAATTTGGCGATCGCCTCTTTGAGTCGCCCAATTTTCGACATACTTCATCAAAGCTGTACCAATACCCCGCCGTCGATGTTCTGGATTAACGTACAGGAGAAAAATATGAGCATGGCGATCGCCTTGTACTTGGTCTATGGCGTTTCCTATCCAGAGGCAGGCGATGGGGGGATGGGGGGATGGGGGGAAAAAAGTTATATTATTACTCTCCCCTGCTCCCCTGCTCCCTTGCTCCCCTACTCCCATATCCACCCACCATAAGGGTGTGTCTTTAGAGAAGTATTGCTCGACGGTTTTGGCTAAATGGGCAAAATCTTGCTCTGGAAATAAATCCTGGTAAGTTCGCTGCATGAACTTTACCAGCATTGCCCGATCCAATGTTGAGCCGCGACGAATGTAGTACCCAGGTAGAAGTTGCTCAGACAAACCTTTTTGTATTTACTTCTATGATTGTTTTGTCTCTAGGGAAAGCATGGAGCAAGATAAAAGCGGAGGTTGTGAAAAGGCAAACAATTCTTCCTCCCCATTTTCCCATCTGCCAATTCCCCCATCTTCCTCAATGGGTGCGGGTGCTGCCATATCAGAGGGTAAAAAGATGCGAGCGCTGACTGCTACCAGAGCAAATAAAAATACTAATACTACAAGCAAGGGGGCGATGTACTGACGAAATATAGCCATATTTGAATTGCCATCGGCTAGATTTTGTATTTGAGAACCTAGCTGAAGATTTGTGAAGTTTTCTTGAACTATTTTAAAACTTTTTCGGGCTACTTAACGTTGATCGCGTTCTAAGTCATCAAGTACTCGTTCGCAATACCAATTCTCTGGCATCCCCGGATAATTCTGTTTTGCCTGCTCAATTAACCGCTCGGCTGCGGCCACATCACCTGCTAACTTAGCAATTAGCTTGTTTTTGAGATGGCTATCGGCTATTTGCTCGTTTGCTTGTTCGGGTCTTTCTTCTGTTACTACCTGAGACTGTTCTCTTCTCAACTGCCAGAATAAAACGTAATAAAGAGTACCAAAAATTAAAATTAGGCTAAATGTGCCAAAAAGAGTTAGGAGATTAAAAGTCAAAAATCCTAAAACTAACTGTGAGAGAACGTAGCCGAGTAACAAGCCAATGAGTAAGAGAATAAATGTGCCGACGATAATAACTACTTGGTTCCCCATAAATCCTCTTCGTCTTCCTCAATTCCTGGTCTGGATATTGCCACTGGTTTAGGGTTCCAAGGGGCAAAGAATGGTAACAGGAGTAGTCCTGGGATAGCGGCGACCATACTAATGATGAAAAATAAGGGCCAACCTGTACTTTTTGCTAAAGAGCCAGCCGGCGCAACTAGAATATCACGACTGACAGCCATAAAACTAGAAAGTAAAGCATACTGGGTAGCAGAAAAGCGCTGATTACACATATTCATCAAAAAGGCCACAAAAGCTGCTGTCCCCAACCCAGCACAAAAGTTTTCGATGTTGATTGTCAATACTAAAGCCTGATAGTTTTTACCTACTTGAGCCAGTAAATAGTAAGCTAAGTTACTGACTGCTTGCAAAGCACCAAATAACCAAAGTGAGCGATTGAGACCCATTTTACTCAAAAATGCTCCCCCGGCTAAGGTGCCAACAATGGTAGCAATCAGTCCCATACCGCCTTGAATTGCTCCAATATCGGTTTGAGTGAATCCAGTTTGTAGCAAGAAGGGTGTAGACATGTTGTTCACAAAAGAATCGCCCAGTTTATACAAGACGATGAACAACAAAATTAAAAAGGCTTGAACTACACCTTGGCGCTGGAAAAATTCCCCAAAAGGTAGAATTACGGCAGCAGCTAAAGATTCTGGGGGACTAGTTTCTTTGGGTTCTGGTGCCAATAAGGTGGCAATAATGCCAATTACCATGCCAACTGCCATCAATAAGTAAACTGATGACCAAGATATTCTATCAGCCAGGATTAATGCTAAAGACCCTGTAAGCAGCAATGCTACCCGATAACCTAAGACGAAAACTGCTGCACCCGCTCCCAATTCTAATTCTGCCAAAACATCGGTGCGGTAGGCATCAGCAGCAATATCTTGTGTGGCACTGAAAAAAGCGATCGCTACAGCGTTGATCGCTAATAATTGTAGTGCTTGTTTGGGTTGTTGAAAAGCCATGAGAGCGATCGCAATTAACAACCCAATTTGAATTGTAATTAACCAGCCGCGTCGCCTACCCAAAATGGGTATGGCAAACCTGTCCAACAAAGGCGACCAAAGAAATTTTAATGAGTAAGGCAAACCCACAAGGCTAAATAAGCCAATGGCTGTTAAATCTACCTGTTCCACCGTCATCCAAGCTTGCAAGGTTCTACTAGTTAAGAACAAGGGTAAACCGGAGGAAAAACCGAGTAGTAATAATGCTGCCATTTTCCGGCTACCGAAAACTTGCAGCAGCGATCGCACTGGATTCATTTTGTGAAAATTCCTCTCATATCAAATTCTGATAATTTAGTCTTTCAGAGTCTTTGGGCTAGAAGCTTAGGATTATACAAACAAAACCATGACTAGCGTATTGAGCCACTGAAGATAGGCTTGGCAAGACACAATAACATACACCTGATAAAAATATTGAAAAATTTCTTCCCCCTACTCCCCCAAACTGTAAACTTGATGACCTCTAATTTCTACCCCATGTGCAGCAAGGCATTTTTCCCAACCTGCACGAGTACCGATTTCGCTTTTGAGTTTAAGTAGTCCTAATTGCTGTTCTTGTTGCGTGAGTTTAGCAAATTCTTCGTAGCGTGGGTAGTTCGCAGTAACAAAAGTTTCTTTGCGGTGTAATATTGGCGGATTAGCCCTATCTGCATAATCTCTGTGTGTAATGTATAAAGTTTTTAAGTCAATCGTGATACTAGCTTTTAAAGCTGGATGGGGGTCATGATCAAAATCTGGGTAAAACAAATAGGATATTTGCGGTTTATCAGTATAGTATTTAATTAATGTAGCGCCATCGACACGCCCAATGGTGCGGCTAGCACAGCCTTCATAAATTCGTAGTAACGGGTCAAGTGCTGCTAATGCCGAAACATGGATATAAAGCGCACCGCGTGTATGTTTGCCAATTTTGCTTTTTTGGCAAGTAGTCTGCACAACTTCTGGTTTACCTAAACTGAAAAGCTTTTGGTCGGCGACTTGACAAGCTTCTTCATAGCTACCAAAAAAGGCTTTGATGTCGTGGCGCATTTCTGGTGCTAGTTTGTGCCATGTAGGACGTTGATCAAGATGAGTTAGAGCAAGATAAACTTGAATATCTAGGGAACGACGATAAGCGATCGCATCCCATTCTGCTTCTTCAGTAGCTTGTAATATGACATTAAAGGCGCGGCGAAAGTTACCAAATTCACTGAGTAATTCTAGTTGATTGGCTAATTCACCTTTTACGGGTAATCTGCCACGTTTGGTAAAAAAGTCCATCAGTGGTTGCAGTTGTTCTTGGTAGTCTTCAAACCGCTTGCTGGGGATGCGAACTCTGGGTGTAGCAGTGCTAGAAAAGAAGCGAATGGCTTTAAAACTTTCTTTTTGGGCATCATCACGAAAAACAAAATATACTCCTAAAGCTACGGGTACTGCATCTACATTAAGTACCTCATCAATGTAAGTTTTAAGTTCTTGTTGTTCGTAATATTTCTGAAAAGTATTGCGGCGAGTGACGATACCATCGCTGTAAGCGATTTGTGTTTTGCTAGAAGCATTAATTAATACTTGCGCAGCCACAATTAAAACTTTTTGGGTAATTTCCCAAGCTTTAATTAGACTTTGGCGGCGTTCCTCTTGGTCTTCGATGACATTGAGGACATAACCCAAATTAACCACATCGGCAGATGTAATCGACTCATGGGGGAAGTAATAAGGGTCCCAGCCAGCGCTGGTATAGCCTAAATTACCGACTCGCTGCACATCACCACCGTAGCCACAGCCGTAGTCAAAAAATGAGGTATCCTGATTGAGGATGGCCCATTCTATTGCCAGGCGCACCGGGCGAGATATATCATTGCGAGCGATCGCAGCTCGATGACGCTCAATTTCTAAAGCTTCGGCCATAATATTCAGTTAACAGCCAACAGTTAACTAATATCCTTTCAATTTTTCACCGCTAGTTCAACTAAATCTTCAATTTTCTTGATATTGGGATCACCTGCTAAGTAACCAATACCACGATGTAAGTGCAGACGAAATTGGGTAGCTAGGGTGTCTTTATCGGTGGGATAGCCATCATTATGACAGCGTTGCTTCAGGGCGAGGAGAAGAATATCAGACATGTCACCCCCAAACACACGCCAAGTCATTTCGACATTACTATCCTGGAGAATTGGGACAGGGGAAGGTGCGATTGCTTCTGCGAGGGAGCGACAAAACGCCCAACGACATAAGATATTCCATTGGTCAATTTTAGTATGGCGTTTAAGTTTGAGAAGTTGGTCTTTGGCTGTTTGGGAAAGTCTAATTCTTTCAATTGGTGATTCCATAATTTTTATCAATATCGAATTTTATCTAAAAGTCATAAACCCAAACAGTAACGAACCGCAGCTTCAACTTCAAGCATCTTAGAATCAGAAATCTTGCCAGTTGAGTCATTAGGAAAGCGATTTGTATCTACAGAACGAATTTGAAAACACAAAAACACTGTTTCTATCAGCAACCTGCTGTCATTAGGTGAGACTCTGATATTAGTTGGATAATCACGTTTAATATTGCTACCTTTTGTCCCTACAACTACAGTCACGACTAAAGGTAATTGGTTAATAGCGTCTACAGATAAGACTAAAACTGGTCTTGTTCCTGCCTGTTATCGACCTATTACTGGATTAAGATTGACAAAATAAATTTCTCCTCTTTCTATACTCACTTTTGTTATAAACCATCCATTTCAGTAATTGCAAATTCCTCATTAATAGACGATATTTCTGTTTGTATATCTAAATCAACAGCCATTGCAATTAATTGTTCCTGCACCCATTTCATATTTAGTAATTTATCTGACGTTTTCTGCCTTTCTTGCACTTGTTTTTGAATACGTTCTAAGAGCCATTTTAGTTCTTCTAATGACAAAGCACGTAGGTCACGCTCAATTTTTAGTAAATTTGGTGAGTTCATCATTGCTTATCTAATTTCCAAAGGTCGTTATATATATTGTAAATATCTAGAGTTGGAAAAACCGCGCTCCGCCAATTTTTTAACAATATCTACTACCAAAAATATCCTGACTGTATAGTAGTTTGGCGGGTTGAAGAATCGTATTTGAGGAGATATTCGCGGGCGATCGCTTCATTTGCTCGCAGTGTTTCCACTTCTTTCTTTCCAATCTCCGTATCGGTGGAAAGCAAAATTACTTGATGGCTAGCAGACGGAAAGTAGCGTTCAATGAGGTTTCCTCGGTGGGATGAGTCTAGTCTACCGAGGGGAGTGTCTATGGCTACTGGTAGGCGGTGTCCAGAGACTTTGGCTAAACCCCAGAGAAAGGCGATCGCAAGTAATTGTTTTTCACCTGCTGATAAACGATGTTTAGGAACAGGTTTACCATTTAAATCATAAAGCAAAAGGCTGAAAGTCTTGGTGTCAATGGTAATGCGATGTACTAAGTCTGATTTATGGAGAAGATAAAGGAAGCAGTTTTTAACTTCCTCTTCTAATTTATTGAGTTTTCGCAGAGTTAATTTTTCACGAAAAATTTTGAGTGTATTTTGAACTTTAGCCGCAGAGGTAATAATATGTTCGCTATTTTTATGTTTAATATTTTCTACAGTATAATCATTTAATTCTCTCTTTGACTTAGTAATAATAGTTTCTAATTCAGCTAACCGACGGCGGATTGTTTCGTAATTTGCTTTAGCTTCAACAACTTGGTTTTGTGCCGATTCTAGTGCGTGACGCAGTTTTGTATAATCTTCTGGTGCTGCTGCTGTTTGTACTTGTCTTTCCAGAGTATGAATTTCTTCTTGTTTATTTTTGAGAATAGCTAATTTCTCTTTTGCAGAAAGTTTAGAATTTTGTAAGTGATATATGAAATTATCTAGCTGACTTAAAGTTTCATCATCAGCTAATAACCAAGGTGCTTCTGTCTGGAGAGTCTTTGCATATAAACTATTTATATCTTGGATTAAAAATGATTGAATTTTTTCAAGTTGTATTGGAGAAATTTCTACTTGATTTAACCAAGTTAGTAAACGCTGATCTCTCTCAATTAACAAATCTTTAGAAATTTGTACTTGTTGATGGCGAAATTCTTTTTCTCCCTGTGTTTGCGCCTGATTAAGCAAATTGGAAATTAAGGACAGAGGTAAAACATCAGCCGCCAATTCACACATTGACTGACGTAATTGTTCAATTTCCGCAGTTTTTGTATCCTGTTGTAATTCTAGTTGAGTGCGTTTTGCTGCAATCTTCCCACCTTCAGAAATGAATTTATCAAAGGCTTCTTGCTGCTTTTTTTCTAACTCTTCTACCTGATTTTTGAGAGTTTCTAATTTCTCTAATGTTGTTTGATAATCTTGTTGTTGTTGGGTTAGCTTAGTTTCAATTTCCTCTAGATTTACTAAATCCTTAATATTACCAACTTCTTTAATTTTACGGTTAACTAAAATATCTAAATCAAGTGCTAAACGGTCTGCCAATTCTAGTCCTAAAAGCCCGCGAATTGCATCTACTACAACTGGTGGTGGTGTTTCCTGTTCTGCAAGCTCTTTAACTTGTTCACCATCAAATAGAAATAAGTTGGAAATCCCTAATGGCAGAAGATTTTCAATATATTCATCCCAGATATTAACTAAAGCATCAGGCCATGTATCACTGTCACCTAAAATACCTAATGTATCTTTACCGTCTTTAGGATTTTTTGTCCAACTACGCACAACACGGTATTTTATTGGCTTGTCGTTTTCAATATGTTCAAAAAGTAATTCAATCCGGGTATCTGCAACTGGATCTATTTTACTGTTAACACATTGATTGAGAAAATCGCCATAACTTAAATTACCACGAGTAGAACATTGGGCACGAGCGCCATAAAGGGCGAGACGAATGGCATCCATAAGGGTGGTTTTTCCACCGCCATTCATACCACCTAATAAGATAATTGGGTGTGAGGTTTCCTCATCAATTTTTGGGTTAAGGTTGATTATCTGTTTTCCACTATAGGGGCCAAAGTTTTGTAGAACGAGTTCAAGAAATATCATTGATTTTTAAGATTAACATGAGTTCGACAGCGATCGCAGAAGCAGAAAGTTTGTGATGAAAGGAATCAGATAAAATTAATTAGATAGCTTTGTCTGACGCATTGAGAAAAAATATTGTCTATGAAATATAGATAATACCATCACTAACTGTTAAGAAATGCGATTGTATCTGTCTCGGTGTTGGTAAGCGTGGCTAGATTTGCACACCTCCAGCTTGAAAAATCTGTTCGGCGGTTAAATTCAATTCTGGGAAAGTAGGGGAGACAATATGGGTATCGCCTCTAAATTGAGTAACTTGGTACTCACCATCAATTAATTCATAAATGGATATAGTAGGCAGTTTAGGATTGCCAATAAACTTCCTAGCACCTATAGCCGCGTAATCTATAATCCAATATTCTGGAATACCTATAGCTTCATAATCGGCTAATTTTTTATAGTAATCATCTCGCCAGTTAGTACTAACAACTTCAATAACCAATGGAATAGATGCAGCTTGAGATACAGTTGATTCTTTTTTCCATAAAGGCTCATTCACTAAATTTGGTCGATTGATTATTAAGATGTCTGGTGAATAAGCTGATTCACCTTCAAATGGCTTGACTAATACAGTTTTTGGAATGTAATAAGGTAAATTTAGACGCTTGATATCAGCAGATATTTCTAGTGCCAAAAAACCAACAACATCCTCATGATCTCCCACTGGTTGAGCCATTTCAACAATCACACCATCATGTAATTCGTATCTCCCACCCTCAGGCCGCCAAGCTGCAAAATCTTCAAAAGTTACTAGTTTGTGTATGGCTTGAATCATAGAACCTCGCTTGTTTTAAGATAACCCAACTTTGTCAAGCGTTCTTTAAGTAGTTTGGTTGACTCCCGTCTTCTATTATTCTGAGTTTTCCTTTTTAAATTTCATACTTGCCCAAGTTACCTGTTCATCATTTTCATTTTCACCTTTATCTACTTCATTGATGGCTGCAACATCACCCAAAGTCATCTGCTTGACTTTTGCAACATCACCTTGACTAACTGCTTCACTTAATTCACGTTTTAAACGAGCATTTTTAATTGCATCTTCTGGAGAACGAGAACTCGTATTAAAACATTTTTCTAGGGTTTCGTATATCCCCACGCGACGAGTCTTTTTGCGATACTGGCGTTCTGTGTCTAACAATTTCGCCATGAGTTCCAAGTGCATCGCGTCGCCTTCACAAATTTCTTCTAGTACTATCCATTCATCACGACCTAGTAGGCTATAGTCAGCACCAGGACGGGGGTCTATGAACTCTTCACCAGTCACTTCTTGATAAATCCGGGGTAAGCTATCATCAAATTCGTGTTTGTCTTCTAGCCAAATGCGGCGAATTTCGCTCATTTCTTCTAGAGTAATAAGGGTGATATCGCACATATTTTCTGGTGCTGTAAGACGGGTTTTTGTTTGCGCTTCTAGTAATCGTCTGAGCCAATGTTCACGCCAATATTTAGTATAGGGGCCAGGTATTGGTTCAACAGAAATTTCCCCTTTTTTATTACGTTCAAATAGTTGGACATCTCCCCAAATTCTTCTAAAGTCTCTCTTGTCTCGATCATCTTGAATATCTAGTTCATTACGAATATCTAATAGAGGCTGCATCCATTCTTTTTCTTCATCATTTTGGATCATCGCTTCCATTGATTTATCCTTATTCACTAGTGTGCAAACCCAGCAGCCAAATCGGGAATCACCACAACTAGGAGTAGAAGTATCAACAACTAGTGGGCATTCATTATCGGCTGTTGCACCTCGATACATAGCAAATAATTCTTTATTGCTTTGTCCCCAAGGATTATCCCACTGATTCAGGTATATCCAGACATCGTTATTACTCCAATCTTCAATAGGGGTATAGATTAAAGAGTTGGGTAGGCTGGCATTAGGACTCAGGCGATCGCGTACTCGATCAACTTGATGCTTTTTCATTGTGGCAGCACGTTTGGCGCTTTCTGCTTTGCGAGTACCCAATACAAGTATTGTTTCACCGTTAGCTCTAACTATTTCACGGATGAATTGATTGGCAGGATTAATTTTTAAGCGTGGTGTACACCAGCGAAACTGGTTACGAGGTGCTGGATATCCCTTACCAATAAGATTTACCCAAAATGTGTCTTCAATTACTGGTTGCAGTAGATGTGGATCAATTGGCATCCCCTGTTTTTTAGCAGCTACTTTGAGATTCTGCAAGGATTTGCGAACCCAAGCAGACACTACAGGATTTTCTACCTGAGTATCGGTTGTAATTACATATATAGTTTTAGTTCTTTTTTCTGGAGGAAGAGCAGCGATCGCATTCCACACAAGCTGCAATACTGTGCTAGAATCCTTTCCCCAAGACACGCCTAAAACCCAAGGTATCTCATCTAAACAATACAATTCTTGAATTTCAATGGTGAGAGCTTGGATGTAGTCCACTAACTCTGCTACAGTACGTGTTTGCTGACCTTTATTTTCTGCTTGTTGTGCTGTAGTCATTTCTCCTTCTCTCTGGAAACACTGGCGTAATATTCGGGCGAATAGAATGATGCCTCCGGCACGCCAAGGGCGAACGCGGCTACACAGACAAAACCCACCTGAGTGGGTTGAAAAACAGTTTTTAAAAACTTTACTACTAATATCCAATTTTTTGGATAATTAAACGACATAATCTTATTCTGTTTTTAAAATTTAACATGAAAGATAGTGCATCTGACCCAACGACTGACATCGCTAGAGAATACCTGGAACGGGAAAACAAGGAAAAACAGGTACTATCTTTACTCTTAGAGAAGTTTTTAGGGAGAAAAGATCAAATTCTCGTTCAAAAAACCGAGATGGGTGGTACTGAGGCTTATGTTAGCTCTGTTACCTTGGAATGGTTTGCAGGTCGGGTTCACTTCGCCTCTGGCTTACCTCTGTTTCAGAAAAAATACAATCCAGAGACTGAAAATGTCGAGATTGACGCGGATAGTATTGATGAAATTCAGCAACGTCCCCTTGATTGGTCACGTCAAGCACCGCTAGTGCAGTATTTAGCAGCTAGACACAACCACAAGTTTCCGCCAGTACTGGTAGTAATTAATCAACCGTGGGTGGATAATCCCAAAGCTGCTGAGTGGGATAGCGAAGGACGCGCCACCAAGTCTACTACTGATTTTATACCCTTAGATAAAGACGCTAAAGTAGGTCTACTAAATATTTCTGAGGATGATGTGACTATTTATGCATTAGATGGTCAACACCGACTCATGGGTGTACAGGGATTGATGGAGTTAATTAAAACTCGTAAACTCCAGCGATATAAAAAAGATAAAGCTGCTGATGACAGTTTTATTACAGTCAATGACTTGATAGAAAAGTATCAAGTAGACCTTGCTTACTTGCAAAACTTACCCAAGGAAAAAATTGGTATTGAGTTCATCTGTGCGGTAGCGGCTGGGGAAACTCGCACCGAGGCAAGGCGGAGGGTGAGATCGATTTTTGTTCATGTCAACCTGATGGCTGCACCGTTGACTAAGGGTCAGCTAACACAGTTGAATGAAGATGATGGTTTTGCGATCGTTGCTAGAAAAATTGCCGTTACACATCCACTATTGGAACAACGACAAGACCGTAAACCCCGTGTTAATTGGAATAGTGCAACAGTGGCTTCCAATTCTACCGTTTTGACAACATTGCAAGCTCTGCAAGATATGTCTGAGCGGTATTTGGCTCAAAAGTTTCCTCACTGGAAACCCTTGGAGAAAGGGTTAATTCCTATGCGTCCAGAGGATGGAGAACTTGAACAGGGAATTGAGGAATTTAAAAAGCTATTTGATAATTTGGCTAGTCTTTCTAGTTATAAGATTTTAGAACATGAGGATACACCAGCTTTACGGCGCTTCAGCTTTGAGAAAGATGGAGGTGAAGGAAATATGCTTTTCCGTCCAGTTGCTCAAGTTGCTTTAGCGCAAGCTTTGGGAATTTTGGTATTTAAAAAAGGTTTTTCCCTGGTAGATATTTTTAAGAAACTGCGGAAGTTTGATCAGCAAGGCGGCTTTAGTGGTATGGAATATCCTCAATCTCTCTGGTACGGGGTTTTGTATGACCCAAATAAAAAGCGAGTGCAGGTTGCTGGACGAGATTTAGCGGCGAAGTTATTGGTTTACATTCTGGGTGGAATTCAGGAACAGATGGAACGTGCTGAACTTCGTAAGGCTTTGGCGGATGCTAGAACTGTGGAAGATAATACCGTCGGTTTTGATGGCAGCCTAGTTGAACTCAGGCAGGTTGGGCTTCCATCTCTTTTATAAGTATTAAAATATAACAAAGAGTGTTTCTGTTTTGACAAGTTATGATAAACAACACTTGCTAGGCAGAAACACTCAAAAATGATATATTTAAAGTATCTGTTTTCAACTTAAGTTGAACGTACTCTTATGAAAATTACCCGATTAATCGAATTCCCGTTTGCTTATCTATTTCTTTTAAAGCAACGTTAAAAGCCTTGTCCAAGGCTGCCATTTGTGTGACAATCTTTTTATTACCTTCGTCATCAACTAAAACAACATTATTTTGCCACAGTTTTGAGTCTCTTGTGTAATCAAGATTGGCAACAGCTTTAATCAATTGGCTTCGCTCTTCATCGGTAAATTCTTTTCCAAAGAAGATAAGATGTCCTAACTTACTAATTATTTGAAACCCTACAGAGTTAAAGTCTATCCTCTGTTGTCTTAAAGTGTACAAATCAAGATTTGCTGTTTCTGATGCAGGCTTTAGGAGGGGTTTCCAGGCATCATTATTTTGACAAAATTCCGCGTAAAAGATTCTTGCTTTTGCTAAAAGAAGACTACTTTCTCCCTTTTTTTGATTAGACCGAGATTCTATTACTTGTTTTCGAGATGAGCCAAATAAGAACTCAGCAGTACAAACCTTTAATTGGTTCATAGTAAACAGATAATTTGGATCTTTGCCAACTGTTCTTGATACTTTGTCAATACGACCATCAAAGATAACTAATTCCTTAGTTAACTGGCGTGTTAATCTTGCTAGTACATTACTAACGTCAAATGCTGCTAGCAATGCTGGCGGTATTGGTCTTGTTTTAGCACAGTCCGCAAAATCTTGATGGATTTGATCCAAATCGTCCTCTCTAATAACTAGTACTGTTGCACTATCGTCGCGTAATTCTGGCCGTACCATGATAGCTTTCTCAACAGCTTTTATTCTATGTTGACCATCGGTAACATAAAGCTCCACATTTGTAGGAACGACTGCATATCCAAACTTAACTGCCCCTGCTCCAAAAGCAAACACTCTAATTGGTGTAGTGGAATTGAAAATAAATGGGGGAAGAATATAGTTGTCTGTCTCCAATAAATACTTGGCTATCTCATCGACATGCTGTTGAATCAGAGGTCGGTTGATGAACTCTTCTGCACTAGATTTATTATTCTTTGGATGAGCGCTATTCAATCTTGCCATTTCTAAGAGAAGATTAAAAGGCAAGGAGAATGTAAGATGAGTTCTTCCACCTTGCTCATAAACATGGCAGAGAAAAACTCTAGCACCTGAAGTAGCAGCATCTGAAAAAGCTTGTGTTTGTGCATCTACTTGTGTAGCCAACAATACTACGTCAGCACCAGATTGCTTACCGTTTTGGGTGCTGCTAAGATTTAGTGTTAAAGTCATTGAGTTAGATTACCTTCTAGCGATTAGTTTTTAGCAGTGGGTAATACTTGAAAATAGACAGCTTGATTTGAGTAATGCGACACTCATTTGCCCATTGATATCGCATACACTCACTCAAGCTATTCCAGATACAGAAGCAGGCATAATGTTATGGCTGCTTTTTTTCTTACCCGTATTAGTACGGTAATACTTAAAATTGCATTTTGTCAACTAGCAGTACAAAAAAAGACTGATAATCAGATTTTGCAGCCTACTAACAAGCTGATGAATACAATTAAACACTTTTTTAGGGCTTTATGTAACATATTTATGTTTTTGTACACAAGATAGCAGGTTTTATATAATACAATATTCATCTAAGGCAAGCGCAGTTACACTTGGGTATTATATTCGTCAATAGCTTGAATTGCCCTTGAGTACATGGAGCCAGATATTGTCATGACTTCTTGAAGATGTTTTAAGCTACTTATCGCATCAAGCAGATAGAATTGTATATCCAGCCTTAATATTCAATGAAAGCTTCCTTCAAGACAGAAATCTTCTAAGATCAAACTCTACTTCTGACTTTTTTGGTTGGTCTTTCTCTAAATTAAGTATCAATAATAGACGTTCTGAATAGTCTACTGCTCCACGCAGTTCACTTTGGATAATTTCTAACCCGGCATTAGCATACTCTTCAAAAATATGAATGCGTTGCTCGTCAGCTATATCCTCTTCATTAAGAATCTTAATGTCTTTGGTTTCGGTGATAGCCAACAAATTAATTAATAAAGTGAAACTGCTAGTAAAATAATCTTGTCGAAGTGGGGATAAATCTTTAGAAATTACGTCTAAAGGAACGCGCTTTTTATGTTTAACGCCTAAAGCTGCTGCAAACACCATAACTTCTACATAAGTTTGAAAAGGCCCAGTTGTGTCTTTTGATGCGACTAAAGATTTCACCAACTCAGCCTTATCTTTAGCAACCCTGATTCTATTTGCAGCCATTGTTTTAATATCTAACGTGTTGCTATTTTAATCGAAAGTTAGAAGCGATCGCACTTAATAACCACATTATTTTATACTAGTATGTGGGCGATCGCTAAACAAACCAATTATCCACTAACATAGTCCATCCTGGCACTGCGGGTTCAGCTTCAGCCAAATCATCACGGCTATACACTTGCGGTTCTTCAGGATTACTAGCGCGACATACTCTAATAACTTCTTCTTTGAGTACATCCACATCCCCAGCTACCAACATAATTACAAATGTGTTTCCACATAAGTAATTTTTGTAGTCATACTTACTTTAGTTTCTCTCCTGGAATCAAAGTATTCATCAATCTATAGGTTTAGATTGAAATTAAAAGTGTCGGTACAATGAAGCCAGACCAAACCAAAGCGATGAGTCAGGACTTTTGCCAACAAATTAATCAAAGTTTGGGTGTACCTGAAAATCGGATTTATATAGAATTTGCGGATTCCCAGGGTTCAATGTGGGGTTGGAATGCTTCAACCTTTGGTTAATTGATGTGAATTTTTACATCGCACTCTGCAAAATTTGAGCAAGCGATCGCCAGATAATCACGACCAAGTTAATCTGAAAGTTGTAGCATAGAGATCCAGCATCAACTATTGATTTCTTATGTCTGCTACGCCTCTTGTTTCTGGTCTTGACTTACCCATTCCAAGAAAAACACAACTAATTCCTCCCTTGTTAGGTGCTTCGGTTACCGATTTAAGCGCTTGGGTACAACAGCAAGGACAACCTGCATATAGAGGTAAGCAGCTGCATGAGTGGATTTATCAAAAGGGAGTGCGATCGCTTGCGGATATCTCTGTGTTTCCTAAACAATGGCGTGCAGAAGTTGCGGAAATCCCCATTGGCCGCTCAACTATACATCACCGTGCTGTTGCACCTGATGGCACAATTAAGTATCTCCTGCGACTTGCAGATAGTCAAATCATTGAAACCGTGGGCATTCCCACAGAAAAACGCCTGACAGTTTGCGTCTCTACTCAGGTGGGTTGCCCAATGGCGTGTGATTTCTGCGCTACTGGTAAGGGTGGTTACACGCGCAATCTAGACAGACATGAAATTGTTGATCAAGTATTGACTGTACAAGAAGATTTTCAGCAACGCGTCAGCCATGTGGTGTTTATGGGTATGGGTGAACCGTTATTGAATACTGAGAATGTCTTGGCATCTTTGAAATCGCTGAATCAAGATGTCGGTATTGGACAGCGATCGCTGACTGTTTCTACAGTCGGGATTCGCGATCGCATCCGTCAGTTTGCCCAACACCATCTGCAAGTCACTCTGGCTGTAAGTCTCCACGCACCTAACCAAGCACTGCGCGAAAAACTTATTCCCAGCGCCCGCCCTTATCCTCTAGAAGATTTACTTACAGAATGTCGGGAATACGTAGAAATCACGGGACGGCGCGTTACTTTTGAATACGTCCTGCTAGCTGGGTTCAATGATTTGCCAGAACACGCTTGGGAACTGGCAAAATGTCTGCGGGGATTTCAAAGTCATGTGAATTTGATTCCCTACAACCCCATCCAAGAAGTTGACTACAAGCGCCCCAACCGCGATCGCATTCAAGCTTTTGTCAATGTGCTGAAACAACAACAAATAGCTGTTAGTGTCCGCTATTCTCGTGGTTTAGAAGCTGATGCCGCTTGTGGACAACTACGTGCAAGTAAATAAAAGTGCTGAGTGCTGAGTGCTGAGTGCTGAGTGAGGAGTAAAAAGTACGGAGGATTACGTTTCTTTCGCTCTTCTCGCAGGTGCGCCTCCGTTGGAGACTCACGTTACTTAATATCTGCACTTAATTGTTGTCTTAAATTTACATGAATGCCTGGAGCATAAGCCTCAATCACTTTGCCTGTCCGAGTGCAATTGATCATCAAGTAATCACAAGTTGGGCATTGTGTCCGAGTTAATTGACTATCAGAAATATAATGACGTTCTGCTTCACTGCCACAGTTTGGGCAGTGAATTTTTTGTACTATATTATTCATGTTAAAACCCCTGGTTGTAAATATTTATTATTTGACAAAACTACAAATTTAATCAGCAAAAATTTTGGTTTGGTTTAAGTTAACAAACAGCCTGAATGTTGATTGAATATTTTAAACAAAATTTTAGATTTGACTTTTTTCATTTTTCATTCTTATTATCTTACATATTTCAGTGGTTTTACCATCTTACTTTAGATATATAAATTAATTTTTTCAGTTGGCATTGCTTAGAGATTGAGTGATCCCGATTATTAATGCCTTGAGAGAGGCTGATTTTCAGTGATTTCAGGTAATTGAAAAACATCTGTTATTTTATTCAAAAATTAAAAGCCATAAAATACTGTATAGTGAGTCACAAAATATTAGACTTAAGATTTAGTTAATATTTCCTAAACAAGATCCCCGACTTTTTTGAGAAGTCGGGGATCTAAAAAGAAACGTTTCACCGGAGTAAGTAGGTGGGTGGGAAAATTTATCGCTAGGATAAGGCAGAAGGCAGAAGGCAGGAGGCAGAAGGGAAGAGGGTTTTAAGCTGATTCATTTTTCTTTACATAGTTGATTTTATTTGTGCCTACCTACTTAATTTCTTCAAGCAGGATGAAAATAATCATAAATTTCTTGGGCTAACCTTGGCCCAATTCCCGGAACTTCAGCGAGTTGTGTCGGTGTTGCTTGCCGAATATAATCAACAGAGCGAAAATGCCCCAAAAGCTGCTTTTGACGATGGTGTCCTAAGCCAGGAATTTCATCTAAACGCGATCGCTTCAATTTATCACTACGTTGCTGACGATGAAAACTCACCGCAAATCGATGTGCTTCATCCCGCAATCGCCTCAATAACTGTACCCCCGGTTGTTCTGCATCAGTTTCTAAGGGTTGAGATTCTCCCGGTAAAAAAATCTCTTCTCGCCGCTTCGCCAAACTGATAACTCGCAAGTCTTCTAATAAATTCATTTCTTGCAAAACAGCGACAACTGATGATAATTGACCTTTACCGCCATCAATCATAATTAAGTCCGGCCAGTCAGGATTCCCCACCCTTGGTAGCTGTGGATCTTCCCCATACTTGCGAAACCGCCGTTGGATGACTTCAGCTAAACTAGCAAAATCGTCTGAGTGTCCGGCTGTGACTGTGGGATTTTTGATTTTGTAATGGCGATAGTGCTGCTTACCAGGTAACCCATCGATAAATACCACTTGGGAAGCTACAGCATTTGACCCCTGAATGTGAGAAATATCATAACCTTCGATGCGGTGGGGTAAATCTGGTAAGTCGAGAATGGCGGCTAAATCTTGCATTGCTTGGTGATTGCGTTGGCGTAGCCCGTCGGAGACATCGCCTAATTTTTGCATTCTTTGCAATTCATACTGGGCATTTCGCTCTACCATCTCAATTAATTCTGCCTTGGTTTGGCGCTGGGGAGTTAAAATTGTCACTTTTTTGCCCTTGCGCTGAGTTAAAACATCCGCCAATATATCTGCATCTGGTAAATCATGCTGGACTAAAATTTCTGTGGGAATTTCCACCGCATCAGCAGTTTGGTAATGTTCTTCTAAAACTCGTTGTAAAATAGCTCCAGGTTCAGCGTGACTATCCGCAATAAACGCCAAGCGTCCCACCAATTGCCCAGCGCGAATCTGAAATAATTGCATACAGGCGCGTTGTTCATCAGCTGCCAGCGCCAAAGCATCCCGTGAAACTGTATCATCTGGTAAGGAAACTTTTTGGTCAGCAGTCAGCGACTTTAACCCGGCTATCTGATCACGAATCCGCGCCGCCGACTCAAAGTTTAACGCCTCGGCTGCTGTTTGCATTTGTGCTGTGAGGATATCAATCAGTTCCTGAGTCCGTCCCTGGAATACCATCGCCACCTTTTGCACAGTTTTGCGGTATTCTTCAGGTGAAATCAACTGTTGACACACACCTGGACAGTGCCCTAAGTCATAATTCAAACAAGGACGGTCTTTGAATAGTGGTTGAGGTCGTTGGCGCAATGCAAAGATGCGTTTAGATATGCGTAATATTTCTCGCAACAGTCCCGCGTCTGTATAAGGCCCGTAAAATTTATCTTTTTCTTTACCTAGTTGGCGTTTGCGGGTAATAAAAATCCGGGGATAGTCTTCTGACCAAGTGATACAGACATAAGGATATTTTTTATCATCTTTGAGCAGCACGTTAAAGTAGGGCTGATGCTGCTTGATTAAGTTGGCTTCCAGCGCCAAAGCTTCAGCTTCAGTATCAGTGACGATGAATTCAATTTCTGTCACCTGCTTGGCCATTGTGGCTATGCGATCGCTTTTGTTGTACCCATCCCGAAAATAAGAACGGACACGCGATCGCAATTTTCGAGACTTGCCTATATATATAATTTGATCGTTCCCGTCCCGCATGAAGTAAACTCCCGGTTCTGGCGGAATTTCAGCTAGACGGGTTGACAGACGCTCTGGATCTTTCACCAGTGGTAGTATTTGAGCAGATATTGTCACAACTTAACTTAGGTAATTCTACAAATTTACCTATCCTTATTTTAAGAAAAATATAGTTTTTGTGTTGATTTTACAGGTTATTTATCAAGTAAAAATGAAGTACACCTTTTCTGAAGGTGATATCTATACTTTAGTTTCTGACAATGAATGTGGCTATTAGATTTTGTAAAATTACCTACGTGTATCTGGTGATTTTTAGAAAAAATTAGCCATATTTTTAGAAATATTGGGATTTATTTGCATTCTTAATTCTACAAAATTTCTTATTAGTAAAATTTTGATATATTAACCTAAAGATTAATTTTGTTATCATGCTAAAACTAGCTCTATATATCACTTAAAGAATTAAACAAAATTTTGATTAGTTTTATCTTTATAAGCAATAATCCTGATTATTGCTTAAATTCTCATATTAGGCGAATTAACGGTTTTAGTAAATCAAATCTACGATTATGATAAAAAGTACACCCAACAGAATAATGACGATAAGAGTAAACTAATGGATATTCAAGATTTTGAATCTAATTACCGTGAGGCTATGGCTGAAGCGCTTAATGAATTGCAAACAGCAGTTTTAATGCTAGCCCAAGTGCAACGCAAGATTTATGAAATTGGTAGTTCTATGCAAAATATGAATGACAAAGTTGAAGTTTTTATTAGTGAAAAAAACGATGAATAGATGTCGGATAATGAGAAATATTTAAATATAGCGATTATAGGCTAACTCTTTTTCAATTGTCAGGATTAAAGCATTGAGATTTACAGGTTTGACAAAATAGTGGCTAGCACCTAAATTCATAGCCCGTTCTTGATCGGATTTAAACGCAAAGGCGGAAACTACAATGATAGGTATTTTTGATAAACCTGGTGTTTGTTGAATTTGTTCTAGTAGTGAGTAACCGTCAATATCTGGTAATTTTAAATCTAATAACATTAACTTTGGTTGGAACTTTTCTATTGTTGATAAAAGAGTATTACCATTTGATAAACTTTGGACAATATAGCCACAGTAGCTTAGATAGTCACTTAGCAACATTCTATTGGCATCATTATCTTCGATTAATAAAACTCGTTTTAATTTATGCAAATCTAATTGATGATTTTTAGTGAGTAAGTGTGCTGTCATTTTTACTTCTCATCTTAAGTCAAAAAACAATAATTCTGGGAAATAATTCAACAATAATTAAATTGATAGACAATTAGCTTATACGATATGACCACAAAAATTAATAAATTAAATTTGTCTATAATTTAATCACATCTCTATTATTATCTGAATTTCCAAAAATAAGCAAACTTTAAGATTTGCTTTAATTATTGATTTTTTCATTGATGGCAAAAAATATTATTTTCCTAAAAATTGCATTTGCCATTTCTCAAGGTAAACAAAGCTGAATTTTGCAGAGCATAGGAGTGCTGAACATAATAATATTACAGTAGAAAGATTAAGATTTCGTAAAAAAAAGGAGCATGTAGCTCCTTTAGTTCTTATTTGGTATTTAAACGCAGCCTCAACCAGATACTTTTTTTACTTGGCGTTGAGCAGCAAAAATGCCAGCAAAACCCAGCAGTCCTAAGATTATTGAAGGTTCTGGGACTGAGGTTGGTGGTACACCTTGGATGTAAACTTCATAATTGCCACTATGTGATACAGCATCACTTTTTTCAGTTAAACCTGAATTTGTAGCTTGAAAACTGAACAGGTAGTCTGTTTTGCCTTCATAGGTGTACTTGACGATTTCGCTAGCTTGTATGACGCGACCAGCCAATAGTGGACTGAGATCATTAGGTACAACACCTAGCAACAGATTGCTAGCATCAAAGTGACCTGCTAACCCAATGCTAATTAAACCACTAGTGTCATCTTGATTGACATAGGAGATATTGGGGTCGCTAAACCGTTGAAAACCTCCATTACTGACAAAAGTGGTAAACAAACCCTGACCAATGGTTGTCCCGACTAAACTACCAAAACCATTGGCAGATAAAGCTTGATTAAACCAATACTGACCAAAGGTTGTTCCTTGGTAGGAACCAGTCCAGTCATCCAAGGTCAAACTACTGAGGGTAAGATTCCTACCACTAATTGTCCCTGCCAAAGTAGTATTTTTGGTGAAATCAAAACCGAGGGCTTCGCTGCTAGCCCTCAATTCTATGTTGCCCGTGGGACTTGCAGCGTTACCATCTAAAACTCTTTGAATATCATTGGCTGTGGGATTTTCTACCTTAAAAGTTTGAGTACTATTGGAATCATAGACATAAAAATCTTGTGATGCGCTGCCGCCAATATTAGCGCCAGTGAGGCTTCCGGCTTGAGCTGGGACAGTGGCGATCGCGCTCACACCAACAGCCATTGCAGTGCCAATTATCAGGGTTTGAAAAATCTTTTTCATCAACAAGTCTCCATCGGGTTTCAAGTATGGCTTTATACTGCTGCTGATAAATTTGGGTTGGCTTAACTACAAGCTTGAGCTTTTCAACAATACTGCTGCTTGAAGACACAACCGTAATTAGTAGCCATATTTAGTAGCTGAGCATACAAACACCAGTCTACGAAACCGGGAGTCTTAATTGGGTAAAGCTACTGTAGATTATCTGTAAAATTATTACAAGTTTTTTTTTCTAAATTACTACGTTTTATTACTTAGAGAGTTCGGCTATAACTGGAGTAAAAGTTAATTTAAAACTTGTACCCTGGGAGAATCGATTAACTACAAGAATTGGGCAATTCTCTCAACAGCAGTTTCTAATAAAGGTGGTTCATGCACCAAAGCAAAGCGGACATATCCTTCTCCAGATTTGCCAAAACCGGCACCAGGGGAAGCGGCTACACCAGTTTGTTTGACTAACTGAGTACAAAATTCCACAGAATTGTGATTCCAAGGCGAGGGTAACTTAGCCCAAATGTACATTGTGGCCTTGGGAGTAGGTACATACCAACCGATACGGTGCAAGGCAGAAATAAAGCTATCGCGACGTTTACGAAAGGTAGCAACGGCATCTGCTACTCCGGTTTGGGGGCCATTCAAGGCAGCGATCGCCCCATTTAAAATTCCCCGATACTGATTAAAATCAACGGCTGCTTTGACTTGGCGTAACGCCTGAATTAACTGGGCATTGCCGATGGCGTAGCCAATCCGGAAGCCCCCCATATTGTAGGACTTGGAAAGAGTGAAAAATTCAATGGATACACTTTTATCTGGGTCAGCTTGCAAAACAGAAGGTACTAAGGACGGGGCATAGGGCATCGCTTTTTCCCCCACTCCCCCACTCTCCCACTCCCTACTACCCACGGTCATTGAGCTTGTCGTTCGCGGAGCGTCTCGAAGAGAAGCGCCCCACTCCCTACTTTCCGCAAACACCAAATCCACGTAGGGAAAATCGTGAACTAAGACGATATTATGTTGCTGACAGAAGGCTACAGCTTCTTGGAAAAAAGCTAAAGGAGCGATCGCCGCAGTCGGATTATGAGGATAGCTCAATACCATCATCCGCGATTGAGCCAAAACATCTGGGGGAATATCAGCAAATACTGGTAAAAAATTGTTTTCTGACCGTAGTGGCATTGAGTAGATTTGACCACTAGCTAAGTAAACTCCCCCGGCATGAGATGGGTAGCCCGGATCAAGCAATAAAGCAAAATCTCCGGGGTTAAGCAGAGCTAAAGGTAGATGGGCAGTACCTTCTTGGGAACCAATCAGAGGCAGTACCTCAGTTTCTGGGTCTACTTTGATGCCAAATTTTTTTGCGTACCAGTTAGCTGCGGCTTGGCGAAATGCTTGAGTGCCATGAAACAGCAAGTAGCCGTGGGTACTTGGATCATCAAGAGACTGAGCGATCGCCTCGATGACGTGCGCTTGTGCTGGTAAATCAGAAGACCCCAAAGACAAATCAATTAACTGTCTTCCTGCTGATAGAGCCACAGCCTTGGCTTTGTCCATATCAGCAAATACATTAGATTGCAGGGGTTGTAAACGCTTAGCAAACTGCATTTTAGTTATTAGTCAACAATCGTTAGTAATTAGTCGTTAGTCTTGAGTCAGCATGGACTATTGACTACAGACTAATTACTACTTAAGTGTGTATCTAAGAGGTCGAGTAACTTTTCTTTGCCAATTACTCCCTCAGTGGATACTATTAACTCTTCTCCCTGAACTAGCCTGAGGGCTGGTACACCTTCTACCTGGTATTGCTTCACAGTTATAGGATTGGGATCGACTTCTATTTTAACGACTTTGAGGCGATCGCTGTATTTAGTAGCAACTAAGTTAATCAGTGGCGACATTAATTGACACGGCCCACACCAGGAAGCCCAAAAGTAAACCAATACAGGCTGCTCGGCTTGCAAAACTTCGGTTTCAAACTCACCATCAGTTATGGTGATTACGCCCTTACTCATTACAGTCTCCATGTAGGTGGCATCGATCAAAGTTGGCACACAGAATACTCTATCTTAAAAGTGCTTCCTCCCTGAATTCTGAGTTTTGAGTAATGAAGCAAAATCCCACAACCAACAGGCGTGGGACTAGCTCAGACAAATGTTTTAACAAAGTTACATTTGATCCAATTGCTTGCGTAGGGATTCTAATTCGGAATCAACCACTTCATTAGATTTAGGAGCGCTGCTTTGTTGTTCTGGTGGCAGTTGAGCTTGGTTGGGTGCAGCCGCAGGTGGTAGCATCTGGGCTTTTAAGGCTGCCAATTCATCATCAACATCGCTACTTTCTAACTGAGCAAATTGGCTCTCTAAATCTGTACCTGCCAATTCTGCTGCTGATTGGGCACGAGCTTCTTGCATCATCACTTTTTCTTCCATGCGCTCGAAAGCCGCCATGGCGCTGCTACTATTCATCCCGCGCACCATGCCTTCAAGTTGCTCTTGGGCTTTGGCGGTGGTAATTCGAGCTTTGAGCATTTCTTTTTTGGTTTTAGCCTCAGAAATCTTGCTTTCTAGCTGAATTAAGTTGCGTTTGAGGGTTTCAACTTGAGTTGATTGCTGATCTAAGCTAGTTTTCAGGGCGACGCTAGTATCAGTAAAAGTCTTTTTACGTTCTAGGGCTTGCCTTGCTAGGTTTTCATCACCTTTTTGCAGCGCTAATTGGGCATTGCGTTGCCACTTATTGATTTCATTTTGGGCATCATTGTATTGTTTTTCTGTCCGTTTTTGGGCAGCGATCGCCTGAGCTACTCCCTGACGCAACTGTACCAAGTCTTCCTGCATTTCCAGGATGGCTTGCTCTAGCATTTTTTCGGGATCTTCAGCTTTATTCACCAAGTCGTTGAGGTTAGCACTGACTACTCGTCTAATACGATCAAATAATCCCATAATTTTGTTTTTCCTTTTGGAGTTTACGCGCTTTGTTGAACAGTTCGCTTTTTTACTATTTAATAGCTTCCTATTTCAATGTAATCTTTCCAGTTTGGTTCGGTACCTCCCGACACCCATTAATTTTTCAGATATAGTAGTTGCCACGTAATTTAGGACATATAATCATCAAACCCAGACACCAAGAGATTTTCCCGCCTGTTCCCTGTTATATATCCTAGCTGTGGTAATTGCCCAATCTGCCAAGCTTTTAACTTTCGGGTAACTTTTGTTGCTGTGTGTTTCCTCCTTCATTTAAAACCTGCACTTTCATAGCTGCTAGTTCCGTATCGATATCATTAGCCGATTCTAGAGTTTCAAATTGTTTTTGCAGGTCGTCGCTACCAAGTTGAGCGATCGCTTCTGACTGCGCTTCGATTTGCAAAACTTTGTCTTCCATGCGCTCAAAAGCATTGAGACTGCTCGTAGCAGAAGTACTATCAAGCATTTCTTGCAGTCGATAAGAAGCCTCTGCCGAACGGGCGCGGGCAATATACATATCTTTTTTAGTTTTTGCCTCGGATATTTTTAACTCTAGCGATCGCATATCTTTTTTCAGCCTAGCTACCACATCGTTTTGCTGTTCTATTTGACTAGATAAGGCTGTGGCAGTTTCTTGATAGGCTTTGCGTTTTGTCAAAGCTTCCCGTGCTAGAGGTTCATTACCTTGTTGTAGTGCCAGTTGAGCGCGGCGATACCATTCTTCTGCTGTTGATTGAGCAGCCCCTGCTTGCCGTTCAGTGCGTTTTTGGGTAGCGATCGCTTGCGCTACCCCCTGTCGTAATCGCACTAAGTTTTCCTGCATCTCCAGCACGGCTTGTTCTAAAATCTTTTCAGGATCTTCTGCACTGCCTATTAAACTATTGAGGTTAGCGCGAATTATCCGCAGGATACGCTTGATCAGTTCCATGTCGGCTCTCCATTTACCTTACTCAGTGCTGAGTGCGCTTGCCCTGAGCGAAGTCGAAGGGGAGCGCTGAGTGCTGAGTGAAATACAAATCAGTACTCTTCATTAATTTTTGATGTTTGCTAGTCAACAGGTAGAGCATTTTTTTAGCTGTTTTTCTCATCCTATCTTAGATTTTTGCAACTCATGGCTGCTGAATCCTCGCTTTGATTCCCTTTGCTTGTAGCTGTTGCACCTTTTGCTGTGCTTCTGCTTGCGTCTTCACTGCACCCAGATAAATCAAAGTTTTTCCAGGTGATAAATAAGCATCGGCAACTACTTTTTGGGCAGTGGCGAGAGCGCGATCGCCTTGATTGTCTGTCACTATATGATAAAACCCATCTGCTGCTGGTGTGATTTGGGCATTAACATTTGGTGGAGTTGTCGTCGCCTGGGGTGAGGGTTGTACTGTTGCAGGTGAAGGCGAATCTAGGGGAGGTAAGGGCTGTGATTGTGGTAATGAGTTGACAACTGGAGGAATTATGGGTGATGGGGTAATTATCGGACTGGGTATTGGTTGAACCTTGGGTTGTAAACCAACTACATCTGTCGGGTCTCTCACCTCAGGAAATTCTTTAGCAGCTAAATTGGGATACTTAGGTATGGGTGTGAGTTCTGGCTTGACCTGAGGTTGGGTATTACTTCCCACTTGCTCAATATTTTCCCCATCGGGAGATGAATTGCTGGGAAACAGTCTTGCTAAATTAAACTGAGACCAGCCTTGAGAATTAGGATTAAACACCACGTAACCCAGGGTCAGGCTTGCCAATAATAGCAGCAACATCGAACCGATACCCAGAGGAGATAACAGAGTCTCATTGGCATTGCTGGGCTTCTCTGTTTGTGTTTGTTCATCTGTCAGACTTCGCAGTAGTGCTTCACTCGATTCCAAGTAGTCATCTGGCTGTGAGGTGTCGTTTGCTTGGGCGAGATTTTCACTTTGATGAGCATTAACGACTGTAGGCACAATGCTACTTTGAGCGTTTGATGAGGGCTTTTGTGTTTTGTTAGACTCAGTATTGGTGGGTACGTTGAAAGAATTAACTGCCTCTGTTGTTGCAGTGGGTGGTGCTGGATGCTCCTGAGGAGTTTCATTAAGTATAAATGCCGGAGTAGTATTAGTATTAATTTCTGCAACAGATAACGGAGTTTGACCATCTGTTGCAGTAGCATCCATCAAATCCTGAGATTGATTACCGATGTAACTTCCCATACGGGATTGATTTGGCATCCTCACGCCTATGCGTGTGCGTCGGTATCGGGCTAACTCTTGGTCTAGCGGCACTTCTAAACTCGCCAGTGCTGCCGCTAATTCTGGTTTTAACCCAGATACTTTAGATGATTGAGTACCGGAATCTATCGGATTTTGACTCATTACCTCTCTGCCTCAAACCTAGACTACTGGATTAACTTTGGATACATTTGAGCCAATACTAGCGAAAATTATTTGATACTTATACACCCGCAAAAGTCTTTTTGCTTACACTCAGCACTCAGCACTTGCAAAAATGTCGTTGAAATCAGTTAATGATATTTTAGGCGTTTTGGAACAGCAGGCTAAATGGCAAGAACAACCATTTCAGCAGTTACTCCAGATTTGGCCAGAAGTTGTCGGTTCAGTGGTGGCTGCCCATACGCGACCATTGTCAATTCAACGTAATGTTTTATGGGTGGCAACTTCTAGCGCTGCTTGGGCGCAAAACATGACTTTTGGACGCCAGACCCTGCTTTTCAAGTTAAATCAAAAGCTGCCCAAGCCTTTGGCAGATATTCGCTTCTCTACTGCTAGTTGGCAACTTCCTCCCCAGGTGGAACAGCAACCAACGGTTTTGCCACAAGAACATCCCAGTTATCTAGGTGATGTCAATAGCTTCCGCCGTGATGTTACGCCCCATATTAACAACGCGAATACTGCTTTTGGATCTTGGGCAAAGACAATGCAAGCGCGATCGCATAATTTACCTCTTTGTCCTCAATGCCAATGTCCCACCCCACCCGGTGAACTCCAGCGCTGGCATGTCTGTTCTATTTGTGCTGCCAAGCAGTTGTCAATTCAGAAGGCAGAAGGCAGGAGGCAGAAGGCAGAAGGGAACCCACGTTTTTAAACGTGGGATTGAAGTAAGGACACCTTGTGTCTCGTGGCACTTGCCGCTCGACACAAATCTTTTTATACTAAGTAGGACGGCGTAAATAATTAAAGGTTTGTAGTCGGGACTTTAGTCCTGAATTAAGGGCTGTACTGCTTCGCAGAACCCGTAGGGTAGCCCTTACTACGAGCTAAATTATGATAATTTTACATTGCTTCACATAGTTAAATTTATTCCCGCCAACTTACTTAGTGGGCTTTAGACCCACAACTAAAGTTTTTATTAATACTTCTTTTCTTCTGACTTGAAAGTGCTGAGTGCGCTTGTCCTGAGCGAAGTCGAAGGGGAGTACTGAGTGCTGAGTAAAAATTCCAGTCTCTAGCTTCTAGTCTCTCTTTCATACTTGGCTGTGAAACTCGTTTCATCGGAACTGCCCTCTGTCCTCTGCCTTTTGAGAGGGTCACCTGAAATCAAATCTGCCAGAAAAGCTATTAACTGGGTAAATTGGGATATAGAACCAGAAAAATTTTCTGTGCAAACCTGACCCGGAAATGGTAATGAACAACTATTATCAAGATTTTTTGATTCGTAACTGGGAGATGAGCGATCGCACCAGAGCCGCTTCTGTCATCAGTTACGTTTTATCAGAATATGGTCTGGGTTGGGAACCCAATGGCGCAGACAAAGATGTGCTGCAAGTAGAAGAATTTTACCTAGCAACTGGTGGCGAGTTTTGGGTAATTGAACACCAAAGCCAGTTAGTAGGTACTGGGGCATACTACCCGATCAAACGTGGTAAAAAAGCTGTAGAAATTCGCAAAATGTATCTTTTATCAAGCGTTAGGGGTTTAGGATTAGGAAAGTATTTATTACAACAGTTAGAAGCCGCGATCGCTGCTCGTGGTTTTCAGCAAATTTGGATTGAAACTGCCAGTGTTTTGGTGGAAGCAGTCAAGTTGTATGAAAGCAACGGTTACAAACCAGCAACGGGAGTCGAAACAACACGCTGCGATCGCGTGTATGTGAAATTCCTCAACCAGCCTTAAATACCAACTTGGTGTTTTCTGCCAGCGCCATTATTCAATACCGCCAGTTACCTGTGCAGGAAAACCCGTTTTCAATGCTGACTCCTCAGAACTTTTTTTAAGTTATGAGGTGGTTGATGACTTAGTTTGTAACTAGACAAGCAGGCTTCAAGATAAGGACAGTCTTCACACTTAAGCTCTTTTCCTGGATTGGCACAGCCACAGGGAACATTGACGAAACATTCATCAGGATTTTGAGGGGGTGAATATTTTTTAAATATAAAATATACAGCAGCTTCTTTTAGACAAAAAAGAATGTCTTGCACCATAAACAACCTAGTTGAATTAAGTTTGAGTAATGAATGATTAAAGTGTAAATTTTAAACTACAGACCACCGATTCCAGGCTGAAATTTTATCTTCTACTACAAATTGTCTCTTTTGGGAATTGACAGTTTCCGCTACTAAAACTTTCAGAGTTATGGTTTGGATATTATTAATGATTTGATGTCCGTAACCGATGACTTTCCCCAGATGTCCTGTTTGTTGATTTAGCACATAATCACCAATGGTGAACATAATTACACGATCAAAGCTTAATTTATTTCTACCTAACTTGAAAAACTAGCTCTTTTTCATTCGTTCTAGTGTATGTAGTTCATGATGGCTACTTAGATGATTCTTAATTACATTTTTAATTTTCTGTACCCTAATCATGATAAACTTCATACCGAGGGAATGTTTTAGTTTAGACTTAAGTAATAGCTTATATTCACGTAGTTTATCACTTTGGACATAACAAAATATAGCTTGCCAATCAACCCTAAGTTGTCCCCTTCCGTGTCGCGAAAGGAGACATGATTCACCCCAGTCAAATTGTTGTAGTACTTGGTGAGATTGATTACTTTTGAAGTGGATTGAGAACTATGCGCTCAAAGGAGTTGAGTCTTCTAAGGAAAACTTTTGCTATTAGCCATAGGTTAAAATGTTTTGGCTCAATGCCATCTTCATCAAGAAATGGTATGACTACAAACAAGCAGGTGTATTGACGAGTTACTTAATGATTCAGACAACTGGTGTAATTATTTGTCTTGGCTACATTTTAGGATTATTGTTAGCGACAGTTCCTTGGGGTGGCCTTTGGATTCTCGTCTTGGGGATAACGGCAGCATTTCTGTTGAGAAGACGCTACACCAGAACACGACAACTTGCTCAGAAACTAGAGAATTCTGGAAGTAAAACCAAGGTAGTACCTAACATCTGGCAAACTGCTCCCCACCCTCGAGTGTGGCTAGCGGCTGGGTTAGTAGGGTTGTTAGCAACTGTGTATTTTCAGTGGCGAGTACCGCAACCGGGAGAGAAAGACATCAGTACATTTGTTGCTGCTAGAAATCAGAGTACTCAAGAACAACTGGTGATTGTTCGTGGTGAAGTGGCGAGTAATCCCCGCTTAACTCGCAGCCAAAGAGGACAGTTTTGGTTAAATGCAACTCAACTGGATCAAGTGAAAAACGACAAAAGCCCGGCGGATGTCTCGAAAGGAGTCACAGGTAAATTGTATGTGACTGTACCTTTACTTCAGGCTACTGGGTTATATCCTGGTCAACAAATTGATGTAACTGGAGTCTTATATAAACCGAAAGCAGCAGCAAATCCTGGAGCTTTTGATTTTCAGAAATTTCTCAAGCAACAAGGAACATTTGCTGGTTTGACGGGAAGACAGATAAGTATTCTCGATCAGTATGAAGAACGTCAGTGGGGATGGTGGCAAATTCGGGAGCGCATTGTGCGATCGCAAGTTCGTTGGCTGGGTGTTCCAGAAGGGCCGCTTGTCAGTGCAATGGTTTTGGGTAGCAAAGCGGTTGATTTACCTTACGATATCCGCGATTTATTTGTTAAAGCAGGATTAGCTCATACTTTGGCAGCTTCAGGCTTTCAAACTTCCTTGATTTTGGGTTTGATATTACAGTTGACAAGGCGTACCACCAAAGGAACACAATTTACTTTAGGCTGTTTGGGTTTAATTATTTTCCTGAGTTTAACAGGGTTCCAACCTTCGGTACTGCGAGCCGTAATTATGGGTTTTGCGGTATTAGTTGGTTTGGTATTAAAGAGAAAGGTTAAACAATTTGGCTCATTGCTATTAGCAGCAACTCTATTATTGTTATTTAATCCTTTATGGATTGGAGATTTAGGCTTTCAACTGAGTTTTTTAGCAACATTAGGATTAATTGTTACAGTACCCGCACTTGTGAAACGCTGCGATTGGTTACCACCTGCGATCGCGTCTGTAATTGCTGTCCCCCTTGCGGCCACAATTTGGACTTTACCCCTGCAACTTTTCGTATTTGGGGTTGTACCTGCTTATAGTTTGCTACTGAATATCATTAGCACACCCTTGATTTCGATGATTAGTATAGGTGCAATTACCAGCGCCATAGCAGCTTTAATTTGGCCTGCGGCTGGCAGTACTTTAGCTGGATTATTGCATTACCCTACTGATTGGCTAATTAAATTAGTCGAATTATTTAGTAATTTGCCAGGTAATTCTATTGCTGTGGGTAGTATATCTGTTGGGCAGTTACTAGCGATTTATACATTAATTATATTGGTGTGGCTGGTGCGTTGGTGGCAGAAACGGTGGTGGTTTGCTAGTTTAGTTGCCATTGGTTTGGTACTGATTCCAGTTTGGCATTCTGCAAATACATTATTTAGAATTACAGTCTTAGCAGCAGGTACAGAACCAGTTGTAGTTATTCAAGACCGAGGTACAGTGACCTTAATTAATAGTGGAGATGAAGGTACAGGACGCTTCACTATTTTACCGTTTTTACAACAGCAAGGTGTGAATCAAATAGATTGGGCGATCGCGAGTAATTTTCCAGATAATGATAGTAGTGCTTGGTTGGAAGTTCTCCAAAGTCTACCGATCAAAAATTTTTATGAATATTCTGCAAATCAAAATATTACTATTGCTACTCAGGCAATACAACAGGAAATCCAAAGACAAAAAGGCATTTACCAACCTTTAACACCTGGTCAAACAGTGAATATTAGTTCAGTAGTTGCCCAGTTAATTAATGAGCAACTGCCGATTTTACAATTGCAAATTCAAGGACAAAATTGGCTACTTATAGGTAATGTCAAGTCCAGAGAAGTGGAACAGCTAGTGAAGACAGGAAGCTTGCTCCGCCCTCAAGTACTGTGGTGTAGCCCTCAGTCTTTGAAAGATTTAGTACAGATACTGCAACCACAGGTGGCGATCGCCTCTTCTGGCAATCTTGACCCAAAAACTTTATCTGAACTGAGTAAAAACCAGACGAAACTATTTTCGACAAGAGAAGATGGCGCTATCCAATGGACACCTGAAGGTCAATTTGAGGCATTTGTTCAGGCAATAGAAAATAAATCTTCTGTGTTTTAATCTCAACCGTTGATGCCTTTAAACATTGCTTGCGCCCTCTGAAACGCTTCTTTCATCACTGCCTGAATTTTCTGAGGATCAGGTTTCTTACCTCCCATCAAGTCACCAAAATAAACACAAGCACCTTCCCCCAATGCCCAAGTGTAGGCAGCTGCCCAAGATGCAGCAATTACACTGCCGAAACCCGGTACAAATTTGATTAACTCGCGGGCGATCGCCTGAGCTAAAAAACCCCCAGCGATCGTACTAACAATACCTCCTGCTTGAGATGGAGTCAGCGTCTGCCCATACAATTTTCCTAGCAGACTGACCATCGATACTTGCAAGGAAGTGAGAACAGGCATCGTCGCCAATGGCAGAGGTACAGCTGCGAGGGCTGCCGCCATAATCGCAAATGGCAAAATATAACGGCGTCCAGCATCTCGGTAAATATTACCAAGTTGCTGACCAGCTACATCATCTAATAATTGATAAATTGCCCGGGATTCGGCTTCTGGTAGTAGGTCTGCTAAAGTATCTCTTAATGCTTCCAAGCCATAAAATACAGGATTGTAGCCATCTTCCTCCAACGTGAAGTCGATGAGAATGGAGCGATCAAAAAGTCCTGCAAAAGCTTGCTCAATTGCCGCGAAGGCTCGGTTAATTTCCTCATAATCTGGCGGATATTCAGGATGATCGGCGGTACTAGGAGGATAAATTTCATGTAAGCAGGTAACCGCCAGCAAGCAGGGAATGTCTGGATACTGCTGACGTAGTTGCTGAGTAATTTGTCGCAGTGTATCAGTTGCGAAGTCATTGATTTTGACTGTCAGAATCAAGACTCTGGCGCGGCGGTGCGACTGTTGTAGATCCCCAATTAGCTCGTTAATCACTATTTGAGTATCTTGATTTACATCTCCCAGCCCTACTGTATCCGTGAAAATAAGCAACGGCAGATCATGAGAAGGATAAGCATAACGCTCGGTATATTGTGTATGTGGACGAAATCCCTGACCAATAATCTCAGCAGAAACTCCCGTCAGTCCTCGGACAATTGAACTTTTACCAGCTTGGGGTTTACCAATAAGCAAGGCTTCTGTGGTTGGCAGTTCTGCTCGAACTGTTGCCAAAATCTCTGCAACCTCATCTTCGCTGACGCTAAACCACTGGATAATGGTCTGTGTCACTTGCTCTACGGGTACGAGCTTCACCAGACCTGTTGTAGCTTGATTCCAGATGCCAGCAATCCGATTTGACCAAGCACTATCACTCGACTTAGTTTTTACACTATCAGTCGGTTCCTTAAATTGCTGAGTGTCAGTATTACGTTGCTCAGTCATTTTGACAACAACCAATAATTGTCTATTTTAACAAGCAATAGTTGACAAAAAGACACTGGGGCGTGCTGAGTTAGCGCCATCCTACGCCAGGGTTAATCACAGAAATTTCGAGAATGGCAAAAAGAATGGAGAGATCGCTTGCTGTATTCTTCACAGTTTGTTACAAAAGTATAAAGAACTTCTAGAGACCCAAAACTACATGTTCGGCGGACTTACTGGTTTAACAGATCCTAAAGGCACAGACTGGGGAGAGCGGATGCTTAACACAGTCGCCAGCCAAACGATTCGCCACTTGTTTACCCAAAGCGAGTCAGTAGAAGTCTTTGTACGCTGCTATCCCTCCAGCAAACTGTTGCAAGGCAGCATAGATAGCTTCAAAATGAGCGGTCGTGGCTTGGTGATTCGCAAAGATTTCTGGGTAGAGCAAATGTCCTTTGAAACTAATGCCGTTGCCATTGACTTCGGCGCGGTTCTCAGTGGCAAGTTGAATCTCAAGCAACCCACCCAAGCGATCGCTCAAGTAATCTTATCAGAAGCAGGAATTAATCAAGCCTTCCAGTCCAAACTGGTAACACAGCATCTGGTTAACCTTTCTGTACCTGCCTTGACGGCACTATCTGGCGGTAAGCCAGTCTCTTTTACTGATATTCAAGTAGAACTATTAGCAGAAAATCGTTTGCGGATCTTGGCCAAGGCAGATTTAGATAATGGCGAACTCGTACCACTGAGCATGATCATGACTGTAGCCGTTGAACGGCGGCGGCGGATTTCTTTTAAAGATCCCAAAATTGAGCTTGACTTAGTACCAGAAAATCAACGGGAAATATCTCAAGCATTGAGTTTAGCACTGGCGGAAATTTTAGATAATATGGTTGATTTGGATCGCTTTGACCTTGATGGTGTGAAAATGCGGCTGAATCGTTTAGAAACTGAAGGAAAAACATTGATTTTCAGTGGATATGCGGAAATTGAACGTATTCCTCGCAAACCTTAAACTGGTAGTACCAAAAACCTTCAAATGAAATACCGCCGAGAAATTTCTCGGCGGTATTATGACTCGGTGTGGAAATTAAAAAGTACTCTACTAATTTTTTACTTTTTAATTCTCTATTTTTAATTTTCCTATCGTCCAACACCTACATATTGGAAACCAGCCCTCACCATACTTTCAGGGTCGAGGAAGTTGCGACCATCGATGATCACGGGGTGGAGCATCAACTTTGCCATCTTGGCATAATCCAAGTTGCTGAACTGCTCCCATTCAGTTACCAATACTAACGCGTCACAGCCATCGGCCAGCCTCTCAGCATCAGTTTCTACTAACACACCAGAAAGACCATGACGCAGACCTGTCTGAGAAACAATGGGGTCGTAGGCTTTAACTTTGGCTCCCAGGCGGTTCAGCTGCTCAATCAGGTTGAGTGCTGGAGCATCACGCATATCATCAGTATCGGGCTTGAAGGTCAAACCCAGTAGTCCCACCGTTTTGCCTTTGAGAATTTTCAGGGCTTGTTGGAGTTTTTCTAAAGCAATCAAGCGCTGGCGTTCATTAACAGTCACAGCTGCTTTCATGAGCTGGGCTTCGTAGCCATAATCATCAGCAGTGTGAATCAGTGCAGCGACATCTTTGGGGAAGCAGGAACCACCCCAACCAATACCAGCGTTTAAGAACTTGTTACCAATGCGGGAGTCTAGACCGATACCCTTAGCTACTTGAGTAACATCAGCACCGACGCGATCGCAAATGTTAGCAACTTCGTTAATAAAACTAATCTTGGTTGCCAAGAAAGCGTTAGCTGCGTATTTGATCATTTCTGCGGAACTGAGGTCTGTTGCCAGTATTGGCACTGGAGGTAAAGTTTGATCGGCAGCGTACTGGCGCTCCACAATTGGGGCATACAGTTCTTGCATTAAGGCGATCGCTTTTTGACTATTGCCGCCCAAGACGATGCGATCGGGGTTAAAGGTGTCGTATACAGCCGAACCTTCGCGCAAGAATTCTGGATTGCTGACAACATCAAACTGGGCGACAACCTCAGGCAATTTTTCTTCAATCGACGCTCCACCTGCGGGTACGAGTGTTTTCTGACGCTCAGCAATCCCATCCAAAACAATCATCCGTACCCAGTCACCGGAACCAATGGGGACTGTAGATTTATTGACAATCACTTTGTAACCGCCGTTGAGATTTGCCCCGATACCACGAGCTACGGCTTCGACATAGCGGGTGTCACTTTCTCCTGTGGGCAAAGGTGGTGTTCCCACAGCAATAAACAGAATTTCCCCGTGAGCAACCCCAGCAGCGAGATCAGTAGTGAACTGAATTTTTCCTACTTGAATGGCAGACTGCATAATCTCTGAGAGTCCCGGCTCAAAAATAGGGGACTGCCCAGATTTCATTAACTTAACTTTTTCTTCGTTGTTATCTACGCAAATTACATCATGCCCAATGTGAGCCAAGCAAGCGCCTGTAACCAAACCAACGTAACCAGTACCAATTACGCAAACACGCATTTAGTTTAACTCCTCGCTTTTTTGGGGTTAGTCTTCATAAAGAAGTTGTCAATTATGTCACTTAAAGATTACTGGTAAAACCAGCAACTAGAGTACAGACTACTAATGAGGTAAGCCTGCACTAGGTTCAGAGCGGCATTTAGCGCTACTCCAGAACCTAAAATTTAAGTATCGCTTTGAACGCCATTGCCTGCGGCAGTGCGGAAAACGCGATCGCGGAAATCTTCTACTGTTAGTTTTAACCCCTCTTGTAGCGGAACGGTAGGTTCCCAATTTAACAAGGTTTTTGCTTTGGTGATATCAGGTTGGCGACGACGGGGATCATCAGATGGTAGTGGTTCAAATTTAATCTGTGCGTCTGGGTTCACCATGTTTTGCACAGCTTTTGCCAATTCTAAAATCGTATATTCACCAGGATTGCCTAAATTCACTGGGCCAACATAGTCGCCATTCATCAAGCGGATAAAACCTTCTACCAAATCAGAAACGTAACAGAAGCTTCGCGTTTGTGAACCATCACCGTACACAGTTAAAGGATTACCCTGCAAGGCTTGAACTATAAAGTTGCTCACCACCCGGCCATCGTTTTCTAACATCCTGGGGCCATAAGTGTTGAAAATCCGAGCAACACGAATATCGACTTTATTTTGTCTGTAGTAATCAAATGACAAAGTTTCCGCAATTCTTTTACCTTCGTCGTAGCATGACCGGATGCCAATGGGATTAACGCTACCCCTATACTCTTCGGTTTGGGGATGAACTTCTGGATCTCCGTAGACTTCACTAGTTGAGGCCAAAAAAAACCTAGCTTTGACACGTTTGGCTAACCCCAACATATTCAGTGTCCCCATGACGTTAGTTTTCACGGTTTTCACTGGATTGTACTGGTAATGTACTGGAGAAGCTGGACAAGCTAGATGATAAATTTGATCCACTTCTAACCGAATTGGCTCTGTGATGTCGTGGCGAATCAGTTCAAAGTAGGGATGATTCATCCATTTGAGGATATTGCGTTTGTCACCTGTGTAAAAGTTATCTAAGCAAATTACCTCATGCCCTGCGGGTAGTAGTCGGTCAATAAGATGGGAACCAATAAACCCAGCACCGCCCGTCACCAAAATTCTCATAGTTTCCCAGTTAATTTATAGATATTGCTAGTTGCTCTTTAACATATTGTTAGATTACCCAGCCTAAATACAAAAATACAGGACGAACAGAGCTAACTGAGAATGCATTTTGGAATTCAAAGTTGGCATCTTAGCAGAAATTTCCTTACATATACGATTTGTGAATTTTAAATTAAATTTTTAACAATTCATCTAGCAAAATACCAAACATCCCCTGATGATTGTCTTGCTTTAACCTAGAATTCATCAAATCTTTAACAATATAAAGTTTTTTTACAGTGAACTTCAAAGCCGTTATGAGTTAAAAAACCAAGGATTATGATAAAGTCTTGGCGATTACATCGCAGTTGTCGGGCTGGAAATTTCTGTGAGTAAAATTCCTGTTTGGGGGCGTTGTGGTTCTCCCAGCATGACAATAGAGCAAGTAAGTTGTCCGGCTAACTGAGTTGTCACATCACTAATAGCTAAACCACCAGGACTAGTACGGTTACGGATAAATGGTAATACTACTAAATCGTATAAACGCGCTGCTTGCAAAATTGCTTGGGCAACATTTTCATGAGCGATGATTTGAATTTCTGGGGGATTGGACACAGCTAATTGAGACATCATTTGGGTGAGGTGTGATCGCCTGGCAGCGATTTTACTGGAACTGGTGCGGCGATCGCACACATTTAGCACAGTCACTTGGGCTTGATTGGCCTCTGCCAGCATTTGGGCAAATTGTACAGGTTGCAATGTTGATGCGGTTAAATTTTCCCATGGGACTAAGATGCGTTGAATTTTTTTCGGTGAGTCCATCAGACGTGTCACCGCCACTGGACAGTGGGATGCCCAAAGTACGTTATCAATCACATTGCCAAACAAACGCGCTCTCAATCCAGTGCGTTTACCCCAACCCATGACAATTAAACTCGCCTTTTGTTCGCGCGCCGCCCTGCTAATTCCCGGCGCAAAGGCATCATCAATTCGCAGCAATGGTTCTGCTTCTACTCCCAAAACTCGACTTTGTGCTGTAGCTTTTGCTAGTAACCGCTCACTACGTCGCAGAGAAGCCTCTAACTGTGGTGCATCCATGTGAGCCGCAGCAGTAGCGATCGCTAATGGCACAATTGTGCCATGTGCTTGATGTGCTAATAGTGCCGCCATTTCAATCAAATACTGCTGAGTTTGAGGATTGTAGACAGGTACGACTATGGTTAAAGGATTATGCTTTTGTGCTGTTTTTTGGTCAGTTAAAGTTGGGGAATTTGTTTCTGTAACTGCTGTAGAAGTTAACGTAATGGCTACCCGACTGGTGAGCAGTGGTGCTAAAGTTGAGGTCACGAGCATTAGAATAACGACACTATTTAACACCTCTAGTGATAGCAATTCAGCCCGATATCCTACTAAAGTTGCTGCTAAAGTAGTACCCATTTGCGGCATTGATAACGACCACATGGTCAGCATTTCCTGCCAGTTGTAGCAGTAAACAAATTTTGTTAACAAAGCAGCGATGAATTTGCTGGCAATTAAACCAACTACAATCAACAGCGATAACTTAAGGGTGTAAATACTGGTAAAAAAACCAGGCAGATCAATCAGCAAGCCAAAATAAACAAAGAAAATGGGAATAAATAGGACACTGCCAACAAATACGACCTTTTCTTTGACTGGCCCTTCACCAACCGCTTCATTGACTGCTAAACCTGCTAAAAAAGCGCCGACAATTTTTTCTACTCCCATGAATTGAGCGCCCACAACCGAAAGAAACACGGTAAGCAACACAAACAAAAATTTATTGCCTTCGTCGTCTCCTGAGCGGCGAAAAAATTCTTTACCTGCCCAATCAAAACCTACCAAAATCATCATGGAGTAAATACTCAACCAACTCAATAAAGTGAGTAGTTGAGGCAAGCTAAAAGCTCCCGCATAACTAGTGGCTACACAAACGGCTAATACCAGAAGTGCGCCGAGATTGGTAAAGATTGTCGCTCCCATAGTGGCGATCACAGCTTCATTATTGACCACTCCCAGACGACTGATAATGGGATATGCCAAAAGAGTGTAGGAAGCTAACAAAGAGCCAATTAAAATCGAAGTATTCCATTCCCAGCCCAAAATTCGCCCTAATAAAGTTCCCATCACCAGAGGAACTATAAAAGTAAAGCTGCCAAATCCTAAGGAGCGTTTTCTCCGGCGACGGAAGTCCTTGATTTCTACTTCTAATCCTGCTACAAACATCAAGTAAATCAAACCAATGTCCGCTAGCAGGCTAATTATCGGCGATTCTGGATGGAATAGATTCCAGCCTGATGGCCCCAGTACGACCCCAGAGAATACCAAACCCACTAATCCTGGTAGTCTCAGCCGCTCAAAGAGAATGGGTACTACTAAAATGACCACCAGCAACACAGCAAAGGTCACAATTGGTTCTTTGCCGAGAACTTGGGAAGTTGGTTCCAGAGCAAGAACTTGTGATGTTAGTTCCATAGGTTGGACTTTAAAGGGCAACAGTGCAGCTGCGATCGCCTGGAGTGCAATCGCCCAAACAATGAATAATCAATGTAAAAGCTACCCTGACGAAATATAAAAAATCTTAATCTACACTACCTAGGTAATTGTTGAGGAACTAACTACCTAAGGATGGATTTGACTCAAAATGAACCGCAAGCGATCGTAGTCGTCTTTTAACAACACGCTGAGAGTTCGCCCAGCTTTAATTAACCATTCTCGGTCGGCTTTGCGTAATTGGTATACCTCGCGGATGGCGGCTGCGGCTAATGACTCTACTGGCGCACTGTTAACAGACAGTAATGTCCGCAAAAAATCTAGTTCCTCAGAGAATTTAATGATTGCTTCTGGCTCACATCGATAAACAGCTTGATGAATTTGCGGAGGACGCGGTGGTAGATACTGATATACCCCTCGGTTATAACCTAGAGTAGGGGATGGTTGCTCAAATCCGACGATCGCCGCCCGAAATTCAGTTTTGAGCATGGCGAATATCTGGGGTTGTTCCTCACGTAAATCTGGCAATGACAACCCCAGCGCCACAGCCCGATGCACAGAATCTATGGGCATAGTTGTAGCATGATATACCACAGCATAAATCTGATTACCTGATTCTTCATCCACAGAACAGACCCAACTCCCAAAAGGTGGCATGGGAGGAAAACTCAAATCTTCCGGTTCCAAACACTGTGCCAGAAATTCAGTAGAAGTAGTCTCTATCACCTCGGCAATATGATTGGGGTGGCGATCGCCAGTAGCAAACTGTGGTAAAGGAAGACGCATGAGAGTGCTGAGTGCTGAGTGCTGAGTGCTGAGTTAGGAATTATCCTAACTCTTAACTAAATAAAATCTATTTCCCTTTTTTACGTCCTGCTGTGAGTTCTACAAGTTCCAATTCTGATGGTAGAAAGGTAATCAATTTATCCCAGTTACCACCTTCAAATAGCACAGCTACCTTACCATCACTCACCCGTTGCACAAGTCCTTCATAGAGATAATAGATATCGGCGGGATTTTTGACGCGAACAGTTGCTCCAGGCAGAATCATGATGTTTACCCTCGCTTGTTGACTGCTAATAGCTTATAAAGGGGAACAGGTAAGGGGCAACAGGCAAGAGAGTAATGCTGATCATAAATTCCTCTCTATTCCCTGTTCTCTGTTCCCTATTCCCTCATAAATAATACTTCTGTCGTTGCCGAAAATTTGCTACCGATTCTACTATTCCTAAAGCAATGAAATTGGTAAGCATGGCTGAACGACCATAACTCATCCAAGGCAGAGGAATTCCGGCTACAGGTGCTAAACCAACAGTCATACCTACGTTAATAATTAACTGAAACACAATCATTGACAACACACCAATAGCTAATAACGAGCCAAAATTGTCCTTGGCGTTTTGAGCTACATGCAGCAGACGAAAGCAAATCAAGCAGAAGACAAACAATACTACCAAACAACCAACAAAACCGAATTCTTCGCCCACTGCGGAGAAAATGAAGTCTGTATGCTGTTCTGGCACGAAATTCAGTTGTGTCATTGGCCCTTTGAACAGACCCCATCCCCAAACTTCACCAGCACCAATAGCGATGCGAGATTGGATGAGGTGATAGCCTGCGCCTAATGGATCGTGGTCGGGATTAATAAATACACTCAGCCTGTCTTTTTGATACTCTTTCAATATATGATTCCAGGCAAAAACACCTAGTTCGCCACCCATGAAATTGACAACCGATGCACCTATACCATTGAGGGCAAAGCGACGCCAAGGAAGAGTTTGCCAAGCCAAAATACCCATAGCCCCTACCCAAACTAACCCTAAAGGTCCAAAAGATAGTTCTTTAAATAAAATGATCGGCTCTGGTAAGGGCCAGCTTATACTAAAAAGAATGGCTGAAATCACAGGAGAAACCATCAATATCAGCCAGCCAGGATTAGCATTTGCCCAGTACAGCATCCCTAAGGTGATCGCCGCAAATACTAGTGATGTTGCCAAATCTGGCTGTAAAAATATCAATGCCCAAGGAACAGCAGTAATTAAAAGAGCGCGGAACACACTGTCGAGACTGGAAGCTGTACGCCTGTGTAATAAAGCCGCTAAGGTGATAATTATCCCTATTTTGGCAAATTCTGAAGGTTGCACATTAAAACCACCGATAGGAATCCATCGCTGTGCTCCTTTAGCGCTAGTGCCAATGATCATCACGGCAACCAGGCTGAGGTTGGTCAGTGAGTAAGTTATCCAATGCCATTGAATGAGATTTTCGTAATGGATGCGAGCTAAAAACAACGCTATCAAACCCCCAATACCAGCTACTAGCCAGTGCCACCACCAATCAGTAACTGGCTGCGTCAGTTCCGTACTGAGAATCATAATGCCGCCAAAAATACTGAGTCCAATAGGCAGAAAAAATAGTGGCCAATCTACTTGTTGCCAGGGCTTTACCCAATACTTCCAGCGAATTTTGGGGAGCGATCGTTTGAATAACATTGTGCGATAGTTGTGTGATTCTAGACTTTAAGTGTGAGTATTTACACTGGGGAATGGGGAATGGGGAATGGGGAATGGGGAATGGGGAATGGAGAAAAAATACTCCCTCATCCCCTTCATCCCCCTCATCTCCCCCTGCTCCCCTGCTCCCTGCGCCCTCATCCCTGCTTCTTCTCACGATGGCGAATAATCTGTATTCCCAGGCTACAGCCCAGGAATCAGAAAAGAATTAAAAATTGATTATGTCAGGGCGGCAACTGATACTTTGCCAGCGATATTGAGAGCGATCGCTGTTAATGCTTTTGCCGAAGCTGAATCAGGATCAGCCACGACTATCGGCACACCGCTATCACCACCAACTCTTGTGGAAATCTCCAGTGGGATACAACCCAGTAAAGGTACTTCCAACTCAGCTGCTGTTTTGGCACCACCACCTGAACCAAAGATGTCATACTGCTTATCTGGCATATCTGGGGGAATAAAGTAGCTCATATTTTCTACTATTCCCAAAACAGGGACGTTCATTTGCTGGAACATCCGCAATCCTTTGCGGGAATCTAACAGCGCTACAGTTTGCGGTGTAGTCACAATTACTGCCCCTGACATTGGTACTGCTTGGGTTAAAGTTAACTGAGCATCGCCAGTTCCCGGCGGCATATCGACGATTAAATAGTCAAGTTCTCCCCATTCCACTTGATAGAGAAATTGGCGAATTACTCCATTGAGCATAGGCCCGCGCCAGATCACTGGCTGATCTCGGTCAATCAAAAAGCCCATTGAGACTAACTTAACGCCGTGATTAAAAGCAGGCTCTAAAACTTCACCTTTTTCTGTGGAACGCACAACAATTTGAGCGTCAGCTAGCCCCAGCATAGTAGGATCATTTGGCCCATAAATATCGGCATCAAGTAACCCAACTTTGGCTCCTGTTTGTGCTAAAGCCACAGCTACATTCACCGCTACCGTACTTTTACCTACACCGCCTTTACCACTGGAAACAGCCAAAATATTTTTAACGCCATTAATACCACTGCGATCGGGCAAGCTTTTTTGTTGGGGTGTTTCTGCTGTGACTTCTACACTTACTTCTGCAACCCCTGGTAGCTTTTTAACAGCTTTTTCGCAATCTTCAACGATAAACTCACGTAAGGGACAGGCGGGTGTAGTCAACACCAAAGTGAAACTAACCTTACCAGCGTCAATTTTGACGTTGCGAATCATATTCAGTTCTACCAAACTCTTGCGGAGTTCGGGATCTTGCACTGGTCGCAACACTTCTAAGACAGATTGGGAATCGAGAACATCGTACATACTGTTTTCACTGTTACCGCAGTAACAAAATTTAAGAAAATTTTATTATCATCTACTTAAAATCTTAACTTTCTTTAGGAAATAGGGAATAGGGAGTGGGGATGAAGGGAAAAGGAACGAATTTTCTCAATGCCCCATGCCCAACGCCCTAAAAATCAAAACAACTATCGTTAAGAGATTTTTTCTTCCCTGACACCGCTTGCAATGCGGTTTTTTCTACGGACTCGACTAAGGAACGTGCTACACGGTCTGCATAAGGCCGAGATAATGACCAAATGAGGGGCGATAACCAACCCCGTAGGATGACTGAATACGAAACACAAGTGCCACAGACTGTTGATTCTACTCGGTAAGTAACTCGTTCTTCGACACCAGGAATCGCTAATACACGGATACTTAGCATTTCTTTAGGATTAACACGCTCCACAAAAATCCGGATGGGAATCGGCGAAAAGCGTGTCACCGCTTGGTAAATTAATCCAGGTTTGGGTACTAATCCATAGGGAACGTTGGTACTTTTAAGCAGTGGATGCCAGGAAACGTCTGTTAAGTCAACCACCTTCAGCCACAGTTCATCTACAGAAGCAGAACTAATTTCTTGATACGTCCGTACCAGAGAAGCGCAAAATCGACGACGTTTGCGGTGGATGAATTTGGATAAACAGCCTCGCATTTGCCTAATCCTCCTCTCGCTACGCACTTGCTTGCTAGTAACTGTAACCGTGGCTTGCCCTGGCTCACAGTATCTCATTAGTCACGACATCAAGGTCTCAAGGTAGAGAATGTTTGTAGACTAATTCACCAGAGTCTGGCAATGTTTCTATCAAGAAGTGCAAAAAAAACTCGGTCAATATACAAGCCTATACGCATTTGAGGGAAAATAACTCTAGTCATGCACATCAATTGTGTAAATCCTTGATCAGAAAGAGAAAAGCAGATTGGGCAAATTCAGCCAGGTGATCGGCTCGTATTGCCTACAAATTTGTCAATTGAAAAATTTGTGGCTTTTTGGAAATTGTATTTTAGGTTCGGGAATCTATGTTGACCAACTCTCAAACGCCAACTGTAGAAGCAGCATCATCTAAGTTCTTACCACCAAATGACGCGAAGACAAGGGTGCGTCAGTTTATGCAACGGTTGCAAGACGAAATTTCTCAACGGTTAGCGGAACTGGATGGTGTCGGTAAATTTAATGAAGATGGTTGGGAACGCCCAGAAGGAGGTGGTGGGCGATCGCGCATATTACGCGATGGAGCAATCTTTGAACAAGCAGGTGTAGGTTTCTCTGAAGTTTGGGGTGATCATCTGCCGCCCTCAATTTTAGCCCAGCGACCAGATGCAGAAGGACACAGCTTTTATGTCACTGGCACTTCCATGGTGTTACATCCCCGTAATCCCTATGTACCTACAGTCCATTTAAATTATCGCTATTTTGAAGCTGGCCCAGTCTGGTGGTTTGGTGGTGGTGTTGACCTGACACCCTATTACCCTTTTGCCGAAGATGCCAAACATTTACATCAAACCCTGAAGCAAGCTTGCGATCAACATCACCCAGAGTATTATCCAGTGTTTAAGCGCTGGTGTGATGAATATTTCTACCTCAAGCATCGGAATGAGACACGGGGTGTGGGTGGTCTATTTTTTGATTATCAACACAGTCAAAGTGCTTTGTATGGTGGTCCCGATCCTCATGGGGCGGCGGCTGCTTACAGTAATCAGGTAGAAAAACTAGCACCACGCACTTGGGAAGAATTGTTTGCTTTTGTTCAAGACTGTGGTAGAGCCTTTTTACCCGCTTATGTGCCAATTGTCGAACGGCGACAGGGGATGGAATATGGCGATCGCGAACGTAATTTCCAACTTTACCGTCGCGGTAGGTACGTAGAATTTAACTTGGTTTATGACCGAGGCACAATTTTTGGACTGCAAACCAACGGACGTACAGAATCTATTCTCATGTCTTTACCACCCTTAGTGCGCTGGGAATATGGGTATAAACCAGAACCTGGTTCTCCGGAAGCCAAGTTGTATGAAACTTTCCTGAAACCTCAAGATTGGATCAACTTCAAAAGTACTGAGTGCTAAGTCACCGCAATTTGCCTGGAGGTCAACTAATGCCACCCGTTACCTCTTACAGACGAGCTACGCTAACACATCGGGTAACCCGCACGAGTCACTTACTATCTGAAGAAACCCTGATGTACTGGTTCCTCCTGGCAACTTCTCGCTATGTACAGTCTAGTAAGAGAATTTGAGGTCATTAGTGCCTGCGGTGTTGTTTTTACTTAGCAACGCCAGATGACACGCCAGTTCGTACTCTGCGGGCAGCCCCGTCCACGCGGCTGGCTCCTCCACTTGGGATTTCACCAAAACTAATGTTCGGGCACGTCTAAGGGCGATAAGCGCAGTTATGCCCTTGACGGAAACCGCCAAGACGGAGGCTGCTTCACCACACTGGCTCCTCAGCACTAAAAAAAGCTACTCAGCAACGTTTTGGTGAGTTAAACTACTAAAAGTAAGCACTTAGCAAAAAAAAGTGATAATTTTAGCTGTTACTTGTTAATCTCAAGTATCAGTACTTAATAATTTTGTGAGTGGTGAGTCAACAAATTTAACCTCTCTCTGGAAACCCTTCTAGTGATGAGAAAGTTAAAATTACTCAAAAATCACATTTTTTGACTCACCAATCCCAGACTAAATTTTAGTTAGAATTGTGCCACGGGGAGGCTTAGTGATTCAGATAGAACAAACAACCTATACAACCCAAGACGGCAATACCGTTATTGTCTTAACACCAGCAGGTCGCCTGGATATCACCACAGCTTGGCAATTTCGCCTGAAGTTACAGGAATGTATTTCCAAACTCAGCCGCCATGTAGTTGTGAATCTCGGTCAGGTAAATTTTATTGATAGTTCTGGACTCACGTCTTTGGTTGCTGGAATGCGTGATGCTGATAAAGTCAAGGGCAGTTTCCGCATCTGCAATGTACATCCAGAAGCCAAACTCGTGTTTGAAGTCACGATGATGGATACAGTATTTGAAATCTTTGAAACTGAGGAAGAAGCTTTAGAAGGTGTACCTCGTAGTATTGCTAGCTAGAACAGTGCTAAGTGCTGAGTGTTCAATACTGTTCTCGCTTAGTGTAGCGATAAGGCCCTAAAATTGCGCCCCAGGTTGCTTTTCCGGTATCCGAGTCAATTCCTTTGTCGTAGCTGTTAAAATCTGTCGCCGTAGCTGCAAATCCTAGGGAAACTTGTATGCTCTGGCTCAGATAAATAAACCTGCAACAAGTATCAGGAGGTTGAGTAGCCACAAACTTATAGCTATTGTGGGCTAGTGTTTGTTGGGTAATTGTCAGGATGCAGCCTGGTAGTAAATCTAATTGATCCAGCGTCAATGTGTTAAGTAAAGCAGGATTACGACCTGCACCACTTAATGAACTTGGATCTTTGAGCATATAATATTGTAACTGCAAGGGTGCATCAGCGTCGTGCCCTGGCATTAGCCGCATAATTCGCTGGCGATAAGGGCGGTCTAAGTTGACAAGATTAGCTTGCTCGGCAAACAAGGTGATACTGTCTTCTGTAAACAAATTGATTGGTCTTTGCCAAAGACGCAGATGAACATACCAAGCAGGATCTGCCAAAGCTTGTTCCCGATTATCGAATTCACCAGCCAGGTACTTACCTAAGGCAATTAAGTGCGGCGAAAAATTCATAAATTGTGATGCACATTCACATTTAATCCTAATTTTTGCCTGGATTTTTAGTAAAGAGGGGTCATACCCCCCAGTCAGTGGGGAGTGGGAGATGGGGGGATGAGAGGAATGAAGGGGATGAGATTGTGACTTCCCAATGACTAATGACCAATAACCAATTCGGAAACCTGAACTTGGCAAATTAGCCTTTAAGCGAGAAAATATAAAGAACGTCGCCCTTAACATTCTTAACATTTTCTTTGTGAATAACGTCCGTACTGTTTCTGATACAAAGCGAACTTTTTACTCCCTTCACACCCGGCCAATCAATACGATTTATCGTCGAGTGGTAGAAGAGTTGATGGTAGAAATGCATCTACTGTCAGTAAATATTGATTTTACCTACAATCCAATTTATGCCTTGGGCGTCGTCACAACCTTTGACCGCTTTATGCAAGGCTACCAACCAGAACGAGATCGGGAATCGATTTTTAATGCTCTATGTCAGGCTGTAGAGCAAGAACCGCAACGCTACCGACAGGATGCTGAACGGCTGCAAGCTTTAGCTAAAGACTTACCAGTGAATGATTTAATTGCATGGTTAAGTCAAACCACTCATTTAGATCGAGATCCTGATTTACAAGCACAATTGCAAGCGATCGCCAATAATACTAACTTTAAGTACAGCCGTTTGTTTGCAGTTGGTTTATTCTCGTTGTTGGAACAGTCAGATCCAGAATTAGTTAAGGATGAAAAGCAGCGTCTTGAAGCATTAAAAACCATTGCTGCTGGCTTACATCTATCTGATGAAAAACTCAGCAAGGATTTGGAACTATACAGTTCTAATTTAGAGAAAATGGCTCAAGCGCTGCTCGTGATGGCAGATATGCTTTCAGCTGATCGCAAAAAACGCGAACAGCGCCAACAACAAGCCAATACTCCAGTTGCTCCCCCAACTACTAATGAATAGTTAAACAAGTAGCCAGAATGATTCGTAATTGATAATTCGTAATTCGTAATTCGTAATTCGTAATTGTTACCCCTCAATAATATTGAGGGGAATAAATTTCATTTTTTCCATCAATTAACGTAAGTTCGACAAGTGGAAAAAACCTCTCCCCTGCAAGGGGAGAGGCTGTGAAACATTGATTTTTAGTTGAAAACCAGGGAGATTTTTGCCCCTCTCCGATGCGGAGAGGGGTAGGGGTGAGGTTCATGGAATGCACGTCAATTAAGTTGAGGAATTATATCCTTAAATAATTACGAATTACGAACTACGAGTTAGTAATTATTTACACTCCTAACAACTTGTAAACCAGGCTGTTGATGATGGTAAGTGCAAAAGCCCCTAGTACAGCACTCCAAATCCCAAAACGTAAGCGAAATCCCTCTACTAACCAAGCTGCGATACTAAAACAGACAACGGCAATCATAAATGTGAAAATGCCGGATAGCAAGTTAAAGGTGAGTAAGTCTGGGACTGCAAATATTAGGCGTAAAATCGGTCTCACTACTGCTGTGACAATACCGAGAACTGCTGCTGAAAAAAAGGCTTTTTGTGGAGAGTCAACTTCCACACCCAAAGGCAGCTTACTAATAATCAACAAGCTGATAGATGTTACTACCCAAACAATTAAAAGCGTCACAATATTCATGCCACAAGCCTTGAAACGCGAATGGTGATTGGCGGTAAATCACTAGGTCTATCGATAGAGAAATTTTTGAAGCTTAACCAATTATTTGTAAATTAGCAGATATTTGTCTCTAATCGAAATTTATTTTAGATATCTTTAGGTTTAGTCAAACAAGAGGAAAGGATTGGGGAGCAAGGGAGAAAATTCTTTGCCCTGCTCCCTGCTTCTCTGCTGTTTAAGGGACAGAATTGTTTGTTTCAGGTGCAGCAGGCGCTTGAGGCGCTAGTTCGTTGGGCATAACTGGAGGAATTCCCGGACTAATGCCTTGTCCAGAGGGGATTTGATTGGGGTTTACGGGGAAGTTGGGATTAAAATTGTCTGGTGGATTAATTCCCGGAACTGGTGTAGGCGCTTGTCCAGGATTAGTAGGGAAATTAGGAGATGTCGGTAAATTAGGTGAGAAGTTAGGTATTGGAGATGGTCCGGGGATAATTCCCAAAGACACGCGATCGCCACCGACTTGCCGCATCAAATCCAATATCTCAATGACATCATTGTAGGTTGCTGTGCGTGAGGCATTTAGCACCAAAATGCCATTGGGATTTGCTTGGAGATACTGCGTTAATCTTTGTGCTAACTCGTCTCGTCTTACAGGCTGTTTTTCGATGTAAATATTACCGACAGCATCAATAGTGACAATTTGACTGCCACTTTGGGACGTGACACCAGGAACTGTACTTGTGCTAGCTTTGGGCAAATCAACATTAATTGCCTGTTGTCGAGTAAATTGCAAAGCTGCTAACAAAAAAAACGTCAAGATACAAAAAACGACATCAATTAAGGGAATAATTTGAATTTGTGCTTCTTCTACTGGAGTATGCAGATTAACTTTCATGTCTCACTTTTACCCATGATGCGGGTGTTGAATTCTTGACTATTGCTCAGAATCTAATGGATCACTTGTCGTTGGGGGTTCAGGAGGTTTAGGAAACGGGTTTTTGCCTCGCTTGCGGGGCGGATTCAAACTTTCCCGTGAAGATTCCCCCACAATTATTGAGGTACTTTTGTCCAAGTCAGGGGGGGACTGGCGATATAATAATTCCATTTCATTTCCCGCCTTGCGAAAAACTTTCACTTGGTCAACGACAAAACTCTGAAATAGGCGGTAGAACACTAAACTAACAATGGCAACGATGAGTCCAGCCGCAGTACTTATTAAGGATTCGCCAATACCAGTAGTCACACCAGCTGTAGATTCAGTTCCCAAATCACCAATGCGAATTGAGCGTAAAGACTGGATTAAACCTAGAACCGTACCCAGTAATCCCAAAAGTGGCGAGAGAGCAATCACCGCTTCTAAAAGTTTTTCACCGCGTCGCATTCCCGCTAATTCATCTTCGGCGGTGGACTCCAATGCTAGTCGAAAGGTTTCCGCATCACGTTTTGGGTAGCTTAAGGGAGCGTAGAGAAAACGTCCTATGGGTTGATGAGTGGCATTTCTGGCAATGTCCGCAGCTACTTCCCAATTATCATGGGCCGCATCTAAAACCCGATCAACTATTTCCTTTTCTTGCGTCAAAATTCTTAGCCAGAACCACAAACGCTCGAATATTACACTTAAAGACAAAATTGACAGTACAAGTAAGGGCCACATTGCTGGCCCACCCTTTTCAAACAAATCTAAAATATCCACTGGTTAGGTTTCCTCCCTCCATTGATAAAGCAAGTATCCCCAAGCATTTTAAGGCCAAAGATTAATGCACAATTATCATATTCTTGAGCAGCATCGCAGGGTCAGTATTTGGAGTAGCGTCTTCCATACTAACTGGGGCGGTTATTCCCACCGCAAGTTGGCAGCATAATTTGTCAAAATTAAAAATAACTGGAGGGTCAAAACATGAACTTTTCAATTCAATCACTGTACACCTGGTATCGGAGTTTGCTGCGAAATTCCAAGTACCGCTTGTGGGTAATTTTAGGAACACTAGTTTATCTTCTTAGCCCTATTGACATTATTCCAGATGTGTTTCCCGTTGTTGGGCAAATTGACGATGTGGTAATTTTGTCTTTGCTAGTTTCTGAGTTATCTGGACTAGCGATCGCGGGTTGGAAAGCACGTAAAGGCACTAATAACAGCGAGGATGCTAGCCCTAGCGCCAAAACTGTTGATGTTGATGCGGTATCTGTAAAGTAGGATTTTCAACGCAGAGGCTGGCAAAATGAAAGTTAGAAGTTGTTAGCTATGCGTTTTTCAATTATGCATAATGTCGTCAAGTTTAAGTTGTAAATTTGGCAAGAGAGCAGAGAAAATCCGATCTCCTAAACGATATTGTTGCTGTTGATACACACCATTAACTAACTTACAGATGGTGAAGGTGGGTTGTTTGGGATTACCGATAAATTGCAAACCACCCAAGCCACGAAAATCCACAATCCAATATTCTGGAATATTCAGAAAAGCATATTCTTCCACTTTTCTTGCATAATCGTCTTGCCAATTTGTGCTAACAACTTCAGCAACAAGTTGAATTGTACTACCGTTACAAACAATAGGTTCTTTTTGCCAGAGAGGTTCTTTACTAAGTTCTGCTTTATCTAAAACAATTACGTCAGGACGCAGCGCTGTAGCTTCAGCAGCAGGTGGTTTTATTAAGCAAGTTTTGGGAACTAACCAGTTAAAATTAGAACTAAAAATTTCTACATAGATTCTACCCGCAATACTCCCGGCAACAGCTTCGTGAGGACCCGTAGGCTCCATGTCTCTTAGCTCTCCGTCGATTAGTTCATAGCGTGTATTGTCACTATATTGGGCTATAAATTCGTCAAAAGTAAGTAGTTTAGGTGGGGTGTAGGTCATAGGTTTTGTTTTAGCTGAACGTAGGCTTATTGTCGCGGAGGCATTTCATTTATCCGTCTAGCCGTTCTGCGCTTGTTGATGTTTAAAAATCCTTCACAAATTCTGTCAAGAACCTAAACGCCTTAAGAATATAACTCACGCAATCTTGAGGAGAGGTATTGTAAAATGATCGCCAAGCATTAGCCTTATCCTCATCATAGCGATCGCCTCGTTCGGGATGTTGTTCTAACCATGCCAAGCGGACTGCATGGCCAATTAACACATCCAAAACTATATATTCTTCAATTTGTAAGCTGGGGTTATTCGCTGCAATGGTGGCTAATTCCATTAATGCTTCAATATTTACTTTGCGGTACTCTGGTGCTTGAATTTTATTGAGTAGATGCTCTACTCGCAAGGCAAAATTCTTTTCGCCTGGGGTCATCTCTGATAAAATCAATTCGCTATCTAAGCGATTGCGGCGCTCTAGTTTATCGCCAATGACTATACCCTTGCAATGTTTCATTAATAGCCAAACTTGCTGGAAAAAGTCCTTGGGTACTCGGTTTAACGCTCCTTCTGCTTGGCGAAATCTTCGCCAGCCACCTTGGGGAACTATGGTTTGTTCTACTTCATTGGTTGGTAGCACTACCCAAGCAATGTCGCTTTCTTTTTGTTTGACGTGTAATGATTCCTGCTGGCGTAACAAATTACTCACGCCTGTGTAACCTGTTAATACCTGATGCAAGCGCATTTTCACTTCAAAAGGTGAAAGTTCCATTAGGTGTTCATATGCTTCATCTTGAGTAACATGCAACTCTTGTGCTAGTTCACTGGTAATTAATAAGATGAGATAGCCGACTCTCAGTGTTAGTAGTCCTTGAAACAGTTCAGGTTCCGATCTGATTAAGACACCAAGATAAATGATAATTTCTTGTGTGAGGACGCGATCGCGGATATCTTCACGGCAAAAATGATTAATTTTCTCGGCTATTTCATTGTGAGACATGGGTACTGTAATCAGTGATGCTTGACTGTAAGCTTTACCTACAGCAATTTGCTTACCCCGCACCAAAATACTCGTCACCGTATCCGACAAGCCAATATCAACCATCTGTCGCAATCCAGCCGCCCGACGGACTATCGCCCAAAGTCCTAAATCCCCAGCTTTGGTGTAAACTTCATCAACTAAATCACCTGCTGTAACGCGCTGCTGCGGTCCGCCAAAACCTGTATCAAATCCTATTCCCTGCAAACGAATCAAAGTTTGCAACAACTCAATTTGTTCATAGAGATTTTCTGACGAACGCAAAGAAGACAACAATAAACCCAAGTTAGTTTCGTATTCCATCTGAAATTCTTGGGTATGTCCTAAGCGCCAGCTTTCTCCAGGATGATAAGCCAGATAATAGCAACGGGGCCCAGCATTTTTGACTGGTGATTGGGAGAAGTCCGCATTTTGGAGAAAATCAATCCTTTGCATCCCGGCTGTCAGCATCAGCTGGTTTAGCCGTCCCAATTTCACTTGCACGCCGTTACACACACCATCTTTTAGTTCTTGCATTAGTTCTAGTAACGCTTCCGAACCGATTTCCCACATGGTGTGTGTCAACATTAAAGTTAGGGTAGGACGCCCTAAATCGCTCCAATACTTTTGAATGTAAGCGAGTTCACTTCTAATTTGATCTAGTAAAAAGTGGTAATCGAGGGTTAAATAAAATTGCTGGGAGTCTAAAAACGACGGTAAAAAGACAATTGTCTCGTTGTGAATGCGAAAGATTCTTGATGTGGTTAAACTTCGCAATCGCCGTATGGGACGACCAGTTAAACCCAGTTTATCATTACGCCCAACTTGAGTATAAATAGCTGAAAGTTCCCCAGCTTTTCTGACTTGAATTGGTTCTACTTGCTTGGGTGTTTGGGTTTCAATCCCGTGAACTTCTAGTTTTATTTGTAAGTCTTCATCCTCGGCTAGCAAGGCAATTTGTACCAAAGCTTCGCGTTTTTTACCTACACACAAATGTCTACCCAAGGGATCAATATCGCCAATTGCTAGTAATCCTTCACTTAACATTTGACCGAGAAAATACAAACTTTGCGCCCACACTAGGGGAATATTTTCATTAGGTAACCGCAGTTGACTTTGGGGGTTTAATCTTTCGGCTTCTACGTTTTCGGCTGGCACATAATATAGTTCTGGTAATAAACCTACACCATCTTGCTCCACAAGTAGCGATCGCAAACGTTCTTGATAATCTTTAACTTGTTGGCTGTCACCGCGAAACAACCCATCTAGAAATAAATAAGTAAAAAATAAAGGCCATTCGCATTCAATATGCTCGAATTGCTTGAGTTCCCAAGGTTCGTAGTGTAAGCGTTGGCTATCTTCTAAAACGGTTTGGTGTCCATCGCGCAAGAAGCGTTTGCAGCCGTATTTACCTTGGAGTTTATTGATAATATCGTTGAAGGTGCGATCGCGCAGTTGTGTATCTTCCACTGCAAAGGCAGGATAACTAATAATACTTAATAGTGCCGCATCAATTTCTTTAGAGCCAGATTCTCTCGGTAATAAAGATTCTAATGTAGTCCGAGCGCGAGCGATTTCATCTGGTAGGACATGAATCACTGATGCTTGACTACCACGCACACCAAACAAATCTAGTCCGTTAATTGCTTCTAAGGCGGCTTTGGCCATACCCACAGAACTAGCATTCAACTCCGCACTACCATGATTAATTTTATTACCCCGTTCCCAAATGCCAAAATCTGGTGTGCGGTAAGCTCTGCCAATGTAATAAACTAAATTTTGGACGAAATTTACTTCATCAATCGTATAAATAATTTGCAATCCCGAAGCGGTCATTTGTGCCAGCATTAGTAAAAATATAGATGTGGCATCAAGTTGTAAATGTCCCCATTCGTCATCACCAACCACGATATCAGCAGTAGCGGTGTTGTATTTGGCGTGTAACCCATTCAGTGGTGACTGAGTATGTTTAAATTGCTCCACTTTATGAGACTGGCGTAACATCGCAAATAACAACCCTCGCATCAGCTTGGTGACACTGTGTTCTAATTCGTAGGTGCGTCCTTTGTCTTCATCAACCTTGCGGTATGCCAGTGCTAAACCCCAAACTCCCAAAATGCTGTAAACGTTATCTCGTACCCAAGCATCTGTATAATCACCGTGGGCAGTTATGGCCGTACTCGCAGGAAGTAAACCAGTAATCGGATTCTGACGCGCTAGGATGATCGTCTTGATTTGCTGGTAGTAATCATCCAGTCGAGTTTGCAGTTCGGTGACTGTTTTCATAAGTTTAAATTATAGGGACGCTGGCAAAATTAGACCCTGTGGGTGTGAAGTGAATTATATAGACTAAGCGAAAACAGGTTATGTAATAGGAAACGAGATTACAGCTTATAGTGGTGTGAGTATATTATTATCTCGTTTTAGTAGACATTTAGTTCCTGAATTGTTAATGAACTCTAACTAAGAATCGAGATTTTTTCAAATCTTCATCACTACGTAAGGTAATTTATACCGATCTTACATAACCTTTGTTAGTTATAAGAAAATGCTTGACAAACCTTCTAAAACATGTTTTTAAAATAATTACAATGAAGGTATATAAAGCTTTGAACACAAAATAACTCCGTAAGCAAGAGGTGTTATTATGTCTGTGCGTTACAACGAAAATCATGCCCGGTTAGTCAAAGTTGTTTATTCCCAAGTTAAAGTTAATGGCAAAACTGAATTAGTGCCATTAGAACTATATGCTGATGGTTCACTGAGACGCTCTTTAGGTTGATGGGGGACTGGGGACTACTATTAAGTCTCTGGGTATTCATGAGAAACAAACGGTAGTTCTACTATTTCACCCTCAGCTTCTCCTACTTGGACTTTCAAGCCAACACCACCAACTTTGCTGCGGATGTAACCTAGTCCAAAGTAACCATTGGTGGTTTCAGTATAACTGGTAAGCTTACCGACTTTTTCATCCCCGATCGCGATCGCACTACCAACTTGTGCCGGTGCATTGAGGCGGATACCCCAAAGGTATTGTTTTACACCTTTGTATGTATTTAACCGAGCAATGGTTTCTTGACCGATATAGCAGCCCTTATTAAAAGAAATCGTTTGCCATAAACCAACTTCCAGAGGATTATAATCATCTGTAAGTTCCGCATCTGGAGCGGGTCTTCCCTGTAATATGCGTAACGTTTCCCAAGCGCGATCGCTCAATTCAACTGCGCCTAATTCTAAAATTTGGTTCCATACTTTCTCTTTCTCTGAGGCTGGCAGAATGATTGTATATCCGGGGTCAGCCAAACCACTACCCACAGCGACAATCACTCCACCTGCAATGAAGAGATGATTACCATAGGGTTGACCGATAATTGCCCCAGCACCCAGCTTTTCTATAATAGTGTCACTTCCTGGTCCCATCAGGCTGAAGGTTGCTGTTTCATTTGTCACATCTGTTAATTGCACCTTATCGGCAAAAAAGATATAGCGATCTAGCCACTGAATGAGAGACTCACGACGGTTGGGAGAAACCAGCAACAGTATTGCATCATCGAGAATATACGCACTCGCCAAATCAATCGTGCGAGCCGTGGATGACACCATGACGGTATCACAACCCTTTCCTGGCTTGAGGCTGAGAAAATCGTTAGTACTTTGATTGTGTAAAAAGCGGATACGGTCATCATCAGCAACACGGATACGCCCCCAGTGGGAGCGATCGCATATAGCAACTCCTGCTGTCGCGGCTTGGATAGCTGCTGCGTCTTGACTGTCAATTGCAGATGTTGGCATAGTGATGAAGAGTAGCTCTGTTTCAATTTTGTTGCCTGGGGAATCTTAGCAAATAAAGCTTTGCAGGTTCAATTACCTAGGGGTAGAAGGCAGGGCTGTTTCATTCGCTTGTGTTGGAGATTTGTCAAGAGGATAATCTCACGCAAAGGCGCAAAGACGCAAAGAAAAATCAGATATTTCGGACTGAAGATGCCAAAATTTTCGGTCTTAATTGTGGATTTGCCCTTGCAATTTTAACCCTTTTAGGGAACGAATCAGCCCTGGGGTAGAAGGGGGAAATTAAAAATGTTGGTCAACACATTCCTTTTCAGCCTCTTAACTCTGTGTTCTCTGCGCCTCTGTGGTTAATTAAATTATTTTAAACTTCAGATGCACAGAGAAGGAAACTTGCGCAGGAAGGGTTTCCCGACTTGAGCAAAGTGTCCGTAACCAGAGAGAAAAAAACAGATTTTACGAGTCGCCTTGAAATAGCTAGTCCTAGATAATTAACTAGTTTTCTGATAAAAATCTATCAGTAGTTAGCACAAATTAAGTCAAAATTAAAAATGCTACCTGGAATAAGCCGACAATAAAACCTAAAACACCACCTAAAGTCACAATAGCCTGTAATTCATTTTTGACAATTCCCTCAATTGCCGCTTCTAAATCGGCGGGCGATGTTGATTTTACACGGTCAACGATTACTTGGTCTATCGATAAAATCGGAATTACCTGGGCGACGATTTTTTCTAAATCTTTTTCTAAATACTTTTCTAAAATCAAAGCTAACTCTTGACTTACTACTTCTAAAGAAGAACTCATAACAGGTGAAGCGCTCAGACGATTAAGTAGTAATGTAGAAATATTTTCCCAATTAACAGAATCCGTTAACCCTTGGATTAAATCACCTCCACTAGTTTGCAGGTAATGACGAACACTTTCACGGGTAGTTTTTCGCAGTTGGCGCACCGTCCCAATTGGCAAGTTTTGTAATGATAAATTTTGCAGTACTTTCTTCAGGCGATCGCGCATCTGTAAAACTTGCACCAATTCTTCTAAACGCGTATTGGTAGCTTCTTTTTCATCTAAACAAAAAGTTCGCAGCCTTGTGAGAGTATTACGTAAACCGAATAAATTTGCAACTACCCAATAAGTACCACTAGTCTTTTCTCTAAAGCTTTCATCAATAGTTTGAATGGTGCGATCAGTTAAAAAATCAATAATTGCCTGCCGCAATACATCTGGCGGTAAAACCACCTGCAATAACCAATCAGCCAAGCGGGTAGCTTGTTCTTCGCTTAGTTGTAATTCCAGCAATACCTGGTCAAAAATTTGATTGATCTGCGCTTCTAAAAAATCTTCTCGCCGTGCCAAAACTTTGAGCAGACGGGGAAATGATTCTCCTAATAAATCACGCAAAATTCCCGCCACAATTTTGGCGCTTTTCTCATTTTTATCTACTTTGATTTGTTCAATTGCCAGTTGCAATAACCAAAGAATAGCTGTCTGTACACGTTCTGTTTGTAGCAAGCGTCGTGCTAGGTTTTGCAATTCTCCAGGTGTGAGCAACGACCCCATAATAGTGTCGGAAATGTTCTTAGCCAGGCGTTCTTGATTGCGCGGTATCAATCCAGGGGTGAATGGCACTCTTCGTCCACCAATATAAATTGTGCGGTAGGGACGAAACAACATTTTTATGGCTATATCATTCGTGAAATAGCCAATAATCCCACCCAGCACCGGGGGTAACACATAATACCAAAGTTGAGACGAATCCAAGGGAGGAAGTAAGAAAGTTAGGAGTGATGAGCGATCAGCAATGAATTATGAGCTTAATTTAAAACTCTTAACCTAAGACTAATCACTTACTGACTACCAGCACTCCCATCATACCGTTCGCGATGGGATAGTGTGTGACCAATACGAAACCAACTTGACGGGCTAACTCTACTTGCTCTTTTCCTGTAGGGAACCGATCTAAGCTGGGACTGATATAAGCATATTCTTCTTTTAAACCGAGATGCTTAGCCATTGGTACGACTATATGATCCAAATACCATTGCTGAAAAGCGCGGATTTGCTGATTGCTGGGACGATGAAAGTCTAAAATGGCTGCTTTCCCACCAGGCTTGAGGACTCGGTGCAATTCTTGCAGACTGCGGGGAATATCCATCACATTTCTTAAACCATAACCCATTGTAGCGGCAGCAAATTGGTTGTGAGCGAAGGGCAAATTTAGTACATCTGCTTCTATCCAAGAAATAGGCAGTTGAGGATATTGCCTTTGGGAGCGTTCTTGAGCAGCAGCTAATAAGTTTGGCGAGAAATCCACACCATAAACATGTCCTGTCATTCCGACATGTCGTGCCAAACGAAAGGCTAAATCACCACTCCCGCAGCATAAATCCAGGCAAGTATCTCCTGGTTTAGCTGCACTCCATTTGACTGCCATTTCTTTCCATATACCGTGTTGTCCCAGACTCAGCCAATTGTTTAACTGGTCGTAAACTGGAGCAATCCGGTTAAAAATGGCACGAACGTCTTGATTCATGGTGTCAATACTGGTTGTGATAACGATGACTTATCCCCAGAAATTGAAGCTTGTATGACAAGAGTAAACATTCAATGTGAAAAGTCCTAGAGATGGGTATCAGTTTAGCAAAAGGTCAGGACGCTTCGCCCAGAGCGAGGCACAAAAAGACCGGCAACGGCGCTTACTGTGCGCTGTTGTCCGGCTACCAAAGACACAGAAAGATGAATTAAACTATTGCTGGTGCGCAGCGACTACTAGTCAGAGCGATCGCTACCAGTTCTGCTGATAAACGAATTAGGTTTAATTCATCTTCGCGCAAAGAGCAAGGTTGTTGCCACTGGAGCGACAACACCCCTAGCAGATGATTCCTGTAGGTTATGGGAATAACTAGATGTGCTTGCACACCAGTTTTTTGGTAATGAGTCACATCAGACAGTTTGGCATCTTTGGCTACATTTAATGAAACTTGCATTTGTCCAGTAGCGATCGCTTCATTTGTCAATGGATCTTGATCTAGCCAGTTTTCTAGAGTACCCACATGACAATAATTGCCTTGAGTTGCCAAGAGTTGATTTCCCTTAACTAGCTGCAAAATACAGCTATCTGCTGTAAAACTTTCACTAAAAACTGTAGCAATGGGTGTTAGCGTTTCCTCTAAGCTATGCGCTGCTTGTGTTACCTGCACTAAAACAGTCAGCAGCGCCATTTGGGCATTAGCGCGGCGCAATTCTTCTGTGCGTTGCTTGAGCAAGTCGTAAGTTTCTGCGGCCCTTTGCACTACAGCTTTGAGTTCCCCTGGGTCCCAAGGCTTGGTAATATATTTATAGACCTGTCCAGCATTAATTGCTTCCACCAAGTCTTCAATATCAGTAAACCCGGTGAGGATTATCCTCACAGTATCGGGAAACTGAGGTACAGTCTTGCTGAGAAACTCAGTTCCTTTCATTTCTGGCATTCGCTGATCGGAGATGATCACCGCTACCTCACCTTCTGCTGCCAATACTTCTAGGGCATTGACACCACTATCGGCTTTTAAGACATGAAAGTCCCGCCGAAAAGTGCGATAAAGCAAATCGAGATTATCTGGCTCGTCGTCAACTACCAGGATTTTCAGTTTTTTCGGTCGTTCCAAAGTTGACAATTGACGTTGATTTGTAAGAGTTTCAGCAATGGGATGATCCATGAGATAATTCCTATAAATATTCATCATTGTGTTATATTCCATACCTAGATTAGTTGAGAATAGCGATTAATCCTTGCGTAAATTTACGAATGTAGTGGGTGAGTAGGGCGTGGGGATTATATTTAACTGATAAAGATTACAATAAGATTTGCTGACGAGGAATCTCAAGTTGAAGCGCCCACTCCAGAATTATGACTAACTTACCTCCCAACGCTCAAAATCCTGAAAATGCTGCTAACGATGTAGTACAAGAGTTAATCCGAAAGTTGCGGCAAAAGCAAGGTAACTGGGTGGAATGGGGAATGGCGATCGCCTCCCTGCAAAAAGCTGGTTACAATCCCCAGGAAATTTTTGAGGAAACTGGATTTGAACCAATTCAACAAAATCAGGTAATTGTTGGCTCCCAAGTTTATAATTCTTTAGAAAAAGGTGGAGCATCAGCAGCAGCGCGATCGCACTTCTCTACCAGGGGTAGTGATGTTTTGTATGAACTACGTTTACTTACCCAAGAAGAACGCGCGGCGGCGGCTGAACTGACTTTTGTTCACAAACTTGACGTTGATGAAGCACGCGAAGTAGCAAAAGCCATTAAAGATTTTTCCCGCTTGCGCACTTTACCAGCAGGTTTTTCTGCCCATCCAGGAGATGCAGTGGCTTATCAAGCATGGAAACTGGCACGTCAATATACAGATTTGCAAGAGCGATCGCGCCTGATTGCTAAAGGTTTGCGTTTTGCCCACACAGCCACAGCCAGAAAACAAATCGAACAGTTATTAGTTGATTTTACAGTTGTTTCCCAGCGTCCAGCCCCGATTTTACCTTTTTATCGATTTGAGTCTGATGAAGAATCACCTCGGATTTTGCCAGTTGTCGGTGAGTTGCCATTAACACCTAAAGACTTGCAAAGTGTGCCCCTAGTAGAGGAAATTCAACCATTTCGCTTAGTTAAGTTTGCTGGGGAGCAAGCTTGGGTACCTTTACCAGGTTGGCAAGTGTTACTAAATACTGAAGATCCAGTAGTAGTTTTGTGCAATAGCGATCGCCTCCCCAACCAAACACAAAGTCCACCTAAACCATTACTAGTAGTTATAGATCGTGCCCAACGCCAATGGGATGACTCTAGCTATTTTGTTGTTGACAACGACGGTGAATTGGATTTTCAGTGGTTTGAAACTGAACCAGAACTTCCTCTGTTGGGGAAAATTGTTGTAATCGTGCGTCCTAAGAAAATCTTCGATGAAGAAATAACCAAGGATGCTTGGCAAATTGACGAATAATCATCAAAAATCATTGCCGAGTTGAAGATTACTGCACCGATAAAGCTGATAGGGAATGCCTATGCGATAGTGCTGTGTGGGATCTATGGTGCAGGTATTTTGTTCAGAAAGTGTTACTTGCTGTGGATAGTCTCGTCTTCTCATTCCCGGGCCAACTATCCATAAATTCATCTGAGATGCTTTTGGTACAGTCACCTGAGAAAGCGTATTCCATAAAATAGATAAATCAGGTTTTTTATCTAAAAAAGCAACACTATCAAAGTTAATCATAGAGGCGCTGGTATAACTCCTAAGTTGTTCTAAAGCTAAAGAAAAACTCAAGCCCAATGCTACATCCTGATAATTGCTATATGCCACCACTAATATCACTGGTACATTAGGTTCTAAGTTCATGTTTTGGGCAACTTGCTCAGGCTGAAATGGCTTTTGAAAAGCTAAATTAGTAACTACAAAAATACAACTAATAACACCAATAATTAAAAGGATAAATTTGGAGTTTTTGCTTTTGCTGATACTAGCTGCAAGGAGAGTACAAAATCCAGGATAGTAAACAAAGTTGTAGCGGGGAATAACTGTAATATCTTTACCTAGTAAATAAACGATGGCAAAAAATTCTAAGAGGACAAAAATAAGAAAACTTAAAAGTGTAAATGTTGCTAAATGAGTAGTCTTTTGTGAATACAATAAGCTTAAATTTATCAAGGCTTGCTGCCCCACCCAAATAGCAAAGACTATCATGAAAAAACCACAAATAGCTGTGATTAATAGAGGCTGACTTTCTACAGGTAGAGTAATTACCATTAACACCCAGCTAATCAGAATTTGATATAGAGGGGCAATAAAATTGGTAGAAGATAACCAATTGGTTTCAGAACTTTGAAAATGATTCCACATCACTAGCAGCCAAGGAACAAAGCTAATTACAACTCCACTAGTTGAGAGAATAATAGCAATCCAAATTTGGTGTGTGGGAATCTTTGTCCTACCCCAATACATCAACACCAGTAATGTGTTAATTTCCGCAATGAAAGCCAGAACAAAAAAGTAGTGAACGTAAAAGCCGATACTATTAATAATTGCCCATAATATCCAAACCCAAATTCTTATGCGTTGTCCTGCAAAAATATCTTGCTGAATTTGCATGAGTCCCAATAATGCTAAAGTTATCAGGAACATGGGCATAGTATAGTGTCGTGCTTCTTGGGAAAGGTAAACAGCAAAGGGCGAAACAGCCATAACAAATGCTGCTACAATTCCAGATGCAGGAGAAAAGGCAATTCTATTAACACCATAAATTGCCGCGATCGCACCTATACCAAATAAAGCTGGTAGCGATCGCAATTTTTCTACCCACTCTGAACCTAAAGGAGTCATCCACCCTAACCAACTATACATACTGCAAAAAAATAGTGGGGGATGAGTAGACCCAGTAGCAAGATTTTTGGCAATTTGCTGACAACTCACCCCAGATTGGTATGTAAAAATCTCCTGTACGCTATTCAGAGGAATTACCACATCTAAGGGCAAATCATGGTAATTTTTACCTAAACTAAAAATGGCAGTAATTGCCTCATCCATCCACAGAGGTTTTAAATCTAAATTCCCAAAGCGCAAAATAGTACCAAGTGCGATCGCTCCAGCTAAACTTAGATAATGTAGATAAAGTCTGCGATTTGTCATTAGTTAGCTATTAGCAATCCTTTTATTTGTAACTATAGTTATACAAAATACATATGGAAATGCCATCTGATTTATGAAAAGTATTTTTTTAACAGCAGAGGCACGTAGCACTCAAAGAAATTAAGAAAGATTTTGATGAATGATTTAGTAGGATTGCTATATCTGCTTGGTGATTACATTTAAAATTGCAAATTTTATATGTCAGACGATAATTTTACCGCTACTGTAACTCAAGAATCTCTCGACTCACAATTATCTCAGCGATCGCCTATTAGTTCTCTACGGGAGAAGAGTTTAAAAATTCGCAATAGTCTCCGCCAAGGACAACAGCAAATGGCTGACTGGGAATCTGGGCCACTAGCTGTTTCTGCGGTTCCTGGGGCTGGTAAATCTACAGGAATGGCGGCGGCGGCGGCGATCGCGATCGCCCGTCAGTACGAGATTCCCATTGAGTTACGCCCGTCTTCTCGACGTCAAATTGTAGTTGTCACCTTTACTCGTTCAGCAGCTGCCAATATTAAAGCCAAGATTCGCAAATACTTACGAGAAGATTTATCTCTACCTCAAACGGGGTTTGCTGTCTATACTCTGCATGGTCTAGCTTTGAACATTGCTAGCCGTCATCCTGAGTTATCGGGTTTACAGTTAGAAAATGTCACATTAATTACACCAAGCCAAAGCCACCGCTTCATTCGCACAGCAGTAGAACAATGGATTAATCACAATCCAGGAGATTACTTACGGTTGCTAGAAGGTCATCAATTTGATGGAGAAGAGACAGAACGGTTACGTCGTCAATCAGTACTCAGAACAGAAGTGTTACCAGATTTGGCTATCAGTGTGATCCATGAAGCCAAAAGTTCTGGGATATTGCCAGAAAAACTGCGGGAGTGGAGTCAACAAACCACAGACGAATATGCAATTTTGCGGGTAGCGGCGGGGCTGTACGAACAATATCAAAATTTAATGCGATCGCGTGACTTTATCGACTACGACGATATGATTTTAGCTGCCCTGCGTGTCCTCGAAAATGACAGCGCCCGTCGCCTCGAGCAAAACCAAGTTTTCGCCGTCTTTGAAGACGAAGCCCAAGATTCTAGCCCTTTACAAACACGGTTGTTAGAGATTTTGGCAAGTGATGAAGGAGATGAGGGGGACAAAGGGACAAGGGGACAAGAAAAATTAAAGCCAAACTTTCTCCCTATCCCCCTATCTCCCCACTCCCCTCACTCAGCACTCAGCACTCAGCACTCAGCACTCAATTTAGTCCGAGTTGGTGACCCTAACCAAGCAATTAACTCGACGTTTACGCCAGCTGATCCGATTTATTTTCGGCAATTTTGTGAGGAGTGCGATCGCGTTGGTAAACTGGCAACAATGGATCAAGCTGGCCGCAGTACGCGCATTATTATTGCAGCTGCTAACTTTGCCCTGGAATGGGTGAATAGCTGTTATCAAGCCAAAAATCAACAATCTCCCGCATCTCCCTTTCGTCCTCAGAAAATTCGCCCTGTTGATAGTGATGACCCACAAACAAATGCTAACCCAGCACCAGTAGGACGAGGGCTAGAACTGTATACACCACGAGATATTCATCATACAGTTGAGTTAATTTCCCAAAGAGTGATTGAGTTATTTGCTCAAGATCCAACAAAAATTAATGCAGCGATTTTAGTGCGGGAAAATCGCCAAGGAAGATGGCTAGCAGAGGCTCTTGCACCTATATGTAAAGAGCATAAAATTACACTTTATGATGTAGGAGAAAGTGATCGCCGTTCTCATATTCCCCAAGAAATTTTGGCATTACTGCAATTTTGCGATCGCCCCCATTCCCCTGATTACCTCAAAGCTTCTTTAGAAGTACTGGTACAGCGTCAATTAATTCCCACCCAAGACCTCAACGCCCTCGCTAGTCTACCAGAAGAATTTTTATATCCCGGCCCTCTAGCCCCACCTCAACTAGAGCCAGTGCAAAAAGCCGCTCACTTATGTCGCAGTTTACTCCGCGCTCGGTTGGAACTGCCTTTATATCAGCTAATTTCCTTTCTAGCTTTAACGTTAAATTATGACAAAGGCGAACTAGCAACTGCGGATAAACTCGCAGAACGAGTTAATCAGCAAATAGCTGGTAATAGTTCCATGGGAGCGATGCTATCAGCTTTAAGTGATATCGTCAGTTCCGAACGGTTTGAACCTGTAGAAGCAGAGGATGCAGAAGCGGAAGAACGTTACACCCGTCGTGGACAACTGACCATTATCACCATGCACAAAGCCAAAGGTCTAGACTGGGATTATGTTTTTCTACCCTTTTTACACGAAAATTTGATTCCCGGACGGTTTTGGGTTCCTCCCAAAAGCCAGTTTTTAGGTGACTTTACCTTATCAGAAGTAGCTCGCGCCCAAATTCGGGCTGCTCTCCACGGTGAATCTGATATACCCAATGTCACTCAAGCATGGGAACAGGCAAAAAATTTAAAAACGTCTGAAGAGTATCGTTTACTTTACGTAGCCATGACACGGGCAAAGCGCTTATTATGGATGTCTGCGTCCCAAAAAGCACCCTTTACGTGGAGTAAACCAGAGAATTTACAAGAACAAGCGCCTTGTCCAGTGTTTCCGGCATTAAAACGCCAGTTTCCTAAATGTGTTGTTACTATGACAACATCTCCTCAATAATTTGCGGCGTTGCATACAGAACATGGCGTTGCTGAATCAGAATATGAAATGCTAAAATCACCCTGATTTTTCTTTGTACCTTTGCGCCTTTGCGCCTTTGCGCGAGATAAATTCATATTTTCAATCAGCAACGCCCAGAACATTAATCAAGTCAATCCGCAGATTTAATATTTTGGATCAGTCCTTGCACCTCATCAAGATGATTTAGTGTCATGATTCCACGCTGAATGACCTTCAATTTCTCTAAATCAGCAATTTCCGTAATTTCTGGCATTAATTGTAATCCCTCTGTGCCAAATCTGACTTCTAAACTCATCTCAATGCTGGAGATTCTATCCTCTAGCCGTCCTCGTTGTTTGCCTTCTTTTAAAATTTGTTGATACCAAGGAGACTCATGTAACACCGCCATATCCCACCTCATAATTTGTTGAACTAAAGCGCTGTCTATAACAAAGGTAGCAAAAAAGGCTAATACGGTTTCTAATTGGCTTAATTGTTCGTCAGCGCGAAGTATTTGTAATGCTTGCTGTATTGTAGATTCATCATCTCCTCCTTTAAGTATTGGCACAAAAGGAAGCAAAGATGGAATTTATTGTTGAAAGGCTATTTGTGCATCTACTTCCCAAAGGTTGATCACCCGATAATCTTGACGAGCAATCAATCCTTCTATATTTGATTCATAACATGTTGGGATTTCGTTATTACTTGCCTTAAGCAGGTTAATTAATACAGGATAGGTGGATAATTTATACTTTTCCTCAGCCAAGGCGGCATATGCTCGCATTCGTACTGGCATTTCTGGTTTATAACGCAACTGTAGCTCATTCAGCACCAAAAATTTACCAGATTGAGGACTTTCGACACGGATTAGTACATCACTTTCTCTACTAATCCATTGAAATTCAGAGTTAAGAATTTCCCTGACTACAATGTTGGGAATTTGTGTTACCCATCTTACCCATTTGTCGGGTGCGAGGCTGATTAGTCGTTTAGTGCTGACATCGGCGGGTTTGGTCATCTGGTAAATGCAACTTTGTGGCGTGTGCAATCTGGGACTAATTCTAATAGAACTGACGCACTCGTGAGGCAAAACATGACTTTGTAATTATTTTCTGGCGATCGCTATGTTTAAACCCCTGATTTCTATTACCATTCCAGCAAATAGTATATAATTATGGATTGTGTCGAATTAAAGCCAGCCATGCCTAAACTCAAAACTCGTAAAGCAGCGGCCAAGCGATTCCGCGCCACCGGTAGCGGTAAAATCGTCCGTCGCAAAGCTTTCAAAAACCACCTTTTAGAACACAAGACTTCTAGCAAAAAGCGTAACTTGTCCAAAACTACATTGGTAAACGAACGCGATGAAGAAAATGTGCGTTTAATGCTTCCTTATTTGTAAGTTCTTCAGGAAATAAATTATGACAAGAGTAAAACGCGGTAACGTAGCTCGTAAACGCCGCAATAAAATTCTCAAACTAGCTAAAGGTTTTCGCGGTTCCCACTCAACTTTGTTTAGAACCGCCAATCAACAAGTGATGAAGGCACTACGTAGTGCTTACCGCGATCGCAAAAAGAAAAAGCGCGATTTTCGTCGCCTGTGGATCACCCGCATTAATGCTGCTGCTAGACAACATGGTTTGAGCTACAGTCAGTTAATCGGCAATTTGAAAAAAGCTGATGTGCAACTAAATCGGAAAATGTTGGCGCAATTGGCTGTTCTCGATCCAGCTAGCTTCAGCAAAGTTGCTGAATTAGCAATTCAAGCTAAAGGATAAAGGTGGTAACGGATGAATAACCGATGTAACAGATGGCTCACAATTAATCCGTTACATCTGGTATTATCCGCTACCATTTTTGGGATTGTCTGGTTCTCAATTCTGGGGACAGGATACATTGTATCTGCCGCCCCAATGCCAGAAATTCAGAGGCGGGGTTATTTAAATATCGCTGTTAAAGATAACTTGCGTCCCTTGGGATTTAGAGATGACAAAGGGATTTTACAAGGCTTAGAAATTGATATAGCCAAACGTTTGGCATTGGACTTGCTAGGCAAAGCAGATGCTGTCAAGTGTCAACCCGTAGCCAACCGCGATCGCCTGTCTGTAGTCTTAAATAAAAAAGTTGATTTGGCTATTGCCAGGGTCACAGCCACCGCATCCCGTGCGCGTTTAGTAAGTTTTAGTGTACCTTACTATTTTGATGGTGCTGTATTAGTGACAAAAAATCCTGATGTGCGTCAGCTAAGTGATTTAGCAAACCAGAAAATTGCCGTCATCAAAAACTCCAGCACAATTGCCCAAGTGCGATACTATGTGCCAAAAGCCGAGTTAGTGGGAGTAAAGTCTTATGAAGCAGCGCGATCGCTCACGGAAAGTGATACAGTAGTGGCCTTTGCCGCCGATGCTAGTGTTCTGAGTGGTTGGGTGCAACAATATCCCCAATATCGGCTATTACCAACCAAACTATCAACAGAACCCTTATCTGTAGTGATGCCCAAAGGATTGCAGTACGATCAGTTAAGACGACAAGTAAATGAAGCGATCGCGCGGTACACAGCAGAAGGTTGGCTCAAAGAACGAGTTAAATATTGGGGCTTACCTTAAATGAGTGCTGAGTGCTGAGTGCGCTCGCCCTGAGCGAAGTCGAAGGGGAGTCCTGAGAAAGGGTTGTTAATCTTCCCCTGCTCCCCTGCTCCTCAGTACCCGATAATATATACAGAATAATATTTCTATTTGCAAGCAATGGATAAAAATCTAGCTATTATTTATCTCTCAATTTTTGTGGGTTTACTGACATTTGCAGTTGTGAATGTTTTTCGGCAAATTTTCAAAACTCGCAAACGTGAAAGTGCCTTATCACGGTTACGTAAGAAGTTAGAAAAAGAAAAAGGGACGGCTCAAGAATATTACGAGTTAGCCGGGATATACTCAGAAAAAAAATTATTTTCTCAGGCGGTGGCGTTGTTTCAAAAAGCTATTAAAGCTGCTGAAGAAGAGGGAGAAGAAAATTGCGCCCCTATTTATAATGGACTCGGTTATGTTTACTTTGGTCAAGAGCAATATGACTTAGCAATTCGTCAATACAAAGAAGCTCTGAAACTTAAACCCGACTATGTAACAGCACTGAATAATCTTGGTCATGCTTACGAACGGAAAAAATTAACTGCTCAGGCGTTACAAATGTATGAAGAAGCACTTAAATTTTCTCCCAATAACCAAACTGCAAAACGTCGTGCTGAATCTTTGCGCCGCTTAGTTTCTGCATAATTGCTCAGGGACTGACAAAGAAAAAATCTCTCAAATTTTCTTGTTTTATGGGTGTCCCTACCCATCAAATATTCAGCGCGGCAGTAGCATAAAGTAAAACTTGACTCCTAAAGTCTATTTCGTTAAAGCTATGCCGTACAGTCAATTTACAACTATCACCAAGGTTAAAGAAGCCTTTAATCTTACGACAGTAGAGGGCGTAAGTTTTTTACCTGCGCTTGACCCGATACCACCAAGTCCTACCTTAGCAGCCATTCTTGAAGAAAATCTCCCCCTGGCAGTGGCTACAGGTAGTGAAAAAGCTAGATCCGAGTTAATTATTAGCCCAGTTCTAGTAGAAGTCAGACGGATTTTAAATCGTCAAATTAGTTTGTTTTCCGGGGAAGATTTCAATGTGGATGAATCTCTGGGACTGAACGGACGTTGTGATTTCCTGATTAGTCGTTCCCCTGAGCTTTTAGCTGTGGAAGCACCTGCGGTGATCATTGTAGAGGCAAAACAAGCGGATCTCAAACCCGGTATTGGTCAGTGTGTAGCAGAAATGGTAGCAGCACAGAAATTTAATGCACTCAGGGACAAACCTCTTACCTATATTTATGGGGTTATTAGTAATGGTATCCAGTGGCAATTTCTGCAACTAGATGCAACGACGGTGATGGTTGATTTAACAATTTATCCCCTGCCACCAGTAGAGCAGATATTAGGATTTTTAGTTTGGATGGTAAAGTATGAGTAATTGCCTTAGTACAGCTTTGCCTAAATTCGTAGCGAATGGACTCAAACAAACTCTGCGCCCCTCTGCGTTTAAATTTAAACTCATCAACAAAAATTAATAAAAATATTTGTCAAATCATTAAGAGTTATTTAATTAAACAACATGAATATTGTTAAAAGCAGAGGCTAGACTCCATTCAGTCACTAGGTTTGAGCTATTAATTACCAACCCAATCAGCAAAAAGTCCTATTTCTTCCTCACTCCAAGTTTTGAGACAATCAGAAGCGATTTAATAATCACGCACTCATAGTTATTTGAGTTGAAAAGGGAGAACCAGTCATGAAATTGGCTTACTGGATGTATGCAGGGCCAGCCCACATCGGCACATTGCGGATTGCTAGTTCGTTTAAAAACGTCCATGCGATTATGCACGCCCCACTAGGCGATGACTACTTTAATGTCATGCGCTCCATGCTATCGCGGGAGAGAAACTTTACCCCAGTAACCACCAGTGTTGTTGACCGCAACGTTTTAGCGCGGGGTTCTCAAGAAAAGGTGGTAGATAACATCACCCGCAAAGATGCCGAAGAACACCCGGATTTGATTGTGTTGACTCCTACCTGCACCTCTAGCATTTTGCAAGAAGATTTACACAACTTTGTCGAACGGGCGCAGCTGGAAGCAAAAGGTGACGTGATGCTAGCGGATGTGAACCACTATCGCTTCAACGAACTGCAAGCAGCCGATCGCACTCTGCATCAAATAGTTCAATACTACATCGAGAAAGCCCGTAAAAAAGGCGAACTACCAGAAGGCAAAACCGCAAAGCCTTCTGTTAACATCATCGGTAATTCTACTCTTGGTTTCCACAACCAGCACGATTGCACTGAACTCAAGCGGCTGATGGCTGACTTAGGAATTGAGATAAATACTATCATTCCCGAAGGTGCTACGGTACATGATTTGAAGAAACTGCCCCAAGCTTGGTTTAATCTAGTTCCTTACCGTGAACTTGGCTTAGCGACTGCTAGTTACTTAGAAGAACAATTCGGTACGCCTTATGTAGACATTACGCCGATGGGTGTTGTAGAAACTGCTCGATGTATTCGCAAGATTCAGCAGGTAATTAACGCCCAAGGTGCTGAAGTTGACTACGAAGACTTCATCAACGAGCAAACTTTGCATGTATCTCAAGCTGCTTGGTTCTCTCGTTCCATAGACTGTCAAAACTTGACTGGTAAAAAAGCTGTAGTATTTGGTGATAACACCCACGCCGCCGCCATCACCAAGATTCTGGCAAGAGAAATGGGGATTCATGTTGTTTGGGCTGGAACCTACTGTAAATATGATGCTGACTGGTTCCGGGAACAAGTTAGTGAATACTGCGATGAAGTACTGATTACCGACGATCACGGGGAAATTGGCGATGCGATCGCTCGCGTCGAACCCTCCGCCATATTCGGTACTCAGATGGAACGCCACGTTGGTAAACGCCTGGATATTCCTTGCGGTGTAATTGCTTCACCCATTCACGTGCAAAACTTCCCCATCGGTTACAAGCCATTTTTGGGTTACGAAGGTACAAATCAGATTACAGATTTGATCTATAATTCCTTTACCTTGGGAATGGAAGATCACTTATTAGAAATATTTGGTGGTCACGATACTAAAGAAGTAATTACTAAAGGAATTTCTGCGGAATCTGACCTCAACTGGACAAAAGATGGTCAAGCAGAATTAAACAAAATTCCTGGATTTGTTCGGGGTAAAGTGAAGCGCAACACCGAAAAATTTGCTCGTGAGCGGGGTATTAAAGAGATTAACGCTGAAGTCCTTTACGCTGCTAAGGAAGCTGTGGGCGCTTAGTAAAAATCTTTTTTAACTCCTTCTACGGCTATTAAAATATCATGGACTCCAGTAAACTATGCTAACCCTTACTACATAGTTTACTGGAGGCTTTATGCTGTTTTGGCATTACTAAATTTATTCATAAATTTGCATGAGACAAAATAACGAAGTGGCGTTTGAGCACAACGAAACCCAACATTCATCAATTCATGATCAATTTGAGCGATCGCTCGAAGCATATTTTCCCCAAGCTATGCAATTCTTTTTTGGGAAGAGTTGAAACAATTTGAGCAGGAGCGCACTATGAGATACGTAACTACAGGTGAACGCATCGGCTACGAGCGCGGGATACAAGAAGGAGAGCAACAAGGTGAACAACGGCTTATTTTAAGATTATTACAAAGACGAGTAGGGAAATTATCACCAGAACTACAAGAGCGCATCCAATCTCTTTCTTTAAATCAATTAGAAAGTTTGGGCGAAGCTTTGTTAGATTTTACTTCTGTGGAGGATTTACTTAACTGGTTGCAAACCAATCAATCAGCTTAAAATCTATATTTTGGTGTTGCACAAATGTGGGATGAGTTTGATCTTACTCAGTGCTGAGTGTCTTTCTAAGCACTCAGCACTCAGCACTCTTCATTCTTGCAAAGCAGTGTTAACCCCCAAAACCAGGAATTAGACGTTTCAAGGCGCGACCGACAACATCGCCATAGCGCAGTTCGCCGCACAGGATTTTACCCATGATTTGAGCGCCGGAAGGGCGCTTCACTCCCACTTTATAGCCAATACCAGGAAAGCGATAGAATGCACCAGCTAGTTTTTGCGCCCAAGCCATATCACTACCCCATTGTTCGTTGATGGCTTCGCTGTATTGTTCTAAAGCATTGATATTACCAGCCAGCGCTTGATCAATTGCATTCGCCGCTAGCAAGCCACTAAAAATCGATGGGCGAATGCCTTCTGCTGTCATAGGGTCAACAACACAAGCAGCTTCCCCAGCTAAAATAGCGTTTTGGGTATGTAGCTTTTGATTGCCATCCCACAGACACAGGGGATGACCGTATTGCTTGCTAACTTTGACATCTACATTAAAAGATTGGGCGTACTGATCCAAAATCTTTTTAAAATCTTGGGGTTCACCACCAATGAACGTACCTACACCGATTGAATAACCATCAGCCTTAGGGAAGTTCCAGATGTAGCCGTTTTTCACTAAACCAAATTCAAAATGAATAGTGGATTTGTCTACCACGTTAGCGGGAATTTCTGCCTCTAAAGCTCCTGCTAAACGGCGTTTGCGTTCTTTGAAGCCTAGCCATTTGGCCATTGGCCCCTTAGCACCGTCGGCAGCAATTAAGTAACGACCTGTAACGGGGCCATTAGCTGTGTTTACTTGCCAATAGTCACTTTTAAACTCAATGCCTGTAACTTCTGTATGATCGCGTAGTTCGGCTCCTTGTTTCTGGGCTTGCTGCACCAAGAAATGGTCAAAAACATCTCGTCGCACCATCCAAACTGGTTCCTTGGTGGCAATTTTTGCTTCTATGGGGTCGCCCAATTTCCAGGTGAAGCGAAGGGAATCTGCCTTAACGGAAATTGCTGGGCTAAAGTCAAAGTCAAACCATTGGGCGATCGCTGGCGATACACCACCGCCACAGGGTTTATATCTTGGCAGGGATTCTTTTTCTAGAACTAATACAGAGTGACCTTTTTTGGCTAAATGATATGCTGCTGTGCCACCAGCTGGCCCAGCACCGACGATGATGGTGTCGTACATAATGGCTGAATTTTTGCTCCTGAATTAGTTGATTGTCCAATATATCTTTGTAATCTATATAGAAACAATCTGACCAGACTGTAACTGATTTTCAGAGGATAGTGCTGATTCTCAGTCTAATTTTTGTAGAAGGTAATTCTTTAATTGCGCCTACAGCAAGGGGTTGAAATTGGATGTGATGATTCTTTAAATGAGAAAGTGTGATTTATCGCATTAAGATTATTAATTGCATTTAACCGCCACTAAAATACAATTTATCAGTTCAAATAATTGCAAATTTTTAACTAATTATTGAGGAACTTTATAAATTTTTAGTAAATATTTTTCGCTATAAAATATAAAGGCTAAAGAATAATGTATAAATTCTTCAGCCTTTATAATAGTTGATATTACCCTACCCCACAAGAACCTTTCTTAGACTGTTGAAATGTCTTTTTCTTTTTCAACCAACAATTCATCTATTTTGGCAGTGTACTTATTGGTCAGTTTTTGCAGTTTATCTTGTTGGTCTTTTGATTCATCTTCCGAGATTTCCGAAGCTTTCTCCTCCTTGCGAATGGAGTCTAGGGCATCACGGCGGATGTTGCGAATGGCTACGCGACCTTCTTCAGCATACTTAGCAGCGATTTTGACTAATTCTTTCCGGCGATCGCTTGTCAAAGGCGGAATGTTCAACCGAATTACAGAACCGTCGTTACTAGGTGTTAAACCTACATCAGAGAGGGAAATTGCCTTCTCAACGATGTTTAAGCTGCCTTTATCGTAAGGCTGAATCAATATTGTCGTGGCATCCGGCGTGCTAATATTCGCCAGCGATTTCAACGGTGTGGGTGAACCATAGTAGTCCACCAAGACTTTATCTAGCAAACTCGCATTGGCGCGACCAGTGCGAATTGTGTTAAAAGCCCGTAGAGTTGCCTCAACGGTCTTTTGCATCGTACTCTCAGCTTCAGCTAATTTCACAAGAACCTCCCACAAGGGTGCCGATTGATTCTCCCAAGACTGCCCGGCGGACGTTACCGCTCACAGTTAAATCAAAAACCAGAATTGGGATATTATTTTCTTTACACAAGGCAATCGCTGTACTATCCATTACCCGCAAATCTTTAGCCAAAACGTGCGCGTATGTCAGACTGGTGTAACGCTTGGCGTCAGGATAAACATGGGGGTCAGCATCGTACACTCCGTCTACCTTGGTGGCTTTAAAAATCACTTCGGCATCAATTTCTGCGGCTCTTAATGCCGCAGTGGTATCAGTGGTAAAAAAGGGATTTCCCGAACCAGCACCAAAAATTACCACCCGCCCTTTTTCAAGATGACGGATGGCGCGACGACGGATATACGGTTCCGCTAATTCTTGCATAGCGATCGCGGTTTGTACCCGCGTCTGTACCCCTATTCGTTCTAGCGAATCTTGTAGCGTCATGGCATTCATTACCGTGGCAATCATCCCTATGTAGTCAGCGGTTGCCCTGTCCATCCCCGCCGACGCCGCTTTGACGCCACGAAAAATATTGCCGCCGCCAACGACGATGGCGATTTGAACGCCAGTGGCTACTACCTCTGCTACTTCCTGGGCTATTTCTTTGACCACTTCTGGATCAATGCCATAGCCCATGTTGCCCATTAAGGCTTCACCGCTTAGTTTAAGTAAAACCCGTCGGTAATTCGTTCCCATGAAGTTACGCTTTATCAAAAAAGTTGCAATTGCCTCCAATTTAAGATAGCAGTACAGTGACTATCTATGTCTAGTTACGCCAAATCAATGCCGTACCTATCGGTTTTGTTTCCGGTAGACTAATTGCTTGGCCTTTAAACAAAGAGGCGATCGCATTTCTGAGATAATCTTCTCCCAGAGATAATGGATCTTGGGGATGACTGTCAATTTGACCTTTGTAGCGCAATATACCATGACAATCTACTAAAAAAGCCATTGGCGTTTTACTAGCACCAAAGCTACGAGTTACATCTTGAGTTGAATCCCACAGATAAGGGAAATTCAACTGGTGGCGTTGGGCAAAAGCTTTCATCTTATCAAAGCTTTCGGTCAGGTGCTGCGTAGCACTACTACCATTCATGCCAATCAGTGTAAAGCCGTCTTTGGCAAATTCCGCTTGAATATTTTTTAGCCTGTCTAAATACAAGCTGACATAAGGACAGTGGTTGCACATAGAAATGACGCCAACTGCACGGAATTTCTCTAAATAACGGCTGAGATGGTGTACTTGATTGTCAATTCCTGGTAGCTCAAAATCTGGTGCGTAGCTACCTACAGGGGTGTCAATTGTTTCTAGTATATTCATCTTCTATAGCCGGAAGGAACTAAAAACAAAAAAGTCTAGGTAAAATTCAGTATCACTTTTTTGCGTGCAAACCACTTTTTAGCCAATGCTTGATATCTCACAATTTTATAAACCAATTCGGTTGCCGTAAATTGTGAAACTACTGAATCTACCACCGAAGATAATTTAATTACATTAAACTTAATACTATGGTGATTTTTACAGATACGCCACAATCTATTGGATGACATAAGATATTTTCCAGATAGATATATGTTAAGTTGAGCCTTCATACTTTTGACATAAATAAATCGGCGGGAATAAATCAAACTATGTTAAGTAATGTAAATTACAATTTAGCTCGTAGTAAGCGGCTCTAGCCCTTATTTGAGGACTAAAGTCCTCTCTGCGAGACGCTACGCTCATAGCCCGTGCTGAGTCAGGAAAGTCAAAATGTAAAGTATCATAAACAATGAGAATACGAAAGTTTAAAAAAGAAATCATAAAAAGTAAGTACCTATACATAAACATTTAGCTATTTTTTAACACAACTGAAATCGCTGTATTCCCACACTGTGCCCTTTCTTATGACAACTTCTACAAACACATTTACCTCAACAAAAACTTGGATTTGGCGAAATTTCTCTATTTGCTATCAGAGCCAAGGTACTCATGGCCCTGCTGTGGTTCTAGTACATGGCTTTGGAGCCTCGTGGTGGCATTGGCGGAAAAATATCCCCGTGCTAGCAGAAAATTGCCGTGTTTATGCTATTGATTTGATTGGTTTTGGCGCTTCAGCTAAACCTGAACCGGGGAAACAAATTGCCTATACACTAGAAAATTGGGGACAGCAATTAGCAGATTTTTGCCGCGAAATTGTGGGTGAGCCTGCTTTTTTAGTAGGAAATTCTATTGGCTGTATTGTGGTATTGCAAGCAGCCGTGAGCAACCCGGATATAGCTTTGGGAGTAGCTTTAATTAACTGTTCCTTAAGGTTATTACACGATCGCAAGCGGGTAACACTCCCCTGGTTTCGTCGCTTTGGTGCGCCGATTCTCCAGAGAATATTATCTATCAAACCAGTTGGTCAGTTTTTCTTCAATCAAGTCGCTAAACCGAAAACCATCAGAAAAATTTTGCTTCAAGCCTACGCTAATGCAGATATAGTGACGGACGAGTTGGTTGATATTCTCACTGCACCTGCAAAAGACCCAGGCGCTGTAGCTGTGTTTTTGGCTTTTACTGCTTATTCTACAGGGCCCCTTCCAGAAGATTTGTTGCCTGAGCTACCTTGTCCTGCAATTATCTTATGGGGAACAGCTGATCCCTGGGAACCAGTAGACTTAGGTAGAGAGTTAGCTAATTATTCACAAGTGCTAAAGTTTATTGCCTTAGAAGGCGTGGGACATTGCCCTCAGGATGAAGCACCGGAGTTAGTCAATCCGATTTTACAGGATTGGATTTGCGAGCGATCGCCTGTATGAAACTTTGTTAGATGATACAACAATGAGACGGCAAAGATGGAAAATTCCTGACATAGTTAGCATTTAAAATATAGTTAATATTATTGATAATTCAGGAAAGAGTTGATTCTAGATACAGCATATCGGATGCTTTGCTCATTTGTATATTCTGAGTTAATGGGAATCTCTTTGTCAGATTGCAGCACAATGACAGCGCGATAAAGTTTTGCATATTTGAATTGTTTTGCTTGAATATCAAAACGGAGAATAGTTTCTAGTGGTTCTTCGATAATTGTTTGACCGCGCCAACCTTTGCGCTCTATGCATACCTGATTAAGACTCTTGTAGAAGGTACATTTGCTTACAGGCGATGTTGCTAAAAAAGCACCAATTGCCATAATAATTAATATAAATAAGTTTAAGAAAAACAGAAAGTTTCGTTGATTTTGCTGGACTGATAAAGACCTGTTTTCAGATAAGACAAAATAGTTAATTTCCTGGGCAACTTGCTGATTTTCTCGATAGCTTAGATTTGATATTAGTTGATAGTCTCTCAACGGAGTCACAATAATTACTTGATAGTTTTTACTACCTTTACTACCTCTGTTAATCTTGACATATGCTTCCTGGAGATCAAAAATTCGCAGCTTCTCTGTTATTCCCAGCAAATTAGAGCGTCTCAATTCACAGTTAAGTTGATTGGGTGCGGGGCGATGGCAAGTCAGACGAGCCGAAGCAAACTCAAAAAATATACAGTAAATTAAAAAACCTAAACAGCCAATAACAATACACGCTCCACTGAACCATTTATTGATTGGTCGGTGCTTTAGCTGTAATCTAGTACGAGTTTCCTCTACAATTTTCATCGTATTGGTGTATAAAAGATTTAACTCATAAGTTGAGTATTCCCCTTAAATCCCATTCACTAACCAGTAAGTATAAATACATAATTGTTTATGCAAATATTAAAACTAATTCCTGCAAACGAGTTACCTAAACGAATCGTAAGTCAATTAACTTTATTAGTTCTAGCTTGCTCCCTAGGGATGCAAAACTCTGCGCTTGCACAGCCTCAACCAGCAACTAAACTTCTGCCATTTTTTGATAATCTAGAGAACCCGGTTCCGGTTGGTTTTCCTTCAGGGCAAAAATTAGACATTACACCACCCCCACCACTATTGAATTCTTTTGACCAAGCTGTACTCAAAGTCTGCGGCCCTATGGGAACGAGAGTCACTACCAATAAATTTAAACAGTTGTTGTCCTATTACCCAGATGTATTACAGAAACTTCAGACAGTTAGCGGCGGCGAATTGCGTCCGGGACGTAAGAATAAAGCAGATTTTTTGGAAGATTTAACTAATATTTGGTTTAAAAATCGAGGTTTTGAACATATTTTTTGTGGCGAAATATATAACGCTAATGATATTGGGGGATTGCATTTTTATGGTAGATATTTACAGTTACAAAATGAGGGAGTTGGTGGACGCTTAACAAATAATCAAAGGCGAGAGGAAGTTGTTCCAGGTGTAATCTATACAATGGGTGTAGTTATTAAACAAGGAAACCGCACAGTAACAGATGTCATCAAAGGCTATAGCTACCTTAGCAATGCCGAAGAAATGCTTTTGGATGCCACCAAAATCTTTAAGCTGCAAGGAAATAATGAAGGAGCGTGTATTTTTAATGTGCGAGACCGAGATACAGGAAAAATTTTTCCCACGGTTTTTGTGCGGAAACAAAAAGCTATAGTCACCTATTATCCCGATGCTACTCCCCAAGGTGCAAAATGTAAAAGTTAACTAGACGCATAGGGTAATAAGACTGCCATTTTTAATTAATTCCTTCTTTGAGCTACCTCAGAGACAACATCATAAATTCCTGGCAAATTAGGGTTAGATGAGTTCAGAGAGTCATACAGATGACCAACACTAACCTCAATTTATCAATAACTAGCGGACATGAAGTTCTAGCAGCAGCAGGCAAAAAATATCTGCGTCCCGGTGGACGAATAGCTACAGAAAAATTATGCCAGTGGGCAGATTTTCAACCTGGTGAAACAGTTTTAGAGTTAGCTTCTAGTTTTGGCTACAGTGCCATAGCTCTTGCTCAACGCTATGGTGTCCAAGTAGTAGGCGTAGAAAAAAATCCTAAAAGTGTCGCTCGTGCGCGGGAAAATATCCATGCAGCCGGCTTAGAAAATCAAATTGAAATCATTGAAGGTGATATTTTCTACTTGGCTAGCATTCCCAGGAAGTTTGATTACGTTTTAGCTGAAGCCATTCTCACCATCCAATCCCCATCAGGGAAAGCTCAGCTGTTGACTAAAATTCATCAGCGACTTAAACCGGGTGGTAAGTTTCTCTCCCATGAATTATTAGCTGCTGACAAAGAAGAACAAATTCGCGCCGATTTAGCAAGAGTAATTCGAGTCAATTCTACACCACTTTCAGCAGCTAACTGGATTGCGGTTTGTGAAACAGCAGGTTTACAAGTACAGAAACATCAAATCGGCTCAATGAATTTATTGAATTTAAGACAGATGTTTCAAGATGAAGGCATTTTCAACACAATGCAGATTTTGTGGAATATTTTAACGCAGAAGTCTATCCGTCAACGGGTTTTAGAAATGCGCCATGTCTTTAAAAAATTCCATCCCGAATTAGGCTACATCATTATGTGTGCTGTTGCCCAATAGGTTTATTCTTCTCAAAAAATTCCATCCTCAAAGTTTATGACTAATCAAATAATAACTAGCTCATCTCTTGTTACCCAACTGCGAGAACAGATTGAATATCCTCATACTGGTGTTCTTAGCAAAGTTTTGATTCAAGATAAAGCTTGCCAATATACTCTCTTTTGTCTAGCGGCTAACAGCCAGATTTCCGAGCATACATCTACTCGCAATGCCACTATCCATATCCTGGAAGGTAGGGGATTACTTACTTTATCTGGCAAAGATATTATTCTCGAATCTGGTGTTTTTGTTTTTATGCCTGCTAATGCCCCCCATGCTTTAAAGGCTGAAGAAAATCTAGCATTTCTGCTGCTATTTCTGAAAAAGTAGCAGATAGTCAATATTAGTTTTTGGAGCTTGGTAAAATGTCATCATTAGTTTCCACCTTCACCCAACACTTAAATTTTTCTCCTACTCAATTAGAGGCGATTTTTTCAAAACCACTAACTGAGTTTCTCAAATCTCCTGAATGGCAAACAGAACTAGATAGCTTAAATACCAATTTACTCAAGGAAACTTTACCTGTAGCTGGAGATGTTTTAGCTAAGGAGTTACCACCTTTTTACAACTGGCTAAAAAATGAGTTAGGAGTCAAGCGGGTTCCCGATAGTCCTAATCACACAACAACATGGGTAATTAGTTTCGTAAATAATCAGGAAAGTTTAACCCGCTTGGTTGAGTTGCACCGTCCAGTCCCTCATCCGGCTTTAGAAGCTTCTATTCCTCGCTTGGTGGGGTTGTTTGCAGATGTAGAAGATGAGCAAGTCAGGCAAGAATGGCAAAAGACAGTTGCAGCACTCTGTCTAGTTTTAGTTGTTGCGGCTCGTGAACAAGATAGATTAACTTTAGTAGGCTCCTGAAGTAGGATAACAGTCAGTTGTGATGATCCGGAGCTTCAAAACTGACTGAATGGAAGGTCAACAATTATGGCTATTGGTAATAGTTTGGCATGTAGGTATTTAGGTTGGGGTGACTTTAACCAGTTTCGTCAAATGCCTTTGGCTGATCATGAAGTCTTAATTTACACTACTCCTATCGGTAGTGCGCCTGTTTTGATTCGTGGGTTTCTGAATTGTATTCGCTCTGAGGAAGTAAAAGAAAAATTACCGCAACAATTTTCTGAAAATGACCTAGCAGCAGTTATGGTAGAAATGGTGAGAACCTTACCTGATAGTTTGATGCAGGAATTTAATGAGTGGTTTGATCATAACCAGAAGGTTTTATCAGATACTGTTGTTGTTTGTGCTGTGATTAGTTGGTAAATATTAATTTATATTTCCAGAAGCGATCGCATCTAATTTTTCAGTATCCAGTATCGTAATTTTGCCACCTCGACTATAAGCAACTACCGACTTGAGACTCTTAATTAACCGCACGCATTCTTCGTAAGTAATACCGATACTTCGAGCCATGCGATAGTAGGATAAATTAACTTTTAAATACTCGCCTTTTGAACTTGATTCAGTGCCAAATTCGGCGGCAAAATATTGAATTAATCTAGCAAGACGCACAATAGCCCTTTCTGAAACTAACCCATGAACTGTTTCATGCAATTGTTGAATCCGAGTATTAAAAACCATCAGCATTCGTAAGGCAATCTCTGGATTATTTTGGATAGTTTTTAATAAAGCATCCCGTTGAACAGTGATAATTTCACAATCAGATTCAGCAGTCACCGTTGCAGGTGCAATTCCATTGCCTAACAAGGCAGGCGCAGCAAAAATTTCCCCAACAGCCAAGCCGCGCAAAATCGTTTCTTTACCGGTGCTGGCTGTTTTGGTAACTTGAATTGAGCCACTGACCACAGCATATAACTTCGCTGGCAGGCGATCGCCTTCATGCAGTACAATTTCTCCTTTGCTGTAACGTTGCAACTGGGTATGCGGTTGCAAGCTGACTTTGTCTGCGGTTTCTAAACCCGCAAACACAACAATTTGTGAAAGTTGTTCTAGGGATGCCTGCATCAGTAGTCGTGCACAATAAACTATCTAGCTAGGAAAGGGGACAGGTGACAGTATGGGAATGGCTAAATATTTATGCGTAGGTACTTAATTAGGCTGATGTTGCCAACGCTGGACGATATTGAATCCAAGGTTTAGCGGCTTCTAGTTGTGCTGCTAGGCTGATTAAAGTAGCTTCGGCGGCAGGTTTGCCCATGAGTTGTACACTTATAGGTAAATTATTACTATCAAAACCTACAGGCAGAGCGATCGCAGGTTGTCCAGTGGCATTAGCGGCTGGACAAGGGGCCACCCAGTGAATAATTTTTTGGAATGTCTCTTCTGGACTAAGATTAGCCCACTCGCCTATGCGGATGGGTGAATGCAGATAAACTGGCAACACCAGCACATCTACGGTATCGAAAAAAGCTACAATTTGTCTGGCTACTATCTGCATTTGCGAAACTGCTTGTAGGTACTCACCAACAGAACCAGTTCTTGCCAATAGCCAACGATTTAATGGCTGTAACGCTTCCACAGGAATTCCTGATGCTGCCACCCCGGCTTGCCACACGGCTTGAAACGGTTCTACTAATCCACTGAAGTCCGGGCATTTCTCTTCAATTGTATGGCCCAGTTGTGCTAGTAACTGAACTGTTTGCATCACACCTTGCCGACAATTAGCATCTGCTTCTCCTAAGGGAGGAATGCTAGTACTAAAGGCAATTCGCAAATTGCCGAGTTTTTCTTTGGTGGCAGCAAGAAATGAAGGTTCAGGATTGGGTAACCAGTAAGGATCACCAGTGAAGTAGCCAGACATAGTATCTAATAAGGCCGCAGCATCAGCCACAGTACGAGCTATTGGCCCATTAGTAGCAATCCCAGCCAGGCGATTGCCTACGGGTGCATGAGTTACTCTGCCTCGTGACGGTTTGATTCCCACCAAGCCACAGCAAGCCGCAGGCCCCCGAATGGAACCACCACCATCAGAACCTTGAGCGATCGCACATAATCCGGCTGCTACTGCTGCTGCTGCGCCGCCACTGGAACCGCCAGGGGTATATTCTAAATTCCACGGATTTCTGGCTGGGGGAAATCCTGTAGGTTCACTATAGGGAAATGAACCGATTTCTGAAGTTGCTGTTTTACCAAGAATGATTAACCCGGCTTGTTTAATGCGGGTCACCACTCCATCATCATAGTTAGGGATATTTTCTAATAATGCTGGATTGCCATAGGTACAAGGTACACCTGCCACAGCATTGAGGTCTTTAATAGAAATCGGCACACCGAACAATGGCGGTAGTTCTGAGGTAGTTGCCAAGATTTCTGTTTTGGCTTTGGCATCTGCGATCGCTAATTCTGCCATCACTGTAAAATAACTTCCTAATTGCGGATTCAATTGCTCAATCCGTTCTAAATATAATTTTACCAACTCTAGCGGCGACACTTCCCGACGACGAATTAAGTTCGCCAATTCTAGGGCTGGGGTAAAAGCTAAATCAATTTCATTCATAGGTTAGTTGATGACCTGTTTTCTCTGTTTCTAAAATTTTTAAACCTAAGTTGTTACTTTAGCAAGATTTCCGGGAATTATGAATCTTATAGCTCCTAAGATTAGTCAATCAGGATGTACAGATTCAATAGGTTTGGTTAGGCTCTTATTCAAGCCATAACCTCGCCGCATAGTTATTTTAATTGTTTCGCATAACCTTTCGACCAATCCCCAAGGGATATTTATGGCTGACTTAGAAACACTTGTTAATGAACTGCCAAAACTTGTTCCCAGCCTTAAGCTGACTATTGGCAATTCTCATGAAATCATGCAACAAATCCTACTGATTAATAATATTCGGGAACAACTCAGAAATATTCAAAAGAATATTGCTCAAGAACTCAGACTTGTAAAATCTCACAAGACTACTGTAAATACGCTTCCTCGTCTTGGTACAGTAGCAAGTTTGTTTCTCAATGATGTTTATTTCGGCGATACAAATATTAATACTAAAACAAGATACATCACAGCAAAATTTGGACATTCAAAAACTGAGTTATCAATTAATTATTTACAATCAAAAATTGATGCCTGGATTGAATGGGGCGATTTTCTTCATGTTATATCTGCGGATATTTTAAGTGATTATCAGTTAGTGAGTCAATTAAGTTCTGATATTAACCATTCCAGCTTATCTATAAAACTTCAAGAACTTAATGAAAGCTTAAAAATAAACTTAACATTTAGTAAGCCTAAGATTTTACAGCAACAAGTTCTGCAAATAAGCAATGCTCAAGAAGAATTGTTGATAGTGCAGCAAAGATTAAACTATATTATTAATACTATTAAAAATAGCCATAGTCTATTGACGATATTACTAGGTATATCAACTTTTTGTGGTAAATCGGGATTTACTTTAGAATGGTTAGATGATAACCAAGAATTAATTATATTTAGTGATGGTAAGTTTCAAGAATTAACAGATATTCTCAATGACTGTGAATTATTTCAGCAAGAAATTGAAACTTTAATGGTCAAGATTAACAATTTAACGCAACAGGTAGAAAAATATCAGAGAAATGTTGACCAAATAACTCAGCAAGAACCAGTCAGTAATCATCCAATAAATTTAATACCAAAATTTGCATCACAAAAAGGATTTCATGCGACTTTTATCATAGCCTCAAGTTTAGTAGTTTTAAGTTTTGGTGGTTGGATGAGCAAGAACCAAATTCCACACCTTCAGCAAGTGATCCTGCGTTCTAACCAAGAAGCAAGTGCATCTGCAAATTTTAAATCTGCTCTCAAACTTGGTATGGAAGCTTCTTCATTGGTACAAAACTCACCGCATCCCTTAATAGTATGGCAACAGGCAAAAGCTAAATGGCAGCAGGCAATAGATTTGTTAACAAGTATTCCTGAAGGAACATCAGTTTATCCTCAAGCAAAAAGTAAATTGCTTCGCTATCGTCTTAACCATACCGCCATCAGTAAAAGAGCTTTAACTGAACAAAAAGCAATGGCAAACTTACAAGCAGCCCAAAAACTAGCAGCAGAAGCTACTTTTTTTGTCCAAAATTCGCCTCAATCAGTACTGACTTTAAAGCAAGCAAAAGATAAATGGCACAAGGCAATTAAGTTATTAGAAGGCATTCCCAAAAGTACTTCCACTTACAAACAGGCTCAAGAAACACTTTTTAGTTATAAAACGAACTATGCATCTGTGATCATCAAAGACTAATACCAGAGCCAATTAGGCGAATATAATAGAGTCTCCGGCACACTTTTGCTTTATAAATACGCTACTAAATCTACGTAGATACTACAGATGTGTTTACCTTGCCCATTTCCCCTTCCCATAAAAGATTTTCTATGCTAGTATAGAATACTGATGCGGATGTGGCGGAATTGGCAGACGCGCTAGATTTAGGTTCTAGTTCCGAGAGGAGTGAAGGTTCAAGTCCTTTCATCCGCACTTGATAAATAATTGCTAGATTACAAACTCGACTTTCAATCGATGATATTTCACTATCATCGATTTGTTTTTTTGTGAGCATATATCTTTAAATAAAAAACGCCCCCCAATACCGGGAGGCGCTGTTTATTGAGCTAAGCTTTGAGATTAACCGTTGATTGCAGGTGCAGTCAAAGCAACAGGAGCAACTTCACCAGCAGCCAAGTCTAAGGGGAAGTTGTGAGCGTTACGCTCGTGCATGACTTCCATTCCCAGGTTAGCGCGGTTGATT
>JAHHIM010000002.1:0-190307 GCA_019358915.1 Trichormus sp. ATA11-4-KO1
TTTTAAGTAAGAACTCTCCAGCAACAGTTAATATGAGAAACTTTGTAAATTGTGGCTATTTTAACTTCTTTAACGTCAAGAAAAATAACCCTTCATTATACCAAAAAATATTTATGCAAGAGTTCTAGGGCTGATTCGTTCCCTAAAAGGGTTAAAATTGCAAGGGCAAATCCACAATTAAGACCGAAAATTTTGGCATCTTCAGTCCGAAATACCTGATTCTTCTTTGCGTCTTTGCGCCTTTGCGTGAGATTATCCTCTTGACAAATCTCCAACACAAGCGAATGAAACAGCCCTGGGGTTGGGGTGAGGTTATCGAATTCACGTTAAATGAAGTGCAAAGGCAAATTGATACTAAAAGTAGTACCTTGTCCTACACCATCGCTAGTTGCTTGAATAGTCCCCCCATGCAGTTCTACCAAATGACGAGCGATCGCTAAACCCAGTCCTAACCCACCTTGTCTGTGAGTACAATCTGCCTGACGATACCGATCAAAAATGTAAGGTAGAAACTCAGGGCTGATGCCGATACCAGTGTCACTGACTTCAATCATTACTGAGTTGTGAGTACTGTGTGACAGGCGTACTGTTACCTGTCCCCCTGATGGAGTGAATTTGATGGCATTAGAAAGTAAATTGCCCAAAACTTGTAGCAGGCGGTTAGCATCTCCAGCAATGGGTGGAATTGACTGATCGACTGCACAGTTTACGTGAATGTGCTGTGCATTGGCAGATGGATAAGCCGTCTCCACAGCTGCCTTGACAATATTCACCAAATTGACCTGGCTGATTTCCAGTTGTAACTTGCCCCGGAGAATCCGGGACATATTCAGCAGGTCTTCTAAGAGTTTTCCCTGAGACTGGGCATTACGTTCGATGGTCTCTAAAGCCAAGGTAATAGTGGGTGCATCCAGTTGCCGAGTTCGCAGCAGCTTTGCCCAGCCCAGAATTGCATTCAGTGGCGATCGCAAGTCATGAGATACCATAGCCACAAATTCATCCTTAGTTTGATTGGCTGTCTCAGCTTCAGTGCGGGCAGCTTGTTCTAGCTGCAACAGGCGATCGCGTTCAGCTTCCAATCGCTTGCGATCGTCTATGTCTGTACTAGTACCAAACCACTTAATCACATTTCCTTGCTCATCCTTAATCGGCAAACTCCTAACTAAATGCCAGCGATAGCTACCGTCACGTTTTCTATAGCGTAATTCTTGTTCGTAAGGTTTCTCTGTCTGCAAGGCTTGTGTCCATTCCTGCATGACTGAGGAGAAGTCATCTGGATGTATAACTTGTGTCCAGCCTAACCCCTGTGCCTCCTCAACCGTTTGCCCAGTTAATTCACCCCATCTTTGATTGACATGCTCACATTCCCCTTCGGTATTGCAAATCCAGACGAGTTGTGGTATGAGGTCTGATAAATAACGGTAGCGTTCTTCACTTTGACGCAAAGCTGTTTCAGCTTGTTTACGTTTGGTAAGGTCGAGAACAAAACAGACGCTATAACCGTCCTTCTCTCTACCTTCGATTAAAGCAATTCCTAATAAAATCGGCACACGAGTCCCATCTTTACGAAAGTACTCCTTTTCAAAAGGGGTACAAGCGCCAGAGATTTGCAGTTCTCGGATTTTTTGCTGATCCAGGTCATAGTATTCTGGTGGTGTCATCCCATCCCAGCGAACATTTCCAGCTTCTAGTTCCGCACGGGTGTAGCCAAGCATTTTCAAAAAAGCATCATTCGCTTCATAAATCGAACCGTTGAAGTCACCGAAATAGACACCAACTATATTGGATTCCACAATCCGGCGGAACTTGGCTTCACTCTTTTGTAATGCTGCTTCAGCTTGTTTGCGATCGCTAATATCTGTCGTACTGCCAACTGTTCGCACTACCTGCCCATAACTATCTCTAATAATTATTCCCTGATCTAGCACATACCGATACTGCTGGTTTTTGTGCCGCATTCTATACTCAAATGTATAGTAGTTTTCCTGATTAGATATAGCTAGGCATTGCTTCTTTAGGCGCGCTCTATCTTCTGGGTGAATTTGCTCTGTCCACCATTGATGGCTGGGTTCTGTTTCTGCCAAAGAGTAGCCCAAAATCCGGGTTAGTCCCTCAGTTCTGTCAACAATATTACTTTTTAAATCCCAATCATAAATTAGACAATTGACTGCCGCCGCCGCTAGTTGGAAACGTTCATTGCTTAGGCGTAGCTGTTCCTCTATTTGCTTACGAGCAGTAATATCAAAAGCTGTACCCACAATTTGGCGCGGTGAATTATCAACATTCCTGGTGAATACAGTATCTCGACTACAAAACCAGCGCCATTCACCACTAGCATGTCGCATCCGATACTCAAACTCCAGAATACCACCATCATCAGCTGAGCCGATTAGTTGCAGATGTTCAGGAAATCGCGCCCAATCTTCAGGATGCATTAAACATGCGAGAAACTCATTGCCCATTTCCTGAATTTGTTGGGGAGTATAACCCAGCAGCTTGGTAACTTGAATATTGGTATAGATATTTTGCCGTTCTATCAAATCATAAACGTACAAAATCCCTGGTGTTGTATCAGCAATGCGCTCAATGAACTGTTGACTCTCTCGTAATTTTGCTTCTGCGCGTTTTTTTTCGGTGACATCTCGCCAGGAAGCGACAAAGCCATCTCCCATTTTGGTGATGCGAATATCAATGGCTCTGGTGAAATTCTTTTGAATATCAAAGAAAGTTTGGATTAATGATTCTTTAACTAAAGGCTTACCTGTTTCTACAACTTGGCAACATTCATCAAACAAGCCATTTTCTCGCAGATTAGGGAGGATTTTACCCAGATATTCGCCCTGCTGTTCCTCCTTGCTTTTCTGGTTAAAATCACAAGCTGCGGCGTTCACGTAATCCACCAGAAAATCGACAATTCCACCCGTTTCATGACGAACGGCTGAAAAAATGCCGAAGCAATCTAGCATATTCTCAACTGAAGTCCGAAAACGCTCCTCACTGCGTTGCAATTCCTGACTTAATTGAGCGTTTTTAATCGCCGAATGGATAGTTGAGCGCAAACGCTCACCTGTTGTTTGTCCCTTAACTAAATAATCTTGGACTCCACTTTTCATTGCCTGTACAGCCACAGATTCGTTGCCATAGCCAGTTAACATAATTACTGCTGGTATGACTCCCTGTGATTGCTGTTTTAATTGTGCCAGAAATTCCAAACCATCCAAGTCTGGCAGCAAAAAGTCTAATAAAATCCCGTCAGGCTGAAACTGCCGACATAATGTCAACGCTCCTTCTCCTGATTCTTCTTCGAGAATTGTGTAGCTGTATTCCTGGTCTTGCAACAGATAGCGACGATAAACCTGGCGGTCTTCAGGACAATCATCGACAATTAAAACAGTTAGCGGTTGCACCATAACTATTTGCTAACAGCATCAGGGAGTATTACTATATCTAACCAATAAGTTATGAAACTTTGAATAGTCTCAACTAATCTGTTGATATCGATTGGTTTGAGCATATAACTAGCTACGGAAGAGCGATAACATATTTCGATATCTTTAGGATTAGACGAAGTTGTAAATACAACTACGGGAATATATTTGAAGTCTTCATCTTGCTTAATTTGTTCTAAAACTTCTCTGCCATCAGTTCCTGGTAAATTGAGGTCGAGTAAAATAATCGCCGGACGGGGAGATTTTTGGCTGCTATAAGCCCCAGTTTGGTAAATGAAGTCTAGCGCCTCATCGCCATCGGTACAGCGAAAGATAGGATTGACAACGGCTTCTCGTTTCATGACTCGACACAAAGCTTCAAAGTCTTCGTCGCTATCTTCAATCACCAGTAAAGGTTTAGCAAAATTACCAATCATCAGTTCAGTCTACTCCTGCAATGTGAAATAGAAGGTACTACCTTCACCATAGGTTGACTCTACCCAAATTTTACCGCCATGTCGTTCGACAATTTTTTTGGCAATGGTCAATCCTGCTCCAGTCCCACCGCCATATTTGCTTGGCCCGTGTAGTCGTTTGAAGATCCGGAAAATTGCCTCAAAATGTTTTTCTTGAATACCGATACCATTATCTCGCACGTAAAATACCATTGGTGCTGGTGACTCTTCGATATAGCCAATTTCAATCCATTTTTCGGCTTTATCGTTGTATTTAATGGCATTAGCAATTAAATTGTTAAAGACTTCAACTATCTGCACGCGATCGCAATACACTGTTGGTAGTGTTCTAGGAATACGAATCTCTACGTTCATCTCCTCAATTCTGGCGCTCAACAAGTCCAAACTGCGATGTACGATACTATTAATATCTGTTTGCTGCCTAGAAAGGTCTACTCTTCCCAAGCGAGAAAAATGCAGCAGCGAATCGATTAAATCCTCCATGCGCTGAGTCAGACGAATCAATGTTTTTAACTTTGTTTTACCTTCTTCATCTAAGATTTCGCCGTAATCTTCAATGAGGAAGTTAGAGTAATTGTGAATACCGCGCAGTGGTTCTTTTAAATCATGAGAAGCAATGTAAGCAAAAGCATCTAATTCGTTATTACTGCGTTCTAGTTCAATATTCAACTGGGCTAATTCATCTGCTTTCCGCAACACCACGCCAATAATTGCGCTTCTCAATTCTAGCGCTGCATTCACCTCATAGGATTTCCAAGGATGAGATTTCAACAATACTGTTTCTTTCCATAATTCAAATGATTTGCGGGGTGATATATGTTTACTGCCATTTGCTTTCACTTCTACAGGTTTATTAGGATTACCTCCCCAATCAACAGTTTGTACTACTTCTGGGCGAAACCATAAAACATAGTTTTTTTGAGTTTTGGATATGGAAAGAACCATCAAACCACTAGCAACATCCCGCAATTTTTCTGCTTCTGGGTAAACTTGCGATAGCGAATTGGTGTAGAAAATATCTTCATGTAAATTCTGATTTATCCATTCTACTAAATCCTGAATATCTTGTTGTGCTGGCGTGCTACCAATTGTAAAAAAATTGCCATGAAAACAGATTGCTGCTCCTTGAGCCTTGACAAGATTGAGGATATTTGGTTGCTTGTTAATTAAGCCGTCAATGAAGTTATTTTCTAATGACATATACTCCACTAATTTGGAGTGATAATATTTTACCTGGATCTTAGATTCAACATCTTCACTATCTTCTTTAGCAGCCATTTCTAAAGATGTCATTTGCCCCAAGAATTCACAAGCATTGCGAATTTCATAGGGAATATATTTAGGTGTTTGATGATGACAAGCAATTAATCCCCATAGTTTTCCGTCTTTCATGATGGAAATTGACATGGATGCAGTCACGCCCATATTATGCATATATTCAATATGTATAGGCGAGACACTTCGCAATACTGACCTGCTTAAATCTAAAGGCTCGTCAGTTAAAGGGTTATTTGTTGGCACAATTGCCGCAGGTTGATAGTTAGCATCCGGTATCAGTCTCAGCCAGTTTTGGCTATAGAGTTTTCTAGCTTGTTTGGGAATATCAGAAGCTGGATAGTGCAAACCTAAATAAGGTGTCAAATATTCTGGTTTTTCTTCAGCAATAACACTACCACTCCAATTTTCATCAAATCGATAGAGCATTACTCGGTCAAAACCTGTAAGTTTTTTTACTTCTTTGACTAGTATCTGACTCAGTTCTGTTAAAGTTGATGCCATCTGTAGCTTTGACATCGCTTGTTTAACTAAGTGATAAAATTTAAAAAAAACATTACTTTTTTCTAATAATCTAGGTTCTAACTCTAAAATTAAAATTTCATGGGAACGGTGAAGAATACCATCAAAATCTAGAGATTGCTCGCCTGTATTAATATTAAAATCAATGGGGTTGATAATTGGTAAATCATCTTGAGTTAAAGAATTTTTCAATAAATTAATTTGGTCTGAGTCAAGCAAGTAATTTAAATTTTTATTAACTAAATCTTCAGGTTTCAATCCAATTAAATCAAATGTATTATTGCTAATTTGCAGGATAGTTAAATCTGCTTCTTTTAGTGCTAAAAGAACTCCGTGCGGCTGAATAGAGCCAGGAATATGAATTGGCTCTTTGTTACAGTTGCTGAGGTCAACTTGGAAGGGGATGGTAGTATCGTTAGTACTCATGTTTAAGTCCTATTGATTACAACTAGTCTTGAGATGGCTCTCATGTTGTGGTATAGCAGTCTTGTGAAATTTTTGAAATACTCCTTATGGTTGAATAGTCCCCAGCCCAAGCATAACTATAAGTACAGACTTAATTAATTGCTTTTGTGCTATTTACTATTGACTGCCTTCATGGGTAGACCACAATTCTTTTAAAATTGCTGTATTTTCACGTAAATCCCCGTTTACAGTAATGTAAATAAAATTTAAGAAAAATTAACTAAAATTACATTTTTCACAAAAATTATTAATAGAAATTTATTAAGGTATCTTCTGATACAGAAGACTTTGATCACCGAATTTTTAGGTGAGTTGAGTCATAGAAGTACCTACCATCACTGCGAGAGAAGCAGGATCATTTGGGCATAAAAAAAAGCTGCGATCGCAGTAGAATTGCCAAAGGTATGGTGTGTAGGACAAAAACCAGCAGTTCGTTACAAATAATTATTACTTTTGCCAACACTAATGGAAGACCTTAGACAAGCTTCTCTAGCTCTTGCTGGCTTAGAAATTCTCGTAGTGGATGATGACGAGGATAGTCGCTTTTACATCTCCACCGTCTTGGAAGCAGATGGCGCAACTGTCATGACAGTTGCATCAGCAGCAGCAGCATTGGCAATGCTACCTGAGTTACAGCCTGATATTTGTATCTGTGATATTGCTATGCCTGGTGAAGATGGCTACAGCCTGATTCGCAAAATACGTGCGCTGAAGCCAGACAAGGTTGGAGGAGTCCCGGCAGTTGCCTTAACTGCTTATGCTGATAGTGAAGATCGTCTCCGTGCCTTAGAGGCTGGCTTTCAGATGCATGTGGCTAAACCTGTTGACCCAGAGCAACTAGTCGTGACCATAGCAAACTTGATTACTTCTAGACATGGAAATTACCGAAAATCTCCATAAATCCCAAAATGGCATCCATGAACAAAAATCTATGAGATATTTGCACTAATTCGCTTGATTGAAGCCCTTTCCCTTCAACCCTTCTTGTCTGCGAGGCAAGAGAAAAGAAAGGCAAAATTAACTTTTTGTGATGTGAACCGAATAATTTGTATAAGAGATAACAATTTAATAGTAAAATAACGCACTAATATCTCAGTTTAAAGATTAATCTTGTCAGCTTTCCATGAGTTAGCTGGTACATTCCGAAGGAAATTCATCAAGATATGAGTAGACAATTTAACAGACGGAAGTTTTTAATCTACAGTTCTGCAACTATCGGTAGCAGCGTTTTACTGAAGGCTTGTGCGAATAACTCCCCAACCGCTACAGACAGTCCAACAGCTTCTCCGGCTGCTGCTACTGGTGGTGACACCATCAAAGTAGGTATTTTGCACTCCCTGAGTGGCACAATGGCTATTAGTGAAAAAAGTGTTGTCGATGCTGAAAAATTAGCAATCAAAGAAATTAACGCTACTGGTGGTGTCTTAGGTAAACAAATTGAAGCAATTACTGAAGACGGTGCTTCTAACTGGGATACTTTTAGAGAAAAAGCAACCAAGCTCATTGACCAGGATAAAACCGCCGTTATTTTTGGTTGTTGGACTTCTGCTAGCCGCAAGAATGTGAAGCCAGTATTTGAGAGCAAAGACCATATGCTCTGGTATCCAGTACAGTATGAAGGTCAAGAATGTTCTAAAAACATTTTTTATACTGGTGCTGCTCCCAATCAACAAATTGAGCCATCTGTTGATTGGCTATTAAAAAATAAAGGTAAACAATTCTTTCTAGTTGGTTCCGACTACGTTTTTCCCCGGACTGCTAACACAATTATTAAAGCTCAACTAGAGGCTTTAGGTGGCACAACAGTTGGTGAGGATTACTTACCCCTAGGTAACGTAGAAGTTACACCTATTATCACTAAAATCAGGCAAGCTTTGCCCAACGGTGGTATAATTTACAACACTTTAAATGGTGATAGCAACGTTGCTTTCTTCAAACAATTAAGGGGGGCTGGATTGACGCCAGAAAAATATCCCTCTATGTCTGTAAGTATTGCAGAAGAAGAAGTTAAAGCCATTGGTGTTGAGTATCTTCAAGGTCATTATGCTGCCTGGAACTACTTCCAAACAGTAGACACACCTGCTAACAAAAAATTTGTAGAAGCCTTCAAAAAAGAGTATGGTGTAGACCGGGTAATCAACGACCCAATGGAAGCAGGATACATCGCAGTTTATTTGTGGAAACAAGCAGTAGAAAAAGCTGGCACTACTGACTTAGATAAAGTCCGCGCTGCGGCTTACGGTCAAACTATAGATGCGCCGGAAGGTCAAGTTACAATGAGCGCCAATCATCACATTTCTAAAGTTGTGCGGATTGGTCAAGTCCGGCAAGATGGTTTATTTGATATTGTCTATGCTACTCCTGCACCAGTTGAGCCAGTGCCTTGGAATCAATTTGTGAAAGAAACTAAGGGGTTTGGTTGTGATTGGTCAGATCCAGCTAAAGGCGGTAAGTACAAGCAAGTCTAATACTAATTTGTAATTCGTAATTCGTAATTCGTAATTCGTAATTCGTAATTAATTACTGATTACGAATTATGTGACATTTGCTCAGGATTAGTTGAGATTTGTGGGAGAAGAATAGGTGCTAACAGGTTTCTTAGAGGCGGTATTTAATGGTATTAGTATTGGGTCGGTATTATTAATTGCTGCGTTGGGATTAGCAATTATTTTTGGGTTGATGGGCGTCATTAATATGGCGCATGGTGAATTGATGATGTTTGGTGCTTATACAACATTTGTTGTGCAAAATGCCTGTAAACAGTTGGGTGGGGTTTGGTTTGATTTATATATATTTTTGGCTTTGATTTTTGCTTTTTTGTTCACTGCTGCTGTGGGGTTAATTTTAGAGCGAGGGGTGATTCGTTATCTCTATGGACGACCTCTCGAAACTTTATTAGCAACTTGGGGAGTGAGTTTAATTTTCCAACAGTTTGTTCGCAGTGTGAATTGGTTGTTGGTAATTGGTATAGTCTTATTTTGTTTGTTGTTTTTTGGAAGTTTACGGATTTTAAATTCTCGCACCAATTGGGGAAAAGTTCGTAATTGGTTTGTGGCAGTAATATTATTACTATCTCTAGGAATAACAATCGTCACCAGCAATTTATTAAGTGAACAGCAAGCACTGAATCAGCCTTTTTTTGGGCCTCGAAATTTAGATGTCACGGCTCCAACTTGGTTACAAGATGGCATAGCTTTGGGTGGTGTACAGTTGCCATTTGCTCGGTTATTTATTATTGCTTTGACAATAATTTGTGTGGTAGGAATTTATCTATTTTTGCAGCGTTCTAATTGGGGATTAAAAATCCGGGCTGTGACGCAAAACCGCAGTATGAGTGCTTGTTTGGGTATCCCTACACAAAAAGTTGATGCGATTACTTTTGCCTTGGGTTCGGGGTTGGCTGGTGTGGCTGGTTGTGCCATTAGTTTACTCGGTTCTGTAGGGCCAAATACTGGACAGAACTATATTATCGACACTTTTATGGTGGTGGTTGTCGGTGGTGTAGGTAATTTGACAGGTACTATTGTCGCTGCTTTGGGAATTGGTACGGCTAATTTTTTAATTGGTTCTGGTACTTTGGCTTTTTTGTTATCGCCGATTCAGCCTTTAGCAGATTTTTTCAATTTCTTTGCGACAACCAGTATGGCAAAGGTGATGGTGTTTGCATTGATTATCGCGTTTTTACAGTGGAAGCCTGCGGGGATTTTTCCCCAGAAGGGTCGTACTGTTGATGTTTGAACCACAGAGGCGCAGAGGACTCAGAGAATGAAGCAGAAAGGAGGAAGGTTAGTTTTAATTGAGGTTGGGATGGTGGTGGCGATCGCACTGATCCTCATCTTAATTATGCCAGTTGTGCTGTCAGAGTTTCGTCTGAATTTGCTGGGGCGATTTTTATCGCTGGCGATTGTGGCTTTAGGTATTGATTTGATTTGGGGTTATACCGGATTATTGAGTTTGGGACATGGGATTTTCTTTGGTTTGGGTGGATATGCGATCGCAATGCACCTGAAATTACAAGTTCCCCCTGGCGAATTACCTGATTTTATGGGGTTGTTTGGTATTACTGAATTACCTCGGTTTTGGCAACCTTTTTATTCTTTTCCCGTGGCGACAGTGGTTGTGGTGGTGATTCCCGGTTTACTAGCGGGATTATTTGGCTATTTAGTATTTCGCAATCGTCTCAAAGGTGTATATTTTTCTATACTCACTCAAGCCGCAGTGATTATATTTTTCAACTTTTTTAATGGTCAACAACAACTATTCAACGGTACAAATGGACTCACAAGTTTTAGAACTTTGTTGGGAGCAGATGTCAACGATAGCAAAACACAATTCATTTTTTACAGTCTGACAGTAGTTTTTCTCGCCGCCACCTACGGAATTTGTCGCTGGTTGACAAGTGGACGCTTTGGCAGATTATTAATAGCCATTCGTGATGATGAAAGTCGGGTGAGATTTTCCGGCTATAACCCCACAGAATTTAAAGTTTTGGTGTTTGCAGTTTCCGGTGCGATCGCAGGTATCGCCGGAGCATTTTACACTCTTCAAAGTGGTTCTGTCTCACCCAGATCAATGGATATTGCTTTTTCCATTGAAATGGTAATTTGGGTAGCAGTGGGGGGACGTGCTACATTAACTGGGGCAATTGTGGGTACATTATTAGTCAATTATGCCCGTACCTTTTTCAGTGAAGAATTTTCCGAATACTGGTTATTTTTCCAGGGCGGACTGTTTTTAATTGTGGTGACAGTTCTCCCTGACGGCATCATGGGATGGTTGCAAAGTCAAAAAATGGCTTTTTTCCACCGCCGTCAACAAATTGCTACATATCCCTCTTTAGAAGACGATCCCGAAGTGCAAAATGAACGCCAAAATCTTGGAAACTGAAAACGTAACTGTAAGTTTTGATGGTTTTAAAGCGATAAACCAACTAAACTTCAGCATGGATGCGGGAGAATTGCGGGTAGTAATTGGTCCTAACGGTGCAGGAAAGACAACTTTTTTGGATGTCATTACAGGCAAAGTGCAACCAAGCATTGGTAGAGTTTTATTTAAAGGGAAAAACCTACGTTCATTATCTGAACATCAAATTGCTCGATTAGGAATTGGACGGAAATTCCAAACACCTCGAATTTACTTAAACTTAACCTCCCGTGAAAATTTAGAAATTACCAGCAACCGTAATAAAAACGTCCTTTCAACTTTATTTCGACAGTCTCAACCTGCCGAAAAAAACAATATTAAAGGATTATTAGAAACCATCGGTTTAACACCCAAAGCAGACATCCCCGCAGCCTTACTCTCCCACGGAGAAAAGCAACGCTTAGAAATTGGCATGTTAGTCGCCCAATCCCCTGACCTACTACTAGTAGATGAACCAGTCGCCGGGTTAACAGACGAAGAAACTCATAACATCGGCGAACTCCTATTAACATTAGCCCAAAACCACTCAATTTTAGTAATTGAACACGACATGGAATTCGTGCGTCAAATTGCCCGTAAAGTTACAGTCCTCCACGAAGGTTCAGTACTGTGCGAAGGCAGTTTTACCGAAATCCAAAATGACCCCCGCGTCATCGAAGTATATCTAGGACAACAGCAAGAATAGATGAAGAATTCTCCTTCTTCCTCCTTTGCGCCTTTGCGCCTTTGCGCGAGTAAATCAACTGCCATTCAACACAACGACAATGCTAAAAATTTCCAACATTAACGTCTACTACGGCGAAAGCCACATACTGCGTAACGTAGACTTGAGCGTACCATCCGGGCAAATGGTATGTCTAATTGGACGCAACGGTGTAGGTAAAACCACCCTACTCAAAACAATTATGGGATTACTCCCACCCCGCAGTGGCACAATTAACTTAGCAGGGGAATTAATCAACCCCAAAACTCCTGATCAAAGGGCAAAAATGGGAATAGGTTATGTTCCCCAAGGACGAGAAATCATACCCCGTTTGACAGTCAAAGAGAATTTATTACTAGGCTTAGAAGCTAGACGCAAACCCATAAAAAAACCAGAAATTTCTGAAGAAATTTTTAATTTATTTCCTGTCTTAAAAACAATGTTGTCGCGAATGGGTGGTGATTTAAGTGGTGGACAACAACAACAACTAGCGATCGCCCGTGCTTTAATGGGACAACCCCAATTACTCGTCTTAGATGAACCCACCGAAGGCATTCAACCCTCTATCATCTTAGAAATTGAAGCCGCAGTCCGTCGCATCGTCGAAACCACAGGCATTTCTGTTTTATTGGTAGAGCAACATTTACACTTTGTGCGTCAGGCTGATTACTATTACGCCATGCAAAAAGGTGGTATTGTCGCCTCCGGTTCAACCGACGAACTCAGTCAAGATATAATTCAAAGGTTTCTAGCGGTTTAATTTTTCCATAAATCTTCTTTGAATTGCCGTAATATCGTCGTTAACATAGCCCTTCAAAGAAAAACCAGACTGATGTACTGTAAAATATTGCTGTACTAGCAACCTCCGCTAATAACTAGCTGACATAGATTATGAGCTTTTCTAGTATTCCTGGAGTTTTTTTTGCTGACAATGCGATCGCTTCAATAGCTTTGCAGATTAGTGTACTGCTATCAGGTATAAGCAATTTTTTACTCCCACTACCATCTGAAGAATATCAACCAATCAAAGCAATTGAGCAGCCTGAGCAAGTTCAAGAGTCTTTGCATGTTCAAATCCCAGAAACACGTAATGAGGAACTAACCCAGTGTTTGAGTAGGGTAAGAGACTTAAGAGCAAGTCGAAACAGCAGCGTTAGCAGTAGTAAAGTTCCGTCAAACAACCCAAGCCGAAGGCATAGACCTATCGTTAGAGGTAGTAAAGTCCCGTCAAATAACCCAAGTGGCTCTGGTATTGGTATTGGTACTAATGTTAGCAATGAACAAAGAATAAGACGACGTCCGGCAGTAGTGATAGAACCAACACCTCGCAAAATTAACAATTCAAGTAATAGTCGAGCAAGTTGTACTCAATGCAGTGTTCAGTATCCAGAGTCAGCAAAACGACAAGCAATAGAAGGCAGAGTGGAGATAGTTGTCGATACTGACGAGAAAGGTAATGTGACGAATGTGCGTCTTGTTCGCTCTAGTGGAAACCCCATATTGGATGAAGAAACTTTGAGACAAGCGCGTAGCTGGAAATTAAAACCTTCATCTACCGGTAGACAAGGAGTTTCAATAGCAACTGAATATGCTTTACAGGGTTCATGCCGTTCTCTCGAATTACAAGAACGCCGACGTTACCGCCAATAAAAGTTGTCGGTAGGATCGAGGTCGCAAAGCGATCGCTCTCCATCCTTAATATCCCGCAGATGTACTATAGCGTTTACTAGTCTAATGAAGTACACTAATTAAGATAAATCAGTGCATCTACTCAAGGGTAAAAATGAAACCATATTCCCTCGACTTCCGCCAAAAAATATTTGATACATACTTGTCCGGTGGAATATCACAACGTCAATTAGCAAAGAAATTTTGTGTCAGTTTAGGTTTTATTGAGAAATTACTAAAGCAATATAGAGAAACAGCAAATATCGCTCCTAAAGTTAGGACAAAACAAACTCCTCCAAAGCTCAACGAAGAACAAATGAAGATTCTTGAAGAAATAGTTGAAGCTAAGAATGACTCGACTTTATCAGAAATTCGCTCAGAACTCAAAGAAAAAACAGGAATAACAATTGGTATATCTACGGTAGACAGGATGTTACAGAGGATAGAAATAAGCCTTAAAAAAAAACATTGCACGCCTCAGAGAAAGAGACGGAAAGAGTTCAACTATTAAGAGTACAGTTCTGGCTTCAACTTCATGGAATACCGGCGGAAAACCTTGTCTTTCTTGACGAAGCAGGAGCTAATCTATCTTTAATAAGACACTCCGCTCGTTCTAAAAAAGGTAAAAGAGCGCATGGCTCACGACCTCAAAAACGCTGTAAAAATGTCTCTATAATTGGAGCAATTGCTCTCAAAGGCGTGATTAGTCAATATAGTATTTTAGGAGCATATGACGGACTGACATTTGAAGCTTACATTTCTCAAAAATTAGTTCCAAAGCTGTGGAAAGGTGCTTGTGTAATCATGGATAATTGTTCAATTCATAAAGGGGGAGATATTGAGAAAATAATCGAATCGGCTGGAGCTAAATTGATCTATTTACCACCATATTCTCCTGATTTTTCACCAATTGAAAACTGTTGGTCAAAAATAAAAAATTTACTACGTTCTCTTGAGGCTAGAAGTTATCCAGACTTAGCAAAAGCAATTGAAAGTGCTTTTAATCAAGTCTCCTTAACTGATATTTATAATTGGTTTACCCATTCTTGCTATTGTACTTCACTAGACTGAAAAACGCTATATTCCCATCAAATAAATTCAACACGGCTATTCATATCATTTAAATCCAACCACTCCCAGATCATAATCAAGCTGCGTATAATGTTGCCTATTGACCGACTACCTTGACTACAGTAGACAATACCAGCGTGCTTAACATTTGCCTGATGTAGACGCAGAAAGTCTGCATCCTGAGTGAAGATGACTCTACCCTCATTTAGTGCAAACAACACTTGTTCCTCATCTGATACAGAGATGAGTCCTTGTTCAGGGGTGGTAGTCACATCAATACCACGACGACGCAACCCATCCGCGATCGCATTACTGACATTTTCATCAAGGTGAAATCGAATCGTTCTGAACATTTCGATTTCCTAGTTTTTGCTGGAGTAGAGAAGGAGTTTGTGCTTGTAACTGTTTAGCAAACTCTTCATCATCTCGAATCTGTTGCCTAATTTCTTCTAGATGATCGTGGTAATAAGCCAAAGCCGCATACACATCAGCTAAGGTAATGCTGGGATACTGAGAGACTATCTCATCTGAAGACAATCCTAGTCGTTCGTGCCAGATAACAATATCCTGTACTCGAATTCGATGGCCGACGATATGTGGTTTACCACCACATACATGAGGCGTGATTTCGATGTGTTCAGAAATCACTGATTCCATAAATAAATTAGCCTTTTAGCCAAGATACATTACAAATACTAATATTATGGCTTTTTTACCAACCCCTGAGACACTGTGAATTTTTCTTGGTGTTGGGTTAAAAAAGAAACATGAAAATCATTAAACCCATCACCAATTGGTTAGAAATACGTGCTAGTGCCCCTGCATATACTGGTTGGGTACTAGCGGTAATTGCTATTTGTTTTTTTGGGGCTGCTGTGAATACAATGGCAGGCTGGCTGTATGCGATTAGCGGCGTTAGTCTTGCTCTTTTGGGTATAGCAGCAGTTTTACCACCGCGATCGCTTGTTGGTCTAGTTGTCATACGCCACTCCATTTCACCTGTATCAGCAGGCGATGAATTAACTGTGGAATTAGAAATCTGCAATCAAACACGACAACCTGTAAGCTTGCTACAAGTTGAGGATATACTGCCCTTTGTCTTAGGAAAACCAGTAAAAACGGCAATTGAAACAATTAAGAGCCAAAGTAGTTACCGTTGGGTATACTATCAACCCACTCAACGCCGGGGTATTTATCGCTGGCACACAGTGGAACTTGGTTCTGGCGCGCCTTTAGGATTGTTTTGGTGTCGTCGTCAGCGTGAGTGTCCAGTAACGGCGATTGTTTATCCCACCGTGTTACCTCTGACTACTTGTCCCTTGGTAGATGAAATCGGGCAAGAAGAAAGCATCAGCAGCAATTCCCGTGGTAGACCCTTGCAGACTGCCACGACGGGATTAGTGCGATCGCTCCGTCCCTACCGCATTGGCGATCCTACTCGTCTAATTCACTGGCGTACCAGTGCCCGCTACGGGGAATTACGGGTGCGGGAATTAGAAATAGTTACAGGTGGACAGGAGATAATTATTGCCCTTGATAGTTCTAGTAATTGGGAAACAGACAACTTTGAACAAGCAGTAATTACCGCAGCATCACTGTATTTCTACGCACAAAAACAGCAAATGCCAGTGCAACTGTGGACAGCCGCCACAGGTTTAATGAAAGGCGATCGCGTGGTTTTAGAAACTTTAGCAGCAACCACATATCAAGAAGATTTTAGCACTAGCGATCGCCAGAAAAATCCTTTGATTTGGCTAACTCAAAACCCCTTCAGCCTCTCTTCCTTACCACAGGGTAGTCGTTGGGTATTGTGGCAGAAGACGACTTCAACACCAGAACAAACAGTAATTAATTGGGATCACCCTGGTATCCTTGTGCAAAGCGAACAAGCATTGCAACCACAACTGCAAAAACCATTACGTGCATCATGAACTCACTGACTAGAAACATGTCTTAAAGAAGGAAGTGCTGTTGGAGTCAGAAGTCAGAAGGAAAATTAGTGGTGGTCACTGAGCAGTTCGACAGGAGTTCGGCGAAGGCTACTTCGACAAGGCTCAGTACAAGTCACTCGAGCCGCTCACTGTATCACCTGTCGAAGTGGGGATTTAAACAGAAGAAAGAAGACTTCTTCCTTCTTTCTTCTTCCCTCTTCCTTCGTTAAATTTACTCAGAACTCCTTAAAGGTTGGGGAAAAACCCCCATCAATAGCCCCACGAGGCTGAGGTACAATGCAAAGAAATATTTAAATTATGAGCACCGATCCCCATGATCTCATCAGAAAATAACACAAAATCCACCGATAAAAGCCTAGAGGCAATGCGGCACTTTTCCGAACAATACGCCAAGCGTACAGGAACCTACTTCTGTTCTGAACCTTCTGTGACCGCAGTGGTAATTGAAGGACTAGCCAAACATAAAGACGAACTAGGTGCGCCTTTGTGTCCCTGTCGCCACTATGAAGACAAAGAAGCTGAAGTCAATGCTACATATTGGAACTGTCCCTGTGTCCCTATGAGAGAACGCAAAGAATGTCACTGTATGCTGTTCCTCACACCGGATAACGAGTTTGCTGGAGACAAACAAGATATCTCTTTAGAAACAATCAAAGAAGTGCGAGAGAGCATGGCATGAGCGAAATTATGCCCCAAGAGTTTTGGCAAGGTGTAGAACAGTTTAATTCTGGACAGTTCTACGCCTGTCATGACACTTTAGAGGCTTTGTGGATAGAAGCAAGCGAACCAGAAAAAACCTTTTATCAAGGCATTTTACAAATTGCCGTGGCATTGTATCATCTGGGTAATCGCAACTGGCGAGGTGCGGTAATTTTACTGGGAGAAGGCAGCAATCGCCTGCGACGTTATCCATCTGTTTACGGCGGCATTGATGTGGACGAGTTCTTGAGCCAAAGTGCTGCATTGTTGACAGCATTACAACAAACAAGTACAGACAAAATAAGCGCTGGTAACTTGGGTGATCATCAGGTTTTGCCTTTGCCTCGGATTGTGCTGATTAACGATTAGTAGAGACGTTCCCTGTAACGTCTCTACAAGGGTTTTCGGCTCACGAATTTGCCTAACCGAGCAGTATTGAGGTAATCCAGGATATTAAGTTGGGGAATGGGAAGCTCTTTCTTATTTCCCAATATTATTGATACAGAATAAAATCATTGCCATCAAAAATGGAAGAAAATATCTTGGCATTTACCACTGAGCATTTGGATGAATGTGCTCAGTTAGCTGTTGAAGTATTCAACGGTGAACCGATGAATCAGCAATGGACTATGGAAACAGCGAGAATCCGGTTGCAAGAAATCCTCAACACACCCGGATTTGTCGGGTTTATATGGAGAAAAAAAGCGATCCTGGGATTTGTTGTTGGCAATTGTGAGCAATGGGAAAACACTCTTCGCTTCGAGTTGAAAACAATCTGTGTCCGGCCTGACAAACAAGCTCAGGGAATAGGAACCAACCTGCTTCATCAACTAGTAGACACACTGTTAACATTCCACGTTAGCTCAGTTTATCTTCTAACCTTAAAAGAGGGACTGGCTGAGGCTTTCTATACCAAGAATGGCTTCCACAAGAGTCATCGAGTAGTATTTATGTCAAATCAACTTGTTTACTCAATGGCGAAACCTTGAGGTTTGGCAAAGCGTCAATATTTCAGCCAGTAGTTATCCCAAGTTACTCCAGATTGTAGATTTTATCTCTGGACAAAGTAATTGAGATAATTAGTATACAAGCTGATATCCTAAATTCGTAATTAATTATGCAGCCCTACTATCAATTGCCAATATCACAGATGCGTCGCTTGGGATTTGCCTTGATGCTACCAGCAGCATTTTTGGGTGTGTTGACATTTCCTACCCAAGTGCAAACTGCTACTGCACAAACATCTGGGGAAAATCGCCCTCTCACCATCCGCTCTGATGTGCAAGAATATAACGCGAATACTCAAGTAATTACTGCTCGCGGTAACGTGCAAATGTTGTATCCTGCCCGTCAACTGCAAGCAACAGCAGCTCAGGCACAGTATTTCAACAAAGAACGTCGGATTGATTTCAGTGGCAACGTTTATATTTTACAACAGGGGGTCAATAGTATCCGTGCGGAGAAAGTGACTTATCTGATTGATGAAGGACGCTTTGTCGCTTTACCCCAAGCCAACCGACAGGTAGAGTCTACCTATATGGTGAACGATGCAGAAATTGGCAGTCAAGCCCCTACACCTGCCCCAGCGACACCAAGTTTAAATCGTTCTAACTAGCATCAACCACTAAGAAAGGACGCGAATAGTGAAAATTGTTTTAGAAAATATTCACAAATCTTACGGTAAAAAAAATATCGTCAATCGCGTCAATCTTTCCATTGCCCAAGGTGAAGTCGTCGGCTTACTAGGCCCAAATGGTGCGGGTAAAACGACGACCTTTTACATTGCTACAGGCTTAGAAAAGCCTAATCAGGGAAGAGTTTGGCTGGATAATTTGGAAATAACCGGAATGCCCATGCACAAAAGAGCGCGATTAGGCATTGGCTATTTAGCCCAGGAAGCAAGTGTTTTTCGCCAACTCTCGGTACGGGATAATATCCTTTTGGTGTTAGAGCAAACCAATGTGCCAAGATGGGAGTGGTCAAGGCGAATACAAGCTTTACTGCGGGAATTTCGCTTGGAAAAAGTAGCCAATAGCAAAGGAATTCAACTTTCTGGTGGCGAACGCCGCCGGACGGAATTAGCTAGGGCGTTGGCTGCGGGACGAGAAGGCCCGAAATTTTTACTTTTGGATGAACCGTTTGCCGGAGTTGATCCAATTGCGGTTTCCGAAATTCAGCAAATTGTGGCACGACTACGCGATCGCGGTATGGGTATCTTAATCACAGACCACAATGTCCGCGAAACCCTCGCCATTACTGACCGCGCCTATATTATGCGTGAAGGACAAATTCTCGCTTTTGGTAATGCTGACGAACTTTATAATAATCCCCTTGTCCGGCAATACTATTTAGGGGATAACTTTCAAGCATAAATTAATCATTAATAATTGCATTTTTTATTTTTACCTATTAAAACCTAATTAATTCGTTTCATTTTCTGAGTTTCTGAAAATTAGTTGGTGATAATTATGTAATTTTAAAGAGAATATTCGTGCTTTGCTTCACCTGGGGTGCCCATACTTAATCTTGATAGTTCCTTATGTTATCAAAGAAGCTCAAGTCTTTTTACAACCTCAATTCACTACTGCCTTTTACGATCATGGATCGCTACCTCACCAATGAATTGGTGGCACCATTTTTATTTGGTGTGGGAGCTTTTTCATCACTTGGCGTGACTATTGATGCTGTGTTTGACCTAGTGAGGAGAATTGTCGAGTCTGGACTGCCAATCAACATCGCTATTCAGGTTTTTTTATTAAAGCTGCCAAATTTTATTGTTTTAGCTTTTCCCATGTCCACGCTGCTGGCTACTTTGATGACCTATAGTCGTCTTTCTAGCGAGAGTGAATTAATTGCCCTGCGTGGCTGTGGTGTAAGTGTCTATCGCATGGTGTTAACTGCTGTGATGTTAAGTCTTGTAGTCACAGGCATGACATTTGTCTTTAACGAGCAAATAGCACCAGCCGCCAATTACCAAGCAACTCTTACCCTTGAGCAAGCCCTCAAATCAGATAAGCCCACTTTTAAACAGGAAAATATTTTTTATCCTGAATATCGGGACATCCCACAGCCAGACGGTAGCAAAAGTAGAATACTGACACGCTTATTTTATGCCGACCAGTTTGATGGTAAGCGCATGAAAGGTTTAACAATTATTGATCGCTCCACAGAAGGTCTCAATCAAATTGTGGTATCAGAATCTGCCCAGTGGAACGCTTCTCACAATGTTTGGGATTTCTACAACGGCACGGTCTATTTAGTAGCACCCGATCGCTCCTATCGCAACATCTTACGGTTTGAACACCAACAACTGCAACTACCGCGCACACCGTTAAATTTGGCAGAAAAAAGCCGGGACTACGGCGAAATGAATATTACCGAATCCCTAGAACAATTAGCAGTAGAACGGATCGGTGGCGATCGGCAAAAAATTCGTAAACTTCAAGTACGTATCCAACAAAAAATTTCTTTGCCTTTTGTCTGTGTAGTCTTTGGCTTAGTGGGTGCAGCCATGGGAAGTATCCCCCAACGGACTGGGCGAGGAACAAGTTTTGCTGTGAGCGTCATCGTAATTTTTACCTATTACTTAATTTTCTTTATTAGTGGTGCAATGGGACAAGCAGGTATCCTTTCCCCCTTCATGGGAGCTTGGTTACCTAACTTTCTGTTTTTGGGAATCGGTTTATTCTTATTGATGCGGGTTGCTCAACGGTGAAGCAGATAGGGGGATGGGCAGGGCTGTTTCATTCGCTTGTGTTGGAGATTTGTCAAGAGGATAATCTCACGCAAAGGCGCAAAGACGCAAAGAAGAATCAGGTATTTCGGACTGAAGATGCCAAAATTTTCGGTCTTAATTGTGGATTTGCCCTTGCAATTTTAACCCTTTTAGGGAACGAATCAGCCCTGGGGGGATGGGGAGATTGGGAGAATAACTAACTAATGACTAATGACTAATGACTAAAAAATCTTGAAACGCTAGGATAAAGTCATCATCTACTTCGACTGAAGCATTTACTCAAAAAACGCCAAAAATTCTGACAGTCGTTGCTTTAAGCTTTGATCAAGTTTTGACACCTACTAATAAATTTCAGCAGCTATGCCACATCGCCATTATCCCCCCGCCTACTTACGCTATCTCAAAGCCAGGTTATTAAATTTAGGCAAACCTAGTTTTTGGGGAACAGCAATTTTTTTATCCGTGCTAGGGTTGGTAATTCAGGAATACTTGTCTAATCCAAATGTGTTTACTGACCAGCCAAACCAAGAATTCACTTCTGTTCAGCCTAATAACTCCTTATCAGCAGAAGATAAAGCCATTGCGGCAGATATTGATAACTTACCAGCTTTGTTTAATGACTTTGATCAGGTAAGTCTACCGATACCACCTAGTAACCCTAAGGAAAAATCTCAGGCAAATCAGAGCAACAACTTACTCCAGGAAATTAGCAAACAACAGTCTGCTAACAGCACAACATCCAATGCTGTACCAGGAATGGTTAATAACACGCCTGCACCTCAGCCGAGAAATCCTTTTGTCTTAGAAGCAGAAAATTTATTGAGGTTGGGGGCGTTTGATAGTGGTAATCAGTCGTTAGGCATAAGCTCTTTACCAGCATCATCTGAACCAACAGTAACAGCAGCAACATCTTCCATATCGGGAATTGGCAATAATCAAACCGAAAATAGTCCAAATACTTACTCAATTAGCCCCTTACGAACCTCATTTAACCAAACCTTATCTAGCATAAGTGGTGAGACTTCAACTCAAATCAACTCTTTAGGGCAAACCTCCGTTGGTGGAGTCATGCAGACTCCGGGTACTAATAGTTCACCCAACCAAGCTTTTTCATCTAGTACTGGGTTAAACGCTGGGACTGGTTACATTCAACCGACTGTACCCAACAATTTACCACCAAATTCCTACAATAACTTAAATAGCAGCCCAGCATTCCCTAGTCAAGTATCACCGACAACAGTCACATCACCTGTTAACGTTACTCCTGGTATACAAACTAATATTGCCCCCTACTCTGTCCAGCCTCCTAGTCCAGATATTGTCGCACCAACAACCCCAGTAGTGGCTGACAGGAATGGTAATTTAATCTGGCAGCAGCCTACTCAACAGCCGCAGTCTAATTTTTCGGTTCCTGGCCAGACACCAGGACAGGATCAAGGTAGAATTCAGATTGATAGCACCAATTTTAGATTCTAGATTTTGGTGTACATTAACCATCGGCAATTTCCGCTTCATTTTCCTCAATAAAAACCTCAAGTTCAGCAATTTTATCCTTATTTAATAAAATTGCTTTCTGGAAAGTCTTGAGTCTTTTCTTCGGGTCTTTAATCAAATTTTTTAAATACTTGAGTTCTGTCGCTAAATCCTTTTCTATAAAAGTTTTAGTTGGGGAACGGTCAGTAATTGTAGAAATAAAATCAAGATAATCAGTCATCTATGCAAAAATCTGCTGTAAATTTAAAACAAAACCAGGAAGAACATCTTCACCCGATAAACTTGTGGGAGATTGTAAAAGTTCCGGTGCTTGATTAGGGCGATAAATTATTACTTGTTTATCTTTGGGATTAATTAACCAACCGAGTTGTAAGCCATTTGCTAAATATTCTTCCATTTTGGCTTTAGTATCTTCCACATCATCAGTTTCCGAAACTAATTCCACGGCAAAATCAGGACACAAAGGGAGAAATTTCTTTCTTTGTTCTGCGGTAAGAGCTTCCCATCTTTCTATGCTTACCCAAGAAGCATCAGGTGAACGAGTTGCACCATTTGGTAATTTAAAACCAGTGGAAGAATCAAAAGCTTTTCCGAGCTTATTTTGTCTGTTCCAAACTCCTAAATCAAGATACAGTTCAAAATTACGGTTTCCCGTTTCTCCACCAGTAGGTGACATGATAATTAATTCCCCTTCAGCAGTTAACTCTAGCCGTAATTCTTTATTCACGGCGACAATTTGTGCAAATTCCTCATCAGTAAATTTCAGATTAGAAGGTAGTTGTAAGGTTAAAGCAGTCATAATTAATTGCGCTCCACAAAAATCCTAGTTGCATCAAACCCATGTGCTGCTAATAGGTTTGACTTAGCCTCTACATCTACTTTATCCTGCTGGCTATACGCTCGTGTCTGAAATTACAGGTTAGCCTGCTTTTATTTAGGTGTAGATGCCAGGCGGCTGGCCGTTAGGCATCGCTATGATCAAAAGCGGGTGATGGGACTCGAACCCACGACGTTCACCTTGGGAAGGTGACATTCTACCACTGAATTACACCCGCAACTAATGATTAGTTTAAATAAAGCTAATTAACATATTATCACTATAATTGGCAAATCAGAATTCACAAACCAGGCTGATTCCCTCACCTCATCACACATCTGATGTATTCAGATCACCGCCATTGAGTAAATGAATGTGAAACACTAATTTAGGATGGGTAAACCCCTATTTCTAGCTATTTGCCTAATGCACATCTACAACTTGCTACTTCTATAAATTAGGTAAGCATGGCCTATCATTGTGAGCAAGGCATAAAGGTGGCTAGCACCTACACCGAGACCTAAGCTACATAAGTATAAATCTGCATTGTCTGCAATTCCAGTAAAGGTAAATCTGATGATGCAATTGTGACGACATTCCATAAATAATTCTTATCTATCTGAGCAACCAATATGTTCAATGCCACTGAAATTTTAATTGATGCTTTTGTTAAACAAATTCGCGAAGGCTACCGTCGCACATACGGCTGCTTAAAAAATGATTATCAAGATATTATTGCTTGGGCTGGTAATATGGCGCTGGAAAACATTGCCAATAGCGATGCCCTGTATCACAATGTGGAACACTCTGTCTTAGTTACCCTTGTCGGCCAGGAAATTTTACGAGGTAAACACATCCGGGAAGGTGGTGTCTCTAGTGAAGACTGGTTGCATTTTATTATTTCCTTAGTATGTCATGATATTGGCTATGTGAAAGGCGTTTGCCGACAAGACCAAGAGGCAGCAGGTTTATATGCCACTGGTAAAAATGGCAGAATGATTTCTCTGCATCCTGGGGCTTCTGATGCTAGTCTTACTCCCTATCATGTTGATCGAGCCAAACTTTTCATTGATGAGCGTTTTGGTGGTCACAAGTTGATAGATGCTGATGTCATCAAAAGTAATATTGAGTTAACTCGGTTCCCTGTGCCCGCAGCAGAAGACCATCAAGATAGCGTTAGCTTTGCTGGCTTAGTCCGCGCGGCTGATTTGATTGGGCAATTAAGCGACCCACGTTATTTAAAAAAAATTACGTCTTTATTCTACGAGTTTGAAGAAACTGGGATGAATAAAGTTTTGGGTTATGAAACACCTGCCGATTTACGCAAAAATTACGCTAAGTTTTATTGGCATGGTGTTCATCCCTATATCAAAGAAGGGCTGCATTACTTGTCTTTGACACAGCAGGGTAAACAAATTCTGGCTAATCTTTACTCAAATGTTTTTGTTGTAGAACATGAGAAAAACCAAGAAGAACATCTATATTTAGTTGAGCAAAGACATGCTTAGATATTAGTCATTAGCCATTTATAGCGTTTCCTAATCTGCTGAAGTACTGAGTACATCGCTAACAAAATTGGGCAATCTTTGCGTAACTCTGCGCTACCTTAGCGTCCCTCTGCGTTGAAAAAAATTATTTCTGTACCTCACTTAAATGGGAATCGCTATATCTTAAACTAATGACAAATGACAAAGGACAAATAACTATGAATTGGTGGCAAAGACTACAAAAAAATCCTTTGGCACGATTTGGGGCAATTGTGCTGTTAATTTTCTATGTGGCGGTAACTGCGGCTGATTTCGTTGCCCCGTATAATCCTCTTGCCTCACAGCCAAATGGTTCACTGTTGCCACCAACGCGGATTTATTGGGTGTCTCAAAAATCAGGGCAATTTATCGGGCCGCATATTTATCCTACAACCCAGGGAGATACTGACTTAGAAACAGGCGATCGCCAACTTATTGTAGACTTCCAAAAGCCCTCGCCTCTAAGTTTATTTGTCTCTGGGTCTCAGTACCGCCTATTACAGTTGCGGTTACCTCTACCCCCCAAGTGGGACGAAGTAACTATCTTTCCCGGTATCCCTTTAGATTGGCATTTGTTTGGCACAATTGGTGAAGCCAAGTTCAACATCTTAGGTACTGACGACCAAAGCCGCGACCAATTCAGTCGTCTAGTGCATGGTGGTCGCATTAGTATGTTTATTGGCATTATTGGGGTGCTGATTACCTTTCCCCTGGGTCTAATAATTGGTGGCATTTCTGGCTATTTTGGCGGTTGGATTGATAGCGTGATTATGCGCTTGGCGGAAGTGCTAATGACTTTCCCTGGTATTTATCTTTTGGTGACCTTAGGTGCCGTTTTACCACCTGGTCTAACCAGTACCCAGCGCTTTTTACTGATTGTGGTGATTACTTCGGTGATTAGTTGGGCTGGGTTAGCACGGGTCATTCGGGGACAGGTACTATCAATTAAAGAGCGAGAATTTGTGCAAGCCGCAAGAGCAATGGGTGGTAAGCCAATTTACATTATTCTCCGCCACGTTTTGCCGCAAACGGCTACTTATGTCATTATCTCTGCTACCTTGGCAGTTCCTAGTTTTATCGGTGCGGAAGCTGTATTAAGTCTGATTGGTTTGGGAATTCAACAACCAGATCCCTCTTGGGGCAATATGCTTTCCTTGGCTACCAATGCTTCTATTTTGGTGCTGCAACCTTGGCTAATCTGGCCACCAGCAGCGTTAATTATTCTGACTGTACTAGCTTTTAATTTACTGGGTGATGGTTTAAGAGATGCGCTCGACCCCCGGAGTTTGCGAAGATAGGATGGGGATAATTAAAAATTAAAAATTAAACATTAAAAATTAAAAATTTGGTGTTGTTGATGTAAAATTCGATTTTACAGATAAGATTAGCGATTCTTACCCAAATTCAGCACCGCCAAATTGATGACGAATTAAAAGTGAGGAGACAGGGGATAAATCAATATATTTATTCCCCATCTCCTCTGCTAGAGTGGTTAACCTTGTTGATGCTGTGATTAGGGAGCTAGGGCATTACCGCGAATTAGACTACCAAGAGTCTTAGCAGTAATTTTCAGTTGGGTGAAGGGGTTGGCGGGGACGACTGTCTTATATAGATAACTATCGAATGTTAACTTTTGGACATCGAGGTCACCACACATTTCCACAAACGCTTCGCGGGTGGCGTCGGAACGGTAGAACACACTTTGCAGAATATCTAGCACCTTATAAGTGAGTCCGTATTTTTTATCCCAACGCTTCAGGTAAATCTTCAGGTCGTTTTCTGTGGGAATACGCGCACCACTGTTAGATACTTCCACAATGGTTTCGGCACACATCCGCCCAGATTTAGCTGCAAAATAAATACCTTCACCAGAAGACTTGGTAACGTAGCCAGCCGCATCTCCCACCAAGGCAATCCGACCGACAACACGACGCGGACGGGGATGTTCGGGGATTGGGTGAGCTTCTACTTTAATGATTTTACCGCCTGCCAGCTTTTGGGCAGCACGGGAGCGGATACCAGCTTGCAACTGTTTGATACTGGCTTTGTTGACGTGCATTGTGCCAGTACCCACAGCTACGTGGTCATATTTGGGGAAAACCCAGGCGTAGAAGTCGGTAGAAACGTCATTGCCGACATACATTTCCGCTAGGTTATTGTAGTATGCCATTTTCTCCTGGGGTAGACGAATCCGCTCTTGGAAAGCGATCGCATAGTTATAATCTCCAGCATCCATTTCTTTGGCAATCCGGGAATTAGCCCCATCCGCCCCAATAATTAAATCAACTTTTAGGGTTTTAGTGATACCCTGTGCGCCGCCTTCTGTATGGTCAACGTAGTGAATTGTATAAGGGTCAGTATTGTTTGTGGGTATATCGAGTTTATGAACAGTGGCATTAATTAAATTTGCGCCTAGTTTTGCCGCGCGATCACGCAGGAACCCATCCAGCACTTCACGGCGGCACATTCCTATATATTCATCTTCTTTTATCAGATTGATATCAACCTCACGATTGGAAGGTGAAATCATTTTCATCTTCCGGACTTGGCGGTCAATAATCTCTGGTGGTAGGTCAAATTCACCTACCATACACAGGGGAATCGCACCCCCACAGGGCTTAGCATTGTCTAGTTTCCGCTCAAACAGGTAGGTTTCAATTCCAGCCTTTGCCAGTGTTTCAGCAGCAGATGAACCAGCAGGGCCTGACCCAACAACAGCAACCCGTAGTGTCAAAGGTCTTCTCCCAATTTTTGATAAAAACATTTACCGAAAGCATCGTATCACGGAGTTTTGCCTGATTTTGCGCTCTCCCTTCAGGTTTTGACTGAAATGCAATATTCCTTAATGTTTCGATACAAAAGCTGAGAGTAAAGATACTTAATTAGCAATTAAATCAGTAGATAGTAGTCAAATTAAACGGTTATAAATGCCTACCTTTAATTTGCCCTTAATTACACAATATAGTATACTTGTACTAAATAAGCCAGATCGCAAATGATGAGGCTCAAGCAAAGTATGCCGTTCGAGGAAAAAGCTGAAACCCTTAAGAGGATAGGTTTACGTTAACTTTCAATATAAAATAAAAATCTTTACAAACTGCTTAAAACTCTTGTCACATTAAGCTTTAAAATTAAAATATCAGTGATTCACCCCAAGACTGAATCAAAACGTAATATAATGCAGAATCCATTGCATTTTTCTTGGGGGAGCTTTGCGTTTTCAGTTTAGGAAGAAGAAACTCGAAGCACTTTACGCAGAAGAAAAAGATGCTCATAAATACCCAGGTGTAGTTGATGACTTTTTTGAAGTCATGGCGATTATTGATGCTGCTGTAGATGAGCGAGACTTATACGCTCAAAAAGGGTTGAGATTTGAAAAGCTCAAAGGAAAACGAGGAAAACAAGGACAGCGTTCCTTACGTTTAAATGATCAGTGGCGTTTAATCGTGACAGTGGATGAGGATGAGCAAGGAAATTACCTCACAATAATCGACATCGAAGACTATCACTAACCGAGACAGCAAGAGATACAGCAATATGAGCCAGAATTTAGCACCAGCAAGAGTACCAACACCAGGGAAAATTTTAAGTCGAGAATTAGAAGCCCGTGGCTGGACACAGAAAGATTTAGCAGAAATTATGAGTCGTCCAGTTCAAACTATCAACGAAATTATCCGAGGAAGCAAGCAAATTACACCTGAAACAGCTATCGAATTGTCCCAAGCCTTGGGGACTTCTCCTGAGTTCTGGACGAACCTCGAAGCTAAGTATCGGTTGCATCTAGCAAGACAAGAAAAAAAGGAGCAAGACATAACCCGTAGAAGCCGATTGTATACTATTGCTCCTATTTCTGAACTAATCAAAAATGGCTGGATTCAAACAGCAGATTCTATTCATGAATTAGAACAGCAAGTTTGTCATTTTTTCGGTATATCTTCTTTAGATGAAACACCCAAATTAGATGTTAATTTCCGTTGTTCAGAGCATCGAGAGCCAGAGCAAGCATCTCGAATAGCTTGGGTGAAGCGAGTAGAAAATCTAGCTAAACAACAAACCATTGCTAGTTTTGACCGTACAAAACTAGAGGCGGCTATTCCTGAAATTTTAGCTGGTACTGAACAAGTAGAAAGTATTATACAGATTCCTAAATTACTAGCAGATTTAGGCGTACATTTTGTAATTGTCCCACACTTGAGTAAAACTTATTTAGATGGTGCAGCATTTTATTTAAATGGTAATCCTGTTGTTGCATTGACATTGAGATATGACCGGATTGACTCATTCTGGTTCACCCTAATGCACGAGTTAGCGCATATTGTTTTAGGACATCAAGGAACTTATTTAGACAACTTGGATGCTCTAGAAGAAAATGATGAGGAAATAGAAGCTAATCAAAAAGCGGCAAACTGGTTAATAAATCCTCAGACATTAAATAAATTTATAGTCAGGAGTAAAAAAGTCTTTTCTCGTAAAGCAATTGAAGAATTTGCTCTTGATCAACACAGACATCCAGGCATTATCCTTGGTCGCTTACATTATGACAAATTAGTTCCCCATAAAAACTTAAGATCATTACTCGTCAAAGTTAGTCCCCTGTTGAACAACTGGATTGATAACTAAGGCTAAAACCCTTGCTGTGCAAAAGTTGTGAAGATAAAAATGCAGTTTCTCACTAAAAGCTTGTACGTAGTACGCTACTACTATGCCAATTGAACCTTACTCTAATATTGGTGCAGAGTTTTACAACGTGAGCATAAGGGTTTTAGGCTACAAAAATTGATAGGTTTCAAAACGATTATTACTGAGTTTGGCGGAAACAGGTTAGGGAAAGTCTTCAACCCCAAGGCTCCTCACAGTTTGCTACCCCTGATATCATACTAGCTTGTGTGTGCTTCTCATTCGAGTCCCTTTGATTGTGGCAGTTGCGCTCCCGAAAATGTCTGATTCAAATTAACCAAAAGGATCTTAATATATGATATATGTAAAAAACGGTAATCCTAGCAAGAAGCCGTAGATTAACTTGCAGAGGTACAGCAGCAGTGGGCATAGTCGTTGAGAATGTATCCAAAAATTTCGGTAGCTTTAAAGCCGTTGATGAGGTGAATCTGGAAATCAAGAGTGGTTCCTTAGTTGCCTTGTTAGGTCCATCGGGATCTGGTAAATCCACTCTGCTGCGGTTAATTTCGGGTTTGGAGATGCCAGATAGCGGTAAAATCTTGCTGACTGGGAAGGATGCTACATATCAAAGCGTCCAAGAGCGAAATATTGGATTTGTATTTCAACACTATGCTTTATTCAAGCATTTAACAGTGCGACAGAATATTGCTTTTGGTCTGGAAATTCGCAAGGCACCAGCTAAAAAAATTAAGGGACGAGTAGAACAACTGCTGGAGTTGGTGCAATTGAGTGGATTAGGCGATCGCTATCCATCACAACTTTCTGGTGGTCAACGACAACGGGTAGCCTTAGCCAGGGCACTAGCTGTAGAACCCAAAGTATTATTACTTGATGAACCGTTTGGCGCACTTGATGCTAAAGTCCGTAAAGACTTACGGGCATGGTTACGCCGCCTCCATGATGAAGTCCATGTTACCACTGTTTTTGTCACTCACGACCAAGAAGAGGCAATGGAAGTTTCCGATGAAGTCGTGGTGATGAATAAAGGACGAGTGGAACAAGTGGGGACACCAGCAGAAATCTACGACAATCCAGCTACGGCATTTGTGATGAGCTTCATCGGCCCTGTGAATGTGTTGCCCAACACTTCCAAGATTTTCCAGAGCAGTGGTTTCGATTCACCACATCCCCAAGTGTTTTTGCGCCCGCAAGATGTGCTGATTGAAAGACAAGCTAATGGTACCACTGCACCAGCTACAGTGAGTCGGTTGATACATTTGGGTTGGGAAATTCAAGTGGAATTAACTTTGGATGATGGGCAAGTGGTAGCAGCGCATTTAACACGCGATCGCTTTAACGAGTTACAGTTAGAACCTCACCAACGGGTGTATGTAAAGCCAAAGGATGCGCGATCGTTTCCTCTGTATTATTCAATTTAGACGTCAGTTTCAGTAGTGCTGAGTGCTTTTTTCCTGGCTACAACAGTCAGTAATTCAAGTTGCTCGTATAAATAAATATGATTATTGTTACGTGTATACGTATACTTGAATAATTACTTTACATTTTGAGATGAAGTGTGGGTGAAATTTACAGTGTTCAATTTTGAAAGTTGTACATGCTGTATTTTTGTCATTCTGACGTAATGGTATTATCACCGCTATGTAAAGGTAAGTATTTACATAAATCAGATGACGGACTGGATTAAAAAAATACATGGATGCACTACCTATCACCAAAAACATGGTGAGTTATTCAATATATGCACAAAAACTTGCAAAAGCTTCAAATATCAAAACAGGCAGCCTTTATAAGAGTATTAATGTTACTCAATTAAGAGATACAGCAAGAAGCTGTAGGAGATTTTTCAAGCAGGTAAATAGCAAATAACATGGTGATAATAGGGCTTGCCAAACCTAATCTTAAATAGCAATAAGTCATAGCAGTATCTAAGCTGCTGTTTTATAGGTGTCAAAAATATCAAACAGCTACATAGCTTGCTATTGTTAGTAATGCTCGGTTTGTGGCGTGGCTGAGAATATCCTGTAAGTAATTTTTAACTATTGAGATCATCTCACAATTATTTAGACACCAGTTCTGTAAGTACAGTTAGTAACAGCCTCTTTGAAGCAAGAGCTAAACGTCGCCCCCAACAAATGCCTAGGTAATAGTATTTAAAACTATGTAGCCACTTTCAATGAAATGGCGAGCATTGGGAAAAATGTTAATGTTAGTAACACTTTAGTCACATATTAAACGTGTAAAACACATACAGTATTTCATTCCCTTTGCACTTCATGAAAACTTTATTTTTCGGGGAGCTAATATTGCGTGAAAATCGATAAAAGTAGACGCAATAAATGTTACTTTCACCTTATGATCTGAATCTCAACACTTACGTAAAAAAATTAGTATTATTGCTAACTCAAACCCAAGATAAAGGAAAAGAATATGAAAATAATTTTTCGCTTGTCTAGAGTATTCATCCTGCAAGTCTTGACATTGGCTGCAATGTCTGGTGTCGCGATCGCACAAGAAGTTCCAGCTGTATCTCAACAGAGAACCACCCAGAAACTTTGCTCTTTAGATCCAGTTGCAGATTTATTACCACCATTACCAAGCAGGCAAAATAACTCTTTACTTTCTTACCTTGCCGAGGAAGGTTTTACCCAGAGCCAAGATGGTGCTTGGGTATGTTATGTCAACGATCCCAAGAAAGAGGAGCGTTATTTCACCCTGTTTAAGGTACAAGAGCTTGATGGCAAACTCATCGGTAGTACTTTTCTCGACGGCGGTAATTTGATAGAGGGGCAAGAAAATCGCAGCATTGACTTTTTTATGACCCTTGTCGAGCATCACATGAATACCAGTCCAGAGAACCGTCAAAGTGTACGTAGATACTTAGAAACTTTCATTTCTCTGGTCAAGGACAGAAAGATAGAAGCCTCTCGTCGTGGGTTTCTCTTTGACCAACCCAACCGTGCCTTAGTTTTGTACCACACACTCTCAACAGGAGAACTCAAAGGTACAGCAATCACAATCAACATTCAATCACCTAGTAAATTAAGTGCTGGGTCTGTGAAAAGTAGACCGCAACCATCTTGGAGAGAAATTTTAAAACCCCGTCAGTAATAATACTTGGTTTTTAATTATGCACAGTAAATGTTCTCTGTGGTTTAGTTGAGGTGTATCTTGTTCAAGTCAACTTTTAAAAGCATTGCCATTTTATTCTCATCTTTCGCGGTAGTGCTGACAATTTGCGAGTCAGCTACTGCACAGTTACGTGTTAACGAACGTTATTCTATCCCCCAAGGACAGGAGCCAGAGTTTCTGGAGTTTCAGCGTCAGCATAATGACAATATACGCCAGATAAGAGTTATGCCTGACTGTACTGTAGGAGTTGGTCTTGGCTGTAACAAAACTGCAACAGTAGTCGAGGAAATCATTAATCAGTCTAATGGTACTAACTACTATCAGATGTTGATGCGAGCAGCAGGTGGTCAAGATAACTACCGTAACTTTGCTGCCTTTTACGATAACAATCCTCAACTACCTAAAATTCCCTACGCCTCATTTTGGCGGAATGAAGATCCATCTATCGTAGACGGATATCGATACGTTCTTGGGCAATCTGTAAGTCGCACTCCTGTGCCAGGACTGGAAGCTGTCACCAATAACTTTGCCTGGTCACCGTCATCGAGAGGTAGAGAAATCAGTCTCCGTGATGGATTGGTGAATTTGAAACTCTCTTACGGACGTGTCCTCTTAGAAGAGATATCAGCAATTCCCAACTTTGAACAGCAGGTTGATTCTCTAGATTTACCGCCAGATATGACTCAGTTTTATTTGAGTAATATTTCTAGAGGGTTACGCGCATTAAATACTGGTGATGAAAGAGCATTGAGAGAAAGCGTTTTAAAACTACTTTCCTATCCTTACTCTCCAGGTACTCCCAATGATGGTTGGTATGGACGGAGATTAGTTACTGTTCCAGACACCTTGACTCCATCTGGAGTACAACCTCCTGGGGGAGATACTTTTCTGAGCGAAAATCCAGTACTGGGGGGAGAAGAAACGATTATTGCTCTAGATACTCCTTTCTTTGAAGAAGTTTTATTACCGTCAGGAGGTAGTTCCTGGCTACCTTATGCGGCCTTTATGCCTCTGCTTTTTTTGCTGTTTAGCCTGGGAGGAGATAATGACTCAAGTCAGCCAGCTAATGTCGTAGAAGTTATACCTGAAACTCCCAGCAATGTTATTCCCGATAACAACGGTTCTTCCAGCAATGAATTCCCTGAAGGTACGGGTAATCCAACTATTCCCCCACCGCCAACGGAGGTAGGAAAACAAGTGCCAGAACCATCAGCACTCAAAGCCTTACTTTTGTTAACTCTTGTACTAGGCATACTCAATTACAAACATCGATTTGTGCCAACAAAGGGCTGATTTAAATAGCACTAATAAATATATCTGGAAAATATAATTTATTTTCATATAAACCAGATTTTACACATCTGCTTGAGTCTTAGCTGGATATCAGGTGGCGATCGCGTGGATAAAAAATCCCTCGGTAACTAGTCGAGGGATTTCAATTTTTAGTACTTTGCACATGAAATGTATCCCACTTACACAGTGTATCTGTCCTTTTAAAATTAGGTGTGCCAAAATGCCAAATTAAAGTGACATGCACCATCTAATCAATGACGGCTCTGAATTCTTTATGGCTACCCGTACCCACAGATTTAACTTTATTACCAGATAATATTCATGTCTGGCGAATTAATCTTGATGTTCCAGAACCACAGCTACAAAATTTGGTAGCAACCCTTTCCAGTGATGAATTGACTCGCGCTCACCGATTCCATTTTCAGGAGCATCGGCAGCGTTTCATCGCCGGTCGCGGTATCCTGAGGAATATATTGGGTAGCTACTTGGGTATAGAGCCGCGACAAGTGCGGTTTGATTATGAAAACCGTGGTAAACCAGTATTAGCCGAAAATTTATCTCACAGTGGCTTATCGTTTAACTTGTCCCACTCTCAGGGATTAGCACTGTGTGCAGTGAATTATCATCGCCAAATCGGGATAGATTTAGAATATATCCGCCCAGTATCTGACCTGAAAGCCCTTGCCAAAAGGTTCTTTTTACCTGGAGAATATGACATGGTGCGATCGCTATCTGCTAACCAACAACAAACAGTGTTTTTTCGCTACTGGACTTGTAAGGAAGCGTATTTAAAAGCAACTGGAGAAGGATTAGCCCAGTTAGAACAAATTGAAGTATTGCTAAATCCCACAGAACCAGCCAAGTTGCAGACATCTCAAGATTGGAGTCTCTTCGAGCTAGCACCTGCTGACAATTATGTTGCTGCTGTTGCTGTGGCAGGTTTTGGCTGGCATTTGCAATGTTGGCAATATTGATGGTCATTCTTCCGGTGATTCATTTCAATTTTCCAGAAAAACTGGGATAAATCGCGGATGAAGTTAAATACTTTTTAAATCACTCTGTTAATCTGAGTAAATTTCCCTAAAATCTATCAAGAGAGAGCGCGAGGCTACGAAGATTGGACGACAACTATCAAACTTACCTGAACCGGGTGGCGAGAATGACGCTACCAGAAGCTTACAGATCCCAAATTCAACATATCCAGGAATCTGCTAAGTTTCAATTGCATTCTGGATCTAGACAAGCCGCACCTTTTCCTGGGTATTCACTAATTACCCCACCTGCGGAAGCAGAAGCAAAAAACTCTGCTTTCTATTCCAACTTACAAGCCTACCAGCAGGAACTTCTACAGTTACCTGTAAACAGTGATTTGATTGTCCCTGTACCCCCGGCTAGCTTTCATCTGACCTTGGCAGACTTGATTTGGGACAATGCTTATCGTCACGCCTGTGCAGAAAACCCTGAATTTGAACAACAATTACGCTCTTGTTGTGTTGAAATATTTCAGCAGTATCAACAATCCATGACAAGCGGGACTATGCCGATTCAATGGCAAATGTTGGGATTGATTGTGATGCCAAGAGCTGTAGGTGTTTGTTTAGTACCCCAAGATGAACGCTGCTATGAGCAGATTATTCAATTTCGCCGTAAAATCTATCAAAATCCCAAGTTAATTGCTTTGGGTATTGAACAGCATTATCATTTTATGGCCCACATCACATTAGGCTATTTTGGAGAAATTTCGCCAGATTTAGACCGAACAAACCTCAGCACCATGCTTTCTCAGTTGAATCAGCAATGGCTGTTGAATTCTCCAGAATTTTTGATCCACCGCGTCGAACTGCGGAAATTTGACGATATGACCTACTATTATCGTGAACCAGACTGGCCGAGTTTAGATTTTTAGGAATTGGGGACAAGGGGATGAGGGGACAAGGGGACAAGGGGATGAGGGGATGAGGGGATGAGGGGACAAAAGGTGATTACTAATATTAAGTTTTTTTCCCAATGCCCAATGCCCAATCCTTGTTAAAATTCCTTTTGTTGATAAGCAAGATAGACAGCTTCTAAAAATACATCAGGGGCAAAGTTTTCTGGTAATTGCTCTATGTTAAGAATAGCTTTAACCTGATGAACTAACTGTAATCCTAGTGTGGTTCTTGCCTTGGATGTCATGGCATCCCGTCGCTGTAAATACTCACGAATTACCACAAAATCATCAGGTAATAATATTGATAAATCGGTAATTTGTAATAAATACTGATATAGTGACTTTGCTGGTTCGGAAATTTTTACAGTCGCCGACGCAGTGGGAATTTGGGCTTGAATGACAATTGTGCCAGATGCCAAATCACCCAGGCGTTTCTCACGGCGACTAAACATAATTAAAAAAGCTCCAATAAATAAAAATTCATCAAAGGGTCGCAGTAAGCCTCTTAAAGTAGCTTGTTGTAGTCCAATGGGTCTGCCATTATCTCGCACCACACGAATTTTAGCCCAGCGTTTGCCGGGAGTTTGACCTTGCCAAAAAGTTTCAAAAAATACAAAATAACCTACGTAAATAACGAAGAGAATGAAAAAGGCGATCGCCACTAACCAAACAGCTGCGACGGCACCAAAATTCTCTGTCCAAAAATCCACTAACAACCCTGAAACAATTGTCCAAGCGATGATAAACACTGCTAAAGTCAAAGCCAAAATCTGATAATCAATCATCAAAGCCCAGGCACGATTACCGATACCAGCAAGGGTAAATTCTAGTTCTACACTTTCCGGAGTGCGGAATTTAACACGGTTAAAAAGGTGCATAATAGTTTTGGTAATGGCATTTAAATTTGGCGATCGCGTAACTTCAAGCCTAAACCCTCACGGCGACTTTGCAGGTCATAATAGATGACAGCTTTGACTGTTTGCCAAAACGGTACAATCAACGCACCGCCTGCGATGCCTAAAGCAATGACTAGTAAGTAAAATAACGGAACGAACACAGCATAATTTTCTGTTAATAAGGGTAAGAACACCAGCTGAATCGCAGTGGAAACAATCTGAATCAACACTTGGATAGGTAGTGTGATTAAAAAGGCTACAAATGAAATCAACAGAATCCGCCAGACATAACCCTGAGTTAACTCCCAACTCCGACTAATAGCTGATGTACCATCAACATTCTCCTCAACAGCAAGGGGCAAATCCACCAAATAAAACCGTGTCACCAGCCACAAAACTGCCACCAATGCGACAATACCCACCACAAAACCAATCAGACTGAAGAAAAGCACAGTAGCAGGATTCCCTTGCTGACCTGTACCTCCAACTAGCGCTATTGATAAAATACCCAACAAAAAAATTAAAACCAGAATACCTACGCCAATTCCTATACCCACAAGAAAAAGTAACAACATCGCTAGCAAAAACTGCCACAATCGTGAATTGACGAAACGCTCACCTGATGAAATACTCTCAGGTTGATTGACTAATTCGCCAAAAGCCAAGCGGGAAATTAACGCTGTCAGTGCATAAAATTTTGCCCATCCATAAACTGGCACAATTAACCACACATAAGCCCGAAGAGCCAGTAAAAAATAATCTTTGAGATGAGAACGATATAATCGCATTCCCGCACTCACAACATTGCCAACGCTCAATGGTTGCGTAGGAGTGGGAGAACCAAAATTTTCAGACATAATAATCAAACTTCCTAGAAATACTTAGTTGAATTTGAGGCTATCTTAAGGTACGTTAAGTCTTAATATTCCCAAAATTTATGAATATTCAACGTTGGATTGCCCGACGAGAAATCAATTGGCAACGTTTAGATGCTCTATTACAGCAGGTAGAAACAAAAGGGCTAAAGTCATTACAGGCGTTGGAAATTAGAGAATTAGCGAGTTTGTATCGTTCTGTGTCGGCAGATTTGGCACGTGCCCGAACACAACAAATTAGCAATACTCTGATACAAAGCTTACAATCACTGACAACTCGTGCCTATACACAGATTTACCAAGGTTCGCGAAGGCAGGAATGGCACGCAGTTGTGGAATTCTACCGTTGGGGATTACCAGCAGTAGTGCAGCAAACATTTCCTTATATTGCTACTGCTACCGTCCTGTTTTTATTGGGGGTAGTAGTTGCTTGGTGGTATGCGTGGCAAGACCCCACTTTTATGTCTCTGATAGTACCAGAAGGGTTGATTTCTCAGGTACGCGACGAGGGTAAATTATGGATGGGTTCGATTATCGGTATTGAACCTCTAGCATCTAGTGGTATTATGATTAATAATCTGGCTGTATCTTTTGGTGCTGTAGCTGGTGGAATGACAGCCGGAGCATACACAGCTTTTTTAATGATATTTAATGGCTTATTAATTGGTGCTATTAGTACCTTAGTTGGTCAAAATAATCTGGCTTATCCCTTTTGGGCATTTGTTTTTCCCCACGGTTCCCTGGAATTACCCGCTATTTTTTTTGCTGGTGGGGCAGGTTTTTTGTTAGCAAGAGCAATTTTATTTCCTGGTAAATATCACCGGGGTGATGCGTTAAAATTTTACGGTTCTCAGGCAGTACAGTTAGTATTTGGCATTGTGCCAATGTTGATTATTGCGGGTATTATCGAAGGGTTTTTATCTCCCAATCCTCAGGTGCCAGACGCATTTAAATATCTATTTGGACTAGGATTATTTGTGTTGTTGGTACTGTATTGTAATCGCAAACGTCCTCAGATGAAGTGCTGATGAAATTACAGCAAAGAGCCAGATTTTGCCGTGATGATTTCGGGTAGCATAGAATATACCAAAATTTCAGAACTCTAGCTTTCTCTAGAATAAGTGCTACAGGTTTACTTCTTTTGCTGATTATTTTTTGGTGCGATCGCAATTTTATGAGAGTAATCGCTTTTGGGTCTACCTCCTTTATTAGATAGCTAGTTATCCAATGCTAAATATTGTTGATGGGGTTTGTTCTTCCCGCTCCCTGGTTTGGGTGGAAGTGTGACCAGCAAAGACAAGCCGCCCCTCACGTATACCTTCAACCCTACCTTCCCAACCCTCAGGCGATCGCACAATTCATATCGTGATTCAGCAACGCCCAATTGGGGGTAATTTAGCATAATAATATTAGTACTATAAATCGCAAGATTGAAACTATTGAAAACCCTGTAAAAAGCCAAAAACACGAGGGATTGGGGGTTTTGGATTGAAAGCCAGCAGTCGGATTTGAACCGACGACCTTCCGATTACAAGTCGGATGCACTACCACTGTGCTATGCTGGCGAATATGGTTATTGCTTGCAAACGTTAACCGAATTCCCATTGTAACATAATAAATTTAACTGTCTACTGTCAACTACAAAAACTATTGATATTCTGATCTGAGAACGTATGGATGGTTGAGTGACGCATACAAGCGTCATGAAGCCGAAAAAAAATTAGTGATTTTATTTACTGGTAAAGTTGATAAATTAATATTCATAGCAAAAGCTAATTCAAATCCTGGACTGGACACAAAAATATTGGGTACAGGTTGAAAACTGTACTTTTTTTTGACCCAGCTAGGTAAAGGAACAGAAATCGCTCATTGTTCTTTACAGATTCGGAAGCATGGCAGCGTTGATAGGACGAGATTTATTAGGTCTGGCTGACCTCAGTCCCAGGGAACTTCAAGAACTCCTGCAATTAGCAACCCAACTCAAATCACAACAGTTGAAGTTGCATTGCCATCAGGTATTGGGTTTGTTGTTTTCTAAAGCTTCAACTCGCACGCGAGTCAGTTTTACTGTGGCAATGTATCAACTGGGTGGACAGGTAATTGACCTCAACCCCAATGTCACTCAAGTTAGTCGAGGGGAACCTATTCAGGATACAGCGCGGGTCTTGGATCGATATCTAGATATTTTGGCAATTCGCACCTTTGCACAGCAGGAGTTAGAGACTTTTGCCGACTATGCCAAAATTCCTGTAATTAATGCCCTAACCGATTTGGAACATCCCTGTCAGGTATTAGCTGATTTATTGACAATTCAAGAATGCTTTGGTAAGCTTGCAGGCTTAACTTTGACCTACGTAGGTGATGGCAATAATGTGGCTAATTCTCTCATGTTAGGTTGTGCTTTAGTGGGTATGAATGTGAGAATTGCTACCCCTAATGGATATGAGCCAAATGCTGGCATTGTAGAACAAGCACGAGTAATTGCTAACAATAAAACCGAAGTTCTCCTCACTCATGACCCAGAATTAGCAGCTAAGGGATCTGCTGTGCTTTATACCGATGTCTGGGCTAGTATGGGACAGGAAACAGAAGCAGACGATCGCCTGCCAATTTTTCAACCTTACCAAATTTCCGAACAATTATTAAGTCTTGCTGAACCAGAGGCAATTGTTTTACACTGCTTACCAGCCCATCGTGGTGAAGAAATTACTGAGGCAGTCATCGAAGGTTCTCAGTCACGAGTTTGGCAACAAGCGGAAAATCGCTTACATGCTCAAAAAGCTTTACTTGCCAGTATTTTAGGGGCAGAGTAAAAATTCACAGGGCAAAAGTTAATGAGAATAGTCTTTCTTTTGCCTTTCATCTTTTTACTTGATATCTTGTTATTCGGGCTTTTTTGTAGTACTAATGTTCTAGAGACATTTGTATTTACTTCCCGATAGATTTATGGAACGTCTAACAGAAGCTCAACAAGAACTTTATGATTGGTTAGTAGAATACATCCGTATTCATCAGCATTCGCCTTCAATTCGGCAAATGATGCAAGCGATGAATTTGAAATCACCTGCACCGATTCAAAGTCGTTTAGATCATTTACGGACTAAAGGATATATTGAGTGGAACGAAGGCAAAGCGCGAACAATTCGGATTTTGCATCCTGTTAAGCAAGGTATCCCAATTTTAGGCACAATCGCTGCTGGGGGTTTAATAGAACCATTTACTGATGCTGTAGATCATTTAGACTTTTCTAATATTTCATTACCTTCCCAAAGCTATGCTTTACGAGTAGCTGGCGATAGCATGATTGAAGATTTAATTGCCGATGGCGATTTAGTATTTCTACGTCCAGTACCAGAACCAGATCAGTTAAAAAATGGCACAATCGTCGCTGCTAGAGTTGATGGCTACGGTACTACATTAAAACGTTTTTATCGCCAAGGCGATCGCGTGATCCTCAAACCTGCCAATCCTAAATACAACCCCATTGAGGTACTGGCGATGCAAGTGCAGGTACAGGGTTCCTTAGTTGGGGTTTGGCGAGATTACAACTGAATGGGGATTGGGGGAAGAAGCAGGGGGGAAGCAACTTCTCTGATACCCAATAACTAATAACTAATGACTAATGACTAATTATTTAGTGCAGCAACAGCCTAGTTTTAGGTTGAAATTTCCATTTGCTAGGGAAGGCAAAAGCAGTTATCAGACTCGTCAACCATTACCAGGATGTCCAAGTGTGCCTGTATCTCTGCAATTGCGGCAGTATCAGCGACAAGCTATTACTAGCTGGTTTGCCAATAATGGCAGAGGTACGCTGAAAATGGCTACTGGTAGTGGTAAAACTATCACAGCATTAGCGATCGCTTGTGAATTATATCAGCAAATTAATTTACAAGTGTTGTTGGTGGTGTGTCCTTATCGTCATCTTGTCACCCAATGGGCGCGGGAATGTGAGAAGTTTAATTTACAACCTATTTTAGCTTTCGAGAATTTACGCACTTGGCAAAGTCAACTGTCTACGCAACTTTATAATCTGCGTTCCGGTTCGCAAAACTTTGTCACTGTGATTACTACCAACTCGACATTAATTAATGATGGGTTTCAGTCGCAACTTAAGTATTTTCCCCCGAAAACTTTAATTATTGGTGATGAAGCGCATAATTTAGGTGCACCAAAATTAGAAGAAAATTTACCGCGCCGTGTAGGATTGCGCCTGGCTTTATCTGCCACACCGGAGAGGTATTTTGATGATTACGGTACTCAATCTTTATTTAATTATTTTGGCCCGGTTCTTCAACCAGAGTTTACCTTGAGGGATGCGATCGCTCAAGGGGCTTTGGTACATTATTTGTATTATCCAATACTTGTAGAATTAACTGAGGCGGAAAGTATTGCTTATTTAAAGTTAACTAAAAAAATTGGGCGATGTTTATTATATCGAGAACGAGAAAATAGCGAAGTAGGAAACTTTGAAGACAACGAAGATTTAAAGCCTTTATTAATGCAACGCGCCAGGTTAATTGGTGCGGCGGAAAATAAATTAACTGCTTTGCGAGATTTAATGGCTACTCGCCGGGAAACTACTCACACACTTTTTTATTGCAGCGATGGTTCTCAAGAAACTGGACAACGTTCATCTTTGCGTCAACTCAAAGCTGTTGCCAAAATTTTGGGAGTAGATTTGGGATATCGGGTAAGTACCTATACTGCACATACTTCTTTAAAAGAACGAGAAGTTTTACGCTGTCAATTTGAAAGTGGTGAACTACAAGGTTTAGTGGCAATTCGCTGTTTAGATGAAGGCGTTGATATTCCCGCAGTTAAAACTGCGGTAATTTTATCCAGTTCTGGTAATCCTCGCCAGTTTATTCAGCGCCGAGGTCGAGTTTTACGTCCTCACATGGGTAAGGAACGCGCCACTATATTTGACATGATTGTTTTGCCACCAGATTTAGATCGGGAAACTATAGAAGTGGAACGCAATTTATTAAAAAAAGAATTGCGCCGCTTTGTGGAGTTTGCCGATTTAGCTGACAACGCCGGCGAAGCCAGAATGAAATTACTGGATTTACAAAAACGTTATGGATTATTAGATATTTGATAAACAGAAAATAGCAAAGAAGGTAGAAAATAAAAGTTTTATATGTATTTTTTTATTAAAAATGTATTAATTATCAGTTGATATGGGAAAATATAATTATGAATTTGATCATAATGGGGTGTAGCTTGCTTTAAAAATTTATGTTACACTTCATTGTAATAAAAGCCTAATATTTAAAATACCAGAAAAAACTTTAAAAAGAAAGCTTTTTTTCAAAGAAATTTGAGTATTTCCAAAGACACTTTACTAAAACATAAAGATAACGCTAATAGTAACTCTACGGATGCAGATATAGCAGTAGAGACGGCTAAAATAGAAAGAAAACTTGATTTAAAAGCCTGAAATGCCACTAGAGACAAATATCGAGAATGTGCAAGAACCAATTACCAGTGCGCCACCAGAAGTGCGACAAATTATTGAGCGAGTATGGAAGTTGGAAAAAGGTAGGTTAGATAAGAAAATTAACAGCCACATTAATGAAGAAATATTAGACATTGTGAAGGAAGAGGTGCAATGAAACTAACTTCAATTAAGCTGTGCAATTTTCGCTCCTTTTATGGTATAACTCCAGAAATCATCCTGGCTGTGGGAGATGTTCACAACACCACAATTATTCATGGCAATAATGGTTCTGGTAAAACCAGTTTGTTGAATGCTTTTACTTGGGTATTATATGAAAAATTTAGTGCGGCTTTTGCCTCCACAGAACAGCTAGTTAATAAGCGGTCAATAGCCGAAGCGCAAAAAGGTCAAGCTGTGGAATGTTGGGTAGAAGTTGGCTGGGAACATGAAGGTAAACGCTATCGTGTCAAACGTTCCTGTCGGGTTTACAAAAATGAAAGTGACTTTGAAGCCGGCAAAACTCAGTTAAGTATGTGGGTAGGTGAAGATGATGGCAAATGGTATTTACCACCACAACAACCAGACGATATCATTAATCAAATTTTACCTGCGAGTTTACATCAATATTTTTTCTTTGACGGTGAACGGATTGAAGAAATAGTTCGTTCTGACAAAAAAGCTGAAATTGCTGAAGCAACTAAAATTTTCTTAGGTGTAGAAGTTATTAACCGTTCTATTAGACACTTAGGAGAAGCTAAAAAAACTTTAGAAAATGAATTAAAAGCTATTGGTGATGCAGAAACAAAACAGCTACTAAGACAGCAAGAAAAAATAGAAAAAGAAAGCGATCGCATCACTAAGCGACAAGTAGAAATTAAACAAGAATTAGAATATCAGCAGACATTTAAAAAAGAGACAAGTAACCGCTTGTTAGAGCTTATGTCTGCCAAAGACCTGCAAGAAAGATGGCAGGATTTAGAATTACAGAAAGCAGAAAATCAGCAAGCATATAAGAAAAATAAAGAAGCACTGAAAAAAATAATTTCTGCACGGGGTTACACAGTGTTGCTTTCAGAGACTACATCTCAATTTCGGGAAATTATTGATACTTTAAAGCAGCAAGGTGAGTTAACATCGGGAATTTCGCGGGAATTTGTCAATGAATTATTGCAATCTCAGCGCTGTATTTGTGGTGCTGATTTAAGGACAGGAACTCCCAACCATGAGCATATACAAGCTTGGCTAAATAAAGCAGGTTCTTCGTTAGTAGAAGAAACAGCAATCCGTATGGGTGTCCAAGTAGATGAAATTGATAAACAAGCTACGATTTTTTGGGAAGAAGTTGATAGAGAACAAGAGAGAATTAATCAGTTAAGACAAACCATATCCCAGGTTGAGGGTGAATTAGATAGCCTTCAAGAAAAACTGCGAAAAGATGCCAATGAAGAAATTAGCAGTTTACAAAAACGCTTAGATGGAATTGAAAAGAAAATTGATGAATTGAATCGAGAACAAGGTGCAAATCAACAACAACTTGTTCATTTAAAAACAGATATTGATGCTTTAGGCAAACAAATTTCCAAGCAGAAACTGAATGAAGAAAAACAAATATTAGCACAGCGCCGCATCAATGCTACTCAAGATGCCATTGAAAGGTTAACAGAAGTTCGGAATCGTCAAGAAACACAATTCCGTCTGCAATTAGAAAAGCGAGTACAAGAAATATTTAATGATATTTCGGTGACTCCATATATTCCTAAAATTAGCGATAAATATGAATTAACATTGGTAGAACATACGGCTGGTATAGAAGCACCTGTTGCAGCTTCTACAGGAGAAAATCAAATTCTCAGTTTATCTTTTATTGCTAGCATCATTGATAAGGTGCGGGAATGGAGTGAAAAGCGCAAAATGATGATGCTTCCCGACAGCAGCACTTTCCCAATAGTCATGGATTCACCGTTTGGGAGTTTGGATGAAATTTCTCGACGACACATAGCCGGGACAATTCCCAAATTAGCAAATCAGTTAATTGTGTTAGTAACTAAAACTCAGTGGCGGGGTGAAGTGGAAGAGGAAATGGCAAACAGAATTGGTAGGGAATATGTACTTACCTATTACTCTTCTAAGTTAGATTGTGAACAAGATTATATTGAGTTGGGAGGGGAAAGATTTCCTTTGGTGCGGCAAAGTCCCAATGCGTTTGAGTATACCGAAATTATTGCAGTAGAACGACATATTTAATAAATGGCGTTGCTATGTGACAATACCTTAGCCAATTTACGAGGGTGAGATGATGATGCTTTAACCATTAACTCCCATTTCTCGCTCGGCTTGGCAACAACAATCAGCCATAAAAATTCCTTTAAGGTTTCCCACAAGGGTTTTTTAACGTATTGACAGCAGGATAAGGGTTTGGGATGACAAACTACCTTTTTATCGAAACGCTTATGTATGCTTATTTTTGCCAGTTTTGCCAAAAATTATCAAGGCTCTTATTTTGGCTAAGGTATTGTATGTGAAAGTATGAATTAGTTCAAAGGGTGACAATAGTTGCAAAACCAAGCTAGATAAAGGTTTGGACGATACAGATCCCTGGAATAAACAGACTGAAATTGAATGCTGATTGAGAATGAACTGTCACATCGTGATTTCTGGATAGGTTTGTATGGTTTCAATTGGATAGTAACTTGGAATGAGTGTCAAGCATGGGTCAAGTTCCTTGACAGTTCCATTTGCAATACTTACGTATTGATTGGTGGGGTTGACAGACAAATACTATTAAAGTTATATTAATTTCAGAATGACTGTTCTGGTTTAGCAATGCCTCGACATAAGGAATTCGATCCTGAAACTTGCCTCGACCAAGTTATGCGCTTGTTCTGGCAAAAGGGGTACCAAGATACCTCAATGGCTGATTTAGTGGAGCATTCAGGTGTGCAACGCTATGGCCTGTATGAAACTTTTGGTGGCAAACAAGAACTGTTTCAGCGTGCGCTGGACTGGTATCTAAGTACTGTTATCGCTCAACGTTTAGCAATGCTTGAGAGAAACAAGCCTGAACCTTCCTTGATGGAGATTAAGCAATTCTTTGAGCAATTCATCGAACATCTTGATCATCCTTCTAGTTCGTTGGGCTGCCTAATCTGCAATACGGCTGTTGAAGTTCCATCACACGACAAAACAGTTGTATCTAAGGTTCAGCAGTACTTTGAGCGGCTTCGCCGGAGTTTTGCGCGAGCGCTAAACAGAGCTAAGCAGAACGGCGAAATAGCCGAGAATACTGATATTCCGCAGGTTACTGAGTTTTTAGTCGGAAGTGTACTTGGTCTGACAGCCTATGCGCGATCGCCTGCTCCCAGGAAGGATGTGCAAACTTACGTCAGAGGCATTCTCGCAATGTTAGAGCATCTTTAATTTTTTTGCTTTATTCCAGAATAGTTGTTCTGATATTTTCCCAATCAATACTAAACTAACCACAGGAACCAAATAATGAGACAAACTGTAATCGCCGAACAAGAAATCTCAGGTCAAGCCGATGCGATATGGGACACGATCAGTGCAGGTGGAAATGTGCATAAATGGTTTTCCACTATCATTCAAAGTTGCCAATTGGAAGGAACAGGTGAAGGAGCTTCGCGATTGTGCACCATGATCGATGGAAACGAACTCAAAGAACGGATTGTTGAAGTTAATCACGCTGTACGTCGGTTTCGTTATGCAATTGATCAACATCCACTTCCCGCAAAAGATGTTATTGCTTTCATTGAAGTCAAAAACGCTGGTAATGGACGTGCTTTCATTTCCTGGGGCGCTGAATTTGAAGCCAGTGAAGAGACTATTCCTCAAATCAAAGAGACCCTTCATGGACTTTATATGCAAGGCATCCAGAGCTTAGAAAATTATCACAAGACAATTTAACAGTTATCAGTTCATTAGTAAAACACCATACCAATTGCTGGAAGGGGTTAGTGGCAAGTTTAAATCCTTCAGCATACGCCTGTTTACTGTTCACTGTGCCATCTTCACAGGAGAAATAGTCATGTCTGTGCTCAAAGCCTTGACAACGCGAAATGTCGGAAAAATTGATCGCGTCATTCGTAGCTTTCCTACTTTAATTGTTGCCTATTTGTACTTCATGGGCATGATTTCGGGTTGGCTCAGCATTATTTTAGGTATTTTAGCTTTAATGCTGTTGTTAACAAGTATTCTAGGTTCATGCTCTATCTATTATTTTCTGGGATATTCAACCTGTCCCATAAAAAAATCAAGAAGAAACATTGAGCAGAACTGAAAGCGCGCGATCGCAGGTTGACACAGCAGAAATATTCGGTGGTGTCACAGTAGACATCTCCAGAAATTAAATATGCGTTATCCAGAAACCTTGTAGAGACGTAGCAGTGCTACATCTCTACATTCTTTTTCCAAGACGTCTAGTGATAGATGTCTAGTGATATTTGTCGCTGCTAACCTTAGCCGTTATGGCGCAAGTCTTCGGTGCGGACAGTGCTTTAAGATGGTTGTTGTGGTAGCCAAAGCTGGAATTTACTTCAACCCCCAAGTTTGCAGTATAAGTTATGCAAGATCGCAAAAAATTGATAATTTTCCTACAAGAGTCACTAGAGAATAAAGCCACACGAAAAACAAAGATGTGGTGGGAAAAGTACATGAAGGGAGTTATTCCGTTTAGAGGGGTGGGAATTCCTGAAATCCGCGATCTCATGACAACATGGCTCAATGAATATGGCATCAAAGACTTGTCCAAGGAAGATCAGCTAGAGCTGGCTTTAGCATTTTTTCAAGAACCGATCGCAGAGGACAAATTGGCTGGCATACTTTATCTCCAGTACTACTTATACGATCAATTTGCTTGGGAAGTTTTACTAAAGAAATATGAAGCTCTGTATACAAATAATTTGATATTTGATTGGAATACTTGTGATTGGTTCTGTGTACGAGTGCTGAGTCCAACAGTTGCCAAGCATGGTGTAGGATGTGCCGAAGTAATTTCATCATGGAGAAATTCTGAGAATCTTTGGCAAGCAAGGTCTTCAGTTGTTGCTTTCGTTAAGGTTACATCGAATGAAAGCTACTACTTATGTATACAAGAGTCTTGTCATACTTTGATCCAGAGACAGGAAAGATTTGCTAAGACATCTGTTGGCTGGGTCTTGCGAGATATTTCTCAGCATAACGAGGGCTTTGTCAAATCCTTTATTGAGAGTCACATTCAATGGTTCTCTATTGAGAGTCTCAGGAATGCTGTAAAGTATTTGGATAAAGAGGAGCAACAGAAGTATATAAAGTTGCTCAAAGCGGCATAACAGCAAAGTTACCAATTTTAAACATCTTTGGCAAAACTAAACATACATTGTTTTTTGATGGTGACTTATGGACGATACCAGAAATGAGACAATCAAAAAAACTCAAAAATTTTGAGAAGTAAAAAATGTCTTTAATATCAGAAGCAAAAATTAAAAATATAGATCACCTAGGAATAGTAGCTGGGCTAATTGATGAAATAGGAATATGAGTCTTAATCATCCTGATTTTTTGCTATTCTCTTGATGTAATCTCTTTGTACTTCAATTTGAAGTGCGGAATGTGGGTTAATAGAAACCAACTGTGGAAGCTTTACAGCCAATAGCAGTGCTGACAGTACGTGATAGTGATACTACGAGAGAATAGGCTTTCTAAACTTTACGTCTTACGTCAGGGAGATATTTGGCTGTAATGTATGCCAGGAACCAGACTTGAACTGGTGACACGAGGATTTTCAGTCCTCTGCTCTACCAACTGAGCTATCCCGGCTGGGGCTGTTTGTTAGCCACGATTAATTAATGTAGCAAACATATATTAATTTAGCAAGGACTTGAGGAAAAAAATTTATGCTGGTTTCAATTTCAACTTGACCCAGATGAAAACGGCAACAAAGAACAAAAACTGGACAAGAACAATACTAGGCCCTGATGCCAGATTGAAAAGACCAGAAACGATGATGCCAGACATACTTGTAGTGGCACCAACTATCAATGACACGAACAGAAAACGGTTAAAGTGATGACTCATCAGTTTGGCTGTGGAGGCGGGAATCACCAAAAAGGCATTTACCAGTAAAACACCGACAGCTTTAATTGCCACGGCAACAGCTAGTGAAAGCAAAATCACAAACCCATACCGATACAATTGAACTGGAATACCTTGTACTTGCGCTACATCGGGGTTAAGCGTCAATAAAATTTGCTGTCGCAGGGTTGATAGTAAAAATATGCTACTTCCTACCAATACAACCAGCGTCAACATCAAATCTGTTGCGTCGATCGCTAAAATATCACCGAACAGCACTCTCATCAAGTTGCCGCGATAACCCTGAACTAAGCTAGTAAGTATCACACCAAGGGCTAATGCTCCCGATAGCACTATACTCAGAACGCTATCGCTAGCTAAATCGGTTTTGTCAATAAAGTACAGGACAATCACACCGAAAACTAAGGTAAAAGGCAACAGCATCCAAGTTGGATTTAACTGTAGTAACACACCTAAAACTACGCCTACTAATGCTGCATGACCAACAGCATGACTAAAAAAAGATAGCTGGCGCAAGGTAACAAAACTACCAAGTAAACCCCCAAGTATTCCCATTAACACAGCGCCTGCGATCGCTCTTTGCATGAAGGGAAATTGTAACAAATTCACTAAGTCCATACTAGTAGTGATAACTAGCCAATTTATCTGACAACTAAAGCACAAAGACATAAGTTCAATTTACACACGAAACCAAGTAATTGTAATATATTTTTTTAGCTTGATTATATTAATAATAGGCAAAGTTTTAGAAATGTAAATTTAAAAGCCAGTAATTTTTACTGTAATTAAATTTGATTATCAAAACACATACTGATTGAGTATAATTTAAGATAGATAACTATAAATAACGATATTGTGCAACACCTAGCAGATCAAGTTCTCAGCAGCGAAAAAGCTCAACGCATGGCAGAATTTTTTAGTTTCTTAGGAGATGCTAATCGCTTACGAATTCTTTCTTTTTTGGCTAAGAAAGAACTATGTGTTAGTGATTTAGCAGCATTACTAGATATGAGTGAATCTGCTGTTTCTCATCAGCTACGCAACTTAAGAGTAATGCGCTTGGTTGGCTATCGTAAGCAAGGTCGTAATGTGTTCTATCACCTCCACGATAATCATATCTTCCATCTTTATCAGGCTGTGGCTGAACATTTAGATGAACCTGAATAAGCAAGTCGCCACGTCAAAAGTAAAAGCAATATTTATTTACTTTTGACTTTTAAGTTATCTCAAATAGAGATAGATAAAATCGTTGGCAATTACTGGAACAATCTTTTAGTCAAGAGTTTTCATCTCAAATCCCAACTTGCTATTAGTGACGATGTCGATAGGGACTAAAACCAAGGCCGTAGGTTGCTAAGAGGTTTTGGGGGGAAAGCGCAATTTCTGGCTGACCAGTACAAACAACGGTTTGATTGAGGCAAAGCACGCGATCGCATTGGCGACTCACCATATCAATATCATGAGAAACCTGTAACACTGTCCAACCCTCCTCCCGTTTTAACTCGTGGAGTAAAGCATAAAAATCTGCTGTACCTTGCACATCAACCCCAGCAAAAGCTTCATCTAATATCAACAATCTCCGAGGAATTACTAAACAATAAGCTAGTAATACCCGCTTCAATTGACCGCCGCTAAGAGTACCAATAGCTTGATGTCGCAGATGATAAGCATCAGTTCGCCGTAAAGCTTCCGCTATTGCTACTAATTTTTTCGGATCTCGTTTCCATAACTTGCTAAAAAACGAATTCTGCTTTTTACTTTCATTTGCCCATCCCAGTCCTACCAATTCACCTACAGAAATCGGAAAACTGCGGTCAAAAATGAAATTTTGGGGCATATAGCCCAAGCGGTAACGCAATTTCCCTAGCTTGGTAATTGGGAGACCAAATATTTCAATAGTGCCAGCACTGCGGGGAATCAAATCTAAAATCGCTTTTACCAAAGTACTCTTACCCGCACCATTGGGGCCAACTATGGCTGTATCTGTTCCTGGCAACAATTCAAAAGAAATATCTCGAACAGCTAAATAACTGCCTTGATATACATTTAATCCCTCTACTTTTAAAATGGGCGATGTCATTAGTCCTGGATTATTAGTAATTTGTAATTAGTAATCGGTCATAACCTGAGAACAAACGATCAAGAAGATATCGCTGCCTTTAACATCTAAACTAATTACATCCAGTCTCCAGGGTTTGCAAGTTAGCTTTCATCGCCTGGAAGTAATACTGTGGATTTGTCTCACCAGTTTCTAAAGAATTCAAAGTCCGCACAGTTACATTCAAGTCTTGGGAAAGACTGGTTAATAATTTATCATCCACCCCTGGTTCGCTAAACAACGCTTTAACGTTGTACTTTTTCACGGCATTGATTGCTTTTTGCACATCTGCTGGCGACAGTTGATCTTCAGGAATTTGCACCACAGCAACTTGTTTCAGATTGTAGCGCTGAGCTAAATATGGAAAAGCATCATGAAAGGTAATAAAGGTACAGTTAGGAGTTTTCTGTAAAGTTTGCTGAAATTCGTTATTTAAACTTTCTAATTCCTGAATAAAAGTCGCAGCATTTGCTTCATACGTAGCTTTATTAGCAGGATCAGCAGCAATTAATCCGTCCCGAATATTTGTGACCTGCTGTTTTGCCAAAACTGGATCTAACCAAACGTGAGGATTTCCGTCTGCATGATCATGGCTATGACCGTGGCTATGGCCTTTTGCTGCTATTTTATCAACAGGTGAAATTTCATTTAATGGTTTAATACCTTCACTGGCATCAATTTCAGTTAATTTGGGATTCTGGGCATTTTTTACAGTGTTTTCTAAAAATTCTTCCAACCCCAGACCATTTTTCACCAAGACACTTGCTGTGGCGATCGCTTTTACATTCTCTGGTGTCGCTTGGTAATCATGTACTTCCGTACTCGGTGGCACTAAAATTGATACATCTGCCGCATCACCAGCTACAGCTTTGGTAAATAAATACGTTGGCAAAATCGTCGCCACCACTTTAGTTTTTTCTTGAGAGGCTGGACTCGAAGCCGCCTCTTGTGCTTGGGGTGACTGTTCACCAGTTCTTGCCAAATTTGTGTTGGATTGGTTACAGCCAACAGCTACCGCCAATGTAAACAAAGTCACGACAAACAACACGTTCTTTCTTTGTCTGCTTGATCTAAGTCCTAAAAGATTCCCAATCACAGTTTTTCTCCTCTAACCCTAATACTTGCTCTGCCTTGGTCAAAATTTTTATTGACGATGACAGTAGCTTTATATTGTAGAATAAGTCTCATTCTCACACAATACTGTAAAAATAGCTTTTTGTATAAAAAACAACTTACTTATCACTTAGCCTATGAATAATAATTGCTTAACTTTTAGTGTTAAAAAAATTGCGCGCTACTGTTAATATCTTTTTTAAGAAAATGTGTTCTCAAAAAACTCGGTGTGAGTGTAGCTATCCATAAATTAAGTGTGAGGAAAAAATGCAAGAGTTAGGAAAATATTTACTAGCTAGTCCAGTATTTTGCGGCACTATGCTATTGTTTAATGCTGCTGTTTTTGCAGGTGAAATATCCACAACATCGGTAATAAATCAGCCTTTAACTATAGATAATTCAGAGACAAAAGCTCAGGTAATGGCGCAAATTACCTCAGTTTCTCAGTTATCAGACGTACAACCTACAGATTGGGCTTTCCAAGCATTGCAGTCGTTGGTAGAGCGTTACGGTTGTATTGCTGGGTATCCCAATACCACTTATCGTGGTAACCGCGCACTGACAAGATATGAATTTGCAGCTGGTTTCAATGCTTGTCTTGATCGGGTTAACGAGCTAATTGCCACAGCCACTGGCGATGTTATAAGACAACAAGATTTAGCGCAACTGCAAAGACTACAAGAAGAATTTGCCGCAGAACTAGCTACACTTAGAGGCCGTGTGGATGCACTAGAAGCACGCACATCTGAACTGGAAGCGAATCAATTTTCTACTACTACCAAATTGCAAGGAGAAGTTGTCACAGTTATCAGTGATGTTTTAGGTGGCAACAGAGTTAACAATCAAAACATTACAGACAAGAATACAACTCTAGGGGTGCGGGCACGAGTTGAGTTTGTCACCAGTTTTACAGGGAGAGACACCTTGTTTACGAGAATCCAAGCCAATAATATTCTCAGCCCTAACATTGGTACACCAGAAGGTAACTTATTCTTCGCTGGTGAGGATGGTAATACTAATGCGGAAATAGATGCATTATTTTACGAATTTCCTTTGGGTGCAAGAACACAAGTAATTGCGATCGCCAATGCAGGTGCAGCAGATGACATCACTGATACCGTAAATATCTTTGACGGTGATGGCAGTTCTGGTGCTCTATCTACTTTTGGTACACGCAACCCCATCTATAACCAGATGGATGGTGCAGGGTTGGGAATCACCCATGAATTCAGTGATAGATTGGCACTAAGTCTGGGGTATTTGAGTGGTTCAGCTAATGACCCTGCTCCCAAGAATGGTTTGTTTGATGGTGCATACGGTGCGCTGGCACAGTTGACAGTGAGACCAAGCGATCGCATTGCTGTAGGCTTAACTTATATCCATTCTTACAGACAGCCACTACTTACGGGTAGCAATGCAGCAACCTTTGCTCCCTTGGATTTAGATGATGATGGTACAATAGATTCCGCCTTTTCCAGCAATTCCTACGGTATCCAAGCATCTATTGGCATCAGTGAAAGATTAGTCTTAGGTGGTTGGGCTGGATATACAACTAGTCGCACCTTAAGTGGAAACCGTGGAGATATTGATATTTGGAATTATGCCATCACTCTCGGCTTCCCTGACCTTGGTAAAAAAGGTAATTTAGCTGGAATTATTGCTGGTGTAGAACCTAGAGTGACAAGTTCCAGCGTCGCCGGATTAAGTAGAGATAGAGATACTTCCTATCATCTTGAGGCATTCTACCAGTACCAGCTGACTGACAATATCACTATTACCCCAGGTATCATTTGGCTGACATCCCCAGACCATAACAACAACAACGATGATGTTGTTATCGGTGCGTTAAGAACTACATTCAGTTTTTAAAGAAGGAAGAAGACTTCTTCCTTCTTTCTTCTTCCCTCTTCCTTCGTTAATATTGCAAAATCTCAAAAGAAGACGTAAAAAAATCACTTTGCGTCTTCTTTACTTTTTGCATGGAATCAAAAAAAATAGTAAGATTACTGATATTGTCATCTTATGATGACAATAAAATTATCAATTTTGCCGAAAAACTACTTGGCAGGCAAAAAAAAAGACCAGCCTCCCACAGCCGGTCTATAAAATATTTTTTTGCGTTGTCTTCTCAATAGAGTCAAAACCAAATTGCGCGTTCCCAAAATGCGACGGGCAACTTTTCTTAACAATATTGTAACAGTCAACACAGTTTTTTCGTAAATATCTACAAAAAAAAGATATGCCCAAAAGAAGTGAGCCTCTATCTTTTAGAAGAATTTAATGATGCTACGAGACAGAGATGAAGGGACAAGGGGAATAACCAGTGCCCCATTCCCTATTCCCTATTCCCTATTCCCTATTCCCCATTACTAATTGTGGCTGACCCCAAAGAATACGCTCTTGCTTGTAAATAGCAATCCCCGGTTTGGCTCCTTTGGGTTTGTAAACGTGCTTTGGCTGAGTATAAACTACTGGTACTTGGTCACTCTGACGAGCGCGACTGTAATAAGCCGCAAGATTCGCCACAAATTGCAAATCGGCTGCTTCTGGAACAGCACCAGGTTCTAAACGCAGTAGCACATGACTTCCGGGAATTTCTTGAGCGTGGAACCACAAGTCATAATCTCCAGCAACACGAAAGCTCAACTGGTCATTTTGGCGATTGTTACGACCGATTAAGACTTCAAAGTCGTTAGGGGTACGGTAACGATGGAAGTTAGTGCTGGCAGTTTCGTTGGCGCTGCGACTACGGTAGCCTGGATCTTCCAGATATTTTTGTCCAATCAGCTCGTCGCGGATTTCTTCTAGGGATTGCAAATCTTCTGCTGTTTGGTAGTGATCTATTTGAGCGATCGCCGCTTCTACTTGCTCCAAATAGCTAATTTCTGACTGTACCTCGAATAGTAGCGGTTCTACAGCAGCACGAGCGCGTTTTAATTTTTGATGCTGTTTGTAAAGGCGTTGGGCATTTTGCACAGCATTTTTATCTGGCTGGAGAGCGATCGCTATGGGCTTACCTGTTTCAAAATCAGAAAGGATAATTTCTTTCATACCTGGTTCCCAGTTTTGCAGGTGAGCCATCAATAAATCAGCTTTTTCACGATACTCATCAGCTTGATCTGATTGCTGTAAGCGTTCAGTAAAGGTTTGCGCCTTATTCCGTAATTTTGCCAGAATATTCTGCAATTTCTGGCTCAGTTGATGGCGTAACTGAGCAAATACCTGTTGATTCAGCTCGTCAGTGTAGTACTTGTTGAGTAAGGTTTGGATGTTTTTTTCTGGTGCAACCGCACCCCAACCCATGACGGTATATCCATTGGCTGTCCAAGCTGGTTGAAATTTATTTAATTCTAAAGCTTGCAGCCATTCTTGCCAGCGTGCAAATAACCTTTGCCATTCATCAGGTTTCAGGTGATCAGTGGTGGTTTCTGGTGCTAAATCGGCTGCCAATAACATAGACTCTACCAATGCCGCACTTAAACCGCTATAACTTTTGAGCAGTTGACGCTTAATTGTACCGGGGACTAAACTGACTCGTTCTTGCCAGCGTTCTGGAGATTCATGCAAACTAGGAACAGGTCCAGTAAGTTTTGGCGGTATTTCATAAGGCTGTCCAGTTTGGATGGGACGGACACTAGATTGGTGCTGACCAACTTGATGAGCAGCAGTGATGATCATATTATTGTCATCGGTGAGGATAGCGTTGCTGTATTTGCCCATCACTTCTACATATATATGATATAAAGCGCTTTCTCCGGGACGACGGGCAAACTGTAAATCAACAACACGTTCCCAAGGCGCGATCGCTTCAATGGCCACCAACGCCAGACCACCCAACTGATGCACTAGTTGTTGGCTGAAGGTGAAGGTATCTGGTAATCGTGGTGGCGCTTCGCCAATACAAATGCGCGCAGCTTGGGGATGCCAAGAAATCTCTAACCAACTGCGCTGGTTGATGGTGCGTAAAGCGATCGCAATAGTATGGCGATCGCGTTGATAAACTTGTTCTAAGCGAGATGGCAGCCAGTGAGCGCGGAGTTCGCTACAAGCAGCTGTGAGGGTAGTAAAGTCAACTGGTTGCACAACAATTAGTCGCTGGCTTTCAAACGTCGATGCTCAGTATATGCTATCTTGTCTAGCTCAACGTTGATTAACACAAAAAGTGGTCAGCCAATTTTCACTGAAACCAATCACGGTTTGGGATGATTGCCGTCCGGATTTTTCATGTAAAAAATAAAAGGGAAAAGGTAAAACAGCAGATTTCTGCTTCCTTCTTCTTTCTTCATGCTCAATTGTTACCCATTTCCGATTACCAAACAGGGTGAGAGCTTTATTTACTGATTAATACTGGTTCTTTGGCTGGTTGCTGCAAAAGTTGGGTGTAAAGTTCACCTAACTGAGTTGCCACGCCATCCCAACTAAACTTGGTTTCAACGCGCTTTCTACCAGCTTTACCCAATTCGTCTCGCCATTGTGGATTTAACAAAATTCTATCAATAGCAGTTGCAAACGCAGCTACATCTTGTGGTGGTGCTAACAAACCTGTGACTTCGGGAACCACGGTAAACTGAAGTCCGCCAACATCACTTGCTACTACAGGTGTACCACTAGCCATTGCTTCAATTGCTACGAGTCCAAAGGGTTCGTAGTGACTAGGAACAACGCAAACATCAGCAGCAGCGTAATAAGTTGGTAAGATTTCTTGACTAAGACGACCGGGAAGGGTGGTAAAGTCTCTCATCCCTAATTCGTTGATGATATTCTCAATGCGATCGCGCTCAATCCCATCACTATTACCGGGTGTACTACCACCACCAATAATTAGCTTAAGGTGATTATTGCCCCGTAATTGAGACTCATTGACTGCACGTACTAAGGTTTCTATGCCTTTACGCGGGTCAAAACGTCCTACATATAATACAAGTTTAGTATCTGGATCAATCCCCAAGTCGGCTCTAGCTGTTTGGCGGTCAATCGCACCAAATCGCTGAATATCTGTACCACAAGGAATGATGTCAATATTACCTTTAGTGGAAACGAGCGATCGCATGTGTTCCTGTTCTTGGGGACTTGTGGCGACAATCCGTTCTGCTGTCTCCAACACCTCTTTTTCTACTGCTAATCGCTGACTAGCAATTAAGGGAATCGTTTCTATGGTCTTGTATTTTACTGCTCCTAAAGAATGGTAAGTATGAACCTGCTTAGTATCTTGGATTTTCTTCAGTTGCATACCTACCCAGCTAGAGTGCCAGTAGTTTGTGTGAACCAATTGATAGGTAATGTTATTTTCTTTTTGAAATTTGAGGAAATTATCCAAAAATTCTGGTGTGTGTTCCAGAAGATTGTCTCTTGGCACGAACTCCACAGGTCCAGCTACTAAACGAATAGTGCGACAATTTGGGCTAAATTGAACAATTGTGTTTTGTTCTTCACTTACTTTCCGAGTAAACATATCAACTTGCCATCCCAGCTGCGCCAATGCTTCACCCACATGACGCACATAAACGTTTTGTCCTCCAGCTTCTTCTTTACCAATTTCAATCGCCGGGTCTCCGTGAACGGAAATTAAGGCAATCCGTTTTCCAGTAGTAGCGTTCATAGTTTGTGTGTTGCTGTTTTTCAGAAGGTATTGGGCGTTTCTAGGTTTGCTAGGTGCAAACTTAGTTATGTTGAGAAAATTTGAGTAATTTTTATTTTAATTTAATTGTGTCAAACCTTTTGATATATTCACTATCTGGTCTATACTTCTTTGCTCTGTAATTGTATTTAATATCTTTATATATCAAGAATTATACTCATATCTAATTCTTGTGATAGATGAACCTCGATTTAATTAGTGTTAACTGTGCAGATATACTCTTCTAGATATTATTAATGAATACGTCAAGCGATCGCCAATCATTAGTACTGAGATTAAAAGTAATTTTATATCAGACTCCTAATTCAATAACAAAACTCAGTACACATCTATTCTCTTGTTTCCCTTAGGGTGATGCCTCCAACACTCCAAGGCAGTAAGCACCAGTTGCTCATGGAGAAATTCACGCCAGTGAGGTCTTGGAGGAAAACCGCCAAGACCTCACTGGCTCACCTGTTCCTTTCCTAGGTAAGCAATTTCATAAATCAAATCGGATTACTACAATTATTAAGCTCACGGGGAAGCAAGGTACATTTAACGTTTTGTTCGTTTTTTTCCTGAATTCACAAAATCCTATTGCTCCCCAATCAACTTATTGATCTTTTTGTGACAATTGCCAGAGTTGGATTTCATAACAGAGATGACGTTCAAAAATTGTGCGTGCTTCTAAACCCTCAACAATCAGCTTTTGCACCCAGCGATTAAATATCCAACGACCGAGTGCATGTAATGGTGGAACTGCGATCGCTACTAAATCGGCAATATACTTGATAGTACTCAGCCCAAAAGTGCGGAAATTTTCAATACATAAGTCAATCGTTGGTGCAATCTGAGATGAGATATCTTCAGCTTGAACTAATTTGAATCCAGCCTCCTCTAACGCTGCGTGAAGCACACTAGCAACATGACAATTGGAGAAGATGCCTTCATGGTATTTGGCATCAACGCGGATCATATCGGCAAGCAGCAGGTAGCCACCATTGTTAAGCAAATGAGCAGCACCTTGAGCAAGATCATCAGCAGCAATATATTGGCTACTTTCACTGAAAAGTATGAGGTCGTAGGGGTGAGTTTGCTGGAAATCTTCAAATTTTGTTAAGTGAAATACTACCTGACCGTTGGTGTGATCTATAAACTTCTTTTGCTGGAACGGATCAGGTGCTAATCCCTCAACAGCAAAGCCACGATCTTTAAGGTAAGCTGCATTACCACCAATGCCACAGCCGACATCAAGCAGGTTGTTTGTTCCGGCTGGGATGAAAGTCAAAAGTTTAGCTACATAGGCTTCCTGAGCGATGCGTAACCGCACAAGAGTCAAATCCTCAGTGGAGGCTGGAAGAGGTTCCCAATATCCGTAATGCAGATAGGATGAACCTGTAAGTTCTAAATAGTAATTGATCGCAGCATTTTGGTAGCGAGTCGCTTGAGAAATATGAATTAACTTTGATTGAGACATTGGTAAATATAGTATGGTCAGCCAGATATAAGTTTGCCCCTGGGAAAAGCCGCAAAAACAACAAGAGCCGTTTCCACGCTTACTGCTCTAAGAGGTTGTTTTAAAAGGGTCTTTCCATGTCATATTGAACGCAGCGTAGCGGAGTGAAATATCTCAGTATATAGCTCAAACCAAGGATATTCTGGATTCTTTCCTCCGGCACGTCTTCGCCGGTAAGCGCAGCTATGCCTGTCAGGGCTTTACGTTAGTCGCTTATTGGGAAAACCTCCAAGACCGCACTAACTCACTACAAACCTTTAATTATTTACGTCATCCTACTTACAATACAACAATACTAATACAAGTATTCAGGCTATTTTAGTTTAAATACGAAACGCTACCTCCACCACTAAATTTTTAAAACTTACAGTAGAGATAGCATTTATTTACTAATTTAGGTAGACCTAAATAGCATTTTTAGTAACGTAATGACTGCTCTTGCTTAGATTTGCTGGTTAAAGTCATATCAAATATGAGCAAAACCCAAATTACAATTTATTACAGTTATTGACTTAATCCATCATATCTATTTGGATCTTTTTTCTCCTTTTTTTTATCAGGATCTTTCTTAGGTTTTTTAGCTTCTTTGTTGCCTTTTTTTTCCTTAGACATAATTATTCTCCAATGTGGTAATAAGTAAAGTAGCTACAAGGTGAGTCAAAGTCTTTTCCAGACAATATTCTTTTACACAAATAATTTGTTTTCAAACTATAAAATGTTCCAGAAGTAGAGAAAGCCTTGACCGGAAAACACTTCAATCAAAGCGACAGCTAAAAAGCCTAACATTGCTAAGCGACCATTCAAAATTTCGGATTGAGGAATAAAGCCCCAAAACCTAGCATTGCGTTTCTGGGAAATCAACTGTGTAGCTTTTGTAGTATCTGACATAAGTAATACTCTAAAATGTTCTATTTCAGAAATTCATAAATCACCTAACAAATACTGCCTGCTCGCTACTAAGAATATAGCTGTCAGCCTATAAATCCCTCTGAAATTCATTGCAGAGGTAATTAAGCAGTGATGTTAGAACTAGCTGACCCTACTGAAGACCAGCGATTAGGTAGTCGAAGTAAGTGCTCACTTCGCTAGCGTCTTCTCCTGACAACATTGAGGTGGCGACATTCTTCATCGCACGGATACCTTCGGCAACAGCTTCAATCGGAGTGCCGAGAGATTTGTACATTTCCCGAGCACCAATAATCCCAACCTCTTGAATTGGTGTGGACTCACCAGCCACGACACTATAGGTAATCAAGCGCAGGTAGTAATCCATATCACGCAGACAAGTTGCAGTCATTTCCTGACCGTAAGCATTGCCACCAGGTGAGATAATATCTGGGCGCTTTTGAAATAGCTGATTTCCAGATTGCTTCACAATAAGCTCCCGGTTTTCAGTTAAGACCTGAACAAGGCGCAGACGGCGCTCACTACTCTTGACAAAGTTCTTAATCGGCTCCATATCTCCAGGACTGAGATAGCGAGCTTCGGCATCCGCCTTGAGAATCGACTTTATAATTAGGCTCATCAACAAATTCCTTCAAAAAATGAAATTATGTTTGCTCTCAGTTAATTTCAAGGTCTACTTAATTAGTAGGCTGAGACAAAAACTACTGGTAAAGAGCTTACATTTTTTACTCACGACCCGAAACTTTAGACCAACCATCACAAGCAATGAGGCTTTCTTTTATTCTTCTGCGCTTGTGTTTAAGTTAGATGTTGCCTAGATGTTGCCAAATAACTTTCAGGCGTTGTGTTTAATATTTCCCAATTCCTGATATTCTTCTCAACTTTTCTATTCAGCAAGAACAGATAATTAATTAAATTTTCTTGTATGTTTTAACTATAGCAGTTTTATTTTAGAAAAAAATTATCCAAGTAAAACTCTTTAGTCTTAATCATGGCATAATACTTAGATAAAGTTATATTTTTAAAGATAATTTGATACATAAGGTAAATATTTAAAAATTGTCATATGACTTCCAATGTCTACTACATATACATTTCAGCCTAAAAGTCTAAAAATACACGTTCTTAATCTCAATTAAATCCAAAGATGGTAAGTAGGTGGGTGGGAAAATTTATCGCTAGGATAAGGCAGAAGGCAGAAGGCAGGAGGCAGAAGGGAAGAGGGTTTTAAGCTGATTCATTTTTCTTTACATAGTTGATTTTATTTGTGCCTACCTACTTAGAAATTTATTTTCCGATACTTCATGAAATGCCTCCACTTCAGAACAAAATGCAGAAGCAATCGAAAACTGCAATTGATGCTTAAGGATTAGTCAAACTATTCTGAATCCCAACTGAATAATCAAAATTTACTAATGAGCAAAAAATAAGATGTTTTCTGGGGTAGATTTTTAGAAATTAATTGATTATGCAATCAGAATTGAAAATCTATGACTCTATGTATAAAATAGATACAATTATGTCATAATAGACTTTACTACCGATAACAGTGTCATATACATCATTAGCACAGTGTTAATTTCTACCTAAATAGACCCTGAGATAGAGGATAATATTAATGTTGCAGCTTCTATGATCTCTGCCGCACTAATGTCAAAATATATTAACTAAGATATATTTACATATCTCTCTATCTCATATAAGAATAAAGTTATCTAAAGTGTATTTTAAGACATTTATTGTTATAAGTAATGTGCCTTTGTTCTAATTAAGTTAGCTTCTTTATACGAAATGCAAATTTAGTAATCTACTAAATACAAAAATTAAGCTACACGGACTAATAAGCAAATTGAAGTAACCCTTTTTCATGCATTTGCTCCACCAAAGTAAACCAAAATTGCACAAAGATTTTTATGAAAGCACTATTGATTTATCCTCAATTTCCCCAGTCATTTTGGTCTTACGATCGCTTCATGAAAATCGCCGGACTCAAAGCTGTTTTGCCTCCGTTGGGAATTATTACAGTAGCAGCACTTCTCCCTCAGGACTGGGAAATTAGATTTTGCGATCGCAATGTCAACTTTGAAACCGAGGCTGATTGGGAGTGGTGTGACCTAGTAATCCTCTCGGCGATGCTGGTACAAAAGCCAGACTTCCACTCCCTGATTCAAAAAGCAGTGCGCTTAGGCAAAAAAGTCGCAGTCGGTGGCCCATACCCCACTTCTGTCCCCCAAGATGCCCTTGACTCTGGAGCACATTATCTGGTTTTGGATGAGGGGGAATTAACAGTTCCCCAGTTTCTGGAAGCCCTCAATCAAGGTAAGGAGCAAGGAATATTTCGCTCTCTGGAAAAACCTGATGTCACTCAAAGCCCAATGCCGCGTTTTGACTTGCTGCAAAGGGATGCTTACTTGATGATGGCTATCCAGTTTTCTCGCGGTTGTCCCTTCAATTGCGAATTTTGCGACATTATTACACTCTACGGTCGTAAACCACGTACTAAAGAACCCCACCAGACCATAGCTGAGTTACAAGCACTTTATGATTTAGGCTGGCGCGGGTCACTCTTCATTGTTGATGATAATTTTATTGGCAATCAGCGTAACGTCAAACGCTTCTTACGAGAATTGATTCCTTGGGTAAAGCAGCACAATTATCCATTCACCTTCATCACTGAAGCTTCTGTAAATTTGGCAGAAGATGATGAACTGTTGCAATTAATGAATGAAGCAGGCTTTTATGCTGTCTTTCTCGGCATTGAAACTCCTGACCAAGATAGCCTGCAAACAACGCAAAAACTGCAAAACACTCGCAATCCGCTCATCGCAGCCTGTCGGAAAATTAATGACGCAGGGATGCTGATATATGCAGGGTTTATCCTGGGTTTTGATGGCGAACGACCAGGTGCAGGAGAACGCATCCAAGCTTTTGTGGAACAAACCAGTATTCCTCAACCTATGTTGGGTATTCTCCAAGCTTTGCCCAATACGGCTTTATGGAACCGTCTGCAAAAAGAGCAGCGTTTAGTAGAGGGTGTTGGCGTGACTGAGGTAGGAGACCAGAATAGTTTGATGAATTTTGTCCCCACCCGTCCCGTAGCTGAAATCGCTAGGGAGTATGCAGAAGGTTTCTGGACATTATATGAACCTAGGAATTATCTCAGACGTTGTTTTCAGCAGTGTCTCAGTATTAACTCGCCAGTGGAACGAAAGCAAACTATGCAATTTTCTCCAGGTAAAGGGTTGCGGTTGGTTGCTCAATTAATTTGGTATCAGGGCTTACGACGGTCGGAAATTCGCTGGCAGTTTTGGCAACAACTATGGACGATTTTGCTGAAAAAACCTCAAGTTTTGAATATGTATTTAGGTCTATGCGCTGCTGGCGAACATTTTTGGGAGTACCGCGCTTTAGCTAGGCAACGAATTACTCAACAACTAGGCTACGACCCACTGAGAGTTTCTGTGCTACCTGAGCAAGAACCAATGCTGATGAGAAAAAACTAAACGAGCAGGTGATCGCATGAAGTACATGACTCTTTGAGCGATCGCTATTAACAAAGCTTATTGCCACAGACATAGTTTAATAGTTCAACATATGTAATAGACACTAACAGTTAACAGAGATGGTAGACAATAACCAACTAGAGATACGCCACATTAGTCCTAAAGTCAGAAAGTTGATTAAAATGTACGCTGCTGTTAATAACTGTACACAGTCGGAAATGTTAGAGCGGATGATTTTGGAGTGGGACGCCCAACAAAGTAGGAGTGAACGACCACCAGGAGACGAAGATGAATAGCTCTTTTGTAACCCTGAGTTTATCCGATCAGTAGTTACTCAAAACAAAGATAATTATTTAAAAATAAGGATTATTTGTATACGAAATTCACAAATGCTGCGGTGGGATTTGTCAATAAACGTGAATTCGACAGACCTCATCCCAACTTCTCTCTCATGCCCCTTGTGTGTACACCGTAGCCTCCCAGGGGAGAGGTTTGAAGAGGGGTTTTTTGTATTTGTAGAACTCACGTCGATAAGAACTGACAAATAAAAAATATCCCAAAAATTCTGTGGTGCGGGCATCTTGCCCGCTAATCGTCCTAGTTCAGACTGCTAAACTAACCAAACTGCGAAGACGCCCATTTTGCGCAAATCGCTCTGCTATGATTTGTTGATAAACTGCTTCATAGCCATCCACCATTTGCCGAGTGCTGAAAAAGTTTTCGATATGTTGCCGACAACCATAGCGGTCTAGCTGAGTTATCTGCTCAATAGCACTGATGCACTCTTGAACGTTATCGCAGAGAAAACCCGTCTTGCCGTGGTCAATCACCTCGACAGTAGACCCCATTTTCATCGCAATTACTGGCGTACCAGCAGCCATTGACTCAATCATTACCAACCCAAACGGTTCGCGCCAAGTAATGGGAAACAGAGTTGCTACTGCACCTCCCATCAGGGCATTTTTTTGAGCATGGTTGGCTTCACCTAGATACTCAATTTGCTTAGAGTCAATCTGCGGTTTGATTTCCTTCTCAAAGTATTCCACATCAACGACATCCACCTTCCCTGCTATTTTCAACCGCCAGCCAGCTTGTTTAGCAATTTCTATTGCTAAGTGCGCTCCCTTCTCTGGAGATATCCGACCCAGAAACGCCAGGTATGGAGGATCTTCTGGTTGGGCATGAAACTTGTAACTACTGACATCAATCCCGTTATAGACAGTTGCTACATAGTTCAATGCTAATCTTGGTTCTCGTTGTGCATGGGAAATACTAATATAAGGTTGATTTTTACCAAATCTAAACATTTTTTCGTTGTCTGGGGTGAAAATACCATGCAACGTGTGAACTGTAGGAGTTGTGACGAGATTCGCGTAAGCTAATGCTCCATATCCAGTATGAGCGTGAATAATATCAAATTCTTCTGCTCGTTCATATACTGAGGCGAGATTCAGCATATCGTAGATGCTGCCATCCTGGATGGTAGTATCAAGTCTCAGGGCACGGGGATGAACTGACACGAGTTTTGCCGAACTGATAGAATCTCCCGATGCAAATAAAGTTACTTCGTGTCCGCGTCTGACTAATTCATCGGTCAGCAACCCTACTACTAACTCAATACCGCCATAAGCTGGGGGCGGTACTCTCTCCCATAATGGAGCGATCTGAGCAATTCGCATCACAAACCTCCAAAAAATTCAGACTTTATAAAAACAATTTTTTTGTGTTTAAATACTCTCCTTCCCAATCTTATGGTTTAATATAGATATTTATTTTCTGTCTTATGTAGGGAAATCCCTCTGTATTTAAGAGATAAATAAATTCTAATTTCTTATAAAATTGTGCTTAGGTAAGATTTTTATCAAAGTATTTTTTGATAAATTTAATATATATATAATTGCTAAAGTGTAGATATAGAGAGAATTTTAGGTAAATTTTTCTGTTATTAACTGTCAATTATCTAATTTTAAAATATAAATCAAAGGGTAAAATGTACATATTCCTTCAAGGCGGCTTTCCGTACTTTAAAGAACAACTGCTAACACCTCAAGTGTTGCTACTTGTAAAGCAGATTAAGTAGCTCAAATCAAAAGCAGCAAAATTTTCTGAGAAAATATCTGAGAATTAAAAAAAGCTTTTTTTAAATGTATTCTGTTGGTAGAAATAATACATAAATTTCAATAACGTAATGTATTTTGGCATGAGAATAATGTCCAGATAATTTAATTTAAAATTCATTTGTACAAAAGCTGCATCAAGCTAGTTAAAACTGGAAAGAATATTCAAAAATTAAAACCCCCTCAGTCTTTGCCCACTGTGCAACTTTTGTACTGAGGGGGTTTGGTTATTTTACCAACTTTATACGCCTTATCAAGATATAAAGTTAGTTTTTGCTAAAATGTATTGCAACAAAAATTTATATCCAGTTGAAGAGTTTTATGTTGCCCTTACCCTGGCCATTTCAACTCTGGAAGATGTGAAAATAATTAGTTTAGTGAAAGTGCGATCGCGCCTGTTGGTAAGATTGGTTATTCAAAAGTAGCGATCGCACTGACAACAATAGCTATAACTACATTCATTTGAATGAGTAACTAGGAAAACATTGGTAATTAAAAACTAAAAATCAGAATTTTTTAATTTTTAATTTTTAATTTCCCCCCAGTGGCTCAATTCGTAGTTTGTGCAGCTAGCATCTGCTTCAGCTTTTCTAATTCCGAAGCCCAGCGTGGATCTGGACGAATAGCGTCTGAGTCCGCATTTGTGCTGCTTTCACGAACACCACCTCCACCACGCCGAGACTTCTTAGCACCTTTCTCACGACGACTACTTTCTTTATTTGTGCTAGGAGTGGGATGACTACCAGCATTACTGGCAACTTTAGGAGCTTGCTCATCGCCCTCCTCACCCTTTGTCCGAGGTAATGCTTTCTCTAGCTTGATGGGAGTCTCTTTGAACAATTGACCATTATACTTTTCAATAATTTGATCAGCTTGTTCGTCATTGTTAACCGTGAGAAAACCGAAACCACGGCATTTGCCAGTTTTCCGGTCTTTGATTAGTTTTGTAGTTACAGCATCGCCTTCTGCGGCAAAGACTGCTTGCAGATCTTGACGATCTATTTCTTCTTTTGGCAAATTGCCTATATATAGGCGAACGGACATGAACTAGACCTCCAGAGTTGAATGAACATGGCAAGGCAAGAAAACAATCATTTGGCTTTGGCTTTTAAATAGATGCTATTGACCAAGATTGCCGTAAACCAAATTTTTACTCCAAACTGTCAACCTATACAATACAGTTTTTCGTCTGGATCAAGCTTGTTTAATACGAAAGCGTGCACAACGCTCGGCTAATACCACCTTAATTCTAAGAATTGTAAATTTATTAGCCTACTGCCTGCTACAGTAAATATTTTTTGATGATCTTGCCCGCAGAATTAAATACCATCCCTTAGATTATCACGGTATCTTCTACGTAGCTAGTTCAGCGCATACATTTTTGATGATAGTATGATTGCATCGTAGCATAAAATACATTTTTTTCTCAAGAATGGATATTAGAAACAAAAACCAGCCATTGGCTGGTCGATTTGCTGCTGTGTTGGGAGGATAAAAAGTATAGACTGGTGCTGGACAGCCGATTTTGATCACCAAGCTGTAGTGCTGAGTTATATCGGTTGCCATGAATTGTGTAAACAAATGTAACACTTATAGACAAAATCTGCAACGTTTGTTTACATTTCCCTGGGTCAGTTATTTAGTTATCAGTTTATGTAACTGTTCACTAACTGACTAATACAGGACGGCATAAATCAACCACCCATCCCAAATTAATTAAACGCTTGCGGTATCAGAGAAAAGCGATACTAGCCTATAAGAAAAATGTATGCGCCCCAAGCCTGTGCGGCGATCGCCAAAACAGTAGACCAAATGGGATGGGGACTATGAATGGTTTGACCACTTTGAGTTTGCAATGTTTGGATATCAATCCAAGGCGTTGCACCCCGGCGGAACCATCCTGTGACAATAATCTGACGACCAATAAAATCCTGGGGATTAACTGACTGTCCTAGGGAAATGTGGTGTAATTTTACCAAGCCTGTGCTGGACTGTAGAATTAAGTCCTGTCCTAAACAATTGCCAGTACCTCGGCGGCCTAATAACTTACCAGCAAGACGCACACTGATACTATCAATGGGGATAGCAGATGGATGAGCTATTAAGCTGGGCAAGCTTTCAGCATTTTGCACAGTGGCATTTTTGATATCTGGAAAAAAAGCATTCATCCGGAATACCATACCGATGCTAAAGCCAATCAGCAGGCAACCTGTAACGAAAGACCAATCTTCGTAGATCCACTTTAAATTTAAAACCTTGAACGTGAAAGCAGTTTGCCACATTAGCCAAATTAGACCTGCTAATAAAACACCCAGGGGAATCCCCAAAAAAGGAGCGATGTTTAACAAGAAAGACTGACGCTTAACCTTGAGGGATTGTTGGCTAGTTAGATGTAATTCAGTGTCTATATGCCAGTGGCGGGCTATTTGATTGAGACGTTGAATGCGATCGCCAATTAAGGGATGGCTATTGTTGATGGCAAACCAGTGCCGATAGGGATTAACAGTATCCCACATTAAGATCGATTCAAAAGGCAGCTGACCGGCAATACTACCCAAAGATAAACTCTGCTGATAACCCACTGGGATGAGGAAATTTAAACTTTCTAAATGCCAACTAGTATTTTCTGCTTTTTGGATGTCAACAGAAATGCCGATCGCCATTTTCAGTAAAGCACGAGTTAGGGCATTGGGATTGCCGGTAATTTCGGATGCTAGGCGATCGCTATAATAAAGCCGCAACCGAGACAACCACAAAGCCAGACCAGTCAACAAGCACCAGAATCCATAAATGACACTAGCCACGATGGTTATGGGCTTATACCAAAGCCCATCTGATTTTTTGTTTCCCAACTCGGATATTTGCTGATATAGCCCATGAATGGGTAATGACACCAGCAACATCAAAGACATCACCATAAAATCCCAGTGGGCAATATGTCCTAGTTGTGTAGCATAGATTGTGGCAATTTCATCATCTGCTAATTGCGCTAACAACCCTTGACTCACCACAATCCGCGCATTACCAGATAAATTTCCATAGGTCAGCGCTACTGGTGCGGCTATGGGCAAAATTCGCAATTTGGGTAATTGCCAACGCTTTTGTTGACAGTAGCGTTGTAACACCCTGCCGGTTTCACGACTGTAGCTATGTAATACATCTTTGGACAACTCTCGCTGACCATAAAAGCCTGTTAATAACCAATCTAGTAACCAGGGTGATAATCCCATCAAGATGAATAAAAGTATTGCCAAAAATGGCGTGGGGTTGCGGTATAATAACTGCACTGGTTCCATGTATGGGAGTTTGACTAAAACAAAGTTAGTCAATCCCATTACGAACTGGAGTATTTCCCGCAGTACCCAAAACAGGGATATTAATGTTCCTGCTGCTAGTAACCGCAAGGGTATTAACTTTGGCTTAAGCAAAGGCTGCCATACCTTGGCACGTTTTGCTTGCCGCCAATAAATGCTGGATTGTTTAGTTTGTGTATAGTTAGTAGAGCTAAAGAAGCCGCTACCAGATGCTTCTTCAATGATTTTGTTTCGGTACTCGGCTGGTTGTAAAACAGGTGTTTCGATGACTGTCTTACGGAAACCACCTGATGGCACAGCAGATGAATTGCCAACGCTTGTAGTTTCTGCTACTGTATCTTTTGGTTTCTGTTTTGATGCAGTAGTGTTTTGAGAATGATTAAAGGCCACAAATCCCGTTGTGGAATTCTCCGTTTCTTTACTACTTTTTTTGCGTTTCGTCAAGTGCATAAGAGCGAGTTCAGCCCACTCTTTGACTTGCTGATTCTGGCATTCGGTGAGAGTCTGACACAAGGCGATTGCCTTGCGGACTTGCCCACTGCGTGCGTAAGCCATCACTAAACCAACCCGTGCTTGTAAGCTAGCAGTAACGTTTTCTTGACTACTAGCCACAGGTAAAAGTTTGGCGATCGCTGTTTGGTAATCCCCCTGCTTCAGGGCAACTAAACCAGCCTCCAAAGACAATTCGGCATGTGTTTGCATAGCGTCTCGTAGAGAAGGCATAGAAATTTTGGCACTCCAATCACTGCTGATCCACGGTTGTGCAAAAGCGCGAACTGCGGATGCCGTGGACATCAACTGTGCCCGGTTATGATTCCACTGGTGGTTGACCAGAATAAACCGGGGCGATTGCACTTAATTTTAAGTCAGGATGATCTCCCTGTAACTGTTGACAATTCCATTCATTGCGAAATAACAAAACTGGGCGTCCCATACTGTCTTTGACTGTAGTGGTGTTGAAAATACGTCCCACCCGATTCAAAGCTTCCCAACCACCTTCAACCCAACGGGCGACGCTGTAGGGCAATAACTCTAATATGGTTTCTACACCATACTCGTTTTGCAAGCGAAACTGCACCACTTCAAATTGCAGCTGACCCACCGCAGCCATAATGGGGTCGCGTTTGGCTTCATCAGCTGAATACATAATTTGCACTGCACCCTCTTCTCGCAATTCGGAAATGCCTTTCTGAAATTGCTTAAATTTTGAGGGGTTGGGGTTCCTGAGTGTGGCAAACAGTTCTGGCGAGAAATACGGAATTCCTTCATATTCCAGCTTGGTTCCTGTGTAGATGGTATCGCCGATCGCAAACACACCCGGATTGTTCAAACCAATCACATCGCCAGGATAAGCTATATCAATCGATTCCCTCTCCTGGGCAAAGAGTTTTTGTGGGCGAGACAGGCGGACGACTTTGCCAGTCCTTGCATGATTCACTGTCATATCTTTTTCAAACTTTCCTGTGCAAACCCGGACAAATGCCACGCGATCGCGGTGTTTTGGGTCCATATTTGCTTGCAGTTTAAAAACAAACCCAGAAAAGTCCGGGTATGTAGGGGGAACTTCACCAACGGTGCTGTGATGAGAACCAGGCTTGAGGGCATACTTCAGGAAGTACTTCAGGAATAACTCTACCCCAAAGTTCGTCATGGCGCTACCAAAAAACACAGGTGTCATTTTGCCTTGATGCACCAACTCCAAATCTAGTTCTGGGCCAACTCCTTCTAAGAGTTCTAAATCATTTTTCAGTTGGTGATAAAGTTCCTCTTCTAGCAGTTCCTCGATTTTGGCATCACCTAAATCTACAGTCGTATCCAGGGCTTCCCGGCTACCGTGGGCGCTACGTTCAAAAAGGTGGATTTGTTGGGCGTTCCGGTCAAATACACCTTTAAAGCGATCGCCCATGCCAATGGGCCAGTTAACTGCATAGGTCTGCAATCCTAATTCTTGTTCAATCTCATCCAACAGTTCCAGCGCTTCTCTACCTGGACGGTCGAGTTTGTTCACAAATGTAAAAATGGGCAAACCCCGTAGCTTACACACCTCAAACAACTTCCGGGTTTGTGGTTCCAAACCCTTAGCCACATCAATCAGCATCACAGCGTTATCTGCCGCAGCCAGGGTGCGATAGGTATCTTCACTAAAATCTTGGTGTCCTGGTGTATCTAATAAATTTATTTGACAGTTTTGGTATGCAAACTGCAAAACCGTAGAGGTAATGGAAATTCCCCGTTGTTGTTCCATTGCCATCCAGTCTGAAGTCGCCTTGCGCTGCGCCCTGCGTGCCTTGACTGCCCCAGCTTCGTGAATAGCACCTCCGTATAGCAGTAGCTTTTCTGTCAGTGTAGTTTTACCCGCGTCGGGGTGAGAAATAATCGCAAAATTACGACGAAGTTCCACTGCTTGATGCAGTTCCGTCTGAATTTCAGTTGACATAAACTGTACTAGGTTCCTTGTTACTTAACTTATCTTAATTTTTTTCTACTTTAGTGAGTGTTTTAATCTTAAAACAACGATGCTCATGATAGGCTCGTAATATCACCAACAATATTAAGTTAGTGGGAAAATAATGTATAAAACACATACAGCAAATTCCCACTTTTCAGTGCTGCTTTTGTATCTGTCAGTTTGCCTATTGCCATATTATTAGTTATCAATGATTGAGATATCTGCTGTATGGAGGACTAACAATTTAGGCAGTATTCTAAGATATTTAGCAATCTAGACAAACTTTTTTACTATCCTTGAATTTTCCGAATTTTTAACACAAATGATAATATTTATATAGGAAAAATCTGGAGATTAACAAATTGGATGATTGCCCAAGACCTAATATCCAATTTTCTCATGATCAATTTGATGAATTTTTATTCTGATGTTTTGGCGGATGTTGGGTTGGATAGATATCAACCCAGCTGTAAAATACAAAATTGCCCCACAGCTTCGTAAAGAGTAGGGCAAGGACAGTTAAGCACTGTTTGTAGTGTGTCCGACAGCAGCAAAAATTTACCTGCTTTTGTGACGCTTTGTTTTGTGTCCATTGCGTTATTTTTCTTTGCAAAACTTTATGTATCCCACTCATCGCCCCCGTCGTCTGCGTACCCATCCCCAACTACGTCGGATGGTACGTGAAACTGTTTTGACAACCAGTGACTTAATTTATCCACTTTTTGCAGTACCAGGTGAAGGAGTAGCCCAAGAAGTCAAATCCATGCCTGGAGTTTACCAATTGTCGGTAGATAAAATTGTTGAGGAAGCAAAGGAAGTTTACGACTTAGGAATTCCCGCCATTATTCTCTTTGGCATTCCTGAAGATAAAGATGTAGATGCTACAGGTGCTTGGCATGATTGCGGTATTGTGCAAAAAGCGGCAACTGCGGTAAAAAAAGCAGTACCAGACTTGATTGTCATTGCGGATACTTGTTTATGTGAATACACCAGTCACGGTCACTGCGGTTATCTGCAAGTTGGTGATTTAACAGGGCGAGTTCTCAATGATCCTACCCTAGAGTTACTCAAGAAAACTGCGGTTTCTCAGGCCAAAGCTGGTGCGGATATTATCGCCCCATCGGGGATGATGGATGGCTTTGTGCAGGCAATTCGCGAAGGTTTGGACGCAGCAGGATTTCAAGATATACCAATTTTGTCCTATGCTGCTAAGTATGCTTCGGCTTACTATGGCCCATTTCGGGATGCCGCAGACTCATCACCACAATTTGGCGACAGAAGAACTTACCAAATGGACCCAGGTAACACCCGCGAAGCCATGAAAGAAATTGCCTTAGATATTGCCGAAGGTGCTGATATGCTGATGGTCAAACCAGCTTTGGCATACATGGACATTATTTGGCGCGTTAAGGAAGCAACTAACTTACCAGTTGCTGCTTACAATGTTTCTGGTGAGTATTCGATGGTGAAAGCTGCGGCACTCAATGGCTGGATTGATGAACAGCGCGTAGTTATGGAAACTTTAACCGGGTTTAAACGGGCTGGTGCTGACTTGATATTAACATATCATGCCAAAGAAGCAGCACGATGGTTACGGTAAGGTGCGCGCTTGAATAATCAAAATTTAAGAAATCTCACGCAAAGACAAGGCAGCGCAATCTTGGTGGTTTCCCTCATAAGCGACTGCCACGCCAAAGCACAGAGTTATTGAGTGTTTTGTTTTGGTCTCTAAGCGTGAGATTTTTGTGTTTTTGCAGGTTTACTAAAGTGTCAGTTTTGACATTAAAAGAAGATTGACAGAGTACTGTGGGGGATCTGAAGATTCTATTTTTGTTCGTTCATCGATTCGCACTAAAAACACAGGCAAATACATTTTAGTAGTCCAAAAACTTAAGATAAACAACGTTTTCAATTGTTCGACAGTAGGCGTATTTAAATTATTGCTACAATATATTTTTTGCTCTGGCGTGACTTCAATCAGCTGGAAATCTTTCAACTGTGAAGTTACATAAACATATTTTATGCAGATTACCTCCGTGATAATACAGAAATAGGGGATTTCCTAGTTTGTCAGAAAAGCAAGCGATCGCTTATAAAAGAGATAGTTAATAAATTTTTGGTGATTGACGTTAATTGTCAATTGATTTAAAAAATAAATTTTAATATTTCAAGTGGAGCATGAGATATGAATATGCAAGTCTTGAGAGAGCGTGCGGGGCTTAGCCGTGCAGAGGTTGCCTTCAGGCTTGCAATCAGTGAAACCAGTGTTCGCAACTGGGAAGCTGGGCGTACCGAACCCACAATGACACCAAAAAAATATTTAGATGCTTTGCGTCTATTTAAATGTACACCTGAAGAATTGGCAGCAGCTAGCGAAAAGTCGATTAATCAGCAACAAAAACGCAAACCAGGAAGACCCAAACGTTTCCCAGATAATCGGGTAACTCAAGTAACAGATTCGCCAGTTTGTAGTTGATTGTCAGCCCATGATTTTTTCGCCCTCTTCATCGAGTACAGAATATTTACGGTTGTTTTTGGCTTGGGAAAACCGCAAGAACAAGGGATAATCCTTTTACAACTCGTCGTGTATCTGCACCAAGAGCAATATCTGGTAAAAACCAATTTCTAACTAGTGCGATCGCTCACGATATTTGCCACGGTGGCGCGATAAGATTCTAAAACAATAGTCGTACTATAAGGTCTACATGGCAGAAACACTATTCTTTAACGCTTTGCGGGAAGCCATTGATGAAGAAATGGCGCGTGATTCCAGTGTATTTGTTCTTGGTGAAGACGTAGGACACTACGGCGGTTCCTACAAAGTTACTAAAGACCTATACAAAAAGTATGGCGAACTCCGAGTTCTCGATACCCCCATTGCCGAAAACAGCTTTACTGGTATGGCGGTGGGAGCAGCAATGACTGGGTTACGACCGATAATTGAAGGCATGAACATGGGCTTTTTGCTCCTGGCCTTTAATCAAATATCCAACAATGCTGGAATGCTGCGTTACACTTCCGGCGGTAACTTTAAAATTCCTATGGTAATTCGTGGACCTGGCGGTGTAGGTAGACAGCTAGGGGCAGAACATTCTCAAAGACTAGAAGCTTACTTTCAAGCAGTTCCTGGGTTGAAAATTGTTGCCTGCTCTACACCTTACAACGCCAAAGGACTACTAAAATCAGCTATTCGCGACAATAACCCGGTGTTATTCTTTGAACACGTTCTGCTTTACAACTTAAAAGAAGACCTGCCAGCAGAAGAGTATCTACTGCCTTTGGATAAAGCAGAAGTTGTGCGTCGAGGCAAAGATGTAACAATTCTTACTTACTCACGGATGCGCCATCATGTATTGCAAGCCGTGAAAACTTTAGAAAAACAAGGTTATGACCCTGAAGTAATTGATTTAATATCACTCAAGCCCCTAGATTTTGACACCATTGGTGCATCCATACGCAAAACCCATCGAGTAATTATCGTGGAAGAATGTATGAGAACCGGGGGTATTGGCGCAGAATTAACCGCCTCAATTAATGACCGCTTATTTGATGAATTGGATGCGCCAGTACTGCGGCTTTCTTCCCAAGATATTCCCACACCTTATAACGGTAATCTGGAACGACTGACAATTGTCCAACCAGAGCAAATAGTGGAAGCTGTGGAAAAAATGGTCGCGATGCGAGTTTAGTTACGGGGGAGTAGGAGAGTAGGGGAGCAGGGGAGCAGGGGAGAGTAATTATAAGTTCTTTCACCTCAGCCCCTCAGCCTCTTTTTCCCAATGCCCACTCCCCACTCCCCATTCATAACTCTGGCAAAGAGCGCTATCATAGCCTTTGTCAGATGCGAGTTATGGTATGCAAAGACAGCGATCGCTATTAGCCTTGATATTTGTTCTGCTCATCGCCGCAATAGCGGTGATTGTCACAATTCCTGTACCCTTGGGGCTGGATTTACGGGGAGGCTCACAGCTTACAATTCAGGTGCAACCAGCACCAGGAATGAATAACATCACTGAACGAGATTTGGCAGGTGTTCAGAAGGTCGTTGAAGGACGAGTTAACGGCCTAGGCGTTTCGGAACCAGTGATCCAAACTGTGGGTACAGATAAAATTCTAGTACAGTTACCAGGGGTCAACGATCCAGAACAAGCAGAACGGGTGCTGGGTGGGACAGCACAGTTAGAGTTCCGCCAACAAAAGCCTGGTACAGAAACTCAGTTGTTTGCTTTTCAAGCTTCACGAGCCGAACTGAGAGCAAAGCAGGAAGAATTGAGAAACAGCGACGACAAAGCATTAATTACGAAGAATCAAGAAGATTTACAACAAAATAATCAAGCGATCGCTGAATTGTTTGCCAGCACTGACCCACCACTTGATGGCAAATACCTCCAGGATGCCTATGGTGAACCCACTCAAAGTCAAAATTGGAATGTTGCTATTCGCTTTGATCAAAAGGGTGGGGAACTGTTTGCCAATCTGACAAAAAATCTTGCAGGTACTGGTCGCAGCATTGGCATTTTTTTAGATAATGAATTAATTAGCGCTCCCGTAGTGGGACCAGAATTTGCAGCAACTGGAATCACTGGTGGTGCTGCCGTGATTACGGGTCGGTTTACTCCCCAAGAAGCCAACGACTTAGGTGTGCAGTTGCGTGGCGGTGCGTTACCCGTACCAGTAGAAATTGTGGAAATCCGTACTCTTGGGGCAACCTTAGGTCAAGATAGCATTACTAGCAGTATCTATGCCGGCATCGGTGGTCTGGCCTTAGTATTAATATTTATGGTGGTGTACTATAGATTACCAGGGCTAATTGCGGATGTATCATTGGTAATCTATGCCCTACTGACTTGGGCTAGCTTTGCTTTGTTGGGTGTCACCCTAACCTTGCCAGGAATTGCCGGTTTTATCCTCAGTATTGGGATGGCAGTGGATGCAAATGTGCTAATTTTTGAACGGACGCGGGAAGAGTTACAAGCAGGCAAATCCCTCTATCGTTCTGTAGAATCAGGCTTTTACCGGGCCTTTTCCAGTATTTTAGACGGCAACGTCACCACAGTTATTGCCTGTGCCGCACTATTCTGGCTAGGAGCCGGTTTGGTCAAAGGCTTTGCCCTAACTTTGGGTTTGGGCGTAGTCGTGAGTATGTTTACCGCTATTACCTGTAGTCGCAGTTTAATGTTTTTGGCAATTACAATTCCCACTTTCCGGAAACCACAACTTTTCTGTCCAAACCTGCCAACATCAAATAAGGCAGAGGTGGCTCGATGAAACTGAGTATAAATAAATCGCGATCGCTGTGGTGGCTGATTTCTTGTGCCATCATCCTCCCTGGTATCATCTCAATGGCGATTTCTTGGCAAAACCCCAGCATCAAAGCACCCCTACGCCCCAGCTTGGATTTTGTCGGTGGTACACGATTGCAGTTTGAACTAGATTGTAGCCAACCAGGTAACTGCGATCAGCCAATTGATATCAATGTCGTTCGGGAAGTAGCTAAAGCTGAAGGATTAGGGGATAGCAGCATTCAAATTGTTGCTGACAGAGAGACAGGTGCAGAAACTGGTATATTAATTCGCACAAAAAATCTGGCACGCGAACAACGTGTGAATTTACAAGCTGCCTTAAGTGAAAAAGTTGGTACTTTTGACGAACAAAAAAACCAAATTGACACGGTTGGCCCTACCCTAGGACGAGAGTTATTTACTTCTGGTGTTATTGCCCTGATCGTTTCTTTCATCGGCATCATTGTTTACTTAAGCTTCCGCTTCCAGTTGGACTATGCCGTATTTGCCATCATCGCTATATTCCACGATGTGTTTGTCACGGCAGGAATATTCTCTATTTTGGGTCTGTTACTGGGCATTGAAGTAGACAGTCTCTTCATTGTTGCCCTGTTGACGATTACAGGTTTTTCGGTCAACGATACCGTAGTAATTTATGATCGCATTCGGGAAACCATCAAAACCAACCCTAATCGCCCGATTGCGGAAATTGTGGATGATGCGGTCAACCAAACCTTGGGACGGTCTATCAACACAACCTTGACTACCATGCTGCCATTGTTTGCTATCTATTTGCTTGGCGGCGAAACCCTGAAAAACTTTGCGTTAGCTTTAATTATTGGCTTCATTGCGGGAGCTTATTCCAGTATTTTCATCGCCAGTACTCTGTTAACTTGGTGGCGAGAACGTACAGGTCAATCAATGTTGGTAGAAAGTGCTGAAACGATTGATACATCTGCTAGTTCCCAAGATAGTTAAGCTATCCTTGGATTTCATAAATTGAGTTCAAGCATTTTGCGAATTGCAGACGCCTGGTAATTTTATTTCTCTATGGATCAACCGGAAAAACCATCAATAACTGGCAACAATTCTCAACACACTGACCCATCTTTTAGGCAACAAGTACAAAAGCTACATCAATTAACCGTATACGGCAGGTGGTTATTTGTCGGCTGTTTATGGCTCACAATTGCACCTGTTTGTTTGTGGTATCTACGTGCAGAAATTGCTCTTTGGCGACAATATTTTACCTGGGTAGCATTAAGATACGGACTATTTTATCATCCACTGTCTACCCTGGGTTTAGCTTTTTGTATTGGTATGACCGTTTCTACTTTAGTTTGGCAAAGCCGAAATATTCTTTTGGGATTACCAGAACAAGAAAAGCAACGTTTAGAAAAACAAGTTTTTCGGATTAGGCAACAAGGTCCAACTCATCCTCTGTGGAAGTGGATTTGTCATTAAATAATGACAAATCCGGTTTTAAAAGTTGCATAAATATATACGTGTTTAACACTTTCTAGCACAATATGATTTGATGACAGCAAAGATCCTGCCAAATAGGGGTGCAATACATGAACCATCCTCAGATTCGATTTAGCGATCGCCAGTCTGAAATAGACCTTTATCAACTCCAAGATTTATTAAATGTTGCGGCTTTTTGGGCAAAAGGGCGTAGTATCGAAGACTTAGGCATAGCCATTGCCAACAGTGACCCAGTAATTACTATTTGTGATCAAGAACGTCTGATTGGTTTTGCCAGAGCAACTTCTGATGGCATCTATCGCGCCACAATCTGGGATGTCGTGATTCACCCAGAGTATCGTGGTCTTGGTTTGGGAAGCAAGTTAGTGGAAACGGTGTTGAATCATCCCCGTGTCAAATGTGTTGAACGCGTGTACCTGATGACCACTCATCAGCAAGAGTTTTATGAGAAAATTGGTTTTCAACCTAATGCCAGTACCACAATGGTGCTACACAATCAATTCCATCTTGATACGCTTCCTATCAATGAAATCCTACTTCAGGAATCACTAGGGGCATAGATACTTGTAACCTAGTAAATTGCTCAGTTGTTTCCTCAGTGATTGGAGATGAAACGATTTCCAGTTTACCTCCCATTACCTCTAGTAGCGTTTGATTGAGTAATAATTTCATTCCTGGTGAAAGAGTCGTGTGATCTTGATCAGCCTGAGCAAGTTTGGCTTCAGATTTGATCCAATCAATCGACTCACTCATAGTTAAAGCATGGGTAGGCACATCCAGGCAAATATGAAGAATCTCACTTGTAAGTGAAGAACTACTGGAAATACAGATGCTGCCTTCCTGCATCTGAGCAATGGTAGTATCTACTAAATTTATCAATATTTGACGTAGCCAACGATGATCTGTCAAAACATAAGTTTCTGGATCAGGAAGCAAAACACGTAAAGGAAAATTGCGATTTGCTGCCAGCATATAAGTTAAATTATTAACTTCCTGTAAAATATCCGCGAGGCAATGGGGCTGAATATCTAATTTATTAGTACCATGTTCTGTTCTGGCAATGTTGAGTATTTCATCAATCAGATGTAATAGTTTCAATGCTCGTTCGTGAGCTTGGGCAATAAATTCTCGCTCTTCCTCTGGATTTTCACACAGATCCGATAAAATTAACTGATGCAAGCCAATCAAACCATTGAGAGGCGATCGCAATTCATGGGTAGTCCGCGCCAAAAAACCCGCTTTAAACTGGCTCATTTCCTGTGCCATTTGGTAAGCCAGTTGCGTCTGCTTGATTTGTTGTCGGAGTTGTGATATCTGCTGTGAATCTGCTGATTTTACTAAAGATGAGTTAGAATCCGTGTTGGCAGACCCGGCAAATATCCCCCGAAAAACCATTCCTAGTATTAGTCCTACTCCTAAATATACCCAGTTGCTCCAATGCATAATTTGGCAATTATTAACTTGTTAATTAACCACAATGGTGGAAAATAAATTTCCAGATTTTCTATTTACTTAATTTGAGTTTGTGAAGTTGAATCAAGCAAACGGGAGTTTTTGAACCCAGGCAGGCAACATTATAACTATATCTATTTACTTAGTCGGTGCGGACTAAATATTTAATTTCACTGCACCTTGACGCAAAATTTGCCAACTCGTTCCCGTCCATTTGCTAACGGTGGAAGGTATACCAATACCTAATATTTTGTTGTTAAATTCTGTTGGTTTTAGAGTCAGAACTTCAGGGAACTGAGCCGCAATTTCTTCTAACCTTTGTAAGGGCGGCTGACCTGAGAAATTGGCACTGGTAGTGGCAAGCGGGCCTGTTTGCGTCAAAATAGTTTGGGCGATCGCACTTTTAGGCACTCGGATGCCAATGGTTGTCGGATCAGAAGGATTAATCTGTTTTGGCAAGCAATCGCTGGCGGGTAAAACCAATGTCAGCGCTCCCGGCCAATATCTGCTTCCTACTTCCTGCCAAATTTGATACTCATTTTCACTACCTTTAACATAAGGCCACAAATCCTCTGCACTAGCTGCCATCAAAATCAAAGGTTTATCCTGACTGCGCTGTTTAGCCTCAAAAATCAATCCTGCCTTTTCTGGTAGGGCAGCCAGTGCAGGGACAGTATCTGTAGGAAAGCTTACTAATAAACCAGCGCGCGCGCCAGCTATCAGGTCAACTAGAGAAACTAAGGTCATGTTTACACAGTGAAATGGAAGCAGGGGAAAATAGGAAAAAACTCTTTACTCAGCACTCAGCACTCAGCACTTAACATAGGCTACAGCAAAGCGTTCAATCCCTGCTAAATCCGCATGAATTTGCATATTGTAGTAACTACCTTGCTGTTGTAAAAGTGCTTTGACTGCATCCGCCTGCCCTGCCATCATCTCAATTAGCCACACACCATCAGGGCGCAAATAACGAGGAGAGATTTCTATCAACTGGCGAATACAATCCAAGCCATCAGTACCACCATCTAAAGCTAGATGTGGTTCATGTTTAACTACTTCCGGTTGCAGGGTAGCCACGGTATTGGTGGGAATATAAGGTGGGTTAGAAACCATGCCACTGAACTGACCTTTCAAGGATGCTAGCGGCTCCCACCAGGAACCTTGATAAAATTGAATTTGGTTGTCCAGTCCCAAATTACGAGCATTGATTTGAGCGATCGCTAAAGCTTCTGAACTATAATCAACTGCATGAATTGTGGCATTTGGCAAGGCTGCTGCTAATCCTAAAGCGATCGCTCCACTACCTGTTCCCAAGTCTACCCAATTGCCTGACTGTAAAGCTAGGGCTGCCTCACCTTCAGTAGCAGCAGCCACAGCTAAATCAATCAAATACTCAGTTTCTGGTCTGGGAATCAAAACAGCACTTGACACTGCGATTTTAAACTGTCGCCAAGGCGTAACTCCAGCAATGTACTGCACTGGTAAGCGTTCATCTAATCGCCTTTGCCACAACAGGTCTAAATCTTCTAAAGGCATCCCTATTTGAATCTGAGGCCAGTCTTTAAAAGATTCTAAACGCAGCGCCAAGCGGTCTAATCCAGTTACTTCTAGCAACAACCAATCTACCTCAGTTGGTGATATGTCAGAGGTTTTGGCAGATGCGATCGCTTGATTGCGCCACTGCCAAAGCTGTAAACCGGAAACTGCCAAACGCTGTTTGTCTACCATTCCTTAACGTTGCTGAGGTCGGGCTGGTGGAGTTTTGGGTGCGTTATTTCCCTGTTGCGTGCTAATGTATTCAATACTCTCTGATGGTGGCATTAAGACAACTTTGTCTAGCCAGGGATCATTTTTATCCCGCAAAGTTTTAATTATCCAATCTATATCTACGACCTCAATTTTAGCCTTGGGGTCTATTGGTTTCAACTGCTTCAATGCACTTTCTGCATCTCGCTGACTTAAATACATAGGAATAATTTCCTTCTTATCAAACTGCCGTTGTGCAGGATATAAAGTTCCTTTCTCTGATGACATGAGAAGAAAAACAGGCACACTCGGGAACTGTTGTACCTGTTGCCCGTTTTGGCGAAGTAATGCTAACGCCCCTTTAACATCCTGTTGTGCAGGTTGTAAGACAATCTGGGTTTGATCTGGTTTTTTAGATGTTTCTTTAATTGTCTGATAAACTAAACCCAAAGGAAGTGCTGTTACCCTTAGGCTTTTTACCATTTCCACTGTCTTTGGATCTTGACCCTTACTGTTCTGTATCTGCTGTTCCAAGAAGGACTTAGCTTCTTGTATATTCATAAATACCATCTGTAAAAAAGCTGGTTTTTTTTCGTTTTGACCTTGAGGTGTGGTATTAAACACAGCTATTTGTGGTTGGTTGCCAACAGAAAATGAAAATACAGGAACTTCATTCAATTTTTTTTCGATTTCTTGTTCTGACAAAGCCAGCACTGGGATATTCCCGACGAATAACGATCCCAACAAAGTACTCCCGACCAGACCTAATGTTGCGCCCCAACGAACTAGTGCTTTCATAATTGCTCCTCGCATCAATAATTAAATTAAGTCAGACAAACGGTTGGATTAGCACCACACTAACTAGTTTTAGTTATATAGCAATCCATTTAAAATGTGAAAAATTTGTTTTTGCGGTTCAATACTAACAATACAATGCTCAAAAAGCGATATTTTCCCACCCTTGGGAGTTTTTATAGTATCGTCAGCACCGATTGACTCTGTTCAACTAGTTTTTTTCTCGATTTCGCTTTGGCTTTGTTATTCACTGCATAATACTGTGAATGCTTATTATAGTCTGCTCTTGCAGTGGCGAAAAATTACCCTGATAGTTGAGCATGTCAAAATTATCTGGTTGATTGACTTTCTCAAATATAGATGAAGTCACTGCATAATGAATTGTTCCATTTAAGGCTGTTTCAAAATCTGCTCAAATCTATACAAAACTCTATTCCGGGAGATTGTACTGTTTGGCGTAAAATTTGTCTATAAACTCTTAAAAAAGCAACTTAAGAGCAGAGCAGCCAAAGTAGACAATACCGGAAAAATATATAATTTTAGATGTAAATTTACTTAAAAAATACTCAGTTAGCACCTAGCCTAAAATCTGGAAAATTTGAATTTCTTGATTAAGATTATAAGAAAAACTCATAAAATTGGGATGCTTACCGAGTTCTAACTTATAGTTCAAAATCGGGATGACAGGATTTGAACCTGCGGCATCCTGCTCCCAAAGCAGGCGCGCTACCAAGCTGCGCTACATCCCGGATAAATTAATTGCTGATTGGGTTTTAAGCCTAACAGCAAATAAAACACACACACTTTCAAGGTAATTAGTAAAATTGAGATTATTTTCTCAATCACTAAACTTACCATAATAGTATTTCTTTTACTATACCACGTTTAACATCTTTTGACTAGTCAATTTCCATCTTCCTATTCAGGCAAACAACAGCTTTCTCATAGCAAGCTGCTGTATTTATTTTGATAATTTAGTGAGGATACCAAAACATTCCTTTAATGCCTTCTGGATCTGACATGAAACCCATACTCCGGTAAAAATCTACAACATGAGGGTCAGCAAAGAGAGTAACGTTGCTAATCTCTTCACTTCTGAGTTTTTTGAGTACGTATTTCATCAGTGCTTTGCCTAATCCTTTTCCTTGAAAATCTGGATGGACTACCACATCCCAGATAGTCGCATTAAATGCATGATCTGAGGTAGCACGAGCGAAACCAATAAGCCGCTTTTGGTTTCCTCGCACTTGCCACATAGAAGCTACGAGAAAACTATGCTCAATGGCTTTTTTCACTTTTCTTAAGGGACGGCGAGACCAGCCAACTGCATCACAAAGTTCTTCTAGTTCATACAGGTCAATATCTCGCTCCGTGCTAAAAACGATGCGAGCCTCATTCATGCTGTTGGAGCTAGAGTCGCCAGCAGCAGAAGCCGTATGCTCGTCAAAAGAGGTTGTTTTAGTTGTTGCTACAGACTCAGGAGTATTAAACCAAGTTTTCCAAAAACCCATGCCAACGTGGTTCGGGTAGTATAACTGAATTGGTTTCCACTCTCTTTGAGTGTTGATTCACGTTGCACAAAGCATATACCATAAGCAATCCCTATCACTTCAATTTTTTTGTGTGTTTTTGGGATTTTTAACGGCGATAGCCTTTCATGGCGTGTTTCACACCAATCATTTTCAACTTTAGCATTTTGTTGTGAATTGTATATAAGGTATTGGGGATTAGGTTCGGGGATTGGACATTGGGGAATAATTGGTCACAAGCCTCTACAAGCTTCTATCTTTAGAATGTATGGATAGGTCAAAGAAAAAATTATGGGGAGAGCATTCAGTGCTAAACACAAGGCGTGATAATCTCAAACCGCGAATTTATTTTTAGAGGAGTTTCTCAGTCCCCACCCCAGTCCCTATTCCCTAGTCCCCTGGTGTCGAAAGCAAGCGAGTCTTACCCCCAACGATGGCTTCTGGTTTAAAATCTTCAACACTGGAACTCCTAAAGCGCTTTAATCGAGCCTTTCCCCAGTTTTATGAGCAATTTGTTAGCAGTGAGATTCAACTGCAAAATTTGCGGCTAGCCTACCGTCTTTATAAAACCAAACGCGCCGTTATAGAATTGAAGTCGGAAGGTAGCAAAAGTGCCCTGCATTTTGCCTACCGCAACCAGTCATTTCTTCTCAGTGATATTTTTGGTGTGTTGGCGGCTTATGGGCTAACCATCCACGGTCTCAGCCTGTATGGTCAGATTAGGCCGCCGATGTTAGTTTTTATCAAACTGCTGGTATCTCGCGGCAGTAAAGCCTTAACTGAGAAAACGGCAGAAAATGTCTGCCGCGCCATTCGTGAAGCTCTAGGAGGGCGGTTTGAGGTAGAAGAAATGCTGGCAGTAGAATTTAACCTGGATACTGGCTTGGAACAAGTACAGACTGAGTTTTATGTCGATCCGGTATTTCATCTGCCTGCCCTGGTGATTGAAGCCGATAATCAACCAGGGTTATTTTACAAAGTAATGTATGCCATCTGGCAGGAAGACCTGTTAGTAGTCAATGCCAATTTGTTGGTTTGGCGCGGACGTACACGGTTGATTCTCTACTTGTTGGGGCCGAATGAAAGCCTCATTCCTGAATATCTGGGACACAAAATTGCTGAAGGGGTACGGTTAAGGTTGTTGAGTAGATGAAGACAAAAAATTTTTAATTTTTAATTTTTAATTGTTTGGCGCTACTCCGTATTTAGTCGCACCCACTCTTAGGGGTACGATATTAAGTATGGCAACCATTGAAATCTTGGGCGTTCCACACGCATACGAGCTAACGGCTCCCACCTCATGTACCCACGCTTTAGTGTTTATCCACGGTTGGCTCAATAGCCGTGGATATTGGCAACCTGTAATCTCCCGCTTATCAGTTGATTTGCAGTGCCTGTCTTATGATTTGCGAGGTTTTGGGGAGTCTCAGTCCCTGCCAGATGCCGATTACAGTCAGGCACAGACTTCTGTGAACTTGGCTACTAATACTGCTAACTCTATTGATGAGTTTAGTTTGTCCTTTGATTCTCTTTATACGCCAGCTGTTTATGCTCAGGATTTAGCAGCCCTTCTGCGACAGCTAAATATTAGTAGTGCTTGGCTGATTGGGCATTCTTTGGGGGGTACGATCGCTCTTTGGGCAGCTGCTCAGATGCCTGAGTGTGTCAAGGGAGTGATCTGTATCAATGCAGGCGGTGGGATTTATCTCAAAGAAGCCTTTGAACAGTTTCGTTCGGCGGGGCAAAGATTTTTGCAAGTCCGTCCGCGCTGGCTGTCTCAACTACCCTTGATTGATTTGCTATTTACCAGAGCGAGTGTGGCCCGTCCTTTGGATCGATATTGGGCACGTCAGCGAGTGATTGATTTCGTTGTGGCTGACCCAGAAGCAGCACTGGGAACACTGCTAGACTCTACAACCGAGGAAGAAATCAACCGTTTACCCCAGTTAGTATCTCAACTGAAGCAGCCTGTTTATTTTTTGGCTGGTACCGACGACAAGGTTATGGAACCCAAGTATGTTCGCCATTTAGCCAGTTTCCATCGGCTTTTTCAATACAGTGGCGACAATGTAATTGAAATTCCTGATTGTGGTCACTTGGCAATGTTAGAGCAGCCAGATGTAGTTGCTAGTCATATTCGGTCAATAGTTAGCAATTAGGTAAGGAGCGAGAGCAGGGGAGCAGGGGATAAATAATAATTCCTGACTCAGCACTGGGAAAAGCACTCACCACTTAGCTATACAACTTCATTACCTGTGTCAGAGGTAACCTAGACTCAACTCCTAAAGTCAGAGGGGATGTATGACCAAGGGATAGGTGATTAGAGGCGGCGCAGGCAATCATGGCGGCGTTATCGGTACAGTATTTTAGGGGTGGGAACAAAACACGCAAGTTACGCTCAGCAGCAGCAGCTTGCAGGATTTTTCTCAAGCTACTGTTAGCAGCTACTCCTCCCCCAACGGCAATAGTGTTGAGATGATAATCGAGGGCACAAGCGATCGCTCTTTTGGTTAGCGATCGCGCTACAGTTTCCTGAAAGCTAGCGGCTAAATCAGCTACTGGCACTTGTCCATGCTCTTTCTCTAACTGCTGCACTAACCGCAGTACCGCCGTCTTTAACCCGCTAAAACTGCCATCGTAGGGATGATATCCTCCACCCGGTAAAGAAACTTTGCCTTCTGGCAAGGTGAAGGCGTGGGGATTACCTGTTTGTGCTAGTTGATCAATCACAGGCCCGCCAGGGTAGCCCAGCTTTAACAATCGCGCCACCTTATCAAAGGCTTCACCTGCGGCATCATCACGAGTTTCCCCTAGAGTTTCGTAAATACCACAATCCTTTACGTAAATCAAGCTTGTATGTCCACCGGAAACGAGTAAGCTAAGAAATGGGGGATCTAAAGTTGGCTCACTCAAATAAGTCGCACAAATGTGGCCTTCTAGGTGATGAACACCCAAAAAAGGTTTGTTGTGTATGATTGCTAAAGTTTTAGCAGCAGTTAATCCTACCAATAGCGCTCCTACTAGACCTGGGGCGCAGGTGGCAGCGATACCATCAATTTGCTCCCAGTTGAATTGGGCTTGTGCCATTGCTTGAGCGATCGCCTCATTGATCGTTTCCAAATGCTGGCGAGATGCTACCTCTGGCACCACTCCACCATACTGGCGATGCACTGGAATTTGGGAAGACACAATACTGCTATAAACTTCACGATTGTTCACAATTGCGACGGCAGTTTCATCGCAGCTCGTTTCTATTGCTAAAACAGTTGCCATTTTTGGGTTGCGCTAAGTAACGATTTGTTGGAGAAGCTTTAACTTTTATTTACTTAAACTTTACTCGGTTCCCGCCCAAGAGTATGATGACTTGCTAGTTATGCAAATAAAGACTGTACAAGCCGCTTCGTTTTGTACAAAAAACTTTTTGTTTTGTAATAAAAGGAAACAACTCCATGAGACGATTGTTTGCTTTGATTTTAGCGATTTGTCTTTGGTCCAATTTTGCCCCCCCAGCACAAGCGCTTGGGGCTAATCTTGTACCCTGTAAAGACTCTCCCGCCTTTCAAGAGCTAGCAAAAAATGCCCGTAACACCACTGCTGATCCCGAATCAGGGAAAAAGCGGTTTGAGCGTTATTCCCAAGCACTGTGTGGTCCTGAAGGTTACCCTCACTTAATTGTTGATGGTCGCCTGGATCGCGCCGGTGACTTCCTGATTCCTAGCATTCTTTTCTTGTATATTGCTGGTTGGATTGGTTGGGTAGGTCGTGCCTACCTGCAAGCAATCAAAAAGGCATCAGACACCGAACAAAAAGAAATCCAAATCGATCTTGGTTTGGCACTACCCATCATCACCACAGGCTTTGCTTGGCCTGCGGCAGCGCTTAAAGAACTCCTTTCAGGCGAATTAACCGCTAAAGATTCAGAAATCACTGTTTCTCCTCGCTAATTCAGCCTAACTCATTCATTTGTTTTGGAGACTAAATTTATGGCAGACAAAAGCGACCAATCGTCGTATTTAGTTACATTTCTTTCCACTGCACCAGTGGCAGCTACTATCTGGCTGACAATCACAGCCGGGATTTTGATTGAATTCAACCGCTTTTTTCCTGACTTACTTTTCCACCCACTTCCATAAGTGGAAAATGCAATTTCATGCCTAAAATTGAGTGGTTATTTGACTTTGCCTATTTAGGTTAAAGTATTAATCAAATAGGCATAAAACATATTTTTTGAAACTCGTAATGCTATAAATAGCTTGCGAGTTTCATACTTTTAAAAGCAGGTAAATTAATTTTTCTAAACTTCCCAGTCAAAAAACATCTTTAGCTACAATTGTTATTAATAATATAAAGATGTCACCATTCTAATTTAGAGGCGAACATAAAATATGGCGCAAGCAGTAGATTCATCAAAAAATCTCCCCAGCGATCCGCGAAATCGGGAAGTTGTGGCTCCAGCAGGACGCGACCCCCAACAAGGTAACCTAGAAACTCCGGTTAATTCTTCTCCCTTAGTCAAGTGGTTCATTAACAACTTACCCGCATATCGCCAGGGTCTTAATCCTTCCAGACGGGGGCTAGAAGTAGGCATGGCACATGGTTACTTGCTATTTGGCCCCTTCGCCAAATTAGGCCCACTGCGGAATGCTGATAATGCTAATTTAGCCGGGTTGCTAGCAGCCATCGGCTTGGTTGTGATTCTCACTGCCTGCCTGTCCCTATATGCCAATAGCAATCCTGCCAAAGCACTTGCTAGTGTTACCGTACCCAACCCACCAGCAGACGCTTTTAACTCCAAAGAAAGCTGGAATAATTTTGCCAGTGCTTTCTTAATTGGTGGTATTGGTGGTGCAGTAGTTGCTTATTTCTTGACTACCAATTTGGGACTAATTCAAGGTCTAGTAGGTTAATTGAATTTTTGGCTAATTGGGCATAGGGCATTGGTAATTGCTGATTGTTAATTATTTTTACTATTACCCATGCCCCATGCCCTATGTGCTATTGAGCATTACCAAGTTATTTGATGAAAATATACAAAAAAAGTAAAGATTTTTGCTTTTTTTGCGTGTTCCTTGGTGTTTGATGTTAAAAATGCTTGGTATGTCTCAAGAGTCTCAACTATCCAAACAAAGTCACCTCAATCGCATTGAGGGCAGTTTCTAAATCGTCATTGATGATTTGAACATCAAATTCTTCTGCGGCTTGAATTTCTTCTTGGGCACGGCAAAGACGACGAGCGATCGCCTCTTCAGAGTCTTGGCCGCGACCACGTATCCGCTTTTCCAATTCATCAAGAGAAGGCGGTAAAATAAAAATGCTGAGAGCGCTAGGGAAGGAAGAGCGGATTTGCCTTGCCCCTTTTAGCTCAATTTCTAACACCACCAACTTGCCAGATCGAACTTGGTTAAGCACAGCTTCACGGGGGGTGCCGTAATAGTTACCAGCAAATTCTGCCCACTCTAAGAATTCACCTTGAGCAACTAATTGTTCAAACTTACTGCGACTAATAAAATAGTAATTTTTGCCGTTGATTTCTCCTGGACGGGGAGAACGAGTCGTCACGGATACAGAATAATACAGTTCCGGATGACGTTTTAATAGCGCTTGCATTAAAGTGCCTTTACCAACCCCACTAGGGCCAGTTAAAACAATCAGCCTACCTGGAGACGGGCATTCTTTGGTATTAGCACTACTCTGGGTGGGTAAAACTTGCATCATCCGTTTAACCTGTGAATTAATCAATAGACATTATTTATTTAGCCGTTAGCTTTATTTTCGTTATCAGAGAAACCTTTGACGAACGAATTTGTAGCACTGGTGACAGAAAACTTGTCTAATTCACATGGTACTGCCGATGTGGTGCAAATAGGGTATGGTTATTGACCTATACCTATATTAATTATCTGCAACATGATGATGATCACGGGAAATCACGAAGCGATTTGCTACCGTTTCTGGTTGAATCGCTGAAAGAATTACGTGGCTGGAATCAGTGATAATTACAGCCCTAGTCCGACGACCGTAAGTTGCATCAACTAGCTGACCTCTGTCCCGCGCATCAGTAATAATCCGTTTAATCGGGGCAGACTCTGGACTAACAATGGCAACTACTCGGTTGGCAGACACAATGTTGCCAAAACCGATGTTGATTAATTGTATTTCCATAAAAAAACTAACACCAAATATGGTGTGACGAGAAGCGGTAAAGGTATTTATTCCCATGTTATCCCCAAAAAATTGGAGTTACAACGCTTCACGTCTAGCCTGCCTTTGTTTTTAATTAGCAAATGCTTTCTTTAGCTGTTTATTGGCTAAATCTACTTAAAATCTTCCCAAAGACACATGTCAAACCATACAAATACAATCTAATTAAAGGACAGCAATTCATCCCCTTGTTATCAGTAACTAATATTTTCATAAGTGATTACTTCTGCTGGTTGATTATGTGACTCATCCCAGAGGCGGCAAAGATGGTTATGTTTTAGAGACTATTCTAATCTCTTACTCTCTGCGCCTTTGCGCCTCTGCGTGAGGTAAATTCATCCCATTAATCAGCAACGCCTTCTGATTCGGTGATCAAGTATTGAATTATTTAGCGGTCTTCTTCAATTCTTGCCATCTTTGTCGCAGTCGATTCAAGTTAGGTGTATGACCACCATAACGCCAGCCCACATAAGCTTGACAAATTTCATCTATTAGCTGAGCCGTTGCTGGGGCATGATGCTGGTGTGATACTTTGGCATACTCTAGAGGTGTTTGGGCTGGATGTTTACTCAGACCTTTGACTGCTGCCCATTCCAGCATTTGCTGATACAGACTTTCCATCGGGGGCAATTTTTTCAACCAACGCCGCTTCAGCCATTCTTGCCACTGTCCCCAACCTAGCCAACCCAGAAAGGCCGTTGTTATTGCCAAGATTAAGCCAGTCAACACACCCAACCAACCTTGAGAAAATAAAGCTAAAAACCAAGCGATCGCTCTGGTTAACCAGCTAAATATGATCCTAAATACATTATTTAGCAAACCTGTGACCGGCGAAGGTAACCACCCAGCTACCCATTGCCAAAACTGCCGGAGAACACTAAAAGTTTGAATATCCTCAATGGAAGGAGGAATCAAAGGATGATTGGGAATCGGGTCAAAAGCGAACCAGCCATATCTAGGGAAATACACTTCTGTCATCGCATAAGCATCTGTGTTGCGAACAACGTACATCCCTGTAAATGGATTAAACTGTCCCGCACTAAAACCAGCTACTAACCGCGCGGGGATGCCAATGGAACGCAGCATTACCGTCAGCACTGTCGAGAAGTGGTCTGGATAGCCGCCTTTATGCTTGAACAAAAAAGCTTCTACCAAGTCTTCTTCTGCACTCAAGTAAGGCAGTCCTAAAGGATTTTCGGGAATAGAGTAGTTTTGCTTGAGGTACTGAGCTAGATATAACGCTTGTTCGTAAGGTGAATCTAAGGTTTTCGCAGACTGTGCTATCCGTTCTTGATTGTAGTTAGCGAGGATTTCTTGAGTGCGTTGCCGGACTTTTTCGCTAATTTCTGGAGGAACTTGTAAATAATAATTTTGAATATTGGGTGGATACTTAGTTGCAGCTTGTCCTAACAAAGTGCGATCGCGGTACGGTACTTCCGAAACGACGGTATAGGTCAGACCTTCTGATAATCCCACAGGCGATCGCAAACCATTTTCCCGGTCAACAGCAATGATTGGTGTGGGATAATAAATTTCTTTAGGATGAGACAAAGCGGGAATCAGGTTAGGCAAATCCGACACCACTGTGTACGTTTGGACAATTTCTCTAGTGCGACCAGTAAAGATAGGTAACAACAGGCGAATTTGATAAGACCAAGGCGATCGCCTGTGGGTGGTAACTTCCTCGTGGCGCGAAATCTCCCATCCTTTGCCGGTGTAGCGGTCAAATGCCAGCACCCGCCAAAAGCCCTCAATCTGCGATCGCACCCGCATAACTACTTTGGGGGTCATTTCTCCTCGCAGGTTTTGGTTAATTTGGCTATTAAAACCGTAATAAAAGCTTTTATCTAAACTGCCTGGTTGACCTGCTTGGCTTTGTCCATTACCACTGCTACCGTTACCTTGATTATTCGCCTTGCCTTCGCGGACATAACCAGGATTCACAATGCTACGACCTGTAAAATTATCCTGGACATTAATTGGGGCACTTACAGGAAAATTCCGCAGCTGATAGCCAGGGAAGCGTGGTAAAACTGCAAAAATTGTCAGTCCTAGCCCGACAACCAGCAAAAAATTTAAAATTAAAAATTTAAAATTTAAAATTGCAGAATTTTGCTTAATTTTTAATTGTCGCAGTTCGAGTTGTGAGCGGTAGTTTAGTGCTAAAGTCGGCAAGGCGATCGCTAAAAATAACAGCAGCACTGGTGCAAAAGCTAGAGTTTGACTGAGTGTTGCTGCTACACCTAATAAAATCAATCCGATAACTATGGAATAGCCCAAGTCTTTACGCCGGGGCATATCAAAGCTATGCAGTACTTGCAGTTGAATTAATAACTCTGCCAACGCTAACCGCGTATCATTCAATTCACCCAGCAATTGCCCAAAGAAAGCACCCAGTGCTATTAACATTCCCACAGCGATGCAAAACTTCACTGGAACATTGGTACTGCGGCGATGATAGTAACTCCAACCCACACCAACTATACTCAATGGCACCGCCCACAGACTAAATCCAGTCGCGGCAGCAATATCAGTTGCGACAACTCCCACGATGACTAACGCTAGTACTAGCACCCTTAAGGAAATTCCATCTTCCACTTCCATCGATGGCGATCTTTGGACATTTTGTCGCCAGTAACGGCCTACAGATAGAAGCCAAAACTGATTGATCCTGGATAAGTTAAACATTGAGACTGTCAGCAAAGGGATGTTGTAGATGCCATAAACACAATGTTAAGGATGTAAACTGACTACCTTGCGCGCTCATTGACATTTTTCACGCGAATTCCTCTCAAGAAAACAGGAACTCCCCGAAGGTAGCCTTTGGGAGTTTTAGCATCTTATACATGTGTCATTTTTACTGTGGTTAACGTAGAAGCCCTAATGACCGCTTGTTAAAAAGTAGAAGCCCTAATGACCTGTTGCTAAAAACGGATAAGGTTCAAAGCTACGATCATCATTTGATCTATCGGTGGATCAACCTCAAATTGGTCATTGCAGCTATATCGTGGGACTAATCACAAACAACAACGGCTGTTCGTCTAGCTCTGGAAACTCCACTTCCAGAGTATAAGTTGGGTTAACTTGATTGCAGTATAACTCAACACTCAAATCTCCCGGACTTGAAGACTTTGCCACTGCTTGATTGCCATTACCTTGCAGTTTCAAAATGCCTTGAGCGGGTAACTCACTCTGAACACGCAAATGTGTCATCTGACCCTGAGACTGATATTCTACCCTCAGCGTCAGCGTTCCTGAGCTAGTTAACCATTGTCTTTCTACCACTGGGTTGGTTGATGACACTGGTAAATTCAAATTATCTAGCAGTTGTTTCGCTGCCAGTAGTGATAATGCCATCTGTTGACGTGGTTGTAAATCTGAGTAATCGCTCTGGATCTGAGGCATTGCATTCAAAGTATCCACAGACCTATAGGTGCTTCTCAACACCAATCCAGCTAAATCATTGATGGTCTGGGAATCGTTGGGAAAAAAGCCTTCCACCACCTGAACTAATTTTGCCCCTAGAGGTAGTGAAGATGTGATCAACCCTTGACATTTTTCCAATAATTCTTGGAAAACTTTCTCTGGTAGGGGAATGGGCAGATTCAGCTTAGACTGCTGTGCCATCCATCCCCAACTGGGAGTTAAGGCTAGCGATCGCTCTTCCACACAATCTGGGTACTCTACTAATTGTGTCTCCCAAGGAAATAGAGGAGGGTGGTTTTCGACTTGAATTTGTAACCGACGCTTGAGGACGGCTTGGAAACGTTCTTGCACAGTAGGAATTTCTCCCAATTGAAAGGTTTGGGGTATTCCTCCCAATTCTGGCTCGCCGCCTGTAAAGGCGGCTACTTCCTTGAGAGGGTGATTTTCCCCTTTGATGTCCTCACACTCTACCAATTTAGTCTCGTTGGTGTTAGCTTTATGTGCCAACAACCAATCGAGTAAATCGTGTTGTAAGGATTCTGAGTCACTATTCATGAGTAGATGCACCTGATCCGGACACTAAGGAGTTACGAATTTCCCATGCTTGTTCCAGAATCTTAAACCAGCGTTTTTGTAGTTGTGCTGTGGACAACCCTAAAGTTTTGGCAATTTTTTCATCTGGTTGTCCCTGTTGTTTCAATTCCAGTAACGACCGTTGTTGATCATCTAACTGAGCTGTATAATCTTGCCATTGCTGGGGAGTTAAACCCAAATTAGTATGCAGTGAAGCTTCCAACCACTCATGAACTAATTCCCAACGGTGTAATAAGGCAAACCGAATTAGATGATATTTAAAGCGTTGCTGTAAGTAGTCTCTCTGCCGGGGAGTTAAACCCAAAATCGACTCAATTTCCTGTGTTGATAAATCCTGGAGGCGGAGGGAAAAATAATCTGCACAGTCAGATTGTTGCCGTTGTTCCAGGTAATCCATTAATTCCGTAATCACAACAGAACGGAGAGTATCTTCTTCAGGTTCTGGTTCTGGTTGCATTGCCATTGCTGAACGCAACTGTTGTACTGCTGGTTCTTCCCAAGAACCATCAGCCTCATTAGAGCTGCCTTCTGCGGCTTGTTCTATATCTACGCTGGTTTCCTGCGGTTGCTGTTGCGAAAAAGTTTGTGCCCGCAGGATAATCAGCTGTTGCTGACGTCCTGGTAAGGGTATACGCCGCTTGCCATAACGTTCAGTGAATGCCATATACTCTGCTAATTCCAACAGAGTTTGGGGACGATAGGTGGGCCCCATTTGGTTTTCCCGTCGGAAAGCATTTAAAGCCTCCAGATAAAAACCCTGGAGAAAATCTTCAATAATGGTCAGCCGTCCTTGATAGCTCAACTGCCTTTGAGGAGGATTAATGTAGCGATAAATAATTGCACTGAGAGTACTGTGTAACTCTACCCTACCCCGGCTGGAACCTAACTGATAGTACCGAAGACACTGTTGTAGCCGATGTCTGGCTAGGGACATAGCCGAGCTTTCCACAGCACCGGAAGCTTGAATTCGTTTACTTTCGTTGCAAATCCGGTATACTTCGGTGGTAATTCGTCTTGCTACATCATGGCAATTCTGTTTTGCAGCTTTGGTTGACTCCTGAAGCTCCTGGCATAGGAGTTGAAATGTCCCCTCCACGCCAATAGAATTTTCTCCCTGAACTGTTGGGGTGGGAACTGTTGTGTTTGGAATTGTTGCGGTTGCGGCTGAATTCATAGTCTCGGTTTTCAAAAGACCCTAAAATACTTAAATACAACCTGTACGACCGTGGGTATTGGCTTTTGGGATTTGCGTATAAGCTAAACGCAGGACAATCCAGCATTTAGGATGTGACTACTTTTATTGTTCCCAACTTTGATGGGATTGTTCACACTTGATAGATGTTTTTGCCATTACCCAGGAGCCGTTAACAAGTCATTATGGATTTAAAAACACAAATTCAATTGCTGATTGATCATGCACCCCGCGATGGCATAACACCACATCTTGTTTCAGCAATTGCTCCTGCTTTGATCGCGATCGCTAAGAAATTACGCCATTCCCAGTACTATGTTCTCCAAAATTCGGAGGAGAGTTGGGTTTTAACTACATTGAGCAATCGGGCAAATCCAGGACTGGAAAAGCGCGTCATCTACGCTTTTCCTACCATACAGGATGTCTCCCTAATTTCACCTGCTGGGCTTGACCCTCAAATGCTAGCTAAAATTGTTCCTGTTACCCACATTTTGTTCCAACTGGTGGCATTAGAACCCGTAGATAGTATCGTTTTTTTGGAGACGCCGGGTCAGACCACTCATACTTTTGAAGTGCAGCGATCGCAATTGCAAAATCTCTTGCAACAACAGATCAAACAACAGCAATCAGGTAAACAGATACCCCCAAATATTGCATAAATAAATTTTGGAGTGAGGATTTATTAGATACAACCTAAAATCCTCACTCCATCTGGGAAAGTTTTTTTAAATTACGAAAACCCCGGCAGCAAAATTTCCGCAAAATTTTAAATTTTAAATTTAAAATCCCTAATTGGTTAACATAGCCGACTAAGTACGTAGTCAGCTATGTTAACCAATGCCTGCTGTGATTCGGAGGCTGGAAGAACAGCCAGATGATCAACCGCCAACTTGGCATGGTGAGCCGCTAATTCTCGCGCCTGCTGTATGCCTTGACTATCTTGAATTAACTCCAGTGCTTGCTCTACATCTCCTTCTTGGGCAAACTTCCGTTCAATTAGCGCTTCCAGGTATGGTTTTTCCTTTAAAGCAAACAATACAGGTGCAGTGAGATTACCGCTTTTGAGATCAGATCCGGCTGGTTTACCCAAAGTATCTGTTGTACTAGTGAAATCTAAAATATCATCCATAACCTGAAATGCCAGACCTAGATGACGACCGTAGTTGTACAGATGTTCGGCAGTTTCTAAGGAAACGTCACTAAGTAACCCAGCTGCTTTGGAACTGTTGGCAATTAACGAGGCTGCTTTGTAATAGCTCTTTTTTAGATAAGTTTCTATTGAGATGCCATGATCAAAACAATTTATTCCTTGCTGGATTTCTCCAGTTGCCAGATCCATAATCACTTCTGAGAGTAGTTTCACCACCTCCAAATTGTCCAAGTTTGCTAAATACCAGGACGATTGGGCGAAGAGAAAATCTCCTGCTAAGACAGCAACGCGATTACCGAACAGACTATGAACAGTAGGCACACCACGCCGCATTTGTGATTCATCTACCACATCGTCATGCACTAAGCTTGCTGTGTGAATCATTTCCGTAATTTCTGCTAGGCGGCGGTGACGCGGCGTAATGTCTTGTTCTAACATTGTGGCCCGCGATATCAGCAGAACAATTGCTGGCCTAATACGCTTTCCCCCAGCTCCGAATAGATGTTCGGCTGCCATAAAGAGAATGGGGTGGCGATTTCCAACTAACTGCTTGAGGTTATCTGCTAGTAGTCGCAGGTCTGCTTCCACAGGGGTAAACAGGGAGGTGGCTGGGGTCATGGATGGGCGGACTCTGGCTTAGGTTACGAAAGTTTACATATCCTATACTCATTTTAAGATAACCCAGTGCGAGCGTAAAATTTTGATTAGAGAATACTCGTCTATTCGCCGTTTGTTCTTCACACACAGTTAAGGATAAAGTCCTTGCAATCACTGCTACAGCTATATTTTCTCCTGAGAAAAATCTTATGTTAATCAGGTCAACAATTTTTTGGTGGCTATCATCTGTTGTTGCACAAATTAAGAAAATAAAACTTGCTTAAATACATTTGTATCTATTAATACTGCTTAATAAGTAGTATATCTATGGAAATACAAACATATGCTTGTTTTTGCCCAAAATTGATTTTTGATAATAATTATTTATAGGTTTTGATAAGCACCTTACTTACGAAAAATCACTTTTAACTTAATATAATTTATACATAAGCTGTTTTTAGATAAGACTAAGTTCTCTCAGCTTAGTTTTTAGCCCTCTAGGAAATTTGAAATTTCGCTCCAAAGTTGGCTGAAAACTCAGGAGCATTGTGCTACGCTAAAATCTAGGGATTTTAAATTTTTCAGTTACTCATTCTCCAAAGGTAAGCCACCTTTAGGTAGTTTTACCTACATGGTTTTGAGGATCTAAAATAAGTCGTCGCCGTAGAAGGGAATTCAGGAAAATATTCCTTCGTTCTTTGCTTCGGCAGTTGAGCCTTTTGGGATAGAGTTTTGCGGTATCCTTATGGTTATTCGCAGCAAGCTTTTAGCGTGTGTTGAACGCTAAGGCTGCTCTTGTCATAGAGGTATGCCCGAAATTAATGCAGACTAGGTAGACTGCTGAAGAGTGCAGTTGAATTGCTTTTGGGCAATTTATTTAACTGTTGTGGTGTGTGTGGTCTGCAAAAAAACTCGGTTCAATAAATATCTAGTTGACCGTAGAGAACTATTATTTTACGGAAAAATCTAGTATAGCAAACTACAGCCATCAAGAAGGCTCTTGGTTGGTTGAATTTCTACTAATTTTACAAAATTTCATATTCCTTTAAGCAAGGTGCTGGTAGAACGATGATTTACGGGAAGATGCCTATGTTGATTTTTATTTTAGCTGCTGGTTATTTGTTCACAGTCTACCTATTACTAGCTCTGGCAAAGCGCACTGGCAAAAAATCTCCTCCTAGAAATTTACCTGCGGCAAACCCAGGACAACGCAAACCAGATGTGTCGGTAACTTCCAAGGTAACTGAGGTGGTCAATAGTCAATAGACCAAAACGGCTGGGCAAAAGTCAATAGTCAAAATATTGATAATTGACTATTGACTAATTATCTCACACAGTTTTAGTAAACTTGGGAAACTGCAATATCTGTGAAATCTACAACCTCAACCATGGGAGTATGTCCTAGCCATTGCACACCGGATTGAGCAAACTGTTGTGGACAACCACTGACGGCAAAACGAGTTGGTAATGGGGGATAGGTATTGTTTAAGCCGAGTAGATCTAACTCTTGAGTACAAGCCGCCACTACATGAACAGCTGGGTCAATTAGTTTGACATGAAGAGGGAGAAGCGATCGCAGTACGGGTGCGAGATGGGGATAATGAGTACAGCCGTAGACTAAAGTATCAATTTCTTGCTGTAGTAAAGGCTCTAAATAAGAGCGTGCTACTTCAGTAGTGTAGGGGTCATGTATCCGATTTTGCTCAATAAGTGGCACAAACTCTGGACAACTGACTTGCCAGACTTGGACATTTGGATCAATTTCCAGAATAGCGTGCCGATAGGCATTGCTTTTGGCTGTAGCTGGGGTAGCAATCACACCAATACGCTTTCCTTGCTGCACTGCTGCTTTGGCTCCTGGGAGAATGACTCCGAGGATGGGTATACTAAATTCCCCACGTACTATTTCTAGTGCTAGGGCAGAACTAGTATTACAAGCCATGACCACCATCTTCACACGTTGCTGTTGCATCCATCTCAGGATTTCGCGCACATACTGTAATATCTCTGCTTGTGAGCGAATCCCATAAGGCAGTCGAGCTGTGTCTCCAAAGTAAATAATAGATTCATTGGGGAGATGGCGATAGAGTTGTCGCAGTACCGTCAGCCCACCCACACCACTGTCAAAAACGCCAATTGGGGCACGTTGAGGCTCTTTATCAGCAAAATCGTCAAGATGACCTTCAAACATAGAAGTTGAATACACAGGTAGATATTGATTTAAGTTTTTAGCTTTAAAATACAGAATTTAGCAGAGAATTTGCTAACTGACCACTAAATTACACCCGTTTACTTAATTAGTAGTTGGGACTACATTTTTATCTTTGCTGTAAGTACTTGAGGATACCATCAGCGATCGCCTCTGCTATCCGATTTTGGTATTCTGGTGTTCCCAATCTGGGATTGTCTTCCCTACCAGTCATGTAGCCTGTTTCCACTAAAATCGAGGGCATAGAACTTTTTCTGAGAACATAAAATCTAGCTTTCCGTACTTTCCGGTCTTTAATAGTACCGATATTCTGAAGAATGTTATTGTGAACAACTTCAGCTAGACGATAACCGCTTTCATAATAATATGTCTCTAATCCATTCACCGCAGGGCGACCATCAACTGAATTAGCGTGAATGCTGACGAATAAAGTCGCATTGGCTCGCTCGGCAATATCTACTCGTCCCTGAAGTTCTACAAAAAAGTCAGAATTCCTCGTTAAAACTGCTTGTACGCCATTTTGTTCTAAAATTGACGCTACCTTTTTACCGATAGGCAAAACTACATCCTTTTCTAGCAGTCCACCCAAACCGGGAGCGCCTGAGTCTTTACCGCCATGTCCAGGGTCAATGACTACTAGTAATTTTCCTTTGGGATTTGAGGGGCGAGGCTCTGGTTGAGGATTGTCTATAGTTGTCGGATTTGGTAGCGGTAGAGGAGGTAAAGCAACCGGAGGGGTGATTCCCCGAGAGCCTTGTAATTGTAAAGCCAACAATTGACTGTTGATTTGGTTAATTTCCCCAATTTGGACTCCGGTTGCTGGTTGAACCAATACAATCACAGTATTAGATGGTTGTGTTTGTAAGCGCACTCGCAGGATGGGGCTATTAGCACTAAGAGCCGGGCCAGTAACTTTGGCAGCTAACTTAGCATTAGGGATAATGATGCGGAACAAACCAGAGGATCTATCCCATCCACCAGTGGCAGATATAGCTTGGTCAGCACGAATCAGCAGTTGTGTATTATTACCAGTTAATTCTACGGACTGAATGGTGGCTAAGGAGTTGGTAATAGGTAGTGTAGAACTAGTATTATTACTATCAGCCAATCTGGCGATACTACGACTGGGCAAAATCACGAACCCACCCACACTACTCGTAGTTGCCCGCCAGTCTGGGCTATTTTTATCCACCTGCAATGTCATTCGCACAGTTAATATTTGTGCTTGCAGTTGGGTAAATTGGATGTAGCTGACACCATAACGATTAATGGGCAAATCCTGTTGTCCCAAGTTAGGGGATAAGGAAGCGCCAGAAATATCAATATTAATTGTCTTTTTGTCTTGACTGCGGTTAATTTGAATTTGAGGATTACCACCACTAGTGCGGACGAAAAATCCATCGCCTGTAACTCGTAAGTTTTCAATTTGAGTCACTGCTGCTACAGTATCGACAACCGATTCTTTTTTATCTGCTGTGTCAGAGCCTGTTGTCACTACATTGTAAATATTTCTTGGGGAAAGCGTTGGTGTTGATGTTCTTGTTGTTGCCGATGAAGGAGAAAGTTCTTGCCGCAGTGCAGTTTCTGTTGACGCAACTCCTGCCTCAACTTCTGGAGTTGGTAATTGGACAATCCAACGACTGGGAGTTACACCTACAAATTTCACCTGTTGGGGGTCTAGGGTATAGTCAGGATTGAGTTCAACGACTAGGCGCGTGGTTTGGGGGTCAAACTGCCCCACACGAATAGCCCGAATCGCACCGCCTACCTGTTGCGTTAACTGCGGACGCCCAAATGTCGTGTTTGGTAAATCAATTACCAGCCGTGTGGGGTTGAATATTAATTGTGCCTGGGGTTGAACAGCGTCTGAAGTGTTAATTTCCAGGCGATTTTGATTGGCATCAAACCGCCAAGATTCTAGTTTCGCTGCTAAAGCCGGCGACGATAGTAAGACGATACTCCCCACAGTACTGGGTAGTAACCAGTGTAATTTCACAAATTTTTCTCCTGATTCGCGTTGATCATAATTGGCAAATCCTCACACCGTCACCGCCTAAACTTAGCCTGGAAAAGGAAATTCTAATCTGCGGCTTTCACAGATTAGAACTTCCCTGGCAGCAAAAAAAGTTTTCGCTGGTATTAAAGCCACTACTAATGGCGTAAAATTATATCACACTTGTTTAATTTTGCTATCCTGCGAAGGCAATAAAAAATGGCAGGCGCAGCATGAGATGACACCAAATAAGAGCTAATCAGAATTAATCACACATATTTACTTTTAGTTAATCACATGCAAAATCAGATAGGTTATTGGTGTTGAGTTGTTTATAGGACTTACGCACACGCAACGAATTCTTCTCTTCGAGACGCTTCGCGTACCCTTCGGGAAGCAAGCTACATACACGTAGTCTCTCGTAGAGAAGGCGTTCTATAGGAGAAGGGCGGTGCGATAAATTAAACTTTTTGGCTAGTTTTGCGTAAGTCCTGATTTAATTGCTGGTAATTAATGTACCCAAAAAAATTACGTTAATGTCAACTAGTGAAGCAAAACTGAAAACAGCCACCTCCTGGTAGACTTAATTATTTATCTTCGTTGTAAATACTGAAGAATACCACGAGCGATCGCATCCGCCATTTGATTTTGGTGAGCTGTGGTTCTGAGTCTAGCAGCATCCTCTCGACCAGTAACAAAACCTACTTCTACCAAAACCGAGGGCATGGAACTTCGTCGAAGGACATAAAATCTGGCTCGTCGCACTCCTCTGTCTCTGACATTCGCACCTTGAAGAATGCTGCGATGAATCGCGCGAGCTAAACTTTGCCCACTGTCGTAATAATATGTTTCCAAACCATTGACATCCGGACGACTCAAACTAATGGCATTAGCATGGATGCTAACAAATAAATCAGCGTTAGCTCTTTCTGCTAAATTTACTCGTCCCTGAAGGCTAACAAAATAGTCAGAATCCCGCGTTAGTACTGCTTGTACACCATTTTTCTGCAAAATTTCTGCGACCCTTTTGCTGATAGGCAGGATGACATCTTTCTCGCGCAACCCGCCAATACCAACGGCTCCTGGGTCTTTACCACCGTGTCCGGGGTCAATCATCACGACAACTCTGCCTCGAGGTGCTGGTCGTGGAGTTGGCTGGGTTGTTGGTCGAGGGGGAGCGTTGGGATCTGGTAATTGCCCTTGGTTAGGTGGTGGTAGGGGAGGTAGGGCTAATGGGGGGGTGATCCGGCGAGAGCCTTGTAATTGTAGAGCTAATACCTGGTTGCTAATTTGGTTGAGTTGCCCAATTTGCACTCCTGCGGCTGGTTGAACTAAGACAATCACTGTATTGTCTTGAGGTTGCAGGCGGACCCTCAAGATGGGACTATTAGCATTAAAAGCTGGACCTGTAACGTTGGGAGCTAACTTAGCATTGGGAATAGCAATCCGGAATAAACCAGAGGATCTATCCCATCCACTAGTGGCAGATACATTTTTATCGGCTCTAATCAGTAATTGCGTCCCATTATTAGCTAATTCCACAGCCTGAATTGTGGCTGGAGAGTTGCTGGCAAGTGGTCTGTTGGGAGTGGTAACAGGTGTAGGCTGATTATTTTGTGAATTGTCGGAACTATTATTATTGTTACCAGGTAATCTGACAACACGAGTAGGTAAAACCACCAAACCACCAGCACTACTATTAGTTACCCGCCAATCTGGGCTATTTTTATCCACCCGCATAGTCATGCGGACACCAGGTGTTTGGGTTTGCAGTGGAGTGAATTCGACGCGACTCACACCATGTCTGTTAATTTGATTATTTTGCTTTGTCAGACTTGGTGATAAACTCGCACCAGCGATGTCCATAAAAATGGTACTGCGATCGCGGCTGCGATTTACCTTAACTTGAGGATTGCCGCCGTTAGTACGGACGAAAAATCCATCTCCTGTTACCTGTAAGTTCTCAATTTGAGTTGTTCCTGGTGTAGCGCTGGCAACTTTAGTAGAAAACTCCGGTTTATTCCCAGTATCAGAGTCAATGGTAACCACATTGTAAATCTCTCTGGTGGAAGATTCTGCTTGCTCTGCTGTTGGCGTTGGTAATTGTACCCGCCATCGACTAGGAGTCACACCTTCAAATTTCACCTGCTGGGGGTCTAGAGTGTAGCCAGGATTAAGTTCAACGACTATGCGCGTTGTTTGGGGGTCAAACTGTCCTACACGGACGGCGCGAACGGCACCACCTACCTGTTGCGTTAACTGCGGACGCCCAAATATGGTGCCTGGCAAATCAATTACCAGACGCGTGGGGTTAAAGACCAGTTGTGCTTGGGGTTGAACAGCGCCTGAAGTGTTAATTTCCAGACGATTTTGATTAGCATCAAAACGCCAAGATTCTAGTTTCGCTGCCAAAGCCGGCGACGATAGTAAGACGATACTTCCAACAGTACTGGGTAGTAACCAGTGTAATTTCACAATTCTTTCTCCTGATTCGCGTTCATGGGAGCCATCAATATCTCAACATATTGGCAAATCGTCATACTGTCACAACCTAATCTTTCGCTTTGATACTTCTAGGGCTTTTGTACTTTTATATAAGTACAATTAACGACGTAAATTGCTAGTATGCCTGCTAATTTTTTCATTTTATCAGGTCATAAGCATCACGCCTGCCAAGCATTAGATGCAACAACAGTATTACTAGAATTAACCACAATCAGTTAATTCTAGTCAGTGATACTTGACTTAGCCAGAAATGGTTGTTGAGTTGTTGAATTGCTGGCAATCAATGTCTTGATTAAAAAATTCCAACTACTTTTAACTGATGTGGTAAAAATTGTGCTCACTAATTTCTAATTGCTGAAAAATATCTAAATTAACACTGGAAAGTAGAGGAAAACTGGCAACAGGTAACATTCCGAATGCTAGTAGTAATTAGACAAAAACTCAAATTGTCAATCTCCAAGGACGGAGATTTGGAGATAGAAGTTTCCAGAGGCTAGGGATTGGGTATGGGGCATTGCTCATTCTCCTTGTCCCTCCCCATTTCCCTAGTTCCTCAAGATCCTCAGGTTTTTGACGACTTATCCCCCTCTGGGGTGTCTTCTCGATTGCCAGCATCATTTGCGCCAGCCACGATTGATTGAGGTTGTTCTACGAGCAACGGTGTCCCAGTTACACCGTCTAAAATCAGTTTTTCTGAGTCTTTTACCACATTGTCTGAATCTGGAAATACGAAACGTAACAGTGGAGGAGCTAAAAAGGTAGTGAGAATAACCATCATGATAATTGCTGCTCCTAGTGATTTAGAGAGAACACCACTGGCAGCACCAACACCAGCGAACACCAACCCGACTTCACCCCTAGGAATCATCCCCACACCAATTGCTAAACGGTTGATTTGGGGTTGACCAAACACGCTGAAACCTGTGATCACTTTACCAATAATGGCTACTGCAATCAGGAAAGTTGCCATAATTAGACCTTCCCGGTTGCTGGGGATTGCTGGGTTCAATACTCCCAAGTCAGTTTTTGCCCCAACAGTCACAAAGAAAATCGGTACTAGGATATCAGCAATGGGAACAACTTGCCTTTGTAGTTCTTTGCGCTTATCGGTTTCCTCTAGGACTAAACCTGCTGCAAAAGCTCCCAAAATGGCTTCTAACTGAATAATGGAGGCAAAGTATGCCATGACAAAGGCGAAAACAAATGCTGGTATTACCAGTTCGCCGCGCGTCTTGAGTTGGTCAGCGATCGCCACAAAGGTTTTATTGAAAACATTGCCTAAGACAATTGCACCAATGAGAAAACCACTGGCGCTAATAATCAAATAAATCACTTTGCTCACGTCTACCACGCCATCTTTGGCTAGGCTGGCAACTACGGCTAAGACGATGATTCCCAGTACGTCATCAATGACGGCAGCACCTAGAATAATCTGCCCTTCTTTGGAATTGAGCCTTCCTAGTTCTGACAATACTTTGGAAGTAATACCAATACTAGTGGCGGTTAAAGCTGCCCCAGCGAAAATTGCTGGCACAGCACCGACACCAAACAAAGTCATCAGTCCCACAGTGCCTGCGGTAAAGGGTACTACTACCCCTACTACTGCCACAATGGAGGCTTGGATACCGACTGATATTAGGTCTTTTAAGTTCGACTCCAAACCAATTTCAAATAGCAGAATAATCACACCCAGTTCTGCCAAAACAGAAACGACCTCTGACTGTGCTTCAAATACTGCTGGAGTTGCTTCAGGAGTTAAACCGGCAGTAGTTTGCAAAAAGGTCATGACTAGAGAGTTAGAACTGTCTGTGCCACCTTCTGGAAACACCAACAGATGCAAAACTGAGATGCCTACTACCACACCTCCTAAGAGTTCACCTAAGACAGGCGGTAAACCCACTCGGTTAGATAATTCCCCACCAACTTTACTTGCTAGGTAAATTACAACTAAACTCAGTAGTACTGCTGCTAGTACCATTGAACTATCTGCTGTTTCTGTTGTACTAGCCAGCAGGGGAAAATATACGTTTACTGCATCTAAAAATTGCATGTGTTCTGCAAAAATCCTAATGTGTTCTGCGAAAATCCTTCTCTTTATTTTTACTCCTTTATGGAAAGCAACATATATTCACGTATATACGCATTGCTCACAGCAGGAATAAGTTAATTTGAATTTGTGCCATTAGTCAACTCAATCAGCCGTTGCCAGTAAAACTCGGATATTGGGACAACAGAGAGTCTAGGGAGTCTTAGCAAGTCAAAGTCTGTAAATTGTTCATCTTGCTTGATTTGGGCTAGAGTGATGGGCTGGGAGACTCTTCTTGATGCCTTGATATCCACAACTACCCGTTTGGCATCGTTGAATGTTGGATCATCATAAGGTTGACTGACTACCTCTGCCACACCTATGACTTGTCGTTCTTTGCCTGTGTGATAAATTAATGCTAGATCGCCAGGAAGCATTGTGCGTAGATGTTTAAGTGCTAGAGGATTGTTGACCCCATCCCAAACTGTACTACCATCCTGTTCTAGATCAAAATAGGAATAATTTTCTGGTTCAGTTTTCAGCAGCCAATATGCCATCAAAGAATCTCCACAAATTTTGGTGTAACTTTTTTAGTATCAAAAAATGTAACCATTCTTACTTTTAACTATGGCAATGTCAAAGTAAAAACATATAGTAGGGGATATAGGACAGGCTTGAAAGTCTCTCTTAGTCAGTGTTTATGATTAATTGTTGTTCTAAGTTATGTGGTAACTGCTATACAAAAAGTGCTGAGTGCTGAGTTTATGAAAGTTCAAAGATATTTGTTGACTATGTAATGGTTGACAGTTAACTGCGGATTGCTAGATACGTTTGATTAACAGGATCTGTAGATATTTTTAGAGGAGTGCAAATCTTATGTATAGAGCCGCTTTATCCGGTTCTCGGTTTCGTGCTGGCAACTTTTGGAAAACCATACCACTAGCTTTGCTAGTATGTGTAACTTTTGTCCAACCTGGGTTAGCCCAAGAACAAGAAAAATTATGGCGCACCTTGACTGTTAGTGGTCGCGGTGTGGAAACAATTCCTACCACTTTGTCACAAGTCAGTTTGGGAGTGGAAGTGCAGGCTAAAACTGCCCAGGAAGCACAACAAGAGGCAGCCCGCAGGTCATCAGCTGTGGTAGCCTTGCTTAAAAGCCGAAATGTGGAAAAATTACAAACCACTGGTATCCGTCTGAATCCAGTTTATAGTTACACCAACAATGTGCAACGCATTACTGGGTATGCTGCTAATAACACTGTGAGTTTTCGCATTGCTACTGATAAAGCAGGTACTTTGTTAGATGAAGCAGTAAAAGCGGGTGCAACACAGATAAACGGCATTAGTTTTGTTGCTAGTGATGCAGCGATCGCCTCTGCTCAAAAACAAGCACTCAGACAGGCCACCCAAGACGCTAGGCTACAAGCTGATGCTGTTTTCGATGCCTTAGGCTTTCAGTCCAAAGAAGTAGTGAGTATTCAAGTCAATAGTGCTAGTGCGCCTCCACCACCTATATTGTATCGGGCTGAAGCGGGCAAGTTAGCTACTCAAGATGCTTCCACCCCGATAGTTGGTGGTGAACAGCCAGTAGAAGCATTGGTGACACTGCAAATTCGTTATTAGTCATTGGTCATTGGTCATTGCCAATGACTAATGACTAATGACCAATGATTAATTAAAAATGTTCTGAAGACATATCTGCCATACCGCCTTCTGCATCCCGTTTGGAACCTAACAACTCTAATTGGTCTACTCTAATAACTGGCATAGAACGGTTGGCTCCTGTTTGGCGATCGCTCCATGTGTCAAACTTTAAGGAACCTTTGATGCCAATTAAGCTGCCTTTACGTACATAATTACCCGCTACCTCTGCTGTTTTGTCCCAAAGCTCTAAGGTGAACCAGTCAGGTTCATCACTATTACGGGATCTACGTTTAACTGCTAGTGTCAATCTACACTTGACACTACCAGACTCGAAATATTTAATATCTGGGTCGCCGCCTACACGACCAACGAGGGTGACAATATTAATGCTCATGAACTTTACCTATTAGTACATAAGTACTGATGTATTCTGACTTTCATCATAGCGAATTGTGAAGCTATTGAAAATGTGTTAAAAACTTAACAGCCTGACTGGGTATAAAAATGTGAGGAATTACTTGTAAAAATTGCCAAACTATACGGATATATTGAAGTAGTTAGAGAATACCAAAAATATGGATGCTTGAGACCTAGTAAAGATTGCCAAGTTGCCAAAAGGCAAACCAAAATAGCTTCATTTACTAGACTCAGGATAAAAAACGTAATAAAATCCAGCACTATTAACTCTAACAGTTTTTAGCCAACAAGTATCGCAAATAAGGGGCGTAGAGACGCGTGGGTCTTTTTAGGAACTTTCGCTCATCATGGGATATGGGTATCGACCTCGGTACTGCCAACACCCTCGTTTATGTATCTGGTAAAGGCATCGTCCTTCAAGAACCTTCTGTGGTTGCTATCGATCAAAACGAAAAGGTAGCACTGGCCGTAGGAGAAGAAGCCAAAAAAATGCTCGGTCGGACACCTGGAAATGTAATTGCCCTCCGCCCCTTGCGCGATGGTGTAATTGCTGACTTTGATACAGCTGAGCTAATGCTGAAGAGCTTTATTCAGCGTGTCAATGAGGGTAGGTCTTTAGTTTTACCTCGGATTGTCATTGGCATTCCCAGTGGTGTCACAGGGGTAGAAAGACGGGCTGTGATGGATGCAGCTGCTCAAGCTGGAGCCAGGGAAGTGTATTTGATTGATGAACCGATAGCCGCAGCCATAGGCGCAGGGCTACCTGTTGCCGAAGCAACAGGCAATATGATTATTGATATTGGTGGTGGCACCACAGAAGTTGCGGTGCTGAGTCTTCAAGGTACTGTGATCAGCGAATCAGTGCGCGTTGCCGGGGATGAACTAACTGAATCTATTATCATGTACATGAAGAAAGTTCATAACTTGGTGATTGGAGAACGGACTGCGGAAGATATCAAGATTAGGATTGGCTCTGCCTATCCCACGAACGATGATGGCGATGCCATGATGGAAGTCCGGGGCTTACACTTGCTTTCTGGTTTACCCCGAACTATCACTCTCAAAGGGCCAGAAATCCGTGAAAGTATGTTGGAACCGCTATCAGTAATCATCGAAGCTGTAAAGCGGACACTGGAACGCACGCCTCCAGAACTAGCGGCAGACATTATTGACCGAGGCATTATGCTAGCCGGTGGTGGTGCTTTGCTCAAAGGCATAGATACCCTAATTAGCCATGAAACAGGGATTGTCACCCACATTGCAGCTGATCCTCTCAGCTGTGTGGTGCTGGGAACAGGTCGTGTGTTAGAAAACTTCAAACAGCTAGAACGGGTTTTCAGTGGGCGTTCTCGCAATATGTAGAAAAAAATATCAGATATTGGGTTCTATTTGGCTTCTATTTGGGTTTTATATAAATAGAATCCAATATCTTGGGAATTTATAAAACGGGTATAAATGGTTACTGTACGTCGTTGGTGGGATCGGAAATTACTACAACTCGGTTTACTTACTGTAGTAGTAAGTAGTGCTTGGATATTGCGACAGACTCAAGGTCATTTACTGCTGGAAATGTACCAAGTAATGAGTCGTCCGTTGCAGATGTTACAGACCGGGACAAGTCCAGAAGAGCGTCTCAATGATGCCCGCTTCTTGGAGTTGCAAACACGCATAGCCGATTTAGAAAGTCAAAATCAAAAGCTCCAAAGTTTATTAGGCTATGTTCAGGCGGCGCCACTCTCATCGCGCCCAATTACCGCGCGGGTGGTGGGACGCAGTGCTGACCACTGGTGGCAACAAGTTACCCTGAATCGTGGCTCGAAGGCAGGAATTCAAGAAGGCTATATCGTTAAGACTGATGGTGGATTAGTAGGTTTGGTAGAGAATGTAACTCCCAACACTAGCCGCGTGCTGTTAATTAGTGACCTCAAAAGTCAAGTGGGTGTAACAATTAGCCGCACGTCAGCCAAAGGAGTTTTGCGGGGAGATTCTTCGGCAGAAGCAGTGCTAGAGTTTTATGAAAAAGTACCGAATGTCAAAGTGGGGGATTTAGTTTCTACATCCACTTACAGTCAAAGATTTCCTGCTGGTTTATCAGTAGGACGAATTAAGTCTTTAGATTTAAAGAAACTCCCAGCGTCAGTGGCAAAAGTTGAGCTTTTCCCGCCGATACTTTCATTAGACTGGGTAGCTGTATATCCGAAGCCCACAAACCAAGAATTGGAAAGCCAAAATTCTCAGTAGCCGTTATGAAGGGAACAGGGGACAGGTAACATTTGGCAGTATTGGATGGAATACAGCGATTTCACTCGTGTGGAAAAATGGCTAAATATTTAGGCGTAGGTACTTAAGAATTTTCCCCCTGCCCTATGCCCCATTAACTACTCAGGATTTATAGAAAAATCTCTTTCCCTATCCCCTGTAACCTGTTCCCTATTTTCAAGATTCTTTAATCTATTTCAAAATAATGAAGATACCTTCATTTGGTGGTAGGCGTAACAGGCCAAGACCACCACAGCGAAAATTTAAAATGTTAAATAAGCCACTGGCTCATTGGCATCCAGGTACACGTAAACTGCTAGATTGGACGGTGACAGTTGGGTCTGTGCTGTTTTGTTTATTGATGTTACCAACCCGCTTCCCAGGGATGGAATTGTTGGGAATTGGGCCTAATTGGCTGTTAATTTGGGTGGTAGCTTGGAGCGTAAAGCGCTCTGTTTTTTCAGGAGTATTGGCTGGTATAGTTTTAGGGCTACTTCAGGATGCGATGACAGCACCTCATCCTACTCATGCTGTTACTTTGGGACTAGTGGGACTGCTGACAGGCTTACTGCAAAAGCAGCGTTTTATCCAAGAAGATTTTATTTCTATTGCCTTAATTGTTTTTGTGATGGCAGTTTTGGCAGAAACTGTCTTTGGGTTGCAATTAACTTTGACGAGCGATGCCTACGGCGGGCCAAGCCTACGCAAAGTGGAATATATTTGGGCATATTACCAACGAGTCACCTTGGCTTCTGCTATTCTCAGTAGTCTCTGGGCACCTGTGGTTTATTATCCCCTCAATCTTTGGTGGCAGAAAATGAAATTTTTAGAGCAAAACTAGGGAATGGGGAGTCGGGAATAGTGAGTGGGGAGTGGGGAAAAATATCTTTACTCCCTACTCTCTTATCTTCACTCCTAAATTTTTCTAGAAATTGGGCAAACCCTGGCAATATTGATTCAAGCTAGAGTTGAGTAAGATACCTCATGACCAACAATAGCGCCTGGATATTACTGTTTAACTATTACAACAAAAGCAGCTAGGCTAGCGTGCAAAATACTTACAGTATCACCCAAAATTATGGATAATTTCCCAGTGGTCGCTCAAGCAGATGCATCTCTACCCAATTACACTCAAGATAATGGGCTTCAAGTGCGATCGCCTGTTGAATCTTCACCAGTTAAAGAGAGGGTGGGCAGTGACTTTGACCGGGCGATGATGCAGCGCTGTTTGGAACTTGCTCGCCGTGCTTTGGGGCGCACTTCACCCAATCCGTTAGTGGGGGCGGTGGTTGTCAAAGATGGGGAAATCGTCGGGGAAGGGTTTCATCCCCGTGCAGGTGAGCCTCACGCAGAGGTTTTTGCCTTGAAAGCAGCAGGTTTTAGCCCAGACTCTACCCAAGAGAATCGCGCTCGTGGTGCAACGGTTTATGTGAGTCTCGAACCTTGCAATCACCACGGACGTACTCCCCCTTGTTCAGAAGCGTTGATAGCAGCCGGTGTTGCCAAGGTGGTGGTGGGTATGGTTGACCCCAATCCATTGGTAGCTGGTGGTGGTATTGCTCGTTTACGTGCTGCTGGTATAGAGGTAATGGTGGGAGTAGAAGCAGAAGCTTGTCATCAGCTCAATGAAGCTTTTGTGCATCGCATCCTCTACAAACGACCTTTAGGGATTTTGAAATATGCCATGACTTTAGATGGCAAAATCGCCACGACCTCTGGTCACAGTGCTTGGGTAACAAACCAAGACGCTCGTGGTGAAGTTCATCAACTACGGGCAGCGTGCGATGCCATAATTGTTGGTGGCAATACAGTACGCCAGGATAATCCTTATTTAACCAGCCATCAGGTGGGAGCGCATAATCCTCTAAGGGTGGTAATGAGTCGTCATCTCAATTTACCTGAGAATGCCCGCCTGTGGCAAACTGTGGAGGCTCCCACCTTGGTGTTGACAGAGGAAGGCAGCTCACCTGATTTTCAAAAATTCTTGCTCAAACAGGGAGTTGAGGTGATGGAGTTAACATCGCTCACGCCGGAGCAGGTGATGGCACATTTATACGATCGCGGTTGTTGTAGTGTGTTGTGGGAATGTGGTGGTACTTTAGCCGCAAGTGCGATCGCTCAAGGTGCAGTACAAAAAATTCTGGCTTTTATTGCTCCTAAAATCATTGGTGGTAGCCATGCTCCCACACCTGTAGGTGACTTAGGCTTTACCACCATGACAGAGGCGCTGCCCTTAGAACGTGTTCGTTGGCGTGTGGTAGGTTCTGATTGTTTAGTTGAAGGTTATTTGCCCCAAAAAAATTAATAGTTCATAAGTCCGTAGCCAATAGTTATTACTATTGACTGTGGACTTATGTAATTTTGTTACTATTAACACTGGCGTTCACAAGCAATATCACGTATGAGTGATAGCCGAGATTGAATGTAATCACTGAGAAAATCAGTTTCTTTGGGATCTAACAACGCTTGCATTGTTGTTTGTTTTACCAGCCATTGTACCAAGCTAGCATCGTCCATCTGCAATAGGGTCTTGGTTTGGGAGTTTTCAACCACAGACCAAAGCTGACGCAGAATTTTAGGAGTCATTAAGACCTCAAGTTAATCATTAGCTTAGCTGTTTTTAGATTACACAATTCCTGCAACAGCTTACGACCTGAATGTACAAGTTGAGATAAGTATTATTAAAAACTTAATAGAGAGATTTATAACTTTATGAAGATTAAGAATAAGGAAACTGCATTGACAAATTTACAAAAAGTTACTTAATACTGTTTTGCAGTGTGGCGATTGCGATTACGAGTTTAATAAAGAATTGCCGATAAACCTACAGCACCAACTAAAATCTAACATTTTTAATTACGAATTATGAATTACGAATTACGAATTAGTCTTCTTCGTACTCTACCCAACTATTAGGTGTTTCTGAAATATGTACTTTTAGTTGTACATCTGGGGGTACACGTTTCTTAGTTTCATCATAAATATATTTGGCAATCATCTCAGCAGTGGTTTCGTACTCACTAGGCATGACTTCATTGAGAACACAGTGATCCAGTCCGCCTTTAGTTACATCCTGTTTCGCCCAGCGCAAAGTTCTAAAATCAGCCACCATTACTGGATGTGGGCAATAATCGGAAGAGTGCAACTGTGTTGATGTAGCCTCAATGTGAACTTTATAAGTATGTCCGTGCATCCGACCACAAGGGCCATTGTAATCTTTGATATAGTGCGCGCTATCAAATGTGAATTCAGTTACTAGTTTCCATTTAGGCATCTCAATATCACCTTGTAGCCAATTCTTAAATAAATTTTTATGTTACTCACTTATTATATGATTACAAATACTTTTGAGATGCTGCCACGTAAATTTTAGATTTAATTCATATTTATTTATAAAATCCTTGACGGAAACTAAAAAAGGTTTTGAATGAGAACTCAATATATGACAGAAAAGTATGTAAAGATATCTTGCATATTGAGAATCAGTCTAATAATTGAAAGTGTGCATGAATTCGACATAGTAGTCAGTTCTTCTCAATTTTATTTCGCTGGCGTAGAAGCTAATTTTGCCAGCATTTATCTGGAGACAAAAAAGTGCAAATTACAAAACGCAATGTTGAGTTGAGAGTAAATAACAGTTTAATGCGTGTTTATGTAGCATCTCCCAAGCCAACAGGAATCTATCCAGGTATTATATTTTACAGCGATATTTATCAGTTAGGTGGTGCGATAATTCGTTTGGCTAACTACTTAGCAGGATATGGCTATGTAGTGGCAGCCCCAGAGATTTTTCATTGTATTGAAACTGTTGGTTCAGTTATTGAACCAGACGATTTGGGTAGAATGCGAGGCAATGATAATGCACGTCGCACGCCGATAGCTAGTCATGATGCCGATTGTCTGGCTGTAATTGAATTTCTGCAAAGAGAAAGTTCAGTTTCTCCAGGCAAAATTGGTAGTTTAGGCTTTTGTATTGGTGGACATTTAGCCTTTCGAGCAGCCTTGCAAAACGAAATTAGGGCAGCAGTTTGCTGCTACCCTACTGGTATTCCTAGTGGCAAATTGGGTCAGGGGGTAGCTGACACCATCAACCGGGTAAGTGAAATCACAGGTGAGATATTGATGGTGTTCGGTACTCTTGACCCTCATATTCCAGAGAATGACCGTCACACCTTAATCAAAGCCCTAGAGAATGCTGGGGTACCTCACAGGATTCTGTTATATGAAGCAGAGCATACCTTCATGCGTGACGATGGTTATCGCTATGATTCGGCGGCGGCTACTTCTGCTTGGTCGGAAATAGTAGCATTCTGGCAACGGGTGTTTGTGGACTGAAGTAGAGTTGAAATTGTCTGTTTTTCACTCAAATTGTATAGGCGATCGCCCTGATACAATTATGAAACCTACAGAATCAAGCCTGATCTGCGGCTGGCGGATGCCCTCCAAAATTGCTGCACTCAATGCAGTTTCGATCTTCAATTCTTCAGCCAAAGTCCGATCCCAAGTTTGCCGATTTAGGCGGAGACGTAATTGTTCTACTCTCTTGCTTAATTTCTGCTCGGCAACTTTACTACATTGTTGGTGTAAAGCGATAAAATTGGGGCGATCGCAGAGTAATTCTAAAGAAGTACGACGCGCTTGTTGGCAGAAGCTGGGCCACTTACTAGCATCAACAAAATCATCAATAATTCCTAAGCGCTCTTTAGCTAAATTGTAATCTCGGCACTTATCACTGTTTTTATATTTATACGGTCGTTGCAGAATATTTAAAAGTGCTGCATCTTCAACAACGCATACTGGCTGGCTGCGACCATCAATAAAAACAGTTTCCATAGTTGGGGGTAATAAAGCATCGACACGCCGTTTCAAGATTTTATCTTGAGAATTATCTAGGTTGTAAGTTTTTAAAATTTGCCGGGCAACTTCTAAGTTTGTTTCAACTACATAATTGAAGCGAAAACCAAACCATTCTTTACCTGACGCAGGATTCCAAGAATCATCAGTGCGCCACATGGCAAAAGCTTTACCTCTGTCGTCCCAATTTATATAGTTGACGAGTGATTCTACTAATCCTTCGCCAATGCGGAAGAGTTTAATACCAGAATTTTGGTTTGCTACTCGGCGATTATAAGTACCAAATTGGTCAGTATTATTATTCGCGAAGTGAGTTTTCAACTCATCTACAGAAACCAAAGTGCGCGTTGTCGGTTGATAACGTTTCACTTCTGCTGAATTGGGATTGTTAACTGACTTAAATCCCAGTGCGTCACAAATCCAGCCTTCAATTGCCTGTTTAATTTCTAAATGACAGGCATCATAATTATCTAAGTCTTGAAAATACTGATGGGTATTTTCATCAAGAGTATCAATTTCATCAAGTGCATTCTGTTCGCTAATTTTCACTGTTTCGGCGGTAATTTGTTGCTGAATTGGCTCAATCATTGCTAATAATCCAGCAGCACCTGACTGGAATAAAGCTGTTTCTAACTCTGCCAATTTTTCATCTACATAAAATTGGAGACTGGCAATTGATTGCTCAAAAATACCAAACCCATTTTTTAAGAGTTGATACCAGGCATTTTGAGGGCTATCTTCCAAATAAGGGCCAAGGAATACACATGATTGGATGCCAATTTTGCTGCCAATGCGGTCAAATCTGCCGATGCGTTGTTCTAATTGATTAGGCGACCAAGGGAGATCAAAGTGGATGAAGCAGTCAGCAAACTGAAAGTTAAGTCCTTCTTCCCCAGAGCGATCGCATACCAGAATAAAGCAGCTGGGATTATCCTTAAACCGCCTGATGTTTTTCTCAACTTTTTCTCGTGATTCTCCCAATTGATGACCAGCAACTGTTTCTTCACCGAAGCTACGAGATAAACAGCGCACAATTTCTGTACAAGATTGCCCAAAACTTGTAAAAATTACAAATTTGGGCAATATATCACCGGGAATCGGTCTGCGAATTCTCTGCTGTATTCTTGTTAGCAATTCTTGCTTATTGCGGCGAACAGTTGGCGCAATTTTGAAATGTGCGGCTAGCTGATTTAGCAGTACTGTTTTGAGATTTTCTTGTCGGTCTCCGTCTTCTACAGGCTGACGCAGAATTTTTAGTAGGGATTGCAGAATCTCTGCTTCCTCTGGGAATTTAGGGGTTGTAGTCAAGATGCAAAGATCATCTTCGGGAAATTCCTGGATGAGTTTGGCAGGGACTTTACCACTTAAACGTGCGGTAATTACCTCTTCTAGAATTCCTAACCAAGTACCAGCAGCCAAGAATAATAAGAGAAAAATGCGCTGATATGGCTTTTCTGGAGGAGCAACAGTCCGCCATTTTTCCATGAGTTCATGAATATCCAGCGATCGCTCATCTAAATCATATTCTTCTTTAGGCGTGACATCGCGGTCAAATATGACATCTTCCACCGCAGTCCGACGGTTACGCAGCATTCTGCGGTGCAGTCGATAGGTATCGCTGATGTGAGTGCGAATGGCGCGGATAATTTTATCTGGTGCAGGGGAGTTTGTTTGTAAACAACTTGCTAAATTATCCGCCAGAGTCATCAAATACTCATCCTCAGCAAACAAATTTCGCAGTTGCTTGAGGTTGGTTTGCAAAACATCAGTATTTACACCTTCTCTCAATGAGAGGAGAACTTTACCGATTTCCTGGCAATTTTCCACTCTGGCGCGAAAACCCGCCAAATCATTGAGTTGATAGGTTGTGGGATCGAGCAAATGCAGCATTGCTAGAAAATCCTGCTCGTGGTTGAGGACAGGAGTGGCAGATAATAAAAGCAAGCGATCGCTTTTATGAGCCAGATTTTTACAAGTCTCAAAACGTTGGCGCATTGCTGCATCCTTAGAGGTTGCCATTGCCGCGATGTGATGCGCTTCATCTAAGATTAAGCAACCAATATTCGCTTTCTGGTTGATTCTATGAATATCTTCAACCGCCAGCACCACCACCCGTTTGCCAAAATGAGAGATGTAAAACTTATTTTCTAACTCAGTCCGCCATTGTGGAAGCAAATATTGCGGAACTAACACCACCGCCCCTCTTTTTGGCTCATCTAGCAGGTATTGACGGAGAATCGCCCCGGCTTCGATAGTTTTTCCGAGTCCCACCTCATCTGCTAACAAATAGCGCTGAATCGGGTCTTCTAGTACGCGCCGGACAACTTCAACTTGGTGAGGATAAAGGTCTATGTTCGCCGAAATTAGCCCCGTCATCCCACGACTCACCGCGCGTTGCTGAATCAAGCATTTCACAAAAGCCAATCTTTTATCGTGAAAATAAGGCGTTTCGTGACCCTTGATTGCCAGAGTTTCAATGGGGTCTGTGGTGGGTAGATTGCAACGGACATAAATTTCTTGCTCAGTGGCAATTGTAGATTTCTGATCAGGCAAATCAATTTGATACATCTCTGTCTCTTCGTCCCAAGCAAAAACTCTGCCAATTATCCATGTATCTTGGGTTTCTGAGCTAATGTAGCATCGAGTCTGAGGCTGAAGCCTGACTGGAGATAGTGAATCTAAAGGCAAAGTTTTTTGGAGGCGTTGCCCTCCTGAGCAGAAATACTCAACGATCACATCGCTATGAGATATTTCAGTAACTTTTCCTATTCCCAAATAGTTGTTCTGGGACTGCACCAATGAACCAAGCTCAATCATAGTTCCAGTTATCTGAAGATCCTAAGAGAAATTACTACGCCAACAGCAATAGCAGCTCTCCAGACTAGCTTGAACAGACGGATCTCGCAACTTCAAAAAGAGGCAGGGAAAGATGGGAAGATAAGAGGATAGAGGGATAAGGGGGTCAAGGAACTCAAAATGTTGGGTGCAACAGATGAGCGCTGCGGCTCTATCGCTATGATTAAGTCAGAACCTCATCAGAGCTATATAGAACAATTCCTGAAAGCTGATATTGGTAAAGGTGAACAATGGTAACGACAGTTGTCGTGATTAACACCCTCATTTCGCTGATACTACTTTATGTAGCTTGGCAAGTCTGGAAACTAAAGCAACGGATAGGGCGGATAGCTGATAAACTGACTATCTATGAACATGTTACTCATGCGGCATTGTATCAAGCACCCAAAAATATTGATGCTAGCCAGCAGCAGATTCGTCACTTACGCCAGAGCAACCAAGGGCTACAAGTACAGATCCAACAAGTGCGGCAAATTATCACTCTGCTATTTTTAGGCCGCCGATTCTGGCGGCGATCTTTGCGGAGAACAGGGTTAACTTCAGGAAAAAAGACAGTCGCCAAATAAGGGACTGACAAAATAAAACAAATAAAAAAATAACCAATCGCTACTTATTTTTTGAAGTTCTCTAAAAGCAATATTGTTGCCTGATATTTTGTCACGATACATTAATTAGATAAAATCATGTGGACTTGCAAGGGGAGAAAACACACCTAAAATGGGTGTAAGGAGAGAAACATTAATATGTCTAATAACCGTTCTGGAGTATTTCTTGGTGGTTTGATGCTGGGAGCTACTATCGGTGCTTTGACTGGTTTGCTTGTGGCTCCACGTACAGGGCGCGAAACGCGGAAAATTTTACAAAAATCTGCCAATGCCATCCCAGACTTGGCGGAAGATTTATCAACAAGTGTACAAATCCAGGCAGATCGTCTATCTGCCAGCGCACTACGAAACTGGGATGATACATTAGAAAGACTACGGGAAGCGATCGCTGCTGGTGTAGATGCTAGTCAACGCGAAAGCCAAATCTTGAAGCAGCAACAAGCTCAACAAGATTCGGATTCTCTTTCCCAGCAATTAGAACGCTCATAGATGGCATAACCGTGATTGATCCCCTGTTTTGGTTGGGACTGTCTATACTCTTAGTCGCCGCCAGTCTGACTGCTGTTTTGATAGCGGCTATACCGGCTTTGCAGGAGTTAGCACGCGCTGCGCGCAGTGCAGAAAAACTATTTGACACTCTCTCACGGGAGTTACCACCTACCCTAAATTCCATTCGCACGACTGGAATGGAAATCACAGATTTAACCGATGATGTTAGTGAAAGTGTAAAAAGTGCAGGTAAGGTCGTTAAGCAAGTTGACCAAAGCCTGGATGGTGCTAAAAAACAAGCTCAAAATCTGCAAGTAGGCACACGCAGCATCTTTGTAGGTGTGAAAACTGCCTGGAAGTCCTTTACACGCCAAAAACCTGCGCGGCGAGTTGAACGTCTGCCAATTACTGAAAAACCACCGCTAACGTTACGAGAACGAGAAATTAAGAAGGGAGTGGGAAGTAGGGAGTAGGGCAGGGTCGTTTCATTCGTTGCTGTGCGATATTTGTCAAGAGGATAATCTCGCGCAAAGACGCAAAGACGCAAAGAAAAATCACGTATTTAAAACTGAAGACGCAAAAAATCTTGGCTAAAATTGTCTGCCTGCGCTCAATTTTCATCTCTCTAACTCTGGCAATTTTACCATCCTAGGGGATGAAACAGCCCTGGGGAGTAGGGGGTAGGGGGAAGAAGGAATAGATGTTATCTCCCATTCCCCAAAGCAAGCTTTGCTTAAATCCCTTAGATTAGAGTAAAGTAAACAAGTGTAAAGAAGTATCACTTTTCCCATACTCTTTTAAAACAACTTGTTCACTTCTACTGTTTATATTTGTATAAGAACGTCCATGCAGTCTTGTTTTTGGCGACGAACTCTAGTATCTATTGCGGTATTTTTCTTGGCTGGGGCAATTTGGGTGATGCACTCTTCCCCGGCACTTGCTTATGATAATCCCGACTTACTACCCAACTTTCAAACTCCAGTTATAGATTTAGCTAAATCTCTCACAGATGTTCAAGAAGAAAAGCTGGTCACAGATTTAAAGCAATTTGAAGGTGAAACTGGTTGGAAACTACGAGTATTAACCCAGTATGACCGCACCCCTGGTCGGGCAGTTATCAATTATTGGGGTTTAGATGATAAAAGTATTTTGCTAGTTGCTGATGCTCGTGGTGGCAACATTCTCAGCTTTAGCGTGGGAGATGCCGTTTATGAACTTCTACCCCGGACTTTTTGGATAGAATTACAAACTCGCTTCGGCAATTTGTACTTTGTGCGAGAACAAGGCGAAGACCAAGCTATTCTGCAAGCTTTAGATTCCGTTAAAGGCTGTTTACTTCAGGGTGGTTGCGCGGTTGTTCCCGGACTACCACGGGAGCAATGGATACTTACACTCATTACCTCAGTTGTGGGGGGAATAATTTGCGGATTTGCATCTCATCCCCAAAAAGAAGGGCAGATTATTGCTTGGCAATGGGCTTTAATTTTCTCACCTTTGTGGGGAATTTTGTTTATTGCTTTCGGTATTGGTCCAGTGGTAACACGCACTAGTGATTGGTTACCTTTAGTTCGCAATATCTCTGGTTTCTTCATTGGCGCTTTAGTAGCTTACTTGTCTCCTGTTTTCAGTCGGCCTTCTTCTAATGCCGAATCCTAAATTGATGAGTGCTGAAGAAAAACAAGAATCTCAGCACTCAGCGAGAAATTGCGTAAAGTCCTTCGGGTATAGTACGCTGATGGCATGTGTAGCGAATGCACCAGAAGAGGGTTTCTCTGTGGGTAAACTTTGGTGAATCAACACTCAGCATTCACCTAAGCTGATAAGCTGAAAGCTGATATCTCAGAGCTAAATAGCAATGGAATGGCACGTGACTGATGCTCAAAGTTTAGCAATCATTGATAGTGAAATAGGCGATCATGTCTTTTCACCCGCAGAGTATGAGATTGTCCGGCGGGTAATATATGCTACTGCTGATTTTGAGTATAAGTCTGTGATTCGCTTTTCTGAGCGTGCCTTACAAGCTGGTGCGGCGGCGTTAGCGGCACGTACGACAATTATAGTAGATGTGCCAATGGTACAAGTAGGGATTGCTCAGGATATTCAAAATACTTTTGCTAATCCAGTCTATTGTAGTCTGGAAACTTTAACACGACCCCAAAAAGAAAAAACTCGTGCAGCTTGGGGAATTGAAACTTTAGCCAAGCGTTACCCAGAGGGTATATTTGTGGTGGGTCAAGCACAGACAGCATTAACAGCGTTGGTTGATTTAATTACAACTGAAGAAATTCACCCCGCTTTGATAATTGCTACTCCAGTGGGATTTATGGATGTCAATAGCACTAAAGAACGTTTGTTAGACTCTTTAGTCCCTCACATCATCATTGACAGTCGCAAAGGTAATGCTGTTGTGGCATCTGCGATCGTTGATGGACTGGTAGACTTGGCTTGGCAGGCTTATGGACAAGATAATAATGCGGGAAATTAAAAATTTCCTACCTATTTAAGGCACTCCAAAAAATAAATCAGACAATTTATTTGTCAGTCCCTTAAGCCTCTTCCACTCTGCGGCGACGACGACGCGGCCTTTCCTGTTGGTCTTCACGCAAGCGGCGACTGACTTCATTAAAGAAATCTCTTCGCAGATAAGGGTAATCATTCACCCACAGGTCATGACGGGGAATGTAAACATCACTAAAGTCTTCGATAGTACTCAAATCTGGACGATTGGACATGACAATCATTTCAGCTATTTGACCACGAGCAATAACTTTATGAGCATTTCGTAGCGGTGCTTCCAACTCTACGCTAAATCCTGTGTCATCACCCACTTCTAAGTTAATCCGTTTTTCGCGATTTTCGACAATTACCAATTCACCTTTATTGTTAACTGTTTCTTGTTTGCCCATCAATCGGTCTGTAATCCACCAATCGAGAATGCGACCACGAAAAAAGCCACTGTACTTATAGCGACGGCATTTCGCATTGCGGATACTTGCCTGAAACACAGGATACCACAACCAAAAAAAAGCACCCATTACACCAAAGAAAAATGTAATTGGGCCAAACTCTAGCCTCAGCAGAACTTCCGCCAGTAGAATTACAGCTATGGCAATTACAGAAATTAATAGACGCTGTAAAAAATTTGCAGATTTTCCCCAGTAGTACTTGTACTGTAAGCCAGTGGCAATGAAGGGGATGAGTTGTTCAAATTTCTTCCGAGTCAGTGGGACTAACATAAGTGCTGAGTGCTGAGTTCTAAGTTTGGAGGTTAAAGTATTTTTTCTAATCCGTATACTAACGACTTTAGCTGTGAGACTTTGCGAATCGCTAGCAGCACTCCTGGCATATAACAGGAGCGATCGCTTGTATCATGTCTTAAAGTATAAATTTGACCAGGTGCGCCAAAAATCACTTCTTGGTGAGCGATCAATCCTGGCAGACGTACACTATGAATTCTAATGCCTTCATTGGCTAGGCTGCCCCTGGCTCCTGGGATTTTTTCTGTTTCTTCTACAAGCGCTGGATTGTTAAAACTTTTACCAAGTTCTCCTAGTAGCTGCGCGGTTTGAATAGCAGTACCACTGGGAGCGTCAGCTTTTTGGTTGTGATGTAGTTCAATAATTTCTACATGGTCAAAATATTGGGAAGCTACAACTGCGGCTTGTTGTAATAACACCATCCCAATGGAGAAGTTAGGAATAATGAGGCAACCAGTGCTGGCTTTTTCGGCAAAATCTGCCAAGTCTTGAATCTGTTCTGGACTTAACCCGGTAGTGCCGACTACTGGGCGAATACCGTAGGCGATCGCACTGCGAATATTATCATAAACTGCATCGGGGTGAGTAAAGTCTACAATCACTCCCGGAGGTAGCTGTCTTTCGCCAGCTACGTAACCTAACATAGGTTCTAATTGATTGGTAATCGGCACTTCCAGAGGTTCACTTAAACCCGCTAATTCTCCTGCGTCTTTGTCTTGATGTTCGGGACTGGTATCAATTGCACCCATTAAGTTTAAGTCTGGTGCTTGCGCCACTGCTTTAATCACTTCGCGACCCATTTTGCCAGCAGCACCGTTGACAATAACTGGTATGGGAGCTTGATTTGTCATAGTTTAAAGAAATGCTTTCAAAGTTATAAGGAAATTGTAGAGACTTTTGTTATTGGTAATTCGTAATTTTTTATTTTGGTTGCTGGTTAAACTACTCGAACACTGGCGACCAAATTTCAGCAACTTTTACTTCCCAACCGGGGAGTAAATCTGGCAAAGTCAGCACATCACCATTGTGTAGTACTATTTTTTCACCAGGACGATAGATTTCGATAGTTCTGGTTTTAGGGTTAATCAAAATGCCAATTTGTGTACCTAGACTGATAAATTCTTGAATTTTTTCTCGGAGTTTATCTAAAGAATCAGTTTTAGATTTAACCTCTACCATTAAATCGGGAACCAATTCGGCATAATCTTCTGTAGAACGTTTGAGCTTATCTGCCCGTATAAACGATACATCGGGAGCGCGTAAATCTGTGTTAGGCAGTCTAAAGCCTGCACTGGAACCAGCTACACGTCCTAGCTGGCGCGGTCTTACCCAATTACCCAAAAGTCGGGCAAACTCAGTTCCTACTTCTTCCGACTCATAGCCTGATGGACTCATGACAACTACGTTCCCGTCTACCAATTCCATGCGATAGTCAGGATAAGCTGCTTGCATTTTCTCCAAGTCTTTAACAGTGAGAGACATAAGGCCTCCTGAAACACCTAAATCTATCTTGGCATTTCTGGTGAAAGTCAGGCGAATTTAGGGAATGTGATCTCAGAGCATCACGCAGATGATATTTGCAAATGTCATGAAAATGATTATCATTTGATTATGAGTGTACCAATCATTACTGTTGTTGCTGGACCGGCTGGCTGTGGCAAAACTACGTGGATTTGCCAACAGATCGGGAATACCGCCTCTGCGGAAAACTTAATTTACGTCAGTCCTGGTATTGGGAATGTACCCATTGATCAAATACGTTTGACTGCTGAATTTCCAGAAGTGAAAGTAGTTAGTGATGGGGAAGAAGTTAAATTTTTCAGCCAGCTAACAGGCGCAGAGATTGTTTATGTAGAGCTAGGATTTTATTTAGAATTAGACGCAATTCCCCAAGTATTAAAAAATTTACCATACCAGGCGATCGCAGTCTTACCACCACACCTGAAAGAGTCTGAATATCATGCCTGGGCAGGCAAAATTGTTAAAGGTGCAGATATTGACACGAACATTGTCCATCCTCAACTTTGGCGTGTACCAACAAGTGGCCAAGTCATTGACGAAGAGAGTTTACACGAGTTTTGGTATGAACTGACTCATGGTGCTTACGGCAAAGTTAGCCGTGCTAAAGGAATTTTTGATGTGGCTGATGGGCGATCGCTATACGCAGATTTTGTGGCGGGTGTACCCACAACGGATTTTCTGGAGTTAGATTTTCCACGCTACTTAGAAGGTAGACCACAGCGTTTCAGTGGTTTAGAAGTATTAGGACAAAACTTGGATGAATCGGCAATGAAGCAAACGTTACAGGATTGCTACTTGTCTGATGCAGTTCTATCACAATACCAAGAACAAGTTAAACAAATTCTCATTGAGGAGACCATACAGTGAAAATAGCGGTCATGTCATGTATTCATGGCAATTATGAAGCATTAGATGCGGTGTTGTTAGATATCGACCAGCAAAAAGCCGAGAAAATTTTTTGTCTGGGTGATTTAGTCGGATATGGGCCTCATCCCAATGCAGTAGTTACACAAATTCGTTCCTTAGATATTCCCACTTGTGTTGGTTGTTGGGATGAAGATATCGTTGAAGGATTGAATGCTTGTGATTGTAGTTATCCGTCGCTATTAGCTGAAAAACGCGGCAAAATTGCTCATAAATGGACAAATAGCGAAATTCATCTAGAAAACCGCGAATTTCTCGCCCAATTACCCCACAGTTTCCGTGAGGAAAATTTAGCTTTTGTTCACGGTAGTCCCCACAGCAACCATGAGTATTTATTACCTGAACTTGACGCATTTGCCGCCCTAGAACGAGTGCTTTCTACAGAAGCAGATGTGCTTTTTTGTGGTCATACTCATGTACCTTATGTACGTAATTTAGATGCAGGTAGTTTGCAAGTTTGTGTCAAAAAACAGGAAACAGAAGCAGCATCACTGGATTTTCAAGCTTCCCTCAAGCGGATTATCAATGTGGGTTCTGTAGGAGAACCCCGACATGGGCGACCCAATGCCACCTATGTAATTTATGACACAGAAAGCCAAGAAGTTAATCTGCGGGAAGTACCCTATGACTATCAAAAAACCTGTGCAGCAATTATCGAAAAAGGCTTACCAAAAATTTTTGCTTGGCGTTTAGCGCAGGGATTGGAATTTGCGGAAAGGGCTGATGATCCGACTCATGTTTGTACTAGGTAATGCAGTGGGGAATTAGTAATCTCAAATATCAAATCTTTATGAATAAGTGGGTAATTTTAAGTGGAATTGAGGGCAATTTGGCGGCTTATGAGGCTGTGATGGCTGATATTAAGCTTCAGGCTAATGTAGAGGCTTTGTATATTTTGGGCGATTTAGTGGGGCCCAAGCGGGAAACTAAACAGTTGGTGAAACGGGTGCTTAACCCAAAGCGTGGAGAACTGGAACCTCTGATTTGTAAAGGTTGGTGGGAAGAACAATGTTTTATTCTCCACGGACTAGGGGGAACTGCTGAACCGACTGAATTGATGGCGAAATATGGGGGAGAAACAGTGAAGTTGCTGTGGGAATGTGTTTCTCGTCCAATGGTGCAATGGTTGAGAACACTAGATTTTGGTTTTTTTGAACTGGATTGTTTATTAATTCATGGTACAACTTTAGGCGTGGACGAGGAACTTACTCCAGATACACCCCCGATTCAAATGCTTGACAGATTATCACGGATGCAAGCTAATAATTTGTTCTGTGGTCGTTCTGGTTTGGCTTTTCAATATCAGCTACAAGCAGGTTCAATTACTACGGAAGTCACAACTTTGGATAGTTCAGCATCTCCCCAAACTATGGAAATTTTTCCCCGTCAGGTTGTTGGGGTGGGTAGTGTAGGTAGAATACCAGGAGAAGCAACTTATACTCTCTATCATCCGGGGATAAATCACGTAGAATTTAAAACTGTTTGTTACGGAGTGGGTGAGGGTTTCCAGTCTAAGTCAGATGTCACATCCGTAATAGCTAAAAGTTGATAAACCATTAGCGCTGATTATCTAACTCGGCGCAACCTTCCAAAACCATATCGCCTTGAATGAAAAGCGCCGAGTAAGGATATAAGTTGTCTGACATGCCATCGCTACAAGCATCGACTTTTCTGATAATTAACATACTGTTGTCTTTGTCTTTGTCTTGCAGTCGATACACTCTTACTGTATCTGGGAGACGGCCGTCAGCTGCTAATGGTGTGACATAGGAAAATGTTTGCTTTTCGTCGCTTGATAATGAAGAATAGATAATCCCGCTTTGGCGGATATTAACACTCCAAAATGGTTCAGTACCAAAAGCCCTGAATTCTTGATTATCGGTAGGATGATTTTTGGAAATTAGTTGGTTATTGTCATTATTGATGCTGTTAGCTGGTAAGCAACTACTTAGTCCCAATAAAAGAGTGCAAAAAATTATAGTTTTCATGGCTTAAGAATATATAGCAATAGCAATTAGATTTAATTCCTGAATCACTGGCACAGACAAGAAATAGGGAATTTAAGGTGTACTAAGCGGGAGTTTGGCAAACCAGTGGCTTTAGCTCGGAGAGTGTCAAAATAATATGTGTAAAGTTTCATCAAAAGTCACTTATGCCGAAAGCTATTTGGAATGGCACTGTGTTGGCCGAAAGCGATAATACTATTGTTGTGGAAGGCAACCATTATTTCCCGGTTGATGCTATTAATCAGCAATACTTCCAAGAAAGTAACACTCACACAACTTGTCCTTGGAAAGGTGTTGCTAGCTATTACAGTATCGAAGTTGATGGGCAAGTTAACAAAGATGCTGCATGGTATTATCCCAGCGCTAAGGAAAAGGCTAAAAATATTGAAGGCTATATCGCTTTCTGGAAAGGTGTAAAAGTTGAGGCTTAACTGTAAGCCAAATTGTGTATAAATCTCATCTCCTAACTCCTTTTTTTCACGAGAGGATTTTGGCGGTGAAGATTTGACACGTCATTATCTTTACTTAGGTAATTGTAGCAAAATATATGGTGTATTTTTACATACACTATATATTTTGTATGCTTGTATCAAGCAATAATTTAGCTAACCTATTATGGGTGAGTGTTTGCACCAACAAGAACTACTGCGATCGCCCATACCAAAGTTTCCTCGGTGGTCATGATATTCTCAGTAATAAACGCTACATCTTCATCATCTAAATAGGGAGAGACAAAGATGTCCGTTACCAATTCACCACCCCAACTGAAAAGAGAGTTAGGGGTTTTTGGTGCAACCTTGATGGGACTAGGTTCAATTATCGGCACGGGTGTATTTGTTAGTATCGGCATTGCTACGGGCATTGCTGGGCCGGCGGTAATTTTGGCAATGGCAATTGGCGCGATCGTCGCTACCTGTAATGGACTCAATAGCGCCCAACTAGCAGCTAATCATGCTGTTAGTGGTGGTACTTACGAATATGGCTATAAGTATCTCACTCCAGCATTGGGCTTTACGGCTGGCTGGATGTTTTTAGTAGCTAAGACTGCTTCTGCTGCCACTGCTGCCTTGGGTTTTGCTGGGTACTTGCTGAATATTGTGGGTTGGAGTGCTGATTGGGTTGTTCCTATAGCAATCTTAACCGTAGTAATTATGACGTTGATTGTTTTAAGTGGCATTCGCCGCTCTAATGTTGCTAACACCGTGATTGTGTCGGTAACGCTGTTATCTTTAGGGTTTTTTATTGTTATTTGTCTGCCGCGTGTTGCTGAAGTAGGTGTTGACAATTTGACACCTTTTTTTACCACTTCCCCAGGGGCTGTACTTCATGCTAGCGCCTTGATGTTTGTCGCTTATACAGGTTATGGTCGCATTGCCACTATGGGCGAAGAAGCACGTTTCCCCAGGAAGACAATTCCCAAGGCAATGATTGTCTGTCTTTTACTAACAATGCTGCTTTACATGACAGTAGCAACAGTTGGGATTGGGGCTGTGGGGGTAGATGTTTTGGGTATAGCCTCAGGACAGACAAAAGCAGCTCCTTTAGAATTGGCAGCTCGTAGCGTTGCGGGTGCGGGTGCTGGCTTGGTTTTAGCTATTGGGGCAATGACAGCGATGTTGGGTGTGCTGTTGAACTTAGTTTTGGGCTTATCCCGCGTATTACTGGCAATGGGACGGCGTACAGATGCCCCGAGATTTTTAGCGCGTCTGAATCGGCAAGAGACTGCGCCACACTGGGCTGTAATTATCGTGGGGGGTGCGATCGCTCTACTAGTACTATTGGGTAATGTCAAAACTACTTGGTCATTTAGTGCTTTTAGCGTTTTGATTTATTACGCAGTTACCAATTTAGCTGCTTTACGTCTCACTCCATCTGAACGACTTTATCCTATATGGATAGGTTGGGTGGGTCTTGTATCTTGTGTATTCTTAGCTTTCTGGGTAGACTCTGCTATCTGGCAAGTCGGTTTAGGGCTGATTGTTGCTGGGTTAATCTGGCACAAGATACGGCGGGCGATCGCTTAATTATTAAATTAAGAGACGATCGCCCTGCAAAACTTCTACAAAATGCGATCGCACTTCGATGTATTTCACTTTTAGTTAATTAAACTGCTGTGCGATCAGTCAAAATCTCAAAACCAGTTTCTGTGACCAAAACTGTATGCTCAAACTGCGCTGATAGAGAATTATCTACAGTTACAGCTGTCCATCGGTCAGATAATATCCGTGTGTGTTTAGAACCTGCATTCAAAATTGGTTCAATTGCTAAAGTCATCCCCGCACGGAGTTTCACATTCGGCATCTCCCTCGTCCGGAAGTTGAAAACTGAAGGTTCTTCATGCAGGTTACGACCAACACCATGTCCGGTGAATTCTTCCACTACACTGAAACCATTGGCTTTTACATGGTCTTCAATGGCCCCAGCCAGGTCAAGCAAGTATGCACCTGCTTTTACTTGTTCAATACCTTTATAAAGAGATTCTTCGGCGACACGAATCAGTTTAGTGGCATCTGGGGTCACTTCACCCACGGCAATTGTAATGCAGGAATCACCATGAAAACCTTGGTAATAAGCACCTGTATCTACTTTTAATACATCCCCAGTCCGTATCACTTTCTTAGCACTTGGGATACCATGCACCACTTCATGATTAATACTGGAACAAATAGAACCAGTAAAACCGTGATATCCCTTAAAACTTGGTGTCGCATCCATTTCGCGGATACGTTTTTCTGCATAAGCATCCAAGTCAGCCGTGGTCATTCCTGGCTTTACCATCTCAGAAATTTCTTTGAGTACAGTAGCCACAATTTTTGCCGATTGCCGCATAATTTCAATTTCACGCGGCGATTTAATTTCAATACCTCGGCGTTGTTTTTTTGCAGGTGTAGGCTTAGTTGTTTGAGACAATAAGTTACTGAAAATGTTCATGGGGAAGTTAATGATTACGTGCGCCTTACCGCGACAATTGCAGTGTTTTTTCTTAGTTTAATATCTATAATTTAAGTTAACTTATTTTTGCTCGACGCTCTTGTACTGAGTTTCAGTGTATTCAAAGGGACTGTATATTGGGCATTGATGATTTCCCCATCTCCCTACTCCTTACTTTGCGATCGCAATTTCTCCATTCATACCCGCTTCTGTATGTCCTGGTATTGAACAGTGTAAGTTATAGTTTCCTGGCTTCATGGGCACAAACACCCATTCCGCTTCAGCACCTGGCTTGAGTTCTAGTTCGTGAATTGCACCTTTAACTTCTACTTTGCCGGCTTCCACTTTTTGTGTCCAGATGCCATCAGCAAAATCTTTGGCAGTAAAATAGTGTTTCAATTGGCTGGGATTAGTCAGTCGCAGTAGATAGCGTTTACCTGGTACAAACTCCAAATGATCAGGCTCAAATTTGAGTTCATTAGCAGAATTACCTAAGCTAACTGTAACTTCTGTAGCTGGTTGCTTAAGCAAATCGTTAGATAAATTAGCTGCGATCGCCGAATTAGCATTGATTAAACCCAGACACAGCAACAAACACACTACGAATATCCGCCGCATTGCTTGCAGCCCAGCAGGTAAAATATAGTATAAATTTTTATAAACTTCTCTTAATAACCAAGTCATTGTGATCAATAGTCTGAACAGAGGTCATAATGGCGAAGGTCAAAAATCGCCTCATACCAATTTTCTAACAGATGTAACCTCAGAAAACCAGAAAAATCTGATATTCGTAAATTACGAATTACGTATCGCTAAAGCGAAAGCTCCGCTAACGCGCAGCGTTTCCGATAGCGCAGCGTGGCGTAGCCATAGGAAATATTACGAATTACGAATTATTAAAGTTTAGCCAAAGACCGAATAAATTCTAAAGGTAAGCCGTCAGCATCAGCAACAAAAGCGACTTCCCAAATGCGATCGCCTATTTGCTGCTGTGTCGGTTCTAAAAGTATCTTTAGTGGTGGTAATTCTGCCACCAACGCCATTCGTTCTTGTAAACTTGTCAACCAACTAGGTAAATCTGAAGTAATTTCAGTTAAATCAAAAGACAGATGATAATAGCCCACATAATGTTCATCAGCAAAGGCATCTGGGGCTGGTTTTGGTTCGGGAATTTGGATTAATTCAATTCTGCCGCCCAATCCTGTCATCCAGCAAGCCAGGGTATAGCCTGTAGTGAAGCGTTCACAAACTGTAAACCCCAACTGTTCATAAAAGGCGATCGCTTGATGAATATTCGCAGTTCTTATAGAAGCGTGGTGCATAACTTAGTCATTAGTCATTAGTCATTGGTTATTAGTCATTTGGCGGGTTCCCCGACTTGTTGCAAGTGGCGTGAAAACTCGCAAGACCGCACTGACTCACCAATGACTGCTGACTTACTCGAACAAGCGGAAATAGGGGTAGCGCACAGGCACTCCAGGTTCTTTTTCCAAATCGAAATTAATCACTTCCCAGCAAGGATCTTCTTCTGAGGAATCAGGGCTAAACTCCACAGGTAAACCATATAAACGCGCATATGTTGCTTCCGGTTGCCCAGAACGCCAAGGTGTGCTGCGTTCTAAATAGCCACTCATTAATTCCTGATAACGTCTAGCAATAATTACTCGTGTTGCCCGATAACCTTGGGTATACAGCTTATCAAGAGCTTCGTGAATTTCAAACCGAATCCCATCAGGATGGGTATGCTGTCTATACCATTCATTATTCCATCTGCGCCAATGTCGTCCCGACTGTAGATGGATTAATTCTCCAGTTTTAGGATTAGCCTCAAACGCGCCATGACGGGGACACAAATAGGTATCTGTTAGTGTCAGTGCCGGAATAGTTTGACGACAGTGGGGACACTGAATGTCGGGGCCAAACATTGGGTACTGCAAGCCTGGATTCATCATGAAGTGCGTACAAACATAATTTCGTCTTCACCAGCACCAGTGGGTTGAGTTTTACACTTCGGCTCCTCCACTTTGGGGGCTTGTGATCTACTGCAAGGAAACGGAGTGGCAGTAAAAACAATATTCACTAACATCTTTCTCTGTGTAGAGAATTGATACCGTGATATTCTGGTTTTGCAACCAGCCTCAAAGTTTAGTTTCTCCAGTGTTCCTGGGTACCATATTCCTATTCTATCGTGTCTACCGCTTCTTACTGGCCATCTCCCGATTTTTCTCAAGCAGCCTTCGTTGCAGCCAATGCCGTTGTGATAGGTTCGGTTAACATCAGTGCTGGAGCGAGTATTTGGTATGGAGCAGTTATCAGGGGAGATGTAGAAAGGATTGACATCGGCAAATGTACCAACATTCAGGATGGGGCAATTCTCCATGGTGACCCAGGTTTACCAACAATATTAGAAGATCATGTTACTGTAGGCCACCGCGCCGTGGTACATTCTGCTTACATTGAACGTGGCAGCTTAATTGGCATTGGCGCTGTGATTTTAGACGGAGTACGCGTGGGTACTGGCAGCATTATTGGTGCTGGTGCAGTAGTCACGAAGGATATTCCCCCCTTGTCCCTTGTAGTTGGTGTTCCTGGCAAAGTGTTGCGCCAAATTACAGACAGCGAAGCCGCAGAACTGATCGAACACGCGCAACGTTACCAAAAGTTAGCTTTGGTTCATGCCGGGAAGGGTAGTGACATCGGCTTTCACTCCCAGGGAGTAGGGAGATGAGCGAGTAGGGGCAGCAACCAATGACTAATACTTTAAATATTCTTTACAGAGAGGTCTGGCAAAAATGCCCAATTCAGCTAAAAATAAAAATGAGAACAGTTGACAAAACTTTAATTGCTACTTAACAGAGGGGTTCTAGATATGGATATCGATTACCGTATAGCGATCGTTTTTGCACCAGTAGCTATTGCTGCTGGTTGGGCTGCTTTTAACATTGGTGCTGCGGCTTTAAGACAAATTCAAGGCTTTTTGAATAAAGAAGCCTAAATTTAGTTAACATCATCAATCTTCAACCGACTGTTTCCCTCATCAGAGGCAGTCGGTTTTATTGATAATAGTGCATGGGCATTATCTCCCCACTCCCCACTCCCTAGTTACTGAGCGCAGTCGAAGTACACTCCCCTTGGATATCAACTCTTTACTACAACCCTTTCAACATTTCGGCGTTCATTTGGGACTGTCGCGCATTGTCAAGCTGTTGGCAAATCTTGGCAACCCCCATCACCAAGTCCCGATAATTCATGTTACCGGTACTAATGGTAAAGGTTCGGTGTGTGCCTATCTTTCTTCAGTGCTAAACGAGGCTGGTTATCGTACAGGACGCTACACTTCCCCCCATTTAGTAGATTGGACGGAACGCATTTGCATTAATGGACAGCTAATAGCCTCTGAGGAATTGGGCAAATTATTACAACAAGTTCAAGCAGCAATTCAACCTGATGACGAGTATCCAACTCAGTTTGAAGTAATTACCGCAGCTGCTTGGTTGTATTTTTCTCAGCAACAAGTTGATATCGCAGTAATAGAAGTGGGACTGGGAGGGCGTTTAGATGCGACTAATGCTTGTGACCAGCCATTAGTAACAGTAATTACATCTATCAGCCGTGAACACTGGCAACAACTAGGCCCTACTGTTGCCGATATAGCCAGAGAAAAAGCAGGTATTCTCAAACCTGGATGTCCGGCTGTAGTTGGACCACTGCCACCGGATGCGGAAAAAGTGGTGTTATTACGCGCTCAAGAATTACAATGTCCATATATTGCGCCCCAGCCTGCCCGCCAAATCGCTCCAGGGTGGGCTGAATATGAATCAATTCAAAATTTAATTAAATACCCATTACCATTACAGGGACAAATTCAATTAACTAATTCTGCTTTAGCATTAGCTGCTTTAGAAATTCTCCAAAAGCAAGGTTGGGTGATTTCTGAAGAGGCCATTATCAATGGTATGAGAAAAACTCAATGGCCGGGACGAATGCAATGGGTTACTTGGAAAAACCAAAAATTATTAATTGATGGTGCACATAACCCAGCAGCAGCTAAAGTATTGCGCGATTATGTAGATAGTTTAGATACCCCAAGAGTAACTTGGGTCATGGGAATGCTGTCTACTAAAGAACATACCGATATTTTTAAAGCTTTACTGCGACCAAATGACAAATTATATTTAGTACCAATACCAGATCATAGTTCAGCTAATCCAGTGGAATTGGCAAAATTGGCTAGTGAAGTTTGTCCAGAATTAAGTATTTGTCAAACTTATTTAGATTTAATATCAGCCCTATCAGCAGCTTTTAATGCCACAGATAATCTAATAATTTTGTGTGGTTCTTTATATTTAATTGGGCATTTTTTCGGAACAAAATAACCTTCTTGAGGACTCAGATCCCCGACTGCTTAAAGCAGTCGGGGATCTTGTTAATCACGATTTTAGCTGCGTATCAGTTGACTATGAGGTATGAAGGCAGCTGAAAGTCTGCACTCATAGCACCTGCTTTAAGAAGGATACTAAATCATTAGTATCTAATGATTTGAGGGAGTTCAAAACTTCCGTTGCTGGTTCAGAAAGGCTATAGTCGTGGGGGATATCAATTATTGTAGTTCCCAATCTTTCGGCTAATAAAACCCAAAAAGCCACTTTCGCTTCAAAGTGCATTGCGCCATACTCACCAGTGGGAATTGTAGTTCCGCCTTGAGCTAGTTCTACTGTAGCCTTGGTAGGATGTGGATCAAGCATGATTTCATCTTGGTCATTTTTTGTGGCTGGTAGCAAATCGCGCAAGGCATAAAGTTGTTCTTCTGGGGAGACTTGTTGAATTTGTGCTACTAAATCTGCTGCTTTTTGTGTTGGTAAGGCATCTATCATATCAGCAGGAAGTTGATTAGCAATTTCGGTATAAAGTCGCCCCATTACTGCTAGTTTATCGTCTATATGCAACTGTTTAAATTTAGATGCGTTTTGCTGGACACGATTAATGTTGGTAGAAGTCATAAAAACCTCCAATTTTTGGATATTTATTTAGTTAAAAAAGTTTGAAAGTGAATTTTTTGCCTTTTTTAAGGTTAGAAATTTTAGTTACTAATATGACACTATAAAAAGATAGAGGATTATTGTAAAAATTAATATTTTAAGCCAGCCATAGGATGGATGAAATGTCAGTATTTTAGGGTTGGTAGATTGATCTTACTCAGCACTCTTCATCAACATCCTGTTAAATCTTTGAGTCAACATAATTCGTAATTGATAATAGAGCCTACGGATGCCGCCAGGCTGTACGTAATTCGTAGTTACAATCAGTGGGGGCTTGTACCCTCTTTAATTACGAATTACGAATTACGAATTAGTAATTATTTGGTCATCACCATAAGAAATATTGGAGATGGGGGGAGATGCAGGGGATAGAGAAAATATTTTCATTTTTGTCCCCTAGTCCCCACTCCCTACTCCCCATTTTATGCCCGACTATTCCATTCTTGGGCTGCATCTTCTAAGGCTTTATCTACTGTTTTTTGCCCTAACATTGCTGCTTGCAAATTTTCATAAACTGCCTTTTGCAGTCTTTTAGAATCCTTCAAAGTCGGTGTTAATATCTCTGCTTGTTGTAGTTGATTAGCACTAATAACTCGTGCCTTTTCTACTGTGGAAGCAGTATCAGGAACATCTTTAAAGTAACTATCAGCAAGTGCTTTTGTTGTAGATGGCAAAACATTAGCAGCTTTCGCAAAAGCTAGTTGGTTTTCGTCATTAGTAAGAAATAAAGCAAACTTCACCGCAGCATCCGGGTGTTTGGTAGCACGAGGGACAACTACATTCATTACGGCAACATTTTTCTTACCTGTATCACCTGTCAGTTGGGGTGCGATCGCAGAAGCTTGGGCAATTTGGGGGGCATTATTCGCGATCGTTTTGAGAAACTCTGGCCCAGAAGCTAGAAACGCCGTTTGTCCAGACTGGTATAAATCGATCGCATGGCGATGTCCCTGGGTTAAAGCTTCTCTGGGAAGTAGCCCTTTTTTATACAAATCTACCCAGTACTGAAACGCTGCTTTACCTTGTGGGGAATTAAAAGCCGCTTTACCCTCAGTATCTACTAGCGTTACTCCCATTTGTACAAAGGATTCCAGTACCTCACCGGAATCTTGCGGTGCAAAAGTCACAAAAAAGGCATATTTGCCAGTCTTATCTTTAATTTGTTGGGCTACCTGTGCCAATTCTCCGTAGGTGGCAGGTACTTTACTGATACCTGCCTGTTTTAATAAATCAGTGTTATAAATGGTTAGCCGTGTGGTGAGGTACCAAGGGATACCAAAACTCTTGCCATTGAGCGTGCTAGCTTTCCAGATATTCGGTAGATAGGAGGAACGTTCTTCATTTGAAACTTTTGTATCCAGGTCTAACCAGGCATTTCGTCCTGCAAGTTGGGAAGCAAAAACTGGATTGAGGTTAACAACATCAGGTGGCGTATTTGCTGAGACAGCTGTTAAAATTTTGTTCTCCATAGCCGACCATGGTACATCAACCCAGTTAACCTTTATACCTAAATTTTGAGTTTCAAAGTTCGTAATGAGGTTTTGGAAGTAGTCGGTGAATTGAGGTTGGAGTTGCATTGTCCAAAACTCAACAGTTGCTTCTCCTGAAGCAGCCTGTTTTGTAACTGTACCAACATTTCCGGCGCTACAACTTATTATCCAACTGGTAAATAAGCTAATTAGTGCCCAAGCCGCCAGTTGTTTGAATTTTCGCAATTGCATCATCGTACCAGTATTTTTACGCTTGATTGGGGTGAAAAGCTTATGCAAAATTGTCGAGATTATAGGTTAAATCAATTACCTAGTCCCAAGAACAATCTTTAGTATCATTTAAATTTTCAATTTAGCAGTCCAGCGGGCATAACTGTGGTGAAAAGCTTCAATAGTCTGTTCGGCAAATCTAATAAAGGGGTGGGCATCGAACTTGCACCAGAACGGGTGAATGTAGTTCAGTTACGCAAGCAGCGCCAAGGCTTGAAATTAGAATCCTTAACATCAGTAGCAGTTCCAGAAGGTGTTGTTACTGATGGTCAAATCACCGACCCCCCTCAAATGGCGCAATTAATTCAGCAAGCACTGGCTGAGAGTAAAATTAAGGTTTCTCGTGTTGCTACTGGTGTACCAGGACGAGATTCGATTGTACGTCTGATACCTGTGCCAGCTGAGTTGGATGACAAAGAACTACGGGAGATGGTGTTAAACCATGAAGCAAGTTTATATTTGCCCTATCCCCGTGAAGAAGCTGATGTAGATTATCAGAAACTTGGGTATTTTGTAGATGAGGATGGCATTGAAAAGGTACAGGTATTGCTAGTTGCCACCCGTAAGGAGGTGACAGATACCTATATTAGTACGTTTGAACAGGCAGGATTGCAAATCGACATTTTAGAGATTAACAGTTTTGCGTTGATTCGGACAATTCGCGAACAACTGCGACAATTCGGGCCGCAAGAAGCCGCAGTAGTAGTTGACATAGAGTTTGACAGCACAGAAATAGCCATCGTCATTAACGGAGTACCGCAATTTTCGCGCACCGTGCCCATAGGCACTTATCAAATGCAAATGGCAATGGCTAGGGCGATGAGTTTGCCTACATCACGAGATATGGAATTGTTACAGGGAATGGTGATTCCCCCAACTCCCATAGATGGTGGGCAAACTGGGATGACTGAAGTCAATCCCAGTCTGGCAGCTTTGTTGAGAGTTTTAGGAGAACTCACAGATGAGTTGCGCCGTTCCATTGATTTTTACCTAAATCAGAGTGAAAACTTGGAGGTAGCGCAGATTTTCTTAGCTGGGCCAGGAGGCGGACTGCAACAGCTAGATGAGTTTTTTACTCAACGATTGAGCTTGCCAACTACCCAAATCGATCCGATTGTGTCTTTATCCTTGGAAATTGATGAAGAAAAGTATCCCACAGCAAAACGTTCTGGCTTAGGGATAGTACTTGGTTTAGGAATGCGGGGGGTGTAAGAAAATGTACAGTTTGGATATTAACTTTCTTAAAGACCGCCCAATTTATCAGAAAAATCCTCACAAAAGCAGAGGAATCACATTACCCTCTGGGGATTTAACACCAGTGTATGTGGGAGTTGCCTTAGGTCTGTGTTTTCCAGCTTTTGTCGGAACCAGTTGGTGGTTTTTACAAGCGAAAAATAGCGAATTAGAGCAGCAAATAGCACAACTAGATCAGGAAAACAAGAGGTTAGAAACTGAGATTGGCAATATTAACAAAATTCGAGAAGAGACGAAAAGAGTCAAAGCAGAAACACAAGGCTTAGTCACAGTATTTGATCAGATTCGTCCTTGGTCAGCTATGTTACAAGATTTGCGCGATCGCATACCAGCGACAGTACAAATTGAAAACGTTAAGCAACTTCCACCCACTCCCGCAGCCCAAGGACAGCCACCCAGTAATCCGGCTGGAGGATTAGAAGTTACAGGACTAGCTCGTTCTTTTAATGATGTCAATGATTTCTTATTGACTCTACAACAGTCTCAATTCTTAAAATCCTCAGAAAGCAGGATTATCACCGCCACTTTAGTAGATGCACCAATACCACCAGGGATTAATCCCTCTGCTAATGGTGTGCAAATTAAACTACCCCAAGTAGTCAAATACACCATTCAATCAAGTCTAAGTGATGTTCCAGCTTCTGAGTTAATTCGGGAGTTAGAGCAAAAAGGCACGGTTGGATTAGTAAGTCGAATTCGTAGTATGCAACAAACAGGAGTCATTTCCAAATGACGCTGAGTGAAGATTTCAATTTTGTAGACCAAGGTGGGGAATTCGGTTCAGAAACACCAGCCTATCCTGTTGTTTTTGGTATTAGCTTCACACCCAAAATTATCGGCATTTTAGTAGGAGTTTTGGGAATTGCTGGAGCGGTGTATATGCTGATGAATATGGTAATGCCCGCTTGGGAGACCTATCAGCAGCAGCAGGCACAAAGCAACGACCTACAAGGGCAAATTGAGCAAAAAAAAGCCAGTATTAAAGAAATTGAAAAAGTAAAAGAGGAATTAGCTCAGGCGAAACAGCAAACAATCCAGGTTTTAAGTTTATTTGCTAATGAAAAAACCTTAGATACATTGCTACTGGATTTGAATCGGTTAGTTGAGTCTGGCAATTCTCAAATTCCTGCCAACGCTGTGAGAGCCAAACTACAAAAGTTTGTGCCAGCTTCACAGCAAGCCGAACCAATTAATGATGGCTCTCTTGGAGCCATAGTTGATGGCAAATTAAAACGCAGTAGCGTTAATGTCGAAGTTGTTGGCACTTTTGAACAAACGCAATCGATTATTCGTAATATCGAGCGTTTGCAGCCTTTGTTAATAGTTAAAGACTATCAAGCGACATTGGCTCCCGAACAGGCTAAAGATCCATCAAGTAAAGAAGTACGTAGGATAGGGCCTGCACCGATTACTACATCCTTCCAACTACAGGCGTTGATGCCACTTAATTCAGAAGAAGTAGCGGCTGCGGCTGAAGCTGCAAAAACTAAACAATAAAAGTGCTGAGTGCTGAGTGCGGCTCGACTGACTTGTACTGAGCCTTGTCGAAGTAGCTTCGCCGAACGTCTGAGTGCTGAGTAGTGCTTGACTCACCTACAGGCTAAAGCCTGGGGCTAAACAAACAAAGCCTGCCTAAGCAGGCTAATTAGGCGCATCTTTATCTAAAAATGGTGTCACTACTGACAACAGTGTAACTACTCAAAGATTGTTGATGAACAGGTGTTTTATAAAGTGAGGAATGAACTGTGAAACAGCTTCACGGTAATAGTGTAATATTAGGCGCTGCCGCTTTTGTATTTTTGGCAGCTCAACCCGCGCGGGCCCAGATTGCTCAAGTCACTGGAGTCAAGCTTAATCCCGTTAATAATGGAATTAGCGTTGTTTTGAAAACTTCCTCAGGGTCGCGCCCGCAAGTTTTCACGACACAAAGAGGCAACGCTTTAGTCGCAGATATTATTAATACTCAACTACGTTTACCGCAAGGTAATAATTTTCGCCAAGATAACCCGGCTGCGGGAATTGCCTCGGTTCAAGTTATGCAACTTGATGCTAATAGCATTCGAGTGATGGTGACTGGCAGTAATAACATCCCCACTAGTCAACCTGTGGTGCGAAAGCAAGATGAAATTACTCTCAGCTTTACCCCATCTTCAACCACCGCATCAACAGCAAATCCACCAAGACCGGCAGCCCCGCCTGCTTCTACCCCAGCCCAACCTAGTCAAAATGTTTTGGTTCCTAACCCACAAGTCTCAATTGACGGTAGACCTGCTCTGCCTGCTGGCCCTGGTCAACCTCTGAGTCAAGCACCTCCATTCTTACCCAGAGCAGTAGCCCCACCAGTGGGAGATATCGCTATTTCCGCTACAGATGCGTCTCCCAGCACCATTGACTTAGGAACTCAAGAACGTGTACCCCGCCTAGTTTTGAGAGATGCACCAGTCCGTGAGGTTTTGTCATTACTTGCCCGTGCGGCTGGTCTGAACCTGGCTTATGTAGGTGGTGAGCAAGCTGCTGGAGGTCAGCAAGGTGCTGCTGCTGAAGGTCAAGCAAGTTCTCAAACAATTTCTTTAGATATAGAAAATGAGCCGGTGCAAGATGTATTTAACTACGTTTTGCGCCTTAGTGGTTTAGAAGCGAACCGCAGTAATCGCACAATTTTCGTGGGGCCTAGTTTACCTAACTCCACCCGCGATGTAGTTATGCGTAGCTTGCGACTCAATCAGGTAACTGTGGGAGTTGCACTCAACTTTTTAGTCGGCTTGGGTGCAGAAAGTGCCGTTAGCCGCGAACGTCAAGTTACTAGTGTGAATGCTGTGCCTGTGGGTAGTGGAGCTGCTCCCATTACTCAAACTCAAACAACTACAGAGACCAGACTGGAAACTCAGCGTGCTGAATTTAAAGACTCAAAGCCTTTACTGAGAGGTTTACAAGCATTAGGGGATGAGCGCACCAATTCTCTAACCTTGATTGGCCCTCCTAGGCAAGTTGAGATGGCAATGACTCAACTCAGTCAACTTGATATCCGTCGTCGTCAAGTGGCAGTTAACGTGAGGATTATTGATGTTAACCTTTTAAATATCCAAGACAAGAATGCTAGTTTTTCCTTTGGGATTGGTAATAACTTCTTTAGCAACGACGGTGGTGCTGCTACTTTAAATTTTGGTGGTTCTAGACCAGCTAACCGTGATGAAGTCCGAAATAATTTGACTGGTAGACCTGTTACTCCTAATCCACTTCAAGATGGTAACATTTTTTTCAACCCACCTAATCCACCTAGGGCGGGAGTAAGCACTAATCCACTAGAACCCGGTATTATAGAAAATAATGATGAAGGAAGACCTACTTATGGACTTCCTAGCTTATTCCAATTTCCTCGTAGACTTCTTGCAACTTTGCGGGCTGAGGTAACAAATGGTAATGCCAAAATTTTGACTGACCCAACCTTAATTGTTCAAGAAGGTCAAACCGCTAATGTCAACTTGACACAGGAAGTAGTAGGTAATATTACAAGGGAAATAGTTCGTGATGCTAATCTTGCTACAGAAACGATTTCAGCTGAAAAAGAGCAAGTAGGTTTAACCTTAGCGGTAAAAGTTGACCGAATTGACGATAACGGTTTTGTCTCTTTATCCGTGGCTCCTGTAGTCAAAGCACCCGTAGCCCCAGCTAGTATCAATGTTGGTGGTGGTGGTAGTCAACAAATATTTTTAGTATCTGAGCGCTCTTTAAATTCTGGTGTAGTTCGCTTACGAGATGGTCAGACGCTAATTCTTTCAGGTATTATTCAAGACTCAGACCGAACAACTGTTTCTAAAATCCCCCTCTTGGGTGATCTGCCACTAATTGGTTCGTTATTTAGATCAACAAACAGACAGAATCAGCGTAATGAGGTGATTGTGTTGTTGACACCTCAGGTAATGGATGACTCTGAGAACTCTGCCTATGGCTATAATTACAGCCCCAGCCCAGAGGTGCGGCAAATGCTTGAGCGTCGTGGGTTGAGTGCGCCTCGGCGATAAGATAAGAAGCCCTGGCGAATGGAATTCGCGGCTATACAAACCAAGTCCGCCTGCGCGGACTAATAGGAATTCAAACCCGCGTAAGTGGTTACTGAGCGGCTCAAGTGACTTGTACTGAGCCTTGTCGAAGTAGCCTTCGCCGAACTCTTGTCGAAGTGCGGGTTTTGTCTGTGTAGACGCGGTTTCTAACCGCCGATGTCACTCAAATCAAAAATCTAGAATTAGCTTACCATCCCCAAGTACCAGGACTTCCCTTGAACGGCCCAACAACATCACTGGTAACCCAACCGCCATAAAAATTACCTGGTTGCGGTTCTACTTTTTCTCCATCGACGTAGCAAGCATCCATAAGATGAGCATAAAAAGCTAGATAATCTTTGATAGATGCAAAGGTTGGTGTGGGATGAGGATAAAACCAAGCAGCATTGTTGACTTCTTTGTCACCAACGCGGATTGTGTAGTAATTAGCAGGCCCTTTCCATTCGCAAAAACTAGATTGCGGTGTTTGCAATAAATATTCCATTTTGATATCTGTTGGAGGGATGTAGTAAGAGGGTGGATGACTTGTTTCTAAAACACGCTTGGCGCTGTGGGTATCTGCAATTGTGACTCCATTAAAAATTATCTGGATATGTTTGCTGGTATCTTCTAGACGAGGGGGACGAGGGTAATCCCAAACTGATTCTTGTCCGGGAGCAGGATTAATACGTTGGGGGTATACCATAATAAGCAGTTGGGCAAAATTAAATTTATTTGTGTTTAATTATTTACGTCTACGTCGTTCTACTTAATCACCCTAAATCCTAACACCAGTAGGGGGAGTCGGTGCTTTGGTATTGTGTGAGGTTACTGAGCAACTTTGGGTGCAAACATCAAGTAAGTTCCTCCTAAACCTTCGACAATTGTGCGTGTATTAGCTACCATCATTTTCTGATAAGTATCTCCGTCGCTTCCTGCTTCCCCAAACCCATTGGTATACAGTTGCCTTTGTGATACTTTCACATTTGCTTCTCTAGCTACAGATTGAATTAATTGGGGATTAGTTGTTGTCTTGGGAAAAATTGTTGGTACTTGAGCCTGCTGAATATTTTTCACCCAATTTTGGAATTGTGCATTTGTCGGTTTTTTATCATGACTGATATCTGTTAAGCCTCCTGCCAAAGCTATTCCGTATGCTTTGCTGTAATAACCCAGTGCATCACTGGTTGTTACTAGTTTGCGTTGATTAGCAGGAATACTAGCAATTCTCGACTTGATCCAACTATCCAACTGGGTTAGTTCATTTTTAATTGCTTTTGCATTACTGCTATAAATTGTGGCATTAGTGGGTGCTAATTTACCCAAATGGTTGCTAATTAACTCCACCATGCTGATAGCATTCTTGGCATCATGCCAAATATAAGGGTTAGTTAATTTTTTGCCAGATTCCTGATATTGCTGTGGCTGGGGAACCGCAAGTTGCCCAACAGCTATTTTGGGTGCGGGGTTTTGAGTTTCTTTAATGATTTTGATTAATCCTGGTTCAAAATTATAACCACTGTAGAGAATCAAATTAGCTTGTTCAATAGCTTGACGGTCTTCAGTTATTGGTCGATAGATTTGCGGATCTGTACCAGGAGGAACCAAACAGATGAGATTAATTGTATTTTCGGCAATCTGTCTAGTTAAGTTACAAAGTACACTTGTAGTAGCTACTACTTGGGGAAGATTCTCGTCTATTCTGGTGGTGGTTTGAGTGAATGAGGTGCTTGCAGCTTGATTGCCACAACCAAACAATCCAATTGTTAAGACGACAAAGGTAGCTCGTAAGGAATTATTTGATGGTGATTTTTTTAGCATCTTTAACTCCTCGTTGGATGTATAAAAAAGTCAATCATTTTAATGTGGTAAATGTGGTGATTTTAGTGCTTATTGCTCATATAAATGAATCTAAGGCAATTGTAGTAGCAGTTTGGGAAAGTGTGGGCACATATGTGTGACAAAATCAGCAAATTAGCGAATTTTCAAGGACGTGAAGTGTGTGCCTGAGTGCATTCGCCGACATTACAATTTGAGTTATGCTTTTTTGATCAACCATTTGTCTAGATTGATACAAAAAAGCAAAGATATCAGATATAGCGTAGGTGCAAGATATAAAATAAAGTCGAGCTAAGAACAAATAGTTAGGGTAGCACCACACTGATCTTCTCTTGCCAACCAACCTTTAACACCTTCATTAACAGTGATAAAGGGTTTTTTATGGTTTTTTTCATAACTTATTCGACTCTTTGACACCAGCATTTGTGCTGGTGTCCTAATTGCTAACGCATATCATAGCCGAACAAATTCGGATCAACTTCCCCTAGTTGCAAATTCGCTAAACCATATTCTGCCCATCTTCTGTCTACCATTGCGGCTACATTGGGATCTGACTCTAAAGGCGCACCCCATTCATGATCGGTTTCTGGTGGAATTTTGGTGGTAGCATCGATTCCCATGCGTCCACCTAAACCAATCTTTTCACTGGCAAAATCTAAGGTATCAAATGGTGTATTTGGCAAAATAAAGACATCTCGTGTGGGGTCAACTTTGGAACTAATAGCCCACACAACTTGACGCGGATCACGAATATTTATGTCTTTATCTACGACAATCACAAATTTGGTGTATGTAAATTGTGGCAAAGCACTCCAAAACGCCAAAGCTGCTCGTCGCGCTTGTCCCGGATATGCTTTATCAATGGAGATAATCGCTGCTTTGTAACTCAAAGCTTCCATTGGTAAGAAGAAATCAACAATTTCTGAGACTTGTTGCCGCAGAATGGGAGTGTAAATACGATTGAGCGCGATCGCCATCATCGCTTCTTCTTTGGGTGGACGGCCACTAAATGTTGTTAAATAAATTGGATCTTTGCGGTGTGTCATACACTCGAAGCGAATCAATGGTGAATCTTCTACACCACCGTAGTAACCCATGTGATCACCAAAAGGCCCATCTGGCAAGACTTCTCCTGGTGTAATTGTGCCTTCTAAGACAAACTCAGCATCGGCGGGAACTTCTAAATCTACAGTTTTACATTTTGCCAATTGCACACCGGAACCGCCGTAAAGTCCAGCAAACAGCCATTCTGATAAATCTACAGGTATGGGTGTAGCAGCTGCCATAATAATTAGAGGATCTACACCAAGGGCGATCGCTACTTCTAATTTTTGACCACGTTCAGCAGCTTTTCGCAAATGCCTAGCCCCACCCCGCACTGATAACCAGTGAACGGTCATGGTATTTTTGGATTGCAGTTGCAGGCGATACACACCTACATTTGGTGTACCAGTCTCACAATCTCTAGTAATTACTAATCCTAGGGTAATAATTCTGCCAGCATCACCAACATATGGGCGTATTAAGGGTAACTTGTGCAAATTTAAATCATCGCCTTGAATCACCACTTGCTGACAAGCTGGGAAAAAGTCTCGTCCTGGTTTAGCCTTAACTACGTCAAATAGCACTTTGCCAAAATCTATCGCCTGGGAAATCTTTTTCGGCGGTTTTGGTTGTTGCAGCATACTCAGCTTTTTACCTAGAGTTTCTAATTCCTCTGGATGCTGCATATTCATCGCCCAGCAAATTCTTTCCACAGTTCCCATCAAATTTACTGCCACCGGGAAAGATGCACCTTTGACGTTTTCAAATATTAACCCTGGCCCCCCTTGTTGCAGCATTCGGTTGGAAATCTCGGCGATTTCCAACTCTGGGTCAACTAAAGCTGAAATTCGCTGTAATTGCCCTTTTTGTGCCAAAATTTTGATAAATCCCCGTAAATCTCTTGCCATCGTTCTATCAAGGTGAATATTTAAGAAATGTGAAGCGCTCTCTTATATTATTCATCATTAGTCACTCTCCCATTCCCCTCATCTCTCTCATCAGGACGATTATTAGTTTTAACGGTAAATTAACCTAGTAACTGACTTTCCTTAACCATTAAATTGCAGGAATCTAGTTATTTTAATTAAGGATAGGCATTATTTGTTACAAATAAGCACTACCCTAATCAAACATGGCAAGAATATACAATACCTTCCTGGCAGGTGGTCTTGTAATGTGGCCCCTGCTAGTTTTGTTTATTCTTACCTTTGGCTGTGTCTGTAAATGTCACACAGCAGGGGTGGTTTTTTCAGCTCATTACCTGACTAAAGCATGGATGTATGAGCTACCTATGCAAGTTGATTCAGGTACACGAAGAGTGCTGAGTTAAAAAACCGCCCACACTTCGACAACCTCAGTGACCACAATTCGCGTTACTTGTACCGAGTGCGAAAGTCCTTCCTTCTTCTTCTTTTGACTCAGCACTCCCCTTCGGCTTCGCTCAGGGCAAGCGCACTCAGCACTCAGCACTGAGTAAGGTCAAATTAATTATTAAAATTGTATCTCCCTACAGTTAGATAAAAATATTATTTTGGTAGCAACTATAATGTGACCTACGCTAGAGGCGAACCACTGTTTTTATTCGTAACCTTGATAAGGGTTATTAAATGTTTGCCAAGCAAGTAAAACAGAAGTCAACACTTGCTAATTATCCAAAATATTAAGCAGATAAATAGCCTTTTTTCTTTTGCCAGGAGGACTTGATGAACAGTTTGATAGCTTTTGGTAAAAAGCTAAAACTTCGCCAAATTTTAACCATCTTTTTAGCTGGTCTATTGTTGATAGTTAACACTGCTTGTAGTGGGGCAAATCCTCAAGGTGCAAATCCCAATAACCCGGCTGTACAAGCTGGTGGTGCAAACAATCCTTATAAAAATGGTGGAGATAAATATACCAAATATAGAATGACCACCGATCCCAAAGTGATTGATGCAGAAGAGAAGCAAGGAAGTGATCGAGCTAGCCTACACTCAGACTTACAAGTATTGATTGCCACAAATAAAGATTCTGAGATACTTTACCCTGGTGCTGAGACCCCCGCAGGTAGAGTTGAAAAAGAAAAACAATTACCACTCATCACTCAAAAAGACTTTCAACGTCCTAAATCTGGTGGTTTAATTCAACGGGAACCGGATGTGGGAACTCGAATTCAAGAACGCATTGAAACCGTAAAAGAGTCGGTTAAAGATGCTTCCAGCTTTTTGAAAGATAAAGCAGAGGAAGCAAGTGCCAGACCGGAGTTACAAAAAAATCCGGCAGTAGGCAAATAGAACTTATCTTCTGTTGCCAGATTCTACCTTATTTAAGGTTTCACTTAGTCACAAACATTCAAAGAGAACACTATGAAAAGAATCATTACTTGGCTAAAAAATATTCGTCCTGTGAAAATTTTCACAGTATTTTTGGCAGGTATATTCCTATTTATGGCACAGGCTTGCAACCGTCCAGGAATAGCACAACAGCCACCACAACCTAATGCCCAACCACCTAATGTTGAGCGATACGACCCCACTAAAGATTACGATCTCAATGCACCTGAAGGTGGGATGAATAATTTTAGTGATGTAGATCCTAGAGCCAAAGCAGCTGAAAGAGCCGCAAATGCTCGGGCTGAGGCACTAGCTAAAAATGCTCGGAGAAATGTTGAACAAAAGGGTATTAATAGTTCCGAGCAATATGTTCGCAATTATCAAGAAGGTACCCCCTTAGACGAACGAGTCAAGCGCCTGGGTGCAGATGTTGGTAGTTCTGCTCAAGAATTAGGGGAAGGTGTGACTAAGGGGACTCAGCGCGGAGTCGAAAATCTCCAAAAAAATACTGAACGTGCTGCCAAAGACTTGACTAAAAATGTCAAGCGCACAACTGATGACACCGTAACCAATGTTAAACGTCAAGCTCAGGATACAGCTGACGCAGCGAAAAGAACATTGAGAGAAGCTGATTTAGATTAGTAGATCGGTATCTCCAAAATGGCATAGGAGAACCCTGGTTTCTTGAGGAAACCGGGGTTTTGGGATTATCAGTAATTAGTGTTGATGTTCTAAATACCAACTCTGTAGCGCCAATCGCTGAACTTCGCGCCAGGAAATATTATGGTTTCGGGCTAATTCTGCACAATCTTCATATTCTGGCTGGACGTTAGCAATGCACTTGTCTGGCGCTTGTCCTTGCCATGCTACTTTGACGCGGACTTTGCCATATGCAATTTCCACTAGTTGAATTTCCCGTTGGAGGATAGCGCGCTGCTGGGTAGTCCGCCGAATTCCCAAAGTAGTGGTTTCGCGGAATAACACGGCTTCACAAGCTGGTAAATTTTCGGGATGACAGATGACAGTCAGTAAAATTCCGGGGCGGGACTTTTTCATGCCTATTGGCTGGGTGAAGACATCCAACGCACCAACAGCAAATAATGCTTCAAACACATAACCGATCGCCTGGGGATTTAAGTCGTCAATTTGGGTTTCCAGTACGGTAATGTTTTCTAAATTGGCACTAATATCACTAAAATTGCGGAAATCTGATTGTAAACTAGCGCTGTCGCCCAGCCAAAGACGTAATATATTAGGAATTGGTAAATTGATCGTCCCTGCTCCCAGTCCTACCTGTTTAATGGTCATTGGTGGTGGTGAACCAAATTCGGTAGCTAAGGTAGTGGCGATCGCCGCACCTGTGGGTGTCACTAGTTCCCGATCAATGCCGTTACTATAAACAGGACAACTCCGCATTTCCCATAACTTTAATACTGCTGGTACTGGTACAGCCATTTGGCCGTGGGCGGCTCGTACTGTTCCCCCGCCTGTTGGTAACGCCGAGCAGTATAGTAGGGGTAATCCTTGATGATTGCTGGCAATTCCCAACCAATCCAACCCCAAGCAAGTGCCGACAATATCGACAATGGCATCTACAGCACCTACCTCATGAAAGTGTACCTTCTCTGGTGCAATGCCATGTACTGCCCCTTCTGCTACTGCTAGCTGTCGAAATACCGCCAAACTCCAAGCTTCTGCCTGTGGTGGTAACTCAGCTTGGAGGATCATTTTTTCTATTTCTGGCAGGTGGCGGCCGTGGTGATGACTGTGTTCGTGGTTGTGGTGATGATGGTGTACCAAATCCACATAAACTTTCGTCGCCTGCTGACCATTGCGTTGCACAAGTTCGGCTCTTAACTTGTACTCTGGTGCAATTCCCAACTTATCGAGTTTTTCACTTAAATACTCTACAGGAACACCCAGACTGACTAACGCCCCCAAACACATATCACCAGAAATTCCCGTCGGACATTGAAGATAAGCAACTTTAATCATATAGATAAATTAATCAGTTTTTCTTTTGAGATGTTGCACAATTATTGTGATGTAAATCTTTGCGTATTTGCGGTAGACAATCATCCATCCGTGAAAACATGTGCAACGGTGAATTTTATATTTTTCCAAAAATGCCAAATTCCCCCACTCTCATCCAAAACCTTCCATGGCAAAAATTTTCGCTGTCCATCCTGATAATCCACAAATCCGCCGAATAGAGGAAATAAAGTCAGCGCTCTCTAGTGGCGCAGTTATGCTCTACCCTACTGACACAGTTTATGCCATCGGTTGTGATTTAAATGCCAAGTCGGCAGTAGAACGAGTGCGACAAATTAAACAGCTAGCAAATGATAAACCATTGACATTTTTGTGTCCCTCACTATCAAATGTGGCAACTTATGCCTTTGTCAGTGATACAGCTTATCGGATTATGAAGCGCTTGATACCAGGGACTTACACGTTTTTACTACCTGCTACCAAGTTAGTACCGCGACTGGTACAAAGTCCCAAGCGAAAAACTACTGGGATTCGTGTGCCAGACCATACTGTATGCTTGGCATTATTGGCAGCGTTGGAAAATCCGATTATTTCGACTTCGGCACATCTACCACCAGATGATGAGCAAATAGAGCTAGATTCAGAACCTAGACTGTCGCGGGTAGAGCTGTTTGACCGTTTAGATAACTTAGTAGATGTAATTATAGACACTGGTGAGGAACCAACATATGAAGTGTCTACGATTTTAGATTTGACGGGAGATGAACCAATGATGACAAGGCGAGGTTTAGGTTGGGAAGCAGCAGCAGCGTGGGTGTAAGAATCAAACACAAGCTGTTCCCTCCGTTTCGCAGAAATATAATAAAAAAGCTCCAGTTTTGAGATCGTCATACTTACAAGAACTGGGAGTGGTGAGGATAGGACGGTGATAAAAGTTGATATAGCAAGTGTTTTAACCACTTTTAAGGCGTGGTAGATATTCATGTGCCATACTCAATGTGGTCGTTTGTGCAAAAAGCGACACACTACTTTCCCTGTAACTTTGTAAATTACCTACAGTCTTATATATGAGCAGTACTTGCAGTAGGCTTTGATGGATGAATCTAAATATTTCTTCAGCCAATACTGGCCTGATTTGCTGTATCTGCGTTGTTGTTAAGGTGCGATACCACACCCAGGAAAATTCATGAAAGCCAATCTCGCAAATCTACCAACTTCTAAATCCACCTTTTTTTCCCCTGTTTCGGACGAGGAATTACCAGCCGACAATCACAATGGCTTGAGACAACTGCTATGTCAGGAAATGCAAGCTCAAGTCAAAGCTGCATCTGAGTGTGTACAATCCGTAGCACAGCGCATAGCTACAGAAGTAAAACGCATTTGTGATAAAAGTTCTCGTATCCAAACATCTGGACAAATCCAGTCATGGCAGGTGACTTTGGCTAGACATCGCCTGCAAAAATGCCTGCATTACTACCAACTAGGTTCGCGACGGGGCAGAGTGGAATTACATAGTACTTTAGGTGCTATGGTTTACCGCCATGTCACAATTTCCGGTTCAGAGTTGGGGTTTGATGCTCGTTACAACCTGATTGAAGATTTTCTGCAAGCATTCTACATCGAAGCGATCAAAGCTTTTCGGCGGGAAAACAAACTGCCGGAAGATTATCAGCCGCGTACCCAGTTACAATTAGCCGAATACATAGCATTTACAGAGCAGTATGCCAAGCGGCGGATTAATTTACCTGGTGGGAATAATCAGCAATTGATTATCTTACGGGCCCAAGGTTTTGCACGTCGTCAACCCCAAGAAACTACTGTAGATATTGAGATGGCGGTGGAATCTGCCAAGAGTGAAGAAGCAGAATCTTACCAACGTAACTCGGCGGTGCAACAAATCAGGTCACAGATGATTGCACAATCTAACTTCGATCCCTCGGAAGAATCGGAGCGCGATCGCGTGGTGGCGGAATTGGTAAAATATCTAGAAGAGCAAGGTCAATCTGACTGCGTAGACTACCTAACTCTCAAACTGCAAGACCTCTCAGCACCAGAAATTGACCAAATTTTGGGTTTAACCAGCCGTCAGCGCGACTATCTACAGCAGCGTTTTAAATACCATGTGGAAAAATTCGCCAAACATCATCACTGGCAATTAGTACATCAATGGTTAGGTGCAGGCTTGGAGCAAAAATTGGGGTTGTCTTCCCAGCAGTGGGAAACCTTTGTGAGGGTACTTTCTTTAGAACAGCAGCAAATCTTGGAGTTGAAAATTGCTCAACAAAGTGACCAGGCGATCGCTAAAATCATTAAATGCACTCCTAAACAACTACAAAAGCGCTGGACTCAAATGCTAGAAATAGCATGGGCTATCCGCAATGGTCACACTGAAGTTCAAGCAGGCTAAAACTGAATTTACCCAAACTCAATTTCGTTGATTACAGATGTTGTTACAAAGATATTTCCCCATCAACCAATCACGAAAAATTACTGTCACTGCTTTTCTGCATTGGGGCTAATTAGCAACGGAACATGGGGAAATAACCAAGAGTTTATCGTATTTATAAATTCGCAAAACTTGTAAAATTTAGATTATTTCAGTACAAAAGTACCATTAATTTATTAATATCAACCGACTTATCTAGCCTTATGCAGCCAAAATTAAAAATTCATATTAAGCAAATGACCATTTGTGACTCTTGCCGTGGAATCCTAGAATAAGCAGGACTTTTAGCAAAGGGTTGAGGATGGCTCTGACTCAAGGTGGACGGGCAAATCAGGCTGGAAAGATTTTAGAAAGTAATGTAGAAAGCATATTAACTGGACATGGTTATTTCCAAGTGGGGAACCATGTTACAAAAGACTTCTTATTAACTGCTAATTTATTAAAAAAACGCTACGCAAAACAAGTTTGTATTGGTGCAGGAATTTATCAAACTACCCTGAAGGTTGATTTTTACGTTGTCGGGTTACCGCTCATGCCATCTGAATTAATTATTGAATGTAAATGGCAAGAAAGTGGTGGTTCAGTTGATGAAAAATTTCCTTATTTGAACATGAATATTCAAAACTATTACCCTGCACCAACTATGATAGTTATAGGCGGTGAAGGCATGAGAGAGGGAGCAATTAAATGGCTCAGACAACAAGTTACATATAATAATAATTTATTAGCGGTACACACTTTGGATAGATTTATTGCTTGGGCAAATAAAAATTTTTAATAGGAAGTTATTAATAGTTCATAAATCATCCCTCGTCTTTTTGTATTACAGTTAATTGAGCGAGAGGCTACTATGGGATAAATATTAAAATTAATTTGTTTATACAGTTTTCTGACTAATTCACAGTCAGAATTACATATCATCATTTTCACACCACGACTAGCTAATTCGGCACAAGCATCTCGCAAACGTTCTTGGTCTTTTTCACCGAAAGAATTGCGGTGATAACCTGTGAAATAACTAGTGTTACTTATGGGATGGTAAGGTGGATCTAGAAAGATAAAATCATCGCTACTCTTAGCATAATCGAGGACATTTGTAAAATCTGCCTGTCTAATCTCCGATGATGAGAGTGCTGCTGATGCTGCTCTTAGTAAATCTTCTTGACAAATGTTGGGATTTTTATATCTACCCAATGGCACATTAAATTTACCTTGAGAATTGACGCGATAAAGTCCATTAAAACAGGTTTTATTAAGATAAATTAGACGAGATGCCTGTTCTAAATCAGTACCCCCAGGATAGGCTCTCACGTCATAATAATAATCTCTATTATGTTTATTTTTATGTTCTTTTAGTAAAGAAATTAATTCTTCAACATGGTCTCTCACACAGCGATAAGTAGTAATTAATTCTGCGTTAATATCAGTTAAAATTGCTGTTGATGGTTGGAGATAGAAAAAAATAGCACCACCACCTAAAAATGGTTCATAGTAAGTTTTATAATGCTTGGGAAAATAGGGAATATACTGTGGGATTAACCTGCTTTTTCCTCCAGCCCACTTTAAGAATGGCCGCGGGCAAGTTTCCTTGGGGATTTGACTTACCATTTATTTACAATTTAACTGCAACTAGGCTAATAAATATAGCAGAAGAACCATATTTTATGGTAATTGAGTAATTTTTTGGCTGCATAGATTACAATTAAATAGATATCAAACCAAATGTAAGTCTATAGCAAGGCAGTCTATATAAAAATGTTTGACGGATTTTGGGATAACGTCTTTCGCTACCCCCGCTACTTCGTTACTATCCTCTTAGGGGTGTTTCTGAATACAATTGAGCCATTGATACCACTGTTAAAACGCCCAGTTACTTTGATTGCTCTCTTGGGTTTTTTTGTGGGTAGCCTAGTTTTTGTTACTCTCACCCTACGGGCAATGCTGGGTTTGAGTACAGTCTAAACTAAGGCTATAGCGGGTGTTGACCCCACAGACAGTTGCTATTGGCGTTGCGTGCGTCAAGCTCTGTCCTCCCCCCTTTTATATATTTATGTCGTACAACCTCTGTGAGGAGGCAGAATTTTATGGCTACAAATCGCCGCATTTCCCGCGTTGCTGAATTAATTAAACGGGAAGTTAGCCAAATGCTACTTAACGGTATTAAAGATGATCGTGTGGGTACAGGCATGGTCAGTGTTACAGATGTAGATGTTTCTGGTGATCTGCAACATGCGAAAATCTACGTCAGTATTTATGGTACAGAGGAAGCAAAAGCAGAAACAATGGCAGGCTTAAGGTCAGCGACAGGTTTTGTTCGCAGTGAATTGGGTGCGCGGGTAAGATTACGTCGTACACCAGAGGTGATTTTTATTGAAGACGATTCTCTAGAACGCGGTACTAAAGTACTGACGCTCTTAAACCAACTCCAGTATGAGCGATCGCCAGTAGATTTGTCAGTAGCTGAAGATGATGAATCTTCGGTGTAAGTAATTCATTATCCGTGGGTCTTCTCAATTCCTCATCCCATTTGCAGCGTTGTTATCAGTAATGTTACGATTTTGCAACAAAATCAAATATTTTCTACCTTGATAAATTTACTGATAGCACCAATGGTTGGTTTAGCGAAAATTTATGATTCCCTAGCTCATTATTATAGTGGTAAATGAGCGGGTTTTTGAGCACCTAAATTGTCTTACCCCAATATTATGGTTCAAATTGGCATTCGTATTGCCCAAACTACTGCTAATCTTACATAGAGCTAGATAATTGCACTTTGTAACAGGTGTTTATCCGGAGCAAAGGATTTATCTACAGTGCTGTAATTCACCAGGCAAATTCTATTCTTTTTTAATAGATTAAGTAGGTAGGCACAAATAAAATCAACTATGTAAAGAAAAATGAATCAGCTTAAAACCCTCTTCCCTTCTGCCTCCTGCCTTCTGCCTTCTGCCTTATCCTAGCGATAAATTTTCCCACCCACCTACTTATTAACAGATGTCACTTTCCAAGCTTCGTGGTGTACCTTAGTTTTCGTACTTTGCAATAGTTTATACCGATTTTTCCGCTAGAAAGTTTGGATTGTTTAGCGATAAACAAATACCAGAATCTCGAAGCAAAAGCTTTACAGTGATGATTTAGTACATCAGCAATCTGCTAGATGAAATATTCTCGCCCACCCAATCATGACCAAAATCAACAGCCGCAAGACTTTGAACCGTATGAAATACAAATTACGCTACCTTGTCGGCAGGTTAAGTTAATCACCATTAAATCCTACTGTTGAGGTGTAGTTGCCGAAAAAGTCAGGAATTGTTGACATTCTTAACATTTCTTTAGATAATTTGAAGATATATAGCGTCAAAATGGAATCAGTTCCGTATAGCAAACTACAAAACCCTAGCCACAAGTCTAATTTTTGTCATGTTTGTTCCCAATAATTAGTGGGAATACTATCTACGTGTAAATTTGTGAGTAAAAACCATGAGTGTGAATACGGTGCCTTCTATCAATTACTATTCCCTGGACGTAATCCAAGACGAAGCACGCCGACTGGTGCAAAAAGGAATGGTCAGCCGACAACAGCCAATATATACACTCTGCCAATACATCCCCGCGAGAGAGTGGGTTTGCGTTGAATGTGAGTTAGAAAAATGTGACTTCTTATTACGCGATCGCATAGGCGATTTGATTGGTCGTGAACAATGGGAGAACGATTAATCAGTGTGTGCTTCAGATTTTGGATTGGGAGTTTATTTTGGATGTTTAAATTTGACAACAAACAATTAAATGTCTAATTTGAGGGATAATCTCTAGTTTTGATAAGTTTTTCCCGATCCAGAATCTTAGCTTTTCCATGAACGCGGAAGCATTAGAATCTTAATTTATACAATTTTTCAAGTTAAGACCACAATCAAATTAAGTTGTGATCACAATCCAGTGTAATAATTTAAGCATCTATCTTATGTATATTTGCTGAATAGAGCAGTTTTATTTAGGAAACTGCCCTAGTAATTTTTCATAGTTTAAAACCGGGATTTGAAACTAAGTATAGTAGAGGACAGGGAACAGAATTGAAAATCTGTTGGTGTCCGGGTTTGGTGATTAGTTGATGCCCTAAGCTATGTGACAAATTGGCGTTGCTGAATCAAGGGATGATTCTTGTGTGGTGGGCATCTTGCTCTCCCAGAAATACAAGGGACGGGCAAGATGCCCATACCACAAAACCAGCAAAATTATCCCGCAAATATGCAACGCCGAAAATTAAATTACCCTACTTGCTCTAAATACTGGTTTACATCTTCAATAATTCGGGTAAGTTCAGCTTCTGTAGTTAAGCGAATGTTGACATTACGGATAGTCAGTAGGACTTTAGCAGCAAAGGGAGTAGGCCAAATATTAGGATTACAGAATACTTCTAAAAATACCTCACCACTATAGCGATACTCTAGAGGAGGCTGGGGAGTGGCTTTGCCACTACCTGGAGTAGGTTTAGCAGCGACAGCTTTGAGACGTTCCATTAATTGATCCGTTGCTGCCTTTAATTCCCGTGCTGCCTGGGTTGAAAAACTGAAGGTGACAGAACCTTCAACCAGATTCAGTGTGAGAGGAGTTGAAGACATGAGTTATTTATTAAAACTTATTGATAATAACCTATGTTACCGGAATCAGTGACCTGATATCTGGCAGTACTAACGCTCTGTGATACTGGTGATATCAGCCTCCCACTAGCGCAGTGATACACTAGCAAAAAATAAAAGCGCTATAAATTACATTTCAAAATAATATCTGATAATTCATGTGTTTTTCCTGGGCAAATATTAACAGCTGCCCCCAATTTCACGAATCCATAATTTTCATAAAACGATATAGCTGCTAAATTATCGTAGTTTGTATATACCCAAAGCTCCTTAAATCCAAAAGCTAGTGCATATTCCTTTAATCGAGCCAGCATAATTGTGCCCCAACCTTGCCGGCGGAAGTGCGGACGCAAACCGAACCATCCCAGCCACACAACATCAGGAGGACTATCAACTAGTTGGTAAAGTCCAATAACACCTATTGATTCTGCTGCTAGCTTGGCAATATATACCTGCCACAAAGAAATTGATTGATCACGCCGGCCGATACCACACCACCTCAGCATTGCTAGGCTAAACTGATCTCCAAATTCTAACTCTTTTAAAAGAGGCCAAAAATCTAGAATATCTGTTGTTTGGATAATTGTGAGTGAATTTGGGGGATAGTTATCAAGTTTCTGCATAGATTATTTTATTTGAATAAATAATTAAATTTCTAGCTTTGTTGATTTCCATTATGAATTTAGCTTGCGTGGTGTACCAGCAAAGTGCAAGTCATTGGGCGAGTGGCGATGGCTATCTCGCCGCCGCATTGGTGATAATGAGTCAGTTTCATTTTTGCCTTTATTAGGAGTACCTTATGAGTTTGGAGTGGTTGGAATGGGCACAAAAGTTACAGGCAATTGCCCAAAATGGCTTGACTTATAGTAATAATCCGTATGATGTTGAGCGATACGAACAGGTGCAATTAATTGCATCTGAAATTATGGCAAAGTATACCAATACTGAACCAAGCTATGTCCTCGATTTATTTAGTTTAGAAAAAGGCTATGCTACTCCCAAAGTAGATGTCCGAGGGGCAGTTTTCCGCGACCAAAAACTTTTACTTGTTAGGGAAAGAGAGGATAATTGCTGGACGCTTCCAGGAGGATGGGTAGATATCGGCGAGTCTCCCAGTAGCGCAGTCGAGCGCGAGATATACGAAGAATCAGGTTATAAAACACAAGTTATCAAATTAGTTGCAGTTTATGATCGAAACCACCATCGTCACGGACACCCGCCTTTTGTACATCATGTATATAAGTTGTTTTTCCAATGTAAATTAATTGGTGGTGCAGCTACAGCCAGTATTGAAACCGAGGAAGCCGAATTTTTTGGAGAGCAGGAAATTCCAGAACTTTCCCTAACTCGTGTTGTTCCCAGCCAAATCAGTCGGCTATTTGAACATTACCGCAATCCTAACTTACAGACAGATTTCGATTAACTTTTATTAACAGTGAACCGCATAACTATATCAAATTGTGGAAAATACAACCCGAAAGCCACATATCCTCAACCCACCATCTGACTCATTCCAGCTACGGCTAGCACTGCGACATAGTTCTGCACCGAAACTCCAAGAACCGCCACGCAGCACTCGCCGATAAATGTCACCACCAACTTCCCAAGCGGTGCCATCTGTAGGTGCGCCATTGTAATTATTGTGCCAAGCATCAGCGCACCATTCCCACACTAACCCGTGCATATCATACAATCCAAAGGCGTTGGCTACCTGAAAACTGCCAACATCGGTTGTTTCTTTACGGTATTTGCTTTTTACTTCTACACTATAATCATCCCTACTACAGTTGACTAAATCAGGGGTAACCGTTTCGCCAAAGTGAAAAGATGTAGTACTTCCCGCACGACAAGCATATTCCCATTCGGCTTCGCTGGGTAAACGATATTCGCGCCCGGTTTTTTCAGAGAGTCTGGCACAAAATTCTATAGCTTCATGCCAAGATACATTTTCCACTGGCCGATTCAGACCTTTGAATTTGGAAGGGTGGGGATTTAAGGTTTGTTCGACTTTTGGTAAAGCTGCTACGGCTCTCCATTGAGCTTGAGTGACAGGAAATTTACCCATAAAAAAGGGTTCGAGGGTAACTTTGTGTTGAGGACGTTCATCAGCATCTCCTTCAAACTCTGGAGAACCCATCATGAAACTACCACCGGGAATCAATACCATTTCCAGTGTGACTGATTTGCTCAATTCTTCTGTAAAGACTTTAGCACTCGGGCGATCGCGGCTGACTTCTCTACCTGCTGTGTCTACTGTGACTACTTCAAATTCAAAGGTTTCTAAAGCAAGTGATGGCGGTGTGACTTTTTTTGACGGTAACGGTAATCGGATTAATGCCAGTGGGGAGATTTCTACAGCTTCTGGTTCAACGGTAAATTTTTTTGTAGACTTTAAGTCATTGATAACTTCTGTTGCTGATTGATATCTTTCACTGGGTAAATGTTGCAGCAATTTATTTAAAATTTTACTTAATTTTTCGCTGATGATGATACCTTTTTTCTGTAAATATGCTTGCCATAACCACTTAGCATTCATGGCATCATAAAGAGGATCATTAATCTGTCCGTAAGTATTTTGTAAGGGCAAACATTGAGTTAGAAGTCGCACGCAAGTTACACCCAAAGCATATAAATCACTGGCATGGCAAGGAAATCCTGCCATTTGTTCAGATGGAGCATAACCAATAGTATAAATAACTGTAGCTTGTCTAGCTACACCGGTTTGTGTAACTTGTTTAGCCCCACCAAAATCAATTAATACTGGTTTGCCATCACTGTTACGGCGGATGATATTTTCTGGTTTGATATCCCGATGAATCACATTAGAAGCATGAATAAATTCGAGAACTGGTAATAAATCAGTTAAAAGTTGATGTATTTGTTCTTCGCTAAACGGTTTTTGTTGAACTTCTTGTAAAAGAGTTTTCCCTTCAATAAATTCTTGGACAAGATACAAGCTGGAACCTTGTTCAAAGTAAGCGAGTAATCTAGGTATTTGGGTATGATTTTCTCCTAATTCATACAAGCGAAATGCTTCTTCTTTGAAGAATTCTGCTGCTTTATTACGTTGGATGGTTCCTTGCACTTGAGGGAAAAATTGCTTGATGACGCAAGGTGCATTTAGTCTATCTGCGTCTTCAGTAGCATAGGTTTTGCTAAATCCACCTTCACCTAATAGCCGCAACACACGGTAGCGGTTTCTCAGAAATTTGCCAAAGTTGCTATGTCCGCAACTCATGCAAAATCTATTACCTTCAGGGTTGAATGGATTTGAGCAATTGGGATTTTGGCATATTTGCATAATGAGGAGAAAATAGCATCAAATCCAAAGTTAGCCCCAATAATTTCAAATTGAAAACATATATCTAGACAAATAAACATAAACAAAGCTACATCTGCATATATACTTATACTAGAAAATACAAATGCAGAAATTTGATTTATTTATTTTTCTATGCCAGGTAATTTTTCAATACAAGCATAGACGAAAGTACATATTTTCCTTACAAGAAGAATATTATTCCTAAGCTATTGAATTTGTCAAGAGTGATTCTAAAGTATTAGTATTTGCACATGATGAAATTTATTTTTTCTCTCCAGCAGAGCGAATTAATTCAGCTATAAAAGCGACAATTGCCGACACTGAAATTAAGAGAACACTGAGAGCGTTAATATCAGGCTTAACTCCTGTTCTAATCCGACTAAAAATTTCCATTGGTAAGGTGTTATAACCGCTACCTGATGTGAAACTAGCGATGAGAAAGTCATCTAAACTCAAAACAAAAGCTAGCAGGCAACCAGCGATAATACCAGGCATTAGCTGAGGTAGTAATACTTTGATGAAGGCTTGTATTGGTGTAGCGCCTAAATCTAGTGCTGCTTCTTCTAAGTGTGGGTCTAAATTAGTCAATCTTGAAGCAACCACAAGTCCGACATAGGCTAGGCAAAATACCACATGGGCTGCAACAATTGTCCACAAACTCAGGGGGATAGCAAATGCTGCCAGAAAAACTAGAGTAGCTACGGCGATCGCAATATCAGGAATAATTAACGGTAGGTAAGAAACACCGCGATACAATTTCTTTCCCGGAAACTGATAACGTGCCAATCCTACCGCCATTAAGGTTCCCAGCACGGCTGAAATACCCACTGCACAAAAAGCAACTATCAAACTGTTTTTCAATGCTGATAAAATCCGCTCGTCGCTGAACAATTTGTGATACCAATCAAGAGTAAATCCTTGCCAATTTGCACTGTAAGGAGACTGGTTGAAGCTATAAAAGCCAAGTACCAGTATAGGCAAGTACATGAATATAAATATGGTTACTGAGAAAACCGCCTGCCAGGAGACACGCGGTTTTATTTTGGATGAAGAATTATTCATTTTTACTATTTAGTGTTTTTTGAAAGTAAATTATACTCTATTTAGTAATGAAAGTCAATAAGATAAACTCACATAGTTAAAACCAATATGAATTACACAAAGTAGAGGATAAATACACAAACTCCTCCTTTGGCATGGGGATGATTTTATCTAGTTTTCCTGCGATAGGATGAGGTAAAAAACGCAGAAAAACAAATACATCATAAACTTATTGTCTTCCAAAATATTATATTGCCGCAAAATTGGCCAATTTAAGGAAAATTTCTCCAAAAAAAATCGAAAATTACTATAGCTTGACAAAGTTAGTTTGATTCAAAGTAATTTTACCTCTAAGGAATAGAGATATTTCCCTACGAAGATAGACAATTAATTTAAAACTAAGGGCATAAAATTTTGAGGGAATTATTAAAAGAATTAGTGATCAAAGTTAAGTTTACAGTGAAAATCAAATCACATGTAAGCATTTCTAAATTAGAAAACATCTCTAATTCAAGTTTGATTTTTTAGGAGGTTTGTAATGCGAATTGCTCAAATTGCCCCATTATGCGAGAGAGTACCTCCTCCAGCGTATGGGGGTATAGAGTTAATAGTGGGATTATTGACTGATGAATTAGTTCGCCGAGGACATGAAGTAACACTATTTGCATCGGGAGACTCTATTAGTCTGGCAAAGCTAGTATCAGTTCATCCTCGTGCCTTACGACTTGATCCTCAGGTCAAAGAGCATAACATATATGAAATGCTGCAATTGGGTTTGGTATACGAGCGCTCAGAAGAGTTTGATATTATTCATTCTCATGTGTGCTGTCCGGCGCTACCCTATGCAAATCTTGTCAAAACACCCACAGTTCACACCTTACACGGTGTTTTTACTCCTGATAACGAAAAGATGTTTGAATATGCTAAACACCAACCTTTTATCAGTATTTCCCAAGCTCAGAGGGAAATGAGGTTAGGGCTGAACTATGTAGCAACGGTTTACAATGGAATTGATGTTAGTAGCCATCAATTTTATACCCAACCTGATAATCCACCCTACTTAGCTTTTTTAGGTCGGATATCTCCAGAGAAAGGTACACATTTAGCGATCGCCATTGCTAAACAATCTGGTTGGCGGTTAAAAATCGCAGGTAAGGTAGACGTGGTTGATGTGGATTACTTTGAACAGGAAATCAAGCCACAAATTGATGGCAAACAAATTGAGTATCTCGGTGAAGCTAACCATATACAAAAAAATGCTTTGATGGGAGGTGCAGTAGCAACACTGTTTCCTATTACTTGGCGAGAGCCATTTGGTTTAGTTATGGTTGAATCAATGGCAGCAGGTACGCCAGTTATCGCAATGAAACTAGGGTCTACTGTAGAAGTAATTGACCACGGCAAAACGGGTTTTATTTGCCATGAAATTGAAGATTTTGTCAGTGCTATTGACAAAGTAACAGAGTTAGACCGCTACGCCTGTCGGAAACACGTTGAAAATCATTTTAGCCAGCAAAAAATGGTTGATGGTTACGAAGCTGTATATCAGCAAATTCTGCAAGAGCGATTTGAGAAGAATGGATATGTTCGCAGTAGGATTAGTGTAGCTAGTAGTCACAGTTAAGTTAATCAAATGAGCTAGGCAATTGATAATGGGAAATGACAAAACCCATTACCAATTACCTGCAAGGTAAGGGGCAATAATTATGAGAGTTTGGCTCTAATTGTTTCTATTCTTTGACGATTGACACCCAAATCACTTTGACCTAAGCGGGAAGCCGAGCGGACGTGAATGATATTAGCACTCCGGTCTAGATAAAACTCTACATCATCGACAAATCCCATTAAAGCACTTTTAAATTCTGCATATAAATAATCCTCACTTTCGGTAATTATTTTAGTTCTGGGTAAGGATTGAATGATATTTTTAAGATGAGCGATCGCTTGTTCTGGGGAAGATGTGAAAGTTAGTGGCGCAATTGTGTGAACTAAATCTGTACTTTGGCTAGAAACACAGTTAGGTGAATTAGGACAAGGTGCTAATTTGCCGTTGCGAACACCTAAATTATGCGGTCGTTTCCCTGCAAAAACCATAATTTTTATTTGTTGATAATTGAGTGCTGAGTGCCTTTCTCAGTGCTGAGTGCTGAGTGCTGAGTGCTGTAAAGCCCTGCGGGCATGGCTGCGCTTATAGCCCGTGCTGAGTGCTGAGTAAGAAATTATATCTATCATACTTCTGCTCCCTACTCCCTACTCATGACCATAACGTGCCAACATCCACAGAGCAAAACGCTCCAATCCTACCAAAACGGCGGTGATTCCTACGGCTAAGGCAAACAAAATCAGGTTACTGATATTACCAGCCTTTAAAGCGAAACTCAAGGAAGTAGCAACAGCCGGAGGGTGCATCGCATCTAGTAAAATCATTAAGGCGATCGCAATTACCGTTGCAATACCACCTGAAAGATACCCACTACCAAGAAAAAAATAGGTAATAAATCCAATGGTTGCAGCCGTCATCTGGGCGATAATCAGAGTTCGCACAGCGTTTGTGCCATGCTGTGGGTCAAGATAAATCAGAAATGCACTGGAGGCTAGAGATGCAAACAACAAACGTTGCTGACTTAGTACTTCCACTAGAGTCATCACAGTTAATACTATTAGGGTTGGTGCAGTTGCTAATGCCACCTCTCCCTGGAGATTCAACCTGCGTCGGAGTTTTCGATTCGCTCCCTGCAAAGGTTTTAAGCTTGAGCGTTTTTTACTCATTGCCAATATTTATCCTGACTTACTGAATTACGAACTAGCAAAAATCCCTCCTCGGACTTAGTTTAAAACTTTGGCGCGATCGCAGCTTCCGGCACATGAGATATTGATAGTAAACAATAGACTGATTCAAACATTTAAATATCGTCTAGGCGAGAGCAAATTATGACGCCAACCATCTCAATTAACGACAGTCAGCGTTTACAACTCCAACCTCTAAAAATTCCCTCCCGTTTACTGTTGGGGCCAGGGCCATCAAATGCCCATCCTGCTGTTCTTCAGGCGATGAATACCCCACCAGTTGGGCATCTTGACCCGGCTTTTCTGGAACTTATGGATGAGATTCAATCTCTACTGCGCTACGTATGGCAGACAGAAAACCCCTTGACTATAGCTGTTAGTGGTACTGGTTCAGCCGCAATGGAAGCAACTATCGCCAATGCGACGGAACCTGGTGATGTGGTTTTGATTGGTGTAGCTGGTTACTTTGGTAATCGCCTGGTTGATATGGCTGGACGCTATGGTGCAGATGTGCGAACTATCACCAAACCTTGGGGACAAGTTTTCAGCCTTGATGAACTCCGCACAGCCATAGAAACTCATCGTCCGGCAATTCTGGCTTTGGTTCATGCGGAAACTTCTACAGGCGCACGTCAACCTTTGGACGGGGTGGCTGAGGTATGTCGTGAATTTGGGACTCTGTTACTGGTAGATACAGTTACAAGTTTGGGTGGTGTCCCCATATTTTTGGATGCTTGGGGAGTTGACCTAGCTTATAGTTGTAGCCAAAAAGGATTGGGTTGTTCTCCTGGTGCTTCACCTTTTACCATGAGTCCCCGTGCAATGGAGAAATTGCAGCAGCGCTCCACAAAAGTGACAAACTGGTATTTGGATATGTCATTGCTGGGTAAATATTGGGGGAAGGAACGCACCTATCACCACACCGCACCTATTAACTTATATTATGGCTTGCGAGAAGCACTGCGTTTAGTAGCAGAGGAAGGATTAGCTAACTGCTGGCAGCGTCATCAACAGAATGTAGAGTATCTCTGGGAAGGGTTGGAAGATTTGGGGTTAAGTATGCACGTTGACAGGGAGTACCGACTGCCAACTCTTACCACCGTCCGTATTCCAGAGAATGTAGACGGTAAAGCGATCGCTCGGCAGTTACTCAATGAATATGATATCGAGATTGGCGGTGGTCTTGGTGAACTAGCTGGTCAAGTTTGGCGCGTGGGATTGATGGGTTTTAATAGTCGCAAAGAAAGTGTTGACCAACTTTTAACAGCACTGCGCCAGGTTTTACCTAAGTAGCTTTGATGAACTGGGAACACTTCGACAAGCTCAGTGCATTGCTGGGGACTGGTATTTTTACTCAGCACTCAGCACTTAGAAAAGCACTCATCAAGCTCATTGAAAGAAAAAACCAGTGATTAAAAGTGGTAAAAGTATTAAGACAGACACAATCAAAACAAGAGTTGCCGGATCGATTTTAATTTGGTTCTTCTGTGGATCTCGCATTTGATACCTTCTGAGACGAGTAAGTGTATCAATTTAGCCTAAAGGTATTTGCTCACTTTTCCAAGACCCATTGGGTTGAGAAGTATATAAAACATTCAACTGGTATATTTGTGATTAGCTTTTCATTGCTGTTTGTACTTTCTCAACTTGCTGCGGTGCTGGCATATCTTGAAAAAGAGCGATCGCCTGATTAAAATTCTCCTGACTCTGATTAATTTCACCCATTCTTTGATAAGTTAAACCCAATTGATAGTATGCTTCCGCTAAATTACATTTATCAGAAACCTTAGTCATGTTGGCAATAGCTGTTAAATGTTTATCTATCGCCTCTAAAAATCTTCCCTGCTCTCGATGCAAGGCAGCTAGACAAGATATAACTCTCGATTTTAAGAAAGTGAACTGATTACATTCACAATGAGCGATCGCTTGTTGTCCAATATCAAAAGCTTTGTTTATATAACCCAAATTTTGATACGTTAAGCTGATAAATAGTAAACTAGTTCCTTTTCCCCAAGATGTTAATTTATCACTGGAAATGCCTGACTCTACATCTTGTAACATCTTGAGTGCATTTTCTCTCATACCTATAGAAGAATCTAAATAAGCCAAACAACACAGAGAATAAACTACATATTGAGAATATTTTGGATCTGTCTCACTGAGGTTCTTAACTAAGGACAAAATATTTCTAGCTTGTGCAAGTTCCCACAAGTCTATATAAGCAAGTCCTAAATTAAAACTACTAGATATTCTTTCTTGAAAAATGTCACGTTTTTCCGCAATTGTTCTAGCATTTTGGTGACATTGCAAAGCTAATTCAATATTACCTATTTGGTGATAAGCTCGCCCCAGCATATTATAAAGTATACTGAGAAGATAATCAGAAGTTAAATTCTCAATTAAGGGTGTAATCACAGAAATTAAAGTTTCTAATAAACCTAATCTGTTTAACAACACACCTAAAGACAAAATTTTATCCCATTTGTTATTTCTGCCCCGGATAATAATATTGGCTGCTTGTTCAAAGTCACCAATCTCCATATAATGATGATAAGCTTCTAGTGCCATTAAGGCATCTTGGGGTTCTTCAACTTGAGTAACACTAGTATTCCAAAATTCTGCTGCTTTTTGGTTAGCTATTTGCCATTCACCATTTTGTTTTAACCGGGCGATCGCTTCTGTGCAAATCACTGGATGTAACCAGTATTTACCTTTACTATATTGTACTAAAGAGCGTTCACACAGAGATTTAATTACTCGTTTAGATTGTGTTTCTGGCACATCCCAAAGTAAGCATTGTAGACCTTGAATACTGACGTGGGTTATATCTTGATAACGATAGCAGCCCAAACGACAAAGTAGTTTATAGGCTGTATTATCTAGTTGTTCCAGGCGGTCAAATTGGCTAGTAACTAAATGTTCTAATTCTCTTTCAATTAATAGATCATGCTGATTTTCTCGCCAATAAACATCTAAATTACCATTAAAATCTGTGGCAATAACTCCACTGATAATTTGCATGGCTTTAGCATTACCATCAAAAGCTTGGCAAATTTCGCTCAGTGTTGTTGCATGAAAATTAATCTGGCGACTAGTAAAAAATTGTTTCCAGGCAGATTCATCTAAACCTTGTAGGGGATAAAAATTGACATCAACTCCAGATTCATGCAGGCGTTCACGACTAGTAATTAAAGTGACAGATTTAATTGTCGGATCTGCCAAAACTCTCAATAATTCTACATAAGGACGACGATGGGTAATAATCCGACCGTTGCAATCTAATGCAGACTCTAGATTGTCAATTAACACCCCAATTTTCCTAGTTCCATCCCGGAGTTTTCGCCGCAAACGATCTAAATTTATCCCAAATTCTTTTCCTGGTTCTTCATCAAAGTCTCCCCTCAGCCATTCTTCAACTACATTTTCTATCGAGACAATATTTTGGGTATCTTGAGCCATCCACAACTCTAAGAAGTATAAGCCTTGAGTTTTAAAATACCTCCGCGCCAAGGTTGTTTTACCAATACCACCCCTACCTTGGATCAGAATCATTTTTGCTCCCTGACTGACAAGATCATTGAGATCAGCTAGTTCGCGATCGCGTCCCACAAAGTTAGTATCTAAGTGTGGCGATTTCTCGTTATTGCTTGTTGAATTGTGGGTAAGGCAGATTTGTTGCGAGTGTTGGGTTTTCCAAAACTTCTGAACTACAGTCGGGAATGTTGATTTTGAAACTTTTTCTTGGAGTATCTGGGAAAGTATTTGCCACAGTTCAGCACCAACAGCTTTTAAATGTGCTTCTGTGTAACCACGGCTGTCAGCTATATTCTGATAAGTCCGTTTCTCGTCTTCCCATAAATTGAGCAAAATTATTCTTTGAGCATTATCTAAGTGCTTTCCTGTCTGCAAAAAAACTAAATGATCTAAAAACTCTAAGGCCTCTTCCGCACCCATTGATTGCTTGTATGTAGCATTTATACTCAATTATAACTATATTTTCACTACTACTTCCTACCGAACATACTACAAACTACTTTTTCCTACTCAGAAGGAAGCTACCGTATCCTACTGCGAAAAAATTTTCATTGTATTATTCTTGTAATCAAGACAGGTAAAGTTAAGTTGAGCGTTAAGCAACCGTGGTTGAGGGGAGATTGTCGCAGTGCTACTACTGCAAACTTAGTTACTTGCACAGATTAATCAGCTGTAGATATTAACTAGCTGAATTTTGTAGAGCGTGTTGATTACCAGATTGTCAGTTTCCATCCTACACGAGGTTACAAGATGTTAGAAAAACATTGTGATCATGACTGCAATCAAAGTCACTGTCCTTTTGCTCAAGATGTACATAATCCCAATAGATATGTTTGCCTCAAATGTGGTATCAAGCGAGAAATAAATAATTATCCATCAGGGTTAGGAAATTTTTTGCTGCTGTTATTAAGCTTATTTATTTCATTTTACTTGTTAACTAATTATAGTCAGCAAAACAATCTCCAAGAACAGCAAAAGTCTATTTACTCTTCACCTAGTAAGAAGATTCACTACTAACAATTTCTCTACATTTTGCGAGGAAAAAAATTATGATGACCAATCAAAACACTTTTTTAGTTCGTTTAGCCTCTAAGTCCCTGAAATACTTCTTGTTGGTACTATTTGGCTTGGCGATCGCTTACGTGCTATCAAGTGCATTAGGTGTGTTACATATTATTCCCATCCTCATGTACTTGCTACTTAATGTTTTTGTCCCTTTAGGAATTATCCTGTTATGTTTCGTGACAACAGCAGTAATTCTAGAGTCTGTACGTTAAGAATAGGGGAAAGGGGACAGTATTGGAATGCAGCGATTTCATTTGTATGGAAAAATGGCTAAATATTTATGCGTAAGTACGCTAGAAAAACACTCCTTCATCCTCTGTTTTTCCCATCGAGAAACTTCAACTGATGATACACACAGGTAATCTGTGGTAAATTCACACCAGCAGCTTGGGTTTTTCGTAATGGGTTACCAAAAATAGCTTCTACCTCCAAAGGGCGACGTTCATCATAGTCAATTTTCATGCTAGTACGATAAGGCTTCATTTCCGCAGTGTAATTGAGCATAGTTTGCATAAAACTATTAGGAATAATCCGCCCCGAACTCTTCGCCCCAGTTGTCACTTCATTCATCAATTGTTCTACTAAAATGCGAGTGCTAGCATCTGCCATTAATTCATCTGTTCTAGCGTTGAGAATTACGGAAAGCCCATTGTAGGGGATATTCCACACCAGTTTTTGCCAACGCGCTAACAGTAAGTCTTCAGCTAATTCAATGGGAATCCCAGCACTGTTAAAGTCATCAGCAATTTGCTGCATCCTATTTGTAATTCCACCAGGATAATATTGATGGGTATATTCCCCCATAGTAATTTTCCCATAATCTAAGTGGCGAATATGTCCTAAACCTACTTTATTGGAACACAGAAAACATAAACCACCGATAACTGTAACATTACCCACAATTTGGGCAACTTCCTCTTCCACGCCTAATCCATTCTGCAACACCAACACCACCCCATGATCTTTAACCACAGGCGGCAATAATTTCGGCAGTAAATAATTTTGTGTCGTCTTCAGTGCAATCACTACCACATCGCATTGTGGCATCTTGTTTACATCGTTATAAGCATTAACCTGAGGAAGAATAAAATCACCGTCTTTGGAATCGACAACTAAACCAGATTTGCTTACGTGTTCATAATCACTCTTGAGTAAAAAATGGACATCTAAACCAGCTTTTTGCAGTCTAGCACCATAAAACCCGCCTAATGCACCAGTTCCGAGGATGGCGTACTTGCGATCGCACATTTGTTCTACAAAGAAATTTTCTCAGGATGCTCTTTCTCGTAGTCTGTGCATAGTTTATTTACATTACAGCTTTTTTTGACTTTTTGTAATAAATATTAAAATTATTTTACTTTTAATTAAAAATTTTAATAAACTTTCAGATAAAAAATGGCTGATATTTGTTGCTATTGTAGTTAATATTCACTAATTAAAATTGATTGTTATAATTATTTTTAAATAAACCAAGATAGATCATGTGAAAGACATGCTCAAAAGCCTTGTGTATCAAAAGCTTTTACCATTTGATACTGTTTTGATGGATACATGGTATGCGGTACACAGTTTAATGCTATATATTGATAGCTTAGACAAAATTTATTATTGTCCTTTAAAAAATAATCGGTTAATTGATGATACATTTGGTCAAGAAAAATATCAATTCAAAATTCAAAATAAAATGAAAACTCATGATCCAAAGCGTAAATTCTATTCCTGCCTTTGACATCAAGCAGCAATACGCCTCCATCGAAGCAGAAGTGAGTGCAGCTGTTTTAGAGGTTTTGGCTTCTGGGCGTTATATTGGCGGCCCCCTGGTTGAAGGCTTTGAGCAACAGTTTGCTGCCTATCATCAGGTGACTAATTGTATAGCTTGTAACTCTGGTACAGATGCGCTCTACTTAGCACTACGAGCCTTAAAAATTGGTATGGGTGATGAAGTCATTACCACACCCTTCACTTTTGTGGCAACAGCTGAAGTCATCAGCGCCGTAGGTGCAAAACCAATTTTTGTTGATATAGACACTACTACGTTTAATCTCGATTTGCAGCAAATAGCGGCGGCGATTACACCTCAAACTAAAGCTATTATCCCAGTTCATTTATTTGGGCAACCAGTGGATATGACAGCACTAATGGTGATCGCCCAATCTCACAATTTAGCAGTGATTGAAGATTGCGCTCAATCCACAGGAGCAAGTTGGGGTGGGCAAAAAGTCGGCAGCATAGGACATATTGGTTGTTTTAGTTTTTACCCTACAAAGAATTTGGGTGGATGTGGCGATGGAGGGGCAATTATTACTAACGATCCTGAACTTGCTGTTAAGCTGCGGGTACTCAAGGAACATGGGCAGAAAAACCGCTATTACTACGAGGAAATTGGTGTAAATAGCCGCCTAGATGCCTTACAAGCGGCTATTCTCCAAATTAAGCTGCGTTATCTTGATACTTGGAACAAGCAAAGGCAGGCGATCGCAGCTTATTACCAACAGTTTCTCAGTCAAGTTTCAGGGATCATTACACCCCAGGAATTAGCTGGAGGCGTTGGTGTCTGGAATCAATACACCATTCGCATCTCTAGTGAGGGACGAAATGGTTCTAGCACCACTTACCGAGACTCGATACGTAGTCAACTGCAAGAACGGGGAGTGAGTTCAATGGTTTACTATCCCTATCCTTTACATTTGCAGCCAGTTTATCAAAGTTTGGGCTATCAACCAGGGCAACTACCAGTGGCAGAGTTGGCTTGTCAGGAAGTTCTTTCCTTACCCATGTTCCCAGAACTGACACATGAACAGCAAGACCAGGTGATTTATACCTTGGATAAAGTGCTTCTGTGAGTGCTGAGTGCTGAGTGCGCTCGCCCTGAGCGAAGTCGAAGGGGAGTGCTGAGTAGGACATTGAGTAAATTCATCCCCTTGTCCCCTCATCCCCTTGTCCCCAGGGCTGATTCGTTCCCTAAAAGGGTTAAAATTGCAAGGGCAAATCCACAATTAAGACCAAAAATTTTGGCATCTTCAGTCCGAAATACCTGATTTTTCTTTGCGTCTTTGCGCCTTTGCGTGAGATTATCATCTTGACAAATCTCCAACACAAGCGAATGAAACAGCCCTGCCCTTGTCCCCAGTCCCCAACTCAACTAGATGATCGCCCGGTTGTTTGCACTTGCTAAAGCTTCAACTAAGCTACGCACAGCAGCAATCATGGCTACTTCGCTATTGAGTTGGTTGATAGCGGAACCCACACCAACACCAGCTGCACCAGAGGCGATCGCTAGGGGTGCTGTCACGCTAGAAATGCCGGAAGCACACAATACTGGTACGGATACTGCACGAGATATTTCATAAGCTGCTGCCAAAGTGGGAGCGGCTTTTTCCATTAATCCCAGAGTGCCAGGGTGTGCTGGTTGGCTACTGGTACCGCCTTCGGTTTGGATAATATCGGCTCCAGCTTTTACCAATTCCTCTGCTAGCTGTACCTGTTGGTCTAGTTCCAGGATGTGGGGAACGGTCACAGATAAGGTGATTTCTGGCAGGAGGGCGCGGGTTTGGTGAGCTAGTGCTAAAACTTCCTCTGCTTCAAATCTGCGACCTTGGGCATAAAAACTGTCAAAATTGCCGATTTCAATTAAATCTGCACCAGCTGCCACAGCTTGGACAAACTTTTCTGGCTCTACGGCTGATACACAAACTGGTAAATTTATCAAGTTTTTAGCTAACTGCACTAAAGCAGGATCGGCAGCGATATCAACAAAAGTAGCACCACCAAGTTCAGCCGCTTTGATAGTAGCAGCAACGCGATCGCGAGCAAAGTTATTCAAGCCGCTAATCACTTTGAGGACGCGGCGCTCAGTAAATGCACGTTGGAGAGGAGAATGCATTGTCATGGTTCGTTTTTTGCAGCTATGAAAGTAAAGATATTTTTACACTACTCGGCGTTTGCGGCTAGGGGGTAGAGGGTAAGAGGTAGAAAAGAGACTTGCCTGCTGACAATATAGAGCGAACGCGTGGATATTAATTTTTGCTTTGATGAAGATGCTAATTCCCTCTTGCTTCAGTCACCTAAGTATCGATGGCAGCAAACTGGGAGCTAACCACAGTGCATAACCAATAAATGCAAATAATAAGGTAATTAAGGCAGTTATAGCGTAGCTATAACAAATCAGTAAACCGTCAGATTCGATAGTAGCAATTGTTAAAAGTAAAATACCTACGGTGGGGATGGGATTTGTAAAGGGAATTGGTGAAATTAGTAATACGGTCAACCAAGAGATACAAAACCCGTTGATGCGCCATGTTAAAGGATGATGGGCAATTTTTGTCAGCCGGGGACGGGTAATTTTCTCTATTATCTTGGTTAAACGCCGCAGATTTTGTAAAATTAACTGAGCAAACGGACGAGGAAATTTGTAACTAGCAATTCTTTTAGGTAGCCAAGGCGATCGCCTACCTAAAATCATCTGTACTGACAACAACAAGCAAGCAACACCAAAAGGGCCAGTTAATCCTGGTGGTGTGGGAAACAAAAATGGTAAAACTAACAATGTAATTACCAAGTTAAAACCTCTTTCGGAGGTTTCTGCCAGAACATCACCTAGAGTTAAGGGCTGTTCTGCCAAGCGTTGCAGCAAAAACTTAATTTCTTGAGAAAATCTTAAATGCATTTGGCGTGAGTTGATGTGATTGGTCACAATACCCAGCTTTAGTTAGCTATATTAATGTGAATACAAATGCAACCACAGATTTTCTAGACTAGATATGAACAAATTGCTATTGATTATAGATGTATTTTAACTTATCACTTTTATCAATTCAACTTTTCAACCTCAAAATACTTCAATTGGCGGTACTAAAACACCCACAGCCTCAGGAATTACCCGGAAATGAGCAGGAGTGTAGGTTGTGATTTCACCGTCTGTATTGATAGGAAGTGGTTTACGTGTATAAACTTCAATTTCCTGCCCTTGAATGGTGCGAACACCCCGCCAATAAATATGCCTTCCTTGTCGCATTGCAGGCAGTAAAGGAATAATTTGCCACCAATGTTCTATTTCTAGACTATAGAGATCCAGTCTTTGATCATCAATGGTAGCGTCATGAACTACTGCCATGCCACCCCCATAATAGCGGCCATTGCCGACGGCAATTTGTACCGTTTTCACACGAAAAGATTTACCATTAATCTTAATTTCTGCACTAAAGGGTCTAGCTTCCCAAATCACTCGCAATGCAGTGGCAGCATAAGCAAATATACCCCAACGACGTTTGACTTCTTTGGTAAGTCGCTGGGTAATTTTCACACTCAATCCCAGACTAGCAACATTAAAAAAGTGCTTGCCATTCACCCACCCTAAGTCAATACGTCGCAGTTCACCGTAGGCAATAACTTTACAAGCTTCGTTTAAGGAGTTAGGAATTCCCAAAGTCCTGGCCAAGTCATTGGCAGTTCCCAAAGGTAAGATTCCCAAAGGCAATTGAGTATCAACTAAAGCATCGACTGCGGCATTGAGAGTACCATCACCACCGCCAATAATTACCAAGTCAATTTCATGCTGGTGGCGAACAATAACTTCGGCAAGCTGTTTGGGATCTTCTGCGGACTCCTCAATTAAATCAAAGCCTAGTTTCTCAAGACAATGAATGGCTTCCGACAGACGCTTTTCCCCTTGGCGAGCATAACGATTGACTAACAGCAGTGCGCGGGAACTCATTGGTAGTGCCCTTTGTAGTCGATAAGTCCAGTTTTCCGCATCCATATACTGTGCTTGAGGTTAACTATCAAAAAGTGTTTTAGGTGGATGAAGATTATCAATGATCCTGTTTATAAATGCTTATTATGTCATTGTAGGTACTAATTTTTAAGTTTTGTTTTATGTAATTTAGTTTCACTTGTTTATGCTGTATCTATACTTAAATAATCATAATTAGTACTTATAACATCAGTGTCACTGAAATTTTTATATATTAACACAAGAGTTCATTTTAAAATTATAATACCTATAAAAATGAAAAAGTCAAAAATATTCCTACATTAAATATCATATATGTTATTAATAGTTATAATTATTTTAAAATTTAGTTAAGACAACCATTTGTGGCAGATTTCAAATTGTCCATAAACCTGAAGGTATTATTTCTCTTGACTCATATTGTTCTAAATTTTCAATGAGTAGTTAAAATTTTGTGAGAATTGAATTTTACATTTACAAAACTTGGTCAATCAAGTTGGTTATTGATAATTAATATAATTTTAGTATAGTAAAAATTTATCTTTGGGGATTAAAGCAAAGATTAGTTTTTAATCTATAGATTTTTCCTGATGAATAATATTATTTTTATTAGTACTAGTCACCTTTATGCGTCAAAATTATAAATGGTGTTTTATACCTACTTGCCGCCTAAAGTTTAACTTTGTAATTCACACTGCCCTTCCTGCCAGAGTTAGTATGAAAGATAGAATCAATTAGCTTTGCTCGTAATGACTCTGGCTGAAACTCCTAACCACGAAAATTCTCACAATTCTTTTCTCACCCTCAACTACGAACCAGCTTTGGCATCTTTGGGTAATGATTACTACGATGAGGTCATGGCCGCCGAATTTCCCCAACACATTCTGCGCTGGCGCAACGACGCATTGTTACCACTTTTGGGACTAGATACCCAAGCTGTTACAGATGAAGATTTTATTACCACCTTTGGCAAATTTCACGGACGCCAGCCATTATTAGCACTGCGTTACCACGGCTATCAGTTTGGTGAATATAATCCTCACTTGGGTGATGGTAGAGGCTTTCTCTACGGCCAAGTACGTGGTACTGATGGCGAATTATATGATTTTGGGACAAAAGGTTCTGGAAAAACGCCTTACTCTCGTGGTGGCGATGGAATGCTGACACTCAAAGGTGGGGTGCGAGAGGTTCTAGCAGCAGAAGCATTGCACCAATTGGGGGTACGCACCTCTCGCTGTTTAACCATGATTGAAACTGGTTTATCCCTGTGGCGGGGTGATGAACCTTCACCTACACGTTCATCTGTGATGGTCAGGATGAATAGATCCCATATTCGCTTTGGCACTTTTGAGCGCTTACACTATCTCCAGCGTCCAGATTTAAGTCAGAAACTGTTAGACCATGTAATTGAGTATTATTACCGCCATTTACTTGGGGAAAAAGATCAATATGTCTTATTTTATGCAGAATTAGTTAAACGAGTTGCAGAACTAGCAGCACAGTGGATGGCCGCTGGCTTTTGTCATGCAGTCCTGAATACTGACAATATGTCGATTACAGGAGAAAGTTTTGACTATGGTCCTTATGCGTTTATTCCGACTTATGACCCGTCTTTTACGGCAGCTTATTTCGATTATTATAGACGGTATTGTTATGGCCATCAGCCAAGTATTTGCCAATTGAATTTAGAAATGCTTCAAGAGCCATTAAAGGCAATTATTGATAAAGCGGCAATGGAGACAGGTTTAGCAAAATTTAACAAATATTATCAGACTGAATACCGCTCTTTAATGTTAAAAAAGTTGGGTTTTACACAATTGCAGTGTGCAGAAGCAGATGATCTGGTAAATTTAACTATTCAATTCTTACAAGATAGCCAAGTTGGTTATCATCAGTTTTTTTATGAAATGGCTCGTACTTTTTCACCTGAATGGCGAGATGAACCAGCGCTGGTGTTGAAAAACTCCGATATTGTACCAGCATCAGGGACATCAAATATTTTTGATAATTGGTGTGTGCTATACCATAAAATTTTGCATAATTTTGATCCTAAACAAATGGATGTAATTTCCCGAACTCTTGCTGATTGTAATCCTCAAACAGTGTTGTTAAGACCTGTGATTGAATCAATTTGGGAACCTATCACGCAGGAAGATAATTGGCAACCTTTTTATGAATTAATTCGCAAAATTCAGTCGCGGAGTTAGTATTTTTTTTGCAAGCTACAGTGTTTTTCAATTAATTAAATGATACCAACCTCTACTGTTAAGTATGATTGTTAGTTTGGGTAAAGCAGAGTGCAAAACCCAACATTTGCGAGGCTTTGTTGGGTTTTGTTCCTCAACCAACCTAAAGATTTTTGGGCCAAATTTTAGCCTGGATGCATCACTACAAATAATCGGCACAGTATTTTTATTTTAAATTTTGAATTTTGAATTGATTCATACTTTACTCGTCAATTTGACCGAGGCGGCGGATATTCAAAATGTCACTCATCTTCTTGATTTGAGTAAACACTTGCTCAAGTTGAGAGCGATCGCGTATATCTATTCCCAAGTCTATTAATGCTGGTTGACCAATTGCTGTTTTTACCTGAGCATGACGCACATTGATCCCTTGGTCACTCAACCGTGACAAAATATCCTTTAATACCCCCACACGGTCCAGCGCTTCGATTTGTACATTGACTGGATAAGTGTGCGGACGACTGCTAATTTCGGTAGCACAGTTCCAACTAACTGGTACTAAGCGCTCATACTCTACACTTTCGAGATTGCTACACCCTTGGCGATGGATAGAAATTCCTCTACCCCGCGTTACGACACCGATAATTGGTTCACCAGGAATCGGGGTACAACACCCAGCTAAATGATACACTAGCCCTTCTACACCAACAATTGGCGAATCACAAGGACGTGTGCTGATAGGTGGTGCATCTCGCACAGCTTTTGATGTAGTTGGCTCTTTGGGAGGAAATAGAGGGACAACGTTAGCGGGTTGTTGTCCTTTGGCTACTTCTCGCCAACGATTTAATACTAAGTTGAGAGTAATTTCACCGTAACCCAAACCAGCAAGTAAATCTTCTACGCTGTGGTAATTACATTTTTCCGCCACAGTCTGCATTGCTTCTGACTTCAGCAAGTTATCAAAACCAGTTTTACCCAGTTCTTTTTCTAACAACTCTCGTCCCCGAGCCACATTTTCATCGCGGCGCGATCGCTTGTACCATTGCTTAATCCGATACTTGGCTGCGGAAGTCCTGACAAAGTTCAACCAATCTAAACTAGGATGGCTATTCTTTTGGGTGATAATCTCCACAATATCGCCATTTTGTAGCCGTGTTGACAAGGGTACCATCCGTCCATTTACCCGCGCCCCTGCACAATGGTTCCCCACTTCTGTGTGAATATGATAAGCAAAATCTATACAGGTAGAACCGGGACTCAAGGGTACAACATCCCCCTTAGGGGTGAAGACATAGACATCATCTTCAAATAGATTGTCTTTGACACTATCAAGATATTCTTGAGCGTCCTTGAGATCACTTTGCCATTCCAGCAGCTGGCGTAGCCAAGTAAACTTCTCATCTGCGGTTGTTAATTGGCTAGTGGAACCACCTGTTTCTTTGTACTTCCAATGGGCAGCAATACCATATTCAGCGATATGATGCATTTCCAGCGTGCGAATTTGTACCTCCAAAGGACGACCAGTCAGCCCAATCACTCCAGTATGCAACGATTGGTAACGGTTAGGCTTGGGCAATCCAATGTAGTCTTTAAATCTACCGGGAATCGGACGAAAAGCATCATGAACTACTGCCAAAGCCCGATAGCATTCTTCATTGGTCTGGACAATAATCCGCAGGGCTGCCAAATCGTAAATTTCATGAAATTCTTTTTGCTGCCGTTGCATCTTTTGATAAATGCTATAAAGATGCTTGGGACGACCACTGATGTCTTGACAGTGAATTCCAGCTTGCTGCAAACGCTCTCGCAACATATCTGTAGCTTTGGCCAGTTTCTCTTCCCGCGCCGCTCGTTTTTCGGAAACATGCTGTTGAATTTCACGGAAGGCATCTGGTTCCAGATACTTAAAAGACAAATCTTCCAGTTCCCATTTAATCCGCCAAATCCCCAAGCGATTTGCTAAGGGGGCAAAAATATCGCGGGTTTCCTGCGCGCTACGGCGACGGCTAGACTCTGACATGTATTGTAGAGTTCGCATATTATGCAAACGGTCTGCCAACTTCACCACAATTACCCGGATATCCTGCGCCATTGCCAAAAACATCCGCCGGAAGTTTTCCGCTTGGCTTTCAGTTTTGCTTTTGAAATTGATTTTAGAAAGTTTGGTAACACCTTCTACCAATTGCCGCACTTCGGCGCCAAAGCGTTCTTCTATTTCTTCAATTGTGACATCTGTATCTTCAACTACATCATGAAGAAATCCAGCTGCTATCATAGCAGGACTGCCCCCCAAATCTCGCAGCAATCCAGCTACAGCCACAGGATGACTGATGTACAGTTCTCCGGATTTGCGGTACTGTCCTTGATGCAGTTGATAAGCAAATTCAAATGCCTGACCAATCAAGACTGCATCACTATGCCTTCGGTCATCTTCGGTTTCACCCCTATTTGCTGATGACTCCCTTAAGCATTTCTGGAGCCATTCCGGAAGGGCAAGATCGATTGTGGAATTGATAAGTATGCTGCTCATACATTAGAGACTAAAGGTGATCGGTAGATAAGTGAGAGATAGACTTGATTGACAGCATCGTGGTCAGAAAATACTGTCAGCCAGAGACGGGTAAAAAAATGATAATGATTCTCCAATTGCCTGTGGTAATTAACTAGTCCGGGGTGAAAGAATCATACGGCGGAAAATCCATTTATTGCAAATAAAGCCTCAAAGATAACGATTTGAGGCTGGTAGTTTTAATAAGAAGCTAAAAAAGTTTATTCTAAAAGAAAATTTTCTTGACATTAATACTATCTTAACTAGCACTGGATGTCTCTAAATCGTGAGAAATATCAGGCACTAGCAACCTTGCTAGCACAATTACGTTCCGATACCACCTCCACCCAAGTAGATGCAGCTGCACTTCGACAAGGTGTAGCCGAGTTGCAGCAAGTGTTTCAGCAGCAGATTGTCCCCTTGGCTGATGGAGACTCGCGAGTGCAATCTTTTCGGACTGAGATCAGTAAACAGCTGCGGCTGTTGGAAATCGATGTCATGTTTTTTCAAGGAGCGCGGCAAGCATCTACTGCCCAAGGGAGACTGAAAACCATAGGCGATCGCCTGACAACTCTTATACAATACTGTGATGCCATTCTCCAACAAAAAGCTGAGGAGGAAAAATAACAATTGTTCACCTTTTTTGCTGGTGATCACATCATCCCATTTTTGACTGGCAATTGAAAGTTATTTTTGCAACAAGTTGAAAAACAGTAAAGGTGGGGAGGGGTGACTGCTGCTTTCTTGATTTGAAAAACTTTTCATGAAGATAACTTTTAATTATATTTAATCTAAATAAGCAGTTTGGTAAAAATCTCTTGTAAAGATTAGTCAGAGAATCTTTGAATAAAATGTTTGAGTAATTCGTATTAATGAAAACAGACGCAATTTTTTACGAGATATTTAAAGAATTTCCGCATATTTTCTTTGAAATTATTGGTGAACCTGATACTAACACCGATATTTATAGCTTTACTGCACCAGAAATTAAACAAAAAAGCTTTCGCTTAGATGGAGTATTTTCTCCGCTTGAAGAGTTTCATCAGGAACCACTGTACTTTGTAGAAATTCAGTTTTACAAAGATGATGAATTTTATGATCGACTGTTTACAAGTATTTTCCTTTACTTCACCCAATATCAGCCGCCTAACCCTGACTGGTTGGCAATAGTTATCTATGACAAACGTAGCAATGAACGTAGCTATCCCCTACGTTATCGTTGCTTGTTGAAACCTCATTTACGTCGCTTTTACCTAGATGAACTTGCAGATGTCCCAGATGATTCTCTGGGAGTAGGAATTGTCCGTTTAATTGTAGAGAATGAAAACAAAGTCGGAGAATACGCCAAAACCCTAATTGACAAAGCTCAGGAAGAATTAACAGACACTCTTAGCCAAAGAAAAGTTATAGAATTTATAGAGACAATTGTCGTCTACAAGTTTCCTAATTTAAGCCACGAGGAAATAGAAGCCATGCTAAATTTAAACCTCCTGAAAAATACTAAAGTTTATCAAGAAGCTAAAGCAGAAGGTAAAGCAGAAGGTGAACTAGAAACTAAGTTAAAGATTTTGCCAAAGCTTGTGCAACGGGGACTCAGCATTCAGGAAATCGCAGAATTATTAGAATTGGATACTGAGGTAATTAGAAAAGCTTTGTGAGATGAATCTTAAACTTAATTATTTGCAGCTGATTCGGTTCGCGATCGCCTGGTAAATATTTGCCCACTATTGCTAATCTGATAGACTAGCTTAAATTTAAAATTATCCCAACTGGTGGCTCAGGGCTGATAACTAAACTATGAGTGAAGCCTTATTTTGTATTGAAAATTTGCGAGTTGCTTATCCTCAGCACGATGCAGCAGCAACAAACTGGGCAATAGATGATGTTTCTTTTACCTTACAACGCGGTGAGAGAATGGGATTGGTGGGGGAATCTGGTTGTGGTAAGTCTACCTTAGGAAGGGCTGCAATGCGCTTGTTACCCTCGTCTAGTCGGATTGAAGGACGGGTGACATTTCAAGGACAGTCTGTGTTTAATTTAATGCCTAACCAGTTGCGGAAATTTCGGGGAGAGGCAGTGGCGTTGATTTTTCAAGATCCCATGACACGCCTTGATCCATTGATGACAATTGGTAAACATTGCATTGAAACTCTTCAGGCGCACTCACCGGAATTATCAGCGCGGGAAGCCAAAGAAAAAGCGATCGCCACTTTGGCAAAAGTGAATATTCCGGAAAGTCGTTGGTCTCAGTATCCTCATGAGTTTAGCGGCGGAATGCGGCAACGAGTAGCGATCGCCTTGGCTTTACTTCTCAACCCCAAGTTAATTGTGGCTGATGAACCCACCACCAGTTTAGATGTCACAGTTTCCGCGCAGATTTTACAAGAATTAACGCGGCTGTGCAGTGAGGAAAATATGGCGCTGCTGTTGATTTCTCACGATTTGGCAATGGTGGGTGAGTATTGCGATCGCATTGGTGTGATGTATAACGGCAAAATGGTAGAAATGGGTGCTACCGAATCTGTATTTAGACAACCCCAGCACGAATACACGCGATCGCTATTAAAAGCAGCTTTGCATATTCAAGCAGTTGATCAGGGGAGTGGGGAAGGTGGAAGTGAGGAAGTTTCTTCACAGTACCCAATATTGCGGGTTACGGAACTCAAGCAACACTACACTATAGAACCGAACTTTGTCGAAAGATTATTTAAAGGACAAGGACAAACAATTAAAGCCGTAGATGGGATCAACCTCGAACTGTATCGAGGGGAAATTTTCGGCTTAGTTGGCGAGTCAGGTTGCGGTAAGAGTACCCTGTCCAGGACAATATTGCAACTCGTGCGTCCCACATCTGGCAAAGTCGAATTTTTAGGACAGGATTTGACTACATTATCGCGTCAAGCAATTCGTTCTTCACGACGAGAAATGCAAATGATTTTTCAAGACCCCCATGCATGTCTGAATCCAGCGATGACAGTGGGACAAAGCATAGCTGATCCGTTATTTATTCACAATCTTGCTGATACGGCTAAAGCAAAAGAAAAAGTTTTGTGGATGCTGGAGAAAGTGGGATTAACACCGCCAGAAATGTATTATCAGCGTTACCCATCGGATTTATCTGGAGGACAACAGCAAAGAGTAGCCATAGCTCGTGCTTTGATTACTCGTCCCAAACTTTTAATCTGCGATGAACCCGTGAGTATGTTAGATGCTAGTGTACAGTCGCAAGTCCTGGATTTGATGTTGGCATTAAAGGCAGAATTTGAGTTAACATACTTGTTTATTACTCATGACTTGTGGTTAGCACGGTTTTTGTGCGATCGCATCGCTGTGATGAATAGTGGCAAAATTGTGGAAATTGGCCTCACAAAACAAATTTTTGCCAATCCTCAACACCCTTACACTAAAACATTACTAGCAGCAGCTCCCTTGCTAGCACGAAGCTAGTGGGAGGCTGATATCTTACACCTACCCCATATCCTGCCAAGAAATAAATTCCTTGGCTAATAGCTCAAGTCCACTTTAGTGGACTAAAATCTTGACTCCTCTTCTTCTTAATCAGCACTCTTCACTACACCAAGGGTTTAGTCATCTTTAGATGACTTTTGCTATGCAGCCCTATGTTTCTCACCTATGGCGGTTTTTGATGCTGGTGCAAGATATAACTTAATGATTTCCTTCAATCATTTTAGTCGTGGCTCCACTTGTACCATATAGTTCCACAAATCTTTTAAAAAGCAACATATTTGCGTTGTTGGAAAACATACTTAATTTAAATAAGCGCTCTACATTTACTTCAGCCAATTTACGTAGATAAGGTAAATCTTCAAAAAGTGTTAAACAAGAAGCAAAATGTAACACAATTTGCAGTAATGGCTTAGGCCAATCTAGGTCACTGTAAATATCTATAAATAATTGATGCTCTTTCTCAGTTAAAGGGAAAGTCTGAAAGATGACAATTATTCTTTTGTTATTGTAAACCGGGATACTTAATTCAATTGTATAGGGAGTATGTAGGATTAAATCTACTTCCACAATCGGTTGTCTCCAAATTCTTAGAGGATTGACTGGAGAATCTAAAATTGTCTGAAATTTGATGATACCGCCGATGCTTGTTGGCTGGAAATAGCTAATATTCAATATTTTTAGGTTATTCAGGCTTAAACCATGAACAGTTTCTAAATGTTTTAAATTCAATAGATGATAGATTTGGCACAGGTAAGGAAAAGGTAAAATATACTCCTGGCTGATCATGTGCCTTTTCTTCAACGCCAGCTTGTTTGCTTGAATTGGGCATAAGCATCCTTGATCTTGGTTATTTTCCATTTCAGGTTTTAAATACAGCCAGCTTACAAAAAAGAAGGATGTAGTCAAAAGCTGGAAAACTTCCATAGTAGATAAATAACCATCAGCAAATGCCGCCCAACTCCTATCGGTTATGCCAAAAATCCAAGATGGAATCCCAAATAGCCAAACACCAGTCCTCAATTTACTGATAAATTGAGTAAACTCTAAGTTTAAAGTTAAATTTTTATCATTATTCTCTGGAGAAATGTCATTATCTTTAACTATTTTATTAGACATAAAATCTCAACTTTAAATATATATAACTGTATTAATCATAGGTAGTGTTAATAAAACCAACCTCTACCTATAGCTGTAAATAAAATTTTGTTTTCTATATTTAAACTAAAAATATTTTTTGTAATTCTAGCTACAAAAATTAAGTCAGATTCTATGTTAATTGTGGTAAAAAGCTAGGAAATACTTGTTGTTAAAAGGTTTAATGATTGGGCTGATCATGTCAAGATTGAGGGTAAAATTCCCGCCAATAATCTTGCTGGAAGAGGAGTTTAGAAATTTTTCTACTCCCAATCTCACGAAAGAGATATATACTTACTTAAATAAAAAATATTTGTTCTTCCCAATATGAGAAATTCGTCTGTTTCTCTAGGATGAATGTTGAAAAGTCAGCTTCAGTAGTGGTAAGTGGTGAAGGATTTATAGAGTTAGCAGTGCCTGCGGCGCTGTCTTAACTCAGCACTAACTTTGGTGAAGACTGTATTATTATTAAATATTTTCTGAAGATTCCTCAAAGACGAGACGGCAGCAATGAGTATCCGCCATGCGATTGAAACTGACTTGCCTGCAATAGTGGCAATTTATAATGCTGCCATTCCTAGTCGCATGGCAACTGCTGATTTAGAACCAGTATCTGTGAACAGTCGCCTTACTTGGTTTCAAGGGCGATCGCCTGCAAAACGGCCACTTTGGGTGATAGAAATAGAGGGTGTAGTTGTTGGCTGGCTGAGTTTTCAATCATTTTATGGGCGGCCAGCTTATAATTCAACCGCCGAAATTAGTATTTACATTGCCCCGTCAGTTCATCGATGTGGTTTAGGACGGCAACTCCTAGCCCAAGCAATTCGCGAAAGTCATAATTTAGGTTTAAACACGCTTTTAGGCTTTATTTTTGCCCACAATCAACCCAGTTTAAAGCTGTTTGAAACATTCGGGTTTCAACAATGGGGACATTTGCCGAAAGTTGCCGAACTTGAAGGCGTTGAACGGGACTTAATAATTGTGGGACTGCGAGTTATGGCAAAGTGCTGAGTGCTTTTCTAAGTGCTGAGTGCGCTAGCCCTGAGCGAAGTCGAAGGGGAGTGCTGAGTTAAAAGTGGTTTTCAGTTTTGTTAGATTTTATTTTTCTGAAACATCCGCCGTTGTTGCTTATTTTCAGACTGGTGTCTTCGCAATGGTACTACTTCAGCTTCACTACTCTCGCGGGCTACTCGAATCAACAAAGCTGCACCTACTAAGCTAGAAATCATGGAATTACCTCCATAACTAAACATGGGTAGAGGTAAACCTGTAGTTGGTAAGGCACCTGTAGCCACACCAATATGTAGCAATGATTGTCCAATCATCACAATTGTCACACCGATCGCTACTAATCGATTTACTTTATTCTTCGCCTTTAGTGCCACTATTAATCCTAGGGTGGCGAATAAAGCTAAAAGTAGCAAAAACACCATACTGCCAACAAAGCCAAATTCTTCGGCAAACACGGCAAAAATAAAATCGGTGTCCTGAATTGGCAGATAAAACAGCTTTTGTTGGGAAAGACCAAATCCAGCCCCCCAAGTTTTACCAGAACCCACGGCTAGTAAACTTTGTACTAGTTGATAACCATCACCTGTAGGATCTGCCCAAGGATTGAGAAACGACATTACCCGCCGACGCTGATACTCTTTTAGGCTAATACTGATTAGCGCTAATAATAGACCACCAAATGCTGTTTCTCCCAAGTATTTGTAAGGTAATCCAGCAGCTAGGGCAATTAACCAAATAGTCATACCACAGAGTGCGGCTGTACTTAAGTTAGGTTGGGCTAGAATTCCTAGAAGTACTAGACAGAAAACACCTAACCAAGTTAAGCGCGCTAGCCAACTTAACCGTTCCCATTGTCCAAACAGTCGCGCACTTTGCAGCACCAAAAAGGGTTTAATCAGTTCCGAAGGTTGAAGTGGAATAGGCCCGATGGCTATCCAACGTGCTGCATCGAAAGCTTTTCTACCAACTCCTGGGATTAAAGTAGCAAAAATTAACGCCAAAAATAGTCCTAAAAACCAATGGGACATGCCCAAAATTTTCCGTAAAGGAAGATTCACAATCATGTTGAATCCAATCAAGGAAACTAAAACCCAAATTAGTTGGCGCTTAAAGTAGTACAGTCCATCTCCTTGACGCACGTCAGCAACAGGATAGGATGCCGAAAACAGCATGATTAATCCGACAAACAGCCAAATCAATGTTAACCAGCGCAGTAACCGCGCCTCTAATGCCCAGCTGGAGACGGAATCATCAAAAATTGGAATCAGGTGGCGTAGATTCACGATTCAGTACAGGTAAAAAGTTAGTAGTTAAAAGTGAGAAATAAAATTCATAACTCACAACTTATAACTCATAATCTGATTCACTGCTTGCACAGCACCGTTAACATAGGCTGACACAGAGGAACTTTGTGCGGTTTTTACTTGGTTGAGCAGTATTCTTACAGTGGTAACTGCTTCCTCAATATTTCTTACCCAGTAGGCTTTGCCAGCTCTTTTGCTTTGGCGATCGTACAGTCGATGAAAAGCTAATGCTACTAAAGGTACACCCACTGCGGCACATTCGTAAACTGTGTTGTATCCAGCCCCACCTACAACTACATCAGCTGCGGCTAGGCATTCAATACCCGGATGGTGAGATACCCATAAAGCCTCTGGAAAATCTACCGGACAATCAGGGGCTAAAATTCTCACTGCACATTTAGGAAAATCTTGATGTAGTCGCAGCGCTATTTGAGCAAAAATACTTAATTCTGATGTTTGACCGGTGGCACAAACAAGGATAGTTTTGATAGATGCATCAACTTTGAGGATACGCGATCGCATGGTAATTTTATCTGGTAATTCCCCCGCATGACGAATCAACCAAGGTGCGGTATGCTGTACACCAGGCAAATCACACAAACCTAAATCTGTACCTTCTCCTGGTACAATCACCGCAGCAAAATTTTCCGCAACAAAAGACCGCAAACCCTTGGCAGTAATATAGCGCGGGTTAATATCGCGATGAATTAAAATCCGGGGTATTGGATATAACTCAGGTAAAATGTCTGCCAACTCACCCCCCAAACCTCTAGGAAAGGTATCAATAATCAAGCAATCATAATGAGTATTCAGTAAAATTTCCCGTACTTGGATACAAGTTGCCGAAAACCCATTATTATCGGGAATCCAATGCACTAAGCAACCCTCATGATTTATTTGCTGTGCATAGGGACTATTTGTAATAATTCTGACTTTTCTGTGATTTGCGGCAATTCTTCCCAGAGATAAAGCGCGAGTTAAATGTCCCCAACCACCACCAAGGGCGTAAATTAACCAAGTTTTATTCAAGATCCAAAAATCTTAATACTGAAAATTTTTACAACAGCTGAATTATCCCTGTTTCCTTTCATTTAACTTGCTCCCATATTGCTTTCAAAATCAGCATCACTTTCATGTTCTAAACTTACAGAATCAGCTTCTGTAAAGTTAACACTGCCTGTATTGGAGTCGTAGAAATAGCAATCACGGTTATCATAATAATTATTACCCCAATAACCAGGACGATAATTACCGTATCCGGTATAAAAGGCATAGTCTTCTGCGTATGACTGATGACAATAGGGGCAGTCTGTTTGATCTGTGCGATCGCAGCGTCGTTTGAACAGGAAACCTACCATGCGATCGCATATATTTGCTACTACCAAGTTTACTACAATTTCACAGCTACCAATTTGAATGCGATCGCCATTTTTTAAGCTGCTATTAGTCACCTGCAAGCCATTGATTTTTACACCGCTATTTGTATTCTGAGCAATAATCATTAACTCTTGATTTTGCCAGTCAATCAAAGCATGATAATCTGCAATTAAATCATCTTGAATTACCACTCTCGAAACTCTTTCTCCATTAATTTCTTGTGGCATTTGCTGAAATTTCCGCCCAATTACCACTGGTGTTTCTAATAATGGTTCTCGACATTCTTCTGTATTTGGATCTATCCAAGTTAGCTGAATCTGCAACTTTTATTGTCCTCCTGTTAAATTTACTGCATAAGCTAAAGCCGCTTGTTGTTCGCGGGTGAGAACGTCTAATCCAAAGCAAGTAAATGCAATGGGTGATATTTCTGATTTTGTAGAAAAAACCGTATTTGCAGATGCATTTCTTAAAGAAGTTTTACCTGCTTTAATCCTCACCTGATAAACTAACTTTTTGTCTGGTGTCTCAATTCCCCAGCCATCCTTACGTGTCTTAATTTGATAAATTTCTTTCTTGGCGGCATTTTCTAGTTGATAATTACCGTCATTCTGCCGTCTGAGAATATATAAATCTTGGCTTTGTTCAGGGTTTTCCAGCTTCCAATAGCCTTTTGCCGTTACTACATAACCCAAAACTTTATCTGAAGCATTTTTAATTTTAATTTTTCCTGATTTATCAGCTTTAATTCTGGCTAATTCTTGGTCATTACCATCGACTAATTTAGCGCCATCAGCTTGCTGTTTTAGGGCAAATAAATCTGAGCCTCCCTCTGTTTTAAACTTAATTTTATCAGTGCGATCAGCAACATTAGTCGCTGTAACTGTTGTTGGCGAAACATTCTCTTTAGATAACTCAATTTCAGTTTTGTTATTACTACATCCTAAAAGTGCAGTAATTAAAAACCCTAAAACTAAAACTTTCCCAATCATGTTTTTTATACTGTTTCTTTAGAAAGCATTTTTGCCAAATTAAGTACTTGATAAAGACTCAAAAACATCGCGACAATGGTTTGATAAATTTTTTCTTGACTCTCTGCAACATTTGGCTCAATTCTCACTGTTAAATGTATGGCTTTATCTGTAACTTTTAAACTTCTCACAGCAGCTAACTTGGGTAGCTTTATTGCTGCACTAACTTCATTTTTTAAAACTTTAACTGCTCCGTAGCGGCGCTGGGGATAGATTAAGCTTAAGTTCACATCCAACCCTACAAGTTTAACTTTAGATTTATGCTTACTTTTACCACTACTACTACGTTTCCAACCGTATTGCCTTTTGGATAATCCAGTTACAGTTAATGCAAAGCGAGTTCTATCTAAAAACTTTCCTTGAATGTTTAACCATTGATTTTGATAAATATCTATTTTCCATCCCGCTTTGTAAGGATGCGGTATAGTATCTACTTTATGCTCATTTATCTCATTTTTTTGAAATGATAATTTCATATAGACTAGAGTCATTTTATCTATATCTCTAGCCAGCATTTTTAGGATTTTTTCTGTGACTTCATATCGATAGTTAATAATATTTAATCTGCTAAATTTATATCTCATTATCAAGGCATAAATCCAGGCTATTATTAAACCAATAAACCCTAAGTTTAGCAAGCCAATAACTACACTTACCAACCCTGAAGCTATGCCAGAACCAGATATGATAAAATTCAGTACGCCTAAGGTTACTGCTCCTAAAAAATAGTAAAGTGCTATTTTGCCATATTTCTTTTTTCTAAGTTCTGAAAGTTGAGAAAGTGTTGCTAAATCATCTAAATCAGTTGTAATACTAGCAAATAATTCTGTCGTTTCATAAATTAATTGCTTACGAAATTGTTGTAATTCAATAGGCATATTATCCAAGCTCCATCAACTCAATTAAATTCCATATTTTTGTAGATTTTTATTAATTTTATTTAAATTAGTTTTAAACTGAGTTTTGCCAAAATATATTAGATGAAACCAATATAAATCGCCGTCAGTATAACAAACCCAAAATTAAGTGTCAACGCAATATATAAATATTTATGAATCAACCGAGGATAGCTTACATTTCCTTCGATATTGTACCCGCATCAAAGGGTGCAGCAATTCATATTATGGCTTTTTCTAAGGCTTTAGCAATGGCTTTTGGCGATATCCAGTTAGTAACAGTTTCTCCTACAGCAGAACCGATAAATTCTGATGAAATTTTCCCGCAAGTTATGCAGACAATGTTGCCTGCCGTGGGTAATAATTTAATTCAACGAATTTTGTATTTTCAAAATTTACTGCGGCTGTGGTTGCAAGGTCGCCGATTTGAAACAGTGCATATTCGTTCGATTTATGAAGGCTTTGTCATTGCACTTAATAAAAAGCAATATTGCGATAAATTAATCTTTGAAGTTAATGGCTTACCTTCGATTGAGCTAAAATATCGCTATCCTGCTGTTGCTGATGATCGAGAACTACTGCACAAATTGCACTCCCAAGAACAAATTTGTTTGGCAGCAGCCGATTTAATTGTGACTCCCAGCAGTGTTACCGCCGCATATTTACAAAGCCGAAATGTCCCGGCACAGAAAATTCGAGTAATTCCCAACGGTGTAGATTTAGATGTGTTTACCTACCGTTTAAAAAACTCAAACTGGAAGTCTGAGGATATCTTTGTCAATGCACCCTTACAAATGTTATATTTTGGCACACTTTCGCCTTGGCAAGGTGTAAATTTAGCAATTGAAGCTTTAGAACTGGTAAATAAAGATTTACTTGCCTGTTTAACAGTAATTGGACAAGGTAGAGATGATCAAATTAAAAAATTAAAGCAGCTAGCATTAAAGTTGGGAGTAGCAGATAAGCTGACTATTTTAGCACCGATATCGCAAACAAAGTTGGTTAAACATATTCATGCTTCAGATATGATTTTGGCACCATTAATGCCCAGCGATCGCAATTTAGTTCAAGGTTGTTGTCCCTTGAAGATTTTAGAAGGTATGGCAACGGGAATACCTGTAATTGCTAGTGATTTGCCAGTGGTGCGGGAATTAGGCGAAGACGGAGGACATTTTTTGTTAGTCAAGCCAGGTTCAGCCAAAGCAATTAAAGATGCAGTGTTACGATTGCAAAATGATATTGAATTAGCAACTCAAATAGCATTGAATGCCCGGAGGCGAATTGAGGAGTATTACACTTGGAGACGTGCAGGAGAAGCTTTGACAGGCGCTTACGCTGAATTGGGAATCAAGCGGTCAATTAAAGTTTGAAGTCGTTGTTGCTCTTGAGTTATAGAATATTCAGTGAGGATGCGATCGCGTGCTGCTTGCATAATTGTATTTTTTTGTGCTGATGTCATTGCCAAACATTCCAGCACCGCTTCACCCAACTTATGTAATTGAGAACGCGGCAATATAAAACCATTTTCACCATGTAAAATCACCTCAGGAATCCCACCCGCATCACTCGCAATACAACAACAACCACAAGCCATTGCTTCTAGCAATGCATTTGGCATTCCCTCCCACAATGAAGGCTGAAGATAAACGTCACATAGCCGCAGATATTCAGCAACTATTTTGGCATTGGCTAAGTGTCCTGTAATGATAATTCGCTGGGCATCTTCTGGCTGTTGAGTTTTATAAACTTGCAACACAGAATCCTGAGCTGACTTTTCCCGTTAAGTCTGTTTAGCAAGCTTCCAGCCCTCACAGAGGTCATGCAATTTTAACCAACCGCGCCACAGGACTTGAATACCAATGGGTGTTTTGCTTCGATGTTCGAGGTAGCCACC
>JAHHIM010000003.1:0-185355 GCA_019358915.1 Trichormus sp. ATA11-4-KO1
GTGGCTACCTCGAACATCGAAGCAAAACACCCATTGGTATTCAAGTCCTGTGGCGCGGTTGGTTAAAATTGCATGACCTCTGTGAGGGCTGGAAGCTTGCTAAACAGACTTAACGGGAAAAGTCAGACTCCCTACTCCCCCACCTACAGCACATCCCAGCCTGCGATCGCTTCTCGTTGAGCGATTAATAACTGCTGAATTCCTTTTTCGGCAAAATCTAGCAGTTGATTCAACTGGATACGGCTATAAGTACCTTCCTCTGCTGTTCCCTGGATTTCAATCATGCCCAGGTGTTGATTCATCACCACATTGAAATCTACTGTTGCGGCTACATCCTCAATGTAGTTTAAATCTAAATATGGCTCGCCTTGCAATAAACCCACAGATATTGCTGCTACTTGCCCGCATAGAGGCGATCGCTCTAATACTCCCTGCTGCAACAATTGAGAAACTGCATGAGCTAAGGCTACAAACCCACCTGTAATTGCCGTGGTTCTAGTGCCTGCATCAGCTTGCAATACATCAGCATCTACGGTCAGTGTCCGTTCTCCCAATGCCTCAAAATTAATTGCTGCCCGTAAACTGCGGCCAATTAAACGTTGAATTTCTTGAGTCCGTCCAGACAATTTCAACAATTCCCGTTCTTGTCGTTGTTGTGTGGCTGACGGTAACATTCGATACTCAGATGTCAACCAACCTTTGCCAGTTCCTACTAAAAATTTGGGCACTCCTTCAGTAATGCTGACAGTACAAAGTACTTGAGTGTCTCCACATTTTGTGAGGACAGAACCGGGGGCAAAACGGGTAAAACCGGTATGAAAGCTGATCGGACGGAGTTGGTAGGGTTGCCGACCATCGGGACGCTGCCAAACCATGAGAGTTGCCTCAGAATTTTTATACAGAAGAATACTGCCTTAAGGTTACCAGATACCGCCTTTGATGATAAAAGCACCTCAAAGAAGAGGCAGGGGAAAGAGAACTTACATTAGTAATCTCTCCTGCTTCTTGGCAACTTAACATTCATGCCTAAGAGATTAAGGATTACTTGGCGGGAAATCTCATATGAAATAATCGAGATGTGAATCAGCGATCGCGCGAAATGCAGTGCCGGAGGTAATCGCTAAAGAATGTTGACAGTGTTACAGATCATCATGCAATTAGGTCACAATAATGATATGCAATCATAGAGGGTACTACTATGTTTCGTCTCAATCAAATTATTCGGAACTCGTTCCTTCGGCTTGAAGGCTTTTTATCTGTTGTTTTCAAAAGTTTATTTGGTCTTGTAGGTAATTTTTTGGGCTTTTTTGCCGAGGTATTCGGATTCAATAAACCTAGTTATTTCTTGGAATCTGATGAGGCACAGGGCATAAATCGCAATTCAGATCAAGAGCCAATAGAAACCAAGCCGGATAAGACTCCTGAAGTTACCGCCACTACCCGTCGTCGTCCTCATGCCAAAATGGATGACTACTACCTCAATATGGCTCGTGATGTGAAAAAGAAATAACATACAGCCATCAAACTGCAATTTTCAGGAATTTAAAAGCTCTGTTAAGGGATTGAGAGCAAAGTCAAAATGTTTTGCTGTACCATCTCTGGTAACTGATCTCCATTGATAGTTAGCAAGCAGCGACGACGGTCGTAATATTCTAGGATGGGAATGGTGCGATCGTAAAATATTTCTACCCGACGCTGGACAATTTCGGGTTGGTCATCTGGGAGAGAACGCCCCAGGGAGCGACTAACCATTGTAGCTTCTGGTACTTGTAAATAAATAGCCCAGTCTAACTTTTGCCCTAAATCATCCAACAAAAAATCCAATTCCTCGGCTTGAAAGACAGTACGAGGATAGCCTTCTAATACCCAACCGCAATTGACATCAAACTTTTTGAACCGCAACCGGATCAATTCAATCATTATTTCATCCGGGACTAACTCCCCCTTGGCCACATATGGCTGTGCATGGCGACCTAAATCACTCACATCAGTGTAAACGCCGAGGGAATGGTCTCCAGATATTGCTTCCCGTAACATTTCCCCTGTAGAAATTTGAAGTATGTCAAAATATCTACAAAGCTTTTGCGCTTGAGTGCTTTTCCCCGATCCTGAACCTCCCAGTATCACTAATCTCACTACAAATTACTCCTCTTTAAGTAAAATTTATGACACCTTAAGTCTGTTTTGCCCAAGTCAAGATCATATTTAACACTTCAAAAAGAAGAAAGAGGCTCATCCGTCTTCCCTCTGAACTTCTGACTTCTGACTTCTTTGAATATTTCCATTTGTCGTTCCCAGCTTTCTCAACTATTTTGAATTGTTAATTATGTATTTGCATTTTGTATGACTAGTTTCATCCAAAAAACCAAAATGTCAACATTAATAACTCTTGACTTCAAGACAAACCTAGTGTTTGACTAAGAATGCAGATTGCCAGTTATACTACAACTTGCCAAAAACAGCACTAACCATACAGATAGATTTGGAACTACTAGAACTACTATCTGCAAAATTCTTTAATTCTTTACTATTTTTGAACTACCCCTATGGTTGCTCAGTTAGAAACCCCAAGCGTCAACTCGACTCTCAGCTCACCGTACCCAATTGCCGGACTAGTACAAGTTTTCACTAGTTCTCACCGTAACTTTTTTACCAGCGTTATGGCTCAGTCTTTGAGAATTGCCGGTCAAGGGACACCAGTATTAGTAGTACAGTTTCTCAAAGGTGGCATTCGTCAAGGACAAGAGCGACCAATTCAGTTAGGGCAAAATTTAGATTGGATTCGTTGTGATTTACCTCGTTGCATCGATACACCGCATCTAGACGACGCAGAAAACCAAGCTTTACAAAAGCTGTGGCAGTATACACAACAGGTAGTATGTGAAGGTAAGTATTCTTTAGTAGTTTTAGATGAGTTAAGTTTAGCGATTAACTTTGGTTTAATTCCCGAAACAGAAGTTTTGGGGTTTCTGGCAGCACGCCCTCCCCATGTCGATATCATTCTCACAGGGCCAGAAATGCCGCAATCGCTCTTGGATGTAGCAGACCAAATTACAGAAATCCGTCGCAGTCATCGACCGTGAAGAATACACCACTTCACGATATCCTCAGTAGTCGGGCAATATCTAGATTACTAAAAAAGCTCAACAGGTGATAATATCACCCTTCGAGCCAAATTTTAGAGGTTAAACATGTTGAAAAACGATAAATGGATCATCGAACAAGCCAAACTAGGGATGATTGCTCCATTTGAAAGTTCTTTAGTGCGCCAAATTGAAGATAGGCGAGTTATTAGTTACGGATTATCTAGCTATGGCTATGATTTAAGGCTAGCTCCTACAGATTTTCGGGTTTTTAGACATATTCCAGGTACTATCGTTAATCCCAAGCGGTTTAACCCTGACAACCTAGAATCTATTGCATTACAAACCGATGCAGATGGATCGTTTTTCATCATTCCCGCAAATTCATACGCTTTGGGTGTTTCGTTGGAGCGATTGCGGATTCCTGCCAATATCACAGTCATTTGTATTGGCAAATCAACAATGGCTCGTTGCGGTATTATTGCCAACATCACTCCTGCCGAGGCTTCATGGGAAGGTTACTTGACTTTGGAGTTCAGTAATGCTTCTAGTGCAGATTGTCGAATCTATGCTAATGAGGGTGTGTTGCAACTTTTGTTCTTAGAAGGAGAACCATGCCAAACAACTTATGCTGATCGCTTCGGAAAATATCAAAACCAACCTCAAACTGTAACCATTGCTAAAGTTTAACCAGAAAGCCCCTGATGCATCACCAGAGGCGTTCGGATAACTCAATTGTGTTTTGCCAATTGTTATGCCTGGACGGGTTGAGCAGATGTTGGCATCATGGATGGATCGATCGCAATGCCCAAACCTTCTGCCACACGACGGCCGTAATTCACATCTGCTCGAAAGAAATGGCAGAGTTGGCGCATTTGCAGGTCATGTCGTGCTTGACTTAAACTGCCGACAATGTTTTGGATCAGACGTTCTTGTTGATCTGGTGTCATCAACCGATAAAGATCCCCTGCTTGGGTGTAATCGTCATTGTCAACACGGTGGTCATAGCGATCGCCTTTAACATGGCCTAAATCCAAAGCAGGTTCTGCATAAGCACAATTTTGCTTTGGCGTATCTTCATTGCTATTGGGTTCATAATTGGGCGTATTACCGCCATTCACTCCCAATGCCATAGCCCCATCGCGCTGATAATGCATCACCGGGCATTTTGGTTGATTGACAGGTAATTGCTGATAGTTGGCACCGATGCGATAGCGCTGAGCATCAGGATAAGACATGATCCGAGCTTGTAGTACTTTATCGGGAGAGAAACCAATACCAGGAACAACATTAGAAGGAGAAAACGCCGCTTGTTCAACTTCAGCAAAGTAGTTTTGCGGATTGCGATTAAGTTCCAGAATACCCACGTCAATTAAGGGATACTCGGAATGTTTCCAAACCTTCGTTAGGTCAAAAGGATTATCCTGATGATGTGCTGCTTGTTCCTCGGTCATTACTTGAATGCAGACTCGCCATTTAGGAAATTCTCCGCGCGCGATCGCGTCAAATAAGTCACGGGTTGCATGGTCTGGATCTTCGCCTTTAACTCGCACTGCTTCTTCGGCTGTGAAGTTTTCAATACCTTGAATAGTTTTGAATTGAAACTTGCACCATACTCTTTGTCCTTGAGCATTGATGAGGCTGAATGTATGGCTACCATAGCCGTTCATGTGTCGGTAGGTTTTGGGTGTACCGCGATCGGAGAACAGAATTGTCACTTGATGTAGAGCCTCTGGGCTAAGTGACCAAAAATCCCACATGGCGTTGGCATCTTTGCAATTAGTTTGGGGATGGCGCTTTTGTGTGTGAACAAAATCAGGAAACTTCAGGGGATCACGGATAAAGAAAACTGGTGTATTATTACCTGCCACGTCCCAGTTACCTTGTTCTGTATAAAATTTGACCGCAAAACCTCTAGGGTCACGTTCTGCATCGGCTGAACCTTTTTCGCCTCCCACAGTAGAGAACCGCAAAAGCACCGGAGTTTGCTTGCCAATCTCGGAAAACACTTTGGCTTGACTATAACGAGTAATATCGTGAGTGACTGTGAACGTGCCAAATGCAGCAGCTCCTTTTGCATGGACAACGCGTTCAGGAATCCGTTCCCGGTTAAAGTGAGCTAGCTTCTCCATCAGGTGAAAATCCTGCATTAGCACAGGGCCACGAGCACCTGCTGTTAAAGAGTTCTGGTTATCCGCAACCGGAATCCCATCAGCCGTTGTCAATGTTTTGGGGTCTGCCATATTAGATGATTTCTCCATCAGTTTACTGAGATGTTGCAATGGTTGCAATGTCTGTTTAGCAACTCATCAACAACGGATTTATTCATAGTCGTTATGAGTTTGCTCTAATAGCGTAGTCGAAATGACTTTGACATGGTAACCCCTGACAGAGATATTGCAATAAATTGTAATATTTAATTCATTCCTGAAAAGGAACTAGCGGTATCCGTAATTTTCAAGGAGCGTTAAAAAAGATACTATGCTAGCTTATATCTTGCACTCCTGCACTGGAAGTCACGGCTACACAGGAAAGGCCGCCTACCACGTAGTGTGCCGTAGGCATAAGCTACGCTAACGCGTTCGCTCTTTTCTAATCACTCAAATAAAATTTATTTTCTCTAGGTCACTGAATTTTTCTTTACTAAAATTGTGTTAATTTTAACTTTAAAAATGCTTATCTTAGCAGCAAAGTATCTTTAATAATAAATTTTAGTCGTAATTATACTTAAAAATGACTAGTTTGGTAGCTTTAAGTTTACCAAAAAAATAAAACTTTACGTTTGATAAGGATCAATATGTTACCAGGCGAACTTTCTTAAGTAAGTAATGACGAATGTATATAAAGCAGTTAGAGTTTACAAACAAAGAGATTCGATATAGGTAAAAAGCTGAAGTTAAAAGACACCAGCTTTTCACATAGAGTTAGAGTTCAGTAATCCACTCAAAAAAGCCGTAGTAGTCCAGCTACGGTTTTTTTTGTGAGAAATTTTCCATAATTTAGGGAATAATAAATTTATAAATCATGATTGATGTCCTTTCCTCCAGGCTTGATCAACAGGCTCTGGAGTTTTTTTATGAGTAAATATAAAAAATGGTAATTGTAGCTTGAAAATAGGTTTTTCTAAATATAATTACATACTACTAGGATACGGCTAAGTATCGCTAATCAAGAAGATTTTAGTGATTTCACCGCGCCAAAAATTACCTTTATCCGAATAAGAATAGTATATAGTTTCTCATTTTTTAATCGTTATGTTCTTAAAAATAATTGGTGGGTTAATAACTGTGATAACACTGGCATTTAGTAGTACAGCGATCGCTGAAACAATTGGCAACAATGCTTTCTTTCATATTCAAGTAGGTTCTGATAGTAATGGCAATCCGATTCTACTTGATTTGTCATCTGTTAAAGGAACCGAATATATCATTTCTCAGAAGCATGGTGATGGTATGGCAAAAACTACTCTTAAGGCTGCTTGTAGTCAAGGTAGGTTATTTTCTAAAAGATTTTCTCTTTATACTTCAACAGGTCAGTTAACCAGTGATGATAAAACTGAGCGAGAAATTTTTCCTCAACTGGGAACTGCTGACGCTACATCTATGGAAATTGTTTGCCGCGCAGCAGACACTCGTGGTAGTCAGTGATATGTGCACTTGTAAAAACGCTTCATTGTGAACAACCCCTAGTTTCGCGCAGCGAAACTAGGGGTTTCTGTACTTACAGGCGAGTACCGCAACTTAAACCTTTGTCCGAGTTTTGGTCTTACCTCCCCTCCTACAGCACAGTCCTACTTTTCCTGACGTGCTTTTAGTTTCAGCATAATTTCTGCGTGCATTTCGCGAGTAATTGGGTAAAAATATGTGAGAAATAAGCCACAAATTAAGAAAAATGTCGGGAGAGGGCCAACAGCGAGACGAATGGCTAATAGCGCCGATTCTGGTTGAATGGGTGTAGGTTGTCCTGGTACAGTTGCTTGGAAACCTGCTGCTTGTAAGGCATTGCCCACTAAAAATAACCCCAAAGCTAAACCAATTTTTTGCAGTAAAACCATGAAGCCGTAAAAAATTCCTTCTCGGCGTTGTCCGGTTTGCAGTTCATCTAATTCAATCACGTCTGGAATCAGCGACCAAGGAACTAGATAAGCAGTGGACACGCCAAAACCTGCCATGACAGCCATCAGATACATGACACCTATTTGACCAGGTTGTAAGAAAAATAGACCCCCGGCTGCCATAATCCATAAACTCATTCCCAAAAAATAAACCAGTCTTTTACCAATTTTTTTGCTCAAAGCACTCCAAACAAATAGCATCAACAAGGCGGTGCCTTGAACTGCAATCATGACAGATGGTACATCTGAGTCACGCAGGCGCATATAGTTAACTACAAAATAGGGAATAATGCTGGCTGTTACCTGCACCCCTAACCAAGAAAAAAGATATATACCAATAACAAATAGAAAAGGCCGATTACTGAAAACGATTTTTAGTTGCTCAAAGAAAGGAATAGATGGAGGTTCCTCGGCTTGGGTGCGTTTTGCTTCAAAAGCCAACACGCGATCGCGGACTCCAAATATGCACGTATACAATGCCAAAACCGAAATTATTGCACAAATTGCCGCTAAAACTAGATATTGTTGCTGGCGATCGCCGATGATAGAAAAAATAATTTGTGCCAAAATCAGCGATAAAATGCTGCCACCAATAGAAAAAGCAAAGCGAAAGCTATTTAGGGTAGTGCGTTCGTCGTAATCTTGAGTGAGTTCTGGTGTCATTGCCGTATAAGGCAAACTGACAACGGTGTAAAACACCTGAGACAATAACCCAATCACTACGTAATACCAAAACAATGGCCAAACATTACTACTCTGATCACTACTGAATTGCGGTACAATCCACTGCAAGAAAAAGATAATACCAAAGGGAATTGCCCCATAAAACATCCAAGGCAAACGACGTCCCCAGCGACGAGATTTCGTTCTATCTGATAACACCCCGATAATTGGATCGTTGATGGCATCCCAGATTTTACCAATCATTAAAACACTGCCGGCTAAACCCGCCGGAATCCCAGCAACATTAGTAAAGAAAACTAGCAGAAAAAAAATCGAAATATTGGCAGTAATCGCTGGGCCTAAATCTCCTGCACCATAAGCCAGCTTGGTTTTAAAATCCAGTTTTTGACTGTCAGGAGTATTTTGGGCAAAGTCATCAGCAGAATCGGTCATAATAGCTTGCGCTCATATTAAAATAAAAAGTTTGCAGTTGACTTCAGTATCACCTAGAAATCATATTTCTTATGCCAGACCTTTACGTTTCTTGGTCGGATTATCACCAAAAAATTGAATACCTGGCTGCTCAAATTTATCAGTCAAGCTGGGAATTCAACCAGATTGTCTGTCTTGCCAGAGGGGGACTGCGAGTAGGAGATATTCTCTCCCGTATATACCAGCAGCCGTTGGCAATTTTAGCAACATCATCTTACAGTGGTCCTGGTAAGCAAGAAAGAGGCAATTTAACTTTTTCGCGCCATTTAACAATGACAACCGAAAGGTTAGGTGCGCGCATTCTGCTAGTAGATGACTTGGTAGACTCTGGAATTACACTCCAGCAAACTATACCTTGGCTAAAACAAAACAGTAATGTTCCCATTGAAGAAATTCGCACAGCCGTACTTTGGTATAAAGCTTGTTCGGTGATAGTACCAGATTATTATGTCGATTATCTGCCCGATAATCCTTGGATTCATCAACCTTTTGAACACTATGAGCAGATGAACCCGGCAGAATTAACTGCAAAGATAAGTCAGCCATGCTGATAAATTACCTAGACAAAGTTAATTTCACACTCACTACATAATAAATTCAAAATCAAAATATCCACAGCCAAACTGGAAGGGTAACCAGTAGTACCACACATCCAACGGCTAAGGAGGTAACCGCGAGGTCGCGATCAAGATTAAAGGTTTCGGCTATTACTAGTGTGGCAAATGCTGGTGGCATTGCCATTTGTAACACAATCACCTGGGCTGGTTCCCCGGTCACACCCAAAAGTGGTAGTGTGCTACCAACAACTAAAGGAACTAGCAGCATTTTGATTGCTAAGCTGATCCCTGCCTCTGGTAGTCTGTGCCAAGAATTCATCTGAGAAAGCCGCATCCCAATTAATACTAGAGATAAAGCAACGACACTCCAACCTAATTTTTCCAGGCTCAATTCTCCGAAGGTGGAAAGTTTCACCTGCCGAAATAGTAAGCCCAAGCCAAAACTCCACAGGGCAGGATTAATGAAGATGGCCTTTGTAACGTGCCAATAATTACTAGTATTACCACTGTAATGAGATGCTAATGCTACACCTAAGCCATAAGCGCCGAAGACTGACCCTAACAAGTCGTAGAATAAAGCCCAAGCAAAATATTCTTGTCCTACCATTGCCAAAGTGATGGGAAAGCCCAGATAACCTGTGTTACCCAACATTGCCGCCAAAATAAAACTACCTTGCGTTGCTTCTTGAGGAGTGGTATTTGTGAAATAAGTTTGCCCTTTAATTCCTAACCAAGCTAAACATGCCCCTAGAAAGATGGCTAAATAGGCGATCGCCGGGGCAATCCAAATTTGACTGGACAAATCAGTTTGACGTAAAAAAGCTACAATACTTATAGGTACTCCCACCCAAAATAAAAATTGTCCTATACGTATAGGAACTGTGTCAGATAATTTACGTCCCAGAATAAAACCTACCAGGACTAATCCTACAAGTTTGACGTATAGTTCTAGGAGGTTATCCAAGATTGCGCCTAGGAATTACAGATGTAAAATAATACCCAAGAAGTTTATTTCTGTCCAGTCTACAATCTCAAATGAATCTTGAACATAAGCAGGAGTTGATCCTTGAATAAAGCCGGGTTTTCTGGACAATCGCCAAATTTATCAGGTGCCTCTAGTGAAGATATTCCAGTTGCTTTACGCGATATTCCTGATGCCACACCCAAGCTACCTTTGCGAACCCTATTTTTACTAGTTGGGGGAGTAGGGGGATTTATCCTGCTAGTTTTAATTACGGGTTTTTTGTTTTTCGTCACAGCACCTAAAAATACCGTTGATTCTTCATCTGCATCGCCAAGTTCTACAACTGCACCAAATACAGAATCTAGTAATTCTGTCAATATCCCAGAGAATAACAGCAATGCTTTATTGGGACATTTGACATACCCAGAAGCACCAGAGTCAGAACTAGTAGCAATTACGGCAGATGGGCGGATGAGAATGCGAAAAGCAGCCGCACAAAGGTATCAGGCGATGGCACAAGCAGCGCGGAGTGCAGGTGTAATTTTAGTGCCAATTTCTGGTTTTCGTTCGGTGAAGGAGCAGGAGCAGTTATTTTTCGGTATTAGTGCTAGGCGCAATCAAACCCCAGCAGAACGAGCGGCTGTCAGTGCGCCGCCTGGGCATAGTGAACATCACACAGGTTACGCGGTGGATATCGGAGATGGTGCAGTACCAGCAACTAATCTCCAAACTAACTTTGAAAATACCAAAGCTTATAAGTGGCTAGAAGCAAATGCTGCCCGTTTTGGCTTTGAACTTTCTTTTCCCAAAGATAATCCCCAAGGTGTGAGTTATGAACCTTGGCACTGGCGTTTTGTCGGCGATCGCCATAGTTTGGAGTTATTCTACAAAGCTAAAAATTTGCCCCCATCTTCTACATCCCAATCAACACCTTGATCATGTTGCTCTGAGTTTTCCAATACTTGGATTAAATTCTACCAAGTAATTATTGACATACAGAAGAACCAAACTCAGTTGGTTGATACTGCAACTGCCTAGTTTTGGCAGCCGCGATCAAAGCAGGTAATGTGAATACATAGTCTCGCTCTCGCACCTTTGTATGGCAACCAATGCAAGAGCCTTGATTATCAGAAACCAAAGAACCAGATGGGCTGTACCAAGCAGATTGCCATTCACCACTATGGGGATCAATGTTCCATCCATTGCGTTTCTCTCGAATGAAAATATTATTTAGCTGAGTCGGAGTTAAATTACCCTGATCACTCTGATTAGCTGAATAAGTTTCCATCACAATCACTGTATTACTGGGAACTACTTCACTTGTTGCAACCACATCCAAGGAATCATGGTTCACATACATTTGTCTCACAATTCGGCTGTTAGGACAGTCTACCGTAGCATAGTGCATAAACTTTTGTTGATAGTTAACTGGAAATTGCACAGGTGAAGTAATGGCTACAGCAAAATTGCCCTGAGTATATCCATTGCCTGAAAGTCGGTAAGGGAAAAAAGAAATGAGATGCGCTAGTACGATCGCAACCGCAATTGAGCTGATAAATAATATGAGCAATAAAAACCATTTGTGCTGTTTCATTTTCCTCTTCATCCCCTATGGAACTAACACCATTGAATGTGCCCCCCGTGTAACTGTGATTGAGTAACGTGTCTGAACCAGTTGCGGTTGAGGGTTGAGTGGATCAGTTGCAATTCGCCAAAAATCGATAGAACTTCCTGGCATTCGGTCATCAAAATTGTCAAAACTAACTACAGCAAGATATTGGCTGGAGGCATCAAAAGCCGCAGCCTCTGGCAAAATTCCATCAAAAGCGTAGTCGGCAACATGATTTAATTGCCCCATTTGCGGATCTAATGTGAAAAAACTCAATGATGAGAACCAAGTAATGCGATCGTCATCGTAGGGCAAATAGCTCCGCTCTAAATTAGTTGTGACTACATATTTCCCATTCGGGCTAACAGCTAATCCTTCAGGACTTACTCCTGTCATAGCTCGCGAAACCAGGGCATGGCGAGGAGAACCATCCGCCTGAGTTCCTGCTTCTAAGCGAATGCTGACAACACTACCACGAGGAGCTTCAGACCACGTTCCTTCGACATCTGCTCCCCAATAAAGATTGTTCACAATGACATGGCGACCATCTGGGGTAAATCGAGCCATGTAAGGAGCCTTCTCAATTTGCACGATATTTCCCCAAGGTTCCAGCGTCAGGTTAGCACCTTGACGCATCACTTTAGTAAATGACACTGCCGCAGTAGTTTCATTCACAAGTGCTAGCACATCTTGAGTTGGGTGCCATTCTGCATGGATCAGCCGTTGTTCTAAAGGTAAGCTAGGCACTGAAGGATAAATGGGTTGTCCGAGTCGCCCTTCAGTGAAGGGAATCAGTGCTAAAGGAGTTGTTTTACCAGCACCTTCTGGATCAAAAGTGACTGCTACCAGAGAGCCATCTGCATTCACACTGACAGAGCCAGGGCGCTCTGCAATTTCCATATCTTGAACCAGTGTGGGTTTTGTAGGGTCTGCTAGGTCAAACACTTGAATGCGATTTCCATGCCGTAAATCAGCAAAGGTTTGTTTTTGCCAATTACCTTCGGGACGTTGTGTCAAGGTTTCAACAACAAATGCGTAACGACCATCAGGCGTTACATCAACGACAACAGGTGGCCCTGCCACAGAATTACTGGCCTCAGTTTCATAAACTTTCAGGTCTCTTACATGACCTCCAAGAGGAATGACGCTCAGTGCATCTCGCCCTTCAGGGGGTCCAAGTCTGCCATCTACATATGCTGATGCCAGCATATCGGCATCTGAAACAGAGATGAAATAGCGTCCTTGAAAATCAAATGGTGCTGCACGGTCTAGCTTCTGGGCTATAACTATTCCAGGCATTGCTGTCAATGTTACCAGTCCCAGAGCAAGCAGTCGTCGATACATTATTTTCTATTAAGTATAGTAAAACACTCGTTTTACTATACTGTATCTTCGTCAACGATGGGGAGTATGATAAGGGAGGTATAAGCAAAATAAAACTATCGTTTCACTATGGGGCTGGCACGTTATCGCGCGGAAATTAGTCGCCAAAAGCAAGAAGCAATTCTCAAGGCGGCTTTAGATGCTTTTTTGGAGTTTGGGTACGATCGCACTACCATTGACTACGTGGCACAACAGGCAGAAGTTTCCACAGCTACTTTATATAAGCACTTCCCCAGCAAAGCTGATTTGTTTGGCGGCATCATGGCGCAGATATGGATGACTGATGAAATTAGTGCTGTGCCGATTAAACCCGATCTACCTCCTAGAAATGCTTTGATAAATATTGGTCGAGAGTATGCTCAGCTATTAAATAGTCCGACAATTCAGCCACTGTTTCGCCTGATCATTGCGGAAGCCCCCCGGTTTCCAGAACTGGGAACTGAACTTTACCATCGTGGCAAAGAGCCATTTCTCAAACGTCTCAATGCTTATCTAGAAGCTCAAGTGACATCTGGTAATTTAGTCATTACAGATATTCCCATCGCCACTCGACAGTTTCTAGGGATGATCAATGACATCATCTTTTGGCCCCGATTCTTGATCGTGGATCTGAAAATGAGTGAGAGTGAAATTGAGAATGTGATTGTCAATGCGGTAGAAACTTTTCTGGCTCGTTATTCGGCTAAAGTAGACTGAAATCTTGACCGCATTGGGAACTTAGACATCTTTAGATGAATTTTGCCATTAGCCTGATGTTTCTAAAGATCAGGCAGCTTTTGATGCTGGTGCAAGATATAACTCCCTCCTAAAGTAATTCTTGACGATGCTGTTCACATGCCAGATAACTTGTTGCATTTTAATTTCATCAAAATTATCTATAATAAAATGCCTAAATAGAAATTAAACTAATAACCATTCAATTTATTTAGTTGCTGTAAACAAATACAGAACCTCTGGAAGCAGTCTGGCTAGTTCTTTATATACAACAACTTCTTCTAAATTTTATGCAATTTTATTATGAATAACAATAACATGTACTTAAAAAATACTTACACTATATTTTATGGTCTCTTGATAAAGACTCTCAATTTGCCCAAAGAGTCTGGTAATCTAGCTGTGTATTATTGTTTTATGGCGAGGCGCTAAATGGGAATTAATAGTCTGTTTACGGCAGGCGGCGTAGTAATGTGGCCCTTGTTTGGGTTTTCTGTGTTGGCGGTGGCACTGATTATTGAACGTATCCGGTTTTGGGTCAGAATCAATAATCGTCAAAGCCGTGTAGTTAGAGATGTGTTGAATCTTTATCGGCTAGATAACGTAGTAGGTGCAATAGATAAACTACAGAAAAATGCCGATTTGCCCTTGGCACGCATTTTTCTGGCGGCGTTGGAATTAGAAGAACCGAATCCTGAAGAGTTTCGTTTGGCGTTAGAAAGTGAGGCGCAAGCGGAGATACCTTTGCTCAAACGCTTTCAAAACATCTTTGAGACAATTATCGGTCTGGCACCACTATTAGGTTTACTTGGTACTGTATTGGGATTGATTACTTCCTTTGCCTCGCTGGATATCGGTGATGTGGGAGGTACAAAAACGGCAGGTGTCACGGCTGGGATAAGTGAAGCGTTAGTGTCTACCGCAGCAGGATTGGTAGTTGCTATATTTACACTTTTATTTGCCAACTCCTTTCGGGGACTGTATGTACGACAAATGGCGCTCATTCAGGAGTATGGGGGACAACTAGAATTACTTTACCGCCGACGCTACGAACGAGGAGAGAAAAGCTATGCGTCTACCAGATGAAGCAGATATCCCAGCACAAATCAACATCTTACCGATGATTGACGTGATCTTTGCGATTCTCACGTTTTTTATCATGTCAACGCTGTTTTTAACCAGGTCGGAGGGCTTACCAGTTAATTTACCTAAGGCGACGACAGCAATACGACAGCAAGTTTCTACTAAAATTACCATCACGTTAGATGAAAGTGGAATGATTAGCCTCAATCGTCAACCAGTCCTAGTTGATTCATTAGCAGAACAACTACGTACTTTGATTGGTTCTAACACAGAAGCGTTGGTAATTATTAATGCTGATGAGAAAGTAGGGCATGGTCAGGTAGTAGAGGTGATGGATAAGGTACGTCAGGTAAAGGGAGCAAAGTTAGCGATTTCTACTCAAAAATCCTAAGTACCCAAGTAATTACACCCCTCTCCACGTACTGATACAGCTGTTCATTCAGCTGTATCTCATGCTCCTGATTTCTGCATGTACCTCACCTAACTGCAAAACCTGTAATCATTTGTACCGCCGTAATGAGTTGTTCCAAGGTGATTGGAATTGATACCATGTCGGTAGCTATCATGATCGTTTCTTAAATTGTAGTGCGATTTAAAAATATCAAAGGCAGGCAAGACTTGGCGTGAGCTTCATCGATAGCGCGCATGGCGTAGCCATATGCTGCCCGCCCCACAAGAGAATACAATTAACTCAAAGCTGACATCAAATCACTCTGCGCCTTTGCCAACGCTTCTGGTAATTTACTCGCATCACGTCCGCCGGCTTGGGCTAAGTTTGGTCTACCACCACCGCCACCGCCGCAAATTTTCGCGATCGCACCGACAAATTTACCCGCTTGTAGTCCCTTTTTATTCACCTCTGCACTGAAGGCTGCAACTATACTCACCTTCCCAGCTTCAGGAATAGAACCCAACACCACTGCACCGTTACCGATTTTTTGCAGTAACCTTTCCGCCGCAGTTTTCAATGATTCGGGGTCAATATCTTCCATTTGCGCTACCAAAATTTGATAATCGCCCACAGATTCTACTGATTGCAGCAAGCTGTCTGATTTAGCGATCGCCAGTTGTGATTTCAGGGTTGCTAGTTGTTTTTCAGCGTTTCTCAATTCAGTTTGCAGTGTGGTAATTCTCTCTGGTAATTCTTCGGGTTTAACTTTAAAGCGATCGCTTAAATCTTTGACTACTTTATCGCGAACATTGAGATAATCGAGTATTGCTGGGCCAGACACAGCCTCAATGCGTCGTACCCCAGACGCTACACCAGCCTCAGAAATAATCTTAAATATGCCAATCTCCGCAGTATTACTGACATGAGTTCCACCGCAGAGTTCCATAGATACGCTAGGAAAGTCAATCACGCGGACTTCTTCGCCGTATTTTTCTCCGAACATGGCCACAGCACCTCTAGCCTTGGCTTCTGCTAAAGGTAATATTTCTACGTTCGCCGGATGGGCTTCGGCAATCCAAGTATTCACCTGTTCCTCAACTTGCTGGACTTCTTCTGGTGTCAAAGCACGGGGACAGTTGAAGTCAAAGCGCAATCTATCAAAGGAAACTAGGGAACCGGCTTGAGATATACCATCATCGACAATTTTCTTTAACGCTGCTTGTAATAGATGCGTTGCAGTATGGTTAGCTTGGGCGCGACGACGACAAGCCCGATCTATTTGAGCAGTCACAGCATCTCCTACTCGGATTGTACCGCGTTCGATGCGTCCAAAGTGGATAAAGAAATCAGATTCTTTTTTCACATCTTCCACGCGCACCACCACACCATCACCGGAGATATAACCGCGATCGCCTATTTGTCCGCCGGATTCGGCATAAAACGGGGTTTGGTTGAGAACAATTTGCACTTCTGTGCCGGCTTCTGCTGCTTCTTGGGAAATGCCATCTATTAATATGGCTTCAACGTTGGCTGTAGTTGCAGGTTGGGTATAACCGATAAATTCGGTGGCGTGGATGTGTTCGGCTAACTTATCTAAAGAACCTTGTACAGTTAAATCAATGGTTTCGTGGGCAGCTTTGGCACGTTCCACCTGCTTTTGCATTTCGGCATCAAATCCCGCTTCATCAACGCTTAGGTGATTTTCTTCCGCGATTTCTTGGGTCAGTTCTAACGGGAAACCAAAGGTATCGTATAAGGTGAAGGCACTTTCACCACTAATTTGGGTTTTATTTTGCTGTTTTACCTCTTGGATGACTTCTGCTAACAGTTTCTCACCCCTATCTAGAGTTTTCAGGAAGTTGGTTTCTTCTCGTTGCAGTTCAGCTTTAATAGCCGCTTCCCGTTGGCGCACATTGGGGTAAGCTGATTCCGAAAGCGCGATCGCAGTTTCGGCAACTTGGTTAATAAATTCACCAGTAATGCCAATTAATCGCCCATGACGTACTACCCGCCGAATTAATCGCCGCAGCACATAACCCCGTCCGACGTTGGAGGCGCGAATTTCATCGGCAATCATGTGAACAACAGAACGCACATGATCACCAATGACTTTTAGGGAAACTTGGATTTTCTCGTCGCTGCTGTGGTAATCAATCCCCGCAATTTGGGCGGCTGTTTGAATAATCGGGAAAATCAGGTCAGTTTCGTAGTTATTCGGCACTTGTTGAAGGATTTGCGCCATCCTTTCCAAACCCATGCCAGTATCGATATTCTTATTTTGCAACGGTGTCAAGTTACCTGATGCATCCCGGTTATATTGCATGAAGACGAGGTTATAAAATTCGATAAACCGGGTATCGTCTTCTAAATCGATGTTTTCATCACCGCGTTCCGGGTGGAAGTCATAATAAATTTCCGAACAAGGGCCACAAGGGCCTGTGGGGCCAGATACCCAAAAGTTATCGTCTTCGCCCATGCGCTTAATTCTGGCTGCTGGTACGCCAATTTGATCGCGCCAAATATTATAAGCTTCGTCATCTTCTTCAAAAACGCTGACTACCAGACGTTCTGGTGGTAAACCAAAGACTTCAGTTGATAATTCCCATCCCCAGGCGATCGCTTGTTCTTTAAAATAATCACCAAAGCTAAAGTTACCCAACATCTCAAAAAAAGTATGATGGCGTTTGGTGCGTCCGACGTTTTCGATGTCGTTGGTACGGATGCACTTTTGGGATGTGGTAGCCCGATTAAATTCTGGTGTGCGCTGTCCCAGGAATATTGGTTTAAATGGTAGCATCCCCGCGATCGTCAGCAGCACGGTTGGATCTTCTGGTACGAGGGAAGCGCTGGGGAGAGTCTGGTGTCCGCGCCCAGCAAAGAAGTTAAGGAATAAGTTGCGAATTTCGTTACCGCTAAGTTTCTGGGGATTGTCAGGCATGGGTGGAAAAAGTAGGATTAATCAATTGAGGAACGTCCGCAGAGGATAGTTTGTCTCTTTTACAGACAAAGTATGCCGTAAGTGAGTTGCTGCTGGGACAGTTATCTACTAGGCGTATTTCCATAAGTAGCTTTATATATGTATTTTTGCATTTTGTTTCAGTTTGCTGCCAGAATTTTTTGCCATTCAGCAATTATGTGCAGTGATTGTGTAATTCTCTATCTGTGAATTCCCCAATTGCCTAACTCTAGTAAGATGTGCGATCGCACTCTGCATCAATAATATGGGAATAATTAGCAAAAATAAGACTCATATACTGAGGTAAGTAATGGCACTAAAATTAAAAGTTCCAGATATAGCCTGTGAAGATTGTGCAGCAAAAATTACTGAATCTATCCATGTCATGGAACCTCATGCGCTGGTGGATGTGGATGTTCCAGACAAAACAGTTACTGTGGAATCTTCGGCTTCTGAGGAATCTATCAAACAGGTAATTGTTGCTGCTGGTTATAAAATAGAAGGCTATTGATTATAGCCTGACTCTTTCAAAATTACTTAGATATAGAACTAGCTATATCAAAATAAGTTAACCTTGATATTTCCGCTCATTCAATGGGCGGAATCGTATTTATTTAAATATTTTATAATATTATATTTTAATTAGTTTTATCTTGATTATTTAGGCATCTTTACCAGGCACTTTGACAAAATTTTAAAAATCCCAAGCAAATTAAATATACAAGCAAAAGCTACCGCATTCAGATCAAGTCTAATTACTCAGCACTTGCTTGAACTGCCTTATACTACTGCTAAACGCCGAAAAAGCATCTTTTCCCAAGAAAAATACTCTGTTATGTCAGGTATATAAAATTTCCTGTATATATAAGACATCTCGGTTTTTACGGAGAAAAAGAAAATTTTATATTTTTTTCAACATTAGATGTAGGTAAAAATTTGTCCTTTTTAAAGTTGATGTAAATACAAATATTCCGCTTGGATAATGCTCGGAAATAACTCATATCTGTAAATCACAGTAATACTTTTAAAAACAGGAAAAATATTCCGTGTTTTTACTGTTTTAAAAAAAATAAGAAAAGGCAGACAGTAATTATGAGAACTTTAAGTTACTCAAGTTTAACTAAACCTAGGTATTAAGAGGAGATTAAAATTTGTAGACAGTGATATATTTAGCGTCGATACTATTAAATATGGGGTAATAACCCTATGTTAGAAATACCGATATATTTAATACTCGGAAAAACCAGCAAGTTTTAGCTTGAAATAGGGCAGAAAGCACAGCAATGAATATTTCTATTCTGGTCTTTGGAAGTAAGAACTTTCTCGCTACACTTCCCGATCAGATCCTTGATGCAACCGCTTTTAGTATAGAAGTTATCATGGATGTCAATCAGGCAGTTTCGCACATGCAAATTACACCGCCAGATGTAATACTTGTACAGGCTAGTTTGAATGGCAGTATGGAACTGTGTCGTTGGCTGAAAGACCAGACCCAGCTATCCTGGATATACTGTATTCTTTTAGAAGATCGTCCCCAACAGCTAGCAGCGAGAAATCAGCATGACTGGGAATGGGAATTAGAAATGACTGCCAATGCACTCAGGCAAGGATCTGATGCTTATATTTGGCAGCTTCCTGAGACAAAAACAGACCGAAGTTTCACAAGCATGACGGCAAATCACGGTCTATTACTAGCCCAATTGACAGTCGGCATACGAAAAGCGCAAAAATACCGTGATTTGCTGCGGACAAATGATGTATTGTCAGCGATCGCCTTAGCTGATTCCTTGACAGACATGAATAATCGCCGGGCTTTGGAATGGGAATTACCCAGACAAATTAAAAAAGCACGGACTCAAGGAACTCCCTTGAGTGTAATTATTTTAGATGTAGACTATTTCAAACAAGTTAACGATACCTATGGTCATTTAGTTGGCGATCGCCTCTTGCAATTACTATGTAGCCGTCTGCGGCATAATCTGCGGTTTCAAGATACTCCATTCCGTTATGGTGGAGAGGAATTCGTGGTGATTTTAGCTAACACTAATGGCGAGGAAGCATTGCTAGTGGCAGAGCGTCTCAACCGTGTAGTTAGTGAGAAACAGTTTACAATCAACAGTAAACTAACTATTAATATCACGATTAGCCTAGGTGCTGCGTGTCTGCAAGAACAAGATGATGATAATGGCTTCAACCTATTGCATCGTGCCGATCAATACTTGTTGCAAGCTAAAGCTACTGGACGAAATAAAGCTGTTGGGCGTGATTACTCATCCTCGGTTTCGCATCTTAGAGCAGTTTCATCTTAAACAGCGCTGAGTGCTGAGTTTAATACTGATGATATAAACTACAACACAGTATACTTATTCATCCTTCTTCACTTCGGCCACGCTCAGTACAAGCCCCCTGACTCCAACAGCACTTCCTTTTTGTTGAATTGTGGATTTCCCCAAAGTTTTGACTTCTACCTTGCGGCGCTAGCTTCTCCCCAAAATTCTCTAGAAAGTAAAAAATTGTTTTCCCCAACTACTACTGCCATAATTATTGAGTGATTGAGGCAAAATATTAAGCAAAGTATAAAAACTGATTAAATTTAACTACTTCTGTGGAAAAATCATTATTTGTTGGGGAAAACTTGATTAAGTATTATTACCCTGTGGAAAAAATAGGGGGTTTTTCCACAAGTTTTCCACAGATATTAACCGACTCAACCATTCTTTCGCCAGACTTATGGCAAGTTTTCCACAGTTTCCACAATTCTGATAAATATCTATGATTTGATTAATAAAAGCAACGTACCACTCCCCACTCCTCTATGAAATTAGTTTGCGCCCAAAGCGATCTCAGTACAAATCTTTCACTCGTTAGCCGTGCAGTCCCGTCACGACCGACTCATCCGGTACTTGCTAATGTGCTGTTACAAGCAGATGCTCAAACTAACCAAGTTAGCTTAACTGCCTTTGATCTCAGCTTAGGTATCCGTACTAGCTTTCATGCTGAGGTATTAGAAGGAGGCGCGATCGCACTGCCAGCTAAACTGCTTTTAGACATCACCTCGCGGCTTCCAGAAGGCGAAATCACTTTAGATGATGAATCAGCCGAAACATCCACTGGTGAAGGTCTCATCGTTACCCTGATGCCGAAAAGTGGACATTATCAAGTGCGCGCCATGGAAGCGGAAGAGTTTCCTGAACTACCTGTGATTGACAATACTGAACCCCTTAATTTAACTACCACTGCCTTAATTGAAGGATTACGCGGGTCATTATTTGCTACCAGTGGCGATGAAACCAAGCAAGTTCTGACGGGAGTACATTTAACAGTAAAACAAGACACCCTAGAATTTGCTGCTACCGACGGACATCGCCTTGCAGTAGTAGAAACTACCAACGAAAGTCCCCTTGGTGATCATGGTCAACTAGAAGTGACAGTCCCAGCTAGAGCCTTACGCGAACTACAACGGATGTTGGCTCATAATGCTGCTGCCGATGAAGCGATCGCCTTATATTTAGATCAAGGTCAAGTTGTGTTTGCCTGGCAAAATCAAAGATTGACGAGCCGCACCCTAGACGGGCAATATCCAGCTTATCGCCAACTAATTCCCCGCCAATTTGAACGCCAGGTGACAATTGAACGGCGACAATTTATCAGCACTTTAGAGCGAATTGCCGTGCTGGCTGACCAGAAAAATAATATTGTTAAAGTCACTATTGACAATGCCACCCAGGAACTTACCTTATCGTGTGAAGCTCAAGATGTGGGTAGCGGTAGAGAATCGATGAGCGCCCAAATATCCGGGGAAGATATAGAAATTGCTTTTAACATCAAGTATTTGATGGAAGGATTGAAAGAGTTACCATCTGCCGAAATTAAAATGCACCTCAATCAAGCCCTGACTCCGGTAATTTTTACACCACTGGGTGGTTTGAAAATGACTTATTTAGCTATGCCTGTACAACTTAGGAATTAGCAGGGTTTGTAGTCAGCACTAAAGTGCTGAGAAAATCAGGACTTTAGTCCTGACTACGAACTTGCTTAACCATCAATTTAAACTTGATTAATAGGGGAAATCGGGATTTCAATCCAAAATTCTGTGCCTGAACCTGGTTGAGAATTACATTGAAAAATACCGTGGTGCTTCTCCACTACAATTTGGTAACTAATTGATAACCCTAAACCAGTACCTTTGCCTACAGGTTTGGTAGTGAAAAATGGGTCAAAAACTCTTTTCCTGACAACTTCGGGGATACCACTTCCATTGTCGGCAATGCGAATAATAACACTTTTAACTTTGTTGTTCAGTTCACCAATACTAGTATGAATGGTAATTTGATGAACATGAGTTGCTGATTGCGACTCCCTTTTATTTTCTATCGCATCGATCGCATTGCTTAAAACATTCATAAATACTTGATTCATTTGTCCGGCATAGCACTCTACCAATGGTAAATCAGCGTATTCTTTGACTACGTAAATACCGGGATTGTCTGATTGTGCCTTCAAACGATGCTGTAAAATCAGCAAGGTACTATCAATGCCTTCGTGAATATTCACAGCTTTCATTTCCGCTTCATCCAGACGCGAGAAATTCCGTAAAGACATCACAATCTGCCGGATGCGATCAACCCCAATCTTCATAGAAGATAAAGTCTTGGGCAAATCTTCGGCCACAAATTCTAAGTCCATCTCTTCCGCCCGCTCAATAATCTCCAGACTTGGACTAGGACAATGCTGCTGATAAAGAGCTACCATACTTGCTAAATCTTCAGCATATTCACTTACATGAGCTAGGTTACCATAGATAAAATTCACTGGGTTGTTGATTTCGTGAGCAACACCTGCAACCAGTTGACCCAAACTAGACATTTTCTCAGTCTGGATCAGTTGGGTTTGAGTTTGTTGTAAATTTTGCATAGCTTGTACTAGCTGATCTGCCTGTTCCTTGCTCTGCTTTAGCAGTTCAGCTTGTTGCAGTGCTACCCCCAACTGATTAGCAATTTGAGCAATGAACTTAATTTCTGAGGCTTCCCAGTAGCGGGGTGTAGAGTTTTGATAAGCCGCCAACAAACCCCAAAGTTTTTGCCCAATAAAAATTGGCGCGATCGCATAAGCTTTTACTTGACATTTCTCCAGAAATGCAACATGACATTGAGAGTGACCAGCCTGATATATATCATTTACGGCAAAGGTTTGATTGTGGCGATATCTTCCGCCTTGAGTTTCCTGTAAATAAGAATCTTGCCAAACTGTATTAACCTCTAAACCTACCAATTTCACCCAGCCCTCAACGACAAACTCAGCGACAAACTCACCACTCCAATCGGGGTGAAAGCGGTAAACAGCCACGCGATCTGCTTGCAGAGATTTACAAATTTCCTGAGTAGTAGTTTGAAAAATAGCATTTAAATCTAGAGATTCCCTAATTTTTGCCACAACTTCAAACAATACCCGTTGTCGTTCTGCCGACTGGCGCAAATTTAATGCCTGTTGCTGTGTTTGTGCAAGTAGTTCAGCTTGTTGGAGTGCTACCCCAAGTTGGGCTGCAACTTGACTGAGGAAGTTAACTTCAGAGGTTTGCCATTGGCGGCTACCAGAGTGTTGATAAGTTGCTAGCAAGCCCCAAAGTCTCTGCCCTACAAAAATAGGAGCAAGCACAAAAGCATGAATATGAAACTCTTCGAGATTCTCGATATGACACTGTGTGAACCCCATTTTGTAGATGTCATCCACTGCAAATGTTTCGTTGTAGCGGTAGCGTCCTCCTTCTGAATCTTGTAGGTAAGTGTCATTCCAAACCAAATTAATTCCTAGTTTGGACTCACTTAACCAATATGGACTTGCAGCCTCAAAATCGCCGACAAATTCACCACCCCAATCAGCACTGAAGCGATAAATAGAAACCCGATCAGCTTTGATTAATTGACAAACTTCTTTGGTGGTGATTTGAAAAATGGTATTCGTGTCCAAAGATTCCCGAATTTTGGCAATCACTCCAAATACGGCTTGTTGTTGTTCAGATGTCCGTTGCAGTTCAAGTGTGCGTTTTTTCACTTGATGTTCTAAGTTGGCATTAAAGGCCTGTACCTGTTGGTATAGTTCATATTGTTGAATGGCCGATGCAAAATGGTTGCCGATTTCTCTAGCCAGTTCAATCTCTGCAACTGTCCATTTTTGAGCTTGTGCTTTTTTAGATTCCCGCCACACCTCAAACGATAAACGGGGATATACTTGCCTTTGGTCGAGGTCAAATTGACCAGCCCACAAAGTTTCTGTATCTATTTCGTTGCGGAAAATACTTAAATAGCCCACTAATTGCTGACGGTACTGGAGTGGGATCATCAAGATGCTGCGAATTTTAGTTGCTTGGAAGGCAGCTTGTAAACTTCGCATTCCTGGAGTTTGATATATATCGGAAATTGCCCAAACATCTTCACTAGATTTGTAATGTTCCTGCCAGACATTGTATTGTTCCATCAGTGGATATATGTTTTGTGCTGGCATTACAGGCTGCTGTCCGCAGGTATAAACCTGGATACAATCGCTCCCTGGTATCAAACATTCTGTTAAGCTTGTAACTTTGCCGTGATGGTAATCAAAAGCTTCATTTCTGATGCAAAGCCTGCCACCACAACCATCAAAGGCAGCAACAGCTGCTTCTAAAGCTGGCTGTAAGACAATTGTTGGCAGTGAATGCAGTAAAGCAGAAATACGGTTAATAATAGTTTCTCGTTTTGCTTGTTCACGAGCTTGAGTTAACAGGGTACTTTGCGCGATCGCGATCGACAGTTGATCTACTACCATCTGCACCGCTTCTAATTCATATTCTGAAATCTCACGTGATTCAGAATTGTGAGATACTAACAAACCCCAAAGTTTATCTTGATATAAGATAGGCGCTACTAAAGAAGATTTAACCCCCATTGCCGTTAAGTATTCTACATGGCACGGATCTACAGGACGATAGCGGATATCCTCTGATAAAATCTCTCCATTTTCCAACTCGTGTAGGGGACTTTGACCAATCTGCTGCGTTTCCACATTGACAACAGAGCGCACCCTTGATTTAATAAACAATTCACGGGCGTAGGGTGGAATGTCATCAGCCGGAAAGTTTAGCCCCAGCAATGATGGTAATCGGTTCTCATGAATCGACTCACCTATAACTTGACCACTACCATCGGCATGAAATTGATAAATCATTACTCGGTCAGTTCCTAATAATGAACAGACTTCTGCCGTCGTTGCTGTGATAATTTCTTCTAGTTCTAATGTTTGACGGATACGATTTGTAATGCGGCGCAATACACTTTCTTGGTTAATACTTTCCCGCAAATTTGGTTTAGCGATCGGTGACATTGCTGTTAATTAAATAAGTTTCCAAAAAATTAATAATGAGACAACCATAAAGCTAAAAACATTCTGGAATTTATTTAATAGCTTTGTCCACAGTGTAACTACGGGCAAAATAGTTATAATAAGATTTATTTTTTAATAAAAGCTTACATTTTAAAGTAAAAAATAAGTTATTGCTAAGAGAAAGTATTTTTTTGATAAATTCTTGTCTAAAATATAAAAACCCAATTGACACATCAGGAGATAATTAAAGTCAAAAGTAGAGATTTTCTGCTTACCTAGTCTCCACTTTTGACTATTTATTTGTGTGGAACCTATCAGCAAAATTAAACTTTTACATTGTCAGTAAAGCGAATTTTTAGATAGTCTTCTTCCATCTTTGCTCCCCCTGGTTGTAGTGCTGCCAATGCTTGTGGCAATACTAAATTACGGCGATGGTTGCCAATAGTGATATTTAATTCGTCACCAGTTTTACTCAGTTGAATTTGGTTTTTGGGAATTCCAGGTAAGTAAATTTCCAAACTATATTGGTTTTGCACTTGTACAACTCTCATAGTTGTTTCTTTGTAATATACCTGAGTTGGATCTTCATCTTTGTAGAGAGTTTCTTTCAGACGTTCTAAGGCGGCTAAACCGCACATCTCCTCAGAAAAAAGTGGCACTTCTTTTACAGGCAGAGGCAGAAAGTTGTCATGTATTTCTTGCCGATATTGCTGCTGGCTTTCCTTCCACCGTTGGAAAAAGGGGTCTTGTACTTCTTGGGGAATAATGCGATTAGCTATCACTAAGTCTGTTGCCACATTATATAAACTCAGATAAGCATGGGCGCGGAGAGATTCTTTAATCACCATCTTTTCCGGATTGGTGACGAGGCGCACTGAGGTTTGAGTATTGTCAGTTAATACTTTTTCCAGAGCTTCAATTTGTTCATAAAACTCGTAAGGTGCATCCATCACCTCTTTATCTGGTAGAGAAAAACCGGCAATTGGTTTAAAAAAAGGTTCAACCAAAGGTCGAAGTGCTACCGAAATATTTTGAAATGGCTTGTAAAAACGCCGCATGTACCAGCCACCGACTTCTGGTAAACTCAACAGACGTAATGCTGTACCGGTAGGAGCCGAGTCGATAATCAAAACATCAAATTCGCCTTCGTCGTAGTGGCGTTTCATTCTTACCAAGCCAAAAATTTCATCCATGCCTGGTAAGATGGCTAATTCTTCTGCTTGAACTCCTTCTAACCCCCTTGCTTGTAAAACTTGGGTGATGTAACGCTTCACAGCACCCCAATTTCCCTCTAGTTCTTGCAGCGCATCGAGTTCTGCACCCCACAAATTGGAGCGAATTTCTTGCGGTGCGTGTCCCATTTCTAAGTCAAAACTGTCTGCCAAAGAGTGAGCGGGGTCTGTACTTAAAACAAGTGTGCGGTACCCTAGTTCCGCACAACGAAGTCCAGTGGCGGCAGCAACGGAGGTTTTGCCTACCCCGCCTTTGCCTGTCATTAAAATTACACGCATGGATGATTACGTCCTGTCTCAGGATTATTTACATTTATTTACATTATCAACTGTTTAAAGAAAATAAATGCTGTTTTAGCACATCTAGTGGACTGATAGGACTAAATTGATGCATGATGATTGTCTTGTGGGGTCAGACTTGGTTTCATTACTTGACGTACAGCCTGGCGGCATCCAGAGGCTCTATTATCAATTACGAATTATGTTGACTCCAATGGCATTTTGCCTACCCCACAAGAATTATGTGCAACTTAGATGTGCAAACAAAATATAAATTAGCTCATATCCCTTGCTAGGCAAGAAAGACAGCCGCCTCTCATAAAAAAGCCCCTATTGCCTTGTACAAGGCATTATAGGGGAAGTTGCTACGGTGCAAATTTTATAAATTACTAGAGTGAATCAACAGCATGAAATCGCTATCTGTCTCAAAAGCAAAATTTTTTTGGCTATATTTTGCATGTTGTTGTTTTTTGTGCATTACTACTTTGGTATGGCTGCCAGTATCTGCAATTACTGCACCATCAATTGATACCTTGAGGCAACAGCAGCAACAAATTAACCAAGAGCGTGAAAATGCCATTCAGCAGCGCGATCGCTTGACTAATTTACAAAAAGCAGCACAGCAACGCCTGACTGGAATCAACCAAAATCTACAAACTACAAACACCCAGATTCAAGACAGTGAACTTCGATTACGCCTTGCTACCGAACGCCTACAACAGTTGGAAGCTGACTTAACTGTAGCGGAAAATTCCTATGAAGCACGGCGAATCGCCACAGTAGCCAGATTGCAATATCTTCAGCGATCATCTGCTTCTCAAGGATGGGCAGTTTTACTCCAAAGCCAAAATATCAGTGACTTTATCAGCCGCCGTCATCAATTAAAGTTAGTATATCAAGCCGACCAAAAGATTTTGGCAAAACTCAACACCCAAGCGAATCAAATCAATCAACAAAAAACAGATGTAGAACAGCAAAAAAACGAAATTGCTTTAATTCGTCAAGAACTGCTAGCACAAAAAGCCGACTATCAAATTCAAGCGCAGTCACAGTCAGAATTGATTACACGTTTAAATAGCGATCGCTTAGCTTTGGAAGCCGCACAAAACCAGCTAGATAAAGATTCCCAAAATTTAGAAGTTTTAATTCAACAAAAAGTAGCAGCAGCGCAAGCCAAAGCCAACAGCCAGACAAACATTTTGCTGCGGGGAACGGGGATACTAGCTTTTCCCAGCGATGCTCGCACTAGCAGCGCCTTTGGTTGGCGCACACATCCCATCTTAGGGTATCGCCGCTTTCATTCAGGCTTAGATTTTGCTGCTAGTTATGGCAGTAGAATTAGGGCAGCCGATTCCGGAACCGTAATTTTTGCCGGGTGGTACGGTGGTTATGGCAGAACCGTAATTATTAACCACGGTAAAAGCATGACTACCTTGTACGCCCACGCCAGCGAATTGTATGTTACTGAAGGACAATCTGTAGAAAGAGGACAAGCGATCGCATCTGTAGGTTCTACAGGTTTATCTACAGGGCCACATCTGCATTTTGAAGTACGTCGCAACGGTACACCCGTAAACCCTGCTGACTTTTTATAAAACGTGCTATAATCGACCAGTACTAGGGCGCGTGGCTCAGTGGATAGAGCAACAGATTCCGGTTCTGTGGGTCGGGGGTTCAAATCCCTCCGCGCTCGTTTTTTTAATTAACTAATTATTTGACTGTAAGCATTTACTGTGAGCAAGAATATACGGTTAGAAACAACGAAGTTCAGCAGCTCAACCTGCAATTAAATTCCAAAAGTAGCCATCCGGTGCAACAAAGGAAAAACTCTTTTCTCGAAACTCATTTTCGATGGTTTTGGTATACTTCTGCGCCAAGCTTGCCTTGATGCGATCGCCATATTCCTGTATGCTCCGCACGTGGTATGTATAAAGTGACATACCCAAGCACCCTGGTTGCGATGCCTCAAACCGTGACTCTAAATTGATAGCTTCGGGAAAGCGAATTATATATAATCTGCCACTACGTGCAGCCATCAAGTCAGTCGCGGAGGAACGAGGGTCGTCAAAAGCAGTGACAATAAATTTTTCTCCTGGCTTGAGGTCAAACATTTCTCGGCCTGCTGGTGAAGATTCATAACTAGTCTCAACATCATCACGCACACGCAGCAAACCTAAAACTTCTTCATAAAATTGCAAAATTTCTTTGCTGTCATCCTGAACAATCATACCCATGTGGGTAAATTGGCTAGTTTTGAAAGTCGCATGATCATTGATTTGTCCGTAATTTGGCAGTGTATAACCAAACCTTTGAAATAGCACTTGTCGAGTTAAGGGTTGCAGTAGCAGCATTTCTCGCACCCCAACTGCTGCATCAGTGAAAGGACGGCTTTTGTGTTCTTTGTTATAAATGACTTCCCAGTGAGGTTGAGTATATCTGATCGCCCAACCTGCGGCTTTGGCATCTTCTGCATGATTTAGAATTGTTAATACATCGGCAGTTAAAGTTGTTGCCCAACGATTTCCTTTAACTTTCATGGATGCTAAACCTAGCCCCTGATTTGTCGGTTTTTGCCACACCATCAACCGAATTAAACCATGATCTGCATTTTGGTGGTAAAGGCGAATCGAGCGTAAAGAAGAATTTACCCCATATAATTGGTAGGCTGCATCTGCGGGTAATTCACCTACTTGACCAATGCGATAGCCAAATTGCTGCCAATATTGAATGGCAAAAATTGGGTCGGGAACACCAATACACACTTCATAGATACCTGCAATTGCAGTTTCTTGCTCCTGAGTCATACAAATCTGGAATTTTAGGTTTTGGAACTGAGTGCTAAGTGAAGTAAAACTTTCCTACCTATGATTTAATAATTGCAGAAATCCCTGGAGAGGATGTCGATATTTTATCAGTGATGTGATTTAAATCTTGAAGAACTTCTGCTGCTGATTGATAGCGATCGCTAAAATGATAACGTACCATTTTATCTAAAATTTCTGCTAATTCTGCGCTGACTTGTGTTGTGTGTCGCCAGATTACATTGCCTGTTTCTGGATCTGGTTGGAGTTCTTGGGGTGGAATACCAGTAATGGCTTGAATACCCATCATCCCCAAGGCATAAATATCACTAGAAAGTCGGGGATGACCAGCAAATTGCTCTGGTGGTGCATAACCCCGCGTCCCAATAGCTACTGTCGCTAATTCTGTTTGCTCGCTAGTTGGTGGTTGCATCAATTTGACTGCACCAAAGTCAATTAACACCAACCGATGATCTTTAGCGCATCTAATAATATTAGTTGGTTTAATATCCCGATGAATTACCCGATGCTCATGCACAAATGTCAGAACTTCTAAAACTCCTTTGAGCATATCAATCACAAAAGCTTCGTTCTGGACAATCTGTACAGGTGGTAATTCCTCATTTAAAGTATGTCCAGCAATATATTCCTGGACTAAATAAAATTCTTTGTTATCTTCAAAATAAGCTAAGAGTTCGGGGATTTGCTGATGCTCGCCCAAAGCTTCTAAAATTTCTGCCTCGGTATTAAATAACCTTCTAGCAACTTGTAAAAATCTGGTGTCCCGTCGTGCTGGCATTAACTGTTTAACTACACAAATCGGATTACCTGGTCGCTGAGTATCTTTAGCTAAATAAGTGCGACCAAATCCCCCAGATCCCAAGACTTTAGATATTTGGTAACGTCCACCCAACAGCAAATCTCCAGTTCTTTTTTCTGGTGTGGTGAGTGCAGATGCAGTATGAAAATGCACGTCATGAATTGCTGTTGCTGCGGTGTCTTGTAAAAGAACATTTAACTGTGCGATCGCCTCTTGTTGTTGTTCAACTTGTAGCAAAATTACTTTAGTTCGTTGCTGAGTTTGGTATGTCGTATAAATCATCATACTCACACCACTAATAACCAAAGCGATCGCTGGGGGAATTAGCGGTACCCAACCAGCGAGGAGAAATAAACCAGCGCAGATTGCTACCAAGCCAGCTAAAGTTGCACTACCCACCACTAACAACAACACAGGATGTCTGCATCGCCAGCCGACAATCCCACCCACGATTGACCAGGCGCACACCCACAGCAGCTCAACCCAGTCTGTCCAGTACCAAATCAGGGGTCGTCCATCTAACACTGTACTGAGAATCTGACTGGCTATCTGTGCATGGAGTAAGACAGCAGACATTCTGGCGGGTTGCTCTGGTGCAGCAGTATAAGGTGTATACAACCCAGGATGCAGACTAGCAGCTGTTATCCCAATAATTACTAGTTTGTCTTTTACCCAGTTGGGATCTAGCTGATTGTTGAGGACTTGTGTCAGAGTTACTCGCTTTGCCAGGTGATCAGGATGACGATAATTCAATAGTAGTTGGTAACCCGCCGCATCTAGTCCTTGATAACTGCCGGAATTGGTTTTGAGGGTGGGAAAGTGAGTTTTACCTAGATAAAAATTATGTTCATCAGTAAAATTTATCGTCAAATCTGCTTTTTTTAGATATTTAATGGCAAGTAAAGCCGCAAATGAAAATGAAGTTTTACATCTGCTTTCTGTAGAGTGAGCAAATAACAAACTACGGCGGATAATTTGCTCTGCCTCATGATCTGGAATTAAATCGTTATAGCCGATATTTTGTTCACGAAAATTAGGTGGTGGGGGAATTTCTGATCTGTCTATGCTGCTAAATGAGCAAGTGGTAATCAGGTTATCTGGGTTTTTCAGTCCAGTCCCCAAATTTTTCTGTTCTGGTCGATAAGGATTAAGTCCGATGACACGGGGTTGGTAAGATTCTAGTTTGACTAACAGTTGATTGATTGTGGCATCTGATAAAGTTCCTTGTTTTCCCGTCAGATCATCTTCAGTAATTGTGACTAATAATATCCGAGGATCGGGTGGTTCCACTGGACGCGATCGCAGCATTTGGTCATAAGCTTTTAACTCCCAAGACTGCAACCATTTCAGTTCCCGAACTCCCCATACCAAGGCTGTCACACCCAAACTAGTGACCAGAATCACTTGTAACCAGTTTTTGCCAGGAGAAAGATCATGGTAATTCTTGTCTTTAGCAAACGCGGCTCTCAGTTGTTCTAATATTCCATTAATCACGGCGTTGCGGCAGTAGCCTGAATTTGGTAGATGTAGCTGAATTGGGATTAAAAGCGAATTAACCCAAACTTTCTCTAATTTAGCAATTTACTTAGTGCTGAGTGCTGAGTAAGAAAAAGAGGAAGGAAGCACTCTTGATTTGCTGATTCTAGGCGATCGCGGCGAATTGAACTGAAGCATGATTAACTATTTCTCGGTCGCCGTAGTTGTTGAGAACCAATAGGTCCCAGAATTTGGTTCAAGTTACGCAATTGTTCAGATGTACCCATGCAAATCAGTGTATCCCCTGGTAGTAAAAGTGTCTCCCCTGTGGGGCCACCAATCAAGTTACCATCAGCACGACGAATAGCTAAAACCAATGACCCAGTTTGCGATCGCAGTTTGGCTTTTTGTAAAGTTTGACCGACAAGAGGACAGAATGCAGGATCAATCAGAAATTCTTCCATGTATAGTTGACGGTCTGCACCTGTGAGAATCCCATCCACAAAGTCTAATACTTGGGGTCTCAGGGCGGCGGCTGCCATCCGTTTACCACCGGTAATATAGGGGGATATGACGGCATCTGCACCACCACGTTGTAATTTTTGTAGGGCTTCTTCTGTACTAGCGCGGGCGATCGCCCTGATTCCCGGATTCAAAGTTTTTGCTGATAAAACAGTATATAAATTTTCGGCATCTGAAGGTAAGGCTGCAACTATACAAATTGCCCGTTCAATCCCAACTTGCAAAAGCGTGTCATCCAATGTGGCATCGCCTTGAAACACCATATAACCTTCTGCTTGCGCCTGTTGCACAGATTCAATCTCAGAATCAATCACTACAAAGGGTACGCCTTCTGCCCGAAATTCTTTGGCAATTTGACGACCAGTCCGACTGAATCCACAGATAATGTAATGTCCTGATAAGGATTCCATTAAGCGCCTCTGTTGCTGGAGTCGAATTCCTTCTTGAAAGTAGCCTTGAATTAAAGCTTCTGTAAATCTATTGACAATGTAACCGAGATTGATTACACCTAACACAATCAAGGCAATGGTAAACAACCTTCCCCGGCTACCTAGTGGGTGTGTCTCACCATATCCCACGGTAGCTAAGGTGATGACTGTCATGTAAGCAGCGTCTTCCCACGACCAACCTTCAACAAATCGGTACCACAAAGTACCAATCAGAAAGATACCGCCAAGGGCGATGATCCCTGCTATCAGCTCTTTTTGGATACGTTGATATTTTCTTTCAGTTGTTGAATACAAAGTTTTTTTTCACCACTGCCATTTCGTTTAACGATATTTAAGCGTCAGGCAATACCAAAAAATCAATTATCCTTTTGTTATATGGTGTGTATAGCCCTATGGGCATAGCCTCGCTCAAGCGATCGCGTCACGCACGTAAAATACTGCAATAGATATAACTCTTGTGGTGTAGGCATCTTGCCTGCACGGGCGAGATACCCATTTTACAAGCAAACTGTCATGCATCAATTTAGACGTGTCAGTCCACTACATGGGGATATTTGTTTAACTGGAAGTCCCTTAGCCTCAAAAAAGTATCAGATGTGATAAATAAAAAGTAATTTTTAATAATTTCTAGGAAACTAGTAAGTGAGTATAAGACTAAAGATTTTTCAGGAGGCGCGGTCGTGAGCATACAAACTCTAATTGAGCAAGCCACCATCCCCCCAGAGTCAGGTGCTGTGTCATCTAGCCCTTTTGATGCCGATAGCTTCAATGAAGCTGTAATGTCAACCTATGCTAGGTTTCCCCTAGCTTTAGAACGGGGTGCTGGATGTCGGGTTTGGGATACCCAAGGCAGAGAATACCTGGACTTTGTGGCGGGAATTGCCACTTGTACCCTAGGACATGCCCACCCAGCTATGGTAGAAGCGGTGACACGCCAAATCCAGAAGTTGCATCATGTTTCTAATTTGTACTACATTCCCGAACAAGGTGAATTAGCCAAATGGATTATTCAACATTCCTGCGCCGATCGCGTATTTTTCTGCAACTCTGGGGCTGAGGCTAACGAAGCGGCGATTAAACTGGCAAGAAAGTATGCCCACACTGTTCTAGACATTGAAAAGCCGATTATTTTAACAGCCAATGCCAGTTTTCACGGGCGGACTTTGGCGACAGTTACCGCCACAGGACAATCAAAGTATCAAAAATATTTTGATCCCCTAGTACCTGGTTTCTACTATGTACCATACAACGATATTAATGCAGTAGAGGCAGCAATTAGCGAATTAGATGAAGGTGATTACCGTGTAGCGGCAATTTTGTTAGAGCCATTGCAAGGTGAAGGCGGTGTCCGTCCAGGAGATGTAGCCTATTTTCAAAAGCTACGGCAAATTTGTGATGAAACTGGCATTTTGTTGATTTTTGACGAAGTGCAAGTTGGCATGGGACGCAGTGGCAAGTTATGGGGTTACGAACATCTTGGTGTGGAACCGGATATCTTTACCAGTGCTAAAGGTTTGGGTGGTGGTATCCCCATTGGGGCAATGATGAGTCAGAAATTCTGCGATGTCTTTCAACCAGGAGAACACGCCAGCACCTTTGGCGGTAATCCCTTTGTTTGTGGGGTGGCGCTTGCTGTCTGCCAAACCTTAGAAAAAGAAAATATTTTGCAGAACGTGCAAGATCGGGGTGAACAGTTGCGCACCGGATTACAAGCGATCGCCGTGAAATATCCCAATTTTGTTTCTGAAATCCGGGGTTGGGGTTTAATCAATGGCATGGAGTTACAAGCAGATGTTCAGCTAACCGCAGCTGATATTGTCAAAGCTGCCATAGATGAGGGTGTATTGCTCGTTCCAGCCGGGCCCAAAGTTGTCCGGTTTGTGCCACCATTAATTGTCACAGAGGCAGAAATAGATTTAGCATTGCAAGCTGTTGATCAGGCGATCGCCACTGTCACAGCATAATTAGTGCTGAGTGCGCTTGCCCTGAGCGAAGTCGAAGGGGAATACCCTATAGTTAAAAATAGGGGATCAACATGATTTAAATACACATGAAATTTATTTCTTTCCTGACCTTACGCTGTCCATCAGGACAGGGTGAGGTTTTTTTTGGGATATTCGCTCCACTGTTTGTCTCCATAATCTCAATACTTGCGCTCTATTTAAAATCTAATTAGTAACTTATATTACTTTTTATATTTAGGCGATCGTTTGATAAGTACTTCAATATGTCTTTAATACATTAATAATAAATTTTAAAACATCCTCTAAAGCTATCGAGCATCCACTTTGGGAAGAAATACTTAATTTGAGAAAAGAGCCTCAGAATGCCGATAGGCTTTAACACAGCTACACAAACAAAGTGTGGGCTATTCGCTTATTTGGAAAAGACAGAATTGTTGTATGAAAATTAAAATACTCGTTTTAGTTGTTGCGCCTATTTGGGTTCTGAGTTTATCTACATTAGTCATAGCGCAACAGCAGACGCAACAAGAGCAATGTGTTAAGACTAGCAAAACTGAAGTTGAACAACTTTTTGAGCGATGGAATCAATCTCTGCAAACAGGAGATCCAAATAATGTGGTGAAAAACTATGCTGCAAATGCCATTCTTTTGCCAACAGTTTCTAAAAAACCACGCACGACTCCAGCAGAAATTCATGAATATTTTGTTCATTTTTTAGAAAAAAAGCCTGTTGGTAAAATTGTTCAGAGTTACATTAGGATTGGTTGTAATTTTGCAACTGATAATGGATTATACACTTTCACTATTTTAAATAATCAGCAAAAAGAACAAGTGCCCGCAAGATATTCATTTGAGTATCAATATATAAACGGTCAGTGGTTGATTGTTGCTCATCATTCTTCAAAGTTACCCCAAGAAGATTAATCTTATCAACTAAAAAACGAATTTATTAGACTTAAACAGACATTATCTAAGACGAAAATCATGAATATATGTCCTTTTAAAAAAGCTTTTGTCCTTGACTTATCAGGATTACCTGAATAAAAATAGCAGTAACAGTTAAGCAAAACACAGCTTAATTGTTTACCAATTTCATCTATTAACAACAAATGCTTGAGGAGCAAAATTATGGCAAATATCACTCTTTCTCAACTACACGCTGCTGGTTCTGAATTGTTCCAAGATTCCGAAAGTTTTCTTAATGAACTCAGCGATGTAGATGCTATCTCCGGTGGAGAAAGCTACGGTTACGACTATGTTAGTAATATTTCAACACTAACTAAGTTGGCTGAAGCCTATGTTGCTACATATGCTATTGGACATGTAACCTACTTAGCTAAGTCATTCAGCTATGGATACTAATAGCTTTAGGTAACTAGAAGCTAGATGGCTTTTCAGGGATTAAAGGTAAAACTAATCAAAGTCATGGATTTGAGGTTTTTTACTACCAATAAACCCTGAAATCCTGCCAGATTGAATGATTTAATTGAATTGCTCAATTGACAAAAGTCAATTGAGCAATTCGTTTGATAAGATACTCAAAATAAATTTGCAACGCCAATAAATTCTGTTAAACTTCTACAGGATGCTGACCATAATAAGGTAAAGCCTCAGACCAATGAGGACACTTGCCTTGCTGCCATTCTAGATAAGCTAGTTCTAATATACTAGTTACTGTTGCGGCTAAACCTGATTTCGCTTCAATTAGCTGATAATCGGTATTCCAGTTAGCTAAAGTTTCTTGCCACACTTCTAGTGTCATTACTGTATCTGGCAATAAGGCTTTAAGTCCAAAAGCATCTGGCAAAGGCTGATAAATAGCGGCAAATACTTGACCCCGTTGTGCAGGCATTTCCACAGCAATAGCTTCGTGAGGCGGATTCTGCGAAATGGATTTTGACCAAGCTACCGCCGCTAAGGTGGAAATTCCCAAGACGGGAATATCTAATTGTTGTCCTAATGTGCGGGCAAGGACAACACCTATACGAGTTCCTGTAAAACCTCCAGGCCCTTTGGCTACGGCGATAAAGGCTATATCGGCCCAAGTTTGGGGTTGAATAAATTCGATTAAATATTGATGCACATAACTGGATAAATCACGCCCCAATTTCCAAACTTGAGTGCGAGTGTCACCAGTAAAGTTACTAATTGCGAAACCTAGTTCCGGGGTGGTGGTGTGTAGTGATAAACCGTATTGTGTGGCTGTCAGCTTTTGTGTCAAAGTTGATTTAGTTAACTGGATTCATTTACATCATACACAGAGGCGATCGCTTTTCTCCTACTGTGAATGGCTTTGTTAATTGAAGATAGGGATTAGGCTCACGCAAAGACGCAAAGTTAGAAGTTTAGATAAAACTGGATCTTACTATAGCTAGAACGTCCATTTTCTCCAACAAAACGTTCTACACCCAAACTGAGGAATCCATCGGGGACTATGGCAGGTTTTAACGGTGTATAGTAAATTCCCATGTTGATTCCAAAAAACCAGTCATCGCGGTTTTGCCAAATCGAAGCTAAGATGGCTAACAATAAATTGGGAATTAATATTTGCAGTTCGTTATCCACAGGAGTATCATCAGAATCGGGTAATTCAGCCGATGAAGGTAAGCATTCTAACGGATTATAGTTATACATAAAGTTTAGTTAGTCATAAGTTTATACTACAATTTTGTCTTTAATGTAACAAGTTTAGATAATTACTTCAAGAAAAAATAATTAATTTACGTAAAATTGCTAGTCTGGTTTCAAATGTTGTATTTTTAATAGCTTAAAAATATATACAATTTTAGTGTATTTACGGCTACAATTTTTCATTATTTATTCAAAAATCATTACAATCAATTGTTAAATTTCTATGGTCAACCAAGTGCTGTTAAATACAGTCATTAAGTGGTAATCAACGTGATTGTCTCACTAGATCAAGCATTGTCGGGGTTAGGTTTGTCAAAAAAAATTAACAATCGAAAATAGAGGTAATAAAAATGACCGACGTACTGGCATTAGGCGCACAAAAGCAGCAAGAAAAGGTTCATTCACCACTATTTGTAGGAAACTTTGACAGCTTTTGGGAGCAAGAAATCAGGCCTTTATTCACAAATGAGTCTTTATCTTTCCAGGTAAAAATTCTGAATGGAAACTATATCAAGTACGTCAACTTGGATAATGGAGCTACAACCACTCCCTTTGCCAGCCTCAAGCAGCACGTGGACGAGAAGCTTGACACCTATGGCAGTGTGCATCGAGGTTCAGGGCAAAAGTCGATCATCACTACACGAGAATATGACGCTAGTCGGGATGTGATCCGGGATTTTGTGGGGTCGTCTTCACAGAACTATGTCATCTTTGCCAAGAATACAACAGAAGCAATTAATGGATCTGCCACACTATGGGCAAAAAGACCTGGCAAAATTTTAGTATCTGACATTGAACACTCCTCAAACTTGCTACCTTGGGTAACTAAAGACCAAGTTGTCCAATACAGAACCCAACCTGACGGCAGTGTCAGTGTGGCCGCAATTGAAGCTATTTTCCAGGCGCATCAAAATCTCCCCCCAACTGAGCAAATCAAATTAATCACCATTACAGGTGCTTCAACAATTACAGGATATAGACCGCCTATTTACGAAATCGCCGCTTTAGCACATCGTTATGGTGCCAAGATGTTCGCTGACGTCTGTCAATTAATCCAGCATGAGCGGGTGGATATGCGTGCAGATGATGACCCCTGTCATTTAGATTTTGTCGCTTTCTCTGGGCATAAAATGTATGCCCCTTATGGAACGGGGGTGTTGCTGGGACCTAAGGAGTTTTTTGATAGCTGCTACCCTTATCAAATTGGCGGAGGAAATCTACCTTATATCACCAGAAACCTAGAAATTAAGCGTTTTTATACAGAACGGGCGCATGATCCTGGAACACCAAACGCAATGGGTGCGATCGCCATAGCAAAAGCAATTGAAATTATCGAAGCACTGGGGCGCGATCGCATTGCTCAATATGAACATTATTTAGTTGAATTTACATACACACGGCTTCAGCGTATTCCAGGTGTGCAAGTACATATCCCAGGAGATAACTTAGCCCATGTGATTCCCTTCGATATTAACGGGTTTGACGGCCGCTTAGTGGCTGAAATCCTAGCACAAGAATACGGAATTGGGGTGCGAGCCGGGGCTTTCTGCACTTACGAATACATTCGCAAACTCAAAAATATTTCGGACGAGCAAGACTGCGAAATTGCTCAAGAAGTAGAAAGAGGAATTACTCGTAACATTCCCAGCATTATCCGGGCTAGCTTTGCTGTTTACAACACACTAGAAGACTGTGAGAGATTCCTGAAGGCAATTTCGGAAATTTCTCAAAATGGAGTTGATCACTATTTCTCTGACTACACACAAGATGAAATGACTGGTGTCTGGACTGTGATAAATAAGTAGAGCAGATAAAACTCTTTGTGTCTTAGTGGTTTAAGATTTTTACCACCAAGGCACAAAGACACCAAGTTTTTTCCAGTCAGCTAGGGGCATATTGAACAGGAGGTAATAGTTTGAGCGATGAAAACCTCTTTGGCCAGGAGGATTATTTACAGGCGCGAGTTGATGAGTACATCTGGCAACAAAGCACATCTGCGGGTATTTCTCGCCAGCGCTTTCTGCAAATCCTCGCGACTATGGCCGGGGCTGGGGCTATGGGGGGACTGGCTAGATCGGCACCTGCTCATGCTGAGACTGCTTCCAAAGCCAAGGGTAGTAAAATCATCAAACCATTGCTACCAGGCTACATCTCTCATAGTAAAGGCACACTAGAGATGAACTGGGAAGCAATGTATGGGCGTGGCTATTTAGTGCCAAACGATTGGTTCTATGTTCATAATCGCCATGCGCCTCCCACTTTTGATTTATCTACATGGCGTTTGCGAATTGAGGGAACTGGTGTTAATACCCCTTGCGAGTTTACATACGATGAAATCATCGCTATGCCCTCAATCTCGGTCACTAGTGCCATTGAGTGTGCTGCCAATGGTCGGCGTTTCTTTGAAGAAGCTTATAATAAACCTCTTTCTGGAACGCGGTGGAGGTTAGGCGCTATTGGTGTGGCTGAGTGGACTGGTGTACCACTTGGCTTATTGTTGGAGCGCGCTGGAGTGAAAGCCACAGCCAGAGATGTATTAGTTGAAGGGGCAGATTTAGACTCGCTGGACTCAAAAGGGACAAATCAGGCTAAATTCAGCAGTGTAGTTCCTATTGCCAAAGCCACAGCAGATCACTCTCTCCTCGTCTATGCAATGAATGGAGAAGCACTACCCCCAGATCATGGTCAGCCGTGTCGTGTAATATTTCCTGGTTGGTCAGGAAATGCCAACGTGAAATGGATTGAGCGCATTGAAGTTTCCGAAACCCCCATATATTCACAGTGGGTATTAGGCCAAATGGTGCTGACTGGCGCAGATTACCCAGCTAAGTCTCCGTATAGAGGTAAGTTAATTACTTACCAAAATGTCAAGAGTGCCTTTGAATTAGCTTGGCCAGCTACGCTTTCTGCGAGAAAATACCTGCTGCGTGGGCGTTCTTGGTCTGGAAAAGGAAAAATTGTCCGTGTGGAAGTCAGTTTGGATGGTGGCAGAACCTGGCAATTGGCAAGACTGAGAGAACCCAATTTTCCCTTTGCATGGGTGCGATGGGATATTGAATGGCATCCAGTTCCTGGAGAATATGCTCTCCAAGCTCGTGCTACTGACAATTTAGGTAACACACAACCGAATACGGTGCCGTGGAATGATTTTGGACTGCTTTACGGAGGTGTTGTCAGTCATCCAGTAACAGTACAAGGTTAACCAGCCTAAATATCAAGTTTAACTAAGCCTTTTTTATGAATGATTTCGTTTGGTTGATTTTAATAGCTGGTGGGCTAATATCTGGCGTTATAGCGGGACTTTTAGGTATAGGTGGCGGCATTATCACAATTCCGCTTTTAGTTACCCTAGGTTATACACCTGTGCAAGCGATCGCTACTAGTAGCCTGGCTATTGTGATTACTTCAATTTCTGGAAGTTTGCAGAATTTGTGGATGGGCTATTTTGATTTTAAGCGAGTGATTTATTTAGGAATTCCCGCTTTTTTAACTACTGGAGTCGGAGTCTATTTCGCCAACAAGATTCCCTCTTACATCATACTTTTTACATTTGGCATCATCTTACTGGCTAATGTCTATTTGATAGAGCTACGCAAGCAACTAATTTTAAAGCAAGCAGAGAATACAGCACCAGCATTTAATCCATTACTTTCTAAAATTGGTACTGGAGGAGCAGCCGGAATTTTAGCCGGCTTCTTTGGTTTGGGTGGCGGAACAATTATGGTTCCCCTACAAATGTTACTACTAGGAGAAGAAATTAAAGTAGCAATTCAGACTAGCTTAGGTGTGATTGTAATTACTGCTTTAGCTGCCTGTACAGGGCATACATTAGAGGGAAATATTTTGTTTGTTCAAGGTCTAGTTTTGGGATTTGGAGGTCTTTTAGGCGTTCAAATGAGTACTCGCACTTTGCCAAAATTACCCGATTCTGTTGTTAGTCTGGCACTGCGGATTTTTTTTGGATTACTATCAATTTATGTTTTTGGCGAAGCTTGGATAAATTATCAAGTCATAGCTGCAAAACCTTCAATAAATGAGAGTTTATCAGTTTTTTATTCCTTATTTATAGGTTGAAATTTATCCGAATTTAAAAAATGATATTATAAATTGGCTTGTAGAGCCAAACCCGATTTTGTATCTATCGCTTGATTTTTGGAAATGGGGATAAAAAGTATAGGACTAACCCTTTAAAACTAGGTAAAAATATTCTTTTTAACCTCTTTACTCTGTGCCTCTGTGGTTAAATAAACTGCTTTTAAACCACAGAGACAGCCGAGAAAAAAAGAGATTTTACGAGTCACCTTGAAAGGTTTAGTCTGGAAGTTTTAAAAAATTTTGCCAAAAAGATAAAGATATTGATAATGGCAGTTTCACTAAATAAAAAAACATTAATTTCCGCATACAAATTTTTATTGTGGAGGTCTCACACAATTAGCTCCTCCAGGAGAATTTGCATCTGGATAAATGGCTAAAGTGTGATATCCAGGTGTAACATCTTCGTATAGTATTCTAAAAGTATAGAGCTTAGTTCTACCTTGCCCTTCAGTAATTACTGTTAAAAGTGTATTGTCTGTTTTGGGCAATCCCGGAATTTTTAGTCTTTGAATTCGCCGGAGTTGAATAACATTCGCTGCTGAGTTTTTACAATCTCCTGAATTAAAGTTACGTTCTTGGCCGAACTGCATACACATCGGCCCATCAAAATCCATAGTTACCTGTGATGGGTCATTTAGCCAAACTTTTTTAATGGTTTCGCCAGATGGAATAAAGCTTAAATTTGTTCCTTGCTGATAGGAAACTTCGAGAGTGGGTACTACTCCCCCCAAACCTTGTGCTTGGCAAGAAAACAGGGAACGAAGCACAGCATTATTAGCGACAGCACGACCTGCTAACAATAATATTGCAGTAGAGAAAATCAAGGAAGCTAGGGGGAATAAATCTGAGTATTTTAAAGTTTTTCCTGTCAAGTTAATGTGTTTCATGACTATACACAGGGGAGTGGGGAGTGGAGTAGTTCAATGTAATTACAAATTACAACTGCATGGTTCTATTGACATAGATTTCTACTTCTTTGCCAGCTGGTATGAACCAAACATTAGTTTGTTGCATCATTTGCGAGATTGCCTGTTGATTACGTTGTGAAATTTGGGGAACGATAGAGTTCAAACCACCTTCCACAATTCCCGCAGCTACGTTGCGTCGGGGGTTAGTTGTGGTGACTATAGTACCGGCAGCACCTTGGTTGACAACTTGGGTATCAGTACGATTAAATAGCTCTGCTGCTTTACCAATACCTCCCAAAATAAATAATCCTGCATCCATTCCCGCTATGGATGCACCTTGATTGGGAAATTTACTGGCTACTAAAGGTTTACCTTGGGGAGCGCGAACAATAATTGCACTTTTGGGTAAGCTCCTTTCTGTGAGTTGGCCGTTATCTTGCGAAACAACTTTGACTACATCCAGATGTAGCAGTCCTTGTTCAGAAATAGAGCGAATTTCGGCTAATAATTCAGTATTAGCAGGTAAAGCAATTTCACCATCTACAGCTTTGAGTGGTTGTTGCAAACGCAAAACAAATACATTGGCATTTTCATCACTGTCATTATTCCTTGATCTCGTAGTTTCCCCAAATATGGCTGTTGCTAACACAGCTTTGGCGCTACTTCCTACTTTGATAGATTTTGAGTTTTGCGGTTGTGCTTGGCTAATTATGGGATCTTGCTGTGGTGGGGTTGGTTCAGGGTCGGAGTTTGTTACTTGGGCTTGTGCATTAGTATTGTTTACAGGTTCAGACCTAGCGGCATTCCTACTAGATTGACCAGTAGCAGACACCTGACCGTAGCTACCTAATTTTGCTAACCTTGTCCATTCCTCAAGGGGATCGGGTGTAGATGGTTTAATGTCTGGGTGAGGAACTGGTAGAGGTGCTGGTGCAAGTGGCGGCGCAATAGCAATTGGTGGCACAGGAAGAGGTGGAGAAGAAGGTTTTTCAATGATGCGCTCAACTGTCACTACTCGGGGTGTAGAAGCCGCAGTTTGTACAGGTGTTGATGTTCTGGTGTTTGTCTGTGGAGTTTCAATCCTTGAAGCTGCTCTATTTCTGAGATTTTGTTGGGCTGCTGTCACCGCCTCTGCTTGTTCAGCCAAGGCTAATTTTGTTTTTAAAGTCTCTATTTCTTGTTCTAAATTTTGCCGGGAAGATTCACTTGTTGATGGCAATGCAGCTGTTGAGGAAACAAGATTATTCTCTCTTGGCTTTTGATTGCTGGTATTCATTACCTGCGATAAAAACACACCAGCCACCATAACTACAGCCAAGGTGGCGCTGCCTACCAAGGCTAACTTAGCAAAGGGATTAGATGATAGGGGTTGCTCAGTTTGCACTTCTTGTGGCTGAGATGGCGACGGCGGCAAACTAGCTGAGTCTTCTGCTAATGCTTCAACGTTGACCTTTGGGGCTTCTTCTTCAAAGCCAACCAATTTGGCCATTCTGGATTCCCAATCTAAAGACCCTACTTCTGGTTGGTAGTTGTCGGTGGTTGGTTTGATTAAACGTTGTGGAGAAAGTTCTGAGTGAATTGAATAAGAAGTCATAATGTATTACTTGGTTTTAATTTGCTGAGTTGCTAATTGCCAGAACAGGTATTATCTTTGATGTCACATATCTCGTAAATTTCTAGCCTAGCTTCGCCTAGGCGGTATGCTGCTAAATGCCAAGGTAGTGGTTTGGTTGGTAGTGAAGTTGCTGGTTCATCTATTGCTCGCACTAAGATTTGTTTGTTAAATGGGATTGATGTTCCCAAATTATTAGAACCGGTAAAATTTAATTGATTTGCCAGCATTTCTACTTTCCAATTACCATCAGCTATTTGGATTGGTTGAGAAATTTTTTGTACTACTAATACATATTCAGTTCCTTGATTAATATTGGCAAATTGCTTGGTTGAATTTAAATTAGTAATTTCTGACTGAAATCTTGGTTTCAAATCATTAGCTAAGAGTTGCGAACTAATTTCCCATACTGTTATTGGTGGCTGTTGTTGTGACCAGGTAAGCATTAAGGTCATAGTTTCACCTACAAAGCGGCGAATTGTGTCTGGATGTCGCTCATAACTTTGTTTGGGGTCTGCGGTAATGGCACGACCATCGACAAGTTGCACTAAAGTTTTAGGTGTTAACTGCTGCTTTAAATCTTGCAACATTGAACTGTGAAATAAAAGTAATAGCAAGCTAAATAAATGTAAACTGAATGTTCCTACAGCTAAAAGTGGCAAGATGCTACTTTTTTTATTTTCTGGTTTTAGTAATTGCATAAATACTAGAATAATATTAAATTCATAGGATATTTATCTGATAAAGCTGCTAGAGGTTTGTCCGTTACATGGGTTAGATTTATCTTCACTAAGATTGCTGTAGTCATCTAATAAACATAAATTACGAATTTCGTAAATTTCCAATTTATCAGTACGATTACTATAAATTGCTTTTTGGATATCAGTGCTAGTATCAGCTAAAGGGTAGGGATAATAGTCTACTGCACGTACCAGTAAATCTTTATTAAATGGTGTTACTGTTCTTCTATCATCATCTTGTCTTTTTTGAATTAGGTCGGCTACCATCCCCACTCGCCACTTACCAGGAGCAATTTCTTCTGGAGGATAAACCCGCTTCACAATTAACTCTGCTGACATAGCTTGGCTGGGATTGCTAGAGAAAACTTCTGGTGGTGTCATTTGCGCGATCGCACTTAAGAAACCTTTACGAAAATCTTCTGAAAAAGCAAAACTAGCTACCCAACTAGTGGTAGTAACTTTTTGGCTACCACCTTCTGGCGTTCTCACCATAATTCCTGGATCTGGTTGCGGTTTTGCGGCTGCTTCAATGGTTTGTGGTGGGAGGGTTCCAGACCAATTGAACATTGATGTCATGGTTTTACTGATGAATTGGCGAATTGCTTCTGGGTCTCTGGCTAAATCATCAGTAGCAGCTAGGGATTGACCATCGATCATTTGCACAAAGTTAGGCGGTTTTCTCAGACTGAGTTGGCGAATATTTAACCCTTGCAAAATGAATACAAATAACACCAATAAATGCAAACTAAAGGTGGCGATCGCAAAGGTTGTGAGAATACTACCAGTTTGTTGTCTTTTTTTGAGTAAATTTACCATTCTCTTATTTCCAACTCATCGATCATGCTGAAAACTTATATCCTATCTTTCACCAAAGAAGCTGTACTATTAATAGCACTAAAAACTGCAAATCCTCCTGCACCAGCTACAACTAAAGATAAAAGTGGTGCTAAAATTCCTAGAAAAATTATGAACCACATTAAATCGGGATTTGCATTAGGATTTTCGGCAGGGCCATTAATAATGACTGCGGCAGTTAACGCGGCAATAATATTAAATGAAATCTTGGCTATTCCCGCCGAGAAGAATCCTGTCAGCCAGGCAAAAATTGGTTTTCCAGCTACAGGTAACAAAGATGCACCCACAGCTAGAGGACCTAAAGCAGCTATCAGCAGCATAGTGGCTTCGATTAAATTCTGAAAAGCATATTGCAAAGAAATTAAAAAGTTTTTGATACTGGTTTGAACTGTATTACCCAATAAAGCATTAAAGGTTGTTTCTGATAAATTTCCTGTACCGAATTTCAGTGAAATCACCTGATTTTCTAATCTTTGAATCCAAACTCTATTACCGTATAAATTTCTATATTCTCGCCAGAGAGCATCAATTTGGTCGCTGGCTCTAGCAAAGCATTGGGTTTGTTGTTCACCAGTTAGTGATTGACAAGGACGCAGTAAAGAACCAGCTACTTCTTCAGCTAAACTCATATTCAGTGCTTGCTGATAAGTTTGATTAGCATCAGCTGTAGTGACTACTTGCTGATTAACGGTATTAATAAAATTTCTAACTCCCAATGTCAAACTAGAAAGGATGCTGCCATCTCCCGCATTACTTAACAGGACAACTACGATAAAAGGCCAAATCAAACCCGTTATGGGACGGGAATATTCGCTGTATATAACATCTTTGAGCCATTGCATCATAAAAAATAGGAGAGTTCCTACAGCAAAAAATACACCCAGATTTGTCAGCGCTCCATATAAGTTATTACTGGTATTGTTTTGTAATAAATCTAGCCATTGATTATCCCAACTTTCAGCGATGCTTCTAGCAGTTGCCGCACCACTATCAAAAGTTTCATTAATCCCAATTTCCGGAAAGATTTGCAGAATATGCAGATGCATTTTGGTTCACAGTTTTGCTGATAATAATTATTAATTAATTCTCTTCTCTCCCAAATAAATCTGTTTGAGAAGTCGTGCGAATGAGTCTGGCGGCCTCTGTTGATGCATCTACTCGACGAGTGCGATTCATTGCTTCCATCTGTTGGGAAATGTTCGCTAAATTTAAGTTAGAGTATTGCAAAGATTGATGTGTTTTGATTGATTGAGAAAGTGCTTCACTGATGATTTTTGTTTGTTCTTGTTGGATTTTAATAGATTGTAACTGTAAGTTGCCTTTCTCGCCTTCTAATGCAGCTAATGGATTTGATTGACCTAGGTTTGTAGCAACACTAGCAAGTCTCTGAAAAATATTATCGGATTCTTGAGAAAGTTCTTCAATGTTATCAATGATAGTCTGAGTATTTTGCAACTGTGATTTTAAGCGGATTTGTCCATCTCTACCCATAACACTTTCTATGGAACTACGGGTAATTAGCCGACCGATTTCGTTACTAACTGAATTAGCTTGGATAACTGGGTTATTTTCAAACTTATCTGTTACTGGGTTAAACAAAATATCTTGGCGGAAACTTTTTACAGCCTCAATTGGGTTGGGTATATTCGATTCTCCTGTGGCATTATTGAGAGCATTTTGACTTCTAATTTCCAGAGGTCTTAAGGTGTCGCTCAAATTATTTCTGAGATAATTTTGTATATCTACAGAATAAGATTGAAAATCAGTCCAAACTTTGCCTAATTGTGCCATTGCTGGTAGGACTAATAAGAAGGAAAAAGCCAATGTGAAACAAGTAGTTTTCTGCATATGTGTAAATCTGAAAGAACGTGGACGAAATTTGAAATTACTCGATTAACTACCACGCAGCGAAGCGATTAACTGCCGCGCAAATACAGAAATTGCTTCATATTTATCGCTGTAATGCAGCATTACTTGTTGGCGTGCAGTTTGTTCATGAGGATTGTTAGCAACTACTGCTAATTGTGCGAAACCTGGATAGTAGCGGCAGAAGGTATAAATACCGTTATCATCTAGTAACCATTGGCTATAAACACCTTCTTTGCGAGGAAAAAAGCTTTCTGTGGCATTACGAGAAATAATATCGCCGGGATATTTTAAGATGTTGACAAAACTATCTACTGCTACTGGCTGAATCCGACCGATTAATCTTGTGGATAAATTTTGCAAAATTTTCGATGCGGCTTTGGATTTGGCGATGGTATCAGGGTCTTGTGCTGATAAGATGACTCTAATTCCCGCTTTGGCACCGTTGGCGCAAACTCTGCCGACTAAATCGGATATTTGGTCAAATTCAAATAAAATTGGGGCTTCGTCAATAAAGAAGATAGAAGCTGGACTACTTAATGCACGTCGCAAAGCGGCGGAATAAGCACTTAAAGATAAGACGGCTGCATCTTCGTTATCTGAGAGGTTTCGCAGTGCAAAAACCAAAAGTTGAGCATCGGTGGGAAAGCTAGAGGGTGCAGAAATGGACTGTCCCACACGACTAGATAGCCAAAACCGCAAGCGCAGTTGAATTTGACTGAGTGCATCATCAACTCTGCCACTAACAGATTCTAATTGCAGATGTTCTGGTGAGCAGAAGTAGAGAAAGTCTCTTAAGGTAGGGGTTTTCTGCCATGCTTCACTGCCAAATCCGCCGGCTATAGCTTGTTTATATCGTTCTTTGATCCCGTTATCTGCAAAGAAAGCGCCTAAAGCTAAGTTGATCAGGGAACGCACAGTTTGAGCCAGCAGCTGACTTTCAGTAGATGACCCTAAAACCATTGTCATTAAGGCTGATTCTAAAAAGCCTGTATAATCGAGCAGGCGATCGCGCTGTTCTTCTGGAGAAAGCGATCGCAAATCTGGCTGTTCAAATAAATTATTGGATTGTTTGGAAATATCAAAATACGCTCCATTCCTTCCCATGAACTCTGTATAGTCGGTAAAGGTGGATGAGCCATCGGGTTTGGGAAAGTCTAAAGCGACTACGGGAATTCCATGAGCTAAGGCTTGAGTTAAAATTCCTGACACCAAAACCGATTTACCAGCACGCGTTGTCGCAAACAGCGCTAAATTTTTGTGTTGGTTAAACAAATCTAGATGTATTGGTGTTCCTCCTTCTTCAGCAATCAACTCAAAGCCGTGGCTATCTCCGGCTTTAGTTAACACTAAAGGCATTAATCCAGGAACTTCGCTGGTTAAATATAACTGGCGGCGATTAAAGGGTTTTACTAACAAACCTTCCCAAACAATTGGTAGAGATTGTAACCAAATTTTCCAGGTATACTCTACTTCCCTAATTACCTGTGCTGGACGTTGAAAACAGTTTTCAATGTATCTTGTGGCTTCATCTAATTTTTCTACGGTGGGACGATGCACAAAAATAACTATGCTTGTATATATCGGTACTGCCCCTTCATATAATTGTTCTTGCGCTGCTACTGATTTCTTTAACTTTAATTGAGCGCTGACATCAATTGTTTTACTTTTTTCTTGCGCCATGAGTGCTGTCATATTTGACTGCTTCAGCACTCGTTGCAAAGTAGTTTTTACTAATGCAGGATTAGCAGCAGTTAACTCACAAAAAATTTCCGTATCTACTACTGTTTCTCTAGCTAGCAGTTCCCACAAATAACGCATTTGAGCAAATTTATTTTGCCAACCTCCGGGTTTTTCCAGAAATGTTAGTGCCCCAATGTAGCGATTTTTCACATTCACCCAACGGCGATCAGCACAGGGTACGCCAGACTCCATCAGTAACGTGGTACTGTGGATATTTTCTATGAGCAATTTGGTACTAGCTAAATCTGAATTAACTTGTTCATGCAGTCCATTTTCATCTAAATGAAGTAGTTGGGGAATTTCTATAGGTTGTGTATCATTAAATTGCTTCCAGGCATGTTCCCATAATTCCTCAGCAGTTAAAGGTTTGACATCTAAACCCATTTTGTTAGATAAAAGCTGTTCCCAGCGTGAAAAACCTTGTTGGTAAGCTTTGATAATCAGAGTTTCGATGCGCTGGTTCTGCACATCTGCTAATTCACCTTTAAATTGCAACCACCATACTTCAGCTTTGGCTAAAAGTTTCTCGATCCAATCATCTGTATAGTTAGTATTTGGTTCAATAGTGTAAGTGACATAAATTCTGAGGAATTTCGGCTTGCGAATACCAGCATGAGTCAGTTCTTGAATTCTGGCTCGTTCTGCTGTTAATAAATATTTTATGTCCCGTGATGGTGTCTGTCTTACCAAATCTGCAAGTTCTTTTTGGCGTTGTTTATCTGAACTAAAAGACCCCATATGTAAGGTCATTTTTTCACCATCAGGAATGTCTTTTAAACCTGATTCAATATTATTAAATATCGTATCTATTTGTTCAGACCTCAAGGTAGTATGGATACCTCGACATTCAAAACCAAAAACAAAGCAAAACCGATCTTTTTGGGTTCCTTTGTTCAGAATATATGCACCAATATCGCGTCCATCTAGAGAAACGCGTAGCATTGTTGCCAAATTTAAAGCATCTTCAAATGGTGTTAATCTACTTTCTTGACCTGCGAGGCCGATGCTTTGTTTTCCGATTTTTTGCTTCATGGTTAACTTCTAGCACGCTTTGATAACGAGCAAAGCCTCTTGTCCACTTGGGAACTCCAACAAATTTGCTCAAAAAACGCCAACTTCTACCACCAGTTAATATCCACCAAGTTGCTATTCCCCAACCGGCGATTAATACTGTCCACAGCCATCTTTGAAAATCGTCTGGAAAAATTCCCCCAAAAATTCCGTTGATCATAAAGTAGGAGGCTAAAACAATCACAAGCCAAGGAAATATCTGATCAGCAGGAATCGGCCCTAATGATGGTTGTGATCCGAGGATTTGATTGACTGGGCGAAATTCTGGCTCTCGTTCTTGAGACATAAGCAGTTTCTTAACTTTGTTTCATCTTAATAGTAGAGATGAATTAGTTACTACTATCACCAATTACAAAGCCTGTAAGGACATCAGCAACAGTGACAGCGACAACCACTAACAAGGGAACTCTAGCGATACTTTGCCAATCTTCATCTTTTCGTACTGCGTTAATCACACCAATTAGAGAAACAGCTATATAGAGTAAGTAAATCGCCCGCAGAACGTTGAATATTAAACTGACTGCTGTTTGGGTATTGCTGTTGCTTGATGTACCTTGTGTCAAAGTATTTCTAAAAAAATCTTCAGCTTTCCCAAAAAATTGTGCATGTGCAGGGGAGGCAAAGTAGTCTAGCCAAAATAAACAGAAGACGACAGATACTACCAAGATTTGTAATAGTATAAACCATCGCTTCGACAAATGCACCTGCTGACCAATTTGCTGGATGAGTATTGCTGTTAAACTACCAACCAGCAAACAAAAAAGCAGTATGGGACTTTTTAAACTAATAACGCTTAAAAATACAGCACAAGCAATCAAAAAGGGTAGCGATTCAACCACGCCAAGACGCCATGATGCTAAAGTCTGTCTCAATATGTCAGATGTTCTCGCCGCACTAGTAGTTAAACCTTTGCCGAGTCTTCTTGCACTGGAATTTTTAGACATTTGCCAATTTCCCTATTATCTATAACAAATATCAGTCTGATTCATCCTTAAAAGTTTTACCATTTAACATGAGCTAAGATTCATTCTTAAGAAAGAAATTTATGTCGCCAAAATATAATATATGTTCATCCTGCTTCAACCTATTAAGGATGTATTAATCAATTCTTAACATTTAGTTAAATACATAATTTCATCACATGCCACAGTCATTCCTGAGCTTTATCTATAAGTTATTACACTGGCAAGCAGAGAGTTTACTTTCTATATAGTTGAGTCAATTGTGCGTTAGGCTTACCGCGATCGCATCATTTATCTTGTGTACGCTTACAGTCTCAATTATTAACTGTGCTTAAACATCTTGTATGTATCCGTACTGCACTGCGAAGCATAACTGTTGAGCGAAGAATGGAGAAAATGTCTGTGAAATTTGTTTGAGAATGAAAATTTGATAGTTGAGATTTATACGTAAAAATTAGTTAATTTTTATACTTTAATTGTTATTTGCGTGATACTATCCAGAATCAGGTTACTAGATAGGTAGCAAAATGTCTAGTGTAGAAAACCACAATTATCATTATCCGCAGTGAAGGTTCATAGAAATTAGGGATTAGCTGCCCAATTTTGGCACTGATGAGATTTAGCAGCTTATTTGCTATGTATCTTAGAAGAAGTGGTAGACCGTCACACCTAGCCCTTTCAAGGTGGGTAAAAATTACCTAAAATTTTGTCCAATCTTAGTGCCTTTGTGGTTCAAATGTAGAGATGTTCCATAGAACGTCTCTACAAAGGTTCTGGAAGACACATCTTTAATTTCTGGAGATGTCTTCCGATTCAGCAACACTAAATTAAACTAACAAACCGAAAAAAATCATATTTTCACTTAAATTCAATTCAAGAGAAGAAGACATAAATACAGGAATTATGTCTAAAAATTCTCTCTTAAAGACTTGATTTTTTAAGGTTAGTCATAAAAAATAAAGATAACCTCTAACAAGTTGTAGTCCATCTTGTTAAGAACCTAACCTTATCCAATTTTACAAGTCCGCCCCTGCGGACTTTATTTATTTGTAGTCAAACTTTATAGTTTACCGTATGGAGATCAATCCAAATATGACATAAGGAATTATGTCTAAATATTTCATTTCATAGGCTTGATTTTTGCAATTTAATCGTAAAAAATAAAGATGCCATCTGACATAATTGTTGCCAATACAAGTAACAATTAACCCTTATAGTGTGTGTCCGCTTTAGCGGACTTTATTTTTGCCATAATTTAGCCAATTTGGCTGGGAAATTCGGCGCGAAACTGATTGACAACACGATCTAGTCCCACGGAATGAGCGGCTTTGAACAATAAGCGATCGCCTGCTTGGACAAATGTTTTTAATCTCGCCAGCAAATCGGCATGAGTAGCAAAGCACTCCGATGGAATCCCCTCGGCACTCTTGGCGATCGCTTCGGCATCTTGTCCATCCACTAAAACTAGCAAACCGTCTAATTGCAACTTTTGCACTGTTTCGCCCACTCTTTGGTGTAATTGCGGCGATCGCTCTCCCAATTCTTTCATTGCACCCAACACAGCAATTTTGCGCTTTCCGGGTGTATCTGCCAATAACTGCAAGGCAGCTACCATAGCTTCTGGTGCAGCATTATAAGTCTCATCTAAGATTAATACATCATTGGGCAAGGTGAACCGTTGCGATCGCCCCGTGGGCATATTCACCATGAAACCACTTTGTAAGTTTGACCAATCAATGCCCAAAACCTTAGCCACAGCTAAAGCCGCCAAGAAATTAGTGGCATTATGACGACCAGGCAGAGGTAAAGGTAGCTGCATTCCCTCAACTTCTATAGTTTCGTGATTGATCAGTGACCCTTGGATGTCGCCACCCGCAAGACCATAACTTAAAACTTTCCCCGACCAAACTTGTTGCGCCGTAGCCATTAATAGGGGATTGTCATAATTGAGAATCGCCACACTATCTTGGGGCATTTCGGCTAATAACTCACATTTAGCCTGAGCGATCGCCGCTTCTGATCCCAGTAACTCAATATGCGCCGTTCCCACATTGGTAATTACCCCTATGGTCGGACGTGCTATTTGTGTGAGTTCGGCAATTTGTCCCTGACCCCGCATCGCCATTTCAATCACGGCGTAGTCATGTTCTGCATCCAGTTCTAACAAAGTTTTGGGAACACCGATTTCATTATTGAAATTCCCAAAAGTCTTGTGAACTTGTCCCTTGGTTGCCAAAACTGCGGCGATCAGTTCCTTAGTTGTAGTTTTACCTACAGAACCCGTGATCCCAATCACAGGAATATGCCAGCGATCGCGCCACCATCTGCCAATTTTTTGATATGCCTCTAAGGTGTTTCTCACCCGTAATCCAGGTAACCCTGGATTTTCGTAAGCATCATCGACAATTGCGGCAATAGCACCAGAGGCGATCGCTTTGGGGACAAATTCGTGTCCATCAAAATTTTCCCCTCGGAAAGCTAAGAAAACTTCACCCGGTTTGAGTATCCGAGTGTCTGTTTGGATAGCACTACCTACTTGTGCTAAAGCCGCCTCAGATAAATTTACAGGCTGTGCCGCAAGAACTTCTATTAATTGGGTGAGGGTGGCAGAACAAGACATAATAGTCGAACTAATTTTTCAGATAAATTAATTAAATTCGCGAAATACAAAGTATACAAATTTTCTGGCGCTTACTCCCACAATTCTTGTAGAAAAAATATCCAGTAATTCAGCTATTAAGTTGTTTAAGTTTATACTCTTCTTTGAACTTTGTCGTCACTTAAAAACTATACCGTTTAGTTAGTAGTTGGTTACAGTTTTAGTAACACGACCGTTAGCTTTGTGATATCTGTGCATAAAATGATTGCGGTTAAAGACGGACTGTTCAGTTGAGGTTAATTTCATAATGAAGGGAAAATATTTGACCCTGATTGGTACAGCTTTAACATTGGCATTAACTACCAATGTTGCTGTTGCTGAATCAAAAGACCCATCGACTAGTTCAGCAAAAGAAATCGAGATGTCACCAGAAGGGCTAAAAATTCTGTGTGAGGAATCCCCGCTCAATTCCCGTTGTCCAGGTGGTACACCAATTTCACCCAGCACCGACTCTGGCAACCCGACCACACCCGGCACTATTACCACACCAGAGTCGGAAATTCCCGCCAACCCGACTGCACCCGGCAGCATCACCACACCAGAGTCGGAAATTCCCGCCAACCCGACTGCACCCGGCAGCATCACCACACCAGAGTCGGAGATGCCAGATAACCCGACTGTACCCGGCAGCATCACCACACCAGAGTCGGAAATTCCCGCCAACCCAACCGCACCCGGCAGCATCACCACACCAGAGTCGGAAATTCCCGCCAACCCAACCGCACCCGGCAGCATCACCACACCAGAGTCGGAGATGCCAGATAACCCAACCGTACCCGGCAGCATCACCCCACCAGAGTCGGAAATTCCCGCCAACCCAACCGCACCCGGCAGCATCACCCCACCAGAGTCGGAAATTCCCGCCAACCCAACCGCACCCGGCAGCATCACCCCACCAGAGTCGGAAATTCCCGCCAACCAGACTCAACCAGTTCCAGATTCTGGTTTGCCACAAAATCCCACTTTGGGTAATTAAAAGCTTAGTTTAGTACTGCACTGCTCAGATCGGTTTCGCAGAATTCTGTAAACACCAATTGCACATTCGGGATGCTCCCAAAAACAGTGCCAAAGAAGTCTAGTTTCTTTGGCACCATGAAAAACAACAAGAATATGTGATTATTTGCTTTCTACAAAATCAGCATCAATCACATCTTCACCTTCGCCACCTGCACCGCGATCGCCTTTTGGCTGTTCACCTGCTTGGCTATAGACAGCACTACCAATTTGCATCAGCGCTTGCTGCAACTCATTAGTGAGAGACTTGATGCGATCAAAGTTATCTTGGTTAATTGCTTCTCGCAAATCGTGTACTAAGCCTTCGACACGAGTGCGATCGCCAGAATTAACTTTATCACCCAGGTCTTTGAGCTGTTTTTCAGCTTGATAAGCCAAAGAGTCTGCCAAGTTTTTCGTATCTATTTGTTCACGACGTTTGCGGTCTTCTTCGGCGTGGGCTTCTGCATCCCGTACCATTTTTTCCACATCCCGCTTATCGAGAGTTGACGCACCTGTAATTGAAATCGATTGCTGTTTACCTGTGGCTTTATCTTTGGCAGTAACCGAGAGAATACCGTTAGCATCAATGTCGAAAGTAACTTCGATTTGTGGTACACCTCTGGGTGCTGATGGAATACCATCTAGGCGGAATGTACCCAAACTTTTGTTATCTCTGGCTAGTTCTCTTTCACCTTGAAGAACGTGGACTTCTACATTTGTTTGACCATCCGCAGCCGTGGAGAAGATTTCCGATTTTTTCACAGGAATGGTAGTATTGCGGCCAATAATCTTCGTCATCACGCCACCGAGAGTTTCCACGCCCAAAGACAAGGGTGTAACATCCAGCAGCAGGATATCTTTGACCTCACCCGCTAACACACCTGCTTGAATCGATGCGCCAACAGCTACGACTTCATCAGGGTTCACCCCTTGGCAGGGGTCTTTACCAATGATCTGCCGCACTAATTTTTGCACAGCCGGAATGCGAGTCGAACCACCCACCAATACAACTTCATCAATTTCCGCATTGGTAAGTTTGGCATCTTGCAATGCTTGTTGTACTGGTTTACGACAACGGTCGAGAAGATCTGAAGTCATCTCTTCAAATTTAGCCCGTGTCAACGTCATATCCAGGTGTTTCGGGCCGGATTGAGTGGCGGTGATAAAAGGAAGGTTGATATTAGTTTGAGTGGCGCTCGATAGTTCAATTTTGGCTTTCTCTGCTGCTTCAGTCAGTCTTTGCAGCGCTTGCTTATCTTTACGCAGGTCAATACCTTCATTACTCTGGAACTCATGAGCCAGCCAATCTACTATCTTTTTATCGAAGTCGTCACCGCCTAAGTGGGTGTCACCACTGGTAGATTTCACTTCAAATACGCCATCACCTACTTCCAAGATGGAAACGTCAAAAGTGCCACCACCAAGGTCAAAAACCAAAATTGTTTCATTCTGCTTTTTATCTAAACCATAGGCGAGGGCTGCTGCTGTCGGTTCATTAATAATGCGGAGGACTTCTAAGCCAGCAATTTTACCTGCGTCTTTGGTAGCTTGCCGTTGGGAGTCATTAAAATAAGCAGGAACCGTAATTACTGCTTGGGTCACTTTTTCGCCCAAATATTTGCTAGCATCATCAACTAACTTCCGCAAAACTTGGGCAGAAATTTCTTCAGGTGCAAATTGTTTACCAGCTGCGGGACAGTCAATTTTTACATTACCATTACTGTCTCGCAAAACTTTGTAACTAACTTCTGTCGTTTCATGGGTGACTTCTTCGTATTTGCGCCCAATAAACCGTTTGACAGAATAAAAAGTATTTTCTGGGTTCATCACTGCTTGGCGTCTAGCGATTTGACCCACCAAGCGTTCACCAGACTTGGTATAAGCCACCACCGAAGGAGTAACACGTTGTCCCTCAGCATTAGCAATTACCATAGGTTGCCCGCCTTCGATCACGGCAACACAAGAGTTTGTCGTTCCTAAATCAATTCCAACTACTTTTGCCATATGATTTTCCTCTTTCTCTTCCTCTTCAGCTTCAGCAAATATGCTTTTGAGGAAAGATTAGGGATTAGGTATCCAGGATTAAGAAAATTTTTGATTAATCCTCGATCCCTAGACCCTAATCCCTAATCCTTAGCCCAGATTAACTTTGACGGCTTTGTGTTTTTCTGACTCAGCTTTCGGCAAACTCAAGTGGAGAATACCATTTTTGTATTCAGCTTGTACTTGGTCGTTTTGAACCATCGCAGGTAGGGGAATTACCCGTTGAAATTTGCCATAACGGAACTCAGACCGAATCACACCTTGGTCTTCAGTTCTGGCTTCAGACTTGCGTTCACCATTAATGACAACTGAATCGGGAGTCACCTCTACATCTATATCTTTGGCTTCTAAACCTGGTAATTCTAGGCTCAAGTCAATTGCATCATCAGTTTCTCTAAGTTCAGCAATGGGAACGAATGTCAATCCCCTGCTTTCACTACCATTAGTTGGTATTAACCTTTCAAACAGGCGATTCATTTGCCGTTGTAAGGTGTCAATTTCTTGCAGTGGGTCCCAACGTTCCAATCCCCGGAGTGGTTCAAAGCGTTCAATTTCCCGGAATGGTTCCCAACGAGTTAGTGCCATAGCTATCACCTCTAAGATGCACTGTTTGATTTTGGGAGACTCAATCTTAAGCTTCCTGGCTTGCAGACAACCAGTATTTTTTCTTTAATCAATCTCTTATCTCATGAAGCTTAATCTCAAGCTTCCTATTTAACACACTAAATCAACATTACAGTTGAGTCGGTTCGGTTTAGTAGGAAAGTGCGATCGCAATAACCGAACCAGCTGATCAGTTTTACAATTCGTTACAAAAGGCTGTCATCAAGAATACTAGTAATTTTATCTGACTTTGTCATAACTTCCGTGGCGTAGCCATAAATTTATTTCTCATCACCGCAGAGTAGGCAAAGAAAGATGTTCATAAATTAGTTAGGCTTGTTATATAACTCCCCAAAAATAGCTTATAATACCTGAGTCTATTTTAATTTACTAGAAATTTTCTTGATTAATTGCATGGCTAAAAAGTATGTAACAAACGCTTTTTTAAAAATAGAAAATTCCCAACTATATGCAATTTTTGCTTGGAGTCAGCGCACAGCAGAAATAATTTCGGCAAAATCATGGTTAACTCTACTAGAAATTTTTGTTCATGAACATTCTCTGGAAAAAGCCTATGAAATATTTCAAAAAATTAAATCATCTGCTATTACAGACCAAGATAAATTGATTGCACTAGATAAATATGACCAGTTAATTAAAGATGCAATAATATATTTAGCAGATGGCAGCGTCACAATTTTTGGTAAAGGATTTCGGAGTTTTATCGAAAAAGAGATGCAATTTGAACTTGGTTCATTAAGTCGAGAAAATTACCAAGTTTTGCAGCGATTGTTTTCTCAGTGTGAATTAAATGATGATCTAGATTTGATTCAAAATCTAGAAGACTTCCGCAAAATAGTAGAAATATTAGAGAAGATAGGTTTACTGTCACCTGCTACTGGTTCTATAAATTGGGGTGACTTGAAAAAAACAGTTCCTATTTGTCAGGCATTTGGATTAACTAGAGGAACACCTGTTGATAGATACTATCTCAGCAAATTCATTGCCGAAATTCGTCCGCAAATTGTCGGCAATGTGCTAGAAATTGGCGGAACGCCAAAAGATAAAGACTTTTATCAAGTTAATTCCGGGACTTCATATCAAATTCTCAATTTAGAAGCAGGCCCCGGCATTGATATAGTTGGGGATGTTCACAACGTATCAGTTATAGAACCAGCATCTTTCGATTCCATCATCATTTTCAATGTATTAGAGCATTGCTATGCCCCTTGGATAGCAGTAGAAAATATTCACACTTGGTTAAAACCTGGCGGTAAATGTTTTGCTATGGTGCCAAGTGCCATTAGAGTTCATGCTACTCCCATGGATTATTGGCGACCTTTACCTGATGCTTTCGCCTCGATATTTAGAAACTTTTCCCAACAGAAATTATACGTCTATGGCAATCCTATAAGTGTGATTGCTAGTTATCATGGGATTGCAGTAGAAGAATTAACAACAGAAGAACTAGACGCTGTTCATCCAGATTATCCTGTCGCCACTTGTATCATGGCTGAAAAATAAACCTAAATGTACTTTTAACGCAGAATTATTCACAATTTATGAGTAGTATCAACTTTGACGTAAAACCAGAAATAACGGTTATTCTCTGTACTTATAACCGCGCAGAATACCTAAATAACTGTATTAATAGTGTTATTGATCAAACTTTTCCAGATTGGGAACTTATTGTAGTCGATGACGGTAGTCAAGATCATACTTTTGAAATTGTTAATCCATATCTGCAAAAATTCCCTAATATTCGTTATTTGAGACATCAAAATCGGAAATTAGGATACGCAAAAAATGCGGGAATTCAAGCATCATTTGGTAATTACATCACATTTATTGATAGTGACGATGCTTACAAACCCAATCACCTAGTTTCGCGCCTAGAATATATGCAAGCCAATCCCGAAATTGACTTAATTCAAGGTGGATTTTCTTCTACAGAAGAAATTTGGGTAGCAGATTATTTTCAACCCGGAAAAACAATTAATCTGCGAGAATGTGTTTTAGGTCCCACTTTTTTTGGTAAAAGGCATGTATTTTTTGAGTTAAAGGGATTTAATAATATTCCTTATGGAGAAGATACCGATTTTTGGGAACGGGCAGAAAAAATCTTCCACACCCAAAAAATTAGTGAACCTCAGACTTATATTTATACCAGAGCCGAAACGAGTATTACTAAGAGCGTTTTAGAAAAAATTTCTTCATCTAGCTAATTAGTTGGTATGAAAATTACTCCTTTACTACACCCAATCAGCAATTTTTTGAGTCGGTGCATTGCTTCTGCTTGGAAGCTATTAGTTCTAGGAATTGTGCTGAGTTCGTGTCTCATAGTTTTATCTGGTTGTCAAACTTCAGCACAGGAAAATGACGGAGTAATTCGCTTGACACTGTGGCAAGGAATTAATCCCCCAGCGAATCGGGATGTATTTCAAAAACTAGTAGATAAATTTAATCAGACTCATACTGATATCCAAGTAGAATCTATTTTTGCAGGTGGACTAGACCAACAATTGCCGAAAATACTCGCGGCGATTGTGGGAAATGTCCCTCCAGATATTCTGACTTTTTACCCACAAATTACAGGTCAGTTTGTCGAACTAGATGCAATTCTACCTTTAGAAGATTGGCTGGAAAAATCACCTCTAAAATCGGAAGTTAGTCCCAATTTATTGGAGGCACTAACATTAGATAACCATCTTTGGTCAGTGCCACTTTACACTAGTAATATTGGCATTTTTTACCGACCTGATTTGTTCCAAGCGGCGGGAATTACACAAACGCCGAAAACTTGGGATGAATTAAGAGAAACTGCGAAAAAATTGACTATAGACAAAAATGGCGATGGTCAACCCGAACAGTATGGAATGTTATTGCCATTGGGTAAAGGTGAATGGACTGTCTTTAGTTGGTTACCTTTCTTATGGAGTGCTGGGGGTGAAATTATTAGCAATAATCGACCAAATTTGACTACTGATGCTGCTGTGACGGCTTTGCAGTTTTGGCAAGATTTGGTAAAAGATGGTTCAGCAAAATTGTCTGCACCTGAGCGGGGTTATGAAGAAGACGACTTTATTGCTGGTCGTGTTGCTATGCAGATGACCGGCCCTTGGACTTATATCATGAAGTCTGATGTGGATTATCAAGTATTTCCTATGCCTGCTAGCGTGGAACAAGCTACGGCTATTGGCGATGGTAATTTGTATGTCATGAAGACTACCCCGGTGAGAGAACAAGCTGCACTCAAGTTTTTAGAGTTTGTTTTGAGTGAAGAATTCCAAACACAATGGAGTATCGGGACGGGTTTTCTGCCAGTGAATATTAAATCTACCCAAAGTGAAGCTTTTCAGGAATTCATTCAGCAAAAGCCAGTATTAAAAGTATTTCTGGAGCAAATGCCCGCAGCACGTGGACGACCAATTCTTGCTGGTTACAATAGTTTATCTGATAGTCTAGGCAGAGCGATCGAGGCCACCTTGCTGGGTGAATCTCCAGAAAAGGCTCTGAAAACAGCCCAAAAGCATTTAGACCTAATTTGGCAGAATAATTAAAGGCTTGTAGTCAGGACTTTAGTCCTGTGTTATCAAGCCCCGCAAAAAAGTTACAGGCTTAACTTGTCACCAATGATACATATCCGTCGCCAATTAAATTGTAAATGTCTCAAATGCCACCCGTACAGGTTCAGATGCAGCAGAGATAAAATTGAGCTTTTCAAAACCAATAACCTTTCCATCTTTATCCTTCATCAACAACACCTCATCCCCTGTTTCTTCAACCTCATATTCATCTTCAGGATTGCCAAACCAGACAACGAGAGTATTGCCAGTTTTGTCGTGAAAAACTTTTACTTGTGCCATATAACTTCTCCTTCTTTAATCGCACCTGTTCGATATGCCGTGATCAAAAAGCCTTCACCGTTCAGCCGTTTAGTCACCGCACAAACCCATCGCTTCTCACCATCTGCACGATAAAACAAGTAAACTTGTTGATCGCTTTTACTTAAACAAATTTCATCAGGTTCGTTGAGTGTAGCTTGAATATCAAGTTCCCGTCCTCGCATAATCGGGTGTTTAACGGTTGTAATGAGTTCCCAATAACTAACTGTCGTGCGGACATTAAAGCCAAGGGGAGTTTCGACTTCAAATAAAATTTTGTCATTGAGAAATTCATCAAAATTCATCCCCGCAACTCCTCCAAAGCATCCAAATCCGCCCGAATTTCATTCTCTAAATCTCGCAGTTTCTTTAAAATTACCTTGGACGGCTCATACTTCACTTCCTCATACTCAATTTCTGGCGTTGCTGATTGCATGTATGAATTTGTGTCACGCAGAGGCGCAGAGAGTAAGAGTTTAAAAAATGGACTTTTTGATTTTCATACCTTGATTCAGCAATGCCGACTATGTAAAGCGGTGATCAATGTCAGATAATAGTGTTTATTTTCCTAAACCCAATCTATCGAGAATGAAAGCATACTCAAAAGCCAGTTCTCGCAAACTTTCATAACGTCCAGATGCGCCGCTATGTCCTGCACCCATGTTGGTTTTCAGCAACAAAATATGATTATCTGTTTTCAATTCTCGGAGTTTGGCTGTCCATTTGGCAGGTTCCCAATATTTGACGCGAGAATCGTTTAAGCCGGCTGTAATCAATAAATCTGGGTAGTCTTTGGCTGCAACGTTATCGTAGGGTGAGTAAGATTTCATGTAGTCATAATAAACTTTGTCGTTGGGATTTCCCCATTCTTCCCATTCCATTGCTGATAGGGGTAGAGATGTATCTAGGATTGTCGTTACTACGTCTACAAAGGGGACATTGGCGACTACTGCTTTAAATAATTCGGGACGCATGTTGATGACTGCACCCATTAATAAACCGCCTGCACTACCGCCGGTAATTGCCAGGCGATCGCTTGCTGTCCAACCTTCCGTAATTAAATACTCGGCACAGGCGATAAAATCTGTAAAGGTGTTCTTTTTCTGTAAAAATTTACCCTCTTCATACCACTTTCTTCCCATTTCTTCACCACCGCGAATATGAGCAATAGCAAAGACTGCTCCCCGGTCTAGCAATGTCAATCGCGTTGATGAAAATGATGCTGGGTAAGAAGAACCATAAGCACCATATCCTGTCAGTAACAAAGGATTTTTACCATCTTTTTTCATTCCTTGTTTGTAAACAATAGATATGGGAATCTTCGTACCATCGGGTGCAGTAGCCATCAGCCACTCACTCTGATATTCATTTTTATTGTAGCCACCTAGAACTTCTGTCTGCTTTTTTAATTCCCTCTGATTTGTTTCCATATTGTAATCAAAAACAGACGGCGGAGTAATTAAAGAGGTGTAATGAAAGCGCAAAATATTAGTATTAAATTCAGGGTTATTGCCTTCATAAATTTCATATGTTGGCTCAGGAAAAATAATATTATTTTCCTCACTTGTCGATAAATTTTGCACCCTTGCCGTGGGCAATCCGCCCTTTCTTTCATAAATTACCAAGTGATTAGCAAAAAGGCTCACCCCTAATAACAGAACATCTTCTCTATGGGGAATTATCGTTTGCCAATTTTCTGGGGATGGGGAAGTTACAGGTGTTTTCACCAATTTAAAGTTAATAGCTTTGTCATTGGTAACGATATAGAAGTCATCGCTGTGATGTTCAACATCGTATTCTATTCCTGTAGTGCGTGGGCGAATTATTTGAAAATTACTTTGGGGATGATTAGCATTTAAATAGTGTACTTCTGTAGTAATGCTACTTTGTAAGGTCATTAATATATATGCTTGGCTGCGGGTTTTTTCAACATATAAATGATAAATATCATCCATTTCCTGATAAATTAGCACATCTTCATGAGGAGAAGTTCCTAAAGTGTGCCGTAGGAGTTGATAAGGACGGTTGGCATCATCAATTTTGGTGTAAAACCCTGTTTTATTATCATTGCCCCAAGCAAAAGAAAAATAAGTATCAGGAATTGTTTCTGCATATAACTCATGTGTATTCAAGTCAAGAAAACACAGTGTATATTGTTCAGAACCACTAGTATCCAATGAATAAGCTAAGATTTGATGATTAGGACTAATTGCAAATACACCTAATTCAAAAAAATCATGTCCATCTGCTAATTCATTTTCATCTAGTAGCACTTCTTCGGGAGCGTCTAAGCTACCTTTTTTCCGGCAATGAATTGGATAAGCTTTGCCTTCTTCGGTGCGTGAATAATAATAATATTCATCTTTACGATATGGTACGGATAAATCTGTTTCTTTAATCCGCGCCAGCATTTCATTGTAGAGATGGGTTTGCAGCGTTTCCGTATGCTGCATCATCGCTGCTGTATAGGCGTTTTCTGCTTCCAAATAAGCGATAACTTGCGGATTTTCTAGATCGCGCATCCAAAAATATTTATCTATGCGGCGATCGCCATGTAATTCTAAAAGCTGTGGCTGTTGTTCAGCAATAGGTGGCGTGACGATTTTTTGTAAAACATGATCTTTATTCATAATTTTTAACCTGTAGCAAATAACCAGCAACTAGCTGTTGGAAACTGAAGATGAACTAGAACTTTTAGTTTGGCGATGAGAGTTTCTTTTTAAGGTACACAAGCCAATTGCTGGTATAACTCCGAGAATCACGGACGTAAATCCTTGTTCACTCCAATACAATATCGGAGTCCGATTCATTTCTGGAATCAAATTCTGCACAAGAGAAAGCGACCAAACGCAAATACTGATCAAAAAGAAGGAAACAGAAGGCAGAAAATTCCACAACCACGCTTGTTTTGTGTAACGCCGTAACACTAGCCATTGGCACATCCCTAGCCAAATTCCCGAAAGAATATATGAGATTGTTGACAAAAAGCCCAAGATAACAATTAACTCAGGAGAGACAACTTGATTTAAAGAGGTGGCAATAGATGAAATATAATTCACCCAGGCGATCGCTATGCTATTGGCAATCAGCCAACCTGCACTAGTCGCCAGCATCCATCGCCAACCAGAGAGATAGCGACGCAGGACAAGAGCTTGATCGGCGGCAAAAATTACCGCAAACACAATGTTACCGAGTATTTTAACCCAGTGAAAAGAATCGGCAGGTGGTAGGCTTCCCAGGATACTTGTTTCTAAACCTATGCTAGCAATACCACCCACAACCCATCCCAAGACGGTCATCAAGGTAAACAAAACACAAAATTGCCGTCGCTGGGAACGGGGAATCAATAATTTTCCTACTTGAGAAGTAGATGCAACACGAGAAGGACTATTAGAGGATGTTTGCATATTGAGGGAGTAGGGAGTTAGGGAAGAATATTTAATTACGAATTACGAATTACGAATTACGAATTGGTAATCAGCACTCTCAAAAGCGTAATCCCAGAATGATAAGCTAAACAGTGGCATAAAAAAGTGACTTAGGATGAAGTGTTAAATGGGTGTTTCGTTAACGGCTCCTCATCTCCTCCGGGCTGCTCGTGGTGAAGTAGTAGATCGTCCCCCCGTCTGGATGATGCGACAAGCGGGACGATATATGAAAGCATATCGAGACTTACGGGAAAAATATCCTTCTTTCCGCGATCGCTCGGAAATTCCTGAAGTAGCGATTGAAGTTTCCCTGCAACCTTGGAGAGCATTCCAGCCAGACGGAGTGATTTTATTTTCCGACATTGTCACCCCATTGCCTGGATTGGGCATTGAGATGGACATTGCGGAAGGTAAAGGCCCTATCATTCACTCGCCTATCCGTACCCAAGAACAAATTGATCGCCTGCGTCCCTTAGAACCAGAAGCAGCACTCCCTTTTATTAAGACAATTTTGCAAGCGTTACGCCAGGAAGTAGGCAATCAATCAACAGTTTTAGGCTTTGTGGGTGCGCCGTGGACACTAGCGGCTTATGCGGTGGAGGGTAAAGGTTCCAAAACCTACTCTGTGATCAAAAATATGGCGTTTTCCGATCCGACCATGTTACATCAGCTATTAGCCAAATTAGCTGATGCGATCGCGGTTTATACACGCTACCAAATTGATTGTGGCGCTCAAGTTGTGCAAATGTTCGATTCCTGGGCAGGTCAACTGAGTCCCCAAGATTATGATACTTTTGCTTTGCCTTATCAGCAAAGGGTTTTCCAGCAAGTCAAGCAAACCCATCCTGATACACCATTGATTTTGTTGGTTAGCGGTAGTGCAGGTGTGCTGGAGAGAATGCCTAAATCGGGTGCAGATGTTGTAACTGTCGATTGGGCTGTGGACATGGCAGAAGCCAGAGCCAGATTAGGCAAACACGTGAAAGTCCAAGGAAATCTTGACCCAGGTGTATTATTTGGCTCTAAAGAGTTTATCCGCGAGCGAATTTTAGATACTGTTCGCAAAGCTGGTAATTGGGGTCATATTCTCAATCTCGGTCATGGTGTACTACCAGAAACTCCAGAAGAAAATGTCGCTTTCTTCTTTGAAACAGCCAAGCAACTCAAGGCTGTAGGAGTTTGATTCCCTTTGTTTCTTGGTGTCTTGGTGTTTTTAACCACAAAGACACTAAGACACAAAGAAATATAAATTGGAACTTTTAAATAGATTTTTAAATCTTAAATTTTTAATTACTAGTTTTATTTACAATTCCATATGAGCCAAAAAAGAATTTTAGTAACGGGTGCCAGTGGGTGTATAGGTCACTATATAACAGAAACTTTAATTCAAAATACCAATCACGAACTGTATTTATTAGTCAGAAATCCCAAAAAACTACAAGTTGATACTACAGTGCGCCCTGGGATCAATGTTGTGCAGGGTGATATGCAAAACATTAGCCTTTTAGCTAATTTATTACCAACAATTGATACAGCCGTCCTCACAGCTACTGCTTGGGGTGGTGATGAAACATTTGATGTTAATGTCGTCAAGACTCTAGAGTTAATGCAATTGTTAGATCCACAACGCTGTGAACAAGTAATTTATTTCTCTACAGCTAGTGTTTTGGATCGTCACAATCAACCTTTAAAGGAAGCTGGGGAAATTGGTACAGACTATATTCGTTCCAAATATGACTGTTTACAGAAAACTTCAAAATTAGAAATAGCTCCCAAAATTACCAAAGTTTTTCCCACTTTAGTTTTAGGTGGCGATGATAATAAACCTTATTCTCATGCAACATCGGGAATTCCCGAAATTGCGAAATATATTAATTTAATTCGTTGGTTGCAAGTAGACGGTAGTTTCCATTTTATCCACGGACGAGACATTGCGACTACGGTGCAACATTTAATTGAACATCCGCCCCAAGCAAACGAACCGCGCCAATTTGTTTTAGGACAAGCAGCGTTAACAGCAAATCAAGCAGTGGAACAAGTTTGTACTTATCTGGGAAAGAAAATTTATTATCGTATTCCTTTATCTTTAGCATTGGCTAATTTGATTATTGCCGTGTTTCGTATTCAAATGGCCGCCTGGGATCGGTTCTGCATGAACTATCGCCATTTTAGTTATGAAACTGTGGTCAATCCAGCTAGTTTTGGTTTACCAAATTACTGTGCAACTATGAGTGATGTTTTAAAAATTAGCGGTGTCAAAGGTGCAAGAAACTGAATCAAATACTATGCTGCTGCTGATGTCTGCGTAGTGCCCAGTCACTATGAACTCTTCCTCTGTGCTGTTGTGCATGTCTAGATTAGGATTAACTTCCACGCAAAAAGCTCCTTAACCACCTAATCGCCTCACTTGTTGTTTGCTCATTTACAATTTGGAGGCATTGCTGCACAATTTCTCTGAGGTTAGGAAAATAGCTGCTTTCTGTAATTACGTAATTTTCACCCTGCAATCTATAAATTAATAGCTGCTTATTCTTTAACAGCCAAACCTCTGGCACTTTATAAGGAAGATAGTCATCAATATTGGTATAGCTAGTAACATCTACTTCAATCACTAAATCAGGTGGTGGATCTAATTCCCAATTAATTTTCTTTTTACCTACTACTGCTCTCCAGTTTTCAATATAAAAACAAAAGTCAGGCTCAATGCCGCCGACTTCTGGCAAGCTCATGGTGATGGGCGTAAATGAGTCGTATGTGCAGTTTAAGTGGTCAAGTAAAGCTGTTACTATCAATCCCAGCAAGCTCGCATCCCTTCCATGCTCTGGTAGCGGTGCCATTAGCAAAATCTCTCCAGGTCGATATTTAATGCGAGGGGAGCAGCGATCGCCAAGTTGCTGACTCAATGCTTGATAGTCTTGCCAAGATCCCAACATCCTGACAACTGTGCCAGGTGGCAACTCGATTCTTTCAGGTGTAATTACAGTGTGCATATTCGCCTACCTTGAGAAACTCCGGCTACACCAAAACGTTTGACTGTTTTTGATGAACCCCTATTATGCGCTCTGCATTTATTTCAATCATCTAAAGTGTTAACGGTTATATCCACTCAAAAATTGAAGTCGGAAGCAACACTAACGAAATATTCTCACTTATGCTAAAGGTAAGAAAAAACAAAATGTGCTGCCAATTCCCAGTTCGCTTTCTACATAAATCTTACCGCCTTGCAATTCCACTAAACGGCGGGTGATGGTTAAACCAATACCTGTACCTCCAGAATGGCGATCGCGTGATTGGTCAGCACGCCAAAAGCGCTCAAACACATGAGGTAAATCTTCTGGGGCAATGCCAATCCCTGTATCCACAACTGCAATCCAAAGTTTAGCTGCTTCAGTCCAAACACGCAGAGTAATTGTACCTTGAACTGTGTAGCGTACTGCATTACCTAGTAGATTGACTAGCACCTGTTCTGTGCGATCAATATCTGCCAATACCAAAGGTAGTGAGGATGGACATTCCCAACGTAAAACAGGGCCATCTTCCCACAACTGATCGCTAAATTTCTCCACTAGTGACTCGAATAAAGGAAACAAATTCACAGGTTGGATATTAATTGGCAGATAACCCGCTTCTGCTTTGGAAAGTTCTTGTAAATCGTTAACTAACCGCTCTAAGCGTTTAGTTTCCTTGGCCAACCGCCGATAAATTTCCGGAGAAGGTTCCATTTGTCCATCGGCGAGTTCTTCTAAGTAACCACGTACAACTGTTAATGGTGTCCGCAGTTCATGGGTCATATCTCCAATTAATTCCCGCCGCCGTGCTTCTACCCCTTCTAAACTGGCTGCCATTCGATTAAAACTAGTACCCAATCGCTGGAGTTCTGGAATATCAGACAGAGGTAGCCGTGCTTCTAGTTGACCAGCCGCAAACTTTTGCGTAATTTGTTCCATCTCCGTCAACCGCAGCATAATCCGTCTAGATACCCAGTAACTTAATCCTCCCGCAGCAGTGCTACCAACTAAAACAGACCAAATAGTACTTCGCCGCCAAGCAGTTTCAAATCCTTGAACTAATTGAGTGCGGATATTAATTAATCTCATCCCTCTACTTTCTAATCTTTCCAAATGCAGAATAAAAAGGTGGGGAGAAGAGACTTTGCTGATGATCACAAGACTAATTAATCCCACCATCATGACTACCAGGTGAGATAAAAAGAGGCGCGATGCCAAAGGTAAGGATTTTGTCCAACGCCAGCCGATCTTAAACATCCTCACGCTACCGGAGAATCTTCAAATTTGTACCCTACCCCAACCACAGTTTTAATAAAAGTGGGACTAGCCGGATCAGGCTCAATTTTTTTTCGTAACCGCGCTACATGAGTATCAACCACACGCTCATCGCCAAAAAAATTATCGCCCCAAAGTTTGTCAATTAGCTGAGTGCGGTTCCACACTCGACCAGGATTACTGACAAAGGTGCTTAATAAATTAAATTCCAAGGTAGTTAAGTCCAAAGTTTCTGCTGGCTGGGAATTCATCTGACGACTGGCAGTGCGTTGATCTAAATCAACTATAAAATGTTGGGTACGATTCATCTGATGCTGTCCCCCTTGGCGGAGACTACGCCGCAATAATGCCCGCACCCTAGCAACTAATTCTCTGGGGCTGAAGGGTTTAACCATGTAGTCATCAGCACCAGTGGATAAGCCAATCACGCGATCAATTTCCTCACCCTTCGCTGTCAGCATCAAAATATAGGGGTCTTTGGCACCGGGTTGCTGGCGAATCCTCGCACAAACTTCCAGTCCATCTAACCCAGGAATCATTAAGTCTAAAATGATTAAATCTGGTGGTTGCTCCTGAAACATCCGCAGGGCATTGACTCCATCGCGACTCATGCGACAGGAAAATCCTTCTTTATTCAAAGAAAGTTGGATTAATTGAGCAATTTCCGGTTCATCCTCAACAATTAAAATATCCATCTCAATTAGGATTAAATAAAATACGCAGAGTAATTCCCTGGTTTGTCATTCTACTCCATTAACCTGATACAGGTCTGGCAGTCATGAATGTAAAATTGGATGGATTCACAATGAGAATTTACAGATGGGAATTGGACAGAGTTCGATAACTATAGCCTAAATGAGAATCCTTTTGAATGTATTGTTTAATGCTATCGAGATCAAGGAAATAGTCAGCAACATCAATTAAACTGTCACTGGTCATAGCTCTTAAACTCACAACTTCAACCCGAGATCCTGTACTAGTGACAGCATTAACAGCATAAGCCAAATCTCTATCTCCACTGACTAAAATTGCCGTATCGTAGTAGGGAGCTAAAGTAATCATATCAACAGCAATTTCTACATTCAAATTGTGTTTTTTGGTATGATCTGCCAGTTGCACTTCTTTGGTAACTACACGGTAACCATTCCGACGCATCCAAAAGAGAAAACCTTGTTGTTTCTCACTAGTACGGGGACGTGTAGTCGTTGGTCGGGAAATATCAACCACTGTGTAAAAGAAAGCACGTAGCAACCGCGAACCAGCAGTTAAACGACAAAGCAATTTGAGATAATCGATTTCCATGCCGAGTTGTAAAGCTGTATGAAATAGGCTAACGCCATCAATAAAAATAGCTACTCGACCACGATTTAAATCTTTGACCAGGGAACTGTCAGATATAGGCTCCCGTCTTTTGGGATTTTCACCTTTGATACCATTTTTTATCAGGACTTTCCCTGGTAAATGAGGTTCCTCTTCAGGGCGTTTATATGCATTTTCTGGTTTGGTAAAATTAGTGATAGTCATTGACTCCTCTAGATTTTAAATCTGGAAATGCTTTTGGGTAAATTGGCAATAGATCGACTTGGCTGATTGACCAGCCTAGCCGCAAATACAGTCAAATCGTGTTAATTGTGGAGATTCCAAACTTTAACGCCCCAGAGTTTTAACTCTTCTCAGGGCGGATTTTACGAGATATTCCCTTTGCCTACAGTTATGCTGCTCTTTACCTACCTCTACATGCAAAAACTTGAGTGCAGAATAGATTTAGGCATGAGCCATCGGCATCTATGTTTATTGTACATCTTTATTTTAAAAACCTTTAATTAAGGGAATATTTAAATATTGGGGCAATGAAAACTACACCAAATATTAGTACTAAATTCTTGACATAAAAAGATTATTTATTCATTAATTTTAAAATATTTAATATCATCAATTTTCAGGTTAATAAGCATTATCAACAAGATTCATACTGGTTATTATATGCTTTCCATGATGAAATTTATTATTTGTTCTTGACACGATAACTAAACTTTTTGCGGTATTTTAATCTTATAAATAATTAGGTCAGCATAAATAATTAAAATTTTGTAGTGAGGGCTATTTTTTCCATCCAAATCAAGCTTACTTTTTTATATTGTTTCACATGATTTGATTTATTCTCGCCGACTCCAAAAAATCGGCGGATGACTATCTCTTCAAAAAGTGGGAAAGATAGTTGCCTGGCGATTTAGTTACTAGTCATAATGACTTGAAATTTCACAGCTACGACAAAGAGAGTAACAATGTGTTCTTAGCTGTGGGATGACTTAAAGAAATAGTATTAAGCAATTTGTATTCTTGATTACTGACAAACTTAAACTCCACCTCTCCTTCCGAGGGAGGGAATGGATTTAGCAAAAAGATAAATTTATTTTTAGACTAGTCCACTATTAACATGTCTTTGCTCATCTCCTCCTGCGGTGTCTTCACCTTGGAGGTTATTTTTTTGAGCGCGATAAAACTAGCTAGAGAAGCGTAATCTCAAGAGTGGCTAAATACACATCAACAAGGAACATCTCAGTTTTCGAGGTGTAACTTAAAAAGAGGTAATGTGTTGAGGTAGGATAGCTCCCAGGACATCAATAGAGCTACATCCTACAAAAAAACATAATTATGACCACTTCCCCAATCCCTGCTCAAGAATCTTCTGCTAGCTGGTATATCTTGCTGCAACAATTAATGGATGGTCAATCATTATCCCGCGCTCAAGCCACTGAATTGATGCAAGGGTGGTTAACCGAAGCCGTTCCGCCAGAATTATCAGGAGCAATTTTAACAGCGCTGAACTTTAAAGGTGTTTCTGCTGAAGAGTTGACTGGGATGGCTGAAGTATTACAATCTCAATCTTCCCCACTTCCTACTCACCACTCCCGTACGACTACGCTCACGGCAAGCCCACTCCCCACTGTCATAGATACCTGTGGCACCGGCGGCGACGGGTCATCAACTTTTAACATTTCCACAGCAGTCGCCTTTGTTGCTGCTGCCCACGGTGTACCCGTTGCGAAACACGGCAATCGTTCGGCATCAAGTCTTACAGGCAGTGCCGATGTTTTGGAAGCTTTGGGAGTAAATCTTAGTGCCTCTAGTGAAAAGGTGCAAGCAGCACTACATGAGGTGGGGATCACGTTTTTGTTTGCGCCTGGTTGGCATCCAGCCCTGAAGGCCGTTGCTTCTTTGCGTCGGACTTTAAAAGTGCGAACCGTATTTAATTTACTGGGGCCGTTAGTTAATCCCTTGCGTCCGCATGGTCAGGTGGTAGGGCTATTTACTCCCAAACTTTTGGCAACTGTTGCCCAGGCTTTACACAATTTGGGTAAACAAAAAGCAATAGTCTTGCATGGGCGAGAAAGACTCGATGAGGCTGGTTTAGGTGATTTAACTGATTTGGCAATTTTATCTGGAGGTGAGGTGCAGTTAACTACTGTGAATCCCCAGGAAGTAGGTATCACAACTGCTCCCATAGCGGCACTCCGGGGTGGGGATGTTCAAGAAAATGCAGTAATTCTCAAGGCAGTGCTGCAAGGTAAGGGAACTCAGGCACAACAAGACGCAGTGGCATTAAATGCCTCATTGGCACTGCAAGTGGCGGGTGTAATTCCGTTGTTAGATCATGCCCAAGGTGTGAGTGTGGCTAGGGAAATTCTCCAGAGTGGTTCCCCTTGGGAAAAACTGGAACAGCTAGTTCAGTTCCTCCAGAATTAATTTCCGAGTGTGACTGGGGGCGAAATTCCACGACATCACGTTTAATGGTGACATCGTAGTTGCCAAAAAAGTCGTGCCCTAAAAGTCCGGTTTCTAGTTCTGCACCTGCGATCGCTACTGCTACTTTGTTGACCATGACTCCAGCAACTGCCATAGAATCAACATAGCCAACGGGAAATTCTACAGCTTTGGCACTGGCGGTATTTGCCTTAGCTGTCCCCACTGGCACTACTCCCAAGGCATTGGCCATGCGTTGGGTGATTACTGTTCCACTGGCTCCTGTATCCACAATCATCTCGAATTGCCGTTGGTTGTTGAAGGTGACTTCGACAATTGGTGTTCCACCAATTCGGCGTTTGATCGGGGCGATAAAAACTGCTGTTTCAGGAGACTGCAATTCTGAGGCAGAAAAAATAGGCTTTACTGGTGACAGTTTTATGGATGCCGGTGGTGTTGGGGTGGGTTGAGGCGTGGTTTTAGCTGGGGGCACAACCACTACTATGCTTTTATTATCTACTTTTGGTGATGATACAGGGCGGGGCGTGGCTTTCTGGAGAGCATTTTTAACTTGACGGCGATATTCTGAGATTTTGGTTTGGGCAGTAGCAAACTCAGGGCTTTGTTTTGGCACTTTTCGCATCAGGGCGATCGCATCTTGAAACTGACTCGCCACCAAATTCCAATCATCTGGCGATTGAGCAGATTGGCTGATGCTCCAGGCTCCTACAGCTTTATCTAGCGCGAGTTCAAAAGAATTTACTTCCGGTGCCAACGATGGCAGTGCTGTAGGTGCTGGAATAGCTGGTGGTGTTGCTTGTTCCACAGAAGGCGATTCTGCCAGATTGTCAGTGACTATAGAATTTTGATTGCTAATAGTCCCAGCAGTCTGTTTTCCTTCATTGCAAGCAACACCCAAAACCGCTAGAGTGCTGGAGATAACAATAAGCGTTGCACGAGATAAAAGAAACTGAAGCATAATTAACTTCAAATTTACCTGCTTAAGGGACTGCAAATCTACTTTTGCCACTGATTCCCCTTGATAAATTTTAACTGTTTGATTTTTAATTTTTAATTAATTCCCACCAGAACAAGTAAATCCTGAACTCATGGGATAATTAACATTCGCAGTATTGACTAAATTGGTGACTAAAGACTGCTCACTATTAACTGTTGACCTGTAAAAGGGACTAGGGAGCAGAGAGGATTACTCAAATATTTCCCCAATGCTCCATGCCCCATGTCCAATTCCCAATTCCTATTTTAATTTCATCAACTATGCCCCTGTCTGACACAATACCTGCTCTACTTGTCTTGGCAGATGGAACCACTTATCACGGTTGGTCTTTTGGTGCGACGGGAACCACAATCGGAGAAGTGGTATTCAACACTGGCATGACTGGATATCAAGAAGTCCTGACTGATCCTAGTTACTGCGGTCAAATTGTCATTTTTACCTATCCTGAACTGGGAAATACCGGCGTCAATCCTGAAGACGAGGAATCAGATCGGCCGCAAGTGCAAGGAGCGATCGCTCGCAATATTTGTTACCAACCAAGTAACTGGCGATCAACACAATCCTTACCTGATTACCTTAATCAGCACCAAATACCAGGGATCTACGGTATCGATACCCGTGCCCTCACCCGCAAAATCCGCATGTTTGGAGCCATGAACGGTGGCATTTCCACAGAAATTCTGGATGAAGCGGAATTACTTGAGCAGGTACAGGGAGCACCCAGCATGGCTGGGTCAAATCTGGTGCACCAAGTTACCACCCCTACGGTGTATGAATGGTCAGATCCCACAATTCCCGCATGGGAATTCAACGCAAAATCCGTACCAACTGTTGAGGAAGCTTTCACTGTTGTCGCCCTTGACTTTGGTGTAAAACGCAATATCTTGCGCCGCCTAGTCAGTTACGGTTGCCGGGTAATCGTTGTTCCGGCTCATACGCCACCAGAGGAAATTCTTAACCATAACCCAGATGGCATCTTTCTTTCCAATGGACCTGGTGATCCTGCCGCAGTAACTGAAGGCATTGCAACTGCCAAGGCATTGCTGGAAAGCCAAAAACCCATGTTTGGCATTTGTATGGGACACCAAATTTTAGGTCATGCCCTCGGAGCAGCAACTTATAAACTCAAATTTGGCCATCGTGGTTTAAATCAGCCGGCAGGACTACAGCAAAGGGTAGAAATTACCAGCCAAAACCACAGTTTTGCCATTGACCCAGATTCTTTACCTGACGGACTTTTGGAAATCAGCCACCTCAACCTCAACGATCGCACCGTTGCTGGGGTACGTCACAAGTCCCTGCCCATATTCTCCGTTCAATATCACCCAGAGGCAAGTCCCGGCCCTCACGATGCTGACTACTTATTTGAGCAGTTTGTCCAAGCAATGCGAACAGCACGTACATCGCAGACAGCCGAGATGAGGTAAAAAGGGAGTGGGGAGTAGGGAGTGGGGGACAAGGGGACAAGGCGAGATTACTAATATTAAGTTCTTCCCCCCCCCATCCCCCCAGGGCTGTTTCATTCGCTTGTGTTGGAGATTTGTCAAGAGGATAATCTCACGCAAAGGCGCAAAGACGCAAAGAAAAATCAGGTATTTCGGACTGAAGATGCCAAAATTTTCGGTTTTAATTGTGGATTTGCCCTTGCAATTTTAACCCTTTTAGGGAACGAATCAGCCCTGCCCATCTCCCTTACCCCAGCAGATTGTAGACAAATTGTCCCAAAACCATCTATACTGGAGCGTTCACTTTAACCATGAGGAGGGAATTATTGCTGAGCCACTGAATCTAACCGTGAGCCTGAGAGGCACTCGTGAAGCCCGGGATAACTGTCAGCTATTCCGCCTCACAGGTTTGTTAGACGCATTTTCTGAGCCGACATTTCGCAAAGTACTTGGCAATAAAATTGATGAGGGTCCAAAGCATATTATTCTGGATCTTTCACAAATTGACTTTGTTGATAGCTCCGGCTTGGGCGCTCTGGTGCAGCTAGCCAAGCAAGCTCAAACTGCCGGCGGTACTCTGCAAATTGTCACGAATGCCCGAGTGACTCAAACGGTCAAGCTTGTTCGCTTAGAGAAGTTTCTAGCGCTGCAAACTTCAGTTGACGCAGCTCTAGAAAACATCAAGTAGTCATGATCGTTTGTTGGGAGAAATCAATTTAGCTATCCGTTGTTTTATCTGGTTAGCTTAATTTTTAGAAACGCTGACAAAAGACCTCTCTCCTTGCGAGAGAGGTTTACAAATCCAGGAGACCAAAATACTGATAAAATAAATGAAGAATACCTCTTGCTCAAAGGAGTGTGGCTTTTAGATGGTATTCATAAACAATCATTATTGGTAGACAAAACTAGCAAATTTATTCTCAAAATTTAGCAAAAAGAAATTTCAGTAAAATAGGTAGGTAAGCGTATATAGTAGAATACTGATCAATGTAATTCCTTCCTCTTCTTACTCAGCAATCAGAACTGAGTGAGGTAAATCAGCAATTAAAAAAGATAAAATTAGTAAATACTATTTGATCGTCTTGATTATGCTAGGTGTACCAACATGGCTGGCTTCAGGAAAAACAAGTCTCAGGAACGATGCCTGCCAACTGTAGCCCGTTAAGGAATGATGAATTTGTGAGATCCCAGGAGAACGAGCTACTAGATGGACAAGATGAAACTTCCACGCCAGATTCATCTTGGAATCAAGCACTGTTGGCAACCGCAGGTCCATTAGCCCTAGAGATTTCTCGGTCGCAAATCCAGCAAATTTCTCCCACTGCTTTAGCTTATTTAGGCGATGCAATTTATGAACTGTATGTTAGGATGTTCTATCTGCTGCCTATGCAGCGCACAGACACTTACCATCGTTTAGTCGTGGCACAGGTAAGAGCCGAAGCGCAAGCGCTACATTTGCGATCGCTTACTCCTCATCTGAGTCCAGCCGAACTAGAAATTGTCCGACGAGGCCGTAACGCCACCTCAGGTCGCCCTAAGCGGGTTGATCCCGAAATTTATCAGCAAGCAACAAGTTTAGAGACTTTAATTGGCTACCTTTATCTTACCGATTCCCCACGATTAACCGAATTGTTGCAAAAACTCCATCTAGAGAAATAGTCAGCGACTCAATCTCATGATAGGAAAATCAGCACTTGAGGTTCAGTAAATTCAAAGAATCGGCATGTTCATTCATCAGCTATAACCGAAACTCATATGACTAGTAAACCAAGGAAAATTCAAACTCCTAGTGAGCCGAATCGTGGACAACCCCTAAAACTGAAGGGCAAGCGTGTGATTACTAATTCTATTCGCAGCCCTCGACATGAAGATAGGGAAAATAAACCCGTCTCTGGTAGTTCACACCCACATCGCCACTTCTCTCATGCAGCACCATCTCCAAAACAAGCAGAAGATAGCGATCTCATCTATGGTCGCCATCCAGTTTTGAGCGCCTTGGAAAGTCAACGCAATCTCAACCGCATCTGGATTACTACCCGTTTGCGCTACGATCACCGCTTTCATCATCTGATTCTCCAAGCCAAGGAACATGGTACAGTCATTGATGAAGTAGAACCTAGACGCTTAGACCAAATTACCGATGGGGCAAACCATCAAGGTATAGCAGCCCAAATTGCCCCCTATGCTTACATTGAATTACCTGATTTAATTGCCCAAGCAAAATCTGTAACTGATCCCGTAATTGTGGTAGCTGATGGGATCACTGACCCCCAGAACCTGGGAGCAATTATTCGCACTGCCGAAGCCATCGGTGCACAGGGATTGGTGATCCCCCAACGCAGAGCAGCTGGGATCACTTCCACCGTGGTCAAAGTCGCAGCAGGTGCTTTAGAAAACTTTCCTGTAGCTAGAGTAGTTAATCTCAGCCGTGCCTTAGAAGAATTGAAAGAGGCTGGTTTTTGGATTTACGGCACCGCCGCTACTGGCAGCGAACCTCTGCACACAGTTAATTTCAGTGGCCCTATTGTTCTGGTAGTTGGCTCTGAAGGCGAAGGTTTGAGCATGTTAACACAACGCTCCTGCGATGTCTTGGTGTCAATACCCCTGCTGGGTAAAACCCCTAGTCTCAATGCCTCAGTGGCGGCGGGTATGGCGCTTTATGAAATCTATCGCCAACGGTCATTAAACACTTTATACCTAGATAAATTACAAAAACCTCTTTAAAAAATAAGAGTAAAAGAGTATAAAGAAATGTAAAAGAAAAAACATCACCATATCCTTTCCTTTAATATTCAGTACCACATTGATAAATCGGCGACAACCATGAAAACGATTTGGGATAACCTGAAGGAATCTTTGATTAACACATTTCACAACCTAGGCTTAGCTTGGTGGGTTGAGATTGTCACGCAAAATCCCCGTTGTACCTACTACTTCGGGCCATTTCTGAGTTCTGCTGATGCCAAAGTAGCCCTTAAAGGCTACGTAGAAGATTTGGAGGTCGAAGGGGCACAAGGAATACTTGTGAATGTGAAGCGCTGTAAACCTGGTAATTTAACCATTGCCGAAGACTTGGGGGAAAGGATTGACCGCAAAGTAAAGCCTGCCTTTAGCGGTCAGATTTAATTGAAATTCACAGGCTCTTATAGTTCCCAGGCTGAATTGGGAACTATGGACTCAAAAATTCAGCGAAATTGGACAAAATTTGAGGCTTTCCACCTTTGTGCGCCAGTTGCTACAAGTCGGCGGAGCCGCCCAAAGCACTGGCTCGTCTTAGTGTCTTTGTGGTTCAAAAGTTATTTTTTACCACTAAGACACTAAGACACCAAGAAGAATACATTACACCTTGAAAGGGCTAGTTTTAGCCTTAACTAGCTTTTATTCAGTATATATACGTGGGGTATACACAAAGATTTCACCATTATGGCGCAGTATAGTTCGGGTTTGCGTAGAACCAACTAAAATCACTGTCCGCATATCGGCTACTTCTGGTATTAACTCCTGAAGTTTGATTACCTTGACCATTTGTCCTGGTCTGCCAAGGTTCCGTGCTACTACTACAGGAGTATCAGGGGTTCTATACCGCAATAAGATATTTCTTGCTGCTGCCAGTTGCCAGGTGCGCTCTTGGGAAACAGGATTGTAGAAGGCGATCGCCAAATCAGCTTGGGCTGCCGCCGCAATTCTTTGTGCGATAATTGACCAGGGTTTTAAAATGTCAGACAAGGAAATCGCGCAGAAGTCATGCCCTAAAGGCGCACCGATTGCCGCAGATGCAGCTTGCATTGCGGAGATACCCGGTGCAACATGAATTTCGATACTTTCCCATTCTGGTTTATTGTGGCGATCGCATACCTCAAATACAGCCGCAGCCATTGCATAGATACCCGGATCACCAGAGGAGACAACTGCTACATATCGCCCTGTTGCTGCCAAATCTAGTGCCATTGTTGCTCGGGAAATTTCTTGGCGGTTGTCTGATTCATGGCGTTGTTTGCCATCAGCGAGAGAACCAACTAAATCTAGGTATGTTTTGTAACCCACTAGATCAGTTGCCGACTTGAGTATTTCTTTCACTTCCGGAGACATCCACTGTGAACCACCAGGGCCAGTGCCAATAATTGCTAATCTTCCTTGTGGTTGACCAATGGTGTGGGGATCGATGGGTGCAGGGGCAATGGCTATGGCTACATGGGGAGATGTCGATGCGATCGCGGCTGACCGCAGGGTGGGAGATGCGGAAGTTACAGTGTAGGCTATGGCTTGGGCAGGGCTATAACCTTGTGATAGGAAACTTTTTAATTGATTTGGGGTGAAGAAGCGGGTAGGCACATTGAAGGCTTGAGCAATGGCTTTTATGGCTGGGTTTGCTGCTATGGTGATGGGAGCAAAAAGCCCGGCTACTGATGCGGGGGCGAGTTCAGCATCGGTTAGTAGCTGTTGTACTAAAGCTACATCCACAGTGTCACTAATGGCGATCGCTATGGTTGCTGGGTGATAAACCAAGCAGTTGGGTGTGAGAGTTACTAAGCGTTCTGTAATCTGGATGGTCAAATTGCCGTTGGGGTCTATGGGTAGTTGACTATTACTCAACCAGGGCGCTGTACCTTCAAGCTTCACCTGTGCCCCAGCTAGTAAATCTGAGATAAATTTCTTGGCATCGTCTGGGTTGGCTAAATAATATCCAGGGGGCGGAGATAGTAACGCTGTGTGGAAACGAATATCACCTGTAGTGGTAATTGCAGGTTTAACATGCAGGGACTCAGCAATCCGCCGCGCCAAATCATTCACGCCACTAAGTCCGCCCAAAAGCGGCACAACAGCACTACCATCTTCAGCTACAGCTAACACTGGCGGTTCCTGCTTTTTATCGGCAAGCATTGGTGCTAGTGTTCTAATCAGGATACCAGTGGCACAAATACCAATTAGAGGCGTTCCCTGTGCAAATAACTCCCGCAGTGTGTCACCAAAATTTGTGAAGCTGACATCCACGTCAGATGTGCGACCTGCCAACCCGTATAATGTCGCCCCTGGGAGGACGCTGATGATTTTACGGGCGACTGACACACTATTTTGTCCCAGGATCACAACGGCAGGTGCCATCTTGGTCATTTACTTACCTTTATTCTCAAAAGTGGGCTAATTTGCCCAACCTACATAAGGTAGTTTCGCAGCTGTTGCCCGAACTTGGTTAGCATTAGCTACTAACTGACCACAAGCATCCCAAGTCCCAGCAATGAAAGTGCTTCTTGTCCCTTCACCCATGACAACTGGGGCAATATAATCACCAACTTGCACTTGTAAATTTTCTAAATTCACTGTCACACTTACTTGGGGATTGGCAGCTACGAGTTCTTGTAGTTGTTTAACGGTGGCTGCATCAGCTGTGACGCAGGGTATCCCCATGGCTACACAGTTACCAAAAAAGATTTCTGCAAAGCTTTCACCTATTAAAGCTTGAATTCCCCATTTAGCGATCGCTTGGGGTGCGTGTTCTCGTGATGAACCACAGCCAAAGTTACGGTTAACTATTAAAACTTTTGCCCCTTGGTATTGGGGTTGGTCAAAGGGATGCTCTCCGTTTAAGGCTTTGCGGTCATCGATAAATGCACCTTCACCTAATCCATCAAAGGTGATAGCTTTTAAATAGCGGGCGGGAATGATGCGATCTGTATCGATGTCATCGCCAACTAGGGGTACAGCACGCCCAGAAATTTCTTTAACTTCACTGACCATAGATTTAAATTTTTACGGGAATGATTGCTTTGTGATTGAGGCAAAATTTTGAAAAAATCAACCGCAGAGGACACAGAGGAAACGGAGATCAATGTAAGGTTACAGCAACTCACGCACATCAGATACTTCTCCTTTAATCGCCGCAGTAGCAACCATTGCCGGACTCATGAGTAATGTACGACCAGAGGATGAACCTTGTCGTCCTTTGAAGTTGCGGTTGGAGGAAGAAGCGCTGATTTGTCTTCCTTGTAATTTGTCGGGGTTCATGGCCAGACACATAGAACATCCTGGTTCGCGCCACTCAAATCCGGCTGCTTGGAAGATTTTGTCTAGTCCTTCGGCTTCGGCTTCTTGCTTCACTCGTTCGGAACCAGGAACCACAAAGGCTTTGACTCCCTCAGCGACGCGACGACCTTGAGCAATTTTCGCAGCTTCCCGCAGATCGCTGATTCTGCCATTGGTGCAGCTACCAATAAAGCAGACATCAATTTTAGTGCCCTTTATCGGTTGACCGGGAAACAAATCCATGTATCGGTAAGCTTCTTCGGCAACAAATCGGTCTTCTTCTGGCAGTTCTTCAGGTTTGGGGATGAACTGGTTAACTCCAATACCTTGACCGGGAGTAATTCCCCAGGTCACTGTTGGGGGAATATCAGCAGCATCAAATACTACGACATCATCATATTCCGCATCAGCATCACTCTTGATGGATTCCCACCAAGCTACGGCTTGCTGCCAATCTGCGCCTTTGGGGGCAAAGTCTCTATTTTTTAAGTAATCATAGGTGACTTGATCAGGGTTGACGTAACCACACCTGGCACCACCTTCAATTGCCATGTTACAAACGGTCATCCTCTCTTCCATGTTCATTTGGGCAAAGGTGGTGCCGGCATATTCGTAGGCATAACCTACACCACCTTTCACGCCCAGTGTGCGAATAATATGCAGAATGACATCTTTGGCGTAAACACCAGGATTTAAAGTACCGTTGACTTCAATTTTGCGGACTTTCAGTTTAGATAAAGCTAGAGTTTGAGAGGCGAGAACATCGCGCACTTGACTAGTACCAATCCCAAAGGCGATCGCACCGAATGCCCCATGACTAGATGTGTGGCTATCTCCACAGGCGATGGTCATACCTGGCTGGGTCAGTCCTTGTTCTGGGGCGATGACGTGGACTATACCTTGACTACCAGAACCAATGTTATAAAAAGTAATATTATTTTCTTGACAGTTTTGTTCCAGTGCTTGGATCATCTCTTCTGCCAAGCGATCGGCAAATGGCCGTGCCTGATTTTCCGTAGGTACTATGTGATCAACTGTGGCCACAGTCCGCTCAGGAAACAGTACTTTTAGACCCCGCTCGCGTAACATCGCAAAGGCTTGGGGACTTGTGACTTCATGAATCAGGTGAAGTCCAATAAATAGTTGTGTCAGTCCTGAAGGAAGTGTACCAACAGTGTGTAAGTGCCAAACTTTATCAAACAGGGTACCTTTGCTCATAGGTTAATGTAACTACTCATAATCAAATTTTTAACGCTGTCACAACTAGGCGCGTTCTGAAGATATCCAGACCATCAAAAAGCTTTAAGGGTGCTAACTGCTACTATACAACCAGTTAACACCCTATAAAACATTTCATTAAAGTGGGCAGTACCAGACTCGAACTGATGACATCCTGCTTGTAAGGCAGGCGCTCTACCAACTGAGCTAACCGCCCATTTCTCTTACAGTTAAATATCATAGCAAAATATTTTTGATCGCGCTAGTACTTTTGGGAAAAATATTTTTTTAGCTTATAATCACTCAGGAAGGAAGCACGGGTTTACACCCGCGACGTTAACAACACTGAGAATGCCCTCTGGTCGAACGCACGATCGCATTACTTTATATGCTCTGCCGTTCATTGCTGGTGTGACTTTCTGGCAAACTGGCAGTAGCAATGTGACTTTATTGGTTGCCGGTGGATTTATGTTTGGTGGGCTGATGTTCGGCCCCGATTTAGATATTTACTCGCGTCAATTCCAACGCTGGGGTTTTTTGCGCTGGATTTGGCTACCTTATCAAAAAAGTCTTCGTCATCGCTCTTTTTTATCTCACGGGCCGATTATTGGTACTACACTGCGAGTAATTTATCTGGGTTGCTTGCTGGCTATTTTGGCGATTGTAATGCTGATGATTGCCCAAAAGTTGGGGAATATTACTTTTACTTGGCAAGATTTAGGTGGGATTTTGGGGCGATCGCTTGCGGTATACGGTACAGAATATCTGGCTTTATTTTTAGGTTTAGAGTTGGGGGCGATGAGTCATTCTCTTAGCGATTGGGGGGGATCGGCTTATAAGCGGGTGCAAAAGCAGGGGGTTCGGGGGTGGCTGGCTGGTGGCAAAATTAAGAGGCGTAAAGTGATGAAAAGTGGCGTACGTCGGGCTAGGTCAAAGAGATAATTTTTCTAACGCAAAGGTACGCGGAGGTTTTATGGATGAGAGTTTGGTGGCGTTGCAAGAGTTGATTGAGGTGGTGGCAAAGTTGCGATCGCCTGATGGGGGTTGTCCTTGGGATTTGGCACAAACGCCTCAAAGTTTGATTCCTTATGTAATTGAGGAAGCTTATGAGGTGGTGGATGCGATTCGGGAAGGGGATCAAGAGGCGATCGCTGAAGAATTAGGGGATTTACTTTTACAGGTGGTTTTGCAAGCTCAAATCGCTGGGGAATTGGGGCAATTTGGTTTGCAGGAAGTCGCTAGGGGGATTTCTCAAAAGTTGATTCGCCGTCATCCTCATGTGTTTGGTGATGTGTCGGTGGAAAGTGTGGATGAGGTACGGCAAAATTGGGAGGCAATTAAGGCGGCGGAAAAGGGGGAAACTCCAGAGAAGCATCAACTTAGTGCTAAACTCGCTCGTTATGGCCGGACTCTTCCCCCGTTGATGGCGGCGATGAAGATTTCCCAGAAGGCGGCGGCTGTAGGGTTTGAGTGGGAAAACATCGATGGGGTCTGGGCGAAGTTTCACGAAGAGTTGGGGGAGTTTCAACAGGCGTTGGCTGAGGAAACACCGGCACGTCAACAAGCTGAATTAGGTGATTTACTGTTTGCGATTATGCAACTTGCCCGTTGGCATAATCTCGACCCCAGTGCTGCTTTGCAAGGGACAAATCAGCGCTTTGTGCAACGTTTACAAAAAATGGAGGCAGTTGTTGACCGCCCCCTTTCTGATTACAGTTTGGATGAGTTAGAGTCTCTATGGCAGCAGGCAAAAGCCCAAATTGCCAAAGAGCAGTAATACCTCTAATTTATAATTTGATTGTAACAGTCTTAACTTCGGTGTATTGCTGCCAGCCATATTCGCCTAGTTCGCTATCATTGTGAGGAATTGTACCGCCAGTCATGGCAAAAACTTTGCCATTGATGTATTCATAGCGGCAGACTTGTAATGGTTCCCATGCCAGATATTGGTCGATACTCATTGTTTGAGGTTGAGGTGTGGCAATCATTCTATCAAGACCACAAATAATTAATCACAAATTCTTGATTATCATGCCGATTTTGGCAAATTTCTCATGCGTCGAGATTCGATATTTTATAAACTGTTTCAGCAATCACCCAGTTTGTTATTTGAACTATTGACAAATCCACCGAGTAATGCAGATGAATATATATTTGATTCAGTAGCAGTCAAAGAACCAAAATTTGAGATTGACGGGGTATTTTTACCACCACAAAATCAAAGTCCTGGGGTGGTGTATTTCTGCGAGGTGCAATTTCAAAAAGACGAAAGGCTTTACGAGAGAGTATTTGCGGAATCTTGGTTATATTTCTACCGCAACCGTGACAGGTTTAGTAATTTACAAATAGTGATAATTTACCCATCCCGGAGTCTGGAACAGAGCGAGATTAATCCTTATCTCAGTCAACTCAACAGCCCCCAGGTCAATCGGATATATTTGGATGAGTTGGGTGATATTCGCTCTTTACCCTTGTGGGTTGCATTGATGGTATTAACTACGCTGGAGGAAGAACGCACTACTGAGGAAGCAAGGTATTTGTTAGCGAGAAGTCAGCAGGAAGCACCTCAAGCCGAAAATCGTGCCATCATAGATTTATTAACAACGATAATGGTTTATAAATTTGAAGGCAAGAGTCAACGGGAGGTAGAAGAGATGTTGGGAATTACACTCCAAGAAACCCGCGTTTACAGGGAAATTAAGCAAGAAGGAATACAAGAAGGAGAACAAAGAGGATTACAAAGAGAAAAATTGCTCGTTTTGCGTCTATTAACCCGTCGCGTGGGAGAGTTACCGCAAGATGTTCGTCAGTGTGTTGAATCTCTTTCTTTGGAACAATTAGAAAATCTCGGCGAAGCGTTGCTTGATTTTACCAATATGACCGATCTACAAGCTTGGTTGGAAGCATTTGAAAGTTAAGTGATAACTGTTAACTATTATTTAGTTTTCCCCAGCTAGTTTTTTGGGGTTCCGCTTCTCTCCACTCAACCTATGCTCGGATTGCGATCGCCTATATTAATTATGGTTCTTTCGGTAGTTTTATGGTGAATATTAAAAGCTTGGTTGGAAGCACTCTATCAGTGAGATAATCAATCACAAATTTTTGATTATCATGCCGATTTTGGCAAATTTCTCATGCGTCGAGATTCGATATTTTATAAACTGTTTCAGCAATCACCCAGTTTGTTATTTGAACTATTGACAAATCCACCGAGTAATGCAGATGAATATATATTTGATTCAGTAGCAGTCAAAGAACCAAAATTTGAGATTGACGGGGTATTTTTACCACCACAAAATCAAAGTCCTGGGGTGGTGTATTTCTGCGAGGTGCAATTTCAAAAAGACGAAAGGCTTTACGAGAGAGTATTTGCGGAATCTTGGTTATATTTCTACCGCAACCGTGACAGGTTTAGTAATTTACAAATAGTGATAATTTACCCATCCCGGAGTCTGGAACAGAGCGAGATTAATCCTTATCTCAGTCAACTCAACAGCCCCCAGGTCAATCGGATATATTTGGATGAGTTGGGTGATATTCGCTCTTTACCCTTGTGGGTTGCATTGATGGTATTAACTACGCTGGAGGAAGAACGCACTACTGAGGAAGCAAGGTATTTGTTAGCGAGAAGTCAGCAGGAAGCACCTCAAGCCGAAAATCGTGCCATCATAGATTTATTAACAACGATAATGGTTTATAAATTTGAAGGCAAGAGTCAACGGGAGGTAGAAGAGATGTTGGGAATTACACTCCAAGAAACCCGCGTTTACAGGGAAATTAAGCAAGAAGGAATACAAGAAGGAGAACAACGGGGACGAGAAGCGGAAGCGTGTCAACTGGTTATGCGTCTATTATCCAGAAGGTTAGGGAAATTACCGCAGGAGGTGCGTCAGTGCGTTGAATCTCTTTCTTTGGAACAATTAGAAAATCTCGGCGAAGCGTTGCTTGATTTTACCAATATAACCGATCTACAAGCTTGGTTGGAAGCACTTGAAAGTTAACTGATAACTGTTATTTAGTTTTTCCCAGCTAGTTTTTTGAGGTTTCATTTCTCTCCACTCAACCTATGCTCGGATGGCGATCGCCTATATTAATTATGGCTCTTCGGTTCATTTTATGGAGTTGAATAATAAATAAAATCTAATCATAGCCTGTGTTCCTTGCTGTGACTGGATTTTAAATTTTTGAGACTTTCCATTAAACTGCGATTTTAATGCCGTGCCATAAAACCAACGCAAGAACCTTAATTATTTTGTGTTCGCTAATTTCATCTTCTCCATTTAGCAGCCAAATTCGACAATTTTGCTGAGGGCAAACCAAGTGCGATCGCCCACAATACCATCTATTGCTAAACGATGGCGGCATTGAAAAGATGTAACTGCTGCTTCTGTATCTGATCCGAATTCTCCATCACATTCGCCTGTGTAGTCGCCTGCAAACAATAGTCTTTGCTGTAAAGCTTGCACTAATTCGCCTTGGCTACCTTTGTGAAGCGTCGGTAAATCAACAGGGCCACCATGCTCAAGTGCCTGCCAAGTTTTATACCCAACAACTCCGTCTTCCGGTAAAAAAACACGGTGTTGAAATAAAATCACACCCCCAGTCGTCTCTTGTCCAAAGATCCCATCAATGGGAGCAGAATAAATCAGGTAACTTCTCAACAGTCGTTGTAATTTTTTAACTGCCTCACCTGTAGCACCTTCCCTGAGTATCGGTTGATTTCGAGGATCAGTGCCATTAGATGGATTAGTAATGAATGTCATTTTCATTACTCCTTGTTCACTCGTATTTGATAGATTCTTACAATGTAGTTTTATTGACTCTGATAAAACTTCACCCAATTTGAGTAACTATGTACTATCCAAGTGGTTCACCCGGTTGTAGGAAGACAAGGGGAAGTGATTTTCCTCATGACCAATGACTAGCGAAGGTTGGTAGGATGGGAAAAATCCGAAGATTTGTGCTACAACTGGGAGTTATTTTTTGATATGACTGTTCTTCAAGATGCTTCGTTCCTGATTGCGATCGCCCAAAAAACCCGCCAAGCTGCTAGTAAGTTGGCACTTCTCTCGACTGATGCAAAAAATCAAGCAATTGCAGCGATCGCCCAAGCTTTAGAATCATCCCAGGATGAAATTTTGCAGGCAAATATCGCTGATTGTCAAGCGGCATCGGCTGAAGGTATTGCCAAACCATTGTATAAGCGCTTGCAATTAGATGAACATAAATTACGAGATGCGATCGCTGGGGTGCGAGATGTCGGTAAACTAGCAGATCCAGTGGGTCAGGTGCAAATACACCGCGAACTTGATCAGGGTTTGGTTCTCAAGCGGATAACTTGTCCTTTGGGTGTTTTGGGGATTATTTTTGAAGCACGTCCAGAGGCCGCAATTCAAATTGTCTCGTTGGCAATTAAGTCAGGTAATGGTGTAATTCTTAAAGGCGGTAAGGAAGCGATTCGTTCTTGCGAAGCCATAGTTAAGGCAATTAAGCAAGGATTATCTCACACTGCTGTTAATCCTGATGCTGTGCAATTGCTGACTACTAGAGACGAAACTAGAGAACTGTTAAATTTAGATAAATATGTAGATTTAATTATTCCTAGGGGTTCCAATTCATTTGTAAAATTTGTCCAGGATAATACCCGCATTCCCGTATTAGGACACGCTGACGGAATTTGTCACTTATATATAGATAAAGCTGCTGATATGCAAAAAGCAGTGAGTATTACAGTTGATGCTAAAATTCAATACGCCGCAGCTTGTAATGCTATTGAAACCTTGTTAATTCATCAATCAATAGCCGCCGAATTTATCCCCAAAGTTGCTGAAGCTTTGCAAGCTGTGGATGTGGAATTAAAAGGTGATGAACGCACTTTAGAAATTTTACCTAATCTTGCCCCGGCAACAGCAATAGATTGGGAAACAGAATATAGCGATTTAATTTTGTCTATTAAAATTGTAGACTCTATCTCAGAGGCGATCGCTCATATAAATACATATGGTTCTCGGCATACCGATGCCATTATTACAGAAGATTTAGCTGCTGTAGAAACCTTCTTTGGACTTGTCAATGCTGCTGGAGTATTTCACAATTGTTCTACCCGTTTTGCTGATGGTTTCCGTTACGGTTTCGGCGCAGAAGTAGGAATTAGTACTCAACAAATGCCTCCCCGCGGCCCAGTCGGTTTAGAAGGATTGGTAACCTACAAATATCAAATGACTGGTGATGGTCATATTGTCGCTACTTACACTGGGGCCAATGCTAAATCCTTTACTCATCAGGATTTAGTGTAAATCTACTCAAATAATTCACCTGAAAGACGATAGAATTACACCGACAAGTACGGTGTATTTTTTCGTATTCTTGTGAGAATTTCGGATGAATGTTGAAAAACTTAGTTGGTTTCGAGTGGCTTTACAACTAAAAGGTTCTGTAGTTCCTGCTATTTTTCTTCGACTAATTTTATGTACTAGTTTAGGATTTATCATCTCTGTAATCCACTATTACGGCTATGATTTACCACAACAGGTTTTTAGTAGTGTAATTAGTAATGTAGCCTATAATCTGGTCTTAGGTTTATTAATGGTATTTCGCACAAACACTGCTTATAGTAGATATTGGGAAGGACGGCAAATCTGGGGAAACATAATTATTAATAGTCTGAATTTGGGCAGAAAGATTCGGCTATTGGTGGTAGAGAATGAATCTAGTGATCAAGCAAATAAAGCAGCAGCAGTCAGGTTATTAAATGCTTTTTCCATTGCCACTAAATTACACCTGCGCCGAATATCTGTTAATAGCGAATTAGAAATATTACTCACACCAGCACAATATTTAGCACTCAAAGACGCAACAAGTCCCCCATTAAAAATTGCTTTATGGATTGGCGATTATCTCAAACAACAGCAAATGCAAAATTGCCTTACTACATTAGAATTAATAGAGATGAACACTTCATTAGATAAAATGGTAGAAGGATTCATCGGTTGTGAACGTATTTTAACAACACCTATTCCCCTAGCTTATACGATATATCTCAAACGAGTTTTATTAATATATTGCCTAATATTGCCATTCCAACTTGTATATAATTTAAATTGGTGGACAGCCCCCATAGTCGCAGTAATTAGTTTTATTTTGTTGGGTGTAGAAGAAATTGGTAACCAAATAGAAAACCCTTTTGGTCTTGAACCCAATGATTTACCAGTAGATGAAATTTGTCAGAAATTAGGCAAAAATTTAGAAGATTTAAATGTGTAATTTTTTTAATTTCGGGAAGTTGCTAAAGCATCTGTATGTGTGGTTAAGAGCCTTTTTGCCTTGTATAAATTTATAATTTTACATGACTATTAAAATATCAATTTCAAGAATGTGGTTTTAACTACGATATGAAATTGAATTAGTAAGATAAACTAGCCGTATGCATGTCATCAAAATGCTGGCTTTTATCTAGTAGAAAAACAGGATCAGCCATGAGTAGAGAAGTAGTTAAAGTAATATTATGGGAAGAAAAACAAAAAGATTATCTAAAAAAGTTTTATGACATACAATTTACTCCCAGAATAGGAGAGGAAATTTACATAAACAAAGAAAATTGGCGAGTAACCAGAGTTGAGCATGATTTAGAAGTTAGTGAGATTAATGTCTATATGGAATTAATCAAAAAAGTGAAGCCGGAGAAATCATCTAACTCAGCAAATAAAATTTGATTTAGGATATTTTTCAGAAATGACGCGCCAAATCCTGGAATTTCGCCTGCGTCATTTCTGAATCACTAAATATTCCCAATGAAACGAGTTTCATAGTCAAGGTATGAAAGAAGGACTAAAGAAACTTCTCTGCGAGACGCTCCCCTTCGACTTCGCTCAGGGTAAGCGCACTCAGCACTTTCCCATCAGTAGGATTTTTGAGATTAGAGGTAATCCATCCTTTGTACAAAGAAAGCGAAAAACTTGTCATTTTCTTAGGTGATAACTTTCGGTACAATACATAAGCCTCATCCTTTTTCCTCAATATCATGGGCAATACTTTCGGACATTTATTTCGCATCACTACATTTGGTGAGTCCCACGGTGGCGGCGTGGGGGTTGTAATTGATGGCTGTCCTCCACAACTGGAAATTTCCGCAGAAGAAATTCAAGTAGAATTAGACAGAAGACGACCGGGACAAAGCAAAATTACCACACCACGTAAAGAAGCTGATAGCTGCGAAATCTTGTCTGGAGTATTTGCTGGGAAAACTCTGGGAACACCCATAGCTATTATGGTGCGGAACAAAGACACTCGTCCCCAAGACTATGACGAAATGGCCCAGAAGTATCGCCCTTCCCATGCAGATGCAACCTATGATGCTAAATATGGCATTCGGAATTGGCAAGGTGGCGGTAGATCGTCAGCGCGTGAGACAATTGGTAGAGTCGCAGCAGGTGCGATCGCTAAAAAAATTCTCCGTCAAGTTGCCAATATTGAAATCATCGGTTACGTCAAGCGCATCAAGGATTTGGAAGGCGTAATTGATCCCAACACCGTCACCTTAGAACAAGTCGAAAGCAACATTGTGCGCTGTCCCGATGCCGAATGCAGCGATCGCATGATTGAATTAATTGAGCAAACTGGCAGACAAGGTAATTCCATTGGCGGTGTAGTAGAATGCGTAGCGCGGAATGTGCCCAAAGGTTTAGGCGAACCAGTATTTGATAAATTAGAAGCCGATATTGCTAAAGGTGTCATGTCTCTCCCTGCTAGTAAAGGATTTGAAATTGGTTCGGGTTTTGCTGGGACGCTGTTAACAGGAATTGAGCATAACGACGAATTTTATATTGATGAAAATGGGGAAATTCGCACCGTAACTAACCGTTCTGGGGGAATTCAAGGGGGAATTTCTAACGGAGAAAATATAATTTTAAGAGTTGCATTTAAGCCGACAGCAACAATTAGAAAAGAGCAAAAAACAGTTACTAATGAGAAAGAAGAAACAGTATTAGCTGCCAAAGGTAGGCATGATCCTTGCGTATTACCCCGTGCAGTACCAATGGTTGAGGCGATGGTGGCCTTAGTACTGTGTGACCATTTATTAAGGCATCATGGGCAGTGTGGGGTGATAGGGGACAGGTGATAGGCTTTGCCGTTTCAGCCGTGTTAAAAAATGTCTAAATATTTATGCTGAGGTACTTATGGGGACAAATAAAACATTAAGATTGTGACCAGATCCAAAGTCTTCTACACTGACTGGATAAGTTTTAACTATCAACAGCCCCTTGCGATGGTCAACGATTCTGAATACATCAGGCAAGCTGAAGCCACTCGTGTACGCGTACTAAGCGAAGCACTACCTTACATTCAACAATTTACAGGCCGCACTGTTGTTGTGAAATATGGTGGTGCAGCAATGAAAGATAGCGTCCTGAAAGATAAAGTTATCCGCGATATTGTATTTTTATCCTGCGTTGGCTTGCGTCCCATTCTTGTGCATGGTGGTGGCCCAGAAATTAACAGTTGGTTAAATAAACTGGGCATCGAAGCGCAATTTAAGAATGGTCTGCGAGTCACAGATGCTCCCACCATGGATGTGGTGGAAATGGTTTTAGTCGGTCGAGTTAATAAAGAAATTGTTTCTTTAATTAGCCGGGCTGGAGGCTTGGCGGTAGGACTTTGCGGTAAAGATGGTAACCTGCTTAAAGCTCGTCCCCAAGATCAAGAAGGCATTGGTTTTGTGGGGGAAGTCAGTAATGTGAATATCAACATTTTGGAAACCCTCTCTAGTAATGGCTATATTCCGGTAGTGTCTAGCGTAGCCACAGACGAGAAAGGACAAGCCTACAACATTAATGCTGATACTGTAGCTGGGGAAATCGCCGCCGCCCTAGGGGCAGAAAAGCTGATTTTACTAACCGACACACCAGGTATTTTAAAAGATTATCAAGACCCTTCTACCTTGATTCCTCAAGTAGATATTCGGGAAGCCCGCGAGCTGATTGCCAATGGTACCGTTAGTGGTGGGATGATTCCCAAAGTTAATTGTTGTGTGCGATCGCTTGCTCAAGGCGTAAGTGCAGCACACATTATTGATGGTCGCATTCCTCACGCCCTACTATTAGAAATCTTTACCGATGGTGGTATCGGCAGTATGATTCTCGGTTCTAAATACTCCTAAGAGTGCTGAGTGCTTTCTAAGTGCTGAGTGCTTTCTAAGTGCTGAGTGCTGAGTGCTGAGTGCTGAGTAAAAAACTAGTTCCTACTCACTACTTCACTACTCCCTATTACCTACTCCCTAATCACCACCCTCTCCAATACCGCGAATTATTGATAATCACCCGCGATCGCCCTCTGAATGGTGTATGATACCGCGAATTATTGATAATCACCCGCGATCGCCCTCTGAATGGTGTATGATACCGCGAATTATTGATAATCACCCGCGATCGCCCTCTGAATGGTGTATGGTGCCGCGAATTATTGATAATCACTGGATTAACCAAGGTTGAGTCACGAATTATCGGATTAATTAAAGTTGGCTTAATTAACCTGGAATTATTGACCGTAGGATAAGAGTGATAGTGGCTATTGCGACTTGGTATTAGTCCCGTCGCTGGGTCTACAGGCATGGGAGTAGGAATAGGACTACCATAAATAAAAGAACCAACAGCAGGTGGCTGACTAACTCTAGAAGCGCCATTAATTATGATGATGCGCTGGGCAAAAGCTGGGGTACTCATAGCACTCATTATTGCCAGAGTTATGCCTGCTCCTAGCCAATTCAGTTGCGAATGCTTAATTTTCAGCATATTTTGCTCACCTGCATTTGATAACCTGAATTTTTATTAAGAAAATAGCCACAGCTACTTGGTTAAAATTTTAAAAGTTTATCGAGTTGAATTTTGCCAGCTTTTAAAAAGATTCTAAAAAGATTCCTGGCATGAACACAACTAAAGCAGAGCAAAACGTGAGTACAGAAACTTTAGAAATTGCCAAAGTTCTCTACCAGAGCGGAAAACTTGCCTTTGAAAATGGAAAATATCGAGAGGCTGTAGAAAATCTGGAAAAGGCCAGCGCCTTGTTGTCTCGCAATTCTCGCCTTGGGGGTGAGGTGGAAATTTGGCTAGTGACAGCTTATGAAGCAGCTGGGCGCACAGAAGAAGCGATCGCCCTTTGTCAACAACTCCAACGCCATCCCTTCCCAGAGACTAGTAAACAAGCAAAGCAATTACTCTACATTTTAAAAGCGCCAAAACTCCAACGACCAAGCGAGTGGATGACCGAAATCCCCGATTTAGGTACACTACCTGATAATGAGGCCAAAATTCGGGCATCTGGCAATCCTCGCAAATCTTCTGGACAAAAGACGACTGCTGAACCAGAATTGGTTGATCTTAGCCAGGTCAATACCAGAGATAATCGCTTTATCTGGGTGGCGTTAATTGTTATTGGGTTAACACTTTCTTACTTGGCTTGGTTGCGTTTTTAATCAACCTCTTGTAGATACCAACGTCGCCATGTTGTAGAAGTCAAGATTGGTTAAGATATTTGACTTTTTGGGAGAGATATAATGATGAATTTTTCAATTCTCGGCCAGCTTTTAATAGGGTTGATCAGACCATTTAGTTTTGTGTTGACAAAAGTAAGATTTCTTCAACCACAAAAAAGTCGAAATCGGATGAATTCCATCTTGCCGCTCAAAAATCCTATTTTGTGGCTGGTACTGTTAACATCGTTGCTGCTATCTGGTTGTGTTCAGTATGACGTAGGGGTGAACTTTGACAGTTCAAATCGTGGCGAACTGGTGCAGCACATTAAGTTGGGCGAACGACTTACCACTTTTAGTGGCGACTATGTATATGAATGGTTAAACAGCATAGAACGTCGCGCCCGTCAACTAGAAGGAAAAGCACAACGGCTTTCTCAAGAAGAAATTATTGTGAAGATTCCCTTCAGTAATGGTCAGGAGTTACAAGAGAAGTTCAACGAATTTTTTAACTCTCGTGCTAATCAAAAAGCTGAAGCTGTACCAAGCGAATCTGAATCAGAACTACCAAAAATTGAATCTAACTTACTCCTAGATCAAAACAATTTTTTACTGTTAGTCAAGAATCGCTTAATTTATGATTTAGACTTGCGATCGCTCTCGCTGATTGCCAGTAAAGGTAACGTCCTCGCTGATCCTGGGTCAATTCTCGATTTGGAATTTAGCTTAAAAACCCCTTGGGGAGCAAGGAACATTCAACAAACAGAAACTGCTATTCAGCCAGAAAAAAAAGGCAAGCAATTGATATGGCAACTCAGACCTGGTGAACTTAACCACATAGAAGTAGTTTTCTGGTTACCTAGTCCCCTCGGTATTGGTAGTTTGTTGATTATTCTGTTTATCTGGGGAGGAATTTATCTCAGATACACTTTCATGCCAGATCCCAGAATTCAGTTTTCTCCCAAAGCAGCTACAGAATAAATAGACCAATTAATTTAGCGATCGCGTGTGGTTTGCTTATGGCAAAAGATGCGATCGCTCCCTAGATTATCTTGAATATCTGCAACAAGAAATCAGTAGGTATCGCAACTAATCCTTTCTTTGTGAGCCAGTTGCTACAAGTCGGCGGAGCCGCCCAAAGCACTGGCTTGTCTTTGTGCCTTTGTAGTTCAAAAGTCATTTGTTTAACCACTAAGACACCAAGACACCAAGAGAAACACATTACACCTTGAAAGGGCTAGGTAATCTCAGAAGTATTATAATCTGCCACAAATACCGTGTATTCCGGTGAAAGATAGTCTGCTTTCACTAATTTTTACTTGGTTTACGAGGAAATTTTCCCTAGCAAGTTTACAAAAATCCGTAATCTCCCGGTTACGACTTGAATAAAGCTTTAGTCACAACTACGGGAGATTACATGATGTACATGACATGGCTGAACAATCCGATGCCAATGGCTAACTTATTAGGTTGTTTGGCAGTAATTAGTTATATTTTAACATTGCTTCCCACTTCTTTAAGAGTAGTTTTTCCTGCTTTAAAGAAGACTAAACTTCCCATTCAATTATTGAAATATCGTCGTCAATTAGGGGTCTTGGCTTTTGTTTTAAGTTTGGGTCATGCCTGGCTTTTAATAGTCAAAAGAAATTTCGATTTTTTTGATTTGAGTACCTATAGAGTATATGTGCATGGTTCAGCAACATTTATTATTTTCACACTACTAGCAGTTACATCTAACGACTGGTGTGTCAAAAAAATGAAGAAGAATTGGCGACAGTTGCATCAACTAACCTATCTAGCAATGTTCTTATTGTTTTGGCACATTAATGACAAAATGTCTGGTCATTGGAATTTTATGACTCCTGTAGTAGTTGTGGGCATGGCAACAATGATCATTTTATTCTTACGCAGACGCTGGCTAGAACGGCAAATGAAAACAAAGCCAAATATTAAGCAACAGGAATCAATGCAACCAATGTCTGATTAATCACCATATTTTAGTTCTATTACTTGCCATTAATTAGTTATTCAATTAGTATGAAACTCAACCTAATTAACAGAAAAACAAAAACTGGCTTAACAGGTATTATATTTTCCACGCTGCTCGGACTAAGCAGTATCCCTTTAGTTTTAGGTAACTCCACAAATAAATTACTTGTAAATGATGAACAAACAGGCACTTTTAATACTCAGTCTGTGTGGGTTTATTCAGTCGCAATTAGTCCCGATGGTCAACAACTTGTTACGGGAAATTATGATAAAAGTATCAAGGTTTGGAATCTTAACACTGGTAAGTTGATTCACACACTCCGGGGACATGGAAACTCTGTAGCATCCGTTGCAATTAGTCCCGATGGTCAAACTCTAGCTAGTGGTAGTTGGGATTTCCAGGTTAAATTATGGAATTTGAAAACAGGTGAACTAATCCGCACTTTATCTGGACATACCAATGATGTTAAAGCAGTCACGTTTAGCCCTGACGGTAAAACTGTTGCTAGTGCTGGCTGGGACAAAAAGGTGAATTTATGGAATGTAGAAACTGGTGAACTATTACAAACTTTTAGTCCATCACAACCAGTGAGAACAGTAGCTATTAGTCCCGATGGACAGACTTTAGCTAGTGGCGATGAAGGTGGTCAAATCATGCTTTGGCAAATAACTACTGGTAGGTTAAGAACACCTTTAGCAGCTCATGACCAACCAATTTGGTCTATAGCCTTCAGTCCCGATGGACAGACTCTAGCTAGTGGTGGTTCTGACCGCATGATTAAGTTGTGGAATTTAAAGGATGGGCAGTTACACTGTGTGATGAAAGGGCATAATAAAGCAATTTATTCTCTAGCTTTCAGTCCTAATGGAGAGACTTTAGCTAGTGGTAGTTATGACCAAACAATTAAGTTGTGGAATATACAGACAGGACAGTTAATTGATAATCTCAAGGGTCATAATAAGGCTATTTGGTCTGTAGCTTTTAGTCCTGATGGACAAACTCTAGCTAGTGGTAGTTCTGATGAAACTGCCAAGATTTGGCAAATTCCTGCTAATTGAGGCAAATTTTTGAGCTAAGTTGAATAAACCTCTTACACAAATCTTTAATAATCTGAATAGATAACTTACAACAGTTATTTTTTATCCGTCTTCTTTGCAACTTTGCAAACTTCTAAATAGTAGTATTCAGCAACATTACAGCATTTGTGCAAGCGGTTTAATCTCAAGCTCTCAATGGTTTTGCATCATTTAGGCGATCGCTCTTTGTCAGAGAGCGATCGCTATTTTGGTGGTTATTGCATTAAAATCTGACGGATTAAAATACTCATCACCTCACCTGGGTTAGCGGTGGGAAGTAGAGGACTCCAGTCCCCAGTACTGGCGTAACCAATCACCTGCAAATAATGAATCGTACTGGTGACGGCTTTGGGTGAACCAATCAGTAGATGTTTGATTGCTTCTCTTTTGGGTAAGAGGTTTTCAGGTGATTGATTTTTAGTGGCTGTCTCAAAATCTGCATCGCGCAAATCTGATGGGGTGAAATTTTGATACTCTACAAATTTTTGTACTTGTGCCATCATGGTAATTATCTCCCATTGTGGAGTTTTGGTGAAAGGCGATCGCAGTCTCTTGTCCGGAGGGCGATCGCCTTTCTTTGTACATTTTTATTAAAGTATAATTTTATACTAGTGTCAATACCCAAAGACAAAAAAATTAAATTTGGTTTGAATCAGTTTCAAGTACCTCAAATTAGTAGTACAGCACAAGCGATCACCTGTGTTTTACCATACACCTCTTCTCTGCGCCTTTGCCTCTCTGCGTGAAGTTTAAATAATATTTTTTTTCAGCCTCTTGATATTCTGTAATAACTTTAATTTCCATTTCATAACTCAAAAATAAAATTATTAGGATTGATGAGTGTGTGTGATAAGTTCTGGCATCAGTTGATTAATCTCCTGTCACAAGTGATAAGATAGGGAACAGGAAACTGATAACACAAAACAGGAAAAATGAAAACTGATTTTCTTATTGATGAAAAGCTTTTAGATGAAGCTATTAAAGTGACCGGACTTCAGACTAAACAAGAAGTAATTGAACTTGGACTGAAAACGCTAATTAAATTAAAGCAACAAGAAAAAATAAAAGCTTATCGAGGTAATCTTCAATGGGAAGGCAACCTTGATGAAATCAGAATCAATTCATGATTATTGTAGATTCAAGTGTATGGATAGACTATTTTAACGGTAGGGAAACCCCAGAGACAAATAAACTAGATACACTCTTAGGAGTAGAACCGCTTGGAATTGGTGATCTTATATTAACTGAAGTGCTGCAAGGATTTCGTTCTGATGGCGATTATCAAACAGCAAAGGAACTGCTGAATTCCCTGACGATTTTTGAAATGTTAGGTATTAATCTTGCTGTCAAGAGTGCTGATAATTATAGAAGTCTCCGAAAATGTGGCATTACTATCCGTAAAACGGCTGATGTGATTATCGCTACTTTTTGTCTTGAAAGCCAAAACTCACTTTTATTTAGCGACAAAGATTTCTTGCCATTTGTTCAACATCTTGGCTTACTTACCGTTTCCACAAAAATATAAAAATTCTAATTATTGATGAGTTAGGAAATGAGAATTTCGGAAGCGATCGCCATCGTTAACGCCAGCTAATTTCACCCTGCACTATGACCTTTGTCTGCGATCACACCTTTGGACAAAAGAAAGCCAACGCCTCAACTTTTTCTCATCCATTGCTTGTCTCGCCTACAACTCCAACTCTGGCAAATCCAGTGCGGGGCTTTGGTTTAACTGCAAATACTGAAGTATCGACAGACACACAAAAAATCCAATCTGCTGATGAGCGATCGCTCTTGAAAATCCCTATATAATGTAATCATCATCGTATCGAATTAGGAAAAGTTTGTATGCTAACCTCTAATACAAATAAAGCATTATATGAACAAGATTTTTATTTATGGATACAAACCACTGTTAAATTATTAAAAGAGAGAAATCTAGAGCAATTAGATATTGATAATTTGCTTGAAGAAATCGACAGCATGGGTCGGAGTGAAAAGAAAGAATTAAAAAATAGATTAATAGTGTTAATTGAACATTTATTAAAACTGCAATTTTGGATTGTAGAGAAAGATGATAATGCTAGAGGTTGGCGTAAAACTGTTGTTGAGCAACGAAGACAAATATTGTATATTCTTGCCGATAGCCCTAGTTTGAAATCTATTCTCAATAATATATTTATAGACTGTTATACAGATGCAAGAAAAGATACAATTAGAAAATATCAACTCTCCTCTGAACTATTTCCTCAACAGCCACCCTTTTCTCTAGAACAGGTTCTCAACGAAGATTTCATACCCTAAATTTTAGTATTATTGATGTTTATCAAGCCGAGCGATCGCCTAGCGTTTGTTTTAAGCTATCGCCACCGTTAGCGTCAGCTAATTTCACCATACTCTATGACCTTTGTCTGCGATCGCACCTCATTTTATACTTTGAACAGGAGGGAGTGTAGAAGCTGGATTAATGAGGTTGGTAATTTGAATTTTACTGTTGTGAGTTGAGGCGATCGCTTGAGTTAGTTCTGAATTCATGGTAAGTTTTCATTAATTGATTATTGATGTGATCATTCTACATTTAAGTCGAGTGATCGCTATTATTATCTCTCAATTTGCACAGGCGATCGCTTGAGTCAGTTCTACTGTAGCGCAATGAGCTTTAATAATTGCCTGAACAATACCATCAATAATTTTTATCATAAATTTTTTTGACGACAAGCTGCTAGATGGTTACGTACAGTAATGGTATTGTGATGATGAACTCCAAACCTTTGTTCACAAATATCTAAAGCTTGTTGATAAAGGGTTTCGGCTTCTTCATACTTACCTTGAGAAAAGTATAAATATGCTAAATTATTCAAACTATTAGCAATATCTGGATGTTTCTTAGGGAGTAAATTTTGTCTCATCTTCAAAGCTTCTCTGTGATTAGTTTCTGCTTTTTCATAAAGTTTTTGTGATTGGTAAAGTACAGCAAGATTATTCAGACTATTGGCAACATCAGGATGTTCCTGACCGAGAAAGTGTTTTCTCATGTTCAAGGCTTTTATAAAAAGGCATTCAGCGTCTTGGTAGCGATTTTGTGAACTGTAGACTAATGCCAGATTGTTAAGGCTAGTAGCAACATCAAGATGTTTCTGACCTAGTAAGCGTTGTCTCATTTCCAAAGCTTCTTTATGACGAAGTTCAGCTTTGTCATATTGACCTTGGGAACGGTAGAGTTCCCCTAAGTTATTGAGACTTTGTGCTACAAGAATGTTTTCTTGTCCTAATAAATTTTGCCTGATTGCAAAAAGCTTCGATAATAATGAGACATCGCACATTCTTATGAAATCATCATATCAGGGCGATCGCCTGACAATTTAACTTTCTCACAATGCTAAATTTCAAAGTTTATCGTAACCAAAAAATCTGGCGTTGCTGATTGAAAATATGAATTTATCTCGCGCAAAGGCGCAAAGGCGCAAAGGTACAAAGAAAAATCAGGGTGATTTTAGCATTTCATATTCTGATTCAGCAACGCCAAAAATCTTATATATCTCGCGCAGAGGCGCAGAGAGTAAGAAAACTCCTACTCCCTACTCCGATTAAACGTTGACAGGTGTACTTGCTCTTGTTACCTGAACTGTGGGTATCATTTGTAACCCTGATGGTGCGGCTAAAGTTAACCCACGACGCACAGGATACAAAGGACGCTTGTTAACCATGGATAATTGAAATTCTGACAAAATTGTCGCTAAAGCAATTTTCATTTCATACTGAGCAAATGCCAAGCCAATACAACGGCGATTTCCTCCGCCAAAGGGTATATATTCATAAGGGGAAAATTGCCTTTCTAAAAAGCGTTCTGGTTTAAATTGCTTGGGTTGTGGGTAAACTTCTTCTCGATGATGGGCTAAATAAATACTAGGAACTATGGCTGTTCCTACTGGCAATTTGTAACCCATAATTTCTATTGGTGATTTGGCAACTCGGATAAAACCATTCGCCACAATTGGGTATATTCTTAAGGTTTCTTGGCAAACTGCTGTCAAATAAGGTAATTTGGCAATGCTACTCGGTTCTGGGTTGACACCAAGGGTTTCTAGTTCTCGTTGTAACTTTTCTCGTACCTCTGGTAATTGATCAATCCAGTAAAAAGCCCATGTTAATGCAGAAGCGGTAGTTTCATGTCCTGCAACTAACATTGTCATTAATTCATCACGTAACTCCACGTCTGACATTGCCTGTCCGTCGTCATAACGAGCAGATATTAATAAACTGAGGATATCTTGGCGACTTTCCCCAGGTTCAGCCCGACGTTCAGCAATCAGAGTATAAATAAGTTGATCAATTTGTTGAATCAGGCGCAAAACCCGTCCCCAAGGACTCCACGCACCTAAATCTTTTTGCAGAAAACTAAAAAAGAAAGCGCTGGACATCAAGGAAGAACCCATGAAATCCAATACAGAAGTGAGTAATCGTCGCAGTTCTTGAAAAAGCGGCCCCTCATCTACACCAAACACTACCCGTAAAATCACCCGCAAGGTAATTTCTTGCATGGAGGCGCGGATATTAAAAGGTTGACCAATAGTCCATTCGTTACTTACCTGTTGGGTAATTTCTTGGATAGTTTCACCGTAGGCTCGCATTCTTTCGCCATGAAAAGGCGGCGTTAATAATTGACGTTGGCGCTGGTGGCGATCGCCATCTAGTAAAATTACAGAATTATCGCCTAGCAAAAACCCTAAAATTCCGGTTCCTCCACCAGATTGAAAGTAGCTAGCATTGGTAAAAATCTGCTCCAGTGCTTGGGGATGGCTGAAATATACAATATGCTTATCCCCTCGATTCCAAATAGTGAAGGTGTCACCATAAACTTTGGCAAAATCTTCTACATATTTCACTGGCTGGGTGATAAACTTTATCATCCGTAGATAGCGTGGCAATCTTGGCCCATCAGGCAAGTTATAAGTTACTGTCATAGGAGTTTTTTAGAAGTGACGGCTTCTAATTTTTATTTTTACGGGTTTTCATGTTTTTGGGTGTCACATAAAGCGGTATATTCATTTAAGGCAGTTCCGATGAAACGAGTTTCACAGCCAAGTATGAAAGAGAGACTAGAAGCTAGAGACTGGAATTTTTACTCAGCACTCAGCACTCCCCTTCGACTTCGCTCAGGACAAGCGCACTCAGCACTTTCAAGTCAGGGTCGGAAGTAAGCAGTGCCAAAAATCATCGCTATCCTCAACGGTAAGGGAGGAGTCGGTAAAACGACTACCGCAGTCAATCTAGCTGCACAGTTTGGCAAAAAGAAAAAAGTTATTCTCGTTGATGCAGATATTCAAGGTTCTGCTAGCTGGTGGGTGGGAAGAAACCAGGATGGTATGGGGTTTGATCTCTCCCAAGAAAGCAATCCTCAACTTTTAGGTGATTTAAGAAAGATAACAGGTTACGATTTAGTAGTGGTGGATACGCCTCCGGCGCTGCACTCTGAAGCATTAGCGACAGTAGTAGCGATCGCCGATTATCTAGTTTTGCCTACACCACCATCTGCTATGGACTTAGCTGTTCTTGTTGAGACAGTCAAAAAGGCTGTTGTTCCTGCGGGAGTTCCCCATCGGGTGCTGCTCACTAAAGTCGATGCGCGGTGTGTGGGCGAAGCGCGAGAAGCACAAGATACTCTCCTGCGGCTAGGAATACCTGCTTGCAAAGCTTTTATCCGTACCTATAAAGCTCACGAACGAGCCGCATTGGAGGGTTTAGCGATTACTCAATGGCGAGGTAGGAATGCGCGGGAGGCGGAGTTAGACTACCGCCGCGTGGCTGATGAATTACAGCGAGATTGGAGGAAATAATGGTTAAGAAACGTCTTTCTGATTTAATACAAGAAGAAGCACAAAAATTGACATCAACTGAAAGTGAGTCTGTAATTGAAGTTGCATCTGAAGAAATCACTGAACCAAATGCTTCAGCAACTGAGGACTCGTCAACGGAAACACCAGAACCTACTTCTGCTAGGCGTACCAATCCCACTAAGGCTGATTTAGAAAACATGCTTAAAGAGTTAAAAGAAACTCTAGAACAAGCTCAAGACAAAGAAAAAAATTTGCAAAAGCAAATTGTGAATTTGCAATCAGCTTTGTCAGAAAAACAAGCGTCAGCAGAACGACTAACAAAAGAACTACAAGAAGCTAAAAAAGCAGCGCTACACCTGGCACAAGCTAATTCTCAACTTATAGAAGAAAATAATTCATTGAAACAAGAACAAGAAAATAAATCCGCGATCCAAGTAAAAGAAAAACAAGAACAAGAAAATAAATCCGCGATTCAAGTAAAAGAAAAATATAACCCAGTTGGCTATAGAAAATCACATCGAGTCCCTGAACATCTTTTGGAACGACAAACAGAAGATCATGATGATTTTAACGCTAATACTTGGTTATACGACTAGATAATTCGTAATTCGTAATTCGTAATTCGTAATTCGTAATTCGTAATTCGTAATTCGTAATAGCAGCCCACGACACGCTACTTGACATAGACAAATAGTTTTGCGGGTTTGTAGTAAGCACTTTAGTGCTGATTAGTGCTGAAAATATTAAGGACTAAAGTCTTTGCTACGAAAAAAAACATTTACGAAATTCTAAAATATGTTGGGCGGTAATTTGTGGCTGCTCTAAATGTGGGACATGTCCAGAGTCTTGAATCCAAATGAGTTTACTGTTGGGAATTACCCTGTGAAACTTATTGGCATCTCCTGTACCCAAAATCTGATCGCTATCGCCCCATAAAATCAGTGTTGATGACACAATATCTGCCATCTGCTGCAAACTAAAAGCACTGTAACCACCACTTTTAGTAAAAGCAATCAAAGCTTGATGCCAATTAGACATTTCTAAGTGTAAAGCAGCACATACTTGAGCATCCAGTGACGCTAGTAACTTGTTTTTGTAAGCAGTGCGGGAAATGCGATCGCGTACTTTGGGATTACGCAAAAAATTAGCTGCTAAATAATCCAAAGGGGGAAACATCAATTTGCTGATTGGTGAACCTCCTTGCAAACCAGCACTGTCAATTAATACTAGTTTTTGCACCACTTCTGGATAAGTGAGGGTGAAATCAATTGCTGCTGCACCCCCCATGGAAGCACCCACCAAAATCACAGGTTGGTTAATTAAAGTTTTCCAGAAATAATACAGATGAGTTTTAATGGCCAGTGGGCTAAATTGTATACCTGCAATTCTGTCTGTAAACCCAAAACCTAACAAATCCACGACCCAGGTTTCATTATCCTCTGCCAGCAGTGGCAACAAACGACGGAACTCGAAAACAGAACCATCGAAGCCGTGAAGTAATAAAATAGGCGTGCCACCACTACCTTGATGTACATAGGTTGTGGTAATTAGTTGATTAATTAAGGGAGTAGCGATCGCTTGACTTTGAATACTTTGAGCCAAGGCGATCGAGGTAGGTTCCGTTAGTTGCTCAACTGCGGCTGGTAAAAAATTAGGAAACATAAGTTTTAGTTTACGTTGTCATCTTTAGCGAATCAAAAATTTTGGGTTCTGCTTGCCGCCTAAAAAATTTATACTAAAAAACCTGCCAATCTTTAAAAAAAGACTAGCAGGTAGGGTCTTTTGTCAATCGGAGCGGCGGGATTCGAACCCACGACCTCCACTACCCCAAAGTGGCGCGCTACCAAGCTGCGCTACGCCCCGGTCAGAATTTCCATTATACTGCAAATTTATCGGGTAATCAAGAGTTAAATTTAAAAAACTTTGAGCATCCCCGCCCCATGTAGCAAACCCTCGACAGCAGAAGCATTCCATTTACCTTCCGCACAGCGTCCTGTATTTAGAATCAAGCGCAGATTGTAGGCGTGAGGATAGCCTTCCACCTCCATCCATAATAAATCGCTTTCGGCTTCACAAGCAATCTTCTCCTCATCCATTAATTCAGTTGCGAGTTGCTTCATAGTGTCTGCTAGCTGTGTTAGTAGTCGGCAAAAATCATTCAATTCGGCTTCGGTTAACTCGATTGCCCAATCATCTGTACCTACTAACCCTTTAAATTCGAGTGCATGAGGATTCCAGCCAATACGCCAACCCAAGCCACTTTTCAACAAACGTTCCATATAAGAATTTTTGAGGATAATTAAAGGTTTGTAGTAAGTTAGCGCGGTCTTGGGGGTTTCCCCCATGAGCGACTAATGTAAAGCCCTGACGGGCATAGCTGCGCTTACCGCGCAGCGTGCCGGAGGCATTACCCGTAGGGTAAGGACTTTAGTCCTCAAAAAAAGGGCTAGAGCCGCTTACTACGAACTCAATTTCTACTGTTGCGCTTCTGTGGGACGCTCATTGGGAACAAACTCTCCAGGAGTCGTTTCAATTGCTGGTTTGGTAACTTCAATTCCAGGTACAGGCAAATCGAAATTTGGCCCTCTACGAATAATTCGACTACCAAAATAAATGTATGCCACTAGTAACAACATGTAACTGATTGTAAAACCCGTGAGGGATACAAGAACATTACTAGGGGGAAGATGAGAGACAGAATCTACAGTGCGAATTTGGCGATAGAGTGTCCACGGCTGTCGCCCAACGCAACGCACAATCCAACCCGTATCGATCGCAATAAATCCTAATGGAGCTGCAAACATCCAAGCACGCATCAACCAACGCTGCTGAGTAATATTATCTTGAGAAAGCCTGCCTAGTAACCAATAAATAATGCTGCCAAACATTAATCCGGCTAATAAAAAACCAATACCAACCATTATGCGGAAAGAATAGTAAATTAAACCCACAAGGCGGGGACGATCCTCCGGTTTCCATTCCTTCAAACCCAGTACTGGCTCAGATAACTTTTCTTTAAATTCCAAAATATATCCTAGTGCATTGGGAATGACAAATTCCCAGTCGTTTTTCTCGGCTTTGTTGTTTGGTAATGCCAAAAGGCTCCAATTGGCAGGCTGTCCACCGGGAATTGTATTCCACTGGGCTTCCATTGCTGCCAGTTTTTCCGGTTGATAATGGTAGACTTGTTCAGCATTCAAATGTCCGATATAAATTTGTAGGGGAGCGATCGCGATTACCGCCGCTAGAGCAATCTTGAAAGATTTGGCAAAGAAATCAGGATGACGATTTTTGAGAATATACCAGGCACTAATTCCACCTATCACAAATAATGATGTTTCCAGCGTTGCCATAAACATATGGAGAACGCTTTTCACCATGAATGGGTTGACGATCGCCTGAAAATAATCATGAACCACAAACTTACCATTTACCATTTCTCCGCCTGCTGGTGATTGCATCCAGGAATTCGCTGACAAAATCCAAACCGTGGATAAGTTAGCACCAATTGCTACCAGAATCGTAGAAAGATAGTGAATTCTCGAATTAACACGCTCCCAACCAAATAACATAATCCCCAGAAATGCGGCTTCTAGCATAAATGCCCAAGATGCCTCAAACCCAATAACGCTGCCAAAAAAGTTACCAACAGCTTCCGAAAAAGCTGCCCAGTTAGTACCAAACTGAAATTCCATAGGAATACCCGTTGCTACACCCACACTGAAGTTGAGGGCATAGAGTTTAGCCCAAAAACGAGCATGATAGTAATATTGAGGATTGCGGGTTTTTAACCATAGTCCTTCAATCATGACTAAATAAATCCCCACACCTGTTGTCAGTGTAGGCCAAAGCATATGAATAGAAGCCGTCAGCGCAAATTGCATCCGCGACAGTACGACGGTATTAGATAAAAATTCCATGATGATATCTCTATGATGAAGTTAGATCCTATGGCGCTACTCAGATCCACATGATTAAGCTGAGGCGATCGCATCTTCATCTATCATCAGACTCATTGCCAAATTGTTATGCTATCTGCTGCTGTGCCTGTTTTGTCGATAAACTCTTATGCAGATGTGCTTTTTATGGTACACCTTAGCTCGACTTTATCCATTGTGGCTTATCTGCTTAATGTATAACCGCATACTTGATATATGGTTCCAGAAAATTAGGAGTTACGTAGACTCCTTGCGTTGGTCTGAGGGAAACAAATATGAAGAATCTAAAAAAAATTCTTTGGATTTTACCTACAAGTGCCGTATTGGTAGGGCTGTATTCTAGCAAAGTAATTGCAGATAACAATATTTCGCCTCCTGTTACACAAAATGGCGTGACTTCTTTTATTTCATGTCTAACTGAACCAGGTGGCTATTATGTTGGGTCTTGGACTGTACGGCATGACCCAACGAGTGACAAAATAACTTACGTTGATATTGTTGAGTACTTTCAAGGAGGCGTTTATCAAACATTTTCATATTTGGTTAATCCACCACTAACAGTAGTAAAAAACGTAGAAAACCTTGTGCAACAAGCAATGAGCAAATATGAACAAGACAACTATCAAGGGGCATTGAGCGATTACAATCAAATTATCCAGCTTGAGCCAAACAATGAATGGCATTACTTCAATCGTGGTCAAATTCGGCGATTAATGAAAGACAAGAAAGGAGCAGCAGAAGATTTTCAAGAAGCGATAAAGCTTAATCCAACAGAGGCATCAGCATACAACATGCTAGGTATCACTCTTCAAGAACTGGGAAAAATAGAAGAAGGTGTTGAAATTTTTACTCAAGGTATAAGAACAGTTCCTGAACTAAATAAAAAAGAAAGAAAATCTCTTTATGCCAACCGAGCAAGCGCATATATGCGTTTAAACAACTGGCAAGCAGCTCTAGAAAACCTTCATAAAGTAATCGAACTTGACCCAAGTGCTGCCCATTATTACACAAGCAGGGGAAAAGTACGCGGAAAATTAGGCGATATGCAAGGAGCAGAAGCTGATTTAAGTGAAGCAGACCGAATGAAGCCAGATAATAGCTCTCTGCAATTATCAATAGGCACTATATATGAAGAGATGGGAATGAAGAAAAAAGCAATAGAGCATTATCAAAAAGCGACTCAAATTGCTACAAAAGAAGGTGACACACGAATGCAACAGTTGATACAGGAAGCGTTGCAAAGCGCGTATCTGGGACTTTAGTCCTCTTTCTCCTGTGGTCGTCGTTGAGCGCAAAGCACACGCTACCCGTACCCACACCGAAATTGAGGGCATAAAGTTTAGCCCAAAAACGAGCATGATAGTAATGTTGTATACCTTATTTATTTGAAATTTGCTGTATTATGTGATTTGGGCACTAAAGCTTCACCGTTGCGCGATCGCCTTTTGATTAATCTGTGAATAGCCAGTAACCGCGATCGCCGCACTAACCCCAACAATTCCCATCAAGTGAGTCAACTTTTTAGCCAAGTTTTCATCTGCTAAATTCATGTAGTTAACATTCCTATGTAGACGATTTTTGTTCAGAGTTTTGGTTGTCATCGGCATGACTTGCAACGGCTAGATCAGGCTGAGGATTTTCTTGATCTGAGCGGCCGTTCGCTGCAGATGCACGCACGCCGTAATGGTAAGGGTGTACGGCTAAAACTGGTTGAGTTTTAAAGTTTTCTGGTGGTGGTGGTGAGGTTGTCATCCATTCAAAAGTCAGACCTTGCCAAGGGTTATCAGGTGCTTTTTTGCCGTATAGCCAGCTATGGCAAACATTAACCAGGAAAGGTAGGGTAGAAATTGCCAGTAAGACTGCACCGATAGAACAAATAAGATTGAGGTCGGCAAATTTAGGGTCATACACAGCAATTCGCCTTCTCATCCCTTGCATACCCAACTCGTGCATAGGGAAAAATGCCAGATTGAAGCCGATATATGTCAGGACAAAGTGAATTTTGCCTAAGGTTTCATCTAACATTCGCCCGGTCATTTTGGGAAACCAATGATAAATGCCGGCATACAAACCAAAGACACTACCACCAAATAAAACGTAGTGCAGGTGAGCCACAACGAAATAGCTATCATGGACGTGAATGTCGAAGGGAACCGCAGCTGTCATCACGCCACTAATTCCACCAATGACAAACACGGAAATCAAGCCCATGGCAAATAACATCGCAGTCCGAAAGTGGATTTTGCCCGACCAGAGGGTTCCTAACCAGCTAAATACTTTAATCCCTGTGGGTACGGCAATAACCATGGTGGTAATCATGAAAAACATTCGCACCCATCCAGGTGTCCCAGTGGTAAACATATGGTGCGCCCAGACAATGAGAGATAAACAGGCGATCGCAATACTGGAATAAGCAACGGCTAGATAACCAAAAATTGGCTTGCGGGCGTGAACTGGCAAGATTTCTGAGATCATCCCTTGGACTGGGAGAATCATGATATACACAGCCGGGTGTGAATAATACCAGAACATGTGTTGGTAGACTACAGGGTCTCCGCCACCTGTGGGGTTGTAGAATGTCGTACCCGCCAAAAGGTCAAAAGCCAGTAAAATCAAAGCCGCAGCGAGTACAGGGGTTGCTAGCAGTGTTAAACCAGAAGTTCCTAACATTGCCCAGCAAAATAAAGGCATTTGATTTAGCCTCATTCCTGGTGTCCGCATTTTGAGAATCGTTACCAGAAAATTTAGCCCTGCCATGATTGAGGAGGTTCCCAGTAAAATCAGGCTGAAAATCCACATGGCTTCACCGGCTTGACTCATGATCAGACTTAGCGGTGGATAGGATGTCCAACCAGCCTGGGGTGGATCTACAAAGAAACTCGCTAGAAGCAAAAGGCCAGCTGGCGGGACAAGCCAAAAGGCGATCGCATTCAATCGCGGGAAAGCCATATCACGCGCCCCAATTAATAGCGGCACTAAAAAGTTACCAAATCCCCCCGTCCCAGCCGGGATAATCCACAGAAAAATCATCACAGTTCCGTGGAGGGTAAATAAACCGCTATAAAATTCAGGACTAACTAAGTCTGACTCTGGTGTTGCTAGTTCACTACGAATTAAAGTTGCCAACGCACCACCAAATAGATAAAAAACAAAACTTGTAACTAAGTATTGAATGCCAATAACTTTATGGTCAGTGCTAAAACTAAAATATTCTCGCCAATTTCTCACTGGCAATTCTTCACCATGAGCAGCAATATTAGCAGTTTCTTGTACTTGTATTTGTGTCATGATCAATAAAAATTAGCTACTAGCAATTACTGATTAGTATCATTGGTATCTTCTACAGCTTGCTGTAAAATCTCCGTTGGTAAAACACCAACTCGATGAGCATCATCAGGAACTCCGTGAGGATCTAAGACTCCTTGAGGCAAGTACACTAATTCTCGTAGTGGTGTCACCATCGGATCTTCGGTAACTTTGTAAGGTAGTCTTCCCATTGCCACGTTGTCATGATTCAATTCGTGGCGGTCATAAGTACAAAGATCATATTCCTCAGTAAATGACAGACAGTTTGTTGGACAAAATTCCACACAGTTGCCACAGAAAATGCAAACTCCAAAGTCAATACTGTAATGCTTGAGTTCTTTCTTTTTATATTCTTTATTAAATTCCCAATCTACCACTGGGAGGTTAATAGGGCAGACTCGAACACAAACTTCGCAAGAAATACATTTATCAAATTCAAAGTGAATTCTCCCTCGGAAGCGTTCAGAGGGAATCAGTTTTTCGTAAGGATATTGCACAGTAATGGGACGACGACCCATATGGTCGAAAGTCACCGATAATCCTTGTCCAATATAGCGACCTGCTTGCAAAGTTTGTTTGGCGTAATCACCAACTGGTTTGAGAAACTTAAACATGAGTAAACTAGTCTCAGCTAAGAACACTACTAATCAGCACGGTAATAGTTGCTGTTAACAGTAACTTCCGTCAAACGGCAGGCTAAATGTTAAGTTTGAGTGTGAGTCAAAATACAAATTTCTGTTTAAATATTGCCTGTTTTAGCAAAAAATATTGTAGTAGCGTGACCAGACTAAAATAGAGCAATAAGATTTTCTTGTGGAACAGGCAGCTTGACTGTTCTATAAGAATTATTTTTATGCATTAAATTAGTCTGATCTCGCCAGTAGTTAAAGCAAATAAGTTATGAATTTATTCAAGAAATAAATGCAATATTTATATCAGCAGAAAATACTACATTTTAATTAAGCTAAAGATAAAACTCAGCCAAATATTTATTTTGGTAATTAATTCGGAGGTGATAAATACAACTTATGAGTGTAAATTTTATTTTACTTGTTGATTTCAGGCGATCGCATAGCTATAGAATTCTTTGATATCAAAGAAAAATCTGAGTAACGACAACCGTTACTCAGATTTTTAGTGTTGTTCTGTGTCTTGAGTAACTACATCGGCAATTATTGAAATTTCGCCAAATCGATCAATTCAGGCTAAAACAAAATTTTTAGTCACATTTAGGTTGACTTAACTTTAATTTATAGAGTAAGATTATAGATTGTCTGTCTAATTCCTGCTCGGATCAGGTAGACATATATTACAAAAGCTAGCAACAGCGATTCATTAAAGCAAGATGAATCGCATCTCTACAAGAGATAAAAGCCAGCTACCTGTACGGCAACTTCAAGGACAATTCCATGACCTACGCAATTATTGAAACTGGTGGCAAGCAACTCAAAGTTGAGCCAGGGCGCTTTTACGACATAGAACTGCTGCATATCGAAGCGGACGAAAAAGTTACAATAGATTCAGTATTACTAGTACAGCACGATGGTGAAGTCACCATTGGACAGCCTTTAGTAGCAGGGGCGACTGTAGAAGGAACAGTGGTCAGGAATCTTAGAGGTCGCAAAGTCCTGGTATATAAAATGAAGCCGAAAAAGAAAACCCGCAAAAAACGGGGGCATCGCCAGGAAATTACTAGACTAATGATTAATTCCATCACCCTCAATGGTACGGTGTTCGCAGCAGATGAATCTCTATCTGCTGAGTCTCCCGTCACTGATGATCTCCCCGTAGAAGCTACTGTTGAATAATTAAAGAGAAGAAACAAAAGAGGAAATTATGGCTCATAAGAAAGGAACAGGTAGTACACGCAACGGTCGTGACTCTAATGCCCAGCGTCTGGGTGTTAAGCGTTACGGTGGTCAAGCTGTGCGGGCGGGAAACATTCTCGTGCGTCAGCGTGGCACCAAATTCCATCCTGGTAGCAATGTCGGCATCGGTAGTGATGATACTTTGTTTGCCTTAGTTGATGGTGTGGTAACGTTTGAGAGAAAAGGCAAAACCCGCAAAAAAATTAGTGTTTATCCAGTTGCTGCCGCAGTTGAAGCAGTGGCTGTTTAAAGTATGAGGGTGGGTGTTTCCCACCCTGCAACCTACTGGTAAGAGTAAAATTTGTCACTTTGGCAATTACTTACCATAGCTGCTGTAAAAATCCCATGTGCAGGACTTTACCCAAAGCTAAACCGACTAAGGAAAATATAAAAGTAAATAGAAAAGCTTGCCCTTGCGTAAACCCAGCTGTCTGAAAGTCAATTCTCGCTAAGATAGCCGCAGAAACAATGAGCAAGGTATCAAGAAATAAGCGAAACCAAGCAAGCATGAGGAAAAATAAGAATGCGCCCACAACAGCAACGGCAAAAGACTTAAGATTTGACCGAAATAGTAAAGTATAGTAATTTGCCATTGCTGACCAAGGAGTAGTCAAGCTTCCCACTAATAGCAAGATACCAAGCATCAAGACTATCCATACCAACACAGGGGCTTGTGTTTCGGATAAAAACCAACCCAATGTACTGTAGCTAAGTAACACAAGTACCAAGGAAATCCAGGGAAGTCTTTTGACAATTGACATGGATTGGTGTGGCCATGAGCGGCTCAAGCTGTTATCTCACAGGTTTTTGGTGCAACCAAAGGCCTTGTTTTACTTTAATTTTTATCTACTCTAAAATATACTGCTGTATATAGATTTTGACTACTATGGCTTAGACTATAAGTCTATCATCCTATTTTTTCTAGATTCAATCAATGGGCTGTTATGCTCTGGGCACGAAAGCCAAACTACTTTCCAGAGAATTACAGCATGAACTAGTTAAATATTTTCGTAAATATTTGTAAACTGTTAGCAGCCGAGTAGCCACGTGTCACATCTTGTTAAGGACTTATCATGAAACAACTTGTTATCGCCGAACGCGTATGCCTCATTGGTCATATCGTGTCAATGGTGTTTGGTTTAGTAGGCATACTACTAGTTATACCTAACGCCGAAGTAATTTTACACCTGTCTGAGGTGGGACAGACCGCCATGCAGTGGAGTATGGCTGGTGGTGGTGTAGTTTATATCATCTTGGGTACAGCAGCCGTATTTTTGTATGGTTTGCGGACGTTGGGTTTGGGTCGCATTTTGGCATTTATGCTGCCCGCAATTTTGATCTCCTTAACTAGTGAATTACTAGGAACCAGTACGGGATTTCCGTTTGGTCACTACAGCTACCTGAGTGGCTTGGGCTATAAAATTGGTGGTTTAGTACCATTTACAATTCCCTTGTCATGGTTTTACGTGGGATGTGTTTCTTATTTGCTAGCGCGTGCTGGTTTAGAAGTGGATACAAAGCCTAGTTGGTGGCGTCACATAGGTGCAATCAGTTTAGGTTCTTTGCTGCTAACTTGTTGGGATTTTGTGCTTGACCCGGCTATGAGCCAAACCTCTCTCCCCTTTTGGTATTGGCAACAACCAGGTGCTTTCTTTGGTATGCCTTATCAAAACTTTGCTGGCTGGTTGGGTACTGGAGCAGTGTTTATAACTGTGGCAGCCTTGCTATGGAAAAACAATCCTGTTAAATTTGAGCGATCGCAGCTCAATTTACCCTTGGCGGTTTATTTAAGTAATTTTGGCTTTGCTACAGTTATGAGCTTGGCTGCTGGATTCTCCATTCCTGTATTACTAGGTTTGCTGCTAGGTGTAGCTCCAGCTATGGTGTTTTGGTTAAAAGGATCAGCTGCATCTGCTCAAGTTAATCCTGAGCCAACAAATAATGAAGTTTCAGTAGCAAGTATCAAAGTTGCTTTGAAATAATTAGAAACTGGGGACTAGGGGGACAAAAAAAGAAATTTTACTTCCCCAATGCCCAATGCCCAATGCTCAATAACATTCCCCATTGCAAAATACTTTTACTGTGGACAACGCTTTAATAGTAGAAAGCGTCATATCTTTTATATTGCTACTTCTCCAAGTACCAGCAACAGCGATTCTACTCTCGCGTCTAGTCAAGGGGCCAAGACGCCATCCCCCCATTCAACCACAACAGCCAACACCTGAGCTTTTGGGTAGTGTCAGTGTTGTCGTTCCCACGCTGAATGAGGCACTTCGCATTAGTCCTCTGTTATCTGGCTTGAGTCGGCAAAGCTACGAAGTTCGGGAAATAATTGTGGTAGATAGCAATTCCCAAGATGGCACCCCGGACTTAGTGAAAACCGCACAACAGCAAGACCCCCGTTTTCGCCTCATGACAGATGACCCACTACCTTCTACTTGGGTGGGTCGTCCTTGGGCACTGCATAACGGCTTTTTGCATAGTTCAGACGCAAGTCAGTGGTTTTTAGGGATGGATGCTGATACTCAGCCACATCCGGGTTTAGTGGCTGGTTTGGTGAAGACCGCACAAGCACAAGGATATGATTTGGTTTCCCTCTCACCCCAATTTATCCTCCAGTACCCAGGTGAATGCTTGCTGCAACCAGCGCTATTAATGACTTTACTTTATCGATTTGATCCGGCTGGGATCAACACCGAGCAACCAGAACGGGTAATGGCCAATGGTCAATGCTTTTTATGTCGTCGCTCAGTTTTAGCTGCTGTGGGTGGTTATACCAGTGCCAGTAATTCCTTTTGTGATGATGTGACATTGGCGCGATATATTGCTGCCCAGGGCTTTAAAGTAGGCTTTTTAGATGGCGCTAAGGTGTTGAAGGTACGGATGTATGAAGGAGCGGTAGAAACGTGGAAAGAATGGGGGCGCAGTCTCGATTTGAAAGATGCATCTCCATCTGCTCAAATTTGGGGAGATTTATGGTTACTCTCAGCAGTTCAGGGTTTACCTTTGCCAATTGTATTAACCTACCTGCTGCTTTCTCCCCATCTCCCCATCTCCCCATCTCCCCATCTCCTTTTATTGGGACTGAATCTATTTTTGTTGGTGATTCGCTTTGCCATGTTATTGGCGATCGCGCCTTCCTATGATCGCCAAAGCGCTAAAGGTGGTTGGTTATTCTGGCTTTCTCCTTTAGCTGACCCCATAGCAGTGCTACGCATCTTCTTATCTGCATTCCACACTCCACGGGAGTGGCGAGGAAGGAAGTATGAGTGAGTGCTGAGTGCTGAGTGCTGAGTGCTGAGTAGGAGTTTCTTCCCCTGCTCCCTTGCTCCCTCAATCTTCTTCACCTCCCAAGCGATCGCCTCGTTCTAGTTCCCAGAGAATTTGATTACCTTCGCGTCTTACCCGTGATACAATCCAGTTCCGCCAGCGCCATTGGTCTCCCCGACTAGTGACTGCGCTGGCGTGGACATCCATCAAGTCTGCTAGTTCAGAACTGGTGATTAAGTAACCTTTGTGAGAAATTTCGTCAGCTATATGTAGAGTTTCCACCAAGTTGCGGAGTTGTTCGACTCTCGTGGCGGGCGGTTTTTCTTCATTTGCGGCCGCAGCTTGTGCGGTGGATGGTTCCATAACGTCTATATCTAATGCAGAAGTACTGTTATCTTGTGTACTTGTGTTAATTATTGTAAAATTTTTATCATATTCAGCTACTTTTGCTACATTTGTTTCACTTGGATTCGGTAAAGATTTGTAAGATTCCGGAGAAGATAATTGTTGTAGGGATGGGATTTCACCGCTAGCAAAGGAGCGAGCAATCACATCACAACGCTCGTTACCTATGTTACCAGAATGTCCCCGCACGTGTTGCCAATTTACAAGTCGGCTATTGAGTTCATCAAGAGTTTCTAAAAGGTCTTGGTTCTGAACAGGTTTACCATCTGCTTTTTTCCAGCCTCTGTTTTTCCAGCCTGGTACCCACTTAGTGACGCAATTAATTAGGTATTCGCTATCGGTGTAGAGGGTAATGGGTTGAGTTTGTGCTGATGCTTCCAGAAATTTTAGGGCGGCGATCGCGGCTTGCATTTCCATTTTATTATTGGTGGTATAGCTAGCAGCATCACCCATTTCGTGAATTGAGCCATCACTGAAATACACTACAACACCCCAACCTCCAGGGCCAGGGTTACCAGTGCAAGCGCCATCAGTGTAGATACTTTGAATTGTGCGTTGATTGGACATAGTGAAGATAACCGCAAGGTACGCAGAGGAATTTAGCGGTGAAAGATGCAAAGTAAGATAAAGCAATATATAGGTTAACGCAACAAAAAGAAAAATCAATAGCAATCACTGAAAAGAATGTAGAAATGTAGTATTGCTAAGTCTGTACAGATTTTCTGGAAAAAAATATTTAATTTTAAAGATAAGTGACGTAATTTACACAAAAAACGGCAAAAGCCATATGATTTCTATTGTCTTAAAGAAGGAAGTGCTGTTGGAGTCAGAAGGCTTGTACTGAGCGTAGCCGAAGTGAAGAAGGAAAATTGGTGGTCACTGAGCAGTTCGACAGGAGTTCGGCGAAGGCTACTTCGACAAGGCTCAGTACAAGTCACTCGAGCCGCTCACTGTATCACTTGTCAAAGTGGGGATTTAAACCCGTTTGACAAGAAGAAAGAAGACTTCTTCCTTATATCTTCTTCCCCCTTCCTTCGTTAAAGTCTGATTTTAGGTGGAGGAGAATACTTAATGCGCTCACCGAATCAACACCAACGACACGAAAAATTAATTGAGCAATATGTTTTGTCACGCCGGACTATGCTGGCTTTATTAGGTTTAGTTTGTGCCCCTGGCTTAGAAAGCTTGATAGTAGGGGATACTCAACCACCAATACCAAAACCTCCAGCTAATCCGCAGATTCCCACTTTACCGCAAGATGATTCACTAACAACCCAGCAAGAGCGGCAACAGCAGTTACAACAAGCACGTCAAGCATATCAGGTAGCATTGCGACTACCAACTTCTGTGCGGGTAGCAAGTTTACCTGTCCAAGAGTTTTTTTCTGAGGGATATAACAACAACCGCGACATCCAAACAGAGAAAATAGTAGCGAATCAACAAGCATTTTTCCAGAATCCGCAGTCTTTTCTCAGGTTAGACGACTACGCTAGCGTCTTTCCCGTCCTACCTTTACCAGATATTGCTAAAACATTCCGCAATGATGCTACGTTCGCTCAACAGAGGCTTTCTGGCCCCAACCCGATGGAACTAACCAATGTTTTAGCGCTCGATTATTCTTTAACTCAAAAACTGGGAATTACAGATGAGATTTTTCAAACTGTATTGAGATCAGTACACAGAGGCAGAAACGTTAGAGAAACTATTAAAAGTGCCACTCAAAAAGGCAGTTTATTTGTCACCGATTATGCTTCACTTGCCAGCGATAAGATTACCGCCAAACCAAATCAATATCTTACCGCACCCATCGCTCTTTATTATGGCGATCGCCTGAGGGGAAATTGGCAATTAATTCCGATAGCTATCCAACTCGGACAAATTCCCGGAGTCAGTCTACTGTGTACGCCTCTGGATGGTGTGGACTGGACTTTGGCGAAAATAATTATCCAGATGGCTGATTTTTATGTCCATGAATTGGTACGTCACTTAGGTCAAACTCATCTAGTTTTAGAACCTATCGCCTTAGCTACCGTTCGAGAACTAGCAGCGCGTCATCCTGTCAATGTGCTACTCAAGCCCCACTTTGAATTCACAATGGCGATTAATGCTGTTGGTGATCAGGTACTCATCAATCCTGGAGGCTTCGTAGAGATCATCCTCGGAGGTACCCTGGAAAGCTCAAGGAATCTTGCTAATCAGGGTGTTGCTGATGTTTTCAACAACTTTAGCGACTTTGCTCTGCCTAACAATTTACGCCTACGCGGTGTCGATGACCGTTCTGGATTGCGAGAGTTTCCTTATCGTGATGATGGGTTGCTAATTTGGCAAGCTTTAGAAGATTATGTAAGTCAATATATTGGCATTTACTACAGATCCAACCGAGATGTTCGTGAGGATTTTGAACTGCAAAATTGGTTACAAACTTTACGTAACCCCATCAGTGAACAAGGTTTTGGTGTAGTTTCCCTACCATCGCAACTGACCACCCGTGACCAATTGATTGATTTACTCACACAAATTATTTTTACTGCTGGGCCGCAACACTCAGCTATTGCCTGGATTCAATATCAATATATGGCTTTTATTCCCAATATGCCTGGAGCAATTTATCAACCCATTCCCACAATTAAAGGCATCATGCGGGATGAAAATAGCCTAACTAGTTTCCTCCCTGGTGTGGCTGCAACCTTTACTCAGGTCAACCTCATGGCAGGAATTGGCACTAAACGCGATCCTAAGGCATTTACAGATTTTGGTGAAAATAGTTTTCAAGACCATCGCGCCATTGCTGTTCTCAGAAGCTTGCAGAATCGTCTTCAAGCTTTAGAAAAACTCATCGAACAACGCAATAAACGCCGACAAGAATGCTATCCTGGCTTTCTACCTTCCCGCATGGCTAATAGTACCAGTGGTTGATACTCCGCTTGCCTGACTTAGAGACTCCTTAATATTTAGGGTTTTGCGACTTGGCAGTTTGTTAGTCCCCTAGCTCGTTTGATAAATTTTTCATCAAATGTGTACAGATGAGTATATGTTTTGGCATGAGCAAGATGAAAAGCATCTGCAAAATCTAACCCAGCCTCATGCCAATGCAATACTTGAGCCATTAAATGTGCATTAGTCAGATGGACATTCGCCAAACCACATAGCTTGTGTAGAGCTATACATATCTCTTTTGGTTTAAATTTATAGGCGAATCTCAGTACCCATTCTGTTTCAAGAATTACTGTTTCTGGGATAAAAATTTGATAGTTGTTAAAAATTTCTAAACTTTTTTCATACTGTAACTCGTCATCTTGAGTTAACAGCCTGACCACAATATTAGTATCAACAGCAATCATGCCACGATTCCTCTATACCTTGTCGAATAGCATCCTCCATATCTTCCAGAGACTTTGGTGTACCTTGATATTTCAAACACCCTGCAACATCATCTAATTGTGTTTCAGGGAATAATTTCTTTGGTTTTAAAAGAATACCATCACCCATTTCAGTCAATATTAATTCCTGCCCTACCTCCCAACCATAAGCTTTTCTTAAGCTTTCAGGGATAATTACTTGCCCTTGATCAGATAATTTTGTAGTTTCCATTTCAGTGATCAGCTAGGAAAGCTGTGATGATGTGGATATTATAGCTATGAAGTTATGACGCGATCGCCTAATTCTAAATTCTGCTATTTATCCTTTGAAGGAATTTATACTTAGTCATCAGCCTATAAATATTCAATCCAACCCTGCATTTCGTTAGGACTGAATACTTCGTAAACTAAAACCAAACTACGAATGATTTCACCTAATGAACGGGTGTTATTCTTACAAAAAGCAACTCCCCAATGCTCTGTACTTTGACTAGCTAATCTGAGAAAATCTGTATCATGGGTAACAATTACTCGACGTTGTTCACAGGCAAACGCTAACTGCGCCTCATCAGTTTTACCCAGTAAATTCATCTCAAGAGTTGTGGTTACATCAATGCCTTGACGACGTAAAGCCAAAGCAACATCTGGATCAACATTTTCATCCAAATGGTATTGAATGCGGTCACTCACCGCTTAACTCCTTTAGCTTTGCTTGTAACCGGGATGGATAGTTACTCTGCAACGAGTCAGCAAAAGCTTCATCATCCTGAATACTCTGTTCAATTTCATCTCGATGATCGTAATAGTATGCCATCGCCGCATACACAGAAGCTAGAGACAGATGATATTTACCAGCTATCAATTCTAAAGACTGTCCCATCCGTAAATACCAAGTGGCAATATCGCTGACTGTGATGCGAGTGTTGGTAATTCGCGGTTTACCACCTCTAATTCCTGGTGTAATTTCAATATGTTGATTGATTGTGACTGCCATAATTATATGATTTTAGTCAGGCTGTAATAACTCTATTGTCTCTCAATAATCACAAAGACAATGGGTATGATTCCATCCGTGATCTAAGATGATTGGGTATTGTATAGTCTGACGATCGCCTAATCAAAGATGATTGAAGTAGAACATCTGAGTAAAACCTACGGTTCTACCCCTGCGATTACTGATGTGACCTTTAGCGTCGAGCCAGGGGAAATTTTAGGGTTTTTGGGGCCGAATGGTGCTGGTAAAACCACAACTATGCGGATTTTAGCCGGGTATCTCCCCGCGACTAATGGTAAAGCCAAGATAGCCGGCTTTGATGTCAATGATGATTCCCTCGCTGTTCGCCAACGCATTGGCTATTTACCAGAAACACCGCCGTTATATCCAGACATGACAGTGGAGGGGTTTTTACATTTTGTAGCACGAATTAAAGGCATATCCGCAGGCGATCGCGCCAACAAAGTTACAGCCGCCATCGCTCGCTGCAACTTAGAAGATAAGCGTAAAGTCATTATTCGCAAATTATCTAAAGGATATCGCCAAAGAGTTGGCATTGCTCAAGCGATCGTCCATGATCCACCAGCGATTATTTTAGATGAACCCACAGTAGGACTTGACCCCCGACAAATTATTGAGGTACGTAATTTAATTAAAAGCCTGGCGGGAACGCACACCATTATTCTGTCTACGCATATTTTGCCAGAAGTGAGTATGACTTGTAGCCGCGTCGCCATTATTAATCGGGGGAAAGTAGTAGCAACTAATACACCAGAAAATTTAATGACTCAGTTGGCAGGCGGGTCAGGATATGAAATAGAAATTGAAGGAGAAGCTGGTTTAGCCAAACAGGTACTGCAAAATGTATCTGGTGTAAGTTTGGTAGAATCTGTTTCTAGTCATCACTCATCTAGCGACAGCCGCGCCTACTTGCGGGTAATATCGCAACCAGGAATTGAACCAGGAAAAGATATTGCGATAACCTTAGTACGTGCAGGATTTGGATTACATGAAATGCGGCGTGTTAGCGCTACCCTGGAAGATGTATTTTTGCAACTAACCACAGCCGAAAAGAATTTAGATTCCCTTGCAGATTCAGAAACTACCGAAGGAGAAGCAGCATAAATGGGTATAGTAATGAGTAATATTATTGCCATTTATCGCCGAGAGTTACAGAGTTATTTTGTCTCACCCTTAGCTTATGCGATCGCTAGTGTATTTTGGTTTATTGCTGGGTTATTCCTGGTGACAATTTTGCTGGGGCCAGATGGGATTTTACCGGCCGTGGCACAATTAGATTCCCAAGGACAACAACTAGGCATACCAATTCCACCAATTGATGTTCCTTACGAATTTGTCCGGGCATTTTTGGATCGCATGGGTTGGCTATTATTATTTATTTTACCTATTCTCTCAATGGGATTGTATGCCGAAGAACGCAAGCGCGGTACTTTGGAACTTTTAGCCACGTCACCAGTTACTAATTGGGCAGTAGCCGTAGGTAAATTATTAGGAGTACTCACATTTTTTACCACGCTGATTGTACCCTTATTCATATTTCAGGCGATCGCGATCAGTGCGTCAAATCCACCCATTTCGCCGACAATTTCCTTAGTGGGTCATTTGGGATTAATCTTGCTAGCAGCAGCAATTCTATCTTTGGGAATGTTTATTTCCTCACTTACAGACAGCACTATTTTGTCTGCTGTCCTCACCTTCGCTCTGGTTTTATTGCTGTTGTTAGTTGATGTGATTGCCAAAAGTATTGGTGGCCCAGTGGGTGCAGCCTTGGGTCATTTGTCGTTATTAAAACATTACAACACTCTAATTCAAGGAATTTTTGATACCAGCGCTGTGATTTTATTTGCTAGTTACATTTTTTTGGGCATTTTTCTAACAGCCCAATCAATTGATGCATTGCGATTTCAGCGTCAGTAGTTAATGAAGAGTGCGGAGTTAAAAAACCGCCACACTTCGCGTTGCTTGTACCGAGTGCGAAAGTCCTTCCTTCTTCTTCTTTTGACTCAGCACTCAGCACTGATTAATGATCCATGACCGAAATAATTCAAAATCGCTAAATTCGAGTTTCCATCCTGCGAATTTACTCATGGGCATAATTTTTAATTTTTAACTAATAATTTGCAATTAGTAGTGAAGTAATATGAAAATCAGTAAAAAAAAGCAACTTTGGAAATATTTGTTTTGGCTGGGCCCATTCCTGATTGCTGTGGGCTTAACATCTGGGTTAGTTTCTGGAAACTGGGGACTAATTCCCTTGGTATTTCTAATTACAGGGCTTGTTATTAGTGGGTTGTGGATAGTTTGGCAAAGTCAGCAAACTAAATGGTGGAATCGTCGTTCTACTCAAGCTGGTACTAATGCTTTGGTGGCGATTTTGGCTGTTTTGGTAATTTTAGGGTTGATTAATTTTTTAGGTACTCGCTACAACCTGCGGACAGACTTAACTGAGGCTCAATTATTTACCCTTGCACCCCAGTCCAAACAATTAGTGCGTGATTTACCACAGCCAGTAAAAGTTTGGATATTTGATGTTAATCAAAATCCCCAAGACCGGGAGTTGCTGGAAAATTATCGGCGACAAGGCTCAAATTTTCAGTTTGAATATGTTGACCCGGATAATAGACCAGGACTAGCAAATAAGTTTGGGATTAAAGATTATGGGGAAGTTTACCTGGAATCTGGAGATAATCGCCAACTAGTGCAAACAGTCAATGTTAATGAACGCTTATCCGAAATTCGCTTAACAAATCGCCTGCAACAACTTACTAGTGCAACCACAACTCCAGTTTACTTTCTTCAAGGTCACGGCGAACAGGCGATCGCATCTGGTCAAAATGGCATGTCACAAGCAGTGCAAAGCTTAGGTGACAGAAGTTATACGACATCGCCACTGAATTTAGTAGAAAAGTCTACAGTTCCTGAAGATGCGGCTGTGGTTATAGTCGCTGGCCCCAAACGAGAATTATTTGATGGTGAGGTTAAAGCCTTACAAAATTATCTCAATGGCGGTGGTAACGCACTACTAATGATTGATCCCAATACCGAAACCAATCTCGACAACTTGTTACAAGAGTGGGGAGTTCGCCTGGATAATCGTTTAGTAGTGGATGTCTCTGGTGCAGGTGTGGGACTTGGCCCGGCTGTTCCCATAGTCACTGAATACGGAGGACACCCGATTACAAAAGAGTTTGGTAATGGTATTTCTTTTTATCGGTTAGCAAGACCTGTGGAAACTACTCCTGTAGCTGGGATTGAGGCTACTCCATTACTGCGAACCAAACCTTATCCCAACAGTTGGGCTGAAAGCGACCAAGAAAACGAAAAACTAGAGTTCAATTCTGAAGTAGACCTTCCAGGCCCTCTGACCTTGGGTGTGGCTTTGACAAGAACACAACCAGCTAAATCAGCAACCACATCTAGTCCCACGCCTGAAGCAGCGCCGCTACCCTCACCCACAACTGAAGGTCAAGCTATTCCTACTCCCCAGGCTTCACCGACACCCTCACCCACAACCGCAGGTCAAGCTAACCCCACTATTCCAACAGCAGAGAAACCTGAACAACCCGCCATTGAGTCACGGTTAGTGGTGATAGGAGATTCAGATTTCGCCACCAATGGACTATTTGAACAACAACTCAATGGCGACGTATTCCTCAACTCAGTCACATGGCTAAGTCAACAGGATCAGCAACCTCTTTCAATTCGCCCTAAAGAACCGAGAAACCGTCGGATTAACCTGACAATTGTACAAGCTAGTCTTTTAACATGGTCGTCTTTGTTGATATTACCCCTAATTGGATTAGTAGCTGCTGCGATTATCTGGTGGCAACGCAGATAAGGTAAAAAGTGAAAATCTTTTTCAGCTTTTACTTTGATTAAAATCAGGATTTATTAACAATGAAATTACCACGAACGACTTTAGTTTTAGTATTGCTAGCGTTGGGGTTGGGTGGGTTTGTCTATTTTTACGAAATTCGAGGTGCAACTCAGCGAGCAGAAATTAAGGAGCAAAAACAGCAAATTTTCTCGTTTGCAGAAGATGATGTGCAGTCTTTGATAATTAAGACAAAAGATATCACTCTCAACTTACAACGTAACACTCAATCGAAGAATCCCAAGTGGTTGCTTACGTCCCCAACATCAGAACCAGCAAATGATGGTGTTGTTGCATATTTACTGGATTTATTGGTAAAAGGTACAAGCGATCGCACTTTATCAACACCAGCTAATCAGCTAGGGAATTTTGGTTTAGATCAACCTCTGGCAACTATTAATATTAATTTGAAAAATCAGCAAACTCATCAGTTAATTTTAGGTAATCCTGCTTTTAATCGTCGTTTTTTATATGCTCAAACTGGTTCAGATGCTCAACCAAATGGTAATGTAGATGTACTGCTAGTCTCTACAGATTTTGAAAATGCAGTAAATCGGGAAATTTCAGAATGGAAACAAGCCGCAGAGCCAAGCACTGCTGAAACAACTCCAGAAAAAGACCAATAAAACATGATATGAGGGATAACAAAGGCGATAGTCCGCAGTTATGTACCCAAAAATACCAACTCCCAAGCAAACCTTTGAATTTTTCTTAGTTTGCGTCAGATTAAGTAATGTACTTCAACCAATTAACGTGGTCAGGCTAGATGAGAGAACAAATCAAATCTATGTCTTAGCTGGCGAGGGGACAGAAATACTGATTTACCCAAATGGTAAAGTGAGGTTTTTATGACCGAGATCAATTTTGCCGCAATGAACAGAGAGCAACTCAGAGAATATGTGAAAACACATCCGCAAGACCAAGCTGCATTCTATGCATACATGGACAGACTGCAAAGCGAACCGGGAATTGAGATAACTTCAATGGATCAATTTGAGCGACTGGTTAGAGAAAAAATTAGACAATCCCCAGCAGAGGAATAACCCAAAATTAGAATATGACGAATCCAACTGCAACTTTGCTCATTTCCTGCCCTGACCAAAGAGGATTAGTAGCAAAATTTGCCAATTTTATTTATGCTAATGGTGGTAATATTATTCATGCAGACCAGCATACAGATTTTGCTGCTGAATTATTTCTTACCCGGATTGAATGGCAGTTAGATGGATTTAATTTGCCACGAGAATTTATTGCTCCGGCATTTAATGCGATCGCTGGGCCTTTGAATGCTAAGTGGGAACTACACTTTTCTGATACCATTCCGCGCATTGCTATTTGGGTTAGTCGTCAAGACCATTGTTTATTTGATTTAATTTGGCGACAACGTGCTAAAGAGTTTGCAGCAGAAATTCCCCTAATTATCAGTAACCATCCTCATTTACAGGTAGTAGCAGAGCAATTTGGCATTGATTTCCACCATATTCCGATTACTAAAGATAACAAAACTGAACAGGAAGCCCAACAATTAGAATTACTGCGACAATACAAGATTGATTTGGTAGTTTTGGCAAAATATATGCAAGTTGTTAGTGCAGATTTTATTACCCAATTCCCGCAAATTATTAATATTCATCATTCATTTTTGCCAGCGTTTGTCGGAGCAAATCCCTACCATCGAGCATTTGAACGTGGTGTGAAAATTATTGGAGCAACGGCTCATTACGCCACTGCTGACTTAGATGCAGGGCCGATTATTGAACAAGATGTGGTGAGAGTTAGTCACCGGGATGAAGTTGATGATTTAATTAGAAAAGGTAAAGATTTAGAGCGGGTGGTATTAGCAAGAGCAGTGCGTTTACACTTGCAAAATCGTGTTTTGATATATGCAAATCGGACAGTAGTATTTGGGTAATTGCAAATTTAATAAGATTTACCATCACTACCAAAATATTCCCGATAGCTACAAATTTTATCTCCACGCACATCAAAAGAAACTGCTACTCTATTTTTGTAAGGCTGTCCTAATAAACACCCCTCATCCCGAAACTCAAAAACAACTGTGGTCTCATTGCTGGTAATACGGTCTAAGGAAGTTAGTTGTAGTCCTGGATTGAAGGATGCAGATACATAATTAAAAAATTCTTTAGCTCTTTCTTTTCCCTCATTCAATCCGTGGAATTTTCCCATAGGAAACCAAAAGGTAAAATCTTCTGTGAGCATATCAAGAAATGCTTCCCATTCCCCTGTAGCTAAACCGTGTGTAAATTTATCAAATGCCTCTTGAGCGATTTTTAAAGTGTTTTCTAGCATTTTTACTACTCTTTAGTATCTAATAGGACTTACGCAACTGGCACAACATTTTAGTTTGCCAATAAGATAGGCTTTCCCGCACACGGTTTAGTAGTCATGTTTAGTGAATCTCCTCAATGTAGTCAGCAAGTTATTAAAGGGATTATTACAGCAGAAAAACTTGTAGAAGCTGTAAATTTCGTGCTGGAAAATTCGCCGACAGGTAAAGCGCATCTGGAAACAGATATGCGGGCAATGTATAATCCTACACGTATGAATAATATTGCCAAAGCTACTCAAGATTTGGTCAGAAAAATTAAAAGTCTTTGTCCAAAATGTTCTACGCCTGGTTTTGAAATTAGACAAAGAATTCCGGGGTTACCTCGTGCAATATGTTACATGCCAACTTCTTTGACGCTGACCGTGATTTATCAATGTCAAAAATGCGGTTTTAGTCAAGAAAGACCATTTCCCCATGACAGTAAATATGCCGACCCAGCACAATGTATGTATTGTAATCCATAGATTTGATGGGCGTTGTGCAAAATCAATGCAAGATTTAATGATAAAAATAGATAAATATGATAATTATTTAGTTTTAAATAACTAATGAGTTTCTTAAAGAATTGACATTTTACAAACCTAGTGCAATTGGATAAACATAAGAGTTAAGAATACTCAAAGATGTTTGGAGGTAGCAATGTATGGTTGCACTCACTACTCAACAGCAAGGTCGCTTGACCATGCAAACAGTCGAGATTGGCGCTCAAACCACAGCTATTCGCTCTCTTGACTGGGATCGCGATCGCTTTGATATTGAGTTCGAGTTGCACAACGGTACAACCTATAACTCGTTTCTGATTCAAGGTGAAAAAATAGCCCTGATTGACACCTCTCACCGCAAGTTCCAGCAGTTGTATTTGGATATATTGACAGGGTTAATTGATTTCTCAACCCTGGACTATTTGATTATTAGCCATACCGAACCAGATCACAGTGGTTTGGTTAAGGAAGTATTGCAGTTAGCTCCCCAAGTAACGGTAGTTGGGGCTAAAGTTGCCATCCAGTTTCTGCAAAATATGGTGCATCAGCCATTCTCATCCCTGATTGTCAAAAATGGCGATCGCTTGGATTTAGGTAATGGACATGAGTTGGAATTCGTTTCTGCTCCCAATTTGCACTGGCCAGATACTATTTTCACCTACGATATCAAAACTCGTATCCTGTTTACCTGTGATGCCTTCGGGATGCACTACTGTGATGACCACACATTTGATGAAGATCCAGAACTAATAGCAGCAGATTTTCAATATTACTACAACTGTCTCATGGCTCCAAATGCCCGTTCTGTTCTGTCTGCCATTAAGCGGATAGAAAAATTAGATGTGGAGATGATCGCCACAGGACACGGGCCTTTATTGCAATATTACCTGTCAGACTGGGTGAATCGCTACCAGCAATGGAGTCAGGAACAGGCAAAAGTAGATACTTTAGTTGCCCTATTTTACTCGGAAGATTACGGTTGGAGCGATCAATTGGCAAGGGCGATCGCCCACGGTATCCAGAGGAATGGCGTAGCGGTGGAACTGGTAGATTTAAGTACTGCTGAACCCCATGAAGTCCGGGAATTAGTCAACCAAGCCGCAGGTTTAGTCATGGGAATGCCATCCCAATGCGATCAAAATGCCCATGCGGTTTTAGGTACTATTCTCGCAGCTGCACACAACAAACAAGCCATAGGATTATTTGAAACTGGCGGCGGAGAAGATGAACCAATTTATCCTTTACGCAACAAGTTTCAAGAAATTGGACTAACTGAAGCTTTCCCCCCGATTCTGATTAAACAACCACCAACGCAGATCACCGAACAGATATGTGATGAAGCCGGGACAGATATCGGACAGTGGCTAACTCGCGATCGCACAATCAAGCAAATGAAGTCCCTAGATAATGATTTAGAACGGGCATTGGGACGATTGAGCAGTGGACTTTATATTATTACTGCTCGTAAAGGAGACGTAAAGAGTGCCATGTTAGCCTCTTGGGTGACACAAGCAAGCATCAACCCTTTAGGAATTGCCATTGCAGTTGCCAAGGATCGAGCCATTGAATCATTACTTCATGTAGGCGATCGCTTTGTTCTCAACGTCTTAGAAGAAGATAATTACCAAAGCTTGATGAAACACTTCCTCAAGCGTTTCTCTCCTGGTGCAGATCGGTTTGCAGATATCAAAACCTATACTGCTAGCAATGGCTGTCCGATTTTGGTAGATACACTGGCATACATGGAATGTGAAGTCACCAGCCGCATGGAGTGCAGCGATCACTGGATTATTTACAGCAGTATACAAACCGGCAGAGTCGCCAAACTAGATGCCCTCACCGCCATTCACCACCGCAAAGTGGGAAATCATTATTAAGAAAGGTTACAGGGGACAAGGGGACAAGGAGAGATTACTAATATTAAGTTCTTCTCCCCATCCCCCTATCCCCAGGGCTGTTTCATTCGCTTGTGTTGGAGATTTGTCAAGAGGATAATCTCACGCAAAGGCGCAAAGACGCAAAGAAAAATCAGGTATTTCGGACTGAAGATGCCAAAATTTTTGGTCTTAATTGTGGATTTGCCCTTGCAATTTTAACCCTTTTAGGGAACGAATCAGCCCTGCCCCTATCTCCCCATCCCCCCACTCTCCATTTACTTTCATCAGGGTATTTAAATAATGCTGTTACTCAAAGACGTGCCAGTTAAACCCGTGAAGCGGGAAAGTTGGTTAAACCTGGGTCGAATTGTGCAAGCACTGGAATTGATTCAGGACTTGATTGTAATTTCGCTGTGCATCGGGCTATTTAGCTTTATGGTGCTGCAAATCCGCACTATGTTTCTCTCTTTGATTCCGCCGGTTCAGTTCCACGTTGTCATGGCAGATATTCTGTCATTGCTGATTTTAGTAGAGTTATTCCGCTTATTGATCATTTACTTGCAAGAGCAACGAGTCTCGATTGGTGTTGCTGTAGAAGTTTCGATTGTTTCTGTATTGCGAGAAATGATTGTGCGTGGCGTGCTAGAAACGGCATTTGTGCAAGTTTTAGCTGCTTGTGCTTTTTTACTGGTTTTAGGCATGTTGATGGTTCTGAGAGTTTGGCTACCGCCAACCTTTGAAGGTATTGATCCGGAACACCAAGTCTCAAAGCGGTACAAAAAGCGTTTTGCTCAAGAAATGGCTGAAGTAAATAATCATGCCGATGTATAGATAGTTTTTCATCGCTAGTTCTTTATTCACCATCAACTAATTTATGTCTCTCCCATCTTCTACCCCGACAAACACACGCCCTCGTGACGTTCAAGTTGCTGAAATTAGTACTAATACCTTAGTTTTGCGATCGCGGACTTGGGAACGCCTCAAATTTGAGGTTGAATACGCCCAGCAAAAAGGAACAACAGCCAATTCCTATCTCATTCAAAGCGATCGCACTGCTTTAATTGATCCTCCTGGGGAGTCTTTTACCCAAATTTTTTTGCAAGAATTACAACAACATCTGGATTTAACGCAGTTAAATTACATCATTCTCAATCACGTCAATCCCAATCGGATGGCAACTCTGAAATTTCTCCTGGAACAAGCACCCCAAGCCAAAATAATCTGTACCAAACCTGGTGCAAATGCTATGAAAGCGAATTTTCCTAACTGGGTGCCAAAAATTCAGCTTGTCCATTCTGGAGATACTCTCGACTTGGGAGCAGGACATCAACTACAATTCGTCACTGTACCAACTCCCCGTTGGGCAGATGGATTGTGTACTTATGACTCTGCCACTTGTATTCTCTATACTGATAAGTTCTTTGGGGTTCATGTCTGTAGTGATGTTCTCTTTGATGAGGACTGGAAGCAACTGGATGAGGATCGGCACTACTATTTTGATTGTCTCCACGCCACCCAGGCAAAACAAGTTGAAGTAGCTTTAGAGAAATTAGCACCCTTGAGAACTAAATTCTACGCCCCTGGTCATGGACCGATTATCCGCTATAGCCTCAGTCGCTTTACTTACGATTACCGTCAATGGTGTCAGGAACAAAAAACCCAACAATTGCGAGTTGCTTTGCTTTATGCTTCTGCTTACGGTAATACAGCCACATTAGCGCAGGCGATCGCCCAAGGTTTAATTCAAAGTGGAGTTGCTGTCGAATCAATTAACTGTGAACTGGTAGATGCTACCGAGGTTACCCATGCTGTTGAAACTTGCGATGGTTTTATCATTGGTTCTCCGACTTTAGGCGGTCATGCACCTACCCAAATCCAAACTGCCTTGGGGATTATCCTGTCAACGGCGGCGAAAACTAAGTTAGCTGGAGTTTTTGGTTCCTATGGCTGGAGTGGTGAAGCCGTTGATCTAATTGAAAGTAAATTGCTGGATGCCAATTTCCGTTTGGGTTTTAACCCTATTCGCGTTCGCTTCAGTCCCACTGAAATTACCTTGCAACAGTGCCAAGATGCCGGAGCAGAATTCGCCCAAGTCTTAAAAAAGAAGAAAAAACTGCGTGTTCCTCGCCAAGCTTTGACAGCAGCGCAGGTTAACCGGACAGAACAAGCTGTTGGGCGGATCATCGGTTCTCTGTGCGTTCTGACTGCACGACGGAACGATCATCATAATGGTATTTTGACATCTTGGGTATCCCAAGCTACCTTCAATCCCCCTGGGTTGATGATGGCCATTGCCCAAGAACAAAATGCTGACCTTCTCATGCATCCAGGCGAGCAATTCGTCCTGAACATCCTCAAAGAAGGACGCAACCTGCGGCGACATTTCTCCTATCACAGCACGACAGTAAACTCTTTTGCTCAATTAGCGAGTAAAACCACTGACAACGGTTGCTTGATTCTCAGCGATGCTCTCGCCTATTTAGAATGTACTGTCCAAAATCGCATGGAATGTGGCGATCGCTGGTTAATTTATGCGACTGTGAACAAAGGAGAAGTCCTAGAAACTATCGGTGTCACTGCAATCCAGCACCGCAAATCGGGTAGCCACTATTAATCTGAACTTCTTCTATCAGCTGCTAATGCAATCGCTGCTTTTCTGTTTCGTTAGCCGTTGAAAATGATGTCGTACAGTGACAGTAAAATCTCCACCAGAATCAGAATCACCACATACCACTCTACTCGCTGGCTACTGCTATGCTGCATAAACTCCAGCACTGTTTGTGCGGTTTGGGAAATTAGCTCTAGTTTGCGTTCCAGGGCATTGTGACGCTCACGGATTTCATATTCATTCTCCAAACGCAGATATAAGCTTTCTAACTGGGGGGATTCCCAGAGCAACTCCGGCTTATCAATGATCTCTACTCGACCCACTATTTTATGTTGAACTAACAAAGTAGTACCGAGTTGACGCAGTAATTCCCGACTTTGACGTCTACTCCTGTTTTCGCGTTGGAGACTAGCTGCAAACGGTTCAATTTGATCAAAGACAGTAGCTAGGCTAGTTTCATAATGAGACAGTACAGCACTCTTAGCGAGTATATCAGCCACTATTTGTAAGCGTTCAGTACTAAATTCATGCAGCAAAATTTTTCCTTCCTTGACTCGCTCACGCTGTGCCATGTTAAGCTGTACTTCCACTTCTTCCGTCTCTGGGTTAGCGAAAGATTCCTTAACTTGAGAAGATAGTTCGGTCAAGAAGGCTACCTTTTCCACAGGCTCAAGGTTAAATAGGACAACTGCACCATAGCTCAGTAGCACCGCACAGCCGTGTTTACCGACTGTAACCATTAGTGGCATAGTTGCCAAGCAGTCGTAATTCTCCAATGTCTGTAAGTTAATTTCTTTACCAAGGAATAAGGCTTGCGCTCTAAAGCTATCTCTGTCATTAAAAAGAAGTTTTTGCATTGCTGCCCTATGCTATGTTGTGCCTGTTGGTATTTGGGGGTAGCTATAGCAACTAACGCCGTTCGTGCTAGGAAATAAATTAATCACAAATAATCTCTCTGCGCCTTTGTGGCAGACTAATTCAAAACTTGCAATCAGCAACGCCTAAATCATAAATGGTTCAGGTTGATGATTATACCACTGTTCGCCAATGCGTTCAGCTACTAAAGGTTTAACAATAAACTTGAGTGGGCGACCATCTTGAACATCAATCCGTACGCAGGAGTAAGGTAGATGCTTGTGGGAATCGTGTCCATTGCGACCTACAAACAGCAGGGAATCTGCAACTTTTCGCGTGGGACTACCAGGAATATCAGTGAAAGTTTCCATCAATTCATTTCCCTCTGGACGTTGACGGCGAGGAAAATGACCACTACCACCAGAAACAATACAGTTGATGTGAGAGTCAGCATATCCTGTATCAACGGTGCATAGATGTTCTAGACAATGGGCGTGGCCGTTGAATATCAAATCGACTATGGGATGATCTTTAACAAGAGAACCAAGAGTTTTTGCCACTTGTTCCAAAACCCAGCGTAGGCGGTGGCGAACTGCTAAGGTTTGTGCTTGATCCCATTTTGTCGCCTCAGTAACGTAGGGGGGATGATGAAAGTAAATAATCCGTCCACGTACCTCTGAAGTATTCCAAGACTCAACTAGCCTGTTTCTCAACCAGTCAAGTTGTTCAAAATCGATTATGGCTGTAGCATTAGCTGCCAATTGCTTCTCGATATCAATTTTTACTTCGTTGATTTGGTCTAACTTGGCATTGAGATCATCAAGTCGTTCAGCTTCGACGGGTTTATTTGGGTTGAGTTGGTCACATGCTGCCAAAATCTGCATTTCTTCTTGATCTATCTCTTGGCGGCGCTTTTGTAAGGCGCGGCGGCTAATTTCCCCCTCTTGCGTTGCCGGTAAAGGTGAAGGTGTATTAAAGGTATTAGAATCTAGGGCAAAAAAGTCGATACCGCCATAACGAAAAGTATAATAGCGGTTGGGTACACGGGTAAATTCTCCGGGTTGATAACGCAAACAAAGCCCCGCGTCAATTTTAGCAGTATAGTGCTGATCTAAATGACGTTGTAAATCTTCTGGGGAAGATATTGCAGCCAGATAGTCAAGAAACGCTCGTGCATACGCATCACCTTGATTTGATCCATGCCAGCCAATCTCAATATCTTTGTAGCGCAGCATCCGCCGTAACCGCAGTGTACTTCCTGTAAACAAACGATACATCAATGGCACGTCATAGTAATCGTGATTACCTGGAACTGGCAAAAACGGCAGATTAAATACCATGCGGTTATAGGCAATGCGTTCGGGGTAATTGCCACCCTCAAGAAACTCGCGATAAGGTTCGATAAAATTTGTTCGATAATACTCACGGGAACCCACCACATAAATCACGTCACCAGTGTGCAAAACAAAACGGCACTCATCTTTGTGGGGAAGCATCAGTTCCGCAACTTTTCGTTGGGGATGATGTCCATAATGAGATTTTGTGCCAGTATCACCGATGACCATAAAGGAAAATTCCGGACTGTCTTCCTTGCCATCATCAATTACCATGCTGGTTTGGTCGATTTCCCGCGCCACAATCTGGGGATGAAGCCACCGCACCCGTTCCTTCATCTTTTGGATTTTCACCTGAATTGATGGTTCAGAAATTAAATTCATTAGTTACTACTCCCAAATAAATATTCACCTAGTCCCCAATCCCCGATCGCTTGCGCTGATTTGTTAGTTCGCGTAAAAATAATAGTTAGGATGGCTTAATTTATCTTAACAATGGCGCTCACACAGCTTCATCAAAATCTTCACCCTCAACAAACACCGCCAGACAAAAGGGGATATGAATATGATTTGGTAATTGTCGGCGGTGGAATTATTGGATTAACTCTAGCCTCTGCTTTGAAAAATTCTGGCTTGAGCATCTTGCTGATTGAGGCAAAAGTGACATCAGCAGCAGTAGCAAAAGGGCAAGCCTACGCAGTTCATATGCTTTCGGCACTCATTTACCAGGGAATTGGAGTTTGGGAGCAAATATCGCCGCAAGTCGCCAAATATTGCCAAGTTCGCCTGTCTGATGCCGATCATCCTGATGTCGTGGAATTTGTCACAGATGATATAGGTACACCAGAGTTGGGTTATGTGGCAGAACACCAAGCACTGTTACAGCCCTTGCAGGAATTTGTGCAAAATTGTCCAAATGTAACGTATCTTTGTCCGGCTGAAGTAATCAAGACACAATACCAGCAGGACATAGTATCTATAGATATCAAAATTGCTGACCAGATTCAGACAGTCCGCAGCAAATTACTCGTCGCCGCCGATGGTTCGCGATCGCGTATTCGTGAAGCCGCAGGAATTAAAACTTTAGGTTGGAAATATTGGCAATCATGCATTGTAGCATTTGTCAAACCAGAAAAACCCCACAATAACACCGCCTACGAAAGATTTTGGACTAGCGGGCCATTTGCTATTCTACCTCTACCGGGTAACCGTTGCCGGATTGTTTGGACAGCCCCCCACGCAGAGGCTAAAGCTTTGTGTGCCTTGGATGACGAGCAATTTTTAGCAGAACTCAGCCGTCGCTACGGTGATCACATGGGTAAATTGGAACTGTTAGGCGATCGCTTTATTTTTCCAGTACAACTCATGCAAAGCGATCGCTATGTCCTACCTAGATTAGCGTTAATTGGTGATGCTGCTCACAATTGCCATCCCGTTGGCGGACAAGGTTTAAATTTGGGTATTCGGGATGCAGCTGCTTTGGCACAAGTACTACAAAAAGCACATGCAGCAGGTGAAGACATTGGTAATATTAAAATTCTCAAACGTTATGAACGTTGGCGCCAGGGAGAAAACTTAACTATTTTAGGATTAACCGATTTGTTAGATCGGATGTTTTCTAATAACTTTTTACCATTGGTAGTAATTCGTCGCCTGGGCTTATGGATGATGCGGCGAGTACCGATGCTAAAAGTATTTGCGCTCAAATTGATGATTGGTTTGAAAGGGCGTACCCCAGAACTAGCTAGACGGTGAGGGAGTGAAACCAATACCCCATGCCCTTTACCTTACTCAGCACTCTTCTTCTCTCTGCGTTCTCTGCGCCTCTGTGGTTCGTTGAAAAATGACATTTTTGCCAGGGAATTGGTAAGATATTCAACAATTTTACTTTTTCTCACAACTTGTCAACACCAGGATAGAAAAACTGCTCATACCTACTTGAGTGTATGCAAATTTCATTGAGATAATCTAAAAATTTTCACACTCTATACTAAAGATGGATGTCACCAAATTAAAGGCGTGATTTAAAAGTCAGTACTGGCAAAATTCCTTATTCTTCAAGCAATTTAAAATCTAACCTGAAAAAGTGATTACACTCATGGACAGGAATGCTAGAGTTTCAAGAAATTCATCGGCACCTCTCAGCGAGTATTCATGCTGAAGAAACTACAAAAAAAACAAATTTCCCTAATTGCTGGTGCAGCGCTGTTTGCCTTTTCAGCTGGGGCAATGGTGTCAGCACCTGAGATTGGCAAATCTTTGGGACAATGGCTCAACTTGGCACAAACTCAGTCTGGACAAATATCTGAGGAAAATCAAGCCCAATCAGCCGTATTTCCACTGGTATCGCAGTCTCGACAGAAACGGGCGGACAAACTAGAAGCGATCGCTAATGGTTTCAGTTCACCAGACCGAGAACGCGCCCGCTATCTGTTAGCCAGTGATTTAATTGAAACTAGAGACGCACAAAAGGCTTTAAATCTTCTGGCAGGACTAGAAAAAAGTTATCCCAGTCTAGGGCCTTATATTTTACTGAAACAGGCACAAGCTCAAGATATTTTAGGTGCAGAAGGCAAAGCTTCGGATCTCAGGCAAAGAGTGCTGAGAGAGTATCCCCGTGAAGCAGGTACAGTCAAAGCCTTGTATATGATCGCCCTACCAGAGCATCATGATACAGCGATCGCGCAATTTCCTTCTCATCCCCTCACCTGGGAAATTATTCGTAAGCGGTTACAAGAAAATCCCAATCAACCACAATTGCGGTTAATTTTGGCAAAATACGCCTACAATCAACCAGGAATAGTGGGTGTGTTAGACCAGCTAGCAAAACAGCCTACCCTGAAAGCTGAGGAATGGGAAATTGTGGGGACGGCTTACTGGGAAAACAATCAATTTGCTAAGGCGGCGGCGGCTTATGCCAAAGCACCCCCCACACCCCGCAACCTCTACCGCACTGGACGGGGGTTACAGGTAGGAGGCAAAGAACGGGAAAAGGCGATCGCCACTTACAATCAATTAATCCAAAAGTTTCCCGAAGCCAACGAGACAGGAACTGCTTTGTTGCGTTTGGCAGAAATGGCCAGAACCCGTAAAGATGCCTTGCCCTATCTTGACCAAGTAATTGCGAGATTTCCCCAACAAGCGAGTAGGGCGCTAGTAGAAAAAGCCAGAATTTTCCAAGGACTCAATGATCAAAACTCAGCTAAACAAGCTTGGGAATTACTGCTCACCAAGTATGCTGATTCTAATGAAGCCGCAGAGTATCGCTGGAATATAGCTAAAGATAAAGCCAAAGCCAAAGATTACGCAGCTGCTTGGGAATGGGCACAACCAATAGCCACCAACAATCCTCAGAGTATTTTGGCTCCTAGAGCAGGTTTTTGGGTGGGCAAATGGGCAACCATCTTAGGTAAGGAACAAGAAGCTAAAGCCGCTTATGAGTATGTACTGAGCCAGTTTCCTTACTCCTATTATGCCTGGCGATCGGCGACAATCTTGGGGCTGAATGTCGGCAACTTTAACAGCGTCCGCCAACTGCAACCAGAAGTATTACCACTCCAGCGTGCCATACCACCCGCAGGCTCAGAAACTGTCAAAGAATTGTATTTGCTAGGTCAAGACCGGGATGCTTGGCTGCAATGGGAAACAGAATTTCTCAATAAAATGCAACCCACAGTAGCAGAGCAATTTACAGAAGGGTTGATGCGGCTAGCTAAAGGAGACAATCTCTCAGGAATTAACATTATTTCTAAATTGGAAGACCGGGAAACACCAGAAGAACAGGCCCAGTATGAAACTTTGAGCCAACAGGTCACTTACTGGCAAGCTCGTTATCCTTTTCCCTATCTACAGGAAATTGCCAAGTGGTCTTCAGAACGTCAACTCAATCCCCTGTTAGTTACTGCTTTGATGCGTCAAGAATCCATGTTTGAGTCGCAAATCAAATCCGTTGCTGGTGCTACTGGCTTAATGCAGGTAATGCCTAGTACAGCTGAATGGATTGCCCCCAAAATTAAGTTGGACACCAAATCCATCAACCTAGAAGATCCCAACCAAAACATTAAGCTGGGGACATGGTATATGGATTATACCCATCAGCAATATAACAACAACTCCCTGTTAGCGATCGCTAGTTATAATGCAGGACCCGGCAACGTCTCCAGATGGCTACGAACCATTGGTAAAACAGACCCAGATGAGTTTGTAGAAAATATTCCCTTTAATGAAACCAAAAATTACGTGCGGCAAGTTTTTGGAAATTACTGGAATTATTTGAGACTTTACAACCCGGAAATTTCCGCTAAGGTAGCAAAATACTCAGCTACACACCCACAATTGCCACAGAAGTGATTTTATCAATCAAAATGGGGACTGAGGATAAAATTCCCAGCCCCCCAATCCCCAGGTTCCTAAACTTCACCTCTTAATAGCTGCTTCCCCGGATAAAATAGTTAACAATTGTTGCGTATTTAGCTAACTCATGACGCCTTTACAAGATATAGACGCTGTAACTACTCCCGATATCGCTCAGGAGGAATACGGTAACTCAGAACTTGACCCTCTCAATGAGTTGCCAGATGAAATTGAAATGTCCCTTTTCGACCACCTAGAAGAGTTGCGACAGAGGATTTTCTATTCACTCATTGCGGTAGCAATAGGTGTTGTCGGCTGTTTCTTGGCTGTCAAGCCCATTGTCCAGCTACTCGAAATTCCAGCACAAGGAGTAAAATTTCTCCAACTTGCTCCCGGAGAATATTTCTTTGTCTCCATCAAAGTCGCAGGATACAGTGGCTTAGTACTTTCTAGCCCCTTCATTCTTTACCAAATTATCCAGTTCGTTCTCCCAGGACTGACTCGCCGCGAACGCCGTTTGCTGGGACCAGTAGTTTTGGGTTCGAGTGTGCTATTTGCAGCTGGTTTAGTATTTGCCTACTTGCTTCTCATCCCCGCAGCTTTGAATTTTTTCATTAGCTATGGTGCAGATGTAGTAGAACAACTATGGTCAATCGATAAATATTTTGAATTTGTGTTGCTGCTATTATTTAGCACTGGTTTAGCATTTCAAATTCCCATAATCCAACTGTTACTCGGTAATTTGGGAATTGTTTCGTCTGAAAAAATGATCTCTGGCTGGCGTTACGTGATTATCGGCGCAGTAGTATTAGGTGCTGTCCTCACACCCTCTACTGACCCCCTCACCCAAAGTCTTTTAGCAGGCGCAGTGCTAGGACTTTACTTTGGTGGTATTGGTTTAGTTAAGCTCACAGGTAAATGACGCAAACCAACTATGAGAACTTTGAGCAAGTTGAAATTCGCGTTGGCATGATCATTAAAGCTGTTTATGCTAAGACTTTCTGTAGGCATTAAATCACAGCTTACTCTAAATCAATGTCATGACTTGCTCATATTCTTCTTTATGGCTTTGCAAAGCATCCCAAAGGTCAAGTTTTTGCTGAAGATTAAGCCAAAGTCTTGGACTATTTCCTAAAGCTTTACCAAGACGTAGTGCCATATCTACTGTAAGCTGAATCTATAACTTCAAGTCTGATTCTAATTTTCTTTTCTAAGTTTGCAGGAACTCCTTTATGAAAATTTTCTCTAAATAAATTTTCCAATGCTTTATTTTGGAATGTTTGAATCATTTATAGCTGTTTCCGACCTAGTGAGGTACATTTTCAAAGCGACTAACCTTATTCAAAGGGATACTTAACCAAAATAATTTCATTTTATTTTATGCTTTGATACCTCAGAGCGTGAAACCTGCGGTTTGACAGATTTAGATGGAAGCGATGCCTCCCCTCCGGCGGCCTACGCCTACGCACTCCAAACTACAAAATTTTACCAAGAGCGATACCTCCGCTAAACAACGCTTACGCCTGGGGTATTGTTATAATTTGGGTTATGACCCATAAGAAAGAACTGATATTGTGAACTCTACATTTAACTGGAATCCTGAAAAGACTTTATGGGAAAAAGTCATACACCTAGCTAGTGAACGTGGTCAATCTCCCGAATCAATTATTAGTGAAGCTGTGAGATTATACGTGGAGACACAATTAGTAGAACCTGTTAATAATGATGTGTCTGACCCATTAATTGGCTTATTTTCAGCAACACCTGATTTAGCTATAAACTCAGAAGATATTCTCCAAGATGAGATTAGTGAAAAATCAGGTTGGACATGGAAAGAACACCATCAGTAGCTGATACTGGCTTTGTGGTTGCATTGTTAAATCGTGCAGATATAATGCACAATACTGTTACAAAAATATATATACAACAAAAGCAAATTTTATTGCCACAAACAGTATTAGCAGAAATAGCTTATCTAGTAGGAAAAAATGCAGGCGTCAAGACAGTAGTAGACTTCTTACAAGGATTATCTGCAAGCCGATTTACTTTAGTAGCTTTGACAGATAAAGATATCATGCGTGTGGGGGAAATATTGAATGAGTATGCAGATAGCAGAATTGACTTTGTTGATGCAAGTGTGATGGCTATAGCTGAACATTATGTAACTTAACAGATATTGACGTTAGATCAGCGAGATTTTAGATTATTTCGACCTCAGCATTGTGATAGCTTTGAGATTTTACCTTGAATAAAATAATAGTTTATATGGGAGCGATGCCGCCGACGGGCTAAGCATACGCACCTCATACCCTAAAATTTTACCAAGAGTGATCGCACTTGTGAATTAAGCTCTTTACCTCTTAGCTGGTACTTGAGAATTGATTAAAATATTCAATTCTCAGTTTTGAGGTATTGCCATAAATAACACTAGTTTGCATTACAATCCCAACCAATATCTTCAGAATTGCTCTAACAATTTGGCATCAGCATCAGCTAACTTACCAATCACTTTTACAACCAAGCTTTCATGGACTGTGTATAATCCTCTTTGACTGCCTATTTGAAAATATAAGCACAGTTTATGTTTTAATCACTTAAGCAGACATCAAACGCTGTTTTGGTTCCGGAATTAAACGACCCAATTCTTGAGCAGTTTCAATCCATTCCTGCATAATAACTTCTACATTTTGTAGTGCTTCTTGATAAGTTTCACCATCAGCAGCACATCCAGGTAATTCTGGTACTTCTGCTATAAATGCTTGGTCTTCTTTACTCCAATAGAGATTAATTTCATAACGCAGATTCATCTTGTTCTCCTAGTTCGTATTTGAGAATTACTTCACGAACTTGCTTGACCTGATAAGCTTTAGCTTTTCCTTGTTTGGGCTGAAGATTCAAAATTTCTTCTGTACCATCTTTTGTATATATATGATGGCTACCGCGAATACGCTCATCAAACCCTAGTTTAATTAGTAGTTGACACAACTGTTCAAAGGCAATGTTTTTGTCTGATGTTCCTGATAATATCTTAGCCAGTAGTTTATCTGTTTGACTCATTATTTACCATAAGCGATACCTTTGGTAAGCTGTGCTAACGCTGATTCTATGATGACACGGTTAGCGATACCTCCGGTAAGCTACCCTAACGCCTGTTTGTTAAGACGAGCGCATTATGCACAATCATAAAGCGATCGCCTGTTTGTCATGATGAGCTATTGCTTTTTTTCTAGACTATCGAAGAACGATACCTGTAGGTTATGATGCTGTTTTAACTGCAACTTTCATAACATTAATTTCGCCAATCAGGATAGAGAACATTTCACTGGATATCTTGAGTTCTTGACCCTCATCAAACTGCCAAGGCAAAATCTTTATTTTTGTGTGGTTCTTATCTACTAGAGATTTGTTGTGAACAATCCAGTTGCGAACATGGCGTATGTCACCCATGAGGTCAGAAGTTACACTCTTGGTTTCGACTCCCACTTCATTAGCAATCTTTTGCCGATACATTTCATCCCATTCCGAATAGATTGCAACAATAATAGATTTTGCAATAGTGTCTGAGAAAATACCATCTTTTTCAGAGTATAACAATGCGTCTTTCATTTTAATCTTAGAATGGGGCTTTGCTTCGTTAGGATGTCCAGAACCAATAAACAAGCTCTGATTCTGTTGTTCTATAATGTGGGGACGTAAATCTTCAACTACTTTTTGTAGTCCTCTTGTCGCAAACGTGAAGCAGGTAAAATACTGATGACAACGCTCTTGGAATCTTATTAATTCTTGACTCATATTCATACTAAAATTTATTTATAAATTTCACTAAGTGTTTCTGCATTTTATTCTAAACCAGTGTTATAACTTGCTCATATTCTTCTTTATGACTTTGCAAAGCATCCCAAATATCAACTTTTTGCTGAAGATTGAGCCAAAGTCTTGGCCCGTTCCCTAAAGCTTTACCAAGACGGATTGCTATATCTACTGTAATTGCTCTTTGACCATTAATAATTTCATTAACTATTTGATTAGATACCCCTAAAATTTCTGCAAATTTCGCGCTATCAATATTTAAATCATCTAAAATATCTGCAATTACTTCACCAGGATGTATTGGTCTTACTAATCTATCTTGCGTAATATCTTGCCAGTTATTCATAATCAATGTCTGACTATTTAATATCCTACTAACACCCTAGATTAGTGGTAATCTTCAAGATTTACATCATAAGCATCACCATCTTCAAAGCTAAAAGTTATACGCCAGTTTCCCGATACCTTAATTGCCCAAGTTCTTTTACTATCTCCTTTTAATTCATGCAAGTCATAACCTGATAATCTAATATCGTCCACGATTAAGGCTGCATCTATAACTTCCAGTCTAATTCTAGTTTTCTTTTCTAGGTTTGCCGGAAATCCTTTATGAGAATTTTATTTGAATAAATTTTCTAAAGCTTTACTTTTAAATGTTTGAATCATCTATTTGCTGATTTTCTTTTAGCCCTTTAAATCGTTCATAGCGATATCCTAAATTTAAAAATTAAGGCAGGCTTTATGCCTGCCCTACTGATTATTCTATTCCTTCAATCCGGTCTTCAACTTCTTGGTACAACTCGCGTAGGCGGTCTAAATTCTCCTCGCTTGTTTCCCAATAACCGCGACCATTCACTTCCAACAAAGTTGATACAATCTTGCGGAAAGAATGGGGGTTGAGGTTCATCAACCGTTTTTGCATTTCTTCATCTTTGATGAAGGTGTCGTTGGTGTCCTCATAAATCCAGTTATCTACAGCGCCGGCTGTCGCACTCCAACCTGTGGTGTTTACCAACCGCTTGGAAAGTTCGCGCACGCCTTCGTAACCGTGAGATAACATTCCCTCGTACCATTTGGGATTTAACAATTTCGTACGTGCATCTAAACGCACGGTTTCAGATAATGACCGTACCTGTGCATTAGCTGTGGTGGTGTCTGCAATGTAAGATGCTGGTTTTTTACCATCGCCCCGCAGACTTGCCACTAACTTGGTAGGATCTGAATCGAAGTAGTGAGAAACATCTGTCAAGCTAATTTCCGAAGAGTCCAGATTTTGGAAAGTTGCATCAGCAGTTTTCAAAGAGGTTTCAAAAATCTGCCGTGACTCATCCATTACACCAGGGTTATCGGAATTGAAGGAGAATGATTTGCGTTTGAGGTACATTTCCTGTAACTCGGCTTCACTATCCCAAGTGCTGTTTTCTACCGCCAAGTTGATATTTGACGAGTAAGAACCAGAAGCATTAGAGAAAACGCGAGTCGCTGCTTGACGCAGATTAATTCCCATTTCCTCGGCTTGTTGCAAAGCGTGTTTACGAACAAAGTTCATTTCTAAAGGTTCGTCGGCTTCAGCAGCCATTTTCACGCCCTGGTCTAGCAAGTTCATTTGGTTGATGAACAAGTCACGGAATACGCCGGAACAGTTGATGACTACATCAATTCTGGGTCTTCCCAATTCTTCTAGAGGTATCAATTCCAACTTGTTCACTCGTCCCAAGGCATCGGGAACCGGACGCACACCAATCATCCACATGATTTGTGCTAGGGATTCACCGTAGGTTTTGATGTTATCGGTTCCCCAGAGGACACAGGCGATGGTTTCTGGCCATCTACCCTCATTTTCAGCCTTGTTGCGTGCCAATAGCCGATCTACAACAATTTTGGCTGATTGGACAGCGGCTGATGTAGGAATTGATTGGGGGTCAAGGGCATGGATATTCTTACCTGTAGGCAATACATCCGGGTTGCGGATGGGGTCACCACCAGGGCCAGGTAGAACATATTCACCTTCTAAGCCTTGGAGTAATGCGCCGAGTTCGTTATCTGCACAAACTTGTTGTAAGCAAAATTCCAAATACTCAAATAGAGGTTTTAGGGCGGCGCTATCAACTTTGGGATAACCTGCTTGATGCAATGCTTCTACCCAAGGTTCTTTTTTACCCATGTTGAAGAAGTTCAACCGGGAAACTAAAGAAACTCGTCCTTCAGCGTCGGTTTGGGCTTTGACTAGTGCGCCTACTGCTTCACGGGTGGCTAAGGTGATGTCTTGCAAAAGTTGGACATCTTCTAAAATACCCAAGTCACTGTTTTGGTAAATTTCATCAATGTTACGCCCGATGCTGTTGGCAATGATGCGGGGTAAGCTGAGAATTTCTTCTTCTTGACGGTCTAAGCTGGCGATGTTAACCAGGGTAGCCACTGCTTCTTCCGCAGTTGGTGGTTTACCAATGACGTGCAACCCACAAGGTAACAACCTCGACTCAATTTCCATTAGTTTACGATAGACGCTACCAACAATGCGATCGCGCTCATCGGCGGTCATATCTTTGGCATCGGTTTCTGGTAAATTAATGTCTTTATCCAGGTTGACGATGCGGCATTTATCCATGATGGTATTGACAATAGGAATACCGCGCCCACTATCTTTTAAAGTTTGGTAAGAAGCAATTAATTCGCTAAGTTCCTTCAAACCTTTGTATAAACCTGCATTTTCTGCGGGTGGTGTTAGGTAAGAAATTGTCTCGGCGTAACTGCGACGTTTAGCAATGGTGGCTTCGCTGGGGTTATTAGCTGCGTAGTAATACAGATTGGGAATTGTGCCAATTAAGTTATCGGGGTAACAATCTCCCGACATCCCCATTTGTTTACCTGGCATGAATTCCAAGGAACCATGTGTGCCAAAGTGCAGGACTGCATCTGCGCCCCAAATTTGCTCTAAATAGGTGTAGTACGCAGCAAAACCGTGATGAGGACTAGCAGAACGGGAGAATAATAACCGCATGGGGTCACCTTCGTAACCAAATGTGGGTTGAACTCCGATGAAGACGTTACCAAATTGTTTACCGTAAATCAGCAAATTTTGACCATCGCTGTTGAGATGTCCTGGCGGTGGCCCCCAGTTTTCTTCTAGGCGTTGCGAGTAAGGGGTGAGTGCCTCATACTCTGGTACAGACATCCTGTAGGCAATGTTGAGTTCTGGGCTGGCATATTGCGCTTGGGCATCATGGATGACTTCTTCCATTAACGCTTGGGCACTTTCGGGAATTTCTTGGACGTCGTAGCCGTTGTTTCTCAGTCCCTTCATCACTTCGTAGATGGAACCGAATACATCTAAGTAAGCGGCTGTACCTACATTACCTTTATCTGGAGGGAAGCTGAAAACGGTAATGGCAACTTTTTTGTTGAGTTTGGGTTTACGACGCAGATTAGCCCATTTTAATGCCCGTTGGGCTACTGCTTCCACTCGATCTTGCAGAGCGATCGCCTTACCTGTCGCCCCATCTCTACCTGATAAAATTATCGGCTCAATGGCTCCATCCAATTCTGGAATAGCAATTTGCAAAGCTACTTGAATGGGATGTAACCCCAAGTCACTATCCAACCATTCTTCTGTGGTTTGGAAAACTAAGGGTAACGCCACCATGTAAGGACGATTCAGGCGTTTGAGTGATTCAATGGCTTTGGGATGATCTTGTCTGGCTGGGCCTCCTACCAAAGCAAAACCAGTCAAGGAAACTACTGCGTCAATTAACGCTGTTTTAGTAGTCGGTTCATAGAAGTAAGCATCCACGGGTTTGGAGAAATCCAACCCACCAGCAAATACAGGAATTACCTTGGCACCGAGTGATTCCAATTCCTGGACGATCGCTACATAATGAGCATCATCACCTGTAACTAGATGTGTCCGTTGTAATACTAACCCTACACAAGGCGCTAAGGGATCTTTAAGATCACTAGAAATATCCTTGCGGGCTGTATACCAATTCAGGTATTCTTTTACATCCTCAAACATAGTCGTCGCCAAAGGATGCCATATCCCCATGTCGGGATAGACAACTGGCGCTTGATATGTAGGCAATGCAAAATTTCGTTTGTCTACTTCTTTAAATACATATTTATCAGCCAGCATCAGCAAGAAGTTTTCCAGGTTTTCTGGTGAACCTCCCAGCCAATACTGAAAACTGAGCATGAAATTTCGTGCGTCCTGTGCCTTTTCCATTGGCAAGAACTTTAATACTTGGGGCAGAGTACGTAACAGTTTCAGCATCCCATCTTGGAAGCCAGCCCCGGATTTCTCCTTGCGTTTCCGCATGAATTGAGCGATCGCACTCTTTGATTGACCCAATTGTGCCAAAGAAAAGCTACCCATTTTATTCAGGCGCATGACTTCTGGCATGGATGGGAACACCACAGAAACATCCAGGCGATCGCGGTATGGTTCAACAGCAGTAACTACTTTTTGTGCTAAGTCTTCTATGAAAATAAGTGAGGCGATAAAGATATTAGCAGTTTCCATATCCCGTTTGAACTCTTCATAGTTCTCTGGGTCTCGGAGTTCCTCGATCAAGTACCCACTGATTTCAATCGCTAAATTGGGGTTGTTCGAGTTAATCGTGCTAACAGCTTGCGACAATGCACTTTGGTACTGGGACTCAAGCACGACATAGACCACCTTGATTAAATTACGTCCGCGTAAGTTATCAGGCGCAATATGTCTAATGGTGGACTTGACGTGTGTGAACATGCTTCCTTGGCTCCTTTGATGCGTGTTCTCTAACTGAAGTTCTGAACGACATCCGCCGCCAGATTTACTTCATGATTTTTTTTCGGCAATATGAATTTTTTATCAGAAAAACTTTACCAGTTGAGCATTTTGTGGTCTATATGACACAAATCGATATAAAAAAATAAATATTTATTTATAAATGTTGAAAAATATAAAAGTGTATACTCACAATTGTGTAAATTTTTCTTAATAATTAAGTGAGTGGGTACTGGGGATTAGGGACTGGGAGGAGAAAATGAAACCAATTCGCAATAGAGCCTACGGATGCCGCCAGGCTGTACGCAATTGAATCAAGCCCGACATTAGGGGTAGGGTTTCTACCTACCTTGGGATAAAATAACTCATGACTTAGTTAACAAATGACTCAAGCAGTTGATATTTTGATTCTTTCCAATGGCCCTGGTGAGTTAACAACCTGGGTACGTCCTGTTGTTAAGGCTTTGCGGCAAGAGCTAGGTGATGATCGTTCTCAGATTCGGATTTCTGTGGTTTTGTCGCCTTGTCCAAATGCCAGTGGTAAAGAAGCTGCGATCGCTTTGAGTTATCTAGAAGTGGATAGAGTACAAGCAGCAGAGCATTTTTGGCAGTTTTTGCTATGGGGTAAGACATGGGAAAATTGGGATTGGCGCGATCGCGGTGTAGTTGTTTTCCTCGGTGGTGATCAAATTTTTCCGGTGGTCATTGGTAAAAAATTGGGATATCGCACAGTTGTTTACGCTGAATGGGATGCGCGTTGGCATAATTGGATCGACCGCTTTGGTATTATGCAGCCAAAAGTGGCTGAACGAGTATCGCCAAAACATGCTCACAAATTTACAGTTGTGGGAGATTTAATGGTAGAAGCACAAACCAGTATTACTCAAAACGCACCATCCCCTACGGAAATCATTGGTTTACTACCAGGGTCAAAAGCAGCAAAACTATCCCAAGGAGTGCCATTATGCTTGGCAGTTGCTGAATATATCTACGCCAAAAGACCTCAAACCAAGTTTGTGATTCCGGTAGCACCGACTTTGGATTTACCAACTTTAGCTAGTTTTGCTGACCAGCAGAAAAATCCTTTTGTGAAAGTTTTTGGCAGTTCCTCTGCTGTTTTAGTCGAGTCGGACAATCCGATTCTGAAAACAGAAACAGGCTTGTGTGTAGAGTTGTGCAGAGAAAATCCCGCCTATGAATTATTATCTCATTGTAGTATTTGTTTAACTACCGTAGGTGCAAACACAGCTGAACTCGGTGCTTTGGCTGTACCGATGATTGTTGTGATCCCAACTCAGCAACTTGATGCGATGCGTTCTTGGGATGGTTTACCAGGATTGTTAGCTAATTTGCCTGTTGTGGGTTCTAGTTTTGCCAAAGCAATTAATTGGTTGGTATTAAGTCGTAAGGGTTTGTTAGCTTGGCCGAATATTTGGGCAAAAGCAGAGATAGTACCGGAACTTGTGGGTAAACTCCAGCCGCAAGATGTGGGGGAAATTTTGTTGGATTTTTTGGATCATCCGCAAAAGTTAGATGAGATGCGAAATAAACTCCGCAGTGTTCGGGGTGAAAGTGGTGCGGCACGTAAGTTGGCAGTTTTAGTGAAAGAAGAAATGGAAAAATAGAGAAATGTTTTTATTTTGAATTTTGAATTGATTCATATTTGGTGGTGAGGTACAGAAGTAATGTTTTTTAACGCAGAGGAACGCTAAGGTAGCGCAGCGAAAAGTTGTGTGCGGGGGTTCCCCCAGTTGAGCAAACTTTTCAAGACAGAGTTACGCAAAGATTGCCAATATTTCTATCTTTTGAGTTTGAGAAATTCTTGATTAATACTAGGTATAAATTTTAGCTTTAATCAGAAGACTGACCATCTCTGCGTCCTAATTCGTAAATACCGGAACCAATACAGGCAAGTATACCGACGCTAATTGCCCAACTGCGTCCTAAGCTAATTTCTACTCCCCAGTTGCATAAAGCGCCAAATATAAGAAAGGGTATGATGCTGAATAGTGAGGCATAAAAGGCGTTTTGGGATTCTCTGGCTTTACGTGTCTTTTCAAATTCTGTCTGGCTGGTGTAAAGCGATCGCTCGGCAAAGTTGAACCAGCGATTTAGTTGCTCTATGACCCATTCACTGACTGGAGAAAACGCCAGATATAGCGCCAATGACCATACGCTTGTTCCAGCGATCGCGATCGTGTCTAACTCAAAACGGAAGGGGAAAATTTCAGTCAGCATAGCTTGGGTCGTCCTGCAAATGGTCAATTTGACATGTGAACATATATATTGACCTTCTAAGCAATTTTAAGCATAAAAGCTAGCAGGATTTCGTTTGTTTGGCAACTCTCTGGTTTTTAGCCCAGCCTTTTCCATCTTTGTGCCTTAGTGCCTTTGTGGTTAAAAAGTCATTTTTTTAACTAATAACATACCAAGAAACCCAGAAAAATAGGTAGTGGTAAATAAACAAATAACATCCTCATTAGAGAATTATTTACTCAATCCCCTGGGTATCTTAGCCAGGGGATTTTTTCAAGAACATTTAGCTGGCTGCTGGGTCTATACTCAGCACTCAGCACTTAGAAAGGCACTCAGCACTTTGCTATATTAATGAGACACAGCCAATTTTTCATCAGTTATTTGGTTATGTTCAGCGACAATTTGGCGGAACAGTTCACCCTCAATTGTTTCTTGGTCTGCCAACAAATCTACTAAACGCTCTAAGGCTGTGCGGTTTTCTTGCAGCAATTCTTTGGCTTTGATATAAGAACTATTGACAATCTCGCGCACTTGTGAATCAATCTTGGCGGCAATTTCTTCCGAATATTCTGATTTATTCATCCAATCACGTCCTAAAAACACCTCGCTACTCTGATTTTCCAAGGACAGTGGCCCCAAATCAGACATCCCGAAGCGTGTCACCATTTGCCGTGCCATTGAAGTAACCTGTTGCAGGTCATTGCCAGCGCCTGTAGTTACTTCCGGCTTACCGAAAACAATTTCTTCGGCGGCGCGACCACCCAAAGTTGCAGTAATTCTGGCTTTGATTTGAGAACGAGAAATTAACCCTTGTTCTTCGTTGGGAGTAAACCAAGTTAATCCTAGTGCTTGTCCCCGTGGGATGAGGGTAACTTTCTGCACTGGGTCATGGTCTTTGAGTAATGTGCCAATTAAGGCGTGTCCGACTTCATGGTAAGCAATTAAGCGTTTGTTCTTGCTGTCTACTAAGGCAGTACCTTCCATACCTGCTACAACTCGATCCACCGCATCATCCACCTCTAAAATGGTGATCGCTTCTTTGCGTCTTCTGGCAGTGAGAATCGCTGCTTCGTTGAGTAAGTTGGCTAAATCAGCACCAGTAAAACCAGGAGTCCGCCGAGCGATCGCATCTAAGGATACACTGGGATCAATTTTCTTATTGCGTGAATGGACTTTCAAAATTTCCAAGCGTCCTTTGAGATCCGGTGCATCCACAATTACTTGTCGATCAAAGCGTCCAGGTCTGAGTAAGGCTGCATCTAGGACATCTGGGCGGTTAGTGGCAGCAATAATAATGATGCCTGTATTACCTTCAAAACCGTCCATTTCGGTCAGCAGTTGGTTGAGGGTTTGTTCTCTCTCATCGTTACCGCCGCCGATACCAGTACCCCTTTGCCTACCGACGGCATCAATTTCATCGATAAATATTAAGCAAGGGGCATTGTCCTTAGCTTTCTTAAATAGGTCACGCACACGGGATGCACCCACACCCACGAACATTTCTACAAATTCCGAGCCGGAAATGCTAAAGAAAGGTACACCTGCTTCCCCCGCGATCGCTTTTGCTAGTAAAGTTTTACCAGTTCCTGGAGGGCCAATTAACAGTACACCTTTGGGAATGCGTGCGCCTACAGCAGTAAATCTTTCTGGCTGCTTGAGGAAGGTAACGACTTCTCCTAGTTCTTCCTTAGCTTCTTCCACCCCAGCTACGTCTTCAAATTTTACTCCGGTTTTGGCCTCCATTTGAAAGCGCGCTCTAGATTTGCCAAAGTTCATCGCTTGGTTAGAAGCATTGGTAGAGCGCCGGAGAAACAATAACATCAAAGCGACCAGTGGTAAAATCCACATGAGGTTAATCAATAGCCCTACAGCAATCCTGCTGTTGGCAGAGGAAACCTGTCCAAAATCAACGTCTTGTTCTTTCAGTGTGTTAATTAATTCAGTGTTTTGATTCAAAAGCCTGACTTGTATTGGTGGTGCATCTGGCTTTTGACCCTTGAGATAAACCTTGGCTATCTGTTCAGTTTCGTCAAGCTCTACTTTTTGAACTTCCCCTTTCTCCGTTTTCTTGATCAACTCACCATATGTTAGGGAGTCGCGCTCTGCTTTTTGCGCCAAGGCAGGAGTACCCACGAAAATACCTGGCAACATCAGTAAACTAGCTGCTAGGGCGGCTGATCTTTGCTTCATCAATGCCTTGTTCCCGAAATTTTTCATAATAATTACCCTTTGTCTGCTGGCATCAGCTGAGCGCTGGTTTTATGCCTATTCTTCTAGCAAAAACTGCAATAACTGGAAATCACTATTTTCTCATCTAGTCTAACTTCTACACAAAGCTGTTCCCCAGTTTTTCTTCGTTATTATTATGACTTCTGGATTTTCCTCCATGTAATTTGACGACGACAATCTAAATCGCTAATATAAATAAACATAATCGTAATGACTTCGCTTTTTAAGTATCCTGGTGATAGTAGCTAATTATTGAGTTGATGGGTGAATTATGGTGAAAATTGTAGGACTTGGTGGTAGTTTAAGAACTGACTCATACACCCAGCTCGCTTTGCAAGTAGCAGCACAACGAGTAGAAGCCTTGGGTGCAGAGGTAGAAATTTTGGATTTGCGGCAATTGCATTTGCCATTTTGCAATGCTGGAAAAGAATATCCAGAATACCCAGATGTTCAGCGACTACGTAATACTGTTAGTGGTGCTGATGGATTAATTTTAGCTACACCCGAATATCATGGTGGCGTTAGTGGTGTACTAAAAAACACCCTTGATTTGATGAGTTTTGAAGAGCTATCTGGTAAGGTGACAGGAGTGCTGAGTGTGTTGGGAGGTCAGTCTAATAGCAACGCCCTAAATGAGCTACGGCTGATTGTTAGGTGGGTACACGGCTGGGTAATCCCTGAGCAAATTGCTATTGGACAAGCCTGGAGCGCTTTTAGTCCTGAAGGGAAACTACTGGATGAAAAACTCTCCGAAAGGTTTGATAAGTTTGCTCAGAGTTTAGTTGATAATACTCGCAAACTCAGAGGAGTTAATTAGATATCGACCGAAATTAAATATGCGTGATTCAGAAATTTTTTAGAGATGTAGCGTTGCTGTGTCTCTAATTTTGTCTTTATCCCCAACAAAAAATCCCCCACCTTACAGCAGGGGATTTTTATTAACCTACAAAACTAGCAATTGAATTAACCGAACTTACCAGCAGTGGAGGCAATCAAGAACGCTGCATAGGTCACAACATAGCCGACAGTGAAGTGGGCTAGACCTACCAAGCGAGCTTGAACGATGGAGAGAGCAACGGGCTTATCTTTCCAGCGAACTAAGTTAGCTAGAGGTGTACGCTCGTGTGCCCAAACAAGGGTTTCAATCAACTCTTGCCAGTATCCTCTCCAAGAGATGAGGAACATGAAACCAGTTGCCCAAACTAGGTGGCCAAATAGGAACATCCAAGCCCAAACAGACAGGTTATTCACGCCGTAGGGATTGTATCCGTTAATTAACTGAGCAGAGTTAGCCCAGAGGTAATCACGGAACCAGCCCATTAAGTAAGTGGAGTTTTCGTTGAACTGAGCAACGTTACCTTGCCAAATACCTAGATGTTTCCAGTGCCAGTAGAAGGTTACCCAACCAATGGTGTTCAACATCCAGAACATAGCTAGGTAGAAGGAGTCCCAAGCAGAGATGTCGCAAGTACCGCCACGGCCTGGACCATCGCAAGGGAAGGCATAACCGAAGTCCTTTTTATCGGGCATCAGCTTGGAACCACGAGCATCCAAAGCACCTTTAACAAGTACTAGGGTGGTGGTGTGAATAGCCAGAGCGAATGCGTGGTGTACCAGGAAGTCGCCAGGGCCAATTGTTAAGAACAAGGAATTGGTGCCAGAGTTGATGGCATCTAACCAGCCACCTAACCAAACGTTGCCGTAGTTAGGATAAGCTGTGTAGGCGATGCTGTCGGGGTTAGACAACAAGGTATCTAAGCCGTACAGTACTTTACCGTGAGCAGCTTGAATGAATTGTGCGAACACAGGTTCAATCAAGATTTGCTTTTCAGGAGTACCGAAAGCAACTACTACGTCGTTGTGTACATACAAACCGAGGGTGTGGAAGCCTAAAAATAGCGATACCCAGCTGAGGTGAGAGATGATCGCTTCTTTGTGCTTCAGCACACGGTCAAGTACGTTGCCCTTGTTTTGTTCGGGGTCGTAGTCACGTACCCAGAAGATGGCGGCATGGGCGAAGGCACCAACCATCAAGAAGCCAGCAATATACTGGTGGTGAGTGTACAGCGCTGCCTGAGTTGTGTAGTCCTTAGCAATGAATGCGTAAGGAGGCAGGGAGTACATGTGCTGCGCTACCAAGGAAGTGATGGTTCCTAGTGCTGCCAAAGCTAGAGACAGCTGGAAGTGCAGTGAGTTGTTAATGGTGTCGTACAGACCTTGGTGAGGCAGGTTGAATTGACCTTCACTCTTGCTACCAGGTACTAAACCGGATTTGGAGTTGAGCATTTCTTTGATGCTGTGACCAATTCCAAAGTTAGTCCGGTACATGTGACCAGCAACAATGAAGATAACTGCGATCGCCAAGTGGTGGTGAGCCATGTCGGTCAACCACAAGGATTCTGTCTGAGGATGGAATCCACCCAAGAAAGTCAGAATCGCTGTACCTGAACCTTGAGATGTACCAAAAATATGGCTGGCAGTGTCAGGGTTCTGAGCGTAAACGCCCCAGTTACCTGTGAAGAATGGTGTCAAACCGGCTGGGTGGGGCAATGTGGTTAAGAAGTTATCCCAACCAACGTGCTGTCCGCGAGATTCGGGGATGGCAACGTGAATCAAGTGACCAGCCCAAGCCAAGGAGCTAACACCAAACAAACCAGCTAAGTGGTGGTTCAAACGGGGTTCAGCACTCTTAAACCAAGAGAGGCTAGGACGGAACTTGGGTTGCAAGTGCAACCAACCAGCAAATAAGAATAATGCTGCCAACAAGAGGAGGAACACGGAACCGGTGTACAGTTCGCTGTTCGTCCGCATACCGATGGTATACCACCAGTGGTAAACACCAGAATAAGCAATGTTTACGGGATTGCTAGCACCAGCTTGGGTAAATGCTTCGATAGCAGGTTTACCAAAGTGGGGGTCCCAAATCGCATGGGCGATTGGGCGGACATGCAGGGGATCTTTAATCCACTGTTCAAAGTTACCTTGCCAGGCCACGTGGAACAGGAGGCTGGAAGCCCACAGGAAAATGATTGCCAAGTGACCGAAGTGAGTGGCGAAAATCTTTTGGTAAAGATTTTCTTCTGTCATGCCATCGTGGCTTTCAAAGTCGTTGCCTGTAGCGATCGCATACCATATCCGACGCGTAGTCGGGTCCTGTGCGAGATCCTGGCTAAATTTGGGAAATTTTGTTGCCATAGGTTTGATAAATCCTCTGACCTTTAGCCATCAGGTGTCAGCTTTTGGAGTTCTGAGTTTTGAGTCCTAAGTTTTGAACTCAGCACTCAGCACTCAGCACTCCTTAACTGAATTGCTACCCTACTGAAAGGATGTGTGCGTGGAAGAATGCCCAAGTGGTGACAATTCCTCCTAAGAGGTAGTGAGCCACACCTACAGCTCGACCCTGAATGATGCTCAGAGCGCGAGGCTGAATTGCTGGAGCTACTTTCAGTTTATTATGTGCCCAAACAATGGACTCAATGAGTTCTTGCCAGTAGCCGCGACCACTGAATAGGAACATTAAACTGAATGCCCAGACAAAGTGAGCGCCTAAGAAGAGTAGACCATAGGCAGATAGCGCACTGCCGTAGGAGTTGATTACTTGTGAAGCTTGTGCCCACAAGAAGTCACGCAACCAGCCGTTGATGGTGATAGCACTTTGGGCAAAGTTACCACCAGTAATGTGAGATACATTACCAGCTGCGTCTACTGTTCCCCAGACATCTGATTGCATTTTCCAACTGAAGTGGAAAATTACAATCGACAGGGAGTTATACATCCAGAACAGTCCGAGGAACACATGGTCCCAACCAGATACTTGACATGTGCCACCACGACCTGGACCGTCGCAAGGGAAACGGAAGCCTAGGTTTGCTTTGTCTGGAATCAGACGAGAACTGCGGGCGAACAGCACACCTTTGAGCAGAATCAGGACGGTAACGTGAATTGTGAAGGCGTGGATATGGTGAACTAAAAAGTCCGCCGTACCCAAAGCAATGGGCATCATTGCTACTTTGCCACCTACAGCCAAGATACCGCCGCCAAAGGCATAACTAACTGGTTCTAAAGCATTGGGAGCAGTGCCACCAGGAGCCAGGGTGTGCAGGTTTTGCACCCACTGAGCAAATACTGGCTGCAACTGAATTGCTGTGTCGGAGAACATGTCTTGGGGACGTCCCAAGGCACGCATTGTGTCGTTGTGGATGTACAGTCCGAAGCTGTGGAAGCCGAGGAAAATACACACCCAGTTCAGGTGAGAGATGATAGCATCCCGGTGACGAATCACCCGATCTAGTACGTTGTTTTGGTTAACAACAGGATCGTAATCACGCACCATGAAGATAGCCGCGTGAGCCGCACCACCAACGATCAGGAAGCCACCTATCCACATATGGTGAGTGAATATACACAATTGCGTAGCGTAGTCCGTTGCCAAGTACGGATACGGGGGCATTGCGTACATGTGGTGAGCAATGATGATCGTCAGTGAACCCAAGAAAGCAAGGTTAGTTGCCAACTGAGCGTGCCAGGAAGTGGTCATGTTTTCGTAGAGACCCTTGTGACCTTCACCAGTGAAGGGACCTTTATGGTTTTCTAGGATCTCTTTAATGCTGTGACCGATACCCCAGTTGGTACGGTACATGTGACCAGCAACGATGAACAGGACTGCGATCGCCAGGTGGTGATGAGAAATATCTGTCAACCACAAGCCGCCTGTTACTGGATTTAGACCGCCCTTGAAGGTGAGGAAGTCAGCATACTGACCCCAGTTCAAGGTGAAGAATGGTGTTAAACCATTGGCAAAGCTGGGATATAGCTCTGTCAGCAAGTCTTTGTTCAGAATGAACTCGTGGGGCAGGGGTATGTCTTTAGCAGCCACACCTGCATCCAAAAGTTTGTTGACTGGTGCGGACACATGAATCAAGTGTCCAGCCCATCCCAAGGAGCCACAACCTAGCAATACTGCCAAGTGGTGATTCAGCATAGACTCCACATTCTGGAACCATTCCAGTTTGGGAGCGCGCTTGTGGTAATGGAACCAACCAGCGAACAAGAACAAGCCTGCTAGTACCAAGCCGCCAATGGCTGTTACATAAAGCTGGAATGAGCTTGTAATACCCCAGCCACGCCATACTTGGAACAAGCCAGAGGTGATTTGAATACCGTGGAAGCCTCCACCGACATCACCATTTAAAATGTCTTGTCCAACAATAGGCCAAACGACTTGAGCACTAGGACTCACATTTAAGGGGTCGCTTAACCAGGCTTCGTAATTCGAGAACTTAGCGCCGTGGAATAACATCCCGCTTAACCAAATCGCCACTACAGCAAGGTGCCCGAAGTGTGCCGCGAAGATTTTACGGGAAATGTCTTCTAAATCGCTTGTATGTGTATCAAAATCGTGGGCGAGTGCATGAAGGTTCCAAATCCATGTGGTGGTTTTGGGCCCTCTGGCTAAGGATCTGTCAAAGTGCCCCGGCTTTGCCCATTTTTCAAATGAGGTAGGAACCGGATCTTTATCGACTATGACTCTTGCCTTTTTTTCCTCTCGCTCCGGAGGACTAATCGTCATTCGACCTCCTCTCTTGATAAGGAATGAGGAATCATGAATACCACAAAGTTAACCTTAGTCGCAAACTACAGAAATTTCCTGGAGCAGTGATTGAAGACTCTATGTGGAAGTTTGTTTCTGTTGAATTATAGAGTCTTGACTGGTACATTGTTAGACACATTTTAACAATAATTCAAATTCCCTGAAATAATTGCCTTATCTGCTTTTTAACTTCAAACACTTGAGCAAAAAGTCAAGGGTTTCTTCATTTAATTTACAAAGGATAACAATTCGTAAAATTTATAAGTTGAGGCAATATATCTGGCATTAGAGCCTTTGCTACAGTTATTCCTGGAATTTCTTTCATGTTTCAATTGCTACGGGAAAAACTGTTAAGATTATTAATGATTTTGCAGTTACTCCAGAAAGGCAAAAGAAAAGATTATGGCATCTGGGATAGATTTCACCTTTTGAGCTATGGTGTCCGATGGACAGTTTAAGCCAAAATAACTTGTCTGTTACTGACGACTATCACCAGGGTAAAAGGCATGAAATCGTGGCACAAAGCGGTGTTATATCCGATCTTCTCTTTGAGATTTACTATTTTTAAATGGCTGATGACATTAGTGCTGGTCTTGAGTTTAACCAGTTGTAGTGAAAAAGCTGGTAGCCAAGAAGCGTCTGTTAACTATAGAGAAAACCGTTCACAGACTTCTCAGATTTCTCAACAATTTTCAGAAGTCTCACCACCAGAAGTGATTCAAGAATTACGCCCCACTTTAGAAGTTTATCGTCCACACGTGACCATAGTTACTCCCCAACCAAATGCAGTTATCCAAGAGAACACAGTCTCAGTCAGCTTTCAGGTAAAGGATTTACCAATATTCAAAGATGCTCAACTGGAATTAGGCCCCCATTTACACGTAATTCTCGATAACCAACCTTATATAGCTGTATACGACCTAAATCAACCTCTAGTTTTGTCAGACTTATCCCCTGGTACACATACCCTGCGCGTCTTTGCTTCTCGTCCCTGGCACGAAAGCTTTAAAAATGAAGGTGCTTATGCCCAGACAACATTTCACGTTTTTACCACAACCGACGACAATAACCCAGATTCGGATCTGCCTGTCTTAACTTACAGCCGTCCTAAAGGCGACTATGGAGCAGAACCAATTTTACTGGACTTTTACTTAACTAACGCTCCTTTACGCCTTGCCGCTAAAGACAATCCCAACGACACAATTAGTGATTGGCGCATTCGCTGCACAATCAATGGCGAAAGTTTCATTTTAGATCGCTGGCAGGCAATTTATCTTAAGGGTTTCCAACCTGGTAAAAACTGGGTAAAACTGGAATTTCTCGATAATCAGGGAAATCCTGTAAAAAATGCTTTCAACACCACAGCTAGATTAATTAATTACCAGCCCAAGGGTAAAGACACCCTTTCCAGAATTGTTAGAGGAGAACTGAAAGCTGATGAGGTGCGTGGAATTGTAGACCAAAATTACGTTAAGAAACCAGCTATTGAACCTACGCCTGCACCTGCTGTGGAAAAAATACCAGAACCACAGCTCACTCCAAAAACTGATTTACAACAACCTGAAGAACCAGAAAGTCCCAGCGTTGAACCATCACCTAGCTTACCGCCGACACTACCAGAGATTATTGAGTCCCCAAAACCAGAGGTAACACCTACACCTGAAGCGAGTGAAGAACCAGAAACAATAACACCTGAGCCAGAAAAGTCGAGATTTGGCAAATTCTTCAACCGTCGCCCTAGTCCCAATGTTGAACCATCACCTACTTTACCGCCGACACTACCAGAGATTATTGAATCCCCAAAACCAGAGGTAATACCTACAGATGAACCAACGCTGTTACCTACGAAAATTGCTCCCAATCCAGAAAAACCAGAATTAAAACGATATTTCAATCCGCGTCAGCTGCCAAATGTCACACCATCTCCCAATGTGGTACCTACACCAGAACAGGAGCAAAAAGCTGGGGAATACAGAGTTACCAGCACGGAAAATAATTAGCTTTCAGGAGGCAGTGTTTAACTAAAGATACTCAACTGTAACCCTTGCGATAAAGCCTGAATAAAAGCGATCGCTCCTACTGGATTTCCTGCTATATCTAAGGCGGGACTGTAGCAAGCGATCGCACCTGCATTTGGTACGATAACTAATAATCCACCACTAATCCCGGATTTCATTGGTAAACCAATCTTGACGGCGAGCTGGGCAGAAGCTTCGTACAGCCCACAGGTTAACATTACAGCATTGACAATTTGGCGATGTTGTGTTTCTAATAAGCTATGTTCACAAGCTAAAAGTTTTCCTAACAAAGCTAGATCTTTAACTCGTCCGGATATACAGCATATTTGCTCATAAGTGTCAAGGGCTAATTCAGGATGATCTAAATGTCCTGTGGCGGTAAGATAATTGGCGATCGCTTGATTAGCTGGAGAACGTAATGAGCGCACTGAAGCCAACATTCCCTCATCTAACTGAAGTTGACAACCTGCTAATTGGTTCAGCCATTGACAAAATAGTTGAGTGCGTTGGTTACCATCTTTTCCTGGTAACTTATCAGCCAGAGTGATAGCGCCACTATTAATCATGGGATTGCGGGGGTGTCCAGCATCAGCAATTAATTGCTCTAAAGAATTAAATGGTGCATTGGAGGGTTCAACCCCAACCCATTGCAGAACTGTCTCTATTCCTAGATGTTCCAAAAGATAAAGCAAAGAAAACGGCTTGATTGCACTCATCAATGGAAACACACAAGCCGTGTCTCCTTGACTAAAAGTTTGCCCGGATTCACAGCAAATGTAAACGGCAAACCAACCAGGATTAGCCACAGCTAATTGGGGAATGCGATCGCTAACTTTTCCTTTTAAGGCTGCGGTTTTGGCTTGTTGTACCCAAGTTGAGAAATCTGTACTAGCTAATCTGTCAATCCATGCCATGAGAAAATGAATAAGCTGAGTCCACGGCAACAGTACCGAAGCGATAACCTTTGCCGTAAACAGTATGAATCAATTGAGTTTCTTTGCCTACCTCAATCTTACGCCGCAGTAGGCGGATTAATGCAGCTATCACATTACTACTAGGTTGTTCACTATCTTGCTGCCATAAATTTTGGAGAATTTGGGCGTGAGTCAGTAATTGTCCGGTGTTTTCCATAAAATATTGTAGCAACTGACTTTCTTTTTGGGATAACTCGATAATTCGTCCTTGACGGTAAGCCACTTGGTTTTCGTAATCAAGTTCTAAATCAGCTACACTTAATCGTCCAGTAGTAGTGTCATAGCTGTGGGAACCGGAACGACGCAACAAAGCACGGACTCGCGCTAATAACTCCCGCAATTCAAACGGTTTGACTAAATAATCATCTGCACCAGCATCTAAACCTTCTACGCGGTCATCTAAAGTATCTTTAGCCGTGAGAAACAGCACAGGAGTAGCTTTACCTTGGCGGCGCAATTTTTGGCAAATCTCTAAACCTGTTTTTCCTGGCAGCATCCAATCTAAAATCAGTAGATCATAACTACCTGCTGCTGCCAGTTCGCTACCAGTTGTACCATCATAAGCCGTATCCACACTATAACCCTCACGTATTAATACGCGACTTAAAGGGTCAGTTAATTCAACTTCATCATCAACTAATAAAATTCTCATGCTGCTTTTGGTAAGCAATAGAGATATTCTCAATAATAAATGAATTGTCAAGACCAGGACACTTGCTTGCAGGGATTCCCCTGTTGTGCAAATTTTCCGTAGCCAAAGATACCACGAAAAATTATGCTCACTGTTGCGTTACCGAAAGGGGAACTACTTAAAAATAGCATCCGCCTGCTGCAATCCGTAGGATTGGATTTTAGTGCTTTTTTAGATTCTGGAACCCGCCAACTTCAGATTCCCGATGCTAGCGGGCAAGCAAAAGGACTGTTGGTGCGGGGACAAGATGTGCCTGTGTATGTAGAATATGGTCAGGCACAACTGGGAATTATCGGTTACGATGTGCTGCGAGAAAAAAAGCCGCAAGTTGCACATTTAGTTGATTTACAGTTTGGTTACTGTCGGATGTCAGTGGCTGTCAAAGCATCTAGTTCCTATAAATCACCTTTAGATTTACCGCCTCATGGGCGAGTTGCTTCTAAATATGTTAATTGCGCTCGTGAATATTTCCATAGTCTAGATTTACCTATAGAAATAGTACCCTTGTATGGTTCAGTAGAACTAGGCCCAATTACGGGGATGTCTGAGGCGATCGTGGATTTGGTTTCTACAGGGCGGACTTTACGAGAAAATGGTTTAATCGAAATTACTACCTTGTATGAAAGTACAGCGCGGCTAATCGCCCATCCTCTAAGTTATCGCCTCAACACAGGTAATTTACATAGATTAGTCGAGCAACTGCGAGAGACTACTTTAGCAGGCGTTTAAGTACAAAATTCAGCGCCTTGTGTTCCCCAAAAAATCTCCAAAATAATTTATACCTTCTGGAGTAAGTAGGACAGTGTAAATAATTACAGGTTTGTAGTGTAAACCCCTACGGGCATAGCTGTGCGGTAAGCAAAGCTATACTTGCAGGGCTTTACAAAAAAGGTTTAAAGCCCTGACTACAAAATCATTTCAATTATTTTAAGTTACTTAACATAGTTTGATTTATTTCTGCTGACTTATTTAACTACATAAAGACGGTAACTGAAAATTGCCATTTCAGTACTTTTATGAGAATCGTGCATAGACCACATAATAAAGTTTATGAGGGTGTTGTAGCAGTCAGGAAAATTGGCAAATTGGGTGAGACGCTGATGGCTAATTTATGGCGAACTGTGCAGAAGTGGTGGATGGAAGTGATTCCTCCACCAACTACAGGTGCATTTTCTGTTGAATACCAAGCTTGGCGCACTCACTTTTTGTGGCAGAGATTGCGTTTATGGTTATGGATTGGTCTGATTTGCGTGTTTACGTTTATTCTCAGAGACGTTTACAACTTTTTTTTCCCCCTCAAAGAGTTTGAAAAGTTGCCCAGTATACTGAGGAATCAAGGGTTGATGATAAATTTAGCCATCCTGCTGAGTTTACTTATCTGCCTAGCTTTGCACAAATCTCAATTCGGTCGTCGTCATCCAGAAATTGTATTTTTAGGCTTATCTTGGTCAATAACTCTAAGTGGACAGATATTTTCGACGATTAAAGGTTTCGCCGTACCCGATATTGTCACCTGGACTTTAGTATTTTTAAGTCAAGTCACATTCATGCCAGTTTACTGGCAAATGCACTTAATGTCTCAATTGGGTTTGCTGATTTACTATTTTGGTGTAAACACAACTCTGGGGCTAAAAGTACCACTGTCTAACCAAACAGATATTTATAGTGTGACTTTGGTTTTATACCTTTTTTGGTTTTGCCTGATATGTAATATTGGTGTTTATTTGTACGATCGCCTGCAACACTCTGAGTTTAACGCCCGCAAAGAACTGGAGTCTGCTAATCAAAAACTCAAAGTTGCTGAGGCTAAGTATCGCAGTATTTTTGAAAATGCAGTTGAAGGTATTTTCCAAAGTAGCCCTAATGGAAGTTACATTACGGCTAATCCGGCATTAGCCACTATCTATGGTTACTCATCTCCAGAAGAAGTCATAGATAAGTTTACTGATATTGAACATCAGTTGTATGTTAATCCCCATCGTCGTGCCGAGTTTGTGCGCTTGATGGAACAGCAGGGGATTATCTCGGAATTTGAATCCCAAATTTATCGTCGAGATGGCAGCATCGTGTGGATTGCGGAAAAAGCATATGCAGTCCGTGACGAACAGGGACAATTACTTTATTATGAAGGGTTAATTGAAGACATCACACAGCGCAAGCAAGCTGAGTCAGCACTCAAAGTATTTTTTCATGCAGTTTCCCATGACTTACGCAACCCGGTGCTAGGGACGTTAATGGTACTGAAAAATTTACTTGAGCGTGAGGGAGTTGAAAGTGAAACCTTAATTCCTGTGTCACGCTCAATTTTAGAGCGGATGGTGCAAAGTAGCGATCGCCAACTGAATTTAATTAATTCGTTGATGGAAACTCATATCAATGATGTCCAAGGTTTTATATTACAAAATCAAGCTGTAGAATTACGTACAGTGGTGGCAGCAGCGATCGCAGATTTACAACCAATGTTGACAAATAATCAAGTAGCGCTAACAAATCTAGTAACTGCTGATTTACCATTAGTAAATGCCGATCCCACGCAGCTTTGGCGAGTATTTTCTAACTTAATTGTCAATGCTATTAAACATAATCCTCCTGGGATACTCTTGACAATTGCCGCAATTTTTGAAGGAGATCAGATTTATTGCACTGTCAGTGACAACGGTTTAGGAATTAGTCAAGAACAAAGAGAACGGCTTTTTGACCTTTACTTTCGCGGGGGTAACAACCATAATTCTGTGAGTTTGGGATTAGGGTTGTACTTATGTAAGCAAATCATTAAGGCTCACGGTGGTGAAATTGGTGTGAACAGTGGATTGGCAGCAGGGACAACATTTTGGTTTACATTACCTGTTAAGTAGCAAAAGCAATCTTTCTGTTCACAATGAGCGAATGCCAATTCTCAAAAAGAATGCGACAGGTATGGTTGTAGTCACACAGGTTAACGTGAGTGCGATAAGTTGAAAAAACCCCGCTTCCATTCCTCTCCCCTGCAAGGCTACGGTGTACACACAAGTCTTAAAATCCCACCTGAAACTTGGTTTCGTTGCCCTAGCGCCAAAATTAGCGGGATAAATGGAGTTTCCAGTTGCCCAAAATTAGGGTATTTATGGGGCTAAAAGAGTTGAAACCCTTGCGGCTTATACTTGTGTGTACACGGTAGCCTCGTAGGAGAGGGAGGCTGGGAGGGAGAGGTTCGGCGAAACTCAGTCAAGCTGCACTCAGCACTGTTTCTTGAAAGGCTCTTTTACAGCCAATCTTTATAAGCCGAAATTTCATTGATGCCAATTTCAAATGGCATTCCTTTACCAAATGGCGGATAAACACGAATCTTAGCGTTACGGGTAAATCGCTCTAGTCGATTTCCTAACTGAGGAATGTTGCTGACTATATGCCAGTAAGATACTATGTCAGGACAGTCAATGATTAGCATCAAGGTGATGCCATTCTTGGTAAGATACCACTGACAGTTAGACAATAGAACTTGCGTAATGCGATCGCAAGCGTGAAAAAAGCATCTACCAGTAGATCGTTCCAGTTCCAGATGCAGCATTCCATCCTGTTTCGTCACCTCGGTTGGAGGTAAATCATCAGGAGGAAGCAAGTGTAGTTTAGACATAATTCTCAACCTCTTGGCTGTAGCGCTGCAAACTCTCTAGGTTCTTTTGCAAAGTCAAAGACGAGGGTTTGAGTGCTAGTGTACCGAGATTTAACTCGTCCTGAAATTTCTTGATTCTGCCCTGACAAGTCCTCACATCACCAATAATTGAGTTCTCAAGCAAATAGTCTTCATCGAAACAAATGTTTGTCCGATCAAATGGCTTTTGGTTGGGATTTGAGCTTTTCTGCATTACGTAAGCAGAATTGGCTTGCATTTTTTGGCTGAATTTGCGGATGAATGGTAACGCCTCACTCACTGCTTCATTGTAGGTTTTACCTACATAAAAGAAGCGCGCCAATACAAGCTTTTCTGAGCCACTAGAATTTAAGGCTCGATATTTAGCCACAGTATTCTTCAATCTTTCTAGAGAGAACGGCGGCCCTCCCATCAAGCTGAAGGAATTTTGGGCAGCAAATTCTATACCTTGATCATCACCACTGGCGATATAAACTGGAATTTGACGTTGCAATGGTTTAGGGAAAATTGTCAGGCGATCGCATTGATAATAATGCCCATTAAATGACACGTCAGTTTCATATAAAAGCTTTTGAATCAATGCCATTGCCTCTAGCATTTTGACACGAGATTCACCCATAGGTGTGGCAAAATGCTTGTTGTGATCGGGAAAAGGCCCTCCTTTAGCAATCCCAAATAACAATCGTCCATTGCACAAATTATCCAGGGTGGCTATATCTTCCGCTACCCGAATCGGGTTGTGGAATGCCAATAACACCGCCGCCGTACCTAATTTAATCTTTGAGGTAAGTCCCGCTAAATGTGCCATCAACAGCAACATAGATGAGCTGAGATTGAATTCATTAAAATGATGCTCACTCAACCAGGCTGACTCAAAACCTAAGCTTTCCGCCTGTTGGACTAGCGCGATTTGTTCAAAAATCGTGCGGCGGGTATCTTGATGATGATTTTCGTAATTGCAGAAAAGTCCAGTTTTCATGTTAGCGATCGCTATTTTAAGTTGCCACCCATTGCAGCTCCAACCATAAGCGGGGATTGGTATGCTTGAGCTTCGACATCGGATCGCGTAGCAACCGCTTCGCGTTCATACAAACCACTTGAACTAGCCCCATATTATCTGCTAGTTCTCTAAGTACGTCTTTTTGAGCTTGCACATAGGGAAGCATTTCTTCAGAACAATAAATCCCTATATATTGCAAGCGTCTAGCCGGTCGTCCCCAGAAACAGGTGATGACTTTCACATGACACCCGTCCAATAGTTCCCCAAGCTTTGGGTAATAGTGACCGACGACTCTTGTGAATTCTTTAGCTAGGATATCTTCAGCAATCATTTCAACTGATATTTCTGTAGCGTTCATCACGCTATTTAATATAACATATTTTTGTCAGTTAAGCATGATAAATAATGCTATTCTACTCTGAATTGTTATTAAAATAAATATAAAAAAATGAGGCGTACTTTTAGTTTAGTATCACCTCATCTATTTTGAAGTCTTAAAGTAAGAAAATCAAAATTTTCGGTTTTAATTAACACGTAGTTGGAATTTTGAATCTTAATTATTTTTATCGAGTCTTGCGCTCGGCAACCAAGACTTCAGCCACCATCTCTGGCACATTTACGAAGTCCGTAAATCCCTCTGAAGCAGGGATAGGTGAAATAAAAGTATAGTTTGGGTCACACATTCCCGTGTCGTAAACTTGAATAAACCACCTATCAGGAAACCCCTCTACACCCAATTCTACAACGTACCAACTCTCACCAAATAATCGAGAATTAAAGATTGTAAACCACTCCCTATGATCTTCTGAAATATTCCAGTCTGCCATGAGGAATTCTAGCGCGATTTGTCCAGCGTCGGTTTCAGTCAGCAGCATCTTTACTCCTTATTTGCAACTTCAGAATTTGGGACTTCAGGATATAATCCCAGTTGCTTGGCTAGTTCACGAGCAACAAAAAACAAAAACTTAGCACCATCTTGATTGCCTTGATGTGCAAAACTAGTTGCTACCTGTAGCATTGTCTCCACAAAGCCAGCATCAATCAATTCTGGTTGAGCTTCCAAAACCTCTGGTTCTTGACCGTTGGGACATCTAAGTAACTGGTCAATCAAATCAAAATATAAAACTTGGCGTTCTTCTGTCATGGTGTTTTGTTTGAATGAGTGAAACTTGAATTAATGATTACTCAATACTTTGTTGCCAAACTCTTTCCAACATTTCAACTTGTTCTTTTAAGATGGCGGCACGATAAACAAGATATCTGTCGTAAACAATAATTCCTAATCCCACAAAAATAGGGGTAATTAAGGCAAACCATTGTAAGATAGCAACGACTTTATATTGCAGTGAGTTCACAACATTGCGGTCAGAAATTTTAATACTAGTCTGATATTGAGATAAATTTGTATTTGCTGTCTGGGGAATTAAAACATTATTACTCGTACTAATTTTGTTAAATTCACAGACTGAATTCTGCATTTTAACCAACTCTAAATGTCGTCCCCAAACGATGCTAAATACTACTAGACCAGGAGAGATAACCACTAAAGTAACTAAACAAACTGTGAGAACATTTAGAAGTTTAACTTTCATCTTTGCTCTCCTTTGCTAGGCAGTATGCACCCAGAAAAATATCTGTTGCTGTTTACCTAAGCAGCTTTTAACTTTTACTTCTCAAACAGTTATCAGTGAATAATCTAATAACTGAAAAATTACCAAATTTTCCACAAATGCTATAATTATCAACTCAGAATTAACACCTTCAAACCCGAAATCTTTAAGCTTGTTGGTAACAGAAGGGTTAAGAAGTCCCCCCTAATTCTCCAGGTAAAACCCAGTGAATTTTGGGGGGTAGAGGGGAATCTCTGCGTAAATCCTACAAAATTTATATCAGCCGTCCCTCTTAGTCACTGTTTAGCCTGGTTGGATTAAGATTATTAAATTCATTAAATTTGCACTCAAAGCCTATAACCCTTACCTGATAATAATTATAGAAATTAATTGGGGTATGGGTGCTAGTATTTTTGAGATGGGGTGCTAGTATTTTTGAGATGGGGTGCTAGCATTCCTGCACTCAGGCTCAAAGCTAGTTGGGGAGCCAATCGATAACAATTTTCATGCTAGTTATTGACATGGAAAACTTGTACTCAAGTCAATAGATTGATTATTTGGTGAGTATAAGCGAAAACTGAATAAAAACACATTAACTTTTTCTAAAAAATGCAACTTATGATACTAAATATCAATATTGTAAATCATCTGAAAAACTTTCTATATGCAGGCATTTAGTATCTCAAATCCTGAATGAGTAAACAACAGACTGAGAAAACAAGCCTCAGCAAAAAGAGTGAAAATCAGCAATTTAAACTTATTCAAGTTCATTATGGTAATTAAAAAACATTATGGGATAAAAATTAGTGAGAAAATTGCACTAAATTCAATCTTGAGAAACACCGGGCGATGGGAAAAGAGCCTCCGGATGCCGCTAGGCTGTACGCGGCTATACAAACTAAACCCGCGTAGGCGGGTTTAGTTTGTATAGCCGCGTAGGCGGCCTACCCTTCGGGACAAGGGCGAACGTTTGTGTAGCCCCAGACTTCTAGTCTGCGGGCGATCCGCCAAAACGGGATGCTCTCCAATTTTGTACTGTGAAGAGAGTAGATAGTCTACGTATTTATTCACAACAGACCATAAATTAAATACATCCAAATTGATTATTATCAGTAAATAATCCAACCTAGCTAGATTCGGGATTTTAATTTATGAAAATTGCTAAAGATATCACAGAACTGATTGGTAGAACTCCTTTAGTTCAACTCAATAAAATTCCTCAAGCCGAAAAAGTAGGAGCCAGAATAGTTGTCAAGCTCGAAAGTATGAATCCAGCCGCTTCAGTCAAAGACCGTATAGGAATAAGTATGGTACTTTCAGCTGAAGCAGAGGGTTTAATTGAGCCAGAAAAAACCATTTTAGTAGAGCCAACTTCCGGGAATACAGGTATTGCTTTAGCGATGGTAGCAGCCGCTCGTGGCTATAGGTTAATTTTGACAATGCCAGAGACAATGAGCCACGAAAGACGCTCCATGCTCAAAGCCTACGGTGCAACTTTAGAACTAACACCAGGCGCGGAAGGAATGCGAGGAGCAATTCGTAAAGCCGAAGAAATTGTTGCTAATACTCCCCACGCTTTGATGCTGCAACAATTCCGTAACCCAGCCAACCCCAAAATTCACCGAGAAACCACCGCCGAGGAAATTTGGACAGATACCGATGGGGAAGTGGATATCATCATTGCTGGTGTAGGTACTGGTGGGACGATTACTGGTATTGCAGAGATACTTAAACAACGTAAGCAGAGTGTGCAAATCATCGCAGTCGAACCCAGCAATAGTCCCATCCTCTCTGGTGGCGAAGCTGGCCCCCATAAAATTCAAGGTATCGGCGCTGGTTTTGTTCCAGAGATTCTGCGTCTGGAATTGATTGATGAAGTAATTAGAGTCAGCGATGAACAGGCTATGACTTATGGACGACGTTTAGCAAAAGAAGAAGGCTTATTATCTGGAATCTCCTCCGGTGCTGCTTTATGTGCTGCACTTCAGGTAGGTAAACGTACGGAAAATGCTGGTAAGTTAATTGTGATGATTCAACCTTCCTTTGGCGAACGTTACCTCAGCACCGCGATGTTTCAAGATTTGGGAGTGAGGGAGTGAGGGAGTGGGAAAATGGGGAGAAAGTTTGAATTTTTCTTGTCCCCTTGTCTCCTTGTCCCCTTGTCCCCTTCCTAATGGTGATGCTCATGACCGTGAGCGCAGCCTTGTAAATTCTGGCTCATGAGATTTTCGCTCATCTCCTGTAAGGATTCATCTACAGCCTTTAAACCAATCCAAGCATCAATTTTTTCAACATCGAAACCTACGTCACGGAGATCGCCTACTTCTAACAAAGGGCGACGAATTAACAAAGGATCTTGTAACATCAGTACAAGCGCTGTTTGTGCGTCTAATTTTTCGGGAACCACCTCACCAGATTTTACCCTGGGGGCAGAACGATTAAACCATTCAGCTACCGGGCGATCGCCAAAAAATGACCGCAAGCGCTCAACTGTCCAAGGTTCCGTAAGCAGGTTGTATGCTACCACTTCATGGCCAGCAGCTGTCAGCAAAACTTTTTGCTTAACACCACCCTTACAACCTGGTTTGCTGTAGAAAATTACTCTAGCCATTGTCTGCTCCCGATTTAATAAATTGAGGATTGGGGACAAGAACGAAAATTCTCCCCCATCTCTCCTATCTCCCTCATCCCCTCACTTCGTCATCAAAACTTTTTCGCTGTGTGGGTAATTAAATCAAACTCAAATCGCTGTTTTGGATCAGTTTCCCCATAAACATTAAAAGTCACAGTTGGTTCATCACCTACTGCTTGCACACTATGAATTGCATCAGGAGTAAAGCTCACAATATCTCCTGGAAATAAAGTTATTTCTCCCGTAGGTTCAAGTGTGTCTGCAACATCTAGGCTGTTAGTTCGTCGCCAAAATGTATTTTTTTCTTGACCTTTTAGCACAGCTACTACTCCCCACGCCCCATGATTATGAATAGTTGAACGAGTTCCCGGTGTAAATGTTACTGTTTGCACCGTTAATGGAAAACCCAATTCATCATATAGGAGTAAAACAGAGTTTCCCGTCTTAGAGTCAGGTTCTAAATACTGACTTCGTACCCAGTAGGAATTAACTATCAAGCGCCTCACAAGCATTCTGATTTCTGGTAGACGACTGGATTCGTTGTCCACCCCATTGAGAACATCTTCCATCTCAGTTAAAAACCGATACAGACGATAATTTTCTCTCAATAAATCCCACGCTCTTACGGATTTACAGGCTTGATAATGACCATCTCCAGTTACTAGCCAATCCCTACCTTTCATCATCATTAAATCATCAGTTGAGAAGACTGGGGCAATATCAACATAGGAGGAGGAGAATTACGAGGCATATTTGGTACAGAAGGCGAAGTAGGTAAAGGCAGAACAGGCAATATTGGGTTAGCAGTGTTAGACAAGGAAAAGGGTTGATAGATAGAAAAATCATTCATGGTTGTTGATGGTTAGTTAATCGTCTTCATCTGGTGGACGTGTCAAAATATCCAGTAGGATTCCGGCTCCGAAATCATTCTTTTCGTCAATTTCTTTGACTCTAGAACTGATTTTTTTAGCCTGCTCAATTTCCCCCAATTTTGCTAATACCAAACCAGAAGCAGCATAAGCATTCAAGTACAATCTGATTTGGGGTTCATCCTGTCGCTTAACTAATATGGGCTGAAGTTGTTCCCACTCATCTGGAAAATTTTCTGTTTCTTTAATTTTATCTAAAACTTTGACTACTGTTTGTAGCGCAAGTGAATAATTATTTTTATAATAAAAAAATCTATAAGCTGATACTAAAACATCTGTGTTATCACCAGCCTGAGCTAAAGCTTGATGAATGTAATTTTCAGATTCTGAGATAGTTTCCCAAGTTTGTGATGCCAATATTAGTAAGTTTTTGATATCATCTGGAACTTGAAACCATGAGAATTTATTTGCATCAGGTTGCATAGTAATCCCCTTTGGGGATTGGGGACTGGGTATTGGGAAAATAACCCTACTCCCCGCGCCCTTTTAAAACAGCGTCAAAATGTACACTAAAATGAACAAAACAATCCAGATAATGTCCACAAAGTGCCAGTAAATTTCTGCCATTTCAATGCCAGTATGTTTAGTAGCAGAATAATGACCGGGACGACGCGATCGCCACAATACACCTAATATCAATAACAGTCCCACAAATACGTGCAAACCGTGGAAGCCAGTCATGATATAAAAGCAGTTGGCGAAGATGTTGGTAGTCAGACCATAACCTAAACTCATGTACTCATAAACCTGACCCACTAAGAAAATTGCCCCCATAAGTGCGGTCACAAGATACCAAAACCGCATTCCTATGACATTATTCTTTTTAATTGCCACATCACCTAAATGAATGACGAAGCTACTAGACACCAGAATAATGGTGTTAATCGCGGGTAAAAATAATTCTACTTCTGTTCCTTCTGGCGGCCAAACTTCTGTACTACCACGAAAGAACAAATAAGTAGCAAAAAAGCCACCAAACATTAGGGATTCAGAGATGAGAAATGTCAACAATCCCCACACTCGTAAATCTGGATGATGTTCACTTGTCGTTGCTACGGTCATATTGTTTACCCTCTAAATCTCCAACAAGGATGAAGTCTTGTTTAATGCAAAAATACCTTTCTTTTCTTTGTACCTTTGCGTCTTTGCGCCTTTGCGCGAGACAAATCATATTCTCAATCAGCAACGCCTGTTGTTGCGTTTGGTAGAGTAAAGAAACGAACCACGTTCGCGAAGCGTCTCGCAGAGAAGGGCACAAAGGACACGAAGGTAAGAGGGTTTAAAAGGGTTTTTGCAATTACGACTAAATTGTTAGGCGCTAATTTCTGGTGTGCCGACTGGTTGTACTTCAATATGGCCGTAGTCGTAAGGGCCATGAGTGACAATAGGCAATTCTTCCCAGTTTTCAATTAGAGGTGGTGAACTGGTTGTCCATTCTAAACTCAAAGCTTGCCAAGGATTATCACCTGCCAATTCTCCTTGGCGCCAACTTTGGAGAATATTGATGGTGAAGGGAATTACTGATATGGCTAAGACAAATGCACCAATGGTACAAAGTTGATTGAGATCAATAAATTGGGGATCATACATGGCAACGCGGCGGGGCATTCCTTGTAAACCCAATTCGTGCATGGGTAGGAAGGTTAAGTTAGTGCCGATGAAGGTGAGGGCAAAGTGAATGCGTCCCCAGGTTTCATTCAGCTTGCGTCCGGTCATTTTGGGGAACCAGTGATAAATACCCGCGTAAATGCCAAACACGGAACCACCAAATAAGACGTAGTGGAAGTGTCCTACTACATAATATGTGTCGTGGACGTGAACATCAAAGGGCGCTGTTCCCATGGTCACGCCGCTTAAGCCGCCCATGACGAACATGGATAATAAGCCAATGGCGAAAAGCATGGCACTGGTGAAGCGAATCTTACCACCCCAAAGGGTAGCAACCCAGGCGAAGATTTTCACGCCAGTAGGTACGGCGACGATGAGGGTGGAGATAGTGAAGAATATCCGCATCCAGCCGGGTGTACCACTGGTGAACATGTGGTGAACCCAGACGAATAAACCGACTACGCAAATAGCAACGCTGGAATAGGCGATCGCTTTATAACCAAAAATTGGCTTCCGCGCGTGAACGGGAATCACCTCTGACATAATGCCGAAGATGGGCAGAATCATCAGATATACTGCCGGGTGGGAATAAAACCAGAATAAATGTTGGTAAATCACGACGTTACCGCCGGCATCTGGTTTAAAGAAGGATGTCCCAAAGTTGAGGTCAAACAACAACAGAATTAAACCCGCAGCTAATACAGGTGTAGAAAGCAGTGCGAGGACTGAAGTGGCTAAGATTGCCCAGCAGAACAAGGGTAGTTGATCCCATTTCATGCTGGGAACCTTCATCATCAGGATGGTGATCACAAAGTTCAGCGAACCCAAAATTGAGGAAGTTCCCACCAACACAATCGCTAGTATCCAGAGAGTTTGGGCGATGGGTGCTGTCACTAAGCTTAATGGTGGGTAAGCTGTCCAACCAGATTGGGAACCACCAAAGATAAAACTAGCTAACAGCAGTAATCCGGCTGGGGGGTTCAACCAAAAGGCGATCGCGTTCAGTTTAGGAAACGCCATATCCCTAGCACCAACCATCAAGGGAATGAGATAGTTACCAAATCCCCCAATGGCACTAGGCACAATCCACAGGAAGATCATAATCGTCCCGTGATTGGTCATGAAGGCGTTGTATAAGTTGGGGTCAAGTAAATCTGCATCTGGTGTTGCTAGTTCGGCACGGATAGCCACAGCCATCAAGCCACCGATAAGATAGAACACAAAGGCTGTCACTAGGTATTGAATGCCAATCACCTTGTGATCTACATTAAATGTGAAATAGTCGTACCATTTCCACGCCTGGGGATGGTTTCCCGCCTTTGTTTCCAGATTTCCTTCGGGTGGCGTGTTCCGGGGAAATTCTACCTGTGTCATAAGCTATTTTAGATAATTCGTAATTCGTAATTCGTAATTCGTAATTAAATAATGAGTACAATTTCTCAATGATTGTCATTACGAATTTTCAACTACGCATTATTTTGGCTACTTTTGAATTTGGGCGAGGGTGGTTGTGTTTACACCCAAGTCATGAATATGGGGTGCAAGAAACTCTGATGTTGATAGTTCAGCCGGATTTACTGCTACGGCTTGTTTGAGGTCTTGCGCTTGAGCAATTTGGCTTTGTGCTAGCCAGTTATCAAATTCTTCTGGTGTGTGGACTATTACTTGTGTCCGCATAGAACCGTGATAACCACCACACAGTTCTGCACAAACTACAGGATATGTACCTACTTTAGTAGCGACAAATCGTAATTGAGTAGCAATACCGGGAAGCGCGTCTTGCTTCAACCGAAACTGTGGTACCCAAAATGAGTGAATGACATCTTGTGCTGAAAGATTCAATTGTACATCAGCACCCACGGGAACGTGTAACTCTCCAGTGGTAATGCCACTATGAGGATAGTTAAATATCCAGGCGTACTGCATCCCTTGGACATCAACCACTAAGTCTGCTTGCTTACCTTGTGATTTGGGAGATGCACCAATACCAATGTTTGCAGTAGTTGGTGATGTTGCTGTGTCATCGAGAGTAGCAGCGATCGCACTACCACTAACATGAGCCACATGAGCCGCACCATGAGGATGACTCCCAGGCTCAAATCCGCCCATTTGGTTGTAAACATCTACACTGTAAATGCCTAAACCAATGACAATTACGGCGGGGATTGCTGTCCAAAAAATTTCTAAAGGCACATTGCCTTCTACTGGTACACCATCGGTGTCATCACCCGGACGACGACGATACTTTACCAAAAAAATCAAAATAGTTCCTTCGACAACCAGAAACAGTGCGATCGCAATGGTAAACATGACATTGAAAAATGCGTCTACCAAAGGTGCTTGTTGCGATGCTTGTACTGGCAGTAGCGTATTATTTTGACCGATCCAAATACTGATTACTGTAACTACTATTCCAGCAACCAGAGTCCATAGTGAAACAGGAATTTTTTGCATACATGCTACCTGCTGTGTCAGCCATCATTAAAGGTTTGATTGTCTGGAATTAGACTTTGGGAAAGTGCTTTACCTTTACCTCCACTCCCTACTCACATTTTTTCTTTTCACTTATTAACTTTCTAGCTCACACTTACAAAATTTGGGGGAATTTTCCAGATAATTTCATATCCTTCCCCCAAAAAGTCAACACTATATTTTCACTCCTATGACAAAAGAGCTAATTTTTCCCAGAGGACACTGTTACTCCTAATATTGTTCAGACTATATTAATAGCAAGTATGAATTTGTGAATAACTAACATTTAGCGATTTACGTATTTGTTTACTGCGAACTTTTTGCCAGTTCTAGTAGTTTTGCATATTCCCCTCTAGTTACCTTGCCTAGCACATTTGCGCTTAATTTCCACAGTGCCCTCTGGTAAAAACAACAACCTTAATCAATGCCCTAAAGTCTTAATTGTCTAATACAGCATGGGTGTAGCAATTCTTTGGACAAATCCGTGAACAAGCCTCACAACCAATACAATTTTCTGGGTAAGCAACAACCATTACCTTACGTTCGATTTCATCATCATCTTCATCATCCACAAATTCCCCATCTTCATTGAGTGCCTTCAAGCTCAATACATTATGACCACAGATTTTAAAACATCTGCCACAGCCGATACATTTTTCTAGGTCAATTTCCTGGGCGAATTTAGGTGTCCAGGTATTACCTCCAAATGTCAATCCTGTTAGTTGTGCCATGAATTAAACCTCGGCAATTCCGCCTACAAAATTATTTGCACTTTAATCATTATCCTAACTTAATCTTATTATTTTGTTTGACGTAAATTAATTAATTATGCTCTTATCAAAATTCGCTGACTTTCTGAAAATTCTGCGGTAATTTTATTAATATTAAATTATTTAAATGCAATTTATTACCAATAAGCAAATAGTCATTTTTGCTAATAATATACTGTTTTTAAAGAAATGGCATCCTGTAACGTCTAAACAAACCTCTCTAGATTCTCTATTTCCAGCTAGAGGCGGCTCAATAAATGATGAGATTATTTTTCAACTTTTTATTCATGCAAGTAAAAAGTTACTTGATTTAGTATTGATCTATACAATTGATATGTTTATCTATTACATTGAAATATTATTATTTTGTTATTTATAAAGTAAAAAAGCTCAATTTATCTGGAAAACAACTAATTTTATACCTTTTATTTAAAAAAGTTACTCTTTCACATTTTTACGATTAAAAAGCCAAATTAACCTATGAACTAAACTGTAGTCCTCATAACAGAAAATTCATCTGCATTAAATATTAAAATTATTAATAAACAAAATGAAATCTACTAACAAGATGATTAGATGTTCTATAAAAACACTTTGGTTAAGACTTTAAGGTTAAACCAAAGAATTCGTCAGCTAACTATTAATCAAAGTATTAAGAATTCTGCCCAGGCTCATTGTGAACAAACTTATCCAAGTGTTTATGAAATGTATAGTTAATAAAGAAGTAATATCAGGCTCAGGTTAAAAGTCTGAAATATCTGCCAATTGGATGCGTAGTCTAAATATGGATGTGGGGAATAATTACAGCAAGAATAATTTTTCTTGCTGTAGAGATAATTTGGTGGCTAGTGATAAGTCAAGCAGCAACATCCAGGGGAGACTTGAGCCAAACATCTCAACGATTAGAGTGGGAAGAAGCCCTATAGCCGTATGCCTTATACAATTCCTAACAACAGTTGCGTTGGATGTGACAACTGCCGCCCCCAATGTCCTACGGGTGCAATCAAAATAGAGAACGATGAATACTGGATTGATCCTGGTCTTTGTAACAACTGTGAAGGCTATTATCCCGAACCGCAATGTGTAATAGCTTGTCCAACTAATTCGCCTATTCCTTGGCAGGCGAAAAAAGGCAGATGCAAACTTGAACCCAGAGATGCTACCAGCCCTGATTTATTTGCCAACGGGAAAAATAATCCATTTGCCTCAGCAATCGCCATTTGGGAAGCTTGCAACGTTTTAGCACAACGGACATCCTTAAATTGGGAAACTGATGCGGAAGGTTACCTATGTTATGGCCGCAAAGTGAAACAAGGAAAAGGAGCGATCGCCTTTCACGTTCGAGATCCATTCCAAGTCAGCGATGGCATCACCGAGTTAGCAGCTATAGAAGAACTTGATATTAGAGCCACTTGCATTCATTTGATGTTTGCCGCATACGCTACATCCTTGGATAAACCTTGGGAGCAGGAGTTTACCATTGACGAACGTCAAATTGAGAAATATTTAGGGTTAGAAAAACGTAAAGACCTGAATAAAAATGCCAAGCTGGCTTTAATGAAAAACATCGTTCAACAAGCTTGTTCATTAATTATTTCCATTGACTGGCCGCAACAAGGTCGAGTCCCAGGATTTTCAGTGACAAAAAGTCGCCTGTGGCACTTAGTCAATATTCAGCATCATTTTCAAGAAGACGATTTGGGGTGCAAATATTTGATTGGACTAACTTTTAAAGTAAAAGCCGGTATCTGGTCACAGTATTTCTTAAATAAACAAGCATGTAGAGAGCGAACCGCATTCTACCAATATGGCAGCCTACCCAAAACGCTGTTAACTACAGTTATGAGTATTTGGCAGCAACATGAAGGAGCAGTCAGACTCATGCTGTGGTTGCTGTTTAAAACCAAAATGGGCAAAGAACAACGTATCACCATTCCTACCTTATTACGCATTGCTTACGGTGAAGAAAAAGTCACCCTTGCTTCTCGACAACGGGAAGAACGTAAACGCTTGCTGCGAACTTTTGAAAGTGATTTGGAAGTTCTCAATCATTATGGAATTAAACCAATTTTTGACCCAGTGACTTACCCTTTAGAAATTCAACCTTTGTGGGCGAAATTAATGGGTATTCCCGAAGATCCAGACGAAGCATTAGAATTTTGGATTAATGATGGTGGTGGCAACACCCGCCTCACAGATTCCGCCCCCCCTGGTAAGTGGAATCTGCTAATGAATGCGCGAATTTTGTCATTTGAACTACCACCAGAGTGGGAACAGCAAATATCAGAATCCCACAAAAAGCCCAGGCGGACTGTAAAAAGCAGAAGAAAGACTAAAACTATCAGTGATTTGCCTGGCGAACAGATTTTACAGGCGCGAAAAAACTTGCAGCTTTCCCAGAGGGAATTAGCCAAGTTAACAGGTAAAAGCCAAAGCTGGATTCGAGATGTAGAGAATGGTCGTTTGAAAGCTAAATTAGAAGACCAAGCACTATTACGAAAAGTGCTAAATATTGCTTAATCTTGATTTGTCTAACACCACATCCCAATATAACTTAGCTAAAACTAAACAAGATGCTTTAAAAGGCGATCGCTCATTAAACTCTCTGCTTAGGGTTTAAGTACAATTTTGATACAGTTGTCCTTTTTGTGATTGAAAATGTCGTAGCCATACGGTGCTTGCTCTAAGGGCAGACGATGGGTAATGACGAAAGATGGATCGATATTCCCTTGTTGGACATGATCGAGTAACCTGTGCAAGTACTTATGAACGTGGGTTTGTCCCATTGTAAAGGTCAAGGCTTTGTTCATCGCAGCACCCATGGGGATCTTGTCTACCAAGCCAGCATAAACACCGGGAATGGAAACGTGACCAGCTTTGCGAGAGGCCACAATCGCTTGCCGCAGCGCATGGGGTCGGCCTGTTTCCAGACGCACCGCTTGCTTTACTTCGTCGTATATCCCCTCTAGACCTGTGCCGTGGGCTTCCAGACCCACAGCATCAATGCAAGCATCAGGGCCGCGCCCACCAGTCATTTCTTTGAGGGCTTCACCGGCATCTACTTCTTCAAAATTCAGGATTTCTGCCTTGCTTTGTTCTTTAGCCATTTGTAAGCGTTCGGGAATTCGATCAATAGCGATGACACGTTCAGCACCAAGCAAATAAGCACTTCTGATGGTGAATTGTCCTACTGGGCCACACCCCCAGACGGCGACAATATCACCGGGCTGAATATCACAGCTATCCGCCGCCATATATCCGGTAGGAAAGATATCTGTGAGAAACACGACTTGTTCGTCTGTTAGCCCATCAGGAATTTTGAACAAACCAACATCAGCAAAGGGCACGCGGGCATATTCAGCTTGACCGCCAGCGTAACCCCCCAGCAAATGAGAGTAACCAAAAATACCAGATGGGGAATAACCCATGAATTTTTCTACCATCCAAGCATTCGGGTTAGAGTTATCGCACAGTGACCAAAAGTTGTGTTGGCAGTAAAAGCAATTACCGCAGGCGATGGGGAATGGTACAACTACGCGATCGCCTATCTTGATATTTTTGACGGCACTTCCTAAGGCCACGACTTCCCCCATGAATTCATGACCCACGATATCGCCCTTTTCCATCATGGGCATATAGCCGTTATAAAGATGCAAATCAGAACCACAAATCGCTGTTGTCGTGATTTTAACAATAGCATCACGCGGATTAATGATTTTTGGATCGGGTACTGTTTCCACCCGCATATCCTTAGCACCATTCCAGCAAACTGCTTTCATTTATTTTTCTCTCTTGTTAATTTTTACAGATCGAGCATTAAACTGTAACCTGTAACCTACTTTCTACCTCTTGGTTGACCTTCAGTTGTGGCAATCTCGCCTGCTTCCATCAGCATTTTGAAGCGGCGTAAATCCTCTTTAATTTGCAGTTCTGGGTCTTCACCCAAGAGTTTAGCGATGGCAACTACAATCACACCACCAAGGGGTTTATATTCCGTAACTGCCTTGACCTCAGTTCCACGATTACCAGGCGCAGGTTGAAAGCGGACACGACCAGAGTTTTCCACGACTGCACTTTCAACCGAAGCCCAAGAAATCAATTCGTTTTCCTGGTCTTCAATGATGACTGTATCCCACTCAATGCTTCTGCTTTCATCTAAGAGTCCCTGAGTAATCCAGTGCGATCGCGTAGCGTGTCCGGAAGACTCTCGCGTATCATCGTACACCTTCACGCTTTTGAGATGCTTCATAAAACGAGGCAAGTTCTCAAAGTTACGCCAAAAACTGTAGAGTTCTTCTGCTGGTTTGTTAATCGTCACCGTCTTTTCAACCTTGATCGGCTGGTTCATGACCATAGCCTCTGGTGCTTACTGTATAACTTTTTTTTATGGGAAATTTAGACAAATTTGTTTGTTTAAACTTCAATATTATTTAGAGTTTGAGTTAAAAGCAAATGATTTATAATCTTTCGATAGTCTTATGTTTTCCCAAATTTTACTATTACTAAAGTAGTAATTTTCAAAGTAAAAAATGGATAGAAAGACACTTGATTAATTAAGCAAATTCTCTAATTAAGTCAGTCTATGAAACAACAATAGATATAGACTTATAGCGTTTCCTAATCTGCTGAAGTACTGAGTACATCGCTGACAAAATTGGGCAATCTTTGCGTAACTCTGCGTTACCTTAGCGTCCCTCTGCGTTGAAAAACATTAGTTCTGTACCTCACTTAACTGGGAATCGCTATAAGTTACCTTTTTCCTGGCTCAATCATCAGTATTATTTTTGCAACCAGACTGATACAGAACCACCTGCACAAGAGAAATTACCCCATCCATCATTATTCGTATAGACTATTTCCTCGATGTGTCCAGTGGAGTCATAAAAAGCCTCATTGGGTCGAAACATATTCATCCACTTGTTCCCTGGTTCACTATTGGTCATCACCACAGCCATTGCACCTGGATGTTCGCTGTTACCCAAGCGCGTCCAACCAATGGTGTTGGGATGGTCAAAGTAATCGTGTTGGTCACCAAAACCGTAGTCTCTACGTGCTTGGAGAAACTTATCAATTAAGAAACGGTGAGAGTACAGCGTAGCATCACGTCCTTTATCGTGATATTGCGCTCCGTAATAATCGGCATAAAACACGCAAGGATAGCCTTCACGACGCAGCAATATCAGGGCATAGGCCAAGGGTTTAAACCAAGGTTCAACGGGAGACTCCAGCGATTGACAAGGTTGAGTATCATGGTTTTCTACAAATGTCACCGCTAGGGCAGATTGTTCCTTAACTAGGGTGCGATCAAAAATTGTCCGCATATCGAAACTACTGCCCTGGCGGCTGGCTTGGTGAAACTTGAAGTGCAATGGTACATCAAATAACGACATCAGCCCTGTGGTAGCAGCAAGGTAACCATGTAACTCATCGATATTTTGAGACCAATACTCCCCACAACTAAACAGTTGTCGCCCACTAAAATGAACTCGCAGATGGTTCAGCCAATCGCGGAAAAATGAGGAACGGATATGTTTGACAGCATCAATCCGAAAACCGTTGACATTTGTGGTGTCAACAAGCCAACGCCCCCAATACATCAACTCGCCGCGCACGAGTTCTTCACCCATATCTAAATCGTTCGCTAGCAAATAATCATAATTGCCGTGTTCGGGGCTGACTTCTGTCTCAAACTTTCTGTTCTTGATGCGGTAAAGCTTGTCTGCCCTTTGTGTGCCTGCATTGTAAGACAATGAATCAAAGCACCACCAATACCACTGCATACTGGAGTATTTATCTCCGCGACCGGGAAAGTAAAACTTTGTATAAGCGTCGATTTCATACCAGTCGCTAACTGGGCGGTTACGGTCATGCCAATCCATCTCCTGCGCCCAGATGCGTTCTGTTTCGTCTCCACCATCTTTGTGATTTAAAACCACATCTGCATAGATTTGCAGACCATAACTTTGAGCAGTTTGAATGGCTGTAAGGTATTGTTCACGCGTACCGTATTTTGTGCGGACACTGCCTTTTTGATCAAATTCACCCAAATCAAACAAATCATAAACTGCATATCCCACATCATTAATTCCACCACTGCCTTTGTAAGGTGGCGGTAACCATAAGGCAGTGAAGCCTGCATTAGCTAGCTCATTGGCTGTTTTATTCAGCTGGTTCCAGAGGCTACCATCATTAGGATTGTACCAATGGAAATACTGCATCATTACGCCGTTGCTCATGCGATCGCCTACTTATTAATCTTTGGTTTTGCAGAAATCTCTGATGCTAGAATATGTGATTTTTTTCACGCATCCAAACATCACCCAATTTTTTTTATGTTTCAATGACAACCTGAAAAAATAAGTAATTGGGCATGGGTAACCCCACTCCCTACAATAATTCTAGTATTTTAGCTGGATTTAGCTGTTCGACATTACTGAAAACTACTGCCGCTCCTGCTGCTAGTAGCGTTTCACCATAGGCATGACTACGCGCTGCGGTTTCTTGTACGTGAGGCGGGAGAATTCCTACACCAATCCAAGTGCGGTGAGGATTTAGTTCTCGCGCTTTCTTGACTGTGTACATGTCAGCTACCGTATCTCCTACGTAGATAATTGCTGGTAATATATCTAGTCCATTCTCCAACTGGCGAACAGTAGCAAAAAGTCCTGTGGGGTCTGGTTTACCTGGTGCATCTTCCATTGCAATTAATACCGGGGACTGTAAACCTAGACGTTTTTGCAAAACATAGTTAGCCGAACCACGAGTAGCACCACTGAAAAATCCCCAATAAATTCCAGCTTGTGTTAGTTGCTCTAAGTAACTAGGTTGTAATAATAAGGGTTCGTCACAGATATATCCCGTCCAATTATTTGGGTCTAGACCTCGGTAACGGGATTGAAAAAAGGCAACGATCGCGTTGTAATCTAATTGCAATTGTTCGCGGGATTGTCCTTGAGATTGAAAGTAGCGGTAAATGAATTCCTGGGAAGCCTCCCAATCGTTATTCCAGAGTCCTTCAGACTTTAAATTGTCAATGTCTAGTGGCGTGGGACGGTACGCTGTCTCCGTAAAATACTCTACAGTATCTGCCAGCGCTCGGCGATAGGAACCACCAACGTCGCGCACAACACCATCAATATCAAAAACGACGATGGCTTTTGTGGAGATTTGTTCAGTCATGGGCATGGGGCATGGGGCATGGGGCATGGGGCATGGGGCATGAGGTATGGGGTATAAGGATTTTTACCCAATACTCCAAACTTGATGACTAATACTCAATTACCTGTTGCCTATGGATTTTAGATAAGCATTCAGCTTGGGTAATAGTTCATCGAGGATTGGTTTGAATGTTTTTACCTGTTCATTTGTCAATAATTGTCTAGCATAGGCTAATCTTAACCAGCTGATGGTTTCGTACAAAGACCCTCTCGCAATCTTGACAAAACGTCGATTGTCTTGGTCGCTATACCTACCTCTTCCCTCGGCTATATTTGCACAAATACTATCAGCAGACCGAACAATTTGTTTACCTAGTGTATCTTTAGTGAAATTATCCCATCCCTTGACAATTTTCCAAATTTCATTAGCTAGCCTTTCAGCAAGTTGATAAACTTCTAAATCCTCAAAATCAGGTCTTTTCACAAAACTCCTTTGGTAAACAATGCCCAATGCCCAATGCCCAATGCCCAATACCCAATTCTCAACCACTATTTTGGTCATCGGGTGAGGTATTGCGTTAAAATAAGCGATCGCAAAGCACGCACAGTAGACTTACATTTCTATTCGTGCGATCGCACAAGCTCTGACTTGTCAGTTTGCTAACTTAGTAAGTAATGCCCGGATATGCCCCGGAGGTGTGATTGACCCAATTTATTCTGAAAATCCTTTGGTTAGACGAGAACGTTGCTCTAGCAGTCGATCAAGTTGTCGGCAAAGGCACAAGTCCTTTGACTAAGTACTTTTTCTGGCCTAGAAATGATGCTTGGGAAGAGTTAAAAAAAGAACTGGAATCCAAACACTGGATTACTGACCTAGATCGCGTCGAGTTGCTGAATAAAGCAACTGAAGTGATTAACTACTGGCAAGAGGAAGGCAGAAGACGCCCCATGGCCGAAGCTCAGTTGAAGTTCCCGGAAGTTGCCTTTACAGGTAGCGCTTAATGAGTGCTGAGTGCTGTAAAGCCCTGCGGGCATGGCTGCGCTTATAGCCCGTGCTGAGTGCTGAGTAACAATAGATTTTGGAGTCAGCAGCGCCACAGGCGCTGTTTTTACTCCGTTTTCAGCACTTGCAAATTTCAAAAATTAGTACTAGACAAAAGTAAAATTGTATACAATGAGGTGACTTCGCGTAGAAAAACAAGCCAAATATGTTGTTTTTATCTCGTCAAGCTATCGCTACACCTTTAGTAGCCTGTTTGTGTCTTTTAGGAGTTAGTTTAATTCAATTTCCCCAACTACAAATACTGTTAAAAAACCAGCAAACTATTTCTTTAGAAAGTTTAGAAAGAGACATCAATGCGGAAAGTATTCGTCTCAATTTTCTCAAGAAAATGCCCAGTTTTAGTTATGATAACTTAATAGCAAATTGGGTTTATCTGGGTTATTTGCAATACTTTGGTGATGATGAAGTTCGTGCCAAAACAGGTTACGGTCTGAGTCCGGAATATTTTGCAATTATTCTAGAACGCGACCCAAGATTTTTAACAGCTTATTTGAGTCTTTCTAGCAGTACTTCTATGTATGCTGGTATGCCAGAACGTTCTGTAGAATTGATGGAAAGGGGTTTAAAGTCCTTGTCTCCCTTGGTTCCTGAAAAATCTTATTATGTGTGGCGTTATAAAGGAATTGACGAATTATTATTTTTAGGAAATACTCAAGCCGCCCAACAATCTTTCTCAACGGCGGCAGAATGGGCTAGTAATTTTTCAGATGAAGAAAGTCAGTTAGTTGCCGTTACTTCTCAACAAACTAGTCAATTTTTAAGTCAAAATCCTAACAGCAAATTTGCACAACTATCAGCCTGGGTAATGGTATTGAATAATCAAGTTGATGCAAAAACTCGTAAAAGAGTAATTAGTGAAATCGAGGCTTTAGGTGCAAAGGTAACTAGCACTCCAGAAGGTAATAAAATTACGTTCCCTGAATAATGGGCAGAGGTGCAAAGGAGAAAAAATTTAATTATAGCGTTTCTCAGTCTAGTGAAGTACAGTAGCAAGAATGGGTAAACCAATTATAAATATCAGTTAATGAGACTTGAGTAAAAGCAGTTTCAATTGCTTTTGCTAAGTCTGGATAACTTCTAGCTCCAATAGAACGTAGTAAATTTTTAATTTTTGACCAACAGTTTTCAATTGGTGAAAAATCGGGAGAATATGGTGGTAAATAAATTACTTTAGCTCCAACAGATTCGATTAATTTCTCAATATCTCCACCTTTATGAATTGAACAATTATCCATGATTACACAAGCGCCTTCCCACAGCTTTGGAACTAATTTTTGAGAAATGTAAGCCTCAAATGTTAGCCCGTCATATGCTCCTAAAATACTATATTGACTAATCACGCCTTTGAGAGCGATTGCTCCAATTATAGAGACATTTTTACAGCGTTTTTGAGGTCGTGAGCCATGCGCTCTTTTGCCTTTTTTAGAACGAGCAGAGTGTCTTATTAAAGATAGGTTAGCTCCTGCCTCATCCAGAAAAATAAGATTTTCCGCCGGTATCCCATGAAGTTGAAGCCAGAACTGTACTCTTAATAATTGAACTCTTTCAGTCTCTTTTTCCGAAGCGTGCAATGTTTTTTTTTAAGGTTTATTTCCATCTTCTGTAACATCCTATCTACCGTAGATATACCAATTGTTATTCCGGTTTTTTCTTTGAGAGTGAAGCGGATTTCTGATAAAGTTGAATCATTCTTAGCTTCAACTATTTCTTCAAGAATCTTAATTTGTTCTTCGTTGAGCTTTGTAGGAGTTTGTTTTGTCCTAACTTTAGGAGCGATACTTGCTGTTTCTCTATATTGCTTTAGTAATTTCTCAATAAAACCTAAACTCACACAAAATCTCTTTGCTAATTGACGTTGTGATATTCCACCTGTCTTATATGTATCAAATATTTTTTGGCGCAAGTCGAGGGAATATGGTTTCATTTTTACCCTTGAGTAGATACACTATATTTATTTTAATTAGTGTACTTCATTAGACTAGTAAACGCTATAATCTCTTGCATAAATACTTTGGTGTTGCTGACAATACTATTAAAACCCACCTTCCGCACCCCCAAGTGTCACAAACGGAAATTACTGAGAGAAAAAAAGCAAGCAGGAATAAAAACAGACATATTTAGAAAAAAAAGGGGTTTGAGCAGCCATGAATCACCACAAA
>JAHHIM010000004.1:0-179919 GCA_019358915.1 Trichormus sp. ATA11-4-KO1
AATTACGAATTACGAATTAGTAATTATTTGGTCAAGATGTAGGTTTTGATTCAGGTAAGAAAATTAAAGGGCGTAAGCGATTTATCACAGTCGATACCTTGGGATTAGTGCTACGAGTCTTGGTTACGGCTGCCAATGTGGGTGAGCGCGCTGGTGGTCAACAAGTTCTCAAACGAGTTAAACAATCTCAAGCCAAAGATCGCTTAACCACCATTTGGGTTGATGGTGGGTTTGATGGAGAGCCTTTCATGCAATGGGTGATGAATTTTTGTCGCTGGATTGTTCAGGTGGTGCTGCGACCAGAGCAAACTAAGGGCTTTGTTTTGCTCAAAAAACGTTGGGTGGTGGAACGCACTTTTGGTTGGTTCATGGGATGTCGCCGATTGGCCAGAGATTATGAATTATTGCCCGAAACTTCAGAAACCTTTCTCTACCTTGCAATGATCCGTATTATGGTGAAGCGATTGGCTTAATTTTTGACTCCCTAAAACTTTTCAAACATCCTCTAAGATGGGGAGTCGGATTTTTGTTGAATGCAATCCTCAGTCATTCATAAAAATCTATTGTTAGATTGATATCTATAGATAAAATTCAATGATTTGTCTCAGTTAAACTTAAAGATTATCCATAGACTAAAATCTATAGCTAAAATCAGTAAATAATTATATAAGAATTAATTAGAATAGACATCATCGATTTATTTTGTTAAGTAATTCCTTTTTAGGAAATATAACGGTAAGCTAAGAACAATATTAAGCAAAAAGAAATTTCTGCTATCTACCATAATTAGCTGACTGGAAGCAAGGTTAAGTTTGCTCCCGGAATGGCTAATTTTTGCTACCAATCCAGAGGTTAATTTCATGGCTCAGTTTCTCCTAGAGACTGTTTGGCTGGTTCCTTGCTATGCTTTAATAGGTGGACTTTTGGCAATTCCTTGGTCACCGGGTATCATTCGCAAAACAGGGCCCAGACCAGCAGGTTATGTCAATTTAATCATGACATTTTTGGCACTAGTTCATAGTGTCTTGGCTTTTCCATCAATTTGGAATCAACCACCCCAAGAAATATTTATCCCTTGGTTATCTACCGCAGGTTTAAACCTTACCATTGCTTTAGAAATTTCTGCGGTAAGTGTGGGTGCAATGGTAGTAATAACTGGCTTAAATTTTCTAGCACAAATTTATGCCATTGGTTACATGGAAATGGATTGGGGTTGGGGGCGCTTCTATTCTTTATTAGGATTATTTGAAGCGGGATTATGTGGCTTGGCGTTGTGCAATAATTTGTTTTTTAGCTATGTAATTTTGGAAGTTCTAACGTTAGGAACCTATCTATTAGTAGGCTTATGGTTTAGTCAACCTTTGGTAGTCACTGGTGCTAGAGATGCTTTCTTAACCAAGCGGGTAGGGGACTTATTCTTACTGATGGGAGTCTTGGGTTTATGGACTTTATCAGGAACTTGGGATTACACAGAGTTAGCAGCATGGGCCGCTAATACTCAAGTGGATCAAACAGTGATGACATTAGTAGGTTTAGCGTTGGTTGCTGGGCCGATGGGTAAATGCGCTCAATTCCCTTTGCACTTGTGGTTAGATGAAGCGATGGAAGGCCCTGTTCCCAGCACAATTTTGCGGAACTCGGTAGTAGTTGCTAGTGGTGCATGGGTACTAATTAAACTGCAACCTGTATTAACTTTATCACCTTTAGTTTCATCATTTATCGTTGCCATCGGTGCAGTGACGGCTGTCGGCGCATCTTTAATTGCGATCGCCCAAATTGATGTGAAACGCTGTTTATCTTATTCTGTTAGTGCTTACATGGGCTTAGTGTTTATTGCTGTAGGCACACAACAAGACGATGCAGCTTTATTGTTGGTACTCACCCACGCTTTAGCAGCTGCACTACTAGTCATGAGTACTGGCGGTATTATCTGGAATAGCATCACCCAAGATGTAACTCAACTTGGTGGCTTATGGACTCGTCGCCCCATATCTGGGTTAGCCTTTATCGTCGGTACATTGGGGTTAATTGGCTTTCCCCCGTTAGGTAGCTTTTGGGCTTTGCTGAAATTAGCTGATGGACTGTGGGGAACTTACCCTTGGTTAGTGGCAATTATCATCGCAGTTAACGTCTTAACAGCCGTGAGTTTAACTAGAGAATTCGGCTTAATTTTCGGTGGTCAAGCCAAACAAATGAGTGAGCGATCGCCTGAAGTGCATTGGCCAATGGTACTGCCGATGATGATTTTATTTGGCTTTGTGTTGCATTTGCCCTTAGTGTTACAAAGCTTATCACTATTACCTGATTGGGCTAGTCTGAATAAAGATGCGGCACTATTACTCATTTGGTCAAGTATTTTTGGTTGTAGCATTAGCGGTGTAATTTATTTAGGCAATATTCCCAAACCAATCCGCCTACCTTGGAAATTTTTACAAGATTTCTTGGCTTACGATTTTTACACCGCCAAACTTTATCGTATGACAATCATTTTCAGCGTTGCCCAACTTTCTAAATTTGCTGATATGATTGACCGCTTTGTAGTTGATGGCATCGTCAATTTAGTGGGGTTATTTTCGTTATTAGGTGGCGAAGGTTTGAAATACAGTAACACCGGACAAACCCAATTTTATGCTTTCACGGTACTTTTGGGAGTAGGCGTTTTTTGTGCCTGGGTAACTTGGCCATTTTGGGGAATACAGTTTTTAGATTTGATGTTTTAGTTCTGAGAATCAAAACACACAAGGTTTTTTTCACTTTAACTCTGTGATCTCTGTGTCTCTGTGGTTATTTATTCTAACCAATCAGCATTAGACCTCTTGTATAAATACTTTGGTGTCGCCAAAAATACTCTTGAAAAGCTCACGCAAAGGCGCAAAGACGCAAAGAAGAATTTGAAAATCACGACTTTTGCAAGAAGTTTATTAATGAGAAAAACCATCACTCCCTAATCCCTATCTACACAAATCAACTCATAAACCAAACCAGAATATATGTTGAGTGTTCTCATTTGGATACCAATCATCAGTGCGATAATCATCGGTTTTTTACCCGGTAAACTTGTCCCAGCCAGACGCATTCGCTTAGTATCTTTAACCATCGCAGGTATAGTTTTACTCTGGAATTTCTTTATTTTGCTGAAATTCGACATCAGCAACCCAGGGATGCAATTTGAAGAATATTTGCCTTGGAATGACACTTTAGGGTTGAGTTATCAACTAGGTGTTGATGGGTTATCAATATTGATGTTGATACTTAATAGTTTGCTCACTTGGATTGCTATTTACAGCAGTGATAAAGAAACTGAACGTCCACGACTATTCTATTCACTAATTTTATTGATTAGTGGTGGCGTTGCTGGGGCTTTCTTAGCAGAGAACCTGCTGTTATTCTTTTTGTTTTACGAACTAGAATTAATTCCCTTTTATTTATTAATTTGCATTTGGGGAGGAGAAAAACGAGCTTATGCCGGCATCAAATTCTTAATTTACACTGCGGTTTCTGGTGCTTTGATTTTGGCAACCTTCTTAGGCATGGTATTCCTCACAGGTTCTACTAGTTTTGCTTTTGATGCCATATCTACACAAACCCTATCCGCAGGTTTGCAATTTGTCCTTTTAGCAGGAATTATCTTAGGCTTTGGTATTAAAATCCCGCTAGTTCCCTTCCATACTTGGCTACCTGATGCTTATGTGGAAGCTTCCGCCCCCATTGCCATTTTGTTGGGTGGTGTGTTGGCAAAGTTGGGAACTTATGGACTGTTGCGGTTTGGTATGGGGATGTTTCCCCAAGCTTGGAGTGTATTTGCACCCACCTTAGCAATTTGGGGGGCTATTAGCGCAATTTATGGGGCGGTAATTGCGATCGCTCAACAAGATATCAAGCGCATGGTAGCATACAGTTCTATTGGTCACATGGGTTATGTCTTGCTGGCTAGCGCTTCTAGTACATCTTTAGCGCTGGTGGGTGCAGTTGCACAAATGTTCAGCCACGGTTTAATTCTGGCAATTCTCTTTCATTTAGTTGGGATCATAGAAGCAAAAGTAGGCACACGTGAATTAGCCAAACTCAATGGCTTAATGAGTCCTATTCGTGGTTTACCCTTTATTAGTGCCTTACTAGTTCTCAGTGGCATGGCTAGTGCGGGAATTCCCGGTTTAACAGGATTTGTGGCAGAATTTATTGTATTTCAGGGTAGTTTCTCGGTTTTTCCCTTACCCACACTGTTATGTGTCGCCTCTAGTGGCTTAACAGCCGTTTATTTTGTCATCCTCCTCAACCGCACTTGTTTTGGCAAGTTAGATAACAATTTAGCTTACTACCCCAAAGTTTTCTGGTCAGAAAAAATGCCTGCTATCGTCTTGGCATTTTTGATTATCTTTTTGGGCATACAACCAACTTGGTTAGTGCGCTGGAGTGAAAGTACAACTACAGCAATGGTGGCGACAATTGCACCTACAGAAAAAACCATAGTTGCTCAAGTAGCGCTCAAGTAATTCACATCATTTAATAAACCAGATTTGAGAGGCGATCGCCATGGTACAGACTCCAGAGTATACTACTAAATTACCTCCTTCCCGACATGAATTTGCTGATGTCATTCATCGGCTAGAAGCAGGCGGTTCCATGTTGCCAGATACGCCAGAAAATTTAATGCAAATTATCGGTATTTATAAAGCTTATGCCGTACCGATGGATTTTTATTGGCGTAACTTGCTGTATATTGCTGAACGAGTATTTTTAAATCCATTGCCTTTGTTTAAATACTTCCTTCCCCAAGAATATTTAGAACGGCACAATCATTATGCAGGTGATGATGCAGATTTGAGAGTGTGGCGTGGTGAAGCAACAGCCCATCCAGAACTTTTAGCATTTATAGAAAAGGGTGAAACCTTAAAAATGCCCAAATTATTGCATCACTTATTCCATGACCGAATTAATATGGAATTTGCCGAAGCTTGTATGCGGGCAATGCTTTGGCATAGAGGTATGGGTGGAAAATTTGACCCTTACTTAGATAGCGAAGAATATAAAGCCAACGCAGATAGAGCCATTAAAGCTTATTTTCAAGGTAACCCAGTGATGTTGGGGCTTTATAAGCTTTTCCCAGATATGTTTATCGAACAGTGCCGCCAAATGTCTTACTACGCTAATTTGGGGTTATTCTGGGAAGTCATGGCACCTGTATTTTTTGAAATGTCAGATTTGTATGATGAAGGGAAAATTACCACTGTCCCAGAAGCAATGAATTTTTTAGTAAATGGGATTTTTGCAGTTGCCAATCGTCCGATTTACCATAATGTTTATATCCGTGGTACATGCTACGAAATTGTACCTAAGTCTCAAGGTTTTGTTTGGCTTTATGAAGCTGCATTACCTTATGTAGAAGCTGTTTTTTATCGTACAGCACCTTTTCGGGGGACAAAATCGTACAACGCCCAAGTCAGCCAAGTACCAACAGATCAAAAAGACTTCCACTATGGGATTCTTTATGCAGATGTGTTTCCAGTAGGTACTGCGGGTATTCCCCCGACATTATTAATGCAAGATATGTTGCACTTCTTGCCAAAATATCTTGTTGATTACTACAAAAAACATTGTCGCGGTGAAGAAGACACATTGATTCAGCTAGGAATTAGTTTCCAACGGTCAATGTATAATGTCACCTCTGCGGTAATTCAAGCATTAAGGACTGCACTACACCATCCTTTAGATGACTCCAACCCTGAACATTTACAAGCTAATCGAGACTTTTTTGAAGCGCAGTTAAATCGCTTCACTCGTTCTGAATATAATATTCGAGATGCTGCCCGTTTACGGGATATTCAAAGACAAGATTATCGATAAGCTTGTAATAAGGCTTGTAGTAAGCGGCTCAAGCCCTTTTTTGTAAAGGGCATAACTGCGCTTACCGTGAAGCGTCTCTGACAGGAGATATAGAGGACTAAAGTCCTCACTACAAACTCAAGAAACAGCACCAAATCCTCCTCCCCCTGGCGTTGCAATCACAAAAATATCCCCTGGTTGCATCTCTACGGTTGCAGTACTACTTAACTCCTCTTGGGTTTCGTTCTGACGTTCTACCCAATTGCGTCCTACCTGTCCTGGTTCCCCACCATTTAACCCAAAGGGAGGAACCACGCGATGACTAGAGAGAATATTTGCTGTCATCAGTTCTAAAAACTTGATGCGCCGGATAACTCCATTACCACCACTATATTTACCTTTACCCCCACTCTCAGGACGCAGACTAAAACTTTCCACCAATACAGGATAACGAATTTCTAAAACTTCTGGATCAGTTAAGCGAGAATTAGTCATGTGAGTATGCACAGCATCAGTACCATCAAAGTTAGCCCCTGCACCAGAACCACCACAGATAGTCTCATAATATTGATAATGCTCATTACCAAAAGTGAAATTATTCATGGTTCCCTGAGAACCAGCCATAACACCCAACGCACCATATAAAGCATCGACTATGGTTTGCGAAGTTTCCACATTACCTGCTACCACTGCGGCTGGATAAGTTGGGTTCAGCATACAGCCAATCGGCACAATAATTTCTAACGGTGTCAAACAGCCGGCATTTAGGGGAATATTATCATCAACCAAAGTCCGAAAGACATATAAGACTGCTGCTTGAGTTACGGCTTTGGGAGCATTAAAGTTGCTATTTAATTGTCCAGATGTGCCAGTAAAATCAATAATGGCACTACGATTTTCTTGGTCAATAGTGACTTTAACTTGAATTTTTGCTCCATTATCCATTTCATAACTAAATGAGCCATCTTTGAGCAGATTTATCGCCTTTCTAACTGACTCTTCCGCATTAGCTTGGACAAATTTCATGTAAGCTTGAACTGTTTCCAGTCCATATTGAGCTACCATTTTCAGAAGTTCTTGCACTCCCCTTTCATTGGCAGCAATTTGTGCTTTAAAATCAGCAATATTTTGGTCAGGGTTACGCGCTGGATAAGGATGATTTAAAAGTACATTTCGTACTTGAGTTTCTTGAAAATTGCCTTGTTCAACTAAGAGAAAATTATCAAATAAAATGCCTTCTGCTTCTACTGTGGTGCTGTGGGGAGGCATGGAACCGGGTGTAATTCCACCAATATCAGCTTGGTGTCCACGGGAAGCAACGTAGAAGAAGGGAGTTGGGGTGTTTTCTAGGAAGACGGGGGTGATAGCGGTAACGTCGGGGAGGTGGGTTCCTCCGTTATAAGGATTATTTGATAGATATACGTTTCCTGGTTTGATAGTGTCGCCTTTATCGTTAATTAAACTGCGGACACTTTCGCTCATTGAACCTAAATGTACAGGAATGTGAGGAGCGTTGGCAACTAATAATCCAGAAGAGTCAAAAATAGCGCAGGAGAAATCTAGGCGTTCTTTAATATTTACCGATGCAGCAGTGTTTTGCAGAACAATACCCATTTGTTCTGCAATAAATTGATAAAGGTTTTTGAATATTTCTAAGCGGACGGGATCGGGTTGAGATGTTGTATACATTTTTAATTTGTGTTTATAGCAAAGTGCTGAGTATAAAGCCAGTTGCTTCATTGCTCTAAGTGATCAATAATGTCCTCACCTATGTGAACGTGAGTTCGACGAACCTCTCCTGCAAGGAAAGAGAGGAGCAACGGCATGAATAAATATAAAATTCAATATCATCAGGTTTGAATGTGTTTATAACATGTTAGCTAGTAGAGACGCAATACTCGCGTTTCTACTAGCTAAAGCAATGCAGTATTAACTTTGGAGATTCAGCCTAGCTTGCAGGGCATCTCGTGCATGTTCTCGGTCGTCAAAGTGGATTTTTTCTGTACCAAGAATTTGGTAGTCTTCGTGACCTTTGCCAGCCAATAACACCCCATCACCGGGTTGTGCTTGTAAGATGGCAGTACGAATAGCGGTAGCCCGATCGCAGATTACCATTGGTGTAACTGTGTCAGGAATTCCCGCCAAAACATCTTGTAAAATTCGTTCCGGGTCTTCAGTCCGGGGATTATCCGAAGTCACCACCGCTACATCAGCTAACTCAGCCGCGATTTTACCCATTTTTGGACGTTTAGTGCGATCGCGATCGCCTCCACAGCCAAATACACAAATCATTTTACCAGGAATAAATGGACGTGCAGCTTTGAGCAAATTCTCCAAACTATCTGGCGTGTGGGCATAATCTACAATGACACTGATTTCTGGCTCAGAATTAATCTGCACCCGTTCCATCCGTCCGGGAACGCCTGGAAACTCTGGGATCACAGAAGCCAATAACGGTAAATCTAGTCCTAAATGTAAAACTGCTCCGATTGCTGCCAAGAGATTTTCTAAATTGTATTGTCCAACGAGAGGTGATTGAAAAGCCGCATCACCTTTTGGTGTATGCAACATACCGCTAACACCATGAGGCTGATAACTTAAGTCACTCATCCACAAATCAGCACTGTTATTGTTGACACTGTAACTCCAAACTCGTTCTGGATTCAACGATGCAATTAGGCGCTTACCATAGGGGTCATCATTATTGATGATTGCTCGTCCTTTGAGATAATCAGAATTAAACAACAGCGCTTTCGCAGCAAAGTAATCTTCCATATCGCTGTGATAATCCAAATGGTCTTGAGTAAGATTACTAAAAACCCCTACCTCAAAGGCACAACCCAAAACTCGACCTTGTGCCAAAGCGTGGGAACTTACTTCCATCACCCCAAACTCACAACCAGCATTCACAGCTGCTGCTAACTGCTGTTGCAATTCCACCGCAAACGGCGTAGTGTGGACAGCCGTTTCCTCAAAACCAGGCCAACGAGTGTAAAGAGTTCCCATCAAAGCCGTAGGCAGATTCGCCTTCTCCAACAGAAATTCAATCAGGTGAGTAGTCGTAGTTTTGCCATTAGTACCAGTCACACCCACCAGCTTCAGCTTTTGTCCTGGATACCCATAAAAAGCACCTGCTATTTGGGCACAAGCTTTAGTCATATCCGCCGCACTGATGACAACAGCCTCAGGCGGCGGCGGATTTTTCTGTAACGCTTCTGGAGAGACGATCGCCGCCACAGCACCCGATGCGATCGCACTCGGCCAAAAATCTCCACCATCTACCCGCGTTCCCGGCATTCCAATAAACAAATCCCCCACACCGCAAGCATGGGAATTTGTCTTGAGACCATTGATTTGTGCATCTACCACAGCCGAATGGTTAATACAATCTACTGCTGCTAGTAATTCCCGCAATTTCATCTGGTGAACCTCGTCACACAATTCTCTTGCGCTTATTCTGCATTATTTTTTTTCTAATTGGATAAATACTTCCTCAGCATTTGCTCCAATTGCTGCACACTAGCACGCGGAGAAGGACGCGGCAAGCGTTCCTCAATCACATCTTTTTCCTTCTCTGCTTCTTCTACGCACGCTACTTGCTTCTCTTCGAGACGCTTCGCGAACAAGTCGGGAAACCCGCAGGGCGCAGTGGCTTCTCTGTAGTTTGATAAATAAAGTACTGGCACTTCATACTGATATGCACCAAACCAATCTTCACGAGTTGAAATATCCCGGACTTCCAACTCGAAACTGAGATTTTGGATTTGTTCAAGCTTTTCCTGCAAGCCCTCACACAAATGACATCCCGGCTTACTGTATAAAATTAGTCGCATTTGCTGAATAATCTGATGTCATGTTGGGAATACATTGCTCACCGTTTATTCCCACACTACTGGATAAACTATTAAATCAAGGCGATTTGGTGAGTGGCATCGCCATATCCAGAATAAAAGAAATCACTACTACATTGCAACTCGAATGCTGATTAGCATAGCTTACCGCAGGTATCACCTGATTTTTCTTAGCTAACTCAGCGTTTGAGGGGAATTTCTATCCAGAACTCACAACCGTTACCCGGTTCAGAAACACACTTGATCTTACCACTGTGTTTTTCCACAATAATTTGATAGCTAATAGATAACCCTAGACCAGATCCTTGACCAGGTTGCTTGGTAGTAAAGAAAGGTTCAAAAATACGCGATCGCACATTTTCTGGAATACCACAACCATTATCAGCAATACAAATCAGAATAATATTATCTTTAATGATATCTGTAGAAATATGAATATGAGGATTTTCAGGAATTTTTCTCGTCTTTACTGAGTATTCCAGTGCATCAATGGCATTATTCAGAATATTCATAAATACTTGATTCATTTGGGCTGCATAACAGACTACCGGAGGTAAATCACCATATTTCTTAACTACTTCAATAGCAAAAGAATTAGCCTGTGCTTGCAGACGATTTTGTAAAATTAAGAGCGTACTATCGAGGCCTTCATGAAGGTCAACGGGCTTCATTCCTGCTTCATCAAGCCGAGAAAAACTGCGTAATGATAAAACTAATTGAGAGATCCGCTCTGTCCCCATCATCATGGAAGTAAGAATTTTCGGCAAGTCATCACTAATGAAATCTAAGTCTAACTCTGCTACTTGCTGTTGAATTTCTCTTGTGGCTTTGGGATAACGTTTTTGGTAAAGACGCAATAATTTAAATAAATTTTCAGTGTGTTCATTAAGGTAAGTTATATTACCGTATATGAAGCTAATCGGGTTGTTAATTTCATGTGCTATCCCGGCCACTAATTGTCCTAAACCTGCCATTTTCTCACTTTGAATCAACTGACTTTGAGTTTGTCGTAATTCTTGGAGAGTTTGCGTAAGTTCTTCTTTTTGACGCTGAGTTTGTTCAAGTAATTCTGCTTGCTGGAGTCCCACACCTAATTGAGAGCCAATCTGCACCAATAAATCTATTTCATCTTCTTGCCAATCACGGGGTTTGATATTTTGATACGCTGCTAGTAATCCCCAGAGTTGATTACCCTGAAAAATCGGCACAATCATAAATGCCCTAGCTAATCTTGACTCTATTAAGGCAACGTGATGTATTGCATCTTCCGTACTGTTATCTTTAACGATCAGAATTTTACCATTAGCAAAGTCTGCCCCTTGAGTTTTTTGCAAGTAGTCATCTGCAATTACAGGCAAAAGTTCCTGTACTGATGTCAAGTTTTGGGCTAATGATTCAGCCACAAAGTCACCACTCCAATCTGGATTGAAGCGATAGATTGTTACGCGATCAACCTCCAATAGTCGTTGGACTTCTTGAGTAGTAGCTTTAAAAATGGTGTCAATATCCAGCGACTGGCGAATTTTTTCCACCGTTGCAGCTAATGTCTTCTCTCTTTGTGTGGCTTTGCGTTCTCGTTCGGCGGCTTGAGCCAGTTTTTCGGCTTGCATTTGCACTTGTTGTAAAGATTCAGCTTGCCGTAATGCCACTCCCAGTTGTACACCAACTTGTGCCAGCAAATTGATTTCCTCATCTTGCCAATAACGGGATTGAGAGTTTTGATAAGCTACTAACAATCCCCACAGTTTCTCGCCTTGGGAAATTGGCACAAAAACTTCATTGCGCGCGTATTTATCTGCTTGCTTACCTGGCGAAAAAACACGTTCTGTTACAGGTTGTGGCGTAAACATTGGTTTCCAGCCATCAACAATAGAATCAGCGACAAATTCACCACTCCAGTCAGGGTAAAAGCGATAAATTGCCACTCGCTCTACTTTTAATAGCCGCAGTACTTCTTGAGTAGTGGTTTTAAAGATGGTGTCTATATCCAACGACTGACGAATTTTTTCTACAGTGTTCGCCAGCGCCTTTTGCCGTTCTGCAGCTTTGCTGATTTCTGCGGCTTGGGTTTGCATTTGTTGCAAAAATTCTGCTTGCTGCAAAGCTACACCGAGTTGAGTTCCCACTTGGGTGAGCAAATAGACCTCATCTTCTTGCCAGTTGCGGGTTCCTGTGTTTTGGTATACTGCTAACAAGCCCCAGAGTCGTTGACCGTAGTAAATAGCCATGATTACGTAGGCTTTTGCTTGATAGCTTTCTAGGACTTTAATGTAGCAGTCGCTAAAGTCAGCTTTGTAAATATCATGACAAATGCGGTATACTTCGCCCTTAGCGAAGCGACCACCCCCTGTATCTTGTAAGTAAGTATCAATTACTGGGATTCGAGCTAAATCTTTGGCACTACATTCACTGATGTTTTCACGCAATTCTGGTCGCTGTAATTGCTCATCCATCAGGGAAGACCAGCCCTCGGCCACAGATTCAAACGCGAATTCACCACTCCAATCTGGATTGAAGCGATAGATAGCCACGCGGTCTGCATTCAGTAGCCGCCTGAGTTCTACTGTGCTTGTGCGGAAAATGCTCTCCAAGTCTAAGGTTTGACGAATTTTTTCCACAGTTATGGCTATAGTTTTCTGCCATTCTGCGGCTTTTTCTCTGGCTTTGGCTTCTGCCAGTTGGGCTGATTTTACTGTTACTTGTTCCAAGTAATCTGCCTGCTGCAAGGCCACACCAAGATGTTCGGCAATTAATTGCACAAACTCAATTTCTGATGTATCCCATTGTCGCGGGCTGCTACACTGATGAATACACAGTAATCCCCATAAATTTTTACCTTTCATTAGGGGAGAAGCTATGTTGGCGCGTACTTGGAATTTTTCTAACATCTGGATGTGACAGTCACTGACATCGGCTTGATAGATATCAGTCATGACTTTGATCCGACCTTGCTGATACAGTCCAGCAAACTCCGCAGCAAAGCAGTGGTCACGCAATTTAGCTGTTAATGCCGAACTCCATTGTGCTGCCACATCTTCATAGATAAATTCTCCTTCCCATCCCAATTCAGGATAAAAACGAAACACTCCCACCCGGTCAGTATTCAGAAGTTGGCGAACTTCTGTGACTGTAATTTTGAAAATAACGTCTATATCCAGAGACTCCCGAATCCGGGCAATTACGCCAGATAAAGCTTTTTGTTTCTCACTTTGATACAGAGAAAATGTCATGTCAGGCTGATGTTGTTGGTCAGAATTCGTTTGTATGGGTTGCATGGTAGGAGAGTTTTCCATTCCCAGTGCGAGTTTGAGTATCGAGGGTCTTCTATCTTAGAATTCCCTGAGTGACTGGAAATTTAACATTTAGTAATATCTTTCTCTCATAAACAGTGTAGGGACATGATAATATCATGTCCCTACAAAAACATTGTGCCAGATGAAGAGTGCTGAGTTGAAAGTGCTGAGTGCTGAGTTAAAAGACCACCCACTAGGGGGAGCCACTGCGGTGGAAGGGTTTCCCGGCATATAGGAGCCAGCCGCGTGGGCGGGTTTCCCGGCTTGAGCGGACTGGCGTCAAGTGGCGTTGGGGTATCGACCTTCTCCCGATCAGAAGATTCCGCTTGACTTCGGGCGGGGCTTTTACCATAGTGCAGAAGTACTTCCTTCATCTTCTTGTTACTCAGTACTCAGCACTCAGACGTTCGGCGAAGCTACTTCGACAAGGCTCAGTACAAGTCAGTCGAGCCGCACTCAGCACTGAGTAGGTAAATTATCGCCGTTTGGGAGAGCTGCGTCGGAGTTCGCGTTTTTCGTCTTCTCGACGACGGCGATCGCGCCAATCTGCCAAGGTTAAATAACCAACGCCGCCAGTGACTGCTACTAGTAGCAACAAGGCAAGTAAAGCCAAAATACTTAGGAATGGACTTTCCACGATTCCCCTATAGTCCGTTACGTCCCCAAACTACCATTGCAATTGACCAAGTAAACACAACCAAGAGTGATACCCAACCCAGTGTCAAAGTTGCCATAGTCCTACTTTTTAAATAATTACAAAACGTTTCTAATATTTATCATACTGGGAAAAGGCAGTTGATTCTTCCATGGCATTGGTGAGTCGTTGCCCAATTATGTGATGATTTTCCTTTTAATTTCACACATAGAGGTAAAGTGAACAAAAATTTAGATACTCAATTGATGGCGGAACGTATAGAATCCCTCAAAGCCGGAATGGTTGGGGTTTTTCCTTGTGTCTGAGTTTTCTGACCACCAGGTTACTAAATACTCTAGTGCTGGCAAAGTATTTTCCTATACTTGCAAGTCTGCAAATAAATCTGAATTGGCAATGGTGGCTAAGCGGAGGAATTGCTGCCTTCGCTGGCTTGCTGTTTGGTGTCACCTATCGCTATATCATGCGTACAGATCAAAATCCGCAAACAAGCTATAGTAGCTTTTGCACAGCGTTGCTGAACTGCTCGTAAGGAGAAACTCCTATAATGGTTTCTGCCAATTCACCATCCTGGAAAATTAAAACTGCCGGAATACTACGAAGACCGAATTTCTTGAAAATCGGTTTATTATTGTCGATGTCTACCTTAACAACCTTGGCTTGACCTTTGTATTCTTGGGCGAGTTGATCCATTAACGGACTGACAAGGCGACAGGGGCCACACCAAGTTGCAGTAAAATCAACAATAACAACTTTCTCTGCACTCAAAAGAGTATCAAATTCATTTTCTTCAACATAAACAACTAAATCTGTAGACATTAATTTAATTCTCCATTATCAAACTATCAATTACAGTAAAAAGCTGACTGTAAAAACTATACTCCTTTCTGTGCGTCGAGAAACCAGCACTGTATGGGACTGAAATTTCTTGTGGGTTCTAGGCGGACTAGAAGCCCACCCTCTCAATAATTATGTTTTATGATCAGTTTATGTTATCAGCTACATAGCAAATGCTATACCTGATGAGGCAACAGTAATGACGCACTAAGCCTTTATCTATATTGAAATTTTAATTATGAAAACTCCGTTAACTTGCCGCAATTATATCGACGGTCAATGGTTGAATGCCTCAGAGGGAAGTATTCTGGAAAGCCGCAACCCCGCTTTAGTAGATGAAGTTGTTGCCACTTTCCCCCGTTCTCAAGCTAATGATATAGATCCAGCAGTAACCGCCGCTCGTCAAGCTTACCGCAGTTGGCGAAAAGTGCCTGCCCCAGCTAGAGCAGAATACGTGTTTCGGGTGGGGGAAATATTACTCCAGCACAAAGAAGAACTGGCCCAATTAATCAGTCAGGAAATGGGTAAACCCTTGACAGAAGCAAGGGGAGATGTGCAAGAAGGCATTGATTGTGCTTTTTACAGTGCTGGTGAAGGAAGGCGGCTATTTGGGCAAACTACACCTTCGGAAATGCCCAATAAATTTGCTATGACGGTACGAATGCCTATAGGAGTCTGTGCTTTAATTACTCCTTGGAATTTCCCGGTAGCAATTCCTTGTTGGAAAGCTATGCCGGCTTTAGTATGTGGTAATACGGTCATCCTCAAACCTGCTGAAGATACCCCCGCTTGTGCAACTAAATTAATAGAAATTTTTGCCGCCGCAGGTTTTCCAGATGGAGTGATTAACTTGGTGCATGGGTTGGGTGAAGAAGCAGGGAAAGCTTTAGTTGAACATCCCCATATTGATTTAGTTTCCTTTACTGGGTCTTCGGAAACTGGTGCTTTTGTCGGTGCTACTTGCGGCCGCACTCACAAGCGTGTCTGTTTGGAGATGGGTGGCAAAAATGCCCAAGTAGTGATGGAAGATGCAGACTTGGAACTAGCCCTTGATGGTGCAGTTTGGGGTGCTTTTGGTACGACTGGTCAACGGTGTACAGCCACTAGTCGCCTGATTTTACATCGTGACATCAAAGAGAAATTTACGGCGATGCTGCGTGAACGTACTAGTAAGTTACGCTTGGGTGCTGGTACTGACCCTGACACAGAAGTCGGGCCAATAATCAACGAAAAGCAACTGCAACGAGTCAGCCAGTATATGGATATTGCTCGTGAGGAAGGAGCAAAGGTGTTAATTGGTGGGGAAATTGCCAACGCAGGCTCATTAAAAAACGGTTACTTTTTTGAGCCAACTATTTTAGATAATGTTACTCCCAATATGCGCGTTGCCCGTGAGGAGATATTTGGCCCAGTGGTGGTATTAATTGAGGTGACTGATTTTGAGGAAGCGATCGCTATTCTTAATGATACCAATTACGGCCTTTCCTCTTCAGTTTATACCCGCGATATCAATCGAGCTTTTACTGCCATGCGCGACATCGAAGCAGGTATCACTTATATTAATGGCCCTACTATTGGTGCTGAGGTACACTTGCCCTTCGGTGGTGTTAAACAAACTGGTAACGGACACCGGGAAGCTGGAACTACTGCTTTGGATGTGTTCACAGAATGGAAGAGTGTTTATGTTGACTTTTCTGGCAGTTTGCAACGCGCTCAGATAGATAATCGGGGATGAGTGGGGAGTGGGGAACAAGAGATAAAATAAAGAAACTACACTAACTTCATCTGTAGTTATTTTTTCGGTTTATTTTGAATTTTGAATTGATTCATACGGTTGTTTGCCAGAATAACATCCAAATGAAAAGGGACGGTGTGATATGACAATTACCCTAGATCATACTATAGTGCCTGCACACGATAAGGAAGCATCAGCACGCTTTTTTGCCCAAATTTTTGGCTTAAAAGTTGATACTTCTGTTGGGCACTTTGCTGCTGTGCATGTCAATGATACGTTGACACTTGACTTTGCTGATAGAGAAAATTTTGACTCTCACCATTATGCTTTCCATGTCAGTGATGAGGAATATGATGCTATCTTCGCACGGATTAAAGACATGGGTCGGGAATACAGTAGTGACCCCATGCATCAGAACAAAGGACAAATTAACCATAGGATGGGAGGCCGTGGTTTCTATTTCTATGACCTGGATGGTCATAATTTAGAATTATTAACCCGTACTTAATTCGTAATTCGTTTGTGGGCTGTGTTTTAACTCAATACGCATCACTTTTTCACAAGAAAATAGGCTGTAGCATACTCAGGTAATTGCCTGATATGCTGCCTAAATTCTTGCTGATTACGAAAAGTCCCAGCCAAATAATCAAGTTGATAAAGATTAGGTAAAAAAGCTCCGCCTGTATCTCCTATAACTCCCATTTGTAAGTGTTTACGTCCGTTTTTAGTATGTTCAATTGCCACCACTCTACCTAAACCAATATTTAAAACATCTCCGGCAAAAGTTACTCCTGGTTTGATGGAAATTTTGGCATCTATGTTATGTCCATAACCTTTAATAGCATCGACTTGTCTAAAGTACCAATATCGCTTTTGTGCTGTTGCTTTTAATCCCCGCACGTAAGAAATGCCGTTATTTCTATCTACATTAAAAAATGCCTGGGAGCCATCTGTAAAATTAATCAGTATTGTTCCCTGCATCAGTGCTTCTTCTAAGCCATTGCGGGTGAGATAAGCTAGGGGTTGAACTCTACCATGTTCCTTCCCACCTGGTTCATAAATACCCGATAAAACATCTTGTTTTGTATATCTAGTATAAAACTTATCAGCAATATTATCTGCTTTTAAACTGTAAATAGGGGTGTTAAAAGTAGAGGTTTTTGTGCGAGAACCGGGATGAGTAAAAACAGCGTATTTTGTAATTCGTAATTGATGCTGCTTTTGGTTGCTAGAATTATAAGCAGACCATTTGATTACTCGAAAATGGGTGTTAATAAAATTAGTATTTTGTAACCGAGTAGCTCGATTGTTGGCAATATCCTCCCTTAAAACTGTAATCATGAAATCCAAGGTTTTGAGGATATCTTGTACAGTAACTCCTTGAGTACCTAGCAGCCCTTTACGGAGAATATTGGGGTCTTCTGAAGAATAATCTTGAAAATATTTTCTAGTATTTATAAGAACGCTTAATAAGTCTGAGTGATTAAAGTTAAGCTTAGTATTTGGCAGTTTTGCTGAAGTTAAAATTTGACTACCGTTAACATTGAACTTGTATTTCTGCCACTCGTCAATGACTGGATAAGTTACAGGTATTGAGGCTACAGATTGCCTAGAGTTAGGTGATATTTGTTGAGTAATAAAAGAAGTCTGGAAAATCGGGAAAAATCTTTGAGCAAATTGAGGATAAGCCGAAGCCAGCTGTGTTTGTGTTAGGGCAGAATTTTCCTGCTGAGTAAATGATAAATTTTTTTCAGCCTGGTTTTTTGGTACTTGCTGTTGATTTTTGGTATGAGTATACAAACGGCTACTGGCTAAACTCACAAATAACAAAGCAGCAAAACCTAATGTGAAGCGGAGTTTTTGGCTGAATAGGGTACGCATAAGTTGAAAAATTACTACTCATTTATTAATAATAGTTGCATTTGCCCCAATATTTGCTGAATTTTAACTTGACAATGAACTACCCATAGATACAATTGGGGCATCATACCTCTTTTAGGTTTAAAGAGCAACTACTTTGTGAGGGCGGGGAAAAAGCTACGAAGTTTTTTCTGGAAATCTTTCTTAAGATTCATGAAAGATTGTCTAAATTTTTTCAAGATCACTGACACATATTCTAGTTTTTCTGTCAATGCGTAAATTTTATACAAATGGCATCAAATACTACTGTCATAAATCGCACTTCGCAGTTTAATTATCAATAATTCTCAAGAAATTTTCAAAAAATGTTAAGTATACCAATTAACCGACCTTTACCTAGTGAGCCTCGCTTGGTAACTTCCTTGCCTGGATCTCGGGCTAAAGCAATTATAGAACGCGATCGCGCCGTAACTTCCCCTTCCTACACCCGCGATTATCCCCTAGTGGTAGCTCGCGGTGAAGGCTGTATGGTGGAAGATGTAGATGGTAACGTATTTCTAGATATGACGGCTGGTATTGCTGTTACCGCTACCGGACACGCTCACCCGCAAGTCGTCGGGGCAATACAAGAACAATCAGCGCTTCTGTTGCATATGTCGGGGACTGATTTTTATTATGAGCCGATGGTGGAACTAGCGGAACAATTAGCTGTACGCGCCCCTTTTCCTAAACCTCAAAATGGTAAAACTTCGTTACCAGCAAAAGTATTTTTCACCAATTCCGGGGCAGAATCCAACGAAGGAGCTATTAAACTAGCTCGATATTACACCAAGCGATCGCTAATTGTAGCCTTCCTGGGAGCATTCCACGGACGCACCTATGGGGCAATGTCTTTAACTGGTTCCAAAACAGTACAACGCGCACACTTTGGCCCTTTAGTTCCAGGGGTAACTCATATTCCCTACGGTACTCACGCTAGCTTGGATCATTTAGAACAACAGCTATTTGCGACAATCCTCCCACCCCAAGAAGTAGCAGCAATTGTGGTGGAACCAATTCAAGGAGAGGGAGGTTACATCGTCCCTGAAGATGGTTTCTTACAAAGAATTCGGGAAATATGCGATCGCTATGGCATTCTGATGGTAGTTGATGAAGTCCAATCCGGCATGGGGCGTACTGGTCGTTTGTTTGCCATCGAGCATTGGCATGTCATGCCTGATATCATTACTACTGCCAAAGGTATCGCCAGTGGAATGCCTTTAGGGGCCATTCTCTCACGACCTGAGTTAATGACTTGGCCTCCTGGTTCCCACGCCACCACATTCGGCGGAAATCCTGTAGCTTGTGCTGCTGGTATTGCTACTCTCCAACTACTGGAAAGTGGCTTAATGGCCAACGCTACCCAAATGGGAGAAGTATTACAAGCTGCTCTTACCCAGTTACATGAAAGATTTCCCAAAATTTCCCCACCACGCGGCAAAGGTTTGATGGTAGCAGTGGATTTATCCGATAAAGAGGGCAATCTTGATCATAAATTGCGCGATCGCATTATTCAAGAAGCTTTCTTGCGCGGACTGTTATTACTTGGTTGCGGTAAAGCTGCAATTCGTTTTTGTCCACCTTTAGTTATCAACAAAGACCAAATTCATATTGCCTTAGATATTCTCGCAAATATTTTCAACAGCTAATTATCATCCTCCTTTGTGTACTTTGCGGTTTGTCAAAATAATTATTCTCATATCAAAAATCATTTATGAACCCCGAAATTGCCCTTCATTTATACTCATTACTTTGGCAAGAGTACACCGCCAGAGTTAGTTATGCCCGCACATACCAACAAATGATTACCTCTGCGGGTGGAACTGTTGCCAACGACCATATCGCCTTTCGGTCTTTGCGTCTATTTGTCGATAGCCCCCAAGGTCAAATTAACTTGGGTATTGACTACCTAGGTCAACTAGCTGAAGCCTTGGGTTACGTGATAGGTGGAGAATACAATTTTGTAGACACTCATCTTTACGCCCGTTACTATCATCATCCTCAGCAAGCAGAATTCAACTTACCCAAGTTATTTATTAGTGAGTTAGTTGTAAATGAATTGCCTGCTAATATTACCCAACTAATTCAGCAAACAGTAGTTAATGCAACATCAAATCTGCTAAATCCTTTCTCTACCAGCATCAAAGAATTATCTGCCCCACAACTCCAAAAAATCTTTACTCGCCCTTGGCAACCCCCCCGGCGTTCAGTTGTAGAAGCAGTTAATCAAGTAAGTCAATATGGTGCTTGGGTGCTATTGCATGGTTACGCTGTGAATCACTTTACAGGTTATGTTAACCACCAAAACACAGATGCATACCCAGATATAGATACCACAGCCCGTGGTTTAGCTAATTTAGGTGTACCCATGAAACCAGAAATAGAAGGTAATATTACTTGTGGTTTGCGTCAAACAGCAACTCAAGCAGTCACAGAGATGGTAACAGTACTAGATGATGCCAGTAATACAGAAATCCAAATTCCCTGGACTTATGCCTATTATGAAATTGCCCAGCGCTACATGGTAGAAGCAGATGGAAAGCCAGCGCTTTTTGATGCTTTCTTAGGAAAGAATGCCCAACAATTATTTGAAATGACTCGACGGTAAAGGCTACCCTTCCTCCACTTTTCTCAAATGTTACTCTGGGAAGAAAACATCCAAAAATTTAAGAAATTAACCTCACAATACTTTGAAACTTTCTTTTCTTAGTGTCTTCTTAGTTCTTTTTTATTCTCGGAGATGAGTTAAAATCCCGTATAGACCAGATTTCTGACAAATTAGAAATCCGGGCTAAAAACTATGCAGATTTAAATTCTGTTTTTTCTACCTTGGCTTTAAGAGAAGCAAAATGCTTTCCACCTAACTCTATTTGCCCCTCGGCACATCCGGCTTTTAATCTTTCCACAAGATACTCTAAATCATGAGCTATAAAATTTGTACCATGATCTGGCTCTATTAGACCAACCAATGAAACATTTTTCGTCGGTTGATTTGCCAAGCTAGAAATACCCAAAAAATTGAATACCCCAGATTCATAAGTACCACAAGGGACTGAAGGGTTGTGAACTCCAACACAATATTCGTTCGGTTTAAACCAATCAAATGCTGGGTAGCCATGAAAATGAACAATTGGCGCACCATCTTTAATTAATTCTGGTGCATACAAAGCAGCTGCAAGACTAATAGCCAGCATCACATAGATATCATAAGAAGGTTTGATATCTCCTAAATCTGTATGAATATCCTGAGGTAATTCAAGATATAGCTTTTCTTTCAAACCGATTCTAATGACATCCCTAGCAATATTCAAGTCAGTCTTATTTGCTCCTGAACGAGAACTAACGAGCCAAATATCAGGGATTTGCTTAAATACATCCTCTCCTTTGATCTGAGTTTTCAGATAACGTCGACCTTGTTCATTTTGACGTAGTTCGTTACTGCTAAATCTTGCAACAGCAGACAAGCTTTCCCATTCATGAGCCGTAATTTCTGGCGCACCAAAATATTGTGGAGGTTCAGCATAAGCTACAAAGCCATAAGAAACACCTGTTCTCCCATTTACGATGACATTGACAATATCTCTGTGAGACTTCCTTTTAATGACTTCACTAAGTTTAAACCCAGGAGGAAATAGACCTGTTGATGCCAATTCTTGACCCAATTTCACCAACTTCTTAGCATAGCTAGATTTTTCTGGTTGATACTGCCCTAATTCAAATCTGTTCAATAAAAGTGGAGCAATTGGCACAAAAATTTTCGGAATTAGTGATTTTAGAACAAATTCTCCTAGTTCTTTTTTGGCAAAAATAGAGTCTGAAAGATTCATATTTAAAATAGAAATCTTATCAGGAGCAACTCCAATTACAATTTCCGAAAAAGTTCTAACTAGAGTATTCAACCCAATATTTATCTTTTGCGTATATGGTGTTTCAGGATTAATGAAATCATGATCTATTTCAGTTAAAACTATTACCTGAGTATTAGTAGGATCTTGGATATATTTGGCTGCATGGTCTTCAGCCCAACTACTAAGTCTGGCTATTTTCAAAACTGACATTTTTTGAGTTTTCAATATAAAATTGGAATAATATTTATACCAATTTTCGGCTAGAAAAATTCCTATTTTTTTGATACAAGAAGGAGGAATCTCTATATTAATAACAGCATTAATTTCGGACATAACTCCCATAAGGTAAAAAGTTTTTTTCCGGTTAATTATAGGTAATGAAATGTCATACCGAAACTCTGTAATTGCATCATTCCAAGGAATGATGTTGACACCATATTCCCTCATCTGATTTTCTAATTCTTGGCGGAATTTCAATATTTCTTGATTTTTATAGCTCTTAGGTACAGGTTTAAATGTAACTGTTAACTTTTGAGCCATCATTTTAGGGTCAATGACAGGGGGCTTATATTCCTTACTTTTTTGACCACAAAATCCTCCAATTAAACATCCAATAGTTTGTAGATTTAGCCCCTGACTCAGAGGTAAAAATGTAGGAACTTGAGTTTCAGTAATATTCATTTCGCGAATAAAAGATAGAATTTCTGTTTTGTAAGCCATGAGATTTGCCTGAACTTCTGGTGTAATAATTCCCTTGGGAGAATGAATATTGAGTTTGTCATTATCAACCCAAAAATTAACACCTTGTTCCATGAGGTTGGTCACGATTTCTGATGCGTTCATACTTTCAAAATTACCTAATTGTTGTAAAGTTTTTGTTTGTTATTCTGTTAAAAATAGTGACATTTAGTAGTGCTGAGTTACCATTTCTTTGGCGTTTCCCCTTAGGAGAAGTTTGCCTGGAGGTCTCTCGCTCCTTGCTGAAATTACCGGAATGCCTTACCAATGCACTGTTTCCTCCGCACTTTTTTGGTGATTAAATCTGAAATACCTCTGAATCTGAAGTTTCCAATTCTTCAACTAAACGCTTAGCTAGTAATGCAATGGTGGGATAATGCCACAGCAGCATAGGAGATAGCTTAAATCCCAGCAATTTCTCGGCTTTATTTGCTAGTAAAATAGCTTGTACTGAATCCAGTCCGTAGCTATCTAAAGGTTCTTTAACATCTATTTCATCGGGTTCAACACTCAACTGTTCAGCAATGCAAGAGACTAGCCAAGCTTGAATTTCTTCTACGGTATAAGACTGATTAATGCTTGAATTGGGCATAGATTGATTCATTTATTTACCTCTGGGATAAAAGTGACTAAATTCTACTGACAGTAGTAAAGTGATATTTAGACTTTCTAGATTTTAATAATGACAAAATGCAACTACTGTCCTTGTATACTTAGCAAAATATGCTCATTTAGCTAAGGTATCAATAATATTTTCATAAGTTAAATATTTGTTAATTTCCTCTGAATTTTTAACTTACAAAGTTGATAAATTTGGTGCATAAAATTGTTTACAAGTTCTTCCATCGTATCGCGACTAATTGAAGGCTCAGAAAACACGAAGTTTAACAACATTTTTCCTTGAAAAGTTGAGGCATGGGTAATAAACATACCTGCGTACAAAGCATGAGAGCCAACAAAACTGATTTCTTCTAGTGCAAATTCACCGTAAACGCTGGGAATATTGACTTTGCCGACATTAGATACAGATACTGTTGCAGTTACTTGCTGATGGTAAGTTAAATAAAAATTTATGAGATGTTTAGCAACTAAAATCATCTTAAATATATCACCATGTTTGATACTAACTTCAACTCTTTGTTTCACCTCTCGTGCTAATTCCCAGAACGATTTATTTATTTGTATGCTATGAAATCCTACAATAGATGAACTCAGTACAGCCATATGCTCATTACTAATTTTCGGTTCTAAATGTCTCCGCAAATCAATATAAGATAGGCAGTTTACTCTAATATTTTTTTTATTATCTTTAGCTATTTCGCTTGCTACTGTAAACATCATGGCCGCACATAAAGCACTATTGACAGTTGTATTTTCCTGCCGACAACAATTAACGAATTGTTGGGTTAGCTCTTCGTTAAGTTGCTTATGAATAATATCGCAACTACGCTGTGCAATAGGTTTATACTTTTCAAAACCTAATGTTTTTGGTCGATTCCAGATTTTTTGCAACCCAAGTTGTAACAAAAATAATGTGCTAACTATCTTACCTTTCAACCCTTTTGTCCATATAGGTAGTAGTTCCTCTACAGGTGGTAATGGAAGTAAACTAGTAACTGGGTTAATGAGGTCACCAGAAACAATTTGCTGACAGTAAGTCAAGATTTCTGCATGAAGTTGGATGGATGATAACCCATCGCCTACGGCATGGTGTCCCGTGGTAATCAGGTAATTTACACGGCTGTTACTCTGGAGATGAACCAGAACCGCTCGCATTAAACATTTACTACTATCAATTTCCTGATTCATCTCTTCACGAACGACTTCTTGCCACTGCTCATCATCCGACTTTTTTACAACACGCAAAGCAATCTTTGCTGTTCTTTCAGTTTGAAAACCGAGACTATTTCCAGAACGAACAATCCGAGAATTAAGTCGCGGATGACGACGTTGAATCATGTCTAGAGCCGGTCTAAGAATATCTGCATTGAGGGGTCCTTTGATACGGCTAATAGTTACTATATTCCAGGTTTTAGCACGCCTATTTAAGGTTTCCATCACCTGCTCAATACATCCCAGGTTTCTGTTATTAATCATATTTTCCTTCTCCAAATAATCCTCAGTTGGAACCTATTAAAAAACTCAAATCAACACTAACTTATGAGTTTTTAATTAAATTGTGCAATGAGATGCTGTAACGAATAAGCGCAATTTGAAGCTTAAAAATTCTTAGAAATCACTGGATGATATTGATGATAAAAATCGGGAAATTGTAAGCCTTGAATTTTCAAGCTTTGTAATCGATATAGAAATGCTGCCCCTGTCATAATATGATGTGCGACATCAACTACTTTACGATTATTTAAGTCTGCTAAATAGGAACCTTTGATCCAGTTATTGAAGCTGCCCATTGCGGGACCACACCAAATTTGATAATCAATTTCCCGACCTTTTTCACCAGAGTTAGACCAACGAGAAGATAATCCAAGATACCAGCGAAAAATTAGCGCCATTTTCAACTTGGGATTTTTGGCTGCTTGGTTTAATTTATCGGGATTACGTTGAGATAGGTAATTAACTGTTTCCTGCCAAACCGCTTCTAGTCCAGTTCTGAAAACTTGTTTTTCTAGTTTCTCTCTTTCTGCAACAGGAATGTCTTCAATTGAATCATAGTTTTTGTATAACTCAAACAATTTTTGTGCCCGTAGCGGAAAAAGAGTTCCTCTTTTAAGAACTTGCAATTTTACTCCCATTTCAAACATATCTGCGGCTGGAGCCATCATCACATCAGCCATCTCTGCTTGAGCCAGTAATTCTTTAGTATGTTGTGAAGTTCCAGCCTCAATACAGGATTGGTTAATAGAGCCAGTCACAACATAAGCAGCGCCCATCATAAAAGCACCTAAAGCTGATTGTGGAGTGGCAATTCCTCCGGCAACTCCAATTCTAACTGGTGTTGCGTAACTATATTTGCTTTGAATTTGGTCTCGTAATTCCAGAATGGATGGCAACAGACAAATCAGAGGACGATTATCTGTGTGACCACCAGAATCTGCTTCCACAGTAATATCATCAGCCATAGGAATTTTCTCGGCTAAAGTTGCCTGTGATTCACTGATGAGTCCTTGTTCTACTAATTGTTTCAGAATTTTAGTGGGAGCAGGTTGTAAAAATTTTGTGGCAACTTCTCTTCTAGAAACTTTGGCAATGACTTTATTTTTGATTTCGATTTGATTGCCTGAATTCAAATTTAGCCCAGCAGCTCGGTAATAAACAATGTTGTCAGTCAAATCCAAGAAGGCAGATGCTTCTATTGTTCTAACTTGATACTTAAGATATAAGTCAACAACACCGCGTTCAACAGCAGGTTCACTAGGATTGTGGAGTAAGTTAAAAGCATAAGGGCCTTGAGGTAGGGCTTGCTGAATACGGTTAATGGCTGCTGCAACACGGGAAGGAGATAAACCCCCAGCACCAAATGAACTCAAAATTTTCTCTTTTCCGAGAGCAATTACTAGTTCTTCAGAAGCAATACCATGAGCCATTGCACCAGTGGTATAGGCATATTTCACGTTATGAAAATCTAGGAAATTGGGGTCACCTAGCTGTTGTATTTTCATAGATGGAACTGCTATAAGCAGTTCCATCTGTCCTATTTTGCCATTATTAACATGAATCCAATGGCCTTCTTGGGTGACACCAATATGTCCTTGATATCTGATAATATAGCAAGGTTTACTTAAGTTATTTAACTTGGCTTTAATACCCTCTTCATCAAAAGATACAGTATCTAAATCACCTTGCCAAACCTGATAAGGCATAACACAAAAATCTGATATTTTTAGGCGATTAGTATGTTGATTATTCAGAATATTATTTGTGATCATCAGAATTTTAGCCTTTTAATTACAAGAAATTTTTCTAGCGATCGCATCACTTAATTACACTCATCAGTTAAGTTATTTGCCTCATCAAATAATTTGTGGTACAACGCTAGCTGTTGCTGAATTATGGCGCTGATTTGATATAGTGATTCTTGTCGTGCCTGCAATAAAACACCGTGAGCTTTAGTCATTCGGGAAACATTCTCATTCAGTTTTTGATAGTAAAGACTACGTAAATTAGGTAGCTGATATTCGGGAGCAAAGCTGTCATCTTGCTCATCAGCAGATAATACGTCTGGATAACTTTCTTGCTCTGTAATTGAAATATTATCTGGTGATTTTTCTTGAGGTGTATTAATGCGATCGCGCAGCATAACTGTAGAAGATTTATGATGATCATTCAGACAAATATTTTCTGGTGAATTTTCGGTGATTAAGTTACTCATAAAATCTTTTGCTTCACTTGTAATTAGGTTTTGACTTACAGAATATATTGGTTCTTCAAATTCACTAAATTCAAGTAGCTCATACTGCTGATTAACTAATGAATTGGTAAATATATCTTGGTGAATTGCCGATTTTTGTTCATGCACAAATATATCATTACTTTTGTTACCACCTAAAGTGATAGTTTTCAGTAATACTTGACTCTGCCCAGAACTTTCAGGCAAAGAAGCATACAGAGGCGATAAATCTATCTCAACTCGATGACTTAAAAGCTTCGCAAAAGCTCTGATAATAGAAGTATGATCTTCTACGCCTCTTCTATTTAGAGATATGGCGACATGTTCTTTGTCTTGGAGAACTTTACTAATCCATCGTGAACAATTACTGCCAACACCTACTTCGATAAATATTCTGAAGCCATCGTTGTAGACACGGTTTACTAACTGAGGAAAATTAAGTTCTTGGCAAAGAGTTTGGGCAATATTGTGACCAATAGAATAACTGTCGAGGGTAATAGGTTGATATTCTGCTGCGGAATAAAAAATAGTTTCTGGCAGGTTTTGAATAGGTAAGGTGTTGATTTTAGCGAGTTCATCATACTCAGAGCGCATTGGTTCACAATGAATTACATGATTGATGGGGGTATGGTAAGCATGACAGTTGAGAGTCTCAATCACTCGCTGACAAGCTTGTGTGTCACCAGCAATTACAACTTCTTCAGGCGTATTGATCAGAGTTATATAGACGCGCTTTTCTTGTTTGATAGCTTCCCTAATCTGGGAAAGTGGACACAAGAGAACATAGTTACTCCAAAACTTTTCATCTTGGTCATCCGGCTTGGCTGGTAATTTCCAATACTCACGCACGGCGTGTTTAGGTCCAGACAGTCGTGTTTTAAACAAAGGTGATGAATTTAAGCCTTCACTGCTGTGCTTAAAACCAGTCCAGACTCCCTGAGCAAACATCATACTAATTTCGCCCAGACTATATCCAAAAGCACAATTGGGTTTTACTTGAAAGTAATCTCTGAGAATTGCAGTCATGAATCCGGCAATACCCACTTCAGCTTCGAGCATTGTTAATGGATCATTAATCAATTGCTGTTCTAATACTTCTAGTTGCTTTGTGGAGAGTTTTTTCAAGCTTCTAGGATAGAGAAGTTTCTCAATATTAGCAACACGGGTGTAAACACTCTTAATTACTAAGTCATCATAAATTTGCGGAAACAAGCGGAAAAGATTTCGCGCTATGCCAATATAAGAATTGAAAGAACCAGGGTAAACGAAGGCAACATTATTTTGTTTACCTAGTGGTTTAGCTGTGAAATAGCTACCTACTGGCGTTTGCCAGTCTTTACCTGTTTTAAAAGCAACATTCACACCTGGGATAGCGCGCTGAATTTCCCGTGTTAATTCATCTTGATTGCGTCCGAGAATAGCTAGTGCGTAAGTTGCCTTTTGACGCTTTTGAAAAGCTGTAAAAGTTTGATTGGCAGCAACAGCCAGAGAAGGGCAATCAATGATAGTTTGTTGTAGAGCCTGAATCTGCTCTAATAAACTAGAGCGATCATCAGCTGCGATCGCAAATAGATAATAAGGAATTTGCTGTAGATAGTTGTTGCCATAACGTTTCTGACCTGATTCCTCTGACAAAATTAAATGTGCATAACTCCCATCTACCTCCATACCGTTAATAGCAGCAATTCTTTTAGTGGCTCCTGGTTCTAAAAACCAAGGTTTTGATTCACCGATGACGTAAAAGGGACTATCCTGCCAAATCTCTGGCATTTTGGGACTAGACCACTGGGGAACACCGGGTAGATAGCGATGATATAGACAGAGTGCTGTTTTAATTAAACTAACCAACCCCGATACCGCATAGGTATGACCGATATTAGCTTTGGCACTGCCAATAGCACAACTGAGATTTGGTTCATGAGTTCGGTAAGCCTGGAGCAAACCCTGAATTTCTGACTCATCTTGTGATTGAATACCACTACCAATAACTTCTAAATAGTTAACATCTGTTGGTTTGATATCTGCCAACACAAACGCCTGTTGACAAGCTTGCGTTACCGTTTCCGCGTTGAGGGCGGTAGGAATTGAGTAAATTTGAGATTTGGGATTTTCTACAAGACTCAGGGCTTCAATTACTGCATAGATGCGACTGTTATCTTGTTTTGCTGTTTCGTGGAGCTTCAAAACCACAGCACCTGCACCCTCACCTATCATCCAGCCATTGACATTTTGGTCATAACTGAGAGTATTCACACCTGTGTTGATGGCTGACTTTTGATTTCGCAGTAAAACACTTGCACTATCTCCAGCTAGTTCAACTGCACCAACCAAAACAGCATCGACTTCTTTGATAGCAAGTAGCTTTTGTGCCAGATCCAAAGCTTTGAAAACAGAATTTTGTTCAGCAGTTAGTGTTAATGTCAGTCCAGCGAAATTCCACAATCTAGAAACATAATTAGCTAGTCTGTTTTCAATATTTGGGTAATCAAATTGCGTACTTCCCTGAAATGTAGGAAAAGTAAGTTCTGTAGCACTAACAATGACCACTGCAATTCTTGACCCTGGATGAAGACCCGCATCTTGCAAAGCATTATCAGCCACCTGAAGCATCAAAAGTTCTTGAGGATTAAATTTGTCCACTACCTCTGGTGGAATTTGTAATCGTAAAGCATCAATTGTAAATTCTTTGATATATGCTCCTAATGGTGATTTACCACTGGTAAAACCATATTGAGTAAGTAAATGCTCTTGTTTTTCTATTCCTTGCCATCGCTGCTCAGGCAGAGAAATAAAGTGTTGAGTTCCTTCATAAATACTATTTTCAAAACTAGCTAATCCGTTACAGTCACCACCTAAATAGCAATCCATACCTACAATCGCTATTTTTGGTACTTTATTTTCTGGGTTCTTTTCCATGATGCACCTTCTAAAACTGTGGGGTATTTTTTTGGCAGAGATATATTTAAATCTCTCCTACTTGCTTGTGCAAAATAATTCCTCTAGCTCCGAGCATTTGTGAATATACTTTTCCTTGCTGATCATGGATGATGAAGTCTGCAATCACACTACTTACTGTTTTTGCTTTTATTTCACAAGAAACGTAAAAAGGTTGATTATGTGGAGTCGGGGCAAACTGTTCATATTTATCTAGTTTGCCGGGTAAACAACCTTCTTGATAAAAATGCTGCATCCAAATCCACAATGCATGCATGTTCAAGTCAGTCATGTAAGGATTTACCCATTGAACAGGAAATTGTCCTTGTTCTTTTTCGCTAAGTTTTTGCCACAAACATTCTGTGGTAATTTTTTCAGGCGTAATATTTAAGACTTGTTTAACTGACTGGAATGAAGCTCCATGAAATAATGAGGTTCCTCCATTTTGATAGAAATCTTTGCCTGTGATGGTAATAACATGGTCTGGAGTTAGATTGATTGCTTCATAAATAGGCGCAGGAGGAATTGTTCGCAGCAGATTAAGTTGAGTACTAAAATGGTAATGAATTTTTCCTGCTGGATTTTTACTCCAAATTTTAGCTTTTATTTCTACTTGCTCCGATTTAGTTTTAGCGACTTCTTCGATTTCTAAAACATATTCTTTAGCTAAGTTTTCATTAAAGGTAATACCCTTCAAAATCTTGAAATCTGTGTAACTAAATAATCGATAACCTGGATACATTTGTTCGCAGGAATTGATGATCCATGTAATGGCACAAGTAGCTGGCAATACTGGTAAACCAGCGATTTTATGATCATATAAAAATGGATTGGCTTCTAGTGTAATTTGGCGACGGAGGTGATAAGTTCGCAGTTCAGAATCCAATTCTGTAGGTAGTGGAACCAATGGACTACCAATCACAACTTGTGTAGTATGTTTATGGGCTGGATGCAGTTCATTGACTAGCATCTGTGCCCCAATTTCCAGGGGAATTGTCTCGATATTGCGTTCAGCAAAAGCTTTTTTTAATTCTGGAGATACCATCCCACTATCCCAAGGGCCCCAATTAATTGCTACTACATGACAATGAGGATGATTGAGTTTGAAGAGATGGGCTGATTTGTTGAGAATTTCGTTAGCGATCGCATAATCTGACTGTCCCACATTTCCGTAGAAACCAGCCACAGAGGAAAATAGAACTAAACATTGCAGTTGGCTGGGTGGTACACATTGCAGCAGGTTTTCTAAGCCTTTAACTTTAGCAGCGTAAACCGTTTCAAAATCTTTGACTGATTTTCTCTCAATCCGCTTATCAGCTAGATTCCCCGCTCCGTGAATAATGCCTGTAATTGCGCCTAAACGCTCAACTGCACTAGCAACTTGCTCAACCAGCGTCATCGTATCGGTGACATCCACACTCAAGTATTCGGCTTGTCCACCCGCCTGCTCAATAGCTTGTAAGGTAGCAGCAATTTCCCGCCTAGATGCAATAGCCTGAAACTTTTTCTGCACCATTGCAGGTGTGGGCTTGTCTCCTTTAGCGACAAAATCCTCCATAATTCGCTTTTTCAATTCCGCTTCACCAACATAGCCTTCAGCCCACACAGGCTCTGGCTCGGCGGCGGAACGACCTAGGAGAATAAATTTGCATTGATAACGCTGTGCTAGTTTAATCACACACTCAGCCGTTATCCCTTTTGCACCACCACTAACAAGAAATACTTGGGATTGGGGATGGGGGATTGAGGATTGAAAACTAAAAATTTCCCCTAATTCTGGTTCACATACTAACGTTGTGCGTCCTTGTGAACTGTATCCCACTTCCACAACTAATTTATTAGGGTCGTGAAGTTCAGCGAGGATATGCTGTACCGAGGTTTGAGCATCTAAATCGGGACTGAGGTCAAGCGCTCGACAAAATACGGGTTCCCATTCCTGGTTTAAAGTTTTAGTGAGTCCGAACAGTCCACTACTAATGGTACCAAAGTTAGTTTTTTGTCCTAATCCGAATTCGCCATCAAGACGAGCCACTGTGAGAAAACAACTACGTCCTTGATTAGCTGCTTGATTCAGGGACTCTTTGAGATATTTAGCGAGCAGAAAGACGTGGCGCAAAATAGCTTTTTCGCTTTCTAGAAAGCAGACACCATGACTTGTCTCTTCGATGCTGGGAGGATTCAGGTGGATAAAGGCGGCGATCGCCCCATATTCAGTCGCGATCGCGGCTAACTGTTGTTGCAAATGCTCCTCGCTCAAATCTGCCAACACCACACGATTGATGTCTCCCGGTAAAGGTGACTGTTGACCAATCAAGCTTGGGGGAAAACTCAAAACCACGATTTTCCAGCCGCACTTAATTAAAGTTTCCGCTAATTTCGTGGTGGTGAGGGTACCATCATCGGTCAGCAAGGCAATATGCTGTGCAGGTAAGGTGAAATCTAAAATATCGGGTTCAGGAAGAAACTTGAGTCTGATAAGACTGCGGCGAATTAAGGATTGGGGGAGAGGAAAATCCTCCCCCTGCTCTTGTTTGGTTTCAGGTGGCTGATTTTGTAGAGACGTTACTTGTGGTGTCTCTATGAATAGCATTTTTTTTTCTGCCACTTCCGTTTGCTGTTGAATGTACTCAACTATTTGTCCCAGGGTACGCTGTTGAGCCAGTTCCTCAGGATTCGGCTGGGGTAAGTTGGGATAGATTTCTAATAATGCTCCCAAAATCTCCACACGTTTAATGGAATCAATCCCCAAATCAGCTTCAATATCCATCGACAGCTCTAACATTTCGCTGGGGTAGCCTGTTTTATCACTGACAACGGAGAGCAAAGTTTGACTGAGGTTGCTCAAATCAATGGAGCGAACTGGAGAAGATGTAGACGCGATCGCGGCTGACTCTGGGGTGGGAGATGTTGAGCTTTCTTCTTCCTGGTCTTCTTCTAATACTTCATTTATGATTGCGGGTACTGCTGAGTTTTCTGGAGCCAAAGTCTTGATATACTCAATTATTTGCTCAAGGGTGCGTAGCTGCCCCAGTTCTTCGGGATTCGGCTGGGGTAAGTTGGGATAGATTTCTAATAATGCTCCCAAAATCTCCACACGTTTAATGGAATCAATCCCCAAATCAGCTTCAATATCCATCGACAGCTCTAACATTTCGCTGGGGTAGCCTGTTTTATCACTGACAACAGTGAGCAGGGTTTGACTGAGGTCGTTTAAATCAATGGCTACTGGTGGCGCAGATACTATCGTTGCAGTTGCAGAATGATTCTCTTTTGGCGTCATCATCTCAACAACTGGTTTTATTTGATGATTGGCGTCATTACCGTTGCCGTTACCATTTCCGTTACTATGACCATTAGTGCCATTCAACTCAGATGTAGTAGCGATCGCATCGGTTGTGGCTGCAACAGGCTGATCTGCTGAAGTCAAACTCTCTTGCTCATTGAACAGTGGTATCAGACTGTTTTGAGCGACATTATCAGAGGTAGGCAGTTGATGCTGCTGGAGTAATTGGAAAAAGTGGTTAGTGTATTCCTGTTGATAGAGCAAATACTGCTCATGGATGCGGAGGCTGTCAGCTTGATGATCATGAAACCGCATGATGCTACGTTCTGAACTGGAAATTGCCAGTTGCCGGGTTGACGTTTGTTGCTCAGTGAATTTACCATTTCCCCACAACAAATGCTGTTGTTGCATGAGTTGGAAGAAGGTTTTGGTGTATTCTGTTTGATGCTTTAAAGATTGTTCATGAACCTGCAAAATATTGCGTTGATGGCGATTGAACTCGATCAGGGTGTACTCTAAGTTATCTATAGCTCTTTGGTAACTCAAAGATGCTTCTGAATTGGTTGACATAGACTTGATATCCAGTCCGTCTAGTCCATCTGATTGACCGTTTTTCATACCATTGACTGCTACCCTCTTTGTAGGCAAGCTATCAGGTGGGAAAAGGTTTGGTGTGGCTAAGTCCTCATTGGCCACTGCGGCTGATTGATTACCGTTGCTAACGGGCAACTTTGCTTGATGCCCATTTTGTAGAGCTTTTGCAAACGATTGCTGCGTTTTTTCCGAGACATAGTTAGTGCTATTTAAGCGGACATTCAAGACCTGATTTTTCGGAACTGCGGGGATTTTGCTCTCTAGTTGGTAGGGATCTAGGTTGAGCAAAGGCAAGCCAGCAACACGTAATTGCACAACAGCTTCTCGCAAGGCGCGATCGCTATCCTTGTGCGGATTAGCATTGAGAGCGAGAGCTATATGCGGGTGATCGCTCAGAATATCTTTAACTAAATTGGTGAGTGTGTTACGCGGCCCAAATTCAATGAAGCAATAACCGCCATTAGCATAAATGTTTTCAATCTCCTGCTGAAACAGCACCTGATTCCCTAGATGTTCTTGGAGGATTTTTTGAATAATTTTTGGTTCAGTTGGGTAAGGCTGCCCTGTAACGTTGGTGTAAACCGGAATTTGTGGCTGGTTGAAAGTAACTTTTTCGATGGCTTTGGCAAAGGGTTTCTGTGCATGAGCCACTAAAGATGTGTGAAAAGCTGCCGAAACTTTCAGCAATACGGTATGGAATCCTTGAGCTGTCAAAGCCCCTGCCACTTTGGCAATTTCTGCTTTTGCTCCTGCCAGCACTACCTGCTGAGGGGAATTTAAGTTAGCAATATTCACTAAAGGAAAATTTTGGATCAGTTCTTTAACCTGATTCACATCCCCTTTCACCGCCAGCATCGCTCCGGCATCAAACTGGGGGTCTTTTGGTGCAGCCATAGCTTCACCCCTAGCTTTGACCAAGAAGCAATAATCTTTCTCACTCAAAACGCCCGCAGCCCACAGCGCAGTCAGCTCTCCAAAGCTATGTCCGGCAACAAAATCTGGTTTAAATCCAGCTTGTTGGAGGATTTTGTACAAACCAACGCTAAAAGCCCCAATCGCCGGCTGTGCATATTCTGTCATCTGCAAAGCTTCTATCTGGGCTGCTTTTTGTTCTGGATTGAACACGGGAGCCGGGAAAACGACCTCTGATAAGGTCTTTAAACCGTCTTGGAAAAGACTGTCCATCTCAGCATAAGCCTGCCGTAGACAAGGAAAGTTAATGGCCAATTCCCGACCCATTTCCAAGTATTGCGAGCCTTGTCCGGAAAATAAAGCAACTACTTTCCCTTCTGTGGTGATGCCAGTTTTGCGGTAGTAAATTCCTTGGGGATGTTCCCAAGATTCTTCTTGTGGCTGGTTTCTTAGCAGGTCAATAGTTTTTTGTAACAAGTCGCCAGCTTGCGTTAGAGAATCAACCACAAACCCCACTCTGGCATCTGTGACCGGCATTTCTAAAGATTTACTAGCCGCTATCAGTTCTGCATAATGCTGTTCTCTTGCATCGGATTGTAATTGCTGTTGGATTTCTTCACAGCGCGATAACAACTGCTCCGGTGTTGTTGCTGATAAAACTACCGCCGGGGAACTATGATGTATGCGATAAGAACTGTCGTGTTCGCTGTTGTATTCTTCCAAAACCACGTGATAGTTGGTGCCACCAAAACCAAAAGCACTGACTCCCGCACGCCTTGGCTGGTCATCGGTGGTAATCCAAGGTCTGGTTTCCGTATTTAAATAAAACGGGGAATTATCAATGTTGAGTTTAGGGTTGGGTCGGGTGACATTAATCGTGGGTGGCAATACTTTGTGATGCAGAGCCAAAGCAGTTTTAATTAAACTTGCTGCACCCGCAGCCGCTTTGGTATGTCCAATCTGTGATTTAACGCTTCCCAGGGCAATATGTTGTTTTTTAGGGTTATTTTCGCCAAAAACTTCTTTAATAGAGGCAAATTCGGTGGGGTCTCCCACCATAGTGCCAGTACCATGTGCTTCAACTAAACCGACACTGGTAGGCGACAATCCTGCATCTTCATAAGCACGGCGTAAGGCTCTGATTTGACCTTCTGGACGAGGGGCATAAATGCTCTTATAACGACCATCACTAGAAGTGCCAATACCTTTAATAACCGCATAAATACGGTCATGATCGCGCTGGGCATCCTCCAGGCGTTTTAGCACTAACATCCCTATACCTTCACCCAACATCATGCCATCAGAGTCGGCATCGAAAGGTTTAACATTTTCACCTGGGGAAACAGCAGGGGTTTTGCTGAAGCCCATATAGGCAAAAATGGAGTTGTCGGTATCAACCCCACCTGTGATCATCATGTCAGCATGACCTGCAATTAGCTCACTAATTGCTACTTTGAGCGCACCTAATGAACTAGCACAGGCAGCATCTATTACACAGTTTGTACCCCCTAAATCTAGGCGGTTAGCAATTCGTCCGGCAACTACATTAGCTAGTATTCCCGGAAAGGCGTTCTCATTCCATTGCACATATGCGCTTTTGATTTTCTCAACTATGTTTTGTGTATCTTCATCAGATAAGCCACTGCTTTTGAGAGCTTTTTCCCAGATGGGATACTGCAATCTAGCACTTAGCGGCATCGCCAATTGCCTACCTATGGCCACACCCAAAACTATGCCAGTGCGTTGGCGAAGCTGATCATAGATATCGCTATTAAACTTTTGAGATTCGCCATAACCGGCATCTTCTATCGCAGCTTTAGCAACGACTAAACTTAGTAATTGAGATATATCTGTGACTTCTAATATATTGGGAGGTAGCCCAAATTCCATCGGATTAAAATCGATGTCTGGGATAAATCCACCCCGTTTACAGTAAGTTTTATCAGGCGTTTTGGGGTCAGGATCGTAATAATCATCTACGTTCCAACGGGAAGGCGGAACATCAGTAATACAATCAACTTTATGAATAATATTTTCCCAATATTCTTGTAAGTTTTTGGATTGGGGAAATAGAGAAGCCATGCCGATAATAGCAATGTTTATCTTTTGCAGTTGTGTATTTATTTCGTTAGTAGTTAACGGTACCGTTCTCACCATAATTTTTTTACCCTGTATAAGCTTAAGCAGAGATTTTTCACAATTGCTTATTTCATCTTGCAACTGTTCTAATTCAGCTTCAATTCTAGAAGCAGCCATGACTTCATCTTCACTATTGTGCTTGCGAAATGTAGGTATGTAGATAAATTTGTTGACACTATCGATCAAAAAAATCGAAATTAGCTGTTAGGGAAAACATTTATTTTGGCAAATAGATTGTGGATACATTTAAAGTTGCAATGTAAGTTATTTGGCAACCTTATCTTTAATAGTTTGATGTGGAAACCTGTTCCTAATGCATATCATCCTATTAATTTGCCAATTGCAGTTATATTAGACTGGTTGATTCTCGATTGCAACTCATATGCAACTTATGATCAACTCGATATGAATCACTAGAGAAAATGCTGATGGTGTAGGAGTAGTTGAGCATATCATTTGTTGTGGAGTACTTTGATACAAAGTTATCAAGAATTAGTCTCGGAATCATCATCTTTTTTTCTCGTTTTTGCCTGTTGCTGAGTAGCAGCTAATAGCTTCTGCTCTAGCTCACTAGTACTCATACCAAGTTCAGAAGCTGTTTTATTTTTCCACTCTTCTAGCTCCATATCATGTTGATTTAGCCATTCATGCACTGCCAGGCGTGCCATCTCTGCTTTGCGAAGAGTCTGGCGAGATGCATGAAAAATTAGCCTCTTATTATCAAAACTTGGTAATGAGAGCATGAATCGCTGTAATCTCATTTTCTCTATGCTCTTTAGAGGGCAATAACTATCAGTTCTGCATTTATTCAAAATCTGATTTATTAGTATCCCATACTGTAAAGTTTAATTTAATAAAATTGCACAAAAATTGCATATATGCAATTTTCGATGTTTTTATTACAGCTAAAGATTGCATATTAGTAATAGAGTTTTCAGTGTTTATTCTACTTGTTGTTGTTATATCTTTTTACGTATAAATACTTTGAACTTTGATATATTGAATTATCTAATTGGCTTTAACATCTGTCCAAGGATTGATTCTATTTGAGGGAATATTTTAAAAGTTAACAATTACTGTAAACAAATCAATAATACTTAAAGCTAAAGTTGTAGAAATCAGCACTTCGTGAGTGAATTAATATAGCATATGTTAGTAATTTGAGATGTTAACAGCGAGAATTAATAGCATACTTGTTCTTCATTAAAACAAGTATTTAGCCTGGTATCGTGACTTTTAAAACATTTATCTAAAATTATTTGTACATCCATCTATCTATTAGTTGATTTATTCAAAAAAATATTGTAATAAATGAATTATTTATATGAAATGTAAACTTAGTTACTAATAGCTCTGTCTAAAGAGAGAAAAAATAGAGGTAATTAATCATGTATCAAAATGTTCATCAACTAAAATATTTAAAAGCAGTCACTTATGAGATTTATTGCCAAAATTAACATGTGCCATATTGCCAATTATTTATTCTTAAATATGTTGCATATGGGTTGCAATTGAGTATCAACATGTTTATTGTATGTGATGGAAAATGTAATTAACTACTGTTTGTTTACCAACTGGGAGAGATGTAGAGAAACATAAAAATATAAATTGACTCAATTATCTCATATCTCTCTTCATGGGAAATTCCACAGTATGACAGTGCAATTTAAATTATGATGCATCCGTGTTGCTTGAAGCATTCTACATAAATTTAGACTGACACGAAACTATAAGGGTTTGCTGGCATGAGACTATCTGCGTTAGATCCACTCATACCGCTAAATGAGTTAAGAGAAGAACTTCTGAAGCTGCCGAAAGGCTACTCATTTTATGAACAAGAGATCATAGATTTCTTATCCCGACGAAGATGGGGTGAGAGCAATCGCCGCATTGATCGAACAACTTTCTGGCGGTGGAGGAATGATAACGGAATTGAGCATAAAAAAGTATTCAGCCGATTGGATCTTTTGAAACTTTGCCAAATTTGCGACCATTACAGAATAGATGGAACTCGTAGTGAATACTTAGCGATGATGAAAAATAAGAAAAAGGTAGCACTGAACAAGTAAGAATACATGTTGCAAAATAGTTCTACTGAAAGCCAATACTGCTAATGAGTTGATGGATACTTATTGATAGTTTCATCCTCAACATCCACCAGTGGTGCAGATGCCAAGGCAGTCTGTAGAGTTTTTTACGGCAACCTCACAAGGGTTGCCGTAGATACTCACACAGTACAGTAGACATCACAAACTTCGGGAATGACCAAAAAAGTGTTGAGTAATAAAAAGAGTATGGTACCCAAACAAAGGCAGTCATTCACAAAACCTGTAAATCCAGGGTCAATAATTTTGGCAATTAGTATAGCTGTAGCCACTGGTACAGTTTCTTTTTACAGCTTTTTACGATTTCGTTCAACTTCTAATTTGGAGCCTCCAACTGCTACACCAAGCAGTTCTCCTGCGATTAATGCTGTTGCGGCTTTAGGACGTTTAGAGCCTCAAGGCGAAGTTATTCGTTTGTCTGCGGCCAATTCCCAAACGGGCGTTCGGGTGGCAAAACTTTTGGTTAACAAAGGCGACTGGGTATCTCAAGGACAAGTGGTGGCAATTCTTGACAATTACTATACTCGGCTTGCAGCCTTAGAAAAAGCTCAAAAACAAGTTTTAGTGGCTCAAGCTAATCTCAATCAGGTAAAAGCGGGAGCAAAAGCCGGAGATATTTCGGCACAACAAGCGACAATTGCTCGTTTAGAAGCTGAGTTACGGGGAGAAATTTCCGCACAACAAGCGACAATTGCTCGTTTAGAAGCTGAGTTGCAAAATGCTAACAGCGAAAATCGTCGATATCAACAGTTGTACAGAGAAGGTGCTATTTCAGCTTCTGAGTCAGAAGCTAGGCTTTTGCGAGTTGATACTGTGCGACAGCAGCTCAATGAAGCCAAAGCTGCTCTTAATCGTACAGTAGAAACTCTGCAAAAGCAGTTAAACGAGGCTGAAGCTAGACTCAATAGTATTGCTGAGGTTCGGCCTACCGATATACAAGCAGCACAAACTGACATTGAAAGTGCGATCGCCTCAGTCAAACAAGCTCAGGCTGACTGGGATTTGAGTTCTGTGCGATCGCCTATAGATGGTCAAGTACTCAAAATTAATACTCGTCCAGGAGAACTTATTGGCAATACAGGAATAGCTGACTTAGGACGCACACAACAAATGTACGTAGTTGCAGAAGTTTATGAAACTGATATTCAAAATGTGCGTCTGGGTCAGTCAGCGATTATTACTAGCAATGCTTTTTCTGGAGAATTACGCGGAAAAGTTACAGATATTGGTTTGCAGGTTAATAGACAAAATATCTTTGATAATAATCCACAAGCCAATACAGATAACAAAGTAGTTGATGTCAAAATCCGTATCGATCAACCAGCAGATAACCCACAAATTACCACTCTGACTGATTTACAGGTGCAGGTACTCATTAATATATAAACTCTCAAAGAGCTAGTTGAAATTTAAACGCAAAGATACGCAAAGAATTCGGTACGAATTAATGAAATGTGTACTTAGCATTTTTTCAAGTTTATTTACGCCACTTCTTAGCTGTTACTTATCACCTGTCACCTATTCCCTATGAGGTTACTAAATGATTCTCAATATACCTCTAGCTTGGTTACAATTAGTCCGACAACGAGCTCGTTTTCTTGTTGCTTTAGCTGGAATCGCTTTTGTTTCTGTTTTAATGTTTATGCAAATTGGTTTTCAGGATGCACTCTATGCAAGTGCTACACAATTGCATAATAACTTGCAAGGAGACTTATTTCTAATAAGTATCCAATATCAATCTTTAACATCCAATCAAAGCTTTCCTCGTCAGCGTTTGTTCCAGACTTTAGGTTTTAATGAAGTTGAATCCGTTAGACCTTTGTATGTACAATTTGCTAAACTAAAGAACCAAGATACTGGCATCAAATACCCAATATATGTACTCGGATTTGATCCAGTAGAATCAATTTTTCAATTGCCAAATATTCAGGAAAATCTTCATTTACTACAACTCCCTAACAAGGTGTTATTTGATAGTGCTTCTCGAAAAGAGTTTGGGCCAATTGCTCAAAGTTTTTCCCAGGGAAATAATGTAGGATTAGAGATATTTAGCTATACTGCTTTAGTTGGTTATAAGGTGGAAATTGGCGGCTTATTTAGTTTAGGTCCTTCTTTTGGAGTTGATGGAAATTTAATTGTTAGTACCTCAACTTTTCTGCGAATATTTCAAGATCGCTCTGTTCAAAATATAGATATAGGTTTAATTAAGCTTAAACCTGGTACTAACCCTCAGAAAGTTTTGCGGGATTTGTTAGCCAAGTTACCTAAAGATGTAACAGTAATGACTCAGCAGGACTTTATTACTCTAGAAAAAAATTATTGGACTTTAAGAACACCTATTGGGTTTGTATTTGACCTCATGGTGATTATGGGTTTTGTTGTTGGCGTTATCGTTGTTTATCAGATTTTATACAGCAATATTTCTACTCATTTAGCTGAATATGCAACGCTAAAAGCAATGGGATTTAAAAACAAATATTTATTAAGTGTAGTTTTTCAACAAGCTTTAATTCTAGCATCTCTGGGTTATATTCCAGGTTTTGCTATATCTATAGGTCTATATGATGTGGCCAAAAATGCTACTGGATTACCTATCTTCATGAATCTACAAAGGTCAATCATAGTGTTAATTTTTGCTGTTTCCATGTGCTTGATTTCTGGTTTCTTATCTACAAATAAATTACGAAAAGTAGATCCAGCAGATATTTTTTAATCGTTAACAAGGAACATTGGTTTATTTCAATATGAAAGCAAAATCTATTATTGAGATTGAAAGCCTTAATCAATATTTTGGTAATAAAAAACTAAAAAGCCAAATATTGTTTGATATTAATTTGATGATTAAACCTGGTGAAATTGTGATTATGACTGGACCTTCAGGTTCAGGAAAAACAACTTTACTAACTTTGATTGGTGGCTTACGTTCCATTCAAGAGGGAAGTCTCAAATTTTTAGGACAAGAACTTTATGGAGCCAGCAATGAAAAATTAGTACAAGTCCGTCGTCATATTGGCTATATTTTTCAAGCTCATAACTTATTGGATTTTTTAACGGCTCGACAGAACGTCCAAATGACACTGGAGTTACACAAAAATATTCCCGAATGGGAAGCTCGTCGTAAATCAGAAGCGATGCTTCACGCTGTTAAATTAGAAAATCGAGTAAATTACTACCCATCTGATCTCTCAGGAGGACAAAAGCAACGGGTAGCGATCGCTCGTGCTTTAGTCGGTTCTCCCAAATTAGTCTTAGCCGACGAACCCACAGCCGCCTTAGATAGTAAATCTGGACGAGATATCGTCAACCTAATGCAAGAGTTGGCTATAGAACATAATTGTGCCATCTTAATAGTCACTCACGACAACCGTATTTTAGATGTTGCAGACCGAATAATTTATATGGAGGATGGCCGACTAATCAAAGAAGTTATCTGCAATCCTGACAGGGAGACATCAGGAGAGCTTATATGTCAGAAGACAGAGGACACTTTGACTAGGCTCAGTGACTACACACTTCGACAAGCTCAGTGACCACAGGTGACAGGTTGTAATTAGTTTATGTCCTCAACTATGTGGTAATAGCTATACCTTCGTAGGACAGGATGAGTTGAGTTTTTCAGTAGTCCTGAGTAAAGTAAAAAAATCAAAGATATTCTTTGACAAACAAAGCTAGTCTCGATGAAACTCGTTTCATCAGGACTGCCTTTTTGAATTAATTAATAGTTTTAAGTATAAAATAAAATTAAATATACGGTTTTTACTTTTTTAGTAAAAAATCAACATCTTCGAGTGCCAACGTAAATCATAATATTTAATTTTAATCTAGTAACGCCCAAACCTGAATGGGCTTGCATAGATTGCTTGTCAAGTTGAAAATAAATAGGCGAAGCACACGGGGAAACTAACGTGAGTCATGGATTTGATTACGATTTAGTCATTATCGGCGCGGGTGTAGGCGGACATGGCGCAGCCCTACACGCCGTCAGCTGCGGTCTGAAAACAGCGATTATTGAAGCAGCTGACATGGGAGGAACCTGTGTCAATCGAGGTTGCATTCCTTCTAAAGCGCTGCTGGCAGCATCTGGACGTGTGCGGGAGTTACGCAATGCCCACCACCTCAAGTCGCTGGGAATTCAAGTTGGTAATGTGGAGTTTGATCGACAAGCGATCGCCGATCATGCCGGCAATCTCGTCTCAAAAATTCAAGGCGACTTAACCAACAGCCTCAAACGTCTGGGAGTAGATATTATTAGGGGTTGGGGGAAAATTGCGGGAACACAAAAAGTTACCATAACTGGGGATGGCAGTGACAAAACAATTACAGCTAAAGACATTATCCTTTCCCCTGGTTCAGTACCCTTCGTGCCTCCAGGTATTGAAGTAGACGGAAAAACCGTCTTTACCAGCGATCAAGGCGTGAAACTGGCATCTCTACCAGAATGGGTAGCGATTATTGGCAGTGGTTACATCGGCTTAGAATTTTCCGATGTTTACTCAGCTTTGGGCTGTGAAATCACTATGATTGAAGCCCTAGACCAATTAATGCCAGGATTTGACCGCGATATTGCCAAACTTGCAGAACGCGTACTAATTACTCCCCGCGACATTGAAACCAAAGTAGGGATATACGCGAAAAAAATTATCCCCGGTTCACCCGTGGTAATTGAATTAGCAGATTTCAAAACCAAAGAAGATATTGATGTCATCGAGGTAGATGCTTGCCTAGTCGCCACAGGACGCATCCCCGCGACAAAAAACCTCGGTTTAGAATCTGTGGGTGTGGAATTAGACAGACGGAACTTTATTCCCGTTGACGATCGCATGGCAGTGCTATCAGCCGGAGAAGTAGTTCCCCATGTGTGGGCAATTGGCGATGCTACTGGCAAAATGATGCTGGCACACGCCGCTTCTGCTCAAGGCATCGTCGCCGTAGAAAATATCATCGGACGAACGCGTGTGGTAGACTATCGCAGCATCCCCGCAGCTGCATTCACCCACCCAGAAGTCAGCTATGTCGGCTTAACAGAAACAGCCGCCAAAGAATTGGGACAAACTGAAGGCTTTGAAATAGCTACCAGTAGAAGTTACTTCAAAGGTAATTCCAAAGCCTTAGCAGAAAACGAAGCCGACGGTATAGCCAAGGTAGTATATCGCCAAGACACAGGCGAAGTCTTAGGTGTACATATTTTTGGCATGCACGCCGCCGACTTAATTCACGAAGCCTCAGCCGCGATCGCCAACCGTCAATCAGTCCAAAACCTCGCCCATTTAGTACACGCCCATCCCACACTTTCAGAAGTGTTAGATGAAGCGTATAAACGAGCCGTTGTTTAGGGAATAGGGAATAGAGAGTGAGGCCAAGAACAAATATACTCCCTCACTCCCTCACTCCTTCACTCAGCACTCAGCACTCAGCACTCAGCACTCAGCACTCAGCACTCAGAATGATGCAAATCCGCCGCCGTTCACCGAACACAGCTATTAATGTCTCTTTTTTGCGCTATCAGTCTGCCTTGCCAGATGCAGAACCCAATAACATCTTGGAGGAAATTGTCTGGCATAAGGAAATTGAAGTTGAGCAAATGCGGGAAAAGCGGCCTTTACGGGAATTACAAAAACAAGTATTGACAGCACCGCCAACTCGTGATTTTATCGCCGCTCTACACCCAGGCAAAACTCATCCAGCGTTGATTGCTGAAGTCAAAAAAGCTTCACCCAGTAAAGGCGTTTTACGGTCAGATTTTGACCCAGTAGCGATCGCCTTATCCTATCAACAAGGTGGTGCTAGTTGTCTTTCTGTTTTGACTGATGTCAAGTTTTTTCAAGGTGGCTTTGATAACTTAGCTAAAGTTCGCAGCACAGTAGATTTACCATTATTATGTAAGGACTTTATTATCTATCCTTACCAAATGTACTTAGCTCGGATTCAGGGTGCAGATGCGGTTTTGTTAATTGCGGCGATCCTCAGTGACCAAGATTTACAATACTTCCTCAAAATTGCCAATGCCCTGAAGATGACAGCTTTAATTGAAGTTCATAGTTTGGCAGAACTTGACCGTGTATTAGCTTTAGATGGTGTGTTTTTAGTAGGAATAAATAATCGCAATTTGGCAGATTTTACTGTTGATCTCCAAACGACTTGCCAACTATTAGCGGCACGAGGTAGTCAATTACAAGAACGGAATATTTTAGTTGTTAGTGAATCGGGATTACATACCCCAAATGATTTAAATGTAGTTACACAAGCAGGGGCTGCTGCTGTACTGATCGGAGAATCTTTAGTTAAACAACCAGATCCCCAGTTAGCGATCGCTAGTCTCTTTGCTGAATCTTCATCTCCAGGTACATCAAGGACATAACCAAATATTTGTTTCTTGTGTAACAATTTTGGCATAGAGATAAAACTCTGATTAACACAAAATCCCCAATTTAAAGTTTTACATCAACTACATGGAGCAAATTCCTTTACCTTCACCTATCCATTACGAACTTTTACTTCAACTCTTAGAAAGACAAACCATGTCAGCCGTCAGTCAAAACCCCGATTTGCGGCATCAGGTAAATCAACTAATTATTACCTTGCGTAAAGCCGCAGTGCAACAAAAGCAGCTAGAAGAAATTTGCCAGTTTTCTTCTGTAGGCATAGACCACCGTTGGTCAATTAACCATCATAGTGGTGGTCGAGTTGTTGCCCCCGATTGATATGGGCAGGTTATGCCATAATGAAGTTTTCTCCCGCTAATCCTTCGGGTATAACGGGAGCCTCTAAATTTTACAATAAAGATTTTACAAACTACCAAATCATAGAAAGGCTTCACGCTTCAACGAAGTCAGAACCTATCCATTAGTCACATCTTTCTTTACAATATTGAAACCCTAGTTTCATAGGTATCTCAGAGACTAAGGGGTCAAACATACTTGACAAAATTGCGCTTAATATTCTCGCTAAAACTGCATTTTCATTGAGAATTAGCAACGAAGGAATCAGTATTATCAAAAATGTGAGTTAATACTCTCGCAAATGTTGAGAAAGATCCGGGTAATGGATAGCCGCGTCGGAGAGGGTTTGGGGTGATTCACCTCTTGCACCAAGCGACTGAAGTCGCGGCTACACGAACAAAACCCGCACTTCGACAAGGCTCAGTACAAGTCACTCGAGCCGCTCAGTAACCACCTGCGCGGGTTCCAAATCCTTGATTTTACATTAGTCCGCGTAGGACGTTCGGCGAAGCTACTTCGACAAGGCTCAGTACAAGTCACTCGAGCCGCGGACTTCGTTTGTATAGCCACGAATTTCATTCGTTGGGGCTAGGTGCAAGATATGTGGTGAGGTTTATCGAATTCACGTAAATTCATCCTTCGCGCTTTGGTACCTCTACCTAAAAAAACTCTTTGTTCTCTGCGTACCAGCATTTTGATAAGTTAGTACATAGTTTGAAACAATTACAGTTAAAACAAGAGGGGATTACATTGAGTCACCATCCAGATGCCATTGCCCCCCACGGTGGACAATTGATTAACCGGATCGCCACAGCTGAACAAAAGGCAGAGTTTCTCTCAAAAGCCGACTTTTTACCGCGAGTACAACTGGATGAGCGGGCGGTTTCTGATTTAGAGATGATTGCCATCGGTGGCTTTAGTCCACTCACGGGTTTTATGAACCAGGAAGACTACGATCGCGTGGTCACCCAAATGCGGCTAGCCAATGGTCTGGCGTGGTCAATACCGATTACACTTTCAGTCACAGAAGAAGTAGCATCCCCACTCAAGGAAGGCGGCTTGATCCGCCTGGATAACCCCAGTGGTGAGTTTATCGGCGTTTTGCAACTCGCGCAAAAGTATCTTTATAACAAGACCCGTGAGGCTATTAACGTCTACCGCACTGATGACGCTAAACATCCAGGTGTGCAGGTAGTCTATAACCAAGGTTCTGTAAATCTCGCAGGTGACATTTGGTTATTACAACGCGATCGCCATCCCCAGTTTCCTAAATACCAAATCGATCCAGCTGCTTCACGGCAGATGTTTAGAGACAAGGGTTGGAAAACCATTGTCGGTTTTCAAACTCGCAACCCCATCCACCGCGCTCATGAATACATCCAAAAGTGTGCTTTAGAAACCGTTGATGGTTTATTTTTGCATCCCTTGGTAGGGGCGACAAAAGAAGATGATATTCCCGCCGATGTGCGGATGCGCTGCTATGAAATTTTGCTAGAACACCACTATCCCTTAGACCGAGTTATTTTAGCCATCAATCCGGCGGCAATGCGTTATGCTGGACCTCGGGAGGCCATCTTCCATGCCTTAGTTCGGAAAAATTACGGTTGTACTCACTTTATTGTCGGACGGGATCATGCAGGTGTGGGTGATTATTACGGCACTTATGATGCTCAACATATCTTTGACGAGTTTGAGCCAACTGAATTGGGCATTGTGCCGATGAAATTTGAACACGCTTTCTACTGCACACGCACCAAACAAATGGCCACAACTAAAACCAGCCCCAGTAAGCCAGAAGAGCGCGTTCATCTGTCGGGAACCAAAGTCAGAGAAATGCTGCGCCGGGGTGAATTACCCCCACCAGAATTTTCCCGTCCCGAAGTGGCGGCAGAATTGGCTAGAGCAATGCAATTACAAACATTGGCTTAAGTCAATCTATCAATTGACAAACAGTATAAACTTTAACTTTACACTACAGACTTCAGCCCCTTAAGCTGTTAGCTGACGGGCTGAGGACTGATGGCTAATTATGAAGCGTCGGACTTTTGTACAACGGATTGGTTCAATACTCGCAGTGTTGGGTATAACTGAAGTTGAGTGGTTGACTTTGAGCGATCGCTACTCCCAAGCTTTAGCACAACCTAGTACGCGGAAATTGGCATTATTGATCGGCATTAATCAATACCAAAAAAGTCCCTCTTTGAGTGGTTGTCTTACCGATGTAGAACTGCAAAAAGAACTGTTAATTCATCGGTTTGGCTTCCAAAGTTCAGATATCCTGACCTTAACTGACGAACAAGCTACCAGGAAATCCATTGAGGCGGCTTTTGAGGAACACCTCGGTAAGCAAGCTAAAGCTGATGATGTGGTGGTATTCCACTTTAGTGGCTATGGTACCCGAATTAAATCGGGACAATTTATCGATACAGTACAAAATGCTTTAGTTCCAGCTCATGAACATCAAGACACACAAGATAAGAAAATAGTCAACTATATATTGGCAGAAACCGTACAGCTATTGTTGCGATCGCTGCCCACAAACCACGTTACAGCTGTATTGGATACCAGTTATTATGCGCCGACAAAAGTCCAGCCAACAGCCTGGCGAATTCGTGCTCGCCATGAATTACCAGATGCACAGCTAGTAACAGCCGAACTTGAGTTTTTACAACAACTCAAAAGTCAAAACTCAGCCCTCAATAGTGGTGTTGTGTTATCCGCTACTTCAGATCCCCAACAATTGGCGATGGAAGCGCTCTTTTCTGGTTTTAGTGCGGGGTTATTTACCTATGCATTGACACAATACCTGTGGGAAACCACACCAGCAACGACAATTCAATTTAGCCTCTCCCATGTGGGAAGTTCCATACACCAGCTGGGTAGCAAACAGCAACCAGGATTATTGAGTGAGCCGAAAACTCAACAGGGAGCATTAACTATTGAAAATCTCCTCCCAGAACCCAAAGTGAGCGCCGAGGGAGCAATCAAAGCCATGGAAGACGAGGGTAAAACAACTCATCTGTGGTTAGCAGGAATACCTCCACAAGTACTGGAATACTATGGAGTTAATTCCCGACTCACTTTATCAACTGGAGAACAGTTAATATTGCGATCGCGTACTGGGTTAACAGCAAAAGCCCAAATTTCTAAAGTTAAAGGAGAAAGTTCCCTAAAAGTAGGACAACTTTGCCAAGAAGTAGTTAGGGTGCTACCCCGGAGTGTTAGTTTAACAGTTGCCCTGGATACGGGACTAGAAAGAATTGAGCGGGTAGATGCCACAAGTGCCTTTGCCGCAGTCAATCATATATCCACTGTCGTGGCAGGAGAACAACCAGCCGATTGTGTATTTGGTAAACTATTGGAAACTCCTAGTCGCTACGGTTTATTTACTCCAGGCGGCGAGCTAATTTCCAACACAGCTGGAGAAGTTGGGGAAGCGGTAAAATTGGCAGTGCAGAGATTAGTACCAAAATTACCAACACTGTTAGCAGCAAAGTTATGGCGACTCACAGAAAATGAAGGTTCTTCCCGCTTACCCATCAAGGCAACCCTGGAGATTATCAACGGCTTGTCATCACGGGTAGTCATGCAACGCGAAACAACACGAACTCTGGAGGCGGAAAAACGCCACGGCAAATCACTGCTAACAGTACTCAGTAATCCTACTGTGCCTATTGGTAGTCGAATGCAATACAAATTACAAAATAAGGGCGATCGCCCGGTATATTTAATGCTGCTGGGATTAAAAAATGATCGAACTGCGATCGCTTTTTATCCCTGGCAATCCCCCCAAGAATCAACCAGTATTGACTCTAAATCTTTGTTCCAACAAGTTGCGATCGCCCCAGGTCAAACCCTCACATTACCAAAAAGTATTACTGCCTCGGAATGGGTAATTCCCGGGCCAGCTTATGAATGTGAACACCAATTGATCCTCAGTACTGCCCCTTTCCGTGAAACCCTAGCACACTTAGAAACTTCTAAGTATCCCATCACAGACCAACGACCCTTTGGTGCATTATTAAATTCTTTAGAAATTGCCCAAGCACTTCTACAAGACTTGCATAATGCCAGTGCGGTCAAGTCAGACATCAATAGTATATCTGCTGACTCCTATGTATTAGATGTTAACAATTGGGCTAGTTTGAACTTTGATTTTCAAGTGGTGTAAACCCGTACAGATACCCAACTTCTTGAAGAAGTCGGGGATCTGGGTACTATAAATACTTTTGCAACAACAAACCCAACTTTTCTTTCGTCGCCGTTGGTGCTTGCTGCAAATTCGTCAAAATCGCATACTTTAAAGCTGAATGAGCATCACTAATTGGCGGATTTTCACTCAAACGTCGCACAGTTTCTTGAATTACCTTTTGAGCATTAACTGCATTGCGTTGCAAATTACCAATTACCATCTCTACCGTCACACTATCGTGATCCGGATGCCAGCAATCATAATCCGTCACCAGCGCTAAAGTTGCATAGGCAATTTCTGCTTCCCTTGCCAACTTGGCCTCTGGTAAATTCGTCATGCCAATTACTGTTGCACCCCAACTGCGGTAAAGATTTGATTCCGCCTTGGTGGAAAATGCCGGGCCTTCCATGCACACATAAGTACCACCACGATGCAGAGTCACATCTGGTAAATCCAAAGAGGCGATCGCATCCGCCAACACCCCAGCCAAATTTTGACAAATCGGATCGCCAAAGGCAATGTGAGCCACAATTCCTTCGCCAAAAAACGTTGAAATCCGATTTTTTGTCCTGTCAATAAATTGATCTGGTACTACCATATCTACTGGTTTCGCTTCTGCTTTTAAGGAACCAACCGCGCTAGCTGAGATTAAATACTCTACACCCAGTTGCTTCATCGCATAGATATTGGCACGAAACGGCAACTCAGAAGGCAGTAGAGTATGATTACGTCCGTGACGTGCCAAAAAGGCTACCTGTGTTCCTGCCAATGTCCCCAAAATCAAAGCATCAGAAGGCGAACCAAAAGGCGTCTGGATTTGTACCTCTTCCACGTCCTTGAGGGCTGCCATTTTGTATAGACCACTACCACCAATAATTCCAATACTAACTTTAGTCATTACATGTTCCTTGCTGAGTTGCCCAGTTATTTTACCGAAAAGGGGACTAGTACCGTTGCACGGAAGTCAAAAGACTGATATTTTTTATCAGCTACCAACTCATATTCAGCCAGCAACAGTGTTCGCTAGCTGAATATGAGTGATTGATTATTACTTATTTATTGGTGGAAATTGTGGTGATCAAAATTTGTATAAAAAAGCTTGATTTACACATCTGATAAATCTACTTTTTATACTTAGATAATCTTTAAAATGCATATTCTTAAAAAATATCAAAAACTTCTAAAAATAAATCATACATTTTTGCTTAGGCTATGATAGAACGATTTTCAAGTATATAAAGAATTTGCAAACTTATTGAAAACTATGTTAATAACACTCAAGTAATCATATATTTAAAATTAGCTTTCTCAAAAGTACTGTTTAAACATGCTCAGTGTAAACTCCAAACTTTTAGCCCTGCGTCAATTTATTGCTAAGGATGCTAATGTGGATTGGCAAACTGGAAGTATTCCTACTTGCCAAATGAGCAATTTTACTCCAGCAATGAAAGCAAACCAATATTATTACGATCATCCTGAATGGGCAAAAGGCTACTTTAAAGCCTGTCATCGAGATCAAGTATTTCAAGAACGCTGGCAGTCAGCAATAGATAGTTGGGATGATAAAATTGTCGTTGATATTGGTTGCGGCCCTGGTAATTTGTTTGCAACATTAGGTGGTTCACCAAGACTGATGATTGGTGTAGATATCTCCCGTACATCTTTGGAAATGGCGCAAACTGTGGGCTATACACCTATTTTGGCAGATGCCCAAAATTTACCATTTATTGACTCTTTTGCAGATATCGTTGCAGTCAATGCTACATTACACCATTGCGACGATATGACTAAAACTTTGCTTCAAGCTGCACGTCTAGTTCGTCCTGGCGGATTGTTAATTACTGATCATGATCCGCAACAAACTGCTTGGAACTGGAAAGGTTTAGGTATGCTTTTGTATAAAATACGAGTACCAATTTATCGATTACTGAGCGGTGGTAATTTCATGTCGCCAGAAGAACATAATGCTATGCTCGCGACTGAAACTTACCACAAACCTGGTTATGGTTTAACGCCACAATTTTATTATCAAGTTTTAGAACCTAGGGGTTTTACAGTAAAAGTTTATCCCCACAATCACACTCTGGGAGCGGAAGTTTTACAGGGAAATTATGGTCGCTCAGTGAGCAAATATCGCCTAAGTCAATGGTTATCTGGGATTAATTCTGATTTACCAGAGGCGGCGTTATCTTTGATGTGTATTGCTAAACGCAATCTAAGATAATCGCGATCGCCCTAATTATGCTCGAAGCTAGGGGTTTATTTGACAGGCGATCGCCTCTGGCTCTGTGCGCAATTGCTCATCGGTAGTTTACAGGTTTTTTCCTGAAGCTCTTGCAAATACAGCCGAAAACGCTTCACCAAAGGTTGACATATCAATTTCAGACCAATGATATATGCCCATTATCAAAGTTAATCGTCAAAGTCAGTCCTCGGAAGAAGTCAAGACCCAAAAGACCATCAACACCCGCACTCGGTGGTAATGTGTGACCCAATACTGCAAAATCCGTGCGTTCTTGACCCAGTGCTGCAATTTTCTGCAACTTGATCTGAGGAGCAAATTCAACGCTACTACCCGTTGTTACTTGAACTCGATTCGGAACTAAAGCTGGATCGTAACCGATGGCAACCAACATTGCTATGTTGATCACAGTGTAAGTCGCACCTGTATCTAGGGCTAATCTCAACACGTTACTACCAGAAGCACCAAATAACTCTGCACGAACAACAACTAACCCACGTCTAGGATTGAACGAGAAATTCATAGCGCGATCGCTGTATTTTCAGGGATCTGGCCAGTGTAAAGCATTGCAAATCTTTTGGGACGTAATTCTACAGCTTTCCGATAAACCTCATCTCGATCCTTACTGTGCCACAGTACCTTTCCGCTTTGAATATCTAAAGCTTCATTAGTTTGTGGGTCTTCCACTAGTATCCATTCTGATTCAAACTGCTCTTCTATCTGAGCAATGGTCATTATTTTTTCCATAACAGTCACCTTTTGTGAAACTTATGTAGTTTCACCTCTAATTTTACTGTTAACCAAGGGTAGATATTACTGAAAAGCCGTGTTATCAAACGTGACTCGCATAGTTTGTCTTTCGTTGGACAATTCTAGAGGAGCGATCGCACTGTATTGTGATCAAATCTGAGGGTTGATTTTTAAGGCGATCGCTTGCTCAAAGCTAACATGGGCAAAATACTTTAGAAACACTTCCAGTCTATCCTCAGCTTTTCGACAAAGATTATATTATGTACGATGTCCTATAGTGGGCGTAAATTGTGATTGCTTTGAATGGCAGAAGCAAGCAAGTAAATCAAATTCTAGCAGGAGGAACAGCCATCTCAAATATCTTTGTGTAATCGTAAAAAATGTGTCGATGTAACCTGCTAATTTTTTCTAAGCTGGTTAACAGCGAAGAAATAAAAAATAAGTCTGTGGTGCTGATTAAGCAAGTCAAGAAAAATGTGTTCTTTAATTTGTCCATTATCAGTTGGGTTAGGGAATATACTAGAAACCACAGCCCGAGATTGCATGACCTGGGTAAGATGTATTAGGTACTTGCGGAATCTTTCAACAAAGGGCTTTGGCATACTTTGACCTAAATTTTTAGGCATAAATTTTTTACATCACATTTCTATAAAAGCATTATATATAGTTTTACGTATATTTACCCTATTTGAGTTTGACATATTACAGTATTAAACGACTGTTAACGTGTGTATGGTTGTTCTATGACTAGACCTGGAATAACACGGTAATGTTTGACATTAAATGTACAAAGTGTTGCATATCTGCCAACAGCACAAGCAGCAATCAAGGCATCTAACAAGCCTAAACTATCTGACAAATGGTAGGTTGCAAAGTCTGACAAGGCGCGATTTAAATCAGTCTCAGTCGGCCAAACTACAGGTAGCGGTGCAACCAGTTTTAAGGCATTACGCAGTTTTTGCTTGTTTTGAGAATCCTGAATTAATTCCATAACCACAAAGCCAGGTACACTAGGCAAATCTGATAGGCTGGCAAACCAATTTATTGCAGCAGTATGACCTCGTTGAATATCAATCAAAATGTCCGTATCTAGCAAATACATTAAACTTCACCTATGTTCGCTCACGAGTTTCAGCCTTGTGACGTAACTGACGAGCGTAGGCTTGACTATCTGTAATATCGGGTCTTGAATTGATTAAACCTTCATTCTGCCAAAAAGCTACAAGCTCGGCTCCTGTCTTGGGTAGATTTGCGAGAATCTGTCTTACAGAAAGAAGATGAAGAATGTATTCAGAAAGCGTTAAGTTAAGCTGAGAAGCTTCATTACAAAGCTCTTTTTCTAAATCTGGGGGTAAATCAAGATTAATATTCACTTTGGCTCTCCTATTTAGCTTTGGTTTTAGTTATTGATTGGTATGAACTTGGGCAATATCAAGAGAATCAATATCTAAAAGCCAATTTTCATCAACAAATTCCAGATTCTCATCATATACAAGAACTAATTCACCCAATTTTTGAGAGTTATTACTTGGCTGATGAGTAATATCAATACCAGCATTTATTAGGGAAAACTTTAGTTGTATAAAGCGTTTTTTATTAGTAACTCCGATAGAACTGCTGACTAATGAGGTTTCTAGATTACGAGGTAAAGTAATTGTTTCATAATATTCATCTTGCTCATCCCAATAGCCACATACTTTATAATCACATAATTCAAGGTGTTCTTTAACAAGAATATCAGGATCTAAAGTTTCTAATATTTCGGTTAAAACTCTCCAGACTTGGTGATTTCTTAGTTCAACTTTTGTCATACATACTTACTCCTGTTTAATGTTCTGTTATCCAACCGGGGAAGTGCAACACACCATCAATAAATTTTGCATGAAATCGGCGATTGCCACCTTTACCTAATACTTTGGATTTCAACTCATAGTCTTCTTCTTGGGAAGGAACCAGCCCAACATTACCGCGTGTGGGTACTTGTCCCTTCTCAATTGCTTTTAAATGCTTGCCATTTTGATCATATTTTATTCCTAACTTTATTTGCTCGCTGGCAAATGAAATTAACAGCCCATTCGTGGCAATATATACAGTATCTGGTTGTATATCAGCCCAACTATTGGGTAAATTTTCCATTTTTGATATCTAGTACCAGGATAAACCAGTCTGAAAAAACAATGATTAAAGAGGGTTAGGTTTGCTTGTGCTGGTAGTTGCTTTAGTGTTTCCTACCCCTACCTACCTGAAAAATCTGCTCGGCTGTCAAATTTAAATTTGGGAATGTGGGTAATTGAATGAGTGAGCCGTGACGAAACTGACTGACTTGATATGATACTCACCTTCAATTAACTCGTAAACAGAGACAGTCGGCTGTTTGGGGTTACCGATTAGCGCTCGACCGCCTAAGGCGGCGTAATCTACAATCCAGTATTCGGGGATGCTCATCTCCTCATAGTCAGCCAGTTTTTTGTGATAATCATCACGCCAATTAGTGCTGACCACTTCAACAATTAACTTCACGCTGGTAGCATTCTCAATGATTGACTCACGCTCCCAACGAGGTTCGCTACCTAAAGCTTGCTGATCTAAAACAATGATATCCGGCTCATAGCCAGATTTTTCATTGCTGGTCTTGACAATCGATTCTCTGGGAATTGTCCAAATACCACGCTTATTCATCTGGATGATGGTTAGGAGCAATTCTTCTATCAGGAAACCAGTCACAGTGGAATGCTTTCCCGTCGGTTTTGGCATTTCGACAATCACTCCATCATGCAGTTCATAGCGTACCTCTGAGTTTTCTGGTAGCCACTCGATAAATTCATCAAAAGTTACTTGTTTGGTTAAGGCTTGAGCCATAAATTTACACTCGTGCGCTGTAAATTTTTTTTAATTCAAGATTTATCATGCTTATTCCTGATCATTATTCACACAACAACCGCCTCTGCCACAGCACCTTGCATTTTAACGAAAGCATCAATTAAACTTTGCAATTGTTGGTCGGCTTTCAGCACTGCTAAACCCCTTACTGTCACCTTACCAGGAGAATAAACAAAACGCGTTTTGAGATGTTCCGGTAAGTTCGCCGCTAATAAATTCCAAGCAGGTTCTTCCATTGGCGTTTCTAAAATAATGTGCTGTTTATTTTCTGGTTTAATGCGGCTAAATCCTAATTTTTTCGCTAGTTGTTTGAGTTCCATTACGCGTAAAAGTTGATTCGCTGGCACGGGTAAAGTACCATAGCGATCGCCCCACTCAGCCGCAATCATTTTTAGTTCTTCTGGAGATTTCGCCGCCGCTACTGCACGGTAAGCACTCATCTTTTGATCGACATCGGGAATGTAATCTGCGGGAATAAAGGCTGTGAGGTTGAGGTCAATCTGTGTCTCATCAACTTTGGGTATTTCTTGACCGCGAATTTCTCGAATCGCCTCTTCCAACATTTCCATATACAAATCAAAGCCGATGGCTTCCATTTGACCGGATTGTTCAGCACCTAGTAAGTTACCCACACCCCTAATTTCCATGTCACGCATGGCTAGTTGATAGCCAGAACCAAGCTGGGTGAATTCTTGAATTGCCCGCAGTCTTTGCCGTGCGGCATCCGATAATGCCCGTTGTTTGGGGTAAAATAACCATGCATGGGCTTGTATCCCTGCACGTCCCACCCTTCCCCTTAATTGGTATAGTTGCGATAAACCAAATCGATGAGCGTCTTCAATTAAGATGGTGTTGACGCGGGGAATATCTAAACCAGATTCAATAATTGTCGTGCAAACAAGAATATCCGCATCACCATTACTGAAAGTCAGCATGGTAGATTCTAACTCGCTTTCATCCATTTGACCGTGAGCGATCGCAAATCTTCCCCCCGGGATCATTTCTCGCAAATTGGCTGTGATCTCTTCAATGCCCTCAACTCGTGGTACTACGTAGAATACTTGTCCCCCCCTGTCTAATTCTTGACGAATGGCACTGCGGACGCTTTCCGGGTTGAGGGGTGCTAAATGAGTTTTGATTGGTCTTCTGGTAGGCGGTGGTGTGGTAATTAAACTCATTTCCCGAATCCCCGATAAAGACATATATAAGGTACGGGGAATGGGAGTAGCCGAAAGTGTCAGCACATCAACTTGAGTTTTCAGGCTTTTAATTTTCTCTTTTTGGTTCACCCCAAATCTTTGTTCTTCATCCACCACCAACAGTCCTAAATCATGGAATATCACACCTTTACCTAAAAGTTGGTGTGTCCCGACAACAATATCTAATTCTCCCGTTGCTAAACGCTTTTGAATATTGCGGCGTTCTTCCGCACTGCGAAAACGATTAAGTAAGCCGACATTTACCGGGTAAGGGGCAAAGCGTTCTTTGAGGGTGTGGTAATGTTGCTGGGTAAGAATGGTAGTAGGTGCTAATAGTGCGACTTGTTTACCGGCGGTAACGGCTTTGAAAATGGCGCGAATAGCTACTTCCGTTTTCCCGAAACCCACATCACCACATACTAACCGATCCATTGGGCGATCGCTTTCCATGTCCCGTTTGACATCTTGCACTGCTTTTAGCTGGTCTGTTGTCGGTTGGTAGGGGAAAGAATCTTCCATTTCCTCTTGCCAAGGCATATCTTGAGGATAAGTAAAGCCTTGTTGTTTTGACCTGGCTGCATACAGTTTCAATAAGTCCACCGCTAATTTTTTGATGGCTTTACGGACACGGTTTTTGGTATTGTCCCAAGCCTTACCCGTCATCTTGTGCAGTTCTGGTGCTTTATCTCCTGTGCGGCGAAACCGAGATAAAGAACCTACTTGATCGGCGGCAACTCTCAAGATACCATCAGCATACTGCACCACTATGTAATCACGGGTTTCGTGATTAATCGTTAAGCTTTCTAGCTTGACAAATTTACCAATCCCATGACTTCTATGAACCACATAATCACCCTGACGCAGCTTGTTGGGGTCTACTTGCTTGGAACTCGCTTGGCGACGCTTGCGAATGTAGCCTGGTGTCGCCAAAGAATGCTGTCCATAAAATTCGCGGTCGGTGACGACTACCAACCGATATGTAGGCAGGATAAAACCTTCGAGTTCCGCTAGTCCAGAGTATTTGAGAGCTACAGGTGTATGGTTAATTTGCAGCTTGTCGATCGCTTGATAGTCGCGGGGATTAGGGATAAACTGAGCCGGACAATCGTGTTCTTGGAGTAGAGAAACAGAACGCGAAGGCTGGGCAGAAATTAGCCAAATCGAGAAATTGCGATCGCGCTCTTGTCTCAGTGTTTGTGCTAGTTTACCAAACTGATGTGGTGTCACAGGTAACGACCGACTAGCCAGATTTATCCCACTATTTTCTTCCGCCAGTTCTGATAAATATACAGTGGGATATTTATTCACATCCGCCAAACATTCATCAAAAGACCGATGAATTTTCGGCAATGTCACAGAAGATTCCTCCCCAATCTCTACACTCCATTGTTCCTCAGCATTTTCCACCCAGCGATCGCTATGAGCATGACACTGTTCTAGTTCATCAACAGCAATCAAGGTGTTTTCTGGCAAGTAATCTAATAGTGAGGCTGGTTTTTCAAAGGCTAACCCCAAAAACCGACGGCTACCTTCTAAAAGTGCTGAGTCCTGAGTGCTGAGTGCTGAGTGCTGAGTGCTGAGTGCTGAGTCCTGAGTCCTGAGTCCTGAGTCCTGAGTGCTGAGTGCTGAGTCCTGAGTGCTGAGTCCTGAGTGCTGAGTGCTGAGTCCTGAGTTTAAATCAGCAGTGAGGGCTTGAAATTTTTCATTATTTGCCAGTTTTGTTAAGACAATAGGCGCAAAACTAGTGGGAGTCAGTATCAGCTGCTCAATTTTGTCAAGGGCAGAACGTTGAGTTGCTGCATCAAATTCACGGATTTTCTCGATTTCGTCGCCAAACCACTCCAGTCTGACTGGCATTTCTGAAGAAACAGGGAAAACGTCGACAATATCACCGCGCCGGCTCCATTGTCCCTCTGTTTCCACCAGTGGCACTCGTTCATACCCCAAAGTGGTGATTTTTTCGCCGAAGCTATCCAAGTCAAATTCCATCCCCCGCTTCAGAGTGAGACAATAAGGCGTAAAGACCTCTGGTGGTGGTAAATGAGGTTGCAGTGCCCCAGCCGTGGCAACAATTGCTAAGGATTGCTTTGCTCCGGGATGGGAGTTTTCCCCGCTCACCAAATCCGACAAAACTTGCATCTGTCCCCAAGTCATTTCAGTTTCGGGGTCAAACGGTTCATAAGGCGATGCTTCGGAGGTGGGGTAAAAATGTACTGTTTGCCATCCCATCATTTCTAACTGGGCATAAGCGCGTCCGGCTTCCTCCAAAGTGGCACAGACTACCAACAAATTTCTTCCTGAGTGTTGTGCTAATGCCGAAGTTACCAGACCTTTGGGTAGCCGAGAGATGCCATTTAACCGCAAATCCTGTTGGCGATTGAGTTTGGAAAGTAATTCAGTGCTGAGAGGCGATCGCGCCAATGCACGCACAATAGAAGAAAATGCCATAAGTTTTACTACAGGAGGAAGTCGTTAAAGATAAGAAAATCTAGAGTCAGTGTATGTTCACTATTTTAAAAGTGTTGAGTAGGGGAATGGGGCATTGGGCATTGGGTATTGGGCATTGGGAAGAAACTTCCCCTCTGCCTCTTCTCGTCACGCTAATTATTTCTGTGAAAAAATAATATCTAACTACTGATTTATATAGACTTAAAAATTAAACTACTCCTTTATGTAAGGTTAAAGCATTTATGCCGGCACCTTTAATACTAGATACTAAGAGTTGAGCTACGTTCGCTCTGATAAGCGACAATTCTAAAACATGTTCTCCATCACTTTTGAAGTTTTCATCATCTTGATCTTAGTTATTGCCAACGGTGTATTTTCTATGTCTGAGATGGCAGTTGTCTCGGCACGCAAAGTAAGACTACAACAGCTTGCCAATCAAGGGGATGCCAAGGCACAGGCAGCATTGAAACTAGCGGAGTCTCCAAATCATTTCCTGTCTACAATTCAAATTGGGATTACCCTCATCGGTATCCTTACTGGTGCTTTCGGAGGAGCAACAATTGCCTCGCGATTAGCTGTCTATGTGCGGTTGATCCCCTTTTTAGCTCCTTATAGCGAACCAATCTCCTTTGGGATAGTGGTTTTGCTCATTACCTATTTGTCGTTAATTGTCGGCGAACTGGTGCCGAAACGTTTGGCATTAAATAACCCGGAACGGATTGCATCAATTGTTGCTATTCCCATGCGAGCTTTAGCGGCTCTGGCGGCACCAGTGGTGTATCTCTTAAGTGCTTCTACAGATATGATACTGCGAGGATTGGGCATTACACCCTCTATTGAACCGCAAGTTACTGAGGAAGAAATTAAAATTTTAATTGAACAAGGTACGGAGGCGGGAACCTTTGAGGAAGCAGAGCAAGATATGGTTGAGCGAGTTTTTCGTTTAGGCGATCGCCCTGTTAGCTACTTGATGACACCCCGTCCCGATATAGTTTGGCTGGATTTAGAAGACTCTCCCGAAGAAAACCGCCAGAAGATGGTTGAAAGTGCTTATTCCCGGTATCCAGTTTGTCAGGGAGGACTCGATAATGTATTAGGCGTTATCCCGGTTACCGACTTACTAGCCCGGAGTTTCCGCAATGAACCCCTGGACTTAACAATCGGATTGCGACAGCCCGTCTTTGTGCCTGAAAGTACCCGTGGTTTAAAAGTTTTGGAGTTGTTCAAGCAAACTATTACTCACATGGCCTTGGTTGTAGATGAATACGGTGTCATTCAAGGATTAGTCACGCTTAACGACATTATGAGTGAAATCGTTGGTGATGTTCCTGAAGGGCCTGGAGAGGACGAACCACAAGCCGTGCAACGAGAAGATGGTTCCTGGCTTTTAGATGGGATGTTACCTGTAGAAGAGTTTTATGAACTTTTCGATTTAGAAGAGTGGGAAGTAGAGGAGCGAGGTAGTTATCAAACATTAGGTGGTTTTGTGATCAACCATCTTGGTCGCATCCCTACAGCAGCCGATCATTTTGAATGGCATGGTATGCGGATTGAAGTGATGGATATGGATGGTAACCGTGTTGATAAAGTGCTGGTAATACCAATGCTAGATGAGGTCATAGGTGATGGGTGACAGGGGACAGGGCAGGGCTGATTCGTTCCCTAAAAGGGTTAAAATTGCAAGGGCAAATCCACAATTAAGACCGAAAATTTTGGCATCTTCAGTCCGAAATACCTGATTTTTCTTTGCGTCTTTGCGCCTTTGCGTGAGATTATCCTCTTGACAAATCTCCAACACAAGCGAATGAAACAGCCCTGGGGGACAAGGTGACAAGGTGACAAGAAAAATTATTTCTACCTTTCTACCTTCCTATTTCCCCATCTCTACCTACGCTCTATTTCTTAGGTCTTGGATAAACGTTTAACTTCAGCACCAGCTAACATTTGATGGGCTTTTGCCAACATCTGGGGAATTTTATCAGCGTGAGGACTGCTGGCAAGAGCTGGCCGCAGGTCTAGTTCGTCTAGCCGATCTGCTTTATTACCAGGGAACCAGTGACTGCCATTACCTAGCAGGTTATAGCGCATTTTGGCATAGTCTACCAAATCGTAGGCGATCGCTAAATTTAATAACCACAAAATCACGGGAATATTTACCTGTCCTGGCGTTTCTTCAAATGTGGGTAAGTTAGTTTCCCAAGATTTTACCCAGTCTGCTCCTAAAGTAGCGATCGCTTCTTGTTCTAATCTATGCAAAATTGCTGGTAAGATTTCATCTGACTGATTCAGCAATGCTAAAGTTTTTAGGTGTTCATCAAAATCTTCGGGTCTTGCTGCTCCTAAACTCAAGGTATGCACTTCTGGATGACTTAGACAAAATAAGTCATTAAACACCATTGGACTCAAGGGAGCGCAAAGATTAACTAATTTTTGCGGTGGTTTATATAGCATCCCTCCTTTATCGGAAGGACTAATAATAAATACTCCCATATCATGACGGGTAGCTGCTTTAATTGCCTGCCAATTCCATTGATTAATGTAGTACCAATGCAGATTAACGTAATCAAATTGGTTAGTATTAATAGCCTGGACAATCAAATCTTTAGATCCGTGGGTAGAAAAGCCAATAAATCTGACTTTTCCCTCTGCTTGTAACTGTTGTGCCACTTCTAAACAGCCACCGGGACGCATACTGTAATCTAATGATTCAGCATGATTGATGCCGTGTAAACCCAATAAATCAACATAATCTAGCTGGAGATTTTGCAATGATTGTGTAAATTTTTGCCGAAATTCCTTCGCATCTGCAACCAATCCAACTTTTGTCTGCACAATTAATTGGTCGCGAGGAAACTGAGGCAATATTCTCCCCAACTGCATTTCCGAAGTACCATAACCGCGAGCAGTTTCAATATGATTAATACCCACCTCAACTGCTCGTCGAATAGTTGCTTCCAGATTAGCCTGACTATCCGCAGGAATTTCCGACTGAGGAACATCTTGCCATTTAAACTGGTATCTCATACCACCGCAGGAAAACACTGGCATCTGTAATTCTGTACGGCCAAATCTTCTATATAGCATTAGTGGATTTTGGAGTCACTGCTAATCTCAAATCTACAAAAATTTAGGGATATACCTCTCTGTGTTCTCTGTGCCTCTGTGGTTTAAAAGTAATCTCTTTAACCGTAACTTAAAAATAGCAGCAATTATTTATTCTTTGTGATGATGAAATCTAATTCCTACAAAAATGTCATAAACAAATTCAAAAAAGTCTTTTTTTTGTAATAAACCAGAAGTTTGATAACATTCTTTTTCATCTAAAAGTGGCTTCATCACATAATATGCAGGTTGGTAGTTATACCAAGGAATAGAAGGCCACAAATGATGTATTAAGTGGTAGTTTTGTCCCAAAATCAAAATATTCAGGATTTTACCAGGATAAACGCGGGCATTTTTCCAGCGATCGCTTTCCACAAAGGGGCGATGGGGTAAATAATCAAAAAATAATCCCAAGGCTATCCCCACCAAGAAGGCTGGAATAAACCAAAAATTGAGAATGTAACCCAAAAAATGATATTGAATTGAAATATAAAAAATTGCCCCGACAATTAAGCGGCTGATGAACCATTCTAACAGTTCATATTTGCGCCACAGTTGCCGTTGAAAGAAAAATACTTCGTGGTACAAAAACCTTACTGCAATTAACCATAACGGCCCCCCGGTAGAAACATAATGATCTGGGTCATCTTTAGGATGATTTACATGGGCATGATGCTGTAAATGCACCCGTGTAAAGACTGGAAAGGCAAAAGCTAATATTAGGGCGCTACCATGACCTAACATGGCATTAATTACTCGGTTGCGATGGGCTGATTGGTGACAGGCATCGTGAATTACTGTGCCAGCGCAATGTAAGGCTAGAGTATTAATGCTAAAGCACAGCCAATCTGGCCATTGCCAAAGCCAGTAACCAAAGTTAGATAACACCAGCATTGCTACCGTTGCCAAAAACAGCAGCAGTGTGGGATTGAAATCACCAGGAGGCGCTAAAAATTCCTTAGGTGGGACTTTCAGTGACTTCTGTGCCTCCAATGTGAGCATTCGTAACTCCTTTCTGATTCAAACATTACGAATATACGACAAAGATGAGGAAATAATAAACTTTTGTAAGCTTTTGTTTAGCAAGATTTATCTTCATCTTTGCTGATTAGTAGATGAATAGCGCTATGATTCCAGACGAGAGCTAAGTTTTTGCTGACTCAGTAGGGTATGCCAGCCAATTACCAAAGAGTTGATTTAAAAAAATCTCTCTTCGGAAGGATGGAACCAAGATTGGTGTACGATATCTACTCTATCCCACAACTCTCAGGGAGTGATGCGGAAGAGAGAATAAATAATTTCTCCTTTCAGATCAAAGTTACTCCCACAGCCCTATTCGTCTTCTGCCTCTCTTGTCATGGATATAGCAGTGACTGAAACCGCAATGCCCCTTAATTTACTATGACTCTCTAGACAGAGATAGCCCACTAGAATCAGCCCTATGCAATTAAGAGATTCTCTACGCCGGACAAAAATTGTTGCTACGATTGGTCCTGCCACTAGCAGCCCAGAAACGCTGAAGGCAATTATTGAAGCGGGTGCAACGACACTGCGGCTAAACTTCTCCCATGGTACTCATGCCGACCATCAGCGTAATATTCGCTTAATTCGGCAAACTGCCTTTGAACTAAATCAGCCAGTGGCAATTCTCCAAGATTTGCAAGGGCCAAAAATTCGCTTGGGTCGATTTGAAAACGGGTCGATTATTTTGGCAAAAGGCGATCGCTTCACCTTGACAAATCGCCCAGTTATCGGTTCACAAGAAATTAGCTGTGTTACCTACGATTATTTGGCTGAAGAAGTCCCAGTAGGTGCAAAAATCCTCCTTGATGATGGTCGAGTAGAAATGCTGGTGGAGGATATTAACCGCGATAAAGGCGATTTACATTGCCGCATTACTGTGCCAGGTAAGTTATCTAACAATAAAGGTGTCAACTTTCCTGGCGTTTACCTATCGATTAAGGCCATGACCGACAAAGACCGCGAGGATCTGGTGTTTGGTCTAGATCAAGGTGTAGACTGGGTAGCTCTTTCCTTTGTCCGCAACCCCCAGGACATGATCGAAATTAAAGAGCTAATTTCTAGCACAGGCAAGCAGGTGCCAGTAATTGCCAAAATTGAAAAGCATGAAGCTATTGAACAAATGGAAGCGATTCTGGCTTTGTGCGATGGTGTGATGGTTGCCAGAGGTGACTTAGGAGTAGAACTGCCTGCTGAGGATGTACCTGTACTGCAAAAGCGGCTAATTGCCACGGCAAATCGCTTGGGAATTCCCATCATTACAGCCACCCAAATGTTGGATAGCATGGTAAACAATCCCCGTCCCACACGTGCTGAAGTATCGGATGTGGCTAATGCGATTTTAGATGGCACGGATGCGGTGATGCTTTCTAATGAAACTGCTGTAGGTAACTACCCAGTAGAAGCAGTGGCAACAATGGCACGGATTGCTGAACGCATGGAGCAAGAAGAAGTCAATCATCCAGCAGTCCGCCCACAAAGAGATGATCGGCGTTCTATTCCTAATGCTATTAGTCAAGCTGTGGGGCAAATTGCTGAACAGTTGGGAGCGGCAGCAATTATGACTCTAACGCAAACAGGAGCAACTGCCCGTAATGTCTCTAAGTTCCGTCCTCACACACCAATTTTGGCGGTGACACCCCATGTGAATGTGGCCCGACAGTTACAGATGGTGTGGGGAGTCAAACCATTATTAGTACTGGGGTTACCTTCCACTGGACAAACATTTCAAGCTGCTATCAATGTGGCTCAAGAGCATAAGTTTTTGTTTGAGGGTGATTTGGTGGTGATGACTGCTGGCACACTCCAAGGTGTTTCCGGCTCAACGGATTTGGTGAAGGTTGAGGTGGTGACAGCAGTGCTAGGTCAAGGAATTGGACTAGGACAGGGTTCGGTAAGTGGCCGCGCTAGAGTGGCTCACACTGGTATGGAAGTTAGTAATTTTAACCCTGGTGATATTTTGGTTGCACCCCGCACTGGGGCTGATTTTGTCGAGGCGATTCGCAAAGCTGCTGGGATTATTACGGAAGATGAAAGTCTCACAAGTCATGCAGCAGTCATTGGTATGCGTCTGGGTGTGCCTGTAATTGTAGGGGTAAAGACGGCGACACAGGTAATTCGTGATGGAGCGATTTTGACGCTGGATCTGCAACGGGGTTTAGTTTACTCTGGGGCGGTGGGAACTCCGTAATTCGTAATTCGTAATTCGTAATTCGTAATTATGGATTTTTAGAAAAATCTACTCTGGTTGATTTTCAAATTCCACTTTTTCGTAAATCTGGCGATGGGGAATTTGGCTGTTTGCGGAAGCTAAGGTTAAAATTCCATCTGCATCGTCAGATTCTTTAAATAGCCAGTTACCTTCTGGAGTTTTGCTGAATTGCTCAATATGAATTTGATATTGGTCAATTAATATATATTCTAGGAATTCGGGGATGGAACGGTAATAAGTAAATTTATCTCCTCTATCTCTACTACTAGTAGATTTAGAAAGTACCTCAAAAATAATGCTAGGATTTAGCACTGTGTCAGTGCGTTGTTCTGGGAAGATGGCTTCATCTTTGATGATGAGAATATCCGGATATGTGTATTCTCGGTATCGAGGAATCCATAGGCGGAGGTCACTAAGGAATACTTCATAAGGCTGTTCTTGCAAGCTTAGTTCCAGAAGTCTACTCAAGTTGCGGATAATTCGGTTGTGATTAATTGAGCCTCCTGTCATGGGTACAATTTCCCCATTGCGGTATTCGCTGCGATACTCAGATGTCTCTTCATGTAACAGGTATTCTTCTATAGAATGTTGGCGGGGGGGCGTTTGCACAACCATAGGATTTCTTTGTGAGGTCTTGAGCAAGATAACTTTAGCCTAACATTCATAAATACCATGATAAAACTTCGGCGGTAGCAAGTCCGGTTTTTTTCCAACTAAATTGATTTGCTCTATTTATACCTTGAATGGAAAGGCGCGATCGCAATACTGCATCCCCAGCTATAATCTGCATCGCCTCGTTAATTTCTGCGATGTTGTAGGGATTGATTAAAATAGCTGCATCGCCAGCAACTTCTGGAAGAGAGGAGAGGTTAGAGGTAATTACCGGAGTCCCACAAGCCATTGCTTCTAGGACAGGGAAACCAAAACCTTCCCAGAGACTAGGGAAGACAAGAGCGATCGCCTCATTAATAATTTTTGGCAATTCGCTATGAGATACATAGTTGAGAAACTTCACTTGGTGAGTTATCCCCAGTTCTGCAACCTGCGTTTGTAAAGCTGGTGTATAACGCGGATCGATGGGGCCTGCTAGCCATAGTTCGTATTCGCCTCTGTTTGGTAATGCAGCAAAAGCCGCAATTAGGCGATATAGATTTTTATGAGGGTCATGTCGTCCAATGTAGAGAAAATAATTGCAGGTAGGTAGATTGAGAGAACGAAAGTGAGTGCGATCGTGAGCGAGGGGAATGGGGGTAATTTTGTGGGCGGGAATTTGGTAAAAGTCGATGATATCCTTTGCTGTAGCGTGGGAATTACAAATAATATGTTGGGACTGTTTAAGGACTTGGGGAATATAGTAGCGATGGTATGGTGTCAAAGGTGAAAAGCGTTTGGGAAAGCGTAATGGTATTAAGTCGTGAGACATGACGACAAAACGACAGTTACTATAAAGCGGCGCTTCCGGTAGAGGGGAAAACAACAGCCGCGATTTTAGTTGTTGATAGATTTGCGGTAATTGAAACTGTGTCCAGATCAGGCGATCGCAATGCCCTTTTGTGCCTTGAGCAGGAGTAAGATTATTTGGGACTGGGTAGCAGTTAAATTTCGGGTTGTTTTGTGCTGTTAGTAGGGTGGGTTCTAGAGATTTTAAATAAGTAAAAATATTTTGAGCATACTTACTAATACCTGTGGGTTGAGGTAAGAGAATGGATAAGTTAATAATTAATTGATGAGAGCCGGAATTATTTGATAGTTTCATTAAACAATAGTTCTATAAGCCTTTAATGTTGATTTTGCTGTTCTTTCCCAAGAAAATAATTTTGCTCTTTCTCTACCTTTATTAATTAAATTTTGGTAATATAAAACCCACCTCACTTGTTTTTTTATGGAGGTGGTATCAACTACAACCTTTAACATCAAAATCTTTAAGCTACGGCGTTGCTCAATTTTTTGAGGTCATAATCAACCATTAATTCAACCATTTGCTGAAAAGCATGTTGAGGTTGCCAACGTAATTTAGTATGAATTTTATTAATGGAACCAACTAATTGTACTGGTTCATCAGGGCGATAGAATGCGGGGTCAACTGAGACATAATCTTGCCAATTTAGACCAACGCAGTTGAAAGCACACTCAACGAGTTCTCTCACCGAATGAGTTTCACCACTGGCAATAATATAATCGTCTGGTTGTTCTTGTTGTAACATCAGCCACATAGCATAAACAGCATCTTTGGCGTAGCACCAATCACGTCGGGCATCTAAGTTGCCTAATTTGAGTTCATTTGCCAACCCAAGTTTAATTTGGGCTGCTGCGTGGGTAATTTTGCGGAATACAAATTCTGTACCGCGTCGTGGGGATTCGTGTGTATAAGTAATACCGCAGCAGCCATAGAGGTTATATTTTTGCCGATAGTTGATAGTCATCCAGTGGGCGTAAGCTTTGGCAACTCCGTAGGGGTTACGGGGACGAAAAGCAGTGCGTTCGGTTTGGGGTGATTCGTCTGGTTGACCAAAAACTTCACTACTAGAGGCTTGGTAAAATTTAGCATCTGGTTTGCAGCGACGGATTGATTCTAAGAGACGGGAAACACCGAGGGCTGTGTATTCGGCGGTGAGGGCTGGTTGAGTCCAAGAAAGGGGAACGTAGCTTTGAGAGGCGAGGTTATAGATTTCATCAGGTTGTGAGTCTGTAATTACGTCCATTAAGGAAGATTGATCTAGAAGGTCACCAGATACAATTTGAACATTATCTGAAAGATGGCTAATGCGTTCTAAGTTGCTGGTGCTGGAACGGCGGACTAAGCCGAATACTTGGTAACCTTTTGTGATGAGAAGTTCGGCGAGATAAGAACCATCTTGTCCGGTTAGTCCGGTGATTAGGGCTTTTTTAGATGTCATCTGTTATTCAATATTAATATTCTGGAGCTATGAGTTCTAATGTGGGAAAGTAAGTGCGATATCGATTAACGTCTCTTGTTAACAGAATCATATCCGCGATCGCCGCGTGAGCGCCAATATAAAAGTCAGGTAGAGGCGATCGTTTTGTTCCACCTTTTTGGCGATATTGCACAAAGCATTTTCCTGCCAGAAATCCTGCTTCCCAAGGTAAGTCTAAACGGTGAAAAAAATTTAGAGGTAAGATTGCTTCTAGTTGTTCTATATTGTGAAAGCCAATTGAAACTTCGGCATAAATAATGGGGTTAATGTTAAGTTGAGTCTGTTCAGCATATTTAATTAATTGATCAGCCGACCAATCAAACCAATTAGCATCTTCTGTGACAACATCAAGAATAATGTTACTGTCAACCAGTATTTCTTTCATTGATCTTGTCTAGTTAGTGCCATTATCTCATCGGTAGTCATTTTGACTGTTGCTTTACCTCGCATCCTTTCTACTAGATTTTGAGCAGAAGTGAAATGACCTTTAGCTTTTCTTAAGTAAACAGCATCTCCAATAACTTCAAACTCTACTTCTGTGTAGGGGAAAAGTCCTAGTTTTTCCCGTATTTCTACGGGAATAGTTACTTGTCCTTTAGATGTAATTCTCATATTTTTGCTCTCAAGTAAGAAAAGTTTTACTTTTAGTATTACATGGCTGAACCAGAGAATAAGTGGGACGATATAAATAATTCAAGGTTTGTAGTGTAAAGCCCTGACGGGCATAGCTGCGCTTACCGCGAAGCGTCTCGCAGAGAGGACTTTAGTCCTCTCTATTTCTGGTGGTTGACGCTGCGCTTACTGCACAGCTTTTTTGCAAAAAAGGGCTAAAGCCCTGACTACGAACTTATTTTTTTCATAACTTGAAATAGTTTGATATATTCCCGCCAACTTACTTAACAGAGTAGTAAATCTCTAGTGTGTCTTAGTCAGACATCGCCTTAAATACATTAACACCCCGCCCATTTTTCCTAGTGATACTTGAGGTTTGACAGCAATTAAAATAATTGCGTACACAATAAGCCGAGTGAATCTGATTGTTTGCACTGCTGGATTTGTATATTTTTCTAATGTTATTAAATAGCTATATGTACTATATTTAATTTTTAAATAAACATTTCTATTCGTAATTGAAGAGGGTTGATGTATCACATTGAAATGCTTGGTTACTGCAATTACATGTCCTTGATGGGCATAGCGTTGACAAAAATCAAAATCCTCATAGTATAAAAAGTAAGCAGGGTCAAATAAAGGAGTTGCAGAAAATTTCCGTAAATTAATTATTAGGCTACAGCCTGAAACCCAGTCACAAGTAACATAAGATTTATCTGTATGTGTTAACAAGTCTTCATGAAGAATTGCACCTGTTCTAGGAATAAAGCGACCACCTGCAAACCAAACTTCATCTTTAGGAGTATAAATAATAGTGCCAAGAATTGATAACTCTGAATGAGAATTAAAAAATATATTAACTTCTGCTAGATAATTTTTTGGTAAATAAGCATCTGGATTAATTATCCAAATAATTGCTTGCTTATCTTGATTAAAAATATATTGTATACCTAAGTTGCAAGCATTACCAAAGCCAATATTTTCTTCAGCATGTATAATCTGCACATATTCACTTTGGATATTGTTAATATCAGTATCTTCAGAAGAATTATTGATTACTAAGACTTTGTAAGCAATATCTTGGTTTGCTGGTAATGAATTGATTAATTTAGTTAAGAGATGCGTAGAATAATAGTTAACTGTTAAAAAGTAAATCATGTCAGTTCAATTTGACAATCATCACCAATTAAAAATCGTATAGCTTTAGGACGACGGGGGGCAATAGTCAATTGTGCGCGTTGCCCAATGACACTATCAATAATACGCTGATTAATTCCCACAATTTTCGCACCTTCTAAAATTACGCTGTGTTCTAAATCGGTATCAATCAGCGTTGTATAATTAGCAATGCTACTGTAGGGGCCAATAAAGCAGTTTTCTAAATAACAGCCGCTACCAATCACTACTGGCCCGCGAATTGTACAATTGATAATTTGAGAATTAGTATCAATTTGGACTCGCCCAATAATCTGACTTTTGTCATCAACTTCGCCTAAATTAGATGTTTTTAAACAAGTATCGAGAATCAAACGGTTAGCTTCTAGTAAATCATCTTTTTTACCGGTATCTAGCCACCAACCATATAGCTTACAGGCTACAACTTGTTTCTGTTGGTCTATTAAACATTGAATAGCATCGGTGATTTCTAACTCGCCTCTATTTGAAGGTTGGATCAGAGAAATGGCATCATGGATAATAGGGGAAAAGAAATAAACCCCTACCAATGCTAAATTTGATGGGGGCACTTTGGGTTTTTCAATTAATTCTAATACCCGCCCTGTATCATCTACCTTAGCTACACCAAAAGCGCTAGGATTAACAACTTCACGCAGCAGAATTAAGGCTTCTGGTTGTTGTTGGATAAATTCTTGTAAAAAGTAGCTTAAATCACCTTGTTGAATCAGGTTATCACCCAAATACATAATAAAGGGTGAATCTGCTAAAAAAGGACGGGCGACTGTAACAGCATGAGCTAGACCGGCTGGCTGGTCTTGTAAAATATAAGTGATTTTAGCTCCAAATAGTTCGCCATTTCCAGTTTTGCTTTGTACCTCTGCGCCTGTTTCTGGACTGATAATGATACCAATATCAGTAATACCCGCCGCAACCATCTCTTCAATCCCATACCACAAAATTGGTTTATTGGCAACTGGAACGAGTTGTTTTGCGCCTGTATAGGTGAGTGGGCGTAAGCGTGTACCTTTACCGCCGGAGAGAATCAGTGCTTTCATAGTGATTAAGATTTAGAGAGCCAGTCTTTGAGCATTAATCTCAGTCTTTGTCGCCAGTGGGGGGGGTAAGTTCCTAAAACTTGTGATATCTTCCCACAAGCCAGGACAGGATAAGCAGGGCGACGGGCTAAGGTGGGATATTCGGCGGTGGTGATGGGGATAATTTTTTGGGCTGTGAGGGGAAAGCCTAACTGTTGGGCTTCTTCAAAAATCGCCACGGCAAAATCGTACCAGCTAATAACGCCACTATTGGTATAGTGATATGTATCGGCAATTTCTGGTGTTAATTGGGGTATCATCTGGGCAATAACATCAGCTATATCTTGCGCCCATGTGGGACTACCAATTTGATCAGTAACTACACCAATTTCTGAGCGTTCTTTACCTAGTCGCAGCATGGTTTTGACAAAGTTACTTTTGCCAAATGTGCCGTAAACCCAAGCTGTGCGAAGAATAATATGATGGGGATGAGTTTGTTGAATTGCTATTTCTCCCGCTAGTTTGGTTTTCCCGTAAATACCTAAAGGGTTGGTTGCATCAGTTTCTTGGTATGGGCGACTTTGCTGTCCATCAAATACGTAATCTGTGGACAAGTGAATTAAAAAACAGCCGAGTTCTTGGCTGGCTTCGGCGATAATTTGGGGGGCTGTAGCATTAATAGCTGTTGCTAGTTCGGGTTCGGTTTCGGCTTTATCTACAGCAGTGTAAGCGGCGGCGTTAATGATTATTTGTGGTTGGATTTCTCTGATGATTTGACACAGGTGATCAGGTTGGGTGAGGTCTATTTCGGGGCGTGCAAGTGGGATGATTTTATGATTGGGTGCAAGGATTTTTTCTAATTCTTGACCTACTTGACCATTACTACCCAGTAGTAAGATTGATTCACTCATATACTTCCGCGCTTCTAAATGGCTGACCGTTGCTATCTTTAGCTGATAATATTGGTTGTTCTGTGATCGGCCAATCTATAGCTAAATCTAGATCATTCCATAGAATAGTGCGATCGCCTTGAGGTGCGTAATAATCTGTAGTTTTGTAAATAACTTCAGCAACTTCTGATAGCACGAGAAAACCGTGAGCAAAGCCTGGTGGTATCCACAGTTGGTGTTTATTCTCAGCGCTGAGTTCATAACCTACCCATTGTCCGAAGGTAGGGGAGTTTTTTCTTATATCTACAGCTACGTCAAAGATGGTACCAACAATGGCACGAACGAGTTTACCTTGGGGTTGGATAATTTGGTAGTGCAGTCCGCGTAGGACATTTTGTTGGGAAGCCGAGTGGTTGTCTTGGACGAAGTTAACGGTAATACCCAACTTGTCTACAAATTTTTGGTGATTGTACGATTCCAAGAAAAAACCACGTGAGTCAGTGAATACTTGCGGTTCGATGAGGTAAATATCAGGGATTTCAGTGGATATAAGTTGCACGGGTGTTGATGCTACTGGTATTGGCAAGAATAATTTAGCACATAACATTTCTCCACGTGTGAGCTTCAGCAAAGCGGCTTAAATGCTTGACATTTGTAGTTGCGATTACAACGTAACGACCAGGAAATTCTTGTTTAAATTCTTGCCACTGGCTACAGATAATAATGTCAATATCAAGGCTTTTGTTGTCTGCTGTTGGGATACCTTGACTACGAGCAGATGCCCAAAGCGAGGAGGCTTGTATTAATAATGAAGAAGAAACAGGCAAAAAATCAATTATTTCTCTGATGTTATTTAAATTTTCTATATTTTGAAGATGAGGTTTACGCTTAGTTTCCAAAATTAGGCTTCTTCTTACTTCATAATCACATAAATCTGACAAACACACATACACACCTTGAGAAAGCAAGCTGTATAACCATTGCTCACAATCACTAGTTTCACCAATTTTATTAGGATTTACAAGTATTCCCAGTACACCAGAGTCAATCAAAACAATCATGATTGTGAATATAACTTTTGTCCTGGAGACCTTTGTGCATCAATTATTTGCTTAAATTCCTCAAAAAATTCTTCCCGTTCTCTGGCTTCTTCCTCAGACATATTGTGATGTTTTTCTATACGTTTAGCTAAAAGTGTGATCGCTTTTTGGTTTTTCTGTATTTGCTGCTCTTTATCCCATCCTGATTGACTAAAGTTTCCTGTTTTCCCTTTATCTAATTCCAAAATTTTTTTCAAACTTTGAACATCTGATACTTCTAAGTTAATAGGATTAGGATATCCTTCTAAAATTAGTTGATAATTACTATTGCTATCTGGAATAAGAGCAATAAAACGAGCTATATCTAGTATTTTGCCGCTAGGTAGTTCTACTGTTGTGTTCATGAACAATATTTTATAGTAGTTACATATATATTTTACTGATTTGACTACTAAATTTGGGCAGTCCAAACTGGAGAGAAATTTTTTCGTGCGCTAGTACAGTGCTGACTTATCAATTAGTTTTTCCATACTACTAATATAACTCCGCCCATAATGAAACTCAAACCTACTATACGAGTAATGGGAACGCTTTCTTTGAATAAAAAGTAACCTAGTAATACAGAAAAAACATAAACTAATGATACGGATGGGCCAGCTATGCTGAGATTAACTCTGGTCAAGAGGAGAATATAGGCTAAAGCACCTAAAGCGTAAAAAGCTAATCCTCCCATTAATTCAGGTATCGTGATAATACGAATAATGTGACTAACAGCATTATCAATACTAACTTTTCCTAACTTTGTTGCTCCTGTTTTTAAGAAAAATTGCCCTGCCACACTGGTTAAAACTGACATAAGCAATAAACAAAATTCTTGCAGTGTCACAGTGATTTCCTCATAATAATTGATATTATCTATTTTGATTGGACAATAGGACTACAAGATTAGAAACCATACCTAAAAATTTTGGTTCATACCAAGTTGCATTTATATCAAATTTAGTAAATTCTGCTGAAATATTAATTATTTTTAATAAATCCTTTTTAGATAATAGGTGCAGGTTATTTTCATTAGACCAAAAATTCATACCGATGAGTTTTAATATTCTGCGGTGCCAATATCTTGGGAGCCAGTGTAAAAGCGGAATTTTAGTATGAAATTCCAGCCAGTGATATCGATTTGGAGTAGTTATCAGTATGTTATTACTAATTTGAAGCAGATTGTTGATATATTGAATTTGTTGTTGTTCTGTCCCTACGTGTTCAATGACAGCCGATGAAATTATGTAGTCTACTTTGTCTAAATTATTTTTTTCTGGAGGCCAAGAGATAACAGCTAGTCCTGGAAAAACTTTCTCTAGGTGACTAATGTCTTCTGGTGAAGTCGCATAAACGATTGCACCGTCTTCTGTTAACCATCGAATAAAACAATTGCTATCTTCTCTAACAGTATCTGGAGTTGAACCATGATCTAAAAATACTTGGTCTTCTACAGTACCAACTTGCTTTCTTAACCATACATACATCTTCCTTCTAGCTTGTAGTGCTGCTTTAATGTGTAATTTAGTAAAAGGAAGATTGCGTCCAAAATAATCTATACCACGTACTTCTGGCATTAAATACCCCTTTTAGATAATTTCATACAATAACTAATTAATGTATGTGCTTAAATTTGCTAAAAATTAAGATCCCAAAGAAAAAACTACTTAGGAACTTCATATGATCCTAATTTTTTCATTGACATTGCGGAAATAAACAGAGATGAAAAGTCTATTTCAAAACCTATAATTACTATAGTTGCTGCAAAAGTAAACCATTCTGGATGAGGAAGCGGTAACAGATTAGAGCGCAGCCACTGTAAGGTAAGATATAGAAGAATTAAGCTGCCGCTAATAATCATACTTGTTCCGATAAATAAACCAGCTTCTAGATTAAAGAACTTATAAAACTTTCGTAGTAGAAAATTATCTTTATCAAAACGACGACTCCATGAATAGGTCTTGGCATGTAAACCTAAGCTTAAAATTTCAAACCCAACCACACTGAATATGGTTGCAAATATACCTGTTACAACTCCGAGTGGTCTACCTTCATACTTCAAAAGTTCTGCTAAAACAGCAAAATGAATTAGCATACCAAGCGTTAGCAAAAACATACCTGGATATATGAATAGTTTATTGGGAGCATATAGCAACATCATTCGCAAACTACGCCAACCATCACGGACTGTTCTTAGCTTAGACTCTCCCTTTCGCGGAGCTAATTGAATGGGAATCTCTTTAATCTTTAATTTAGCAAGCCCTGCATTTATCGCAAGTTCTAAGTTGAATTCCATACCTGGGCTGATGGGTTCAATTAACTCATAAGCTTCACGAGTAAAAGCACGAAATCCACAGTAAACATCTGTATATTTTGTGCCAAACAAACCATTAAGAATACCAGTGATTATGGGATTTCCTATTAATCGGTGCAGCAAGGGATTGTTTTCTAAACCTTTTTTCCCCAAAAATCGACTACCTGTGACAAAATCATAGTTTTCATTGATTAGAGCATCCAAAAATTTGGGAATTAAGTGAAAATCATAAGTATCATCAGCATCCCCCATAATAAAATATTTACCTCTTGCACCATTAAAACCCTTCAGATAAGCATTTCCATAGCCTCTCAATGACTGATGTACAACTTGTACACCCATGCTTTCTGCTATTTCCACTGATTTATCTGTTGAACCGTTATCACAGACAATAATTTCACCATCAATATCAGCCTGATTAAAAGTATTCTGAATTTTTTCAATACAAATGCCAATAGCAGCTTCTTCATTTAAGCAAGGCATTACTACAGAAACTAATGGAATATCTGACATAGTTTTAATCTATCCTTTTTGTAGAAAAAAATTAATGTTTATTTAGGAAATAAACAGAAATAGTACCTGATAATTTATATGTTAACCCAGGATAATTAATTGGCTTATAATTGATTTGATTTTTTCCATTTATAAAATTTTTTAATCTTAAATATTTCATAGAAATATGACAGACCAATAGCTACATTCATTAACAGCAATGGCACGATGTTCCACAAATATCGGAAGCTTCCTGGAAAACTAGTTGTGTCAATATAAGCAACAAGTGTTATTCGGAGAATGATGGTTAGTAATATTGATAGAATTACAATTAATGGTATTTTTCGTATTTTTTTTTCATAAATTACATCTTTAATATTACCTAATGTTAAACTAATTATTGATACTCCTAATAGTACCGGGAAACAAAACTTATAGGCTTCAGATATCCAGTAAATAAATTTATCCTTTAATTGATTAACTGCAAAATTGCGATTTCCGATAAAATTAGACGATTCCCTGGTTATTTTTTCATAAAACTGTTTTCGATGACTTAAATCTTGTTCTCCATTACTTAAATTAAGTATTAGAATTTCATTTATTAATCTCTGCGTTATGTTTCTAAAACTTTCTAAAAAAGGTTTTACATATTCATTACGGACTTCTATGCTAAGAGCTGGTAAGGTCAATATAGTATTATTGCATGAAAGTTTTCCAGATATACAAGCAGATTTAATTTCAGATGCTATTTGCTGGTAGAAAGCTTCCGTCTCAGGAGCCGATTTGTATTGACCAGTATAAGCAACAGCATCTCTTAATGCCCAAATAAACCATCCTCCAGCGTAGTCATCACAAACACTTACGGTTTGGCAACCAGGAATGAACCATTGCTTTCCTAGATGTTCTTGTTCTAAATATGTCGATAGCCTTTTGAAACTTGGACTCACATTATAAATTTTAAATCTAGTTTCTTCTGGAACAGGTACGAAGCGTTTCCATGTTTCATGCTTAACATTAGTAATTTGGGCATAAGCAGCTTTGATACCCGGTGATTTAAAATCATCAACAGCGAATATACCAAACTTGATATAATTTGTTAGAGAAATAAATAAAGTTATGAAAATCACTGGGATACAAACAAATAATACTGAAAATTGTAAATACTTCCATACAGTTCGCTGATTTAAGTGAGATTTAAATGCATTAATTAATAACTGTATATATAAGATTACAATAGTCGGAATTATTAATATACCTTCAGGTCTTGTATTATAAAACCAAGCAAAACCTAATCCTAAATTCAAAGACCATAATAAAAAAAATTTAGATATGAAGGGCTGATTGAGTAAATGGATAAGACAAGATATGATGAAAAGGGTCAGAGGTAAATATAATGACTCTTGTACAGTTTCTCTATTCTGAAAAAATGATGCTGGTAAAAAAATATGTAATATTAAAAAAACGAATACAATAAATTTATTTTTATAATAATGATAGAAACTCCAAGCCAAGAAAAAACCAGATACTATATATAATAATTCTTGAGAAAATCGCAATGAAAAACCTAATATATAACTGAAGCAGATAAAAAATGCATATCCCGGTTGCCTCATTAAAGTGTATTGATCATAATTAAAAGGAGCTTGAAAATCAAATATTTCCCAAGCCATCTGTACATATCTCAAGTTATCATGTCCACCATAGGAAGCCACTATAGGTAAATGACTTGTTAACCACAATTTAATAATGGCTAGAATTAAGCATAATGACCAAACAGATTTCATTAATTTCATAAAAGTTAGGGATGTCTATACAATATTGAAAACGTTCAAATTTCATAAAAAATCTGTAAATTAATTACTATTTTTTTTGCTTTTTTAGTGCAAAATACAAACTCATTAATCAATTTTTGTCATCAGCATAAATGAAATTTATATATTTGCTATTTTAATGCTGTAATCTTCACGTTTAGATGTCAAGTTTATACTATAACAAGGATCATATTCTATAAACTTTTTCCACTTGTTCTGCATATACTCTGTTTCTTGAATAAATCTTGCTAGCTTTGCAGGTGTATCTTCACAACCTCTGCTCTTAGATTCATAGTGATATAACATAACGTGTGGTAAATAGATGTTCCTGTAACCTTCCTCAATAATTCTCAAACACAAATCAACATCATTAAATGCAACGGCAAGTTCTTCTGCAAAACCTCCTACAGCTTCAAAAACTTCTCGTCTACACATTAAACAAGCTGCTGTCACAGCCGAATAATTATTCACAGTTAAGATTTGATCAAAGTATCCTGGTGAATTGCCCGGATAATGTTTATGACTATGACCAGCAACGCCTCCAATACCCATGACTACGCCAGCATGTTGAATCGTGTTATCTGGATATAAAAGTAAAGCTCCAACCGCTCCTATAGATGGTCTTTGAGCTTGTTCAATCATTGCATCTATCCAGTCAGGAGTAATTACCTCAATGTCATTATTTAAAAACAAAAGGTAATCTCCTTTGGCTTGATTAACAGCATAATTATTAATCTTGGAATAGTTAAAAGGTATATCAAGACGGTAGCAGCGAAACCTACTTGATTCCTTCTCTTGCCACTTAGAAATAACCCTAGTTGTATTTTCTTCCTGACTCCCGTTATCTATAAGAATTACTTCGTAATTTGGATAAGTTGTTTTCTCAAAAATAGATGTGAGACATTTGTCTAAAATATTGCCTAAGTCTCTTGTGGGGATGATAATACTGACAAGTTTATAATCTCTAATTGTATATCGAATTATGTAATGTCCAACAAGGCTTCCAGGCTGCGTAACCCGGCCATGTTCGCCTCTTCTAGCAAGAGCATCTGCTAATGCTTTTTCGGCTGCTATAACAGCATATGGTTTTTGATCGGGTTTACTGGCAGCAGATTGAGGATGAATTCTCCAATGGTATAATATTTTAGGTATATGAAAAATTTGTGTTGTTTTTTCTGTTAACCTCAAAACCAAATCATAGTCCTGACTTCCCTCATAACCTATTCTAAAACCCCCAATTTTTTTTACTAATTCTCTCCGATAGGTTCCTAGATGGCAGGTATACATGCGAGATAAAAATGAGTCAGGACACCAGTCAGGTTTAAAGAAGGGGTCTTGGAGTCTACCATGTTCATTAATTTTATCTTCATCAGAATAAATCATATCTGCATCTGGATGCTTATTTAGCAATAGAGCAGTTTCATACAGAGCATCTGGAGTCAGAATATCGTCATGATCAAGTAAAGTAACAAATTCACCAGTGGCAATTTCTAGCGCTGAGTTAGAACAACGCGAAATATGACCATTTTCATTTCTAAAAACAACTTTTATTCGGGAATCTTTCGATGAGTACTCCTTTAAAATTTCTCTAACCTGATTGTCCGTAGAAGCATCATCAGCAATACATAATTCCCAGTAGGGATAAACCTGATTTAATACAGAGTCAATAGCTTCTTTCAAGTAATTTGAAGGAGTATTGAAAACAGGCATAACAATACTAATGACAGGCTTGTAAGGCAATAAATCTACCTTTTCAACCATTTTTTGTAAGGCATCCGGAGTAGGGTAGTTTATGTTCAGCCATTGCTGATAGTTAGCATCATTAGCGTGAGGAATATCTTGCACTACTAAAGCAGGTTGTGACGCATTATCAAACTTGAGAAAAGTTTTTTTTAGTAATTTGTTGAAGGAGTAGCGGAATCCCTTTACTCTAAAAATAGCCCACAAGTATTTTGCCCGCGACAATAAACTTCTGTTCAAAGGAAGATGATGATCGGCTAAACCAATAGCACTTCTGAATTTAAACCATATTATTCGCATCCGCCAAAATTTACTACTTTCCATTGCTGTGATAGTATTCTGCGAGTGCAATAATTCCGATTTTATAGTTTGTAGTTGGGATTGTAGTTTTTCTACTTCTATTATTGAAAATTGCTGTAAAACAGTTTGCTGTTCTGTTTGCATATGTTGCAATTGCCAACGAATTTCCTCTAGTTCATTTTCGGTTTGTTGCAGTTGAAATTGCGATCGCTCGAATTCTGTTTCGGTTTGTTGTAGTTGGAATTGCGATCGCTCGAATTCTGTTTCGGTTTGTTGTAGTTGGAACTGCGATCGCGCTAACTCCGTTTCAGTTTGTTGCAGTTGAGATTGTAACCGCGCTAACTCCGCCTCAGTTTGCTGTATTTGCAACTGCGATTGCTCTAATTCTCTTTTGGAATGATTACTAATTTTGTAAACATCAAGCCAATCTTGTAGCACCCAGTCTCTAAAAGAAATGTCAGTTTCCAACACATTTAAATTCACTGACTGGTATTTTATATCAGCTAGATTGTTCAACTCATTATATAATTCCACTGCTTCTGGAAAAAACTTTTTAATTAGCATCTGCCTGTGAGAGTTTGATGCTAAATTTTTCATCAATGATTTATCTACAATACCTTCATTAGGCTCATTCAGTTTGATGCCAAATTTCTGTTCACATAATTTTGAAATAACAGTATGGTTTGCAATTATAGTATCAGTATTTAATAAAATAGTTTGCTCTGGAAACTGATGATAAAAATTTAGGATAATTTGGTTATAGTGCATCCAAATTTGTAAAGCATATTTAGGATTACTAGAAAATATTACATCTCCCCGACGATATAAAGAATCGACTACTTCCCAAGGTGACCTATATGTAAATATAAAATATGCTTGCGGTAGTAAATTTCTCCACAAATCTAAGAAAAGAGTAGTACGTGGGTCTTTCCATCCCCAGTAATTTGTTGTTGAGTTTTCTGCTATTATTATTTTTGCTTTATCAAGCAATTGCTGTGGTGTCTGAATATTGTTTTGTATTGTCCATCCTTCCTGACTAATACCTTGAGAACGCAAAGCATATTCGTGAAAACCTACAAAATCTAGGTTTTCAAAATGACCTTTTGGATTACTAGGAGCTGCACCCATTAATCTTTCACCTATATGCACTCCTGCACTTTGCATCAATGATGCAGTGAGAGAAGTTCCAGAACGGTGCATTCCCGTAATTATGAAAATAGCAGATTCGTTCTCTTGATTTATCATAAGTTCCTTTCGTAATTAATAAATTATTTTAATTAATATCAATAAGTTTTAAATGATGCAGATATTTCAGTATTTTTTCCACTGATTGATTGACATCTTCCTCATAAGTTTTAAGCACAATATCAGGACTTACAGGAGCTTCATATGGTGAAGAAATTCCTGTAAATTCGGGAATTTCACCAGATATAGCTCTTTGATATAAACCTTTGGGATCTCTTTTTATGCACTCTTCTAAAGGACAATCTACATAAATTTCTATGAATTTTCCTAATGATTGTCTTAGCTGATTTCTTGTAGCATTGAAAGGAGAAATTAAAGCAACAATTGTATTAATACTATGTTTATTTAACAAACTACAAAGATAACCAACTCTCAAGACGTTAGTTTCTCTATCTTTTGGAGAAAAACCTAAATCACTAGATAAATGTTTGCGAATTACATCTCCATCTAAGACCTCACAGGATACAGATAAATTATTTAAAGCTTTTGATAGTTCTGTAGCAATTGTAGATTTACCTGCTCCAGACAGACCTGTCAACCAACAAGTAAAGCCTGTACTTACCAAGGTTTGATTTGGCTTTGTAACCTGATTTTCCATAGTTATTTTATTGATGATGCTGACTTTGAATTTTGGTTATTCTTAGCAAAAGAGATATCAGGCTCTATACAAAAATCTATTATTCCTGTTGCCAAATTATCATTTTCTGGTTGAACTCGAAACATAGCAATATCTATATGTCTATCAAGGAATTGCTCACTACCATCTACATTTCCCACAACACCTGCATTTAAAAAATATACTCCAGGCTGAAGTAAACAGTTGAATTTAAATTCAACTTCCACAATTGCGCCTTTATCTAAATATTCTATTGGTTGACATGTAGTATGAGAAACTGCTCCTCCTAGCTCCAAACCACTTACAGTTTTAATTAACATTCCGAATCTAACTCGATAAGCTGTATTAATAAAACTAACTTGATACTTGTATATATATTTATGTCTTGCACACAGAATATTAACTAACTTACCATCTAACGTTGTGATATGTGAATTTTCTATCTTAGCCCCACGAGATATATAAGATATTGTACTTTTGGGTATTAAATTGGGGTCATATTGACTAAGAGATTCTTGTTTTTTAGTTTCCTGATGATTTTGTTTTTCTTCAATACCATGAAGAATAGATAAATTTTTTCCTTCATGAACAGAATGATAATTATTCAAATCACGAATTTCTTGCTGAAGTCTTTCTAGCTGATCAGTTGGTGCGTATATGAGCTTTTGATACTTTGATACTACAATTTTTGGAGAGGCAGAAAGCAAAAGTTCTCCATGATGCATTAAAATTGCAGACTTGCATAGTTCCACAATAGAGGATGCTGAATGAGAAACAAATAAAATTGTTCCTCCTTGTTCTTGAATTGATTGAATTCGAGCAAAGCATTTACGTTGGAAAGCTTCGTCTCCAACAGAAAGAGCTTCATCAACAATCAAAATATCAGGAGTAGTGCTTGTTGCCACAGCAAATGCTAACCTAACAAACATACCGCTAGAATATGTTTTCACAGGTTGGTCAATAAAATCCCCAATATCTGCAAACGCAACAATATCATCAAATTTAGCGATAATTTCTTCTTTTTTCAGTCCTAGTAATTGAGCATTAAAAAATATATTTTGCCTACCAGTAAACTCTAAATTAAAACCACTACCTAATTCTAATAATGCTGCGACTCGACCGTTAATTTGAATATCCCCGGTTGTAGGTGTAAGTGTCCCCGCAATAATTTGCAGTAAGGTACTTTTCCCAGAACCGTTTTTTCCCACAATTCCTATTGTCTGTCCTTTGTAAATATCAAAACTAATATCTTGCAGTGCCCAAAACGTATCTGCCCTACTTTTTCCAGGTAGCAAAATTTCCTTGAGTCGGTCTACCGGACGAGCATATCGCTTGTAGCATTTCGAGATATTTTTCAGTGAAATTGCAATTTCCTCACCCATACCACAACACACTTACAAATAACACATCATCACACACTGCATATTTCACATTACCACTAGGCTGATTTCAGACTATTTGGGCAGTGAAACTTTCTACAACACATCTGCAAAAGCTGGACGCAAACGCCTGTAAACTGCAAATCCACAACAAAATATCACTACTGCGATCGCACTAGCAACCCCCCATTCCCCCCAATGCTGCACCTCCCCAACTAAAATTAAATCACGATAAACTTCGGCGATCGCAGTCAAGGGATTTAACCAAAACACCCAATTACGCCAGGCTTCGGGAATTGCTGAAGCAGGATAAATAATTGGTGTTAAATACATCCAAATATTTAAAACTACTCCCAGTGTCTGCGGGATATCACGCAAAAAGACCGTTAATCCAGCAGCCAAATAACCCAAACCAGCCGTTAACAACAACTGCGTTAACCAGACTAAGGGTAACAGCGCTAACGTAGTATGTAAAGTATGAGCTTGTATCGCCACAAAAAAAATCAACGCCATTAAGCCAAAAGAACTTTCGATAAACGTTGATAAAATTGGCACTAAGGGCAACAAAGCCAAGGGAAATACCACCTTCTTGACTAAATTTGGCTGGCCTACCACTGAACCAGCAGACTGCATTAGTCCACCTGAAAAAGCAATCCAGGGAAGCAAACCAGCAAATAGCCACAATCCAAAGGTGAAATTACTTTCTGGCAGACTTGTGAGAGTTAGCTTAACTCTTAACACAATGGAAAATACATAGGTGTAAATCAGTAATTGTGATAGCTGATTTACCAAAGGCCAAAAATTGCCCAGAATAGAACCCTTATACCGCGCCTCTAAGTCTCGCCGTACTAGAGTTCTTAGTAAATCGAACTTAGCCCATAACTGCTCATTTATGGGCAGGATACGTCTCAGTGTCCCAGCCTTACGTACAGCGCGCCGCATTATTCGCACCAATTTCTACTCCTCATTCCCCACACACTTAATTGCCATCAATGAAGCTGACTATTTTATGAAAGTTCCCTTAGGTGATTTTTGGTATAAATCATAGATGTTACAGAGTATTTTAATTGCTAGTTATCTGCGTGATTATACAATGAATCAACTATATCTAAATATATTGGCTTAACTTAAACTATCAGGGTCAATTCCTTGCGAGCGCAAATACTCAGCCAGTCGTTCAGCCCGTTGGCGTTCCTGTTCAGCCCGTTGGCGTTCTTGTTCAGCCCGTTGGCGTTCTTGTTCAGCCCGTTGGCGTTCCTGTTCAGCCCGTTGACGTTCTTGTTGTAATTGTGCTGATAATTCCGTGGGTATGAGTAATTTATCACCAGTATCTAACCTATAGAATCCCAGTAACTCCCCCTCAACTATCACCCTTAATGCCAAAGGTTGACAGATTCCATCCTTAATTAATTGATAAGTTTCCCCCTCTAATCTATATCCCCGTAACTTTTCTGGAATCCATTCTCCTTTGGGGTCAAATAACCAGTATTCTAAAATGCCTAACTGTTCATAAAGGTTTTTCTTTTGCTCTTGGTCTTGTTGTTGAGTTCCTTGAGAAGTCATTTCAAATACTACCTGGGGAACTTGACCTTCCTCCCAAACTTTATAGCTATCCCGACCCCCAGGCGGCACATCAAAAATTACCATGACATCTGGGGCAACTCTTAATTTGGGAAAACCCTGAGCATAGTAGAGAAATTGGTTAGCGAGGACTGTGGCTTGTCTACCTGCTAGATATTGTTTTATTACTTCTAGGGTAGTCAGAATTGCGTAGAGATGGGTATAGGTTTCTGCCAAAGGTTCACCGTCTGCACTAGGATATTCAATATGCGGATTGACTAATTTTATGGTGGTGGTCATAGCTGCTTCATATTAAGGTATGTTGTCTGGATCTATTCCTTGAGCGCGCAAATATTCTGCTAGTCGTTCAGCTCGTTGACGTTCCTGTTCAGCTCGTTGACGTTCTTGTTCAGCCCGTTGGCGTTCTTGTTCAACTTCCTTTTTTGGGGTTAGCACCCAACCTTCTGCATTGTACCAACGCAACCATAAACCGTTTGTCTGCTGATAAGTTCCCTGCCAAAGACCTAATCCTAGTTCTATCTCTGCCAACCAAAATCGGTTTTCTGCTAGAGATATCGCCTCGTAATGAGCGCCAATGAGTCGAAACACACGCAAGTTATTTTCGTAGCGGTCATAGACAACGTAGTAGGGAACCCGCAGAATACGTTCATAAACTTCCCATTTAGTTGGGGGTTTGTTTACTTCTCGTAGTGTTTTCCCTAAATCTTCTAGTTCTGTACCTGGTGAAAGTAGTTCCACTACTAAAAATGGTGCAACTCCCTCTTGCCAAATCACATAACTTAAACGTAAGTCTTGTTGTTGACTAGCACTTGGTACTCCCAAAACCATGTACCAATCTGGGCGCTTGTACCACAAAGTATGGCGGGGGTCATAGTAAAGGTTTAAGTCACTAGCAAGTAAAATTTCTTCAGATGAATAGTTAGCAGGCTGACAAGTCTCACTGAGTAAATCTGCCTGAATGCAATGAAATTCGTCCGGCAAGCCTGATTCTCCCACTAATTCACTGGGTAAATCATACATTGTCGGCATGGTTTTTTGTGGAGAAAGGGGTGGATCAGGTTGATACATGATTGCTACCTCAACAATATTAAAAGCAGGTTTTTCCTTAACTTAAACTATCAGGGTCAATTCCTAAAGCACGCAAATGTTCTGCCAATTTTTCTGCGCGTTGGCGTTCTTGTTCTGCGCGTTGTCGCTCTTGTTCAGCCCGTTGGCGTTCTTGTTCTGCCAATTCTGCTAGCTCCGTGGGTATCAATAATTTATCCCCCGTATCTAACCGATAAAATCGCAAAAGTTCTTTTTCTACTGCTACCCGCAATCCCAAAGGTTGACATAAACCATCAGTAATCGGTTGATAAATTTCATCTTGTAAACGATACCCTTGTAATTTTTCTTTGACCCATTCTCCCTTCGGGTCAAATAACCAGTATTCTAAAATTCCTAACTGTTCATACAATAGTTTCTTTTGCTCTTGATCCTGCTTTTGAGTCGCTTTACTGGTGATTTCAAAGACTACTTGCGGAACTTGACCTTCTTCCCAGACTTTATAGTTATCCCTACCTCCAGGAGGCACATCAAAAATTACCATCACATCTGGTGCAACTCTTAATTTGGGAAACCCTTGAGCATAATAAAGAAATTGATTTGCTAGTACCGTTGCTTGTCTGCCTGCTAGGTACTGCTTCAAAACTTCCAACGTCGTTAAAATTGCATACAGATGTAAATACGTTTCTGCCACAGGCTCTCCATCAGAACTAGGATATTCAATGGTTTTATCTGCTAAATTGATGGTTGTAGTCATCAGCTTTTCCCTAATCAAGTAAATTATCTACCAGTTGTGGCGATCGCATTTTAATTCGTAAATAATTTGAGACTCTATCCCCTTGTCCCCTCATCCTCATCTTCCCCCAAATCTATGACCGATGCGACACCGATTCGGCTAAACTGAGACTTGGTTTATTGCATTGTGACTAGGCATGGAAATCGGACAAAAGGTTAAAGTTTTTCGTCTGCGCGATCGCGTATCTGCCCCTATTGTGAAAAAACTCGGACAAATAGGCATTATCCAAGGCTACAAAGTCACAGATGGTGGCGGGATTGGTGTAGTGGTACTATTTGATGACAATTCTTCCACTTGGTTTTTTGAAGATGAAATCAAACTTGTGTAATAGAGAGAACTCAACGCGGAAGCTAAGAGTATTTGCCTAGTGCTAAGTTGGAGTTGAACAGATCAGAGGTAATTGAGAATCAAGTAATGTCCCTGATATTGACATTTTTGGGCAAAGGCGGTGTAGCTCGTACCAAAATTGCGATCGCCGCCGCCAAATTATTGGCAAGCCAAGGCAAGCGTGTACTTCTAGCAGGGTTGGCAGAACCAGTATTACCCATCCTACTGGATCACACCCTGACTGCCGACCCCCAAGAAATTGCTCCTAATTTACAAGTTGTGCAGTTGCAATCATCTGTATTGTTAGAACGCAACTGGGAAGAAGTGAAAAAACTGGAGGCGCAATACCTCCGCACGCCCATCTTCAAAGATGTTTATGGTCAAGAACTGGTAGTATTACCAGGGATGGACAACGCCCTGGCCTTGAATGCGATCCGCGAATATGATGCCAGTGGCAAATATGACGCGATTATCTACGATGGTACAGGTGATTCCTTTACCCTGCGGATGTTGGGGATGCCAGAATCTCTCAGTTGGTATGTGCGGCGATTTCGGCAATTATTTGTTAACTCTGATTTAGGGAAAACTATTGCGGAATCGCCCTTGATTCAACCTTTAATTAGCGGCTTTTTTAACGTTAACTGGACAGCAGATAACTTTGCAGGGCCCACCAACCAAGTCAATAATTTTTTAGACAAAGGAAAAGCTGCCCTGACTGATCCTAGTCGCATTGCTGCCTTCTTAGTGAGTACAGTAGACCCTGTAGAAGTAGCAAGTTCCCGTTATTTGTGGGGAAGTGCCCAGCAAATAGGTTTAACTGTTGGTGGTGTAATTTTGGTGTCATCTGAGTCAAACATCAACCTTGCCGAAGAATTTACACCTCTTCCTGTAAGTGTTGTTCCTGATGCTCCCACAGGCGAATGGCAACCTTTGATAGCTGCTCTACCCAACTTTGGAGAACAAGCACTACAGGCTCCCAAACCCATAGAAATTGACATCCACAACCGTCAGGTACGCTTATTTTTACCGGGATTTGATAAAAAGCAAGTCAAACTCACCCAGTATGGCCCAGAAGTTACAGTCGAAGCAGGAGACCAGAGGCGTAATCTCTTTCTACCCCCAGCACTAACTGGTAGACAGGTGACTGGAGCAAAATTTCAGAATAATTATTTGATAATTTCTTTTTAAGTACCAGGGGCTAGGGATTAGGGGCTAGAGGCTAGAGTAGAGTTTGCCATCAGGCCAATGCCCTATACCCAATGCCCCATTCGCCATTCATAAGTAAGCCTTATGTCAGAATCATCCCCCATTAATCCCAATTCCCAGCCAGCCGAGGCTGTAGACTCAGTTAAACCCAATGAGGAAATTATTGCAGTTGCCGATCGCAGTGCCAAAACTCGGCAGCTACTAGGCATGAAAGGTGCTGCACCAGGGGAAAAATCCATCTGGAAAATCCGTTTGCAGCTGATGAAACCCATCACCTGGATTCCCCTAATTTGGGGTGTAGTCTGTGGTGCAGCTTCTTCGGGTAACTATACCTGGACACTGGAAAATGTGTTGATGTCAGCAGCTTGTATGTTACTTTCTGGGCCGCTGCTTGCTGGGTATACCCAAACCCTCAATGAATACTATGACCGGGAAATTGATGCTGTAAATGAACCTTACCGCCCCATTCCCTCAGGGGCAATTCCCTTACCCCAGGTAATTACGCAGATTTGGGTATTGTTAATTGCTGGTAATGTCCTGGCGTTTTTACTAGACGTTTGGGCAGGTAACGAATTTCCGACGATTACCACCATAGCTATACTAGGTTCATTTATTGCCTACATTTATTCGGCGCCACCATTAAAACTCAAGCAAAACGGTTGGTTAGGCGGTTATGCCTTGGGTGCTAGCTATATGGCCTTTCCTTGGTGTACAGGTCATGCTTTGTTTGGCGAACTCAATTGGAAAATTGTTGTCATTACTGTCGTTTACAGCTTGGCTGGGTTGGGTATTGCCATTGTCAACGATTTTAAGAGTGTAGAAGGCGATCGCCAGTTCGGATTAAAATCATTACCCGTCATGTTTGGCGTTAACAGAGCCGCTTGGATTTGTGCAGTGATGATTGATATATTTCAAGCTGTGATTGCGTTTTATCTCATTACCATCCACGAAAACTTGTATGCAGCGATTTTGCTGTTGTTAATCATCCCACAAATCACCTTTCAGGATATGTATTTCCTGCGTGACCCCCTCAAGAATGATGTGAAATACCAAGCCAGCGCCCAACCCTTTTTGGTGATCGGAATGCTCGTAGCTGGTTTAGCATTGGGTCATGCTGGCGTTTAGCTAGGGACTGGTAAGTGTGGGAGGTGTGCGGAGATCGGGAAATAACCAATGCCTAATTCCCAATGCCCAATTCCCAATTCACTAAATTTATACTTCTATAGTCAGAAGTTAGCAACGAGGAGTTAGGAGTTAATATACTTTTAACTCTTAATTTTTATCAGGAATTACTGTGTTGGAACTGATATCTCTTGTCATTAAGGAAATTCAACCTTTATTAGTCCCTATTTGTTTTGTTGCTGCTTGGACTGTACTGATTCTCTTTGTTTGGAGTCTTTGGGCAGCAGCGCGGGATAGTGTCACCACAGCTAAACAAATGCATCAAATACCCTGTACTAACTGCCAATTTTTTACCGACAATTATCGCCTGAAATGCACTGTACACCCATCTACAGCCAATACAGAAGAAGCTATTAATTGTTCTGACTATCAACCAAAGACTAATCCCATGCTCTATTAGCATGATTGGACAAGCAGACAAGACTAATTTCTCAGAAAACGGTTAAAATACCTCGATACTGAGCTTGTTCAAAGGCAAAAATTGCGCCATCTCAGGGGTAGCAACCAATTAAGGACACTGTTAAACCGATATTTTCAGGAAAATATCTTCCAACCGGGGGAAGAATGACTATGGACTTTAGTTGCCGCTAAACAAGAAAGTTAGAGTTGCAGACCACGGCTTCTAACTGGGGGATATTTATTTAGTGTGCAATCAAGAATTATGATTGGTTCATGAATTCAAAGAGGGTATTATCAAAAGTTCTTCTAACGAATCTTTTCCCGAAGACCGAGCTGATGAGACAACACCCCAAGTTCATGGCGATGAGAAAACAGCCGACTTGACATCCCATCATCAGCAAGAAGATAGTACACTATCGGCAACTTCGCCGCCCTTGACTGCTGCAACGATTAAACGAGTGCAAGAAGGTGTAGCTGCGGCTAGCGATCGCGCTGTGCGCGAGATGATTGCCAAAATTTTAAGTCGCTTAGAAGCAATGAGCCAGGGGCATCCAGAACCCAGAATCCATGCTATGGTGCGTCGTTGTGTATTGCGATCGCTCATTCATCCTCTTTTTCGAGTACGGCTGGAAAACAGCGAGCGGATACCTGAAAAACCAGCAATCCTGGCTGTCAACCATCTCCACCATATTGATCCTTTGCTGCTGCTGGCTGAACTTCCTACCCATCCCCACTACTACGTCCTAGGTGATGCTCGTACCCTTTATAACAAGTGGTGGAAACGCTTGATTCTGCATTTAGTGGGAGGTGTAATTCCTTTAGAACGGATATGGAAAGAAGAAGCAGCCGTCATGGAAGCAGCTAAAGCCGGACGGCAAGACCTTATGGAACTGGCTACAGCAATTAAAGACACTGTACCTACAGGGGGGGATATACAGACACTACGACAAATAGACCGTATTGTCCAAGGAATTTTGTCCCAAGGGGACGGGTTAGTTCTCTTTCCTGAAGGACGATTAGGCAACACCGAGGGGAAATTACATCTTCCTCTCAAGCGAGGAACTGTGATTTACGCTTTGCGGGCTGGTGTACCGATAGTACCAGTGGTGCTAATTGGCACTCACGATCTCTATTTAGGAAAGCAATTAACTATTCGCTTTGGGGAGCCGTTGTACTTTTCTCAAACAACTAAACTCAAGCGACAGGAGGTAGATGCAGTTTTGGAGAGATTAGAGAACGCCATGCTGACTTTATTACCCAATAATTATCAAGAGCCAAAAGGCCTAAAGTTATTACGTAATTTCCTCAATCATATGTTGTGGTAGATACTTATTTCTCTAAAAAGTTATTAATTTTAAAGTTTGATGTTCCCTCCCAACAGTGGTTCAAGGATGCACTCACTTGAGCATCGGCTGAATCAGTCGATTCTCTAGAAGCATTAAACTGCACTGCTGTCACAATGTATTCAAAAATAATTACAAACTGTTTTTGGGGGGAAATTCTCTCAACTACAATTGTTTCTCCTACCTTGGGAATTTGTGCTAAATTTACCGTAAATGTTTCCATTTTCGGCTTATCTAGTGGATTTTTAAAATTGAAGTATTTACAGTAAACAATAATTTTCACGCAGAAAACCACCAATATTATTCAACAATTCAAACTTGGAAGTTTGAAACGTAAGAATTAATTATAGTAAGTATCCTGCCAATTTGTGGCAACCAAATTAAATGACGCCAAGTTTAACTTCACTGACCTCGCCATAGCCTTTGTAACCAGTGAAAAACTTTCACAAATATCTCTTCTAGCCAGAGCATAGCATGATCAAGCCACTCTAAAATTTTCTCTAAAGGGTGTCTATCATAGCCTATAAAAATTGCTTCAACGTCTATCCAGTCTGGCTGAACCTCGACTTGGGTATTTTGGCAACTTTCTGTTATCGCTTGGGAAGTACGAGTTAAAGAGTGCTTTACAGATATTTCTGTGTTATTTTGTTGCCTAGGCGACAAAACAGATTTAGCTTTTGGTTTTTTTACAGTCAAATTTTGAGATGACGCTGGCTTGTCAGCAACAGTATCGGATTTACCAAACAAATCACTCAACTTCAACCAAGGATCTCTTGCTGAATCTTCATTCTGTAACTGTGTGCTTTTAGGCAAAGACTGAAAACGGCGATGATGGGGTAACTGACTCCGTGATTGTCCATCACTGTTTTTAGACTTAATTTTGTGCCCTTTATTAACACCAAAAAAGTAATTAAGTGCCGCCTCAATTAAAGCTGAAAAATTCAAAGTTTGAGTTTCCAAACTATTAACAGTAACTACTACCTTCCCTCTAGCATCTACCTGTTCTTTACCATAAAGAAATATGTCTAGCTGAGTTTGGGCAGCTCGGATAATTTCCTGGCTATGCTGTTGTATGGGTAATAAAGCATTTGTTTCCAATTTAGCAATAGACTCGTCTAGGAATGCTATCAACCTGTGAGGATGAAATAAATCTTTTGGTGTTTTATCAGGAAGTACTGTATTTCCGCCGGTGAGTTTTGCTAAAATCCGGTCAATTTCTGGTAGTAACTTAGTTTGTTGTTTAGTTTCAGCCAACTGCCAAGAATGCCAATAATTACCAATTTCGCTAATAATTCGGGCTTTTAACTTTGCCTGCTGCTGGGGTGTCAAAATATCTAAAATTTCATTATCGGCGGTGACAAGTACCAAATTACGGTTGAGCAAATTTGTAGCAATTCCTTGCACTACTGGTAAATGATGTTTGATACTTGTAGCCGAATTGTGTGAAATCTTTAAGGATGGGGCAGGAATAGGGTGAGTTGGGGGATGATGAAAAAATTTCGACCACAATACACCTAAAAACTTGAAAGGATTAGATGTGATGGAGGGCTTGGTAGTGGCTGACTCAGATGATAAATTTTTGACTGCCTCTAAGACATGCTGAATGGGTGTATCAGCAGATGGAGGAGTTATTGGCTCAAAGTCAGTATCATTTGGTTGTAACTGAGGCCGAGATTGTGGTTCTTGCGTGCCCAGTGTTTTCCCGGCTGATGCAGTTGAATTAAATAATAGGTACACGGGGTAAAGTAATAGTTCCACACCCCATTTACTGGCAACTTGCAAATGCCGAAAGGTGTGTTCCCATTGTTCTGTCAACCGCCGAGATTGCTGGTGGACAAAGTTAAATAGTCTGCTTTGATAACGACCTGAGGAACCAGAGGACATGGTGGTGATTTGTGAGTTTGAGTCTTGTTGAGTGATGAGACTCCCGCCAAACTGTTAATTATTGTCAGTGACCTAATTTTAACGAAAATATGACCCTTCCCATCTCGAAATCCCAGACTAAATTGATCTCGGAAACTATTGAACAACTGCGTTCCTGCTGTCAAGTTAATATTCAGTCTACTTGGCTATACCAGGAATCTGACCGGGATATTACTGATATTAGCGCATCTGATTTGTCTAATTGGCAGCTAGTCCAGCTAAATGCTAGAAAACATATTGCTTGGACAGGGGGAAAAAAAGTCCTTTGGCTAATGCAAAGAGTTGTGGTTCCCCAATATCTACAGGGTTATCCTTTGGCTGGGTTGTCTTTGCGGTTGGCGTTGGTTTGGTGGGCAGATGCGGCTGAGATTTATGTGAATGGGGAGTTAGTTTTGGAGGGAGATTTATTTGATTGTTCGCCGAGAGTGCTTCTCTGTCAAGGGGTGACTCCTGGTGAAGAGTTTAATGTGGCTTTGCGGTTGGTGAGTCCGGGACATGATCATGGTGCTTTGGTGCGATCGCTCCTGGTTTATGAGTCTGATGATGATAATAATCCTGATCCGGGTTTTGTGGCTGATGAGTTGGCGGTAATACAGCTTTATTTAGAAAGGTTAGCGCCGGAGAGGTTGGATGTTTTGGCTAAGGTGGTGGGGGAGATAATGAACCGCCAAGGCGCCAAGGACGCCAAGGAGGAGTTGATGGAATCATTCTTGTCTTTGCGCCAAAAGTTTTTGGATTCGGATGTTTTAGCTGCTTGTTTGCACTCGAAGATATATTTGTTGGGTCATGCTCATTTAGATTTAGCATGGCTTTGGCCTGTCAGTGAAACTTGGAGGGCGGCACAAAATACTTTTGAGTCGGTTCTTAAATTACAACAAGATTTTCCTGAGTTGATTTTTTGTCATTCAACGCCGGCGCTTTATGCTTGGGTGGAAGAACATCGCCCGGATTTGTTTCGGGCTATTCAAGAGGCTGTAGCTGCTGGATGTTGGGAAGTTGTGGGCGGTTTGTGGGTGGAACCGGAACTGAATTTGATTACTGGTGAGTCGATTGTGCGTCAGCTATTGTATGGTCAGCGCTACGTCCAAGCAAAGTTCGGTCAGCTGGCTACTGTGGCGTGGTTACCAGATACTTTTGGTTTTTGTGGAACTTTACCACAGTTTTTGGTGAGTGCTGGGATTGAGTTTTTTGTCACCCAGAAGTTGCGCTGGAATGACACTACTAAGTTTGATTATGGGGCTTTTTGGTGGCGATCGCCTGATGGTAGTGAAATTTTTAGTGTGATGTCTGCACTCATCGGGGAAGGAATTGACCCGGTGAAAATGGCAACATACGCGTGTGAATGGCAAGCCCAAACTGGCTTACAAGAAGCCCTCTGGCTTCCCGGTGTAGGTGACCACGGCGGCGGTCCCACCCGTGATATGTTAGAAACTGCCCGACGCTGGCAAAAATCTCCTCTCTTCCCAGACCTAGAATTTACCACCGCAGAAAAATATCTACAGCAAATCAAAGCCCACTTCACCCAATACCCCACCTGGGACGATGAACTATACTTAGAATTTCATCGTGGTTGCTACACCACTCACGCAGATCAAAAACGTGGGAATCGGCTTTGTGAAGGTTTGTTGTATCAAGCTGAATTATTTGCGACTTTAGCAAGTATCATCTGTGGAGTGTCATATCCCCAAGCTGCAATAGAAGCAGCTTGGAAGCAAGTGTTATTTAACCAGTTTCACGATATTTTGCCTGGTTCTTCCATTACCCAAGTTTATACAGATGCGTTGCCTCAGTGGCAGCAGGTTGAACAAGTAGGAACGAAGATATTACAAGAATCATTATTAGCGATCGCTTCCCATGCTATTTTACCTTCACCGCCCCATCCTCAAGCTCAACCAATATTCATTTTTAATGCTCTCAATTGGCAGCGTTCTGAGGTAGTGGAAATCGTTTTCCCAGACCTCGAACTTGAGCAAAGCTTTGACTGGCAAATTTGTGACCTAGATGGAAATGAGATCCAAACCCAAGGAAGGTTTCTTGGAACTAGACACAAACCTACTGGCGAAACACCCATCATGTCAGTCTCGTTTTTGGCAAATGATATTCCTGCTTGTGGTTATCGTGTCTTTTGGCTATGTCCCCATAAACCTTTGTGCCCAGATAATCAACAAATTAAAGAACAGTATGTTCTAGAAAACGAGTATCTACGAGTTACAGTTGACCAACTAACAGGTGATTTGTCCAGCGTCTTTGATAAAATTAATCAGCGTGAAGTTCTCAACGGTTTAGGAAATCAACTGCAAGCCTTTCAAGATAGTGGACAATACTGGGATGCGTGGAATATTGACCCAAATTATGCCCAGAATCCCTTACCGCCAGCCAAATTATCATTCATTTCTCATCTAGAACAGGGCGAGTTCCGTAGTCGTGTGCGTGTGGTACGCACAATTGGTAAATCAGAATTTTTACAAGACTATATCCTAGAAAAAGCTTCTGCTGTTCTCAAAATTCAAACAACTGTTGATTGGCAAGAAAATCAAGTTTTAGTGAAAGCAGCTTTTCCTCTGAACGTAGAAGCAGACTTTGCTACCTACGAAATTCCCTGTGGTGCAATTCGTCGCCCAACGAAACCCCAGACACCCGCAGAACAAGCAAAATGGGAAGTTCCCGCTTTGCGCTGGGCTGATTTAACTGGGGAGACAAATACAGGTATTTACGGTGTTAGTTTGCTGAATGATTGTAAATACGGTTATGATAGCCAACCTCATCAACTACGCCTCACATTACTCCGCAGTCCCAACTGGCCAAATCCAGAAGCAGACCGAGGCTTGCATGAATTTACATATACCTTGTATCCCCATGCTGGTAGCTGGGAATCAGCCCAAACTGTACGACATGGTTACGAGTTAAATATCCCATTACAAGTAATAGTAAATCCCCTAACTACACAAAACTCAGCACACAGCTATCCCAAAAGTGTGAGTTTCCTAGATTTAGGTGCTGAAAATTTAATCTTAATGGCTTGCAAACCAGCCGAAGATAACCCACAACAACTAATCCTCCGGTGTTACGAATGTCACGGGGAAACAGCCGAGTTATCTTTACACAGTGATTTAGGCATGAAGTTAGGGGATACAGTAGATTTATTAGAGCGTGCCTCAACAACTACTGTATCCTCATCTCACAAAGCAACTATACAGCCTTGGAAAATCACCACATTCCAGGTGTCACCATAAGAAGGGCAGAATTAGTTTTTGTTTGTTGTAAGTGTGGCTACCAAGTACCTGTTCGTGAAACGTTACGGTCGATACGGCAAAATCTGATAGTGGGTAGTGAGCCATGCGTGTCGAAAGGCTAGTGTAATCCTGCCCTGCTTGACGCTGAAGAATGCTAAGGTGATCAGTATCTAGTAAATATTTCATGACTCGTCTTGCGTTTCGAGGATCGATTCATCGCCTTGACGAATTGCTCTACCATAAGCAAGTACCTCTTCAAAAGCAGGTTCATCTTTAAAAGACCCTGTAATTTGTTGCAGCCAATTAGTTACTTGAGGAGTCGCAACTTGCTTTTGCAATTCAGCCATTGCAGCTTCTACTGCTGCAAGCCGTTCCTCTAAAGAAATATTGGTTGCCATTTGAGTTTCCTCTTAATTAATTGCATCTAGCAGTTCAATTTTTATCCATTGTTCAGGAGATATGATAAAGCGACCATCACAAGTCATACCATACCAAAGACCGATCCCATAAGATCGAAAACTTGCTGTGTTCGCAGAAGTAAGCCCAAGAATAATATCCTTATTCTCAGGTAGTTGCTGATCGTCCATAACGCAAATCGGTTTGTCTGCTGGAACGTTGAATTTGGACATGAGAAAATCTCAGTCAGCAACTATATAGCCTGAGAAAGTCACCACATTCCAGGTAATACCAGAAACTAAATTTTAGGCTTAAGAGGATGGAGGAAGAAAGAAAAACTCTTTTTTCCCCACACTCTAATCTAGTCTTCGTGGTCTTCAAACGGGTCTGCCAATTGCTTGCTGGGAGGACCAAAGGAAGTATAAATTGCAAAACCAGTGATGGCAACTAAGGCTGCGCCTACAGAAATACTAAGAACTATTGCGGGTTCCATAAATTAGGGATAAATTATGAGTGCTATTCTTATAGAATATTACAGAAGATTAAAAAAAGCTTTGGCAACTCATCTTAGGTGAATTATGGCACAACGGACTAGGTTGGGAGATATACTGAGGCCCCTAAACTCTGAGTATGGTAAGGTTGCTCCCGGTTGGGGCACGACCCCTGTAATGGGCGTTTTTATGGCTCTATTTTTCGTGTTTCTGCTAATTATTCTGCAACTTTACAATAAATCACTGATGATTCAGGATGTAATGGTTGATTGGCGGAGTTTGGGCGGCTAACTGATACATAGCTTTTAGCTTGTATAATCAGCGACCCTATACCCGGCTTGTCCGGGTTTTTTTATGAGTTTTATACTGAAGACATTAGTCTCAAACAAGTAAGCATGGTATAGATGGAAAGGGTTTTCATCCCTATTACCCATTGCTCTAGCTTTACCTGAATTGTCTGTTTATAGGAGAAACCGCATGAATATATTTGGTATTGGTCTGCCGGAAATGGCTTTAATTATGGTGGTTGCACTGTTAATCTTTGGCCCAAAGAAGTTACCGGAGATTGGTCGTAGTGTCGGCAAAGCAGTTCGCGGTTTTCAAGAAGCTTCTAATGAATTTCAAAACGAGTTTAAGCGAGAAGCTGAACAAATAGAACAAGCTGTGAAAACTTCTGCCGAAATTGAACCCAAGCAAATCGAAGCAGCTAAATCTGAGCAGGTTTAGAAAACTGCTGCGAATTGATTGATTGTGGCCAAAATGACAGAAGCTGTGACAAAATCAGCTGTGGTGATTCCCCAACTAATTGTCGGGTTAGGGAATCCAGAGCCTAAATACGACCAAACACGCCATAATATTGGCTTTGCTGCTGTAGATGCATTATCCCGTGCTTGGCAAATTCCCCTAGGGGAAAATCGTAAGTTTCAGGGGGAATATGGTGAGGGTATCGCCGCAGGTGGCAATAAAGTCCGCTTGCTCAAGCCTTTGACTTACATGAATCGCTCTGGACAGTCAATACAAGCAGTGACTAGTTGGTATAAATTGCTACCAGAGTCTGTGTTGGTGATTTATGACGACATGGATTTACCTTTGGGTAAGACTCGTCTACGCTTGTCTGGTTCTGCTGGGGGACATAATGGAATGAAGAGTGCGATCGCTCATCTTAGCACCCAAAACTTCCCACGTTTGCGAATTGGCATTGGTAAACCAAAAGATACCACTAATGGCGAGAACTCCGAGTCTATCTCTCATGTTTTAGGAAGATTTTCTGCATCTGAAACTCAACTGATGTCTCTTGTACTTCAGTTTGTAGTTGAGTGTGTAGAATTTAGTCTCAAACAGGGAGTAGAAAAGGCTATGAATCTTTGTAATAGCCGCAAAGATGAGGGCTGAGTGCTGAGTGCGCTTGCCTTGAGCGAAGTCGAAGGGGAGTGCTGAGTACAATATACTAGTTCTTAGTCTCAGCGCCTTTTTTCATTTATTCTAGTGTACACAGTTCGCCTATTCCTTTATGGACGGTTTTTTATATCAGTCCTATAAATCAACAAAGCAATACACCCGCACGCATGATGGCCGTACGGGTATATTACTAATTTTATGTAAGAATATAAGGCGACGTGCTATTGCTGGTTTCAGGTAATATCATAGAGCAATGCCAGTACCAACCCGAATAGGTTTATTTAAAACGTCGCTTGCGTCTAGCTGATACTGCCTTACGTTTGCGCTTTTCCAACGGTGTTTCAAAGTGCCGATGGTATTTCACGTCAGCTAATATACCAGCTTTAGAGACCTGGCGTTTAAACCGACGCAAAGCTGAATCTATGCCTTCGTTTTCTCCTAGAACCACTTGGGTCATTCTTGCTGTTTCCTCATGATCAATTGTTTCCATTGTAATAGTAGCCTCAAACTTAACAAAACACCCCCAGGCTAAAGCCAGGATAAGAAGTGATTCATTCATTTAATGAGGCTGATTTGTGCTTCTGTTTAGGGCAATTAGCATTTAACTTCAAATTAACGCTAGTGCCTGAATGCACTTTGAGCGCAATAGAGAAGATGGGGAAATTATATCTTAAGTTTTATTGGCTGTACTACAGTCTTTATGCGATTCAGTTAACGGTAGCGTCCAACCAAAAATTTGTATGCTTAACGGCACACTATCCGTTCCCACCTGGGACATATGTAACTTTAATTACTATAAAATATCAGCAAATATTCTCTTTTTCCGAGATTTTAAAAGTTGATTTTACCCTCATTTAATAATTTATATCCAGATATTAATGCGGCAAAAGCAACCAATAAATTCCACAAGCTAGTTGACCTGAAAATTACGCCGCCACTTAAGAAAACTAATACTATTCCAATAGCTAATAAAATCCATCCCAAGTTGCTAGTTTCTTTACGAAAAAATAAGAGTGTAAAAACTCCTGCCATAATTGCTAAAACTGAAACGGTAGCAGGCAATCTGCGGTAAAAAAGACTATAATAGCCACTAACAAATATGATGTTCTGAGTAAAAAAGTAGATGCCGATAAAAAGTAGGATTAAACCTATAAGTTTGGTCAACAGCCTGCCCATAATTTTTTATTTTCTTAATTGGCTGAAACAAATTTAAACTTAATTATACCTAAATTTTTAAATTTATACTGAATTTAATATTAATTTTACTTAATTTAAAATAAGTAAATATACTACCTAAAAATAGGGATTGCCTAATATCAAGTCCGGTTAAAGACCTATCACTAAGGCAGTCCCGATGAAACGAATTTCACAACTAAGTAGAAACTGGAAACTGAGTTTTTACTCAGCACTCAGCACTCAGCACTCAGCACTCAGCACTCATAAAGAAAGAGCTAATTGGTAAATTTGACGCCGGGGAAGAGAAGTTATTTTTGCTAATTGACGGCTAGCTTGCGATCGCGATATTCCTTGAGAGATTAATTGTTGCAATTCGGCTTTGAGTTCGGCTTCGGAAAGTTGGAGTTGAGTGGCTGGAGTTCCTGCGACAACTAGCGTGTATTCACCTTGGGGTTCACGTTGGCTGTAATGAGCGATCGCCTCGGCAATCGTTCCCCGCCAAAATTCCTCGTAAAATTTAGTTAACTCCCTTGCCAAGACAATTTGGCGATCGCTTCCCCACACTTGTGCTAAGTCTGGCAAAGTTTCTCGCAAGCGGTGCGGCGATTCATAGAAAATTAAAGTCCGGGATTCTGTTTGCAGAGATTCTAAATGTTCACGCCGTTTTTGGCCTTTGGCAGGTAGAAAGCCTTCAAAAACAAATCTGTCTGTTGGTAGTCCCGCAGCGCTTAAAGCCGTAATGGCAGCACTAGCACCAGGAATAGGAACTACTGTGATCCCAGCTTCAATACAGGCTTTGACCAATTCATAACCAGGATCAGAAATTCCTGGCATTCCCGCATCACTCACCAAAGCGATCGCCTGGCCGTTAACCAGATACTCTAACAATTCCGGGATACGACTAGTGCGATTGTGTTCGTGGTAACTTAACTGGGGTGTTTTAATTTGAAAATGCTGTAACAGTCTACCTGTATGGCGGGTATCTTCCGCAGCAATCAGATTCACCGTTTGCAAAATTCGCACCGCCCGAAAGGTGATATCTTCCAGGTTGCCAATTGGTGTACCGACGACGTAAAGTGTTCCTGGTTTGGGATCAGTCTGCATGAGTGAGAAAATAGAAGCTAGGGAACAAGTTACTAATGACTAATCTAAAATCCCTAGGTGGGTTATTTGTGGGTTTAGTCACCTTGGATTTAATCTACCTTGCTGATTCTGCCCCTAGGAATAATCAGAAGATTGTCGCTGCTGACTATACTGTAGCAGCAGGCGGCCCGGCGACAAATGCGGCTGTAACTTTTAGTTATTTAGGTAATCAAGCTCAAGTCTTAGGTGTCATGGGTTCCCACCCTATAACCCAACTAATTCGGGGCGATTTGGCAAATTACCAAGTAGCGATCGCTGATCTTGAACCTAGTAATAGCAACCCACCGCCTGTCTCTTCGATAATTATCACCCAAGCTACAGGTGAACGAGCGGTGGTTTCCATGAATGCTGTCAAAACTCAAGCCAGCAGTACATCTATCCCACCCAATATTTTACAAAATATTGATATTGTGCTGATTGATGGTCATCAAATGACTGTTGGTAATGCGATCGCGCAAATAGCTAAATCCCAAAATATCCCTGTCGTTATTGATGGTGGTAGTTGGAAACCAGGATTTGAGCAAGTTTTGCCATTCGTTGATTATGCCGTTTGTTCTGCTAATTTTTATCCCCCCAACTGCCACACTCAAGCCGAAGTGTTTAGCTACCTCAGTACATTTGACATTCCCCACATTGCCATTACCCACGGGGAAAAACCAATTGCATATTTGACTGAGAGCAAGACTGGATCTGTAGATGTACCACAAATTCAGGCAGTTGATACACTTGGGGCTGGAGATATTTTTCACGGTGCATTCTGCCATTACATCTTACAGGGAAATTTTACTGATGCCCTCACACAGGCAGCTAATATCGCTGCTAATTCCTGTCAATTTTTGGGGACACGTCGCTGGTTGGAGAGTGTTGAGTAGTTAGAGTTAGTTAAATAGACAAGGCTGAATTAATGAAGGACTTACAAGAAATATTAGCGATCGCGCGTGAGGTGGGTTGGGGTGCATCAGATATACTACGTTCTTATTATCACGAAACAGCAGCAGACTTTAACCTAGAGGTGCAATACAAACAGAATGAGCCTGTCACAGTTGCAGATGTAACTGTGAGTCAATTTATAGTGGAGAGACTACAAGCAGCTTTAGGTAATGAAGATTTTGCCTATATTAGTGAAGAAACCTATAAATCACAACTAAGTAGGAAACCCCCCAGTTGGGTATGGATCATTGACCCTTTAGATGGTACAAGAGACTTTATCGAAAAAACTGGGGACTATGCCATTCACATTGCTTTAGTGCAAGAAACCCGTCCAGTTTTAGCAGTAGTGGCGATACCGGAAGCAGAAAAGTTGTATTTTGCTACCAAAGGCGGAGGTACATTTGTAGAAACCCGTAATGGATTTGTTCCCATACAAGTTTCATCTGGCAAACACATCGAAGACTTAACCGTCGTTGTCAGTCGCTCTCACCGCCATGAATCGTTAAATTATTTATTACAAAACTTACCTTGTCAAAATCAGAAAACTATTGGCAGTGTAGGCTGTAAAATTGCTGCCATTCTTGAGCAACAGGCGGATATTTACGTTTCTCTTTCCGGCAAGTCTGCCCCTAAAGACTGGGATATAGCCGCCCCAGAGCTAATTTTAACAGAAGCTGGTGGTAAGTTTACTCACTTTGATGGTACTTTGTTGCATTACAACACCGATGATATCAATCAGTGGGGTGGTTTACTTGCTAGTAATGGTCAGTATCATGAGGTGATATGCAAAGAAGCAGAAAGGTTATTAGCACAGTTGGCTAGTGGCTAAAATTAGGATTATTTATGGATGATATTTTCATGTTTTTGCACCATCTAAATGTGTTAGTTAATACGTCATTTCCTAATTTAAATTAAGTAGGCGATCGCTTGTTGATACTCATTTATCTTCACAAATTTCATGCATGAAAGAGCATATAAGCCTTGCCGTTATTAGCTTTGGTAACCTGCTCTCAAAGTTTTATTTTTTAAAGTGACGTCTTGTGAGACAATAGTTAAAGGCTGTGCTATATTTGTGGATATAAGGATTATTTTCGGTTGAGTAACTCGTTTTGGTTTCTAAAAAGCGTCTCTCCGAATTTAACTCTCTACACTTCTCTGAATTCGGAGACATTCTATGTCAATTTATGTCGGGAATTTATCCTATCAGGTCACAGAAGAAGACCTGAAGAGGGCTTTTGCGGAATATGGGACAGTTAATCGTGTTCAGTTACCCACCGACCGGGAGACAGGTCGTCCCCGAGGCTTTGCCTTTGTAGAGATGGAAACAGACGCACAAGAAACTGCTGCCATCGAAGCACTTGATGGCGCAGAGTGGATGGGCCGTGATTTGAAAGTAAATAAAGCTAAACCCCGTGAGGAAAGAAGCTCTCCTCGCGGTGGAGGCTGGGGTGGCAACAACGCTCGCCGTGGTGGTGGCGGTGGCGGTGGCGGTGGTCGCTACTAAGCCTTGATCCAATTATTTAAAATCTAGAGTCTCCAGCAGATAAAGCCTAAAGCTTGACTCTGCTGGAATGTTTTGCATTTGCTCTAGATTTACAACAATTCATCCACATGAAGAGGAAGAAGAATGACACAAGTAGTTTTGGGAGAGAATGAAGGTATCGAGTCAGCTTTGCGAAGATTTAAACGCGAAGTTTCTAAAGCTGGAATTTTCCAAGATATGAGAAAAAAGCGTCACTTTGAGACGCCGTTAGAAAAGCAAAAGCGTAAAGCAGTTGCTAGGCACAAGCAAAGTCGTAGACATCGTTCTCGCTTCAGATAAAACCCTAAGGGTAATTGCCTCTTCGACTGAGCATGGAAGCCGCGAAATAATTTAGACAGACGTAAATTAGTAACTATCTTAGTAGTAGCGTTATCTAGGAAAGACAGCGCTACTATAGAATCTATATTTAAATTAAGTTAATTTTTTTTGAATGGTTTTTGCGGAACTAAAAGTGATCATAGATATATCTTCCTGTATACTCACAGGGTGTTGTGGATACTATTAGTCTGCGAATTCTGTTTCTGGATTATCAGGAAAAATGTTGCGCGTTTATCATCTTTTTATCGGTGCTATTCTATTAGTTTTAATACCAGTGGGAGTAAAATCTTTTCTCCCTCCTTTTCATATTGAGCGGGAAGAAAAACCATTATCTGTCACAACGCCGACTCCCAGCGCGTCTGATCAAACCGCTCCTTCAACAACTCCTAAGCCGATAGCAGGAAATATTTGGCAGAGAATCTTGGGAAACACTCCTACCCCAAACGGTTGGCAAGTGTCTCCTTGTGAGGGAAATGCTCCCTTATTGTGTGTCTCTTCCCAAGGAGAGCTTTTGGGTACGGTCGAAATTGGGGTTTACCCAGTAAAAAACAATCCAGATTTCCAAAAAAATTTAATAGCTGCGGGAATTCCACTTGGTTCCAAAGTGGAATCTAAGAACCCTGAATACCAAAATCAGGTATTGACAGCACTCAGTAGTTGGGTCGCAGACTTCGACACTGCTTTAGCAAAAGACCGTCAGGGTAAGTATAAAAACAAAATTAGTTTCTCAGCCTATCCACCGCAACAAGTATCAATTGGTCAGCTTCAGGGAATGCGCTACGGCTTTGTAGGCATCAAGCAAGAAGGTGGAGTACAAGAACAACATATCAGTCATGTTGCCTTCGATGGTACTACTCTTTACATAATTACTACAGCTTTTGAACCAGGCTCCATCACAGGTAAATTCGAGAAACTGGAAAATTTAGCAATTTTTCAACCTTACTTGTCAGCGATCGTCGCTGATTTGCGTTTGCCTATGTAAGGGTAATATCCCAAACCCCATTAGCTTAAGGTACTGGCAGCATCCAGGTTTCTGGCTGCTGACTAAACATGCTGCTTTCTTCAACCTGGGCATATGGCAATGGTCGCTTCAGGAGTTAGTTACATCTGCTTTGCTCCTGAAGCCCCTTCAAAGTAATTTTACTGAGACACTTACACTAACATTTATTTGTTTCCATCCACATTTAGGATGATATTAGCTTTCTTTTAGCATCTTTTTTAACTGCTGTATAATTTATTGCTTTAGGTTATTGCTTAAATTTACATCTGCTGTTGGGTAGAAAAATAGCTTAAATATTGGCTTGTTCGCATTTTTTCTTTTAAATTGCTCGAGAAGAAATACCCTAGTAACATTGAATATATCATGGATTCATGATATTTAAGAGAAATTACGTAAAATTAAAGTGATTTAAAGTACAAAATTTATTATCCGATAGCATCATATAGTAGGTTGATCAAATCTTTTCCTAAGTTTATTTGGAACTAAACTATATAATTTTTGAAATAAACGATACTAAGTATTCATACCAAAATATACTGATACTTTTCTACGTATATACTTTAAAACAAGTAATTTCTACAACCAAGTATCTAGCTAAGTTAATTTTTATTTATAATTCCGTAAATGTACGGATATATTTTTTAATATTTTTATTAAAAAATACTTAAGAAGGTAAAGTTTCAGTTATTTAGTCTCTGTTTGACAGAGTATTTATATTGAGAATTAATATCTCAAATGCCAACAGTACTATATTTTAGTCACTGTCGGCAAGTTAATCGATTTAGTAAATTTTGGAATTCGATAGGATTTATGCAAAAATTCATTCTCCCAGATTTATATTGTCCATTTCCACATCAATTCAATCAGTATGTTGATGTTCTAGAGGAAAACTATTTGGATTGGGTAATCCGCTTCAATCTGCTGGCAAATGAGTCAGCATACCAGCGTTTCTCTAAAGCAAAATTCTTTTTGCTAATTGCCAGTTGTTACCCATACTGCCAACTTGAAGAACTGAAGATTGCAAATGATTGGCTGAGTTGGATGATGACCTGGGATGACGAATGTGATATTTCAGATTTATCAAAAGAACCTGAATTACTAAAGAGTTTTCATAAGAGATTTATTGAAGTATTGAATGGGGCAGAACTCACAAGCCAGGATACACTACGTTCTCATGCTTTAGCAGACTTGCGAAGACGGATGTTCCAAAGAAATGGTGCAAAATCTTTTCATCACTTTGTCCATAGTGTTGAAGATTATTTGCATGGTTGTGTCCAGGAAGCTATTAATCGCTTACAGGAAAATGTACCTGATATTAACACTTATATTCATCTCCGTAGATCAACTGGAGCAATGGAACCCCTCTTTGAGTTAATTGAATTTTCTAATCATTTACTGATTCCTGTATCTTTACGAGAACATGAAATATTGAAATCATTAAAAATGATGACGAACAATATTGTTTGTTGGTGTAACGATATCTTTTCGGCACCTAAAGAAATGGCAAATGGAGATGTACACAATCTAGTATTGGTACTACATTATCAACAAAAACTTACTTTGGAAAAAGCAATTAACTGTGCTGCCCAAATGCATGATGAAGAGATACAAGCAATGATAAATTTAGAGGCGTCCACACCATCATTTGGAGAACAAATAGATACGGAATTAGCAAAATATGTATCGGGATTACATGCTTGGATAGGTGGTCACCTCAATTGGTATTCTCTATCTGGTCGTTACAAGACTTTAGAAAAACCAGATTTAGTTGTATTGCCCACATCTTGCACCTAGCTCTGGCGATAAGAGAGAAAAGGCTTCCGGCACGCTATGACTTTAAGTGCAGCCATGCCCGTAGGGCTTTACGCCACGCTCCGTGAACGCGTTAGAGTAGCTTATGCCTATGGCACACTACGTGTTAGCGGAGCTTTCGCTTTAGCGATATGCAGCTATACAAACTCTTTCCAGCTTGTATGTTGAAATTAAGTAACAGAAAATTAGAAACCGCTCAGGAGCTGCTTCACTGCTCTACGCGTCCTACCTGTGTAGCCAAGCCAGTGCGTTAGGCCGCGAGCTGCTCTTGTGACAACTGGCGCGCGATTTCTTAGGAAATTGCCTACTCTAGAATCCCCTATTTTGAACTAACAAATTAGACTCACTTTAAATTAATCAATGCAAGTTATTAATCTGACCCATGAGCCTTCAACTCGTATTGGTATTATTGGTGCAGGGTGTACTGGTTTGACGGCGGCTGAAGAATTACGCGATCTTGGATATAAGCACATCACTATTCTTGATGTAAAGAACCGCATAGGTGGCAAGACATATTCAGTCAAGTATGCAGACACAACAGCTCAAGCTCGGGGTATTTATGAGGGCGGAACTGTCTGGATACTACCTAGTCCCTTATACACAAAGTACAATAAACGGTATGGAATCTCTACAGCTTACCGGGTGATGCCACGAGTACAAGTCATTGACTTAGCTACAGGTCGCGTCTCTAGCCCGTTTCTGATTGAAACAAAATACTCCTTATTTAGTAGGCTGTGGCAGCTTACGACCTTCTTTTGGGAATTACGCAAGCATACCCGGTATGACAGTCCAGGGTTTGTCAACCCCATTTACCAAGCAATGAGTGAGCCATCACCTCAATGGTTTACTAAGCGGGGACTGGGTTTCATTCGAGAGGCTTTAATTCCAATAGCCAATGCTGCACAATTTGGGCATATTGAAGAAGAAGTCTCAATTGCCTACGTGATTAGGTTGCTTGCATTACTTAACCGATGTAACCCCATCAAAAAGTTAGTTCTCAACATGCCACAACTGCAAGAAGGGAACCAGGAGTTGTGGAATCGCGTAGCAGCAACGCACAACTTGTTTCTGGGACAGAGTATTGAACGAATCTACCGCGATAAAACAATTTTTGTGCAAACTTCTTCTGGTCAGTGGGAGTTCGATCATCTAATTTGGACTGCTCCTGTAGATGACTTTCTCCGTGTAGCAGATGCTTCTTCAGAGGAAACTGATATTTTCTCCCGTGTACGCACAATCAAACGAGCAGTTGTCACCTGCAAAGCAGAAGGTCTGCCTCAAGGAATCTTCTATTTTGTCAAAAACACTTTGAATCATTCTGTGCCAACCGGTTATCCATTCGTGATTTATGAGGTTGATATAGGTAGCAAAATTTACAACTTTTACCCATTCATGGATGAAACCACAACCATTAAGGAACTAGAATGTAATGTTGCTGACTTAGTACAAAAACTCGGAGGTACTCAGATAAAGTTTTTAGGACAACCGCTTATTTGGAAGTGGTTCTCTCATTTTTCACCCCAAGATATAGGAGAGGGCATCTATAAACGCTTAGAAACGTTACAAGGCTGCCAAAACACATACTTTGCTAACGAGTTAAATGCTGGTGTAAGCGTACCTTATGGAATGGAATATGCGGCAAATTTGGTGCAACACTTTTTTATCCAAGGGTATGCCACACAAAATTGAATCAGCTGCCACTCTTTTAAGATATAAGGATGCAATAATTGATAATTTTTCTATCATATATCTGCTAACTATTTTATTGTTGCATCGGTATCTCAATCACAAACTCAGTTCCCTTTCCAGGAGTAGAATCACAGGTTAACTGACCCTTGTGTTTATCCACAACAACTTGATAGCTAATTGACAACCCCAACCCCGTACCACTGCCTATCGGCTTAGTGGTAAAAAATGGGTCAAAAATTTTCTGACATACCTTGGCATTCATGCCACGACCATTATCAGCGATGCGAATTCTCAATGTATTCGAGTCTTTTAGCTCAGTGCAAATGCGAATCTGCGGTTTGTTAATTATTTTTGAATTGATTATTGACTCTTCTAAAGCATCGATCGCATTACTGAGGATATTCATAAATACCTGATTGAGTTGACCAGCATAACAACTCACTTGGGGTAGTTGTGCATATTCTTTAATGACCTCAATTTCCGGGCGATCGCTCTTTGCCTTGAGTCGATGCTGCAAGATCATTAAGGTATTATCAATACCCTCATGAATATCTACTGGTTTCATTTCTGCTTCATCTAGGCGGGAAAAATTCCGTAAGCCGAGAACAATATTCCGAATGCGTGAACTACCGACCTTCATAGAATCGAGAATTTTGGGCAAGTCTTCTGCCAGGAAATCTACATCAATCTCTAAAACTTTATCCTGAACTACATCTGAAGGATTGGGGTATTCCTGTTGATAGATAGCGATTAAGTCCAGCAAATCTTGCACATACTCACTAGCATGTGTAATATTGCCATGAATAAAATTTATCGGGTTATTGATTTCATGGGCAATTCCCGCCACCATTTCCCCCAAGGAAGACATTTTTTCACTTTGAATCAATTGGCTTTGGGTACTTTGCAATTCTAAGAGTGCTTGTTCCAAGCGTTGATTTTTTTCGTTGAGTTCCTGGGTTCTCTGCTCTACTTTTTCCTCTAATGTATGGTTGTATTCTTCTAAGTATTGATTTGCTTGGGCTAAATTTTTGTAGAGTAGAGCATTTTCTAGCGAAATTGCGGCTTGGGTGGTGAGGAGTTTTAAGACTTCAACGCGATCGCCTGTAAATGCTCCCGTCGTCAGATTATTTTCGAGATAAAGAATACCCAGCAGTTTACCTTGATTAATAATTGGGATACACAATACACTCTTGGGTTGCTCACGGATAATGTAGCGATCGCCTGCTAAGAAAGCAGCAATCTTAGCATCATCGATGACAAAGATTTCCCTTGTGCGTTTGACATTATTAATTAAAGTAATAGGAACATCGCAACTGGACTCTAGATGAATTGATGGGAAACTTGTGGAAATAGATGTCAAAGTTGAGCTGGAACTAACTGCCGTGACGGTTAAGCCCAAGCGATCGCTTTCACTCAAAATCAACGCAGATTTAGATGCGCCGGCGTTCTCCATCACCACTGCCATTAAGGTAGAAAGTAGTTGTTCTAGTTCGATTTCTCCAGATAGTGCTTGTGAGGCTTTCATCACAGATGCTAAGTCCAGCATCTGTGAAATGCTAGTGTTAGAGCTGACTACTGTTTCGTGAGTAATGGGACTAGATAGGGATATGCTTGATTCAGTGGTAATTTTATCTCTGTGTGGGAGTTTTAGTTGTTCTTGCTGAATGATGGGAGCGAGTAATTGAGGATAGCGTTTTTGTAAGTCGTCAACTTTGGCTTTTGCTCCCCAGCGCACGTAGCAATAGTAGGCATCCGTCAGGTAGATTTGGGCAATTTTCTGTTTGTTCCATTCAAGATAGAACTTGGCGGCTAATTCGTGAGCGAGTGCCTCTTCGTTAATATACTCGTTTTCTTTAGCAAGGGTGATGGCGCGATCATAATTATCCATTGCTTGAAGATTTTGGCCGAGAATACGATACAGTTCTGCCTCCACTAAATAATACTTATGTAAATTATTCATTGGAGCATGATGCGCCCAATGTTGAATTTTTTGTTGATTGGCAGCAACCTTCTGAAGAATGTGTTGTTGTTTAGATTCCTCGATATTAGGATAAAGCGCTAGTCTAGCTAATGAATCGTAGAGATAGAATTGAGGAGTAACTAACATTCCTATCCCAGCATATAAATAATTTTCTGCTATTGCAGCATTTTCAACAGCTTGAGAGTAATTAGCAAATAGATAACATAGCTGAAGCTTGCAGAAATATAAGATTAAAATTGCCACTCCATCATTAGCTTCAAGATGAAGTGGCAGTTTTTTTTCTTCATCGTAAGCTTCTCCAACTAAACAATACGGCTTGTCAACATTTCCTAGTAAATTCAAAACAGTTTGTCGATAAATTTCGTTCCAATGCCATACTCTTACTTGCTTTATTTGAATGATGGCATTGCTGTAATTTACCATCTCTTGTTTTAGTTCTATTAGATTTTTTCCTACAAAATATAGAGCATAACAGTAAGCATTAATAGAATACGCTGCAAATTCTAAGTCTCCCGTTTCCAATCCAGCAGAATAAGCTTTTAGAAAGGGCTTTAATGTTTGTTTGATATGCTCCTTTAAATGCCTGATGTGAGCATTAATAGTGTGGAGAACTTTAGCTATAACTTCTTTAGCATTAAACTTAATCAATAACTTTGCAGCTAAATTTCCAAATTTATAGCCAGATTCAATATCTTCCATCATATCACAGAGAATTAACCCGTAAACTACATAGGCATAGGCAGACAAAGGAGCATTACCATACTGGATTGATAAACTAATTTGTTTAAGAGTAATCAGCAGAAAAAGATTAGGATTACTTTGATAGGCGAACACAATTCCACTAGATAAGATACGCATTATTGCTAGTGGTTGTATTTCTGTCATTTCGGAAAAATCAATTAATTCTTCAATGTTTCGATTGACCAGAGCGGAAGTTATTTTTTCCAGTTCAAATTGAATATCAGATTGATTGGGATTTTCAGGAAATTCCACACCTAACAATTTCAAAACAACTAACGCAGTATTGATAGCTTCTAGTGCTTTATTTTGCGCCCCATAAGCTTGGATTTTGATTTCATAAACTTTCACCTTCTCCAGCAAGGTTTTAGTTTGTTGCAGCACTACCTCTGTTAATCGCTCCGTTTGCTCAAAATCTCCAGCTAAGTATGCCGCCTCTGCGGCTGTCTCATATAAAGCTAGAGTTAGCTCATATTGTGTTTTCCAGGTATCATCTGCAAGTAGTTCGATTCCTGTAGTTAAATATTTGAGCGCAGCTGGATAAGCTGTTGATGCCAAAGCCTTACGTCCAGCAACTAAATTCATCTCCGCTAGTTGATGGCGATCGCCTGAAGAAGTAATTAACGGTACTGCTATATTAAACTGATTTACCAGTTCAAAAATTCTTTCATCTCTTTCGGCAACTGAAGTATTTTTCAATAGCAGTTGCCCAATTTTCAGGTGAATTGATTGTTTTTGGTGTTGAGGAATTAAAGAATAAGCAGCTTGTTGTACCCGGTCATGGATAAATTTATATTTAGGTAATTGAGAGTTGCTATGGGTAGATTCTCCCCTTTCCAGAGCGTTGATTTGGTCACTATTATTTTTTGCAACTAACTTGTAGACTTCAGATTGTGGCAATATCAGTCCTTCAAGTAAAGCAGGCCATAAATCTGAGGCTGTATTTACCGCAGATTGCTCATGTACAATAGCAAGAGTTTTTAAGTCAAATTGGTTGCCAATACAGGCAGCTAGTTTCAGGACTTGCTGAGTTTGTATTGGCAATTTCATAAGTTGAATCGACATGAATTCAACTACATCATCTGTAAGCGCTAATGCCTGAATTTTTGCTAATTCATACTGCCAACAACCCAGATTAAAGCTAAATTCAATCAATCCTTCTTTATGTAAAGCCTTAAGAAATTCATGAGTAAAGAAAGGATTACCTTTGGTTTTGGCAAACACCATTTGGGTGAGAGCAACTGAATTTTGTTCTTGACACTTCAGTGTATTGGCAATTAAACGATTTAAATCACCCTGTGTTAAAGGTGTTAGGGTGATAGTATTAACTCTGGCTCCGGTGTTTGTAATCTCCTTGAGTGCCAAATACAGTGGATGTGCTTTTGCTACTTCATTATCCCGATATGCACCAATCAGCAGCAGACTTTTCTCAGTTATGTTTTCTTTCTGGGTTTCACCTGTAAGGGGAGAAGTTAGGGCAAGATTTTGTCTGACTGTATTGATTTCGCTGATTAATAACTGGATTAATTTCAACGAAGCCGCATCTGCCCATTGCAAGTCATCTAGAAATATCACCAAGGGATGTGCTTTCGTCATGAAGACTTGCATGAATCTCTGCAATAATAAATTGAACCGATTTTCAGCTGCATTGCCAGATAATTCGGCTACTTCTATTTGCTTACCAATAATTAATTCGAGTTCAGGAATCACATCAACAATTACCTGACCTTGTTCACCCAATGCCGACATAATTTTAGTTCGCCACTGTTGAATTTGGGCATCTGTTTCTAAAAGTATTTGTCCGATTAGTTCCCGAAAAGCTTGTACGAATCCTGAGAAGGGAATATCGCGTTGAAATTGGTCATATTTCCCTTTAATGAAATAACTATGTTGCCGGACAATGGGTTTGTGAATTTCGTTGACTACTGCTGTTTTACCAATCCCAGAAAATCCTGCCACGAGGATCATTTCTGTTGTACCGCTACTAACGCGTTCAAAAGCGGCAAGTAATTTTTCTACTTCTGTTTGGCGGCCATAGAGTTTTTCAGGAATCAAGAAACGATCAGAAATATCTTTTTGTGCTAACTCGAAGGTGATGATATTTCCTGTTTGTTGCCACTGTTTTTGGCATTCTTCTAGGTCATGTCTCAGTCCGTAGGCGCTTTGATAACGGTCTTCGGCATTTTTTGCCATCAGCTTAGTGATGATTAAAGACAGTATTGGCGCAATCTTGGGGTTAATCTGGCTGACTGTTGGTGGCTGTTTGGCAATGTGACAGTAGACTAACTCCATCATGTCTGTGGTGGTGAAGGGTAACTGTCCGGTGAGGAGTTCAAAAAAGGTGACACCCAAGGAATAAAAGTCACTGCGATAATCGATACCTCGGTTCATCCGTCCTGTTTGTTCGGGAGAAATATAAGCTAATGTCCCTTCTAAGACGTTGGGATTGGTGAGGAATTGAATTTCTCTCGGTAGCAGAGTTGCAATACTGAAGTCGATGAGTCTGACCTCAAAAGTGCTAGGGTGAATTACGATATTGGCGGGTTTGATATCTTTGTGTATGATGCGATCGCGATGCAGTTTTTCTAGGGTAGATACTATTTCTAGGGCAATGTGAAAAAACTCTCTGAGCGCTAAACCATTTGCTTGTTTGTGCTTTTTCCCCAGTCCCCAATCTCTGAGCGATATACCGCCAAAGTCTTCCATCACCAAAGCATAGCCGTTGCGGTAGTTTTCTAAGCTGAGGGGTTTGACTATGCCAGGAATATCCAGGTTTTTGGTGATAGTATACTGATTACGGAACTGGGCAATTTCAGCGAATGTGGGGTATTCGTTCCGTATCAGTTTGATGATGACACTTTTTTGGTCTTGTTCTCTGATGCCTCGATAAACTAGGGTTTTGCTGCCTGAGTAGATTTGCTCGGTAATGCGATATCCGGGAATAATCAAAGTAGGATCGGATAATACTAACATTGCAGCGACGCTCACAGATATTGTTTCTTCGCCTTAGTATTCCCCTGACACCAGTGCTAAATATCACATTAAATTCCAAAAAATTTATATTTTGCATCTGCTCAAACTTCCACCAAGAAATTGATTTCTTGGCTGCATAGCAAAAGTCCTATAAACTTTTGCTATGCAGCCATATGTTTCTAACATCAGGCGGTCTTTAAAGCTGGTGCAAGATCGAAGCCTCTGACCAGCGCGGCTACGCGTTAGCAACAAATGGAAGAAACATATTTTTCTAGAAATTCTAAAACTGTTGATATAAGTAGGTAGGCACAAATAAAATCAACTATGTAAAGAAAAATGAATCAGCTTAAAACCCTCTTCCCTTCTGCCTCCTGCCTTCTGCCTTCTGCCTTATCCTAGCGATAAATTTTCCCACCCACCTACTTATAAGGGTTACAAAATGTACATCTTAGGAAAAATAGCTTATTGAGTAATCAGCCCATACGGTTCAGTTAACAAGAAATGTAGCGACTGTCTCATTATTTTCGGAAATTGGTATGAGTAAGCAAAACATGGATTTTTGGCAATTTGGCAGACATCCAGTTTTCCACAATGGTATTTTTTGTATTGTGCAAGGGGTGTAGCAGAAGTTGCCTAGACTAATCAGTCGGGGCAACTTTTGCAATTTTTATAGATAAAGGCTTTTGGTAATAGCTAATATATTTTGACTTTTAAGCTTTAAGGCAATCATTACACTATTCTTCGAGAACTTTACGTTCAAAAGGTGTTTGTAAAGTATCCATTCATCGAAAGCGACGGGAAACTCAATCGAATCGTGGGTGGAGAGGGATAGTCGCCCCGTCGCTTGGGGCATAGGGCATTGGTGATCTCTTCCCCATGCCCCATGCCCAATTCCCAATGCCCAAAAACTCAATCGAATTGTGGGTGGAGTTTTTCATACTACAGCAATCCTAGATAAGTTGTAAAAATTATTTTTTAACCGTGCGCGCAGCGCATACTGCAGAGGACAATCAAGAGAAGTTTTTACGAATGATTTAGTACTGCTATAGTCCTGCAGACTGGAAGTCGCGACTATAGGTTTTGATTAAATACGCTTGAGTATATTAGTATTCTAAAATGACACATTACTTTCTCGGCGTAGAGTTTTTGAGAGGATAATTCATGACCATTTGGGTAAATGAGCAAATTGATCCGTCTGGCATGATTTATGCCTGTATAGCCTGTTGTAATGAGTCTCAAGCTAAAGATTGTCATGATTCCTTCCAAGAAAACTTGACCGACATCCAAAAGAGAGACGGTTGGGTAGCGCGCTTGCGTATAGTGAATTCTTGGGATGAAGTTCCAGTTAATGCTCTCAAACTTGATTAATTTAGTCAGTAATTTGACAAAATATAAATAATACTATGAGAAGGAAATTAAACTGAGCTAAGCTCATCTTCATGTGATTACCAGTGCGACGAGCGATAGTTGGCTGCCAGTCAGCAGAAATAAATCCTTATTTTGATTGTTAGCAACAATACTTTTCAAACATCCTCTTCAGATAACCAATTATCCTCTAGGCTAGGATCTTAGTACTACCTGTGCTTTGGCAACCCATGACCATGAATGGATCAAACCGATTAGCTAAAAAATCCTTGCCTACATCCCAGCAAGCAGAAAATTCTCACAGTCATAATACAGACTACGAGTATACAGATGATACTCATGGACAGGGAAAATCGGCTCATCCTCACGTTCATAGTGAAGAGTCTTTACGGCGAATTGTTAATCGGCTGTCACGGATAGAAGGTCATGTTCGCGGTATTAAGACAATGGTGCAGCAAAATAGCCCTTGTCCTGATGTTTTATTACAGATTGCAGCCGTGCGAGGCGCGTTGGATAGGGTAGCAAGAATTGTTTTGGATGAACATTTAACAGAGTGTATTGCTAGAGCGGCTCAAGAAGGCAATATGGAAGTGGAAATTGAACAGTTAAAAGCAGCTTTAGATCGGTTTTTGCCCTAGATGGGGATAAGGGGATAGGGGGATGGGGGGACAAGGAGACAAGGGGATAAGAACAAAATACTCCCTTACTCCCCAGGGCTGTTTCATTCGCTTGTGTTGGAGATTTGTCAAGAGGATAATCTCACGCAAAGGCGCAAAGACGCAAAGAAAAATCAGGTATTTCGGACTGAAGATGCCAAAATTTTCGGTCTTAATTGTGGATTTGCCCTTGCAATTTTAACCCTTTTAGGGAACGAATCAGCCCTGCCCTTACTCCCTACTCCCTACTTACCTAATAAGAACAAGCGATCGCTAGTTCGGCATGTTGCAGTAGTGTATTCTTGTCAAGAGCATGGATGATATATTGAGGCGTGACTGCTAGTAGTTTCTCAATTCTGTTTCTCGCTGCTGCTACTACTGATTCATCCAAGTTTCCCTGGCTGAGAGAATTGGCAAAATCTTCAGCTATCTGATAGGTACGTTCAATAGATGAAGAATTGATATTACGCGAGACAATAAACAAGTCACAACCAGCAGAAAACGCTCTTGCTATAGTCCCACTCTCTTTAAACATATTTGAGACAGCTTTCATATCTAAGTCATCAGAGACAACTACTCCCTGAAAACCCATTTCTTCCCGGAGTATGCTCTTGAGGATAGCTGGGGAAAGTGTCGCCGGTAATTGAGGGTCGATTTTGGGAAATAGGATATGAGCTGTCATGATCAAAGGTACTTGTTCCTCAATCAGCGCTTTAAACGGGATGAGTTCGCGAATTCGCAAGTCTTCTGGAGTGAGATTAAGTATTGGTAGCTCAATGTGAGAATCTTGGCTTGTGTCTCCATGTCCGGGGAAGTGTTTAGCACATCCCAAAATTCCCGACTCTTGAAGTCCCAGGTAATATTCACGAACGCCTTGTGCAGCAGTTTCAGGAGTCCTACCAAAAGCACGAGGCCCAATGATGGGATTTTGGGGATGGGAAAAAATATCTGCTACAGGTGCCCATGATACATTTATGCCCAGGGATTTGAGTTCTAAGGCGGTAGCTTTTGCTACTTCGCGTGCGTGCGATGGACTTCGTCCCGCCTCTCCTACGGAACGCTCCGCGAACGGCGGTCGCAACAGTAAAGCATGGGGAAAGCGAGTAATTGGTAAAGGTGTCCGAATTACACGTCCCCCTTCGTGGTCTAAAGTCATGAACATTAAGTTACGTTCAGCATATTGTCTGATTTGGTCGTTCAAATCCTTGAAGCTTTCCAACCAAACTTCATAGGGAGTACCATCCAGAAAATTTTTAGCGAAAAATATTACCCCAACTGGTTTTAATTCATTGAGCGTCCGTTTATCGTCATCGCTTAATGTAGTACCAGATATCCCAAGTATTAAGTGGTGTCCAAAGCGCTCTAACTCTTGTGCAACTGCCATAGTGATTTACCTAAGGTTATGTAACAAAACAACTGGGATTTTCAAGTCGAAGAAAATCAACTTTTATCCCATACTTTTATACCAATTACCAAAATATTGCCAACAACTAAATCTGCTAAAGGGTTGTATATCTGTATTTTCCTAACCATGTATTTGTCTTGGTTATTTTGTTATATGCTATTAAATAGCTTAAGTAATAAGGTTCAAAAATTTAGATTTTTTCTCAGTATTTGGTTAATCAGCAGGTGATTTATTGTTGCTAGCAATATCAAAGAATTAATTTCTCTGGGAGATTTTTTTTAGTTTTCACTATCAGAAAAATTAACTTTAAGTGATTTTTTCTCTTTTGAAATATAAAGAAATCACTTTAAATCTTTAAAAAAATCTCTTACATAAAAAGAAATTATAAACTTACTGTAATTCAGTCAATTTCTTAACCTTCATAACATAAAATTTTAATCAAGCAAGTACGCGTTTAAACTTACGCACTTACGAAGTCGTTTTCCAACACAAGCATTGATACCATTGCATCTTGCTATTTCAAGCTCAGGCGGCTTATGTTTAAAGATTTGTTCAATAACTATCTGGAAAGAGACTTTACAAAGTTTTACAATTGCTGTTATGAAAATTACAAAGGGCTAACTAAAAATCCTAGATGGCTCTTAATGCGTAAAGTTGCGCGCTTTCAGATGGGGAGAAACTTGATAATGTTTTTCTCTAAAGGCTCAACTAAATCATATTTACCATTGATTAATGAAAGTACTTCTTGCTTTGAAAGTGTGAGTGTAGATGCAGTTGTTAACGAATTAACAATATCAGGATTATGTTTAGATATAAATCTACCTGCAAATGTCGTTGAAGAAATAGTTAATTTTGCTCAAGCAAATGTTTGTTATGGTAATCGAAAACCTGATTTGGGTTTTTATTATCATCAAAAAGAGCAAGCAGAACATAAATCTGGTAAGCACTTTTTCATGGGTAGTTATTTCAACACGGCTTTGCTTTGCCCCGCAATTAAAAAACTGCAACATGATCCAAAAATATTAGCGATCGCCGCCAAATACTTAGATGCTCAACCAGTACACCAAGGTAATCAGTTGTGGTGGAGTTTTGCAGGCAAAACAACATATCTGGAAAAGAGTCAAGCTGCTCAATTATTTCACTACGACATAGATGATTATCGCTTTATAAAATTTTTCTTTTATTTAACTGATGTCGACGAGCAGAGTGGCCCTCATGCTTGTGTGCGTGGTAGTCATAAAAAGAAGAAAATTTCCCATATTTGGTTACATCAACGGGAAACAGACCAAGATATCATCGATTATTATGGACGGGAATCTTTAGCAGTCATTTGTGGGAAAGCTGGTTTGGGATTTGTAGAAGATCCATTTTGCTTCCATAAAGGCATAACTCCTACTCATAGAGACCGCTTAATATTACAAATGGAATTTGCTACAACTGATTATCAAATGCAGCATGATCTCAAAGATCCTTCTTTATTGAAATGTATTTAGTAGCTTGAATGCGGAAATAAACAGACCGTTCCAAATTAATGAAACGCTTACGCTGTATTCATTTTGAATTTTGTAAAGCCCTGGCGGGCATGGCTGCGCTTACCGCGTAGCGTGCCTTGGGCTGCTATTTTGAATTTTGAATTCCGCCTTACGGTACTAGTGCCTGTGGATCTAGGTAAAATTTCCTCCTAGAGAAGTTTTTAGATCAGCGATCGCCCAACGACTGCCAAATGTAACGGATTGCAACGTATAATGAGAACGGCAAAACGATAAAGAAATTATTTAAAGGCAGTAAGTTTAAATGCGAGTCGCGATCGCGGGTGCTGGTCTAGCAGGATTATCCTGCGCGAAATATCTCACAGACGCAGGTCACACTCCCATTGTCTTGGAACGCCGGGACGTACTGGGTGGCAAAGTGGCGGCGTGGCAAGACTCTGATGGAGACTGGTACGAAACGGGTTTGCACATCTTCTTTGGCGCATATCCCAATATGTTGCAGCTATTCAAAGAACTGGACATTGAAGACCGATTGCAGTGGAAAGAACACACAATGATCTTCAATCAGCCTGATGCACCAGGTACTTACAGCCGCTTTGATTTTCCGGATTTGCCAGCACCCTTAAATGGTGTAGTGGCAATTCTGAGAAACAACGACATGCTGACTTGGCCGGAAAAAATTAAATTTGGGCTGGGACTAATTCCGGCGATGGTTCAGGGGCAAAAGTATGTCGAGGAAATGGACAAATATTCCTGGACAGAGTGGTTGCGTAAACAAAACATCCCCGAACGGGTGAATACGGAAGTTTTCATTGCCATGTGCAAGTCCTTGAACTTCATCGGCCCAGATGAAATTTCTGCCACCATCTTGCTTACAGCCCTTAATCGTTTCCTTCAGGAAAAGAATGGCTCAAGAATGGCATTTTTGGACGGTTCCCCCACAGAGCGATTATGTCAGCCCATAGTAGATTACATCACCGAACGCGGTGGCGAAGTGCGGCTAAATGCACCCTTAAAAGAAATTTTGTTGAATCCTGATGGCACAGTGAAAGGATTTTTGCTGCGGGGGTTAAACGGGGCAGACGATGAAATCTTTACAGCTGACTTGTATGTATCAGCTATGCCAGTTGACCCACTGAAGGTAATGCTACCAGAACCTTGGAAGCAAATAAAGTTTTTCCAAAAGCTAGAAGGCTTGGAAGGCGTACCTGTAATCAACCTACATTTGTGGTTTGATCGGAAACTGACAAAAATTGATCACCTATTATTTTCGCGATCGCCCCTCCTCAGCGTTTATGCTGATATGAGCAATGCTTGTCGTGAATATGCTAATCCTGACCGCTCGATGCTGGAATTAGTTCTAGCTCCAGCCAAAGATTGGATTGCTAAATCCGATGAGGAAATTGTTACCGCAACCATTGCCGAGTTGGAAAAACTCTTCCCCGACCATTTTGGGGGAGATAATCCAGCAAAATTGCTGAAATATCATGTGGTGAAAACACCGCGTTCAGTTTACAAAGCGACACCTGGTCGTCAACAGTACCGTCCCTCACAACAAACCCCGATAGCTAACTTTTATCTCACCGGGGATTACACCATGCAACGCTACTTAGCCAGTATGGAAGGTGCCGTACTTTCTGGTAAGCTGACAGCGCAGGCAATATCTGAAGCACTCCCGGTAGCAAATTCCTCAGACCTGCAAACGTCAACCCGACCGCCCGCAACGAATGCTGCAACTGCCTGATTCCCCTCCGCGCATGAAAACGCTGGTCTCTGTAGACGAGTCCTACAAACTTTGTCGGCAACTCATAGCCAAGTATTCCGCGACTTTTTACCTAAGCACTTTGCTCCTGAGCAAAGAAAAACGTCCTGCTATTTGGGCGATTTACGCTTGGTGTCGCCGTACAGATGAACTGGTAGACGGCCCCGCATCTGCCATGACTACGCCAGAAACCCTAGATTTATGGGAACAGCAGCTTGAATCAATTTTTGCTGGACACCCAGTAGAAAATTATGATGTAGCTTTGGCGGATACTGTGCAACGTTTCCCGATGGACATTCAGCCCTTTCGGGATATGATTGCTGGTCAGCAAATGGACTTATATCGCAGTCGCTATGAAACTTTTGAGGATTTATACCTCTATTGTTACCGCGTCGCTGGCACTGTAGGCTTAATGTCAACGTCAGTCATGGGGTTGGACACAACCAGAAATACAGCCTCGTGGAACCGTGAACAACAGCCATATACCCCCACCGACGAAGAAATTGCCTTGGGAATTGCCAAGCAACTAACTAACATCCTCAGAGATGTTGGCGAAGATGCACGACGTGGGCGAATTTATCTGCCTCTAGAAGATTTGGCCCGATTCAATTACACCGAACAAGACTTGTTCAAGGGTGTAGTCGATGAACGCTGGCGCGCCCTGATGCGCTTTCAAATTAACAGGGCACGACAGTTTTATACTAAAGCCGAAAGAGGTATTACTTACCTATCTGCTGATGCTCGTTGGCCTGTATGGTCGGCTTTGATGCATTACAGTCGAATTTTAACCATAATTGAACGCAACGATTATAACGTGTTCACTCGACGTGCCTACGTGCCCCAATGGCAAAAATTACGTTCTTTGCCTGTGGCATGGATGCGATCGCAAGTGCTTTAATTCAGATCAACGGTCAGTAGTCATCGGTAGCTCAGACAACATAACTGACAATTGACAACTGACTGTTGACCAAACCCAAAAAATCTGCTAACATTCTTATTCGTGACCCAATTGGAGAGGTGGCTGAGTGGTCGAAAGCGACAGATTGCTAATCTGTTGTACGGCAGGTAACTCCGTACCGAGGGTTCGAATCCCTCCCTCTCCGTTTTAATATTATGTATAGGTAAGTAATTCAGTTCCTATCCTAGTTTTCAGCCAACATTAGCATCATAGATACTGAAAACCTCTATAGTTTTTTCTTATTAATTAAATTAAATTGCAGAAACTTGATCTCAGTGTCCAATAATCAAGATAGATAAAAACTATCTCTAGGACATAATCATGAATAAGTTTTATAAATTACTCATGGCCACTACAGCCATGCGAATTAGGTTGACAACTAGAATAAAATGCTCTCAGTGTAAATTAGGTTAATAGCGATCTCCTAGAGTTAGTGGATTTATCAGTAATAAATTATCCAGATAAACTAACCTCAGAGACACGAAGGACGTAAAGCAATAAGGAACTATGAAACTCCCTATTCTCTAGCATCAACATTCGATATCCTTTAAACAACCGCAACCATGGGCAAATTAATTTTTGAGGATTAGCCCTTTCAGGGTATTGTATAATTACCGAATATTCACCTCTTGTAAATGATGTTCTATCTGAAAATTCTCAACTCTAGTAGTTGAATTTGTCGGGACAAATGAATTAAAAGCAATATTTTGACCTTGAGATTTTAGACGCTGTTTTTGAGTATATTCATTCAGCTTTTCTTGAGCTTGAGCGTAAACAGAAGTATCTTGAGGAATCTTGCGGAGAAATTGCACAGCACCATGAAAGTCACCCATGGATGCTTTTTTATTAGCATTATGTAAAAAATAGGCTGCTCGAATCTGTCGCTTCTGATTGTACTCAGCTAACTTTTGTTGAACTAAAGCACCAGCAGAACTTCCTTGAGGAATTTGACGCAGATATTCTATAGCAGTGGAAAACTCTCTAGCTATGGCTTTTTCGTAAGCTTTAGTTAATAAATCTTGCGTTTGTACTTCCATATTAACTTGTGCTTGCTGCACTAATTTGTCTACTTTTGATTGCCAATATAAAATATCTGGCACTTGAGGTGCAACACTCAATACATCCGACCATCTACCCTCATCTAAAGCTTGTTCAGCGATGAAGTATTGTTCCGCCGCAAATTGCCATTGGTGTTGCCATTCTTCAATTACGGCTTGAGCTTCTGGATAAATATTACTGTGATTAGGAATTGATTTAGCTAAAGCTAGGGCTTTTTGCAAATCTCCAGCTTGATATTTTTCTGTAGCTTTGTATAAAGTTTCTGTTTCTGAGTAGGCTGGAGAATTATTAACTAGAGAATAGACTCCCAATCCCATCAACAAAGAATTAGCAGCTAATCCTAGTTTCATGCTTGTCAATAATGGCGATGCTTTCTCAGACATCAAATGTTGCGAAGCATGATCACTTGCAACCCCTACCTTTGGGTACGCATCAAACCGGGTTTCAGTAATTGGTGGTATCTGAGTTTCCCTAGTCATTTGCTTGAGTACACGCAGTACTTCAGTAGCAGATTGGAAGCGGTCTTGGAAATCATAGCGGATCATTTGGCTGAGAACCGCAGCGAGATAATCGTTAACTGGTGTGTCTTGAGAACGCCAGATAATTTCATTAGTATCAGTATCTGCTTTTAATTGCAGTGGCTCTAGTCCTGTTAAAGCCTGAATAGCAATCATACCTAAAGCATAAATATCACTATTGGGTTGTGTTTGACCGATAAATTGCTCTGGTGGGATGTACCCCAGTGAGGTGACAGGAATGCGATAGATAGGTAACTCCCCATCTAAACCCAAATCAACTGACTGGATTGAACCAAAATCAATTAAAACTAACTTGCCATCAATAGTACGTCTGATCAAGTTTTCTGGTTTGATATCACAATGAATAAAGCCTTGAGAGTGAATAAATTCTAAAATTCCCAAAATATCTTCTAGCAATTCCACAACTTCGCTTTCATTCCAAAGACATCCCCAATATTGATTGATAGGCAATTCCGCAGTCAATGAGTGTCCTTCCACAAACTCTTGCACTAAGTAGAACCGCTCATGTTCTTCAAAGCAGGTAATTAATTTAGGAATTTGGGGATGGCTTCCCAGTAGATGGAGAGTTGCTGTTTCAGTGAGAAAGCATAATCTTAAGGTGTCTAAGTAGCTGGGTGAGAAACTGTTACTCTTAAGCTGTTTAATTACACATTTGGGATTTTCGGGGTAATCTCTATCTACGGCGACATATGTCTGTCCAAATACCCCTGCACCCAGGCTTTGGACGATTTGGTAACGTGCTTGTAGTACTTTACCGATCATGTGCTGGTTCATGAGCTGGTTACTGAGTAAGTCTTTACTATAGGTTTCCTGATATCACTAGTTTGTTCCGGAATACCTGAAAATAAATCAATGTAGCGTTAACTTCTGGAATATAAGCTAGTTTATTTCCGTATTTTTACTCAAAAGCATTCAACTGGTTGAATACTTCAATTATATAAAAACTTAAATTACCTATAGAGTATTAAATACAATAAGTAATTTTGCGTAAAAGATTTACCACGGTGCTTTTTTGTTTCCTTTTTCCTCACCTGTTAATAGAGTTTAGTATCCTCAATAGCAATATGCGTTATTAGTATCAAGTTAATGAGTGGTTATAGTAATACTAGATTATTGGGTTGGGTGGAACCTAGTAAAACCCCACACATTTTATATCTCAGGAGTTCACCATGACTACAACACGTATTCAAGAAATGGGAATTGTCACCACTACAATCACTGTCTCGAATTTGGTTGATGAAATTTTGGCAGAACGAGGATTTATCAAGAGCGAACAGATTCGCTCAATCACTCTTAATAATGTTTTAGTTGATACAGGGGCAACTCGTCTTTGTCTACCTACGGATATTATTATCCAGCTAGGCTTACCATTTGCTAGCGACATTGATGTTAAAACTGCCGCAGGGATTTGCAAAACAAGACTTTTCAAACGAGTGAGTCTAACAGTTGCAGGACGACAAGGTGAATTCACTTGCACAGAATTACCAGGAGGAGAAGAACCCCTTTTGGGCTTAATTCCACTGGAAGAACTGGGATTACAACCTGATGTGATTAATCAACGGCTAATTACACTACCAGAAACAGGCAAAGAGACTTATCATTTGATTTTGTAAATTTCAGCTTTACCCATGAATCGAGGACTTAGTACAGATTTGCGTAAAATCGTGGCGAATTGAGGGTAGAAATTTAAACGCAAAGGGGAGACAGCGACTGTCGTGCGCAGAGGTACGCAAAGAATTCGCTACGAATTAATGAAATGTTGTACTTAGCTGTAATTGCTTTAGCAATATCCTATCTTAACTCTTGGCTTCTTCATCATATTCAACTAGTTCAGAGTTATTTGTTAAAGGCTTCACCACCCGTGCGATCGCTTCTTGCACAAAAGCCTTAATAAATTCATCCCGACGATTCATCTTAAATTGTTGCTTGACTACCTCAGTCATGCCACCATCACCCCAATCTTGATCATGACGAAAATATTCAATAAAACTCTTACCAGCAATTCGGGTTAAATAAGCTGCTGTCACACCTTGAATTGCCCTACCCACAATAAAAGTGGCGACATGGAGTTGCAAAGCGGTGGATATTAATTGAATTGCACCTTTGACTATCCCCAAACTAGCGATAGTTTTAGCTAAGGAAAGGGCTAACTCTTTTCCCCGTTCCATATTCAGTTCACAGCCGTATACCCGACCAATTTCTACGACCATTTGCGCATTAACGGCAGCTGTTGCTAGTAAATCTACCACTGGTAGAGGCGTGACTGATACCACTCCAGCACCAATCCATTGAAATCGTTCGACAATTTTGTCAGCTTGGCGGCGACGTTGAGCATCAATGAGATTTCGCGCTTCTTCTCCTAGGCGTAGAGATTGCAAGAGAATGTTATCTGCGACTAAATCTTCACCTTCAGCCCGTAAAATTGCCGCCATACGCCGCAGTAAAGGTGTAATATCTGGTTCTGGCTGGAAGGTTTCGCCAGTTTCTAGTTGTGCAGATTGGGGATTAGCCGCGATCGCTACTACATCATTTGGGGCAATAAATCCCCGCACCCGTTGACGTAACCGTGCCAGAATAGACTCTTTATCTTCATCTGTGTACAAGTCAGTTTTGTTGAGAATCAGGAGCGATCGCTTGCCAATTTCTGCTAAACTGCGTAGCGGTTCATATTCAGAGCGTCGCAAGTCATTATCGACAACAAACAACAGTAAATCGGCTGAAGTTGCCAGCTCTCGCGCCAGTTGTTCTCTTTCTGTTCCCGCTATTCCTGCTTCTAAAATCCCTGGCGTATCGGTAATTAAAATCTTGCGTTCTAATCCCTTTAACCGTAGACAATAAGTTTCCCCGGCTTGGGTAGTTCCCATTGGTGCATCTACCTGACCCACCATGCGCCCCATAATGGCATTAACTAGGGAAGTTTTACCAGCACTCCCCGTGCCAAACACCACTACTTGAATTTCCCCTCGTGCTAAATTAACTTCAATTTCGCGGGATTTACTTAATAAAGCTTGCCTTGCTACTTCATCTTGAATTTGGGCTACCTGTTGGCGCACAGCCTGAAGAGTTGTGGAAGCCGCATCAGATTTAGCAGCCGGAATTTCTGCCGGGGTAACTCGTCTTCGGCGGCGCGATCGCTTTTCCCCGGCTTGTAATACCAGCACATAGTAAACAAACCCCGCAACCAAACTGCCAATTAACAAAATCAGCAACAACAGCAGCAAATTGCCCAGCAGTGGAGAATAAGACAACTGCCAGTAAAGCCGAGAGAGGGAATCAATCAGCCACAGGCTTAACCCCAAAATGACGGTTAAACCAACAATCAGCGTGACTATGCGCGACAGAGGCATGGATGGCAAGGTGAGTTAATAGGTAATTTATAGGCTGATGCTTTTCATATTAACGTGAGTTTGACAGAACTCAACTGAAAATTAGATGATGGCAAACAAGAGGTTTTTGATAAAAGTTGACTTTGACAAGTTGATTCACAATTGGAGAGACTTAGATGATGACAGATTTGAATAATGTTATTAATCAATATGCAGTCAAACTAAGTGAATTAAAATCAGAAAATGTTCCCCAGTTTTACCAAGTTGTCCAAGTTTTAATTGTGCGTGATTATATTCAAGAATTTATAGATGAAAATAATGATATTGAAAACAAGTCAATAATTAAAGATATTACAGAAATATCAAGAATTGACACTGAGCTTAAACAACAATTAGTTAGATTAAGAACAGCTTGGACAGGAAAAAATAGAGAACAATATTTAGAGAAGAAAAATAAATTAGAAAAAGAGATTGATTTATATACTAAAACCCCTAACTCTTGGTGGTGGACACGGTTTAGACATGATATTAGTAACTGGGATAGATTAGATGTAATTACGAATGTTGCCACAGTTTTAGTGTCCATAGGAGCGACTACTATTTTTACTCAAACACTACAAATACTTTTATCAATTGGCGGCTCAAGTTTTGTGGGAACATTTACTACATTAACTCAAGCTTCATTGGGAGTTTTCTTTGCTAGTGGCACGTTGACAGATACGGGTAAGAAGAAAGTTCACAAATTACTTGATAAAATTTCAATTCCTCGTCATTTCCATAGTGAAGTTATTTTGTTGGTAGCAATTATGTTATCTGGAGCTTTTTGGCAAATAAAAGAATTTGGAGTTTCTCAGTTAGAAAAAAATTATACTCAACAAGCACAAGCATATTTTCATGAGAATGATTTTTACCAAAGTATCAATATTTATAAAAAATTACAAATTCTTAATCCTAATTTTGAAATATCACCAATTTTAGGTTTTGCATACGAGTTAAATTTACAGTTAGACCAGGCAAAAGCAGAGTATATAAAAGGTATAGCTAAAAAAGATGCTCAATCACTGATTGGTCTATCAAGAGTAACTGTCTTACAAGAATTACTACAATCAGAATCTGGTTTATTAGGAAATATTTCTCAGGGAGATATTACCATAATTCAGCTTTATCTCAATGATGCCAGACGAAAAATCCTAAATGAATTACTTTCAGACATACTACATATAATTAATTTTATTCCCCAAGACAAGATTTCTCCAAATGTACAGCAGGCTATTGATTTTATCAAAAATATTACACAAGATGAATCTTATATAAGTAACCGCAAATATTTTCATGAAGTTATATTAGCTTTAGATAAAATCAATCTAGAAATAAAAGATAATCGCATAAGTAATTTTTTGTCTAAACTTTATAGTCCAGAAAATCAAGCAACACAATTATTGATAGAAGCTAGGACTGTTGAGATTATATTAAACTGGTCTAAAGTAAATTTCCAGACAATAGATTTAAGCAACACAAATTTATCTGATTTTACAAATAATGGATATTTATCAGGTGAATTTATTGTCGCAGGATTTGAGGAGCAGACTCCTGAACCTCCATTTGTAGTAAATCCAGGAAGTACCGAAGAATACATCACAATATATGAATTTAATTTAGAAGAAAGAGATAAAAGATATCAAGAAGTTTTGATTGCAAAATACAAAAAATTACCTATATGGAAGAAATTAAATTGTTATTTACAAATAGATAAATACTTAAATACAGTTAATCAAAATGCAAATATAAATGATGTTTCTGATGAAATCAAAGAACAATTACAAACACAGACAAATCAAACTTTTCAATGTTTAAATAATTTTAGAAATAACAATTCTCCAGGAATGCAATTAAGTGTTTATGAAGTTCAGCTAATGTTTGAAGTTTTTAATACTGCTTTTAGACAAGCTGAAACTTCTGGTCTAATAAGTATTCATTAATTGCAAGAGAAAGGCAGGGTGCAGGGTACAGGGGTGAAGTTTTCTAACTCAATTCCCATTGCCCCTTATCCCCACTCCCTGCGGTCGCGGGGGTTCCGAGTTCCCCATGACAACTACCTATCGACAGATCCCATAATCACGTCAACACTGCCGAGAATCACGACAATATCTGCAACCTTCATTCCTCGGAGTAATTCGGGGACAATCTGGAGGTTGTTGAAATCTGCCGGGCGAATTTTCCACCGCCAGGGGAAGGCATTATCATCGCCAACTAGATAAATTCCTAGTTCACCTTTACCGCTTTCCACCCGGGAGTAGATTTCACCTTTGGGCATTTTAAAGGTAGGGGAAACTTTTTTGCCGATGTATTGGTAATCAAAAGCGTCCCACTCGGATTTTTTCCCGGCAGCCATCCGCTTAGCTTCTAGGTTTTCGTAAGGACCTCCAGGTAGTCCTTTGATTGCTTGGCGAATAATCTTCACAGATTCGCGCATTTCTCGCATCCGCACTACGTAACGGGCGAAGCAATCCCCTGCGGTTTCCCAGTGGACATCCCAATCAAAGTCGTCGTAGCACTCGTAGTGGTCAACTTTCCGTAAATCCCATTTCACTCCAGAAGCGCGTAACATGGGGCCAGATAATCCCCAGTTAATTGCTTGTTCGCGGGTGATGGTGCCAATACCCTCAACACGACGGCGGAAAATGGGGTTATTAGTTACCAAACGTTCGTATTCATCAACTTTGGGTAATAAGTAGTCGCAGAAGTCTAAGCATTTATCTACCCAACCATAAGGCAAATCAACGGCAACGCCACCAACTCGGAAATAATTATTGTTCACCATGCGATAGCCGGTAGCGGCTTCCCACAAATCATAAATCATCTCCCGTTCCCGGAACTGGTAGAAGAAGGGAGTTTGTGCGCCTACGTCAGCTAGAAAGGGGCCAAACCACAATAAGTGATTGGCAATCCGATTTAGTTCTAGCATGATCACGCGGATGTAGCTGGCGCGTTTGGGAACAGCAACGCCTGCCAACTTTTCTGGGGCGTTGACGGTAACTGCTTCGTTAAACATGCCGGCGGCGTAGTCCCAACGACTAACGTAGGGAACGTACATGACAGTAGTCCGGTTCTCGGCAATTTTTTCCATTCCCCGGTGCAGGTAGCCGATGACTGGTTCACAATCAACGACATCCTCGCCATCCAAAGTGACAATTAACCGCAGAACCCCGTGCATTGAGGGGTGGTGTGGCCCCATATTCAGCACCATAGGTTCGGTGCGGGTTTCTAGTCTTGCCATAAGTTCTGTGTTCTCCGATTATGAAAATTTCAACTTGAATCGCGTTGATGCCCACCAGACCCGAATGATCGTATCTGCCAAAATCAGGTGTGTAAGAGAAATATTTTGGATAAGTCACCCTGGGGGCGTCTACATCTCTTACCCATACAGGAGTATGTTGGAGAGGGGTGGCAGCGAGGGGATTTTACTTGATGTTTCATTTTTTTTCACTTCTTCAATTATTATATGGAGCTTGAGATTCAGGGAATTGTAGGCACGGAATTTCTTCATGTGCCGGTGCTAAGTCGGGAGGTCGTTGAGGGCTTGGCTATACGTCCTGGCGGGCATTATTTGGATGCGACGGTAGGCGGTGGCGGTCACAGTCGCCTGATTTTAGCAGCTGCACCGGATGTGCAACTAACAGCGATTGACCAAGATGCAGATGCTTTATTGGCGGCGCAGCAGCAGTTAGCTGAGTATGGAGAACGAGTACAATTTATTCTCAGTAATTTTGCGTCTTATAAATATACTCCTAACACTTTTGATGGCATTCTTGCTGATTTGGGGGTGAGTTCTTATCATCTAGACCAGCCGGAACGGGGTTTTAGTTTTCGCCACACCGCAAATCTGGATATGCGAATGGATCAGCGTCAATCGCTAACCGCAGCCGATGTAATTAATGAATGGGGTGAAGCAGAATTAGCCGATATTTTCTTTAAATATGGTGAGGAACGATTATCACGGCGCATTGCTAGACGCATTGTAGAAAGACGACCATTTCAGACCACCACAGAATTAGCTGAGGCGATCGCTTATGCTGTTCCCCCTAAATATCGTTATGGTCGAATTCACCCGGCTACTCGTGTTTTTCAAGCTTTACGAATTGTCGTCAACGATGAATTAAAGTCTTTAGAAACTTTTTTAGAAAAAGCACCCCATGCCCTTGTCCCTGGTGGGAGAATTGCCATTATTAGTTTTCACAGTCTAGAAGACCGCCCAGTCAAGCATGGTTTACGCAATTCACCTTTATTAAAGGTCTTGACAAAAAAACCAATTACTGCACAGGAAGAAGAACTAGAAAATAATCCGCGATCGCGTTCTGCGAAGTTGAGAATAGCTGAGAGATTGGGGGAGTAGGGGATAAATAAATCATAATTCCTGACTCAGCACTCAGCACTCAGCACTCAGCACTGATTATGAGGAGAGCAAGAAATCCTGAATGGCTGTAAATACAATATCTGGGTATTCTTCATGCAATCCTAGGGAACCGGGAATGACAACGCTTTGCACACCTGGTAAAGCTGCAAGTGCGTTCATTTCTTCTCGTGATTTTGGCGGACTGGATTCGCCAATGACTACCATGAGGGGAACAGATAAAGATTCAACAAGTTCTAGAAAATCAGATTGCTGACGTACTGCATCAAGATTTCCTGTCACAAAAGCCGCAGATGCAAATCTAGCACCTGGTTTTTGCGTCGTTTGCCATTTCTTCTCGATGAAACTGGGTGTGAGTTTAGCCTCATCGGTAAACACATGACGACGGTACATCCAACTTAAAAAGGATGGTGTGGTGTTGAGTTTGTAGAGTGCTTGACCTACTATCGGCGATCGCACTAATCCTTTTACCATGTCAGCTATTTGATGATTTGCCCCCATTGTCGGCAAAGGGCCGCGCCAAGTGGGCGCTAACAAGGCAATCCGAGAAAAAATATCAGGTTGCTTTACAGCTAGTTGTAAAACGTAACTAGAAGCATGACCAGCCGCCACTACAGTAATGGGAGGATGAAAAATAGCTTTGACAAAATCTGCCAGAAAGTGCTGATATATTTCCGGTCGGTAATTTAAACTAGGACGAGAAGATTGTCCAAATCCAGGCCAGTCTACTACCGTAACTTGAAAATGATCAGCAAGTAAATTGGCAAGTTCGCCCATCTCCGCACGCATAGAAACGCTGCTAAAGGCTGGTAGTAGTAAGAGGGGTGAACCTGTACCGAGGGTTTCATAAATAATCCGTAATGGTTGGTTTTCCCAACTCCAGATATATTCTTGAACTACTCCACCGAATCCTACAGGATCATATGTTGATACTAAATTAGTTGACATTAGGCTAAATTTTAATTGTTATAGATATTTTAAAATTAGGAGTTAAAACTTCCTAACCCCTAAATCTGGAAATTTATCAACGCTTATCTGTTTAGCTAGGCATATCTAACTTACATTCCAGTGCTTTTTTTTGCATGGTTTTAAAAATGTTGTAAAATCCATTGGCACGGGAAGGCGTCAGGCTGACATTTAAACCAGTTTCTTGAATAAAATCTGGAGTGAGTTGCACAATGTCGCTGGGAGTGAGTCCATTTAATCCTTCAACCAAAAGTCCTACCAACCCTTTGGTTAACTGAGAATCAGAATCACCCTGGTACACAACCTTATTGTCATCCAGTACTGCGGTGATATAAACCTGAGACACGCAACCAGGAACTTTGTTTTCTGGTACCTTGTCAGCTTCTGGAAAATCCTTGAGCTTCTGAGCATACCAGATTAGTTGTTCATAGCGTCGCTTCGGTTCGGTAGCACGTTGAAAGCGCTGGACGATTTTAGCGAGAGCAGGTGGCAAAGAATCGATCATTGAGGACATAACAGAAGCTGCAAATAAAATCGGTCTCACTTTGAGTGTAGATTATCTGGCGAGCGATCGCGCCTTCATTTCACTTGGGCGTAATCAGTATCACTAACTCTATTTTAGCGATCGCGGCTGGCGATGTAGTGCTGAGAAAGACTAAAATCACCGTTGCCATCAAGAAGCAGCAGAGCGCTAATTCTATTAAGGATTGAAAATAACTGTTAAATATTGATGCAAAATTAGGATTTTTCTTGAATTTACTTCGGAAATATTTAGATTATGTTTTCAACCATTAAAAATTTTCTGGAGCAAATCAGGTGTTTACTTCGACCTTACTCGCTGCTGTGACCACACCCCTGGAATGGAGTCCTACTGTTGGTGTAATTATGATTCTGGCTAATATCATTGCCATTGCCTTTGGCAAATTAACCATCAAGTATCCCAGCGCCGAACCAGCCTTACCTTCAGCTAATTTTTTTGGTGGATTTGGTTTACCTGCGGTACTGGCAACTGCTTCCTTTGGTCATGTTTTAGGAGCAGGTATAATTTTAGGACTGCATAACATCGGTAGAATCTAGTATCGTTGTGCAGAATTTAGGTATTTTCAATTAGTGATGGCTTTTTTGTCCAAATTTATTAGCTGGAGAGTAATTTCTCTAGCTTTTTTATTCCTCCAATAGCTTGTTGCTTAATGAGATGTTGCTGTTTCGGGAATATAACTAATAATTTCTGCCAAGGTTTTTAATAGTTCTTGCTCGTTGTAAGGTTTAGAAAAATAAGCTCTTGCCCCTAATTGCATGGCTAATTGTCGATGTTTATTGCTGCTGCGAGAAGTCAGCATAGCAACTGGAATATGTTTCATATCTATGTGGGAATTGATGCGATCTAAGAAGCCATAACCATCGAGGCGAGGCATTTCAATATCACAAATGACTGCTGCGACTTTCAAGCCACTTTCTAGTTTTTCTAGGGCATCTTGACCATCTTTTGCTTGTTCTACTTGATACCCTCCTTTTTCTAAAGTTAAAGCTAAGAAACGGCGGACATTAATTGAGTCATCAATGATTAAAATTGTGCCTTTTTGATTGGTAGGGGTTACTGGTAATTTGTTATTATCAAAGAATAGAAATGGTGTTTTTAATCTAACTGATGGTAATTGATTGTTTTTAGGAGTGCGTTGATTGCTAGCAATCCAATATAGCAATTCGTTAGTACTAACTAATGCTAAAACTCGACCATCACCCAGAATTGTGCAGTTACTAAAACCTGCGGGTAAAGGTATATTGCCCTCGACTTGGCGGATAGCTACTTCTTGTTCTCCCCAGCAACGGTCTACTTGGATAGCGACTGGCTGATTATTACCTTTAACTATTAAGATGCTACTAGCATTTATAGCTGGAGGCGTTTCTAGTTCTGGGTGATCGTAGCGTGGACAATTAAACTCGAAGTAGCGACCAAGGCGAATCAATGGCAACATAGTTCCTTGCCAGTTGAGAACTTCGCTACCTGCCATTGAAAAGACTCGCTCGTTTTGCAGTAAAAATATTTCGGAAACGACTTCTGTGGGAAATGCCAATAACATCTTATTGCTTTCTACCAGCAGTACTCGTGCTACGGAAAGTGTAAATGGTACTGACAAAGTAAAGGTAGTACCAACTCCCAACTCAGTATCAACTGTAATCTCTCCTCGCACCGATTTTAGGTTATTGCGAACTACATCCATGCCAACACCACGACCAGATAAGGCGGTTACTTGGTCGGAAGTGCTAAACCCTGGTTCAAAAATCAGTGATAATAGTTCTTCATCGCTAGCACTGGCAACTAAAGCAGCATCTAATCCCATTGCTACGGCGCGGGAGCGAATTTTATCTAAGGAAATGCCCCGGCCATCATCACGCATTGTAATGATGGTGCGGTTACTGCGGTAAGTAGCTGTAATTTCAATTAATCCTTGTTCTGGTTTACCCAAAATGTGGCGGGTGGCCGAGTCTTCGATACCATGATCAAAGGCATTTCTTAATAAGTGCATGATCGGCTCATTCAAAGCCTCTAAAATGCTACGCTCAATTAAGGTATTGCCACCTTCAACTTTTAATTGAACATTTTTTCCATACTCGATATTCAGGTCACGCAAGGCTCTAGGAAAACGCTCGACTAAATCGGATATGGGACGCATCCGAATATGTGTAAGTTTTGTTTGTAACTGTTTCGATGTTTTATTGAGTTTGCGAGCAATATGATCTGTATCATCAACGCTTAATTGAATGTCATTTGTAACTTCCTGTACTTGAACAATGGTTTCCATAACCTCCTGCGATCGCAGGTTGATTTCGTTATAGCGATCCATTTCTAAGGCATCAAATTTTTCTATATTTTCTAGATGATTTTCTCCTAGCAATCGCCCCGCAAATTTTCTGGCAGCTTGAGTGGCAATTTTGTCATAGTTTGTCCGCAATTCATGATTTTCTCGGTCAAGAATTTGCACTCGCTGATTCAAATTACGCACGAGTTTCCGCAATTTTTCTAATTGAGAGTTTAATCCATTGCGCTGGATAATCAATTCCCCAAATAAGTCATTAATTTGCTCCAGTTGTTTACTAGGAACTCGGACGGTATTTTCTTGAATTTCCCGGTCTTTACCAACACTATTTATCTCACTTGTGTGTTCAACAAATTTGTAGTCTGCGATGGTATTTGGTTCTGGAAAATTAACAGTAATTTCTTCATCTTGCAGCCAAGTTTCTGATGGCATCATGGCTATTTCTAGAGGTGCTGTGTTAGCTGCTGGGGCTACTACTGCACCAGGTTCGATTTTTGTTGGTAGACTATCTTTTTGATTTGTCAGCACCAAAGCTTGCGATCGCCGCCATGCTTGCAATGCTAATTGAGCAATTTCGGGAATGCGTTCAGGGAATGCTGTTCCCATGTGATGCGCTATTGACTCACAAAGATTGGTAAAAGCTGGCAATTGCAGCATTTCCCCCAAACCGCCCAATTCGGCTGCCATGATCACAATTTCTTCTTGTAAACAAGGCTGCTCACTATCTGCTAAGACAGATTCTAAACGCTGCAAACATCCTTCTACTTCGGTTGCAAACAGCATGGGAATAATATCTTGCCCATCTTCTGGAGATAGCATAGTTGAGGCATCTTCAGGGGCAGGTTCACCCAAGCGATCGCGCAGTTCGTCAAAGACTGGATAACAAAAGGTTGCTAACCACTGCTCTTCGATCACATTTCCTTGTGATAATAATTCTAATATTTGCCGTAGCCAGTCAACTCCAGATAGCAGTAAAGTTTGTAACTGCGTATCAATCTCTAGCGAATTTTTGCGGGTTTTTAAAACTTTGAAAGAATCTTCTAGCCGATGAGCTAAATCACTCAGCGCCCGAAATCCCATCATCCCCGCACCGCCTTTGATGGAATGAGCGGCTCGCAGTGCGCCATTAATTTTATCTAAATCGATACGGTTACTGGTGTTAATTTCCAGCAATACTGCTTCTAAAGTATTGATGTAATCTGTCGCTTCTTCCAGAAACTGTATCTGGATTTCCAGTTCTTTATTTTTTGACATAGTTTTTATGATTTAGTCATTAGTCATTAGTTAGTTATTCTCCCAATTCCCTTGTCTCCACTTCCTAACTCAATTAACCTTGAAAGTTTCGACAGTTTCTTGCAATTGCTGGGAAATTTCTACGGTTTGGTGCAGAGATGCGGAAACCAGACGTGAAGAATCTCTGGTACGTTGAGAAATGGCAGCGATATCTTGCATTAATTGACTTACAGATTGAGATGTTTGTAATTGAGATGCCGTTGCTGTAGAAATCGACTGTACTAAGGAATCTATTTGCCGCGATACATCCAAAATCTGACTCAGGCTTTGCTTTGCCTCTTCCACAATTTGGGTACCTTCTACTACTTGAGAAGTGCCTATCTCCATAGCCTGCACCACTTCGCTGGTTTCCCGTTGGATGTTTTTGACAATTTGCTCAATTTCTTGAGTAGCTGCGGCACTGCGGACTGCTAATTCGCCGACTTCTTCAGCTACTACCGCAAAACCTTGACCTTCTTCACCAGCGCGCGCTGCTTCAATACCGGCGTTAATAGCGAGTAAGTTGGTTTGGGTGGCGATTTGGTTAATTAAGGAGACCACGCGAGAAATTTGTTGAGAAGATTCTCCCAAACGCTTCACTTTTTTGGCAGTGTCTCCAACGGTTTCCCGTAAACACAAAATGTTTTGTACTGTCAAATCCATTGCTTTTCCACTCTTAGTGGCGGTGTTAGCAGCGTGGTTAGCGACAACAGCAGCTTGTTGGGCGTTTTCGGCTACGCTTTTCATAGAATAAGTCATTTGGTCAACTGCATCTAGGGTGCGGTTGATTTCGGCAGCTTGGGTGAGTGCGGCCTCTGCTAGTTCACGAATTGCGCCTTCGTTGTCACCAATTGCCCCATTTACTTGGGTAGCAGCTTGTTTAACTTGGGTGACAATATCCCGAAGACTTTCCACAATGGAGTTGAAAAAGTCGGCAACTGTACCAATTTCCCCAGATGTCACGTCTGCACGTACTGTCAGGTCACCTCTAGCAGCACCTTCTACCTGATTGAGTAGTTCTAAAAGTTGTAGTTGTAGGATTTGCTCAGAACTTTGTTCTCCAGTATTTCTGGCTTGTTGTGTGACTTCTTGTTGTTTGACCAAGACCTGTAATTGAGCGGCTATTTGGTTAATATTGGCACTGATTACCCCTAACTCATCTTCTCTTGTTGTTTGACAGCGAGTATCGAGTTCACCTTGACCGAGCTTTGATAATGCCGCCGCCGCATTTAAAATTGGCTGTGTGGTACGCTTGGCTAACCAAACTGCGATCGCAGCTGCGATGAATGCTATCAGAACTGTGCCAATTACTATTGTTTGCAGCAATTGACTTCGCGGCTTAAATGCCGTTGCGGCATCTGTAGTCAAAAGGAAGCGCCAGTTTAAATCTGGTAAGCTGTCCAGTTTTCCAGATGGTACATAACTAACTAATTCTGGCTTTTGATTAATTGTTTGAACTGTAGTGAAACTATCTGCCTTGTTTGTTGCTAGCAGATTAGCTAAGCCGGGATATTCTGCACCCAATAATGCTTTTTGAGGAGTTAGAAAAACTTTTCCTGATTTATCAAGTAAATAATATTTACTTCCATTGGCTGCATTATGATTAATCATCTCGGCTAAAGATGTCACAGGCATACTTGCTTGTACAACAGCAATGTTTTTGCCTGTGATTACATCTTTTACAGGTGCAGTGATATTAATAACTGATTTTTCTGGCTGACTAATAACAGGAACATCTGTTTGCAGAATTTCCTGAAAATATTTACGGTCTTGGGAATTATCTAAAGTTTCGCGGGGAGACTGGACAATTAAATTACCTTTGATATCAAAAATCGCTAGACTATTGTATGCTTTGTCAGCTTCAACTATGCGGTCTAGGGCTGCTTGCTTTCTTTGAGTTGTAGTATTTTCATTAACTAACGATAGATTAGCTAGTATTTGTATATCTTCGTACTGTCCCAACATCAAGCGGTTTAACTTGTCTGTTAAACTAGTAGCTGCGGCTACATGAGATTGGCTAATTTGTTTAGTCATCGATTGATGGGCAATACTATAGGCGATCGCACCTATGCCGAAAGTTGGTAGAATGCCGAGCGCGATCGCTAAAATTGTCGCTTTTGTCTCTAAGCTGAGTCGCTGGAAATATCCAATCAAATGATTTTGGGAAAAATTATTAGTTGTTGCCGAATTCAGCTTACTTAGTAGGTCTACTTTACTATCAGTAACTTTGTGGGATGAAATCAAAGATGCCCGTTTTTGAGTATCACTACTCTTAGCCATGTCAGTTTTATTAAACATACTCTAATTCGCTGTAATAGGTAAATGAGAACACTAAAAATCTGTCTTTTAGTAGCACCTAATCACTGCGGAGAATAGGCGAATGCACAATAGCTTGTGCATCTAATACCAACAATATTTCTCCTTGTTGGACAACACATCCATGTAGATAAGGAACTAAACTAGATGCTACTTGTCCCACAGGAGAATGAATATCATCAGGCATAAACTTAGTTGTACCTTTGATTTCTTGTACGACTAAGCCTAAAAGCAGTGATTCCACCTTGATAACGATGACATTATACTGCCGTAATCGATGATCGAGGAATTCTAAATTGAGCATTCTGGGTAAATCAACTGCCCAAATTATGCGACTCCGCCAATTCATTAATCCTAGTATGCAGGGCAACATATTAGGCATGGAAGTTACAGATTCAACAGGTAAAATAACTGCTTCTTGTGTGTAATTCATTGACAAAAGAGCAGTAGTCTGTTGATTGAGTTGAAACTTCAGATAGCCTTCTCCCAACTTATTTTGGCTTGTTTTTTTTGCAAGTATAATTCTAGAGTTATTCATTGATTTAAATTACCACTGATTTAATTGCACGCAGTAACTGTTCGCGTGTATATGGCTTAGTGATATAGACATCAGCACCTTGTTTCATCGCCCATAATCGGTCAATTTCCTGATTCTTAGAACTGCAAATAACTATCGGCACTTTTTGAGTTATCGGATTTTTTTTGAGAGAACGGCATAACTCAAATCCACTCATTCCTGGCATAACTACATCAGTAATTATTACATCTGGTTTTTGTGAAATAGCTTTTTCTAAAGCTTCTTTTGCACCATTAGCTTTAATGATATTGCAACCACTTTCCTTGAGATAATAGCTCATGAGTTCTAATTCACTTGGTGAATCTTCTACAATCAAAATTGTGCTAACTAAGGTAATATTCATGCTGCAATCTCCTAAAAAAATAGATGTAAATAAACATCGAATTGCTATTTTTTGGCTCAATTCTTATTAAATTAGCCTATGTGTTTAAACACCATTTTTAGCAGTTCTGGTTGTGTAAAAGGCTTAGTTAAGTAGCCTGATGCTCTGACCATCTTTGCCTTGGCTCGGTCGATAAATCCTGTCCGACCAGTTACCATAATGATTGGTATATTTCTAAAAGCTGAGTGTCTCCGTAATAAGGCACATAATTCATAGCCATCTAAATTAGGCATTTCCACGTCTAATAAAATGAGGTCTGGTTTGCTGCGGAGAATTTGCATCAAAGCCTTGACTGGATCGTTGATTGTCACCACTGAAAATGTGTTTTCATCCAAAAAAAGTTTGATGGAATTCAACACTGTTTGACTATCATCAATACAGGCAATGGTATATAATTTATTTCTAATAAGTGACTCGTCAGTTTTTTTATTCCTGTTTTCAGAAATATCAAAATTATTCGCTCCGGGAAATTGTTGATCATTTTGAGATAGTGAATGAGTTTGCGGCGGCTTTGTTGTGGATAAAACTTGAGAACCCTTCCCAGCATTAACTGGTGACTGGATATTTTGCCGATGTCGTAACTGCTTTTGACAGCATTCGACTATTAACCGCAAATCCAAATGACAAAATTTTGGTAATTCATCCCAGGAACTCTCAGGCGAAAATTCATAACTCCCTTCCTTTAAAGCCAGAAATGACTCCAGCACTTCTTTAGCCAATTCCTCTATTAAGGTTGCTGCTTGTGTAGGGGTAAGGTATTCCTGATTTATCAGCCAGCAAATTGCTTGATAATCGGCATATGGTATGGACTGATTTTCACTTTTCGGCTCAAACATCAGCCGCACCTGTATACGAGTGGCGCTGTTGAGAGCAGGAATATTTTGACTTAAGCGCCGCAAATGACTATCAAGCCGCTCAAAAAGTCGATGTGAATAAGAAGCATAAGTAAGTTTACCTGCTTCTAGATTAATTGACCAAGCAGCTTTTTCAGTAAATACACGTAAACAACCAGTAGCTTGGCGACTAGTGAGTTGTGCTAACAAAGATAAGGGATGTAGTTTCTGGAGTAACCAGTAGCTACCTATAGAAGTTGTGCTCATTTTGCTTTTACTTCAGCTAAATTCAATACGTATAAGCTAAATTTGTGCGGAAGCTTGGCCACAATTCCCCATAAATATTAGTTAATCGCGTTTTGTAGTATCAAATACAAAAGTTTCAGTCCGGGATTTGTGGATAAACTCAACGTAGCAGGCGTTATTGTCAGATGATCAAATCTCCGTTACTTGCTTATATTGAGATTTCTGGATATCTTGGGCTAATAAGTCAACTAAAGGTAAAGATTGAGTAAGTTTAGAGTAATGCTCGTTGAAACAATACTGTTAAATTAACAAAATTCAACTTGGCTTTTGACAGTATTTACACTTAGATTCAATTGAGAATGCCAAACTCAGATGGCTAATTGAGTAAACTTACCTAGAAGTTATATAAATTAACCATGAAAAACCTCTCAACTTCTATTAGTGCAATTCTCTATATGATTCCCACTTTAGGCAATAATATTAATGTGGTTTAATAGAACTCAACAGTTTATCGCTACTGTTTTAGGCACTAATATTAATGTGGTTTAATAGAACTCAACAGTTTATCGCTACTGTATCATCAACACGCTTTTTCAGGGATGTTGCCTTGTTGAGATAGTAACTCTGATTTAGAGTGCTGCGATCGCACTCTGAAAAACTAGCAATAATCTTCTCATCGTCCAAACAGCCGTAGTACACCACCTGTGCGGCTCGTTGTACTGGTAGAATCAGCATTGGGAATAGTGGGGACGATGATCGGCTTTGGTTCTTTAACCGATATTTGACTTTGAGCTTGATTACGGGCTTTAATTGCCTCAGGGTAATTAGGCTTGTATTTTATTGCTTGCTCATAAGATGCGATCGCATCTTGATATCGCTGTAAATTTAATAAAGCATTACCTCTGCTATACCAACTTTCGGCATGGTTTTGTTGATAACGCACAGCCTGGTCATAAGAGGCGATCGCGTCTGCGTATTTCTGTAAAATATATTGTGAATTGCCTAGGTTATACCAGATTTGATAATCATTTGCTTTAATTGCGGCGGCTTTTTTGTAAGATTCCACCGCTTCGTCATAGCGTTGGCTTTGATGTAGCGCCCAACCCCGACTAGACAATGCTTGATAGTCTTTAGCATTAATTTTCAGGACTTGATTAAATGATTCGATTGCTTCTGGATAGCGTTGTAAGGTAATGAGTACACTACTTCTGGAAAACCAAGCCGGGTAATAATTCTGCTGGTATTGTACTGCTTTATCATAAGCTGTAAAAGCATATTTGTAGCGGTTTAAATTTACTAGTGCATTACCTAGAGCATACCAAGCTTGTCCATAGTCTGATTTGATTTCGATAGCTTTTTCATAAGCAGCAATGGCATCATCATATTGTTTTAATTTATGAAATGCTAAACCTTGTTTGTACCAAGCTTGATAATAATTGGATTGTAATTTTACTGCTTTTTTATAAGATTGAATTGCATTATTATATTGCTGTAAATTAGTAAATACTTCTCCTTTCGCATACCAAACCTCTGGGTATTTACTGTCTATTTGTAAGGCTTTATCAAAAGAGGCGATCGCTTCTGGGTAGCGTTGTAAATTTTGCAAGACAAAGCCTCTACCACTCCAAGCTTCTACATAATCCGGCTGAAGTTGAATTGCTTGATCATAGGCTATCAGTGCATCTTCATATTTTTTTAATTCAAACAGTGTTTTTCCTTGACCATTCCATCCTTGAACATAATCTGGTCTAATATTTACTGCTTCTTGATAAGCCGCTAGAGCATCTTGATAACGTTGTAGTTCAAAGAGTGTACTTCCTTGTTTAGATAATGCTGTAGCGTTATTAGCATTAATACTATTAACTACAAATATAGATGCTATGCCACTGATGCCTACTAAAAATGTTGCTAATGATAGTTTAATAAATATGCCTTTTTTGTGTTTATGAAATTTTGGATTATTTACTGACAACGCAAACTTGGGTGGTAAACCGGGACTCAAGGCAATAGTCCCAGATGATGGCTGTGTTAACTCCTTCAGGGTTTGTAAGGCCGCAGTTGCCGAAGAATAGCGTTGCCGGAAATCATAACACACCATTTTGTCGATAAATTGAGCAAATTCTGGTGATACAGTGGTTTGATTTTGCCAGACAATTTCATTAGTTTCAATATCGATTTTTAATTGGTCTGGTGATAATCCGGTTAGGGCTTGAATGGCAATTATCCCTACTGCGTAAATATCACTGCTAAATTTTGGTGTACCTTGGGCTTGTTCTCCCGGTAAATATCCAGGAGTGCCTATAGCAACAGTACATTTAGTTTGACCTTCAGGGCTAATTACTTGGGTAGTGATTTGCTTAACTGCCCCAAAATCAATTAAAACCAACTTATGATCTTGCTGGCGTCTGAGTAAATTTCGCGGGTTGACATCGCGGTGAATTACTTTTTGCTGGTGGACAAATTCTAAAATTTCCAAGATTTCTTGGATCAGGGGAATCACCTGGTCTTGACTCAGGATTGTTCCTGGAGTTAACTCTTGACTTAGGTCATGACCTGCGATGAATTCCTGTACCAGATAAAATTCTGCACTTTCCTCAAAGTAAGCTAAAAGCTGGGGAATGCGATCGTGAGTGCCTAATTTATACAGAACTTGCGCTTCTGTATCAAATAAACGCCTCGCTGTTTCCAAATTTATTGGATCAGTTGATTGGGGCTTCAGTCTCTTGACCACACACTGAGGTAATCCAGGCAAGTGAGTATCACAAGCGACAAAAGTTTCACCAAATCCCCCACCTCCCAAGTGGCTAATAATTTGGTATCTTCCAACAAGTGTGTTTCCCAGCATCTCGTTTGCCTAATTGAGTGCATTGTGATCTGATTTCAATCTTGCCACAAATTATCTGGAACAGGGGAAAAGAGAGATAGGGTGATGGGGAAACGCATCTTATTTAAGAATAAAAACTATGATATGGATAACTGTAGAAATTGAGAAAATTATAAGCAAAATAAATCAACGATTTTTCAGAAATACTAATTAGCTTATTTCTAGATAAATTTGCCTTAACCAATTATATAGTTTATCTGTACTACTTAGAACACACCTCTACCTATCACTTTTTCTCAATTTAGAGGATGTTTGTCAAGTCGAAAATTATCCTAAAAACCCCTTTCCAAACCTCTCCCTGAAACTGAGAGAAGCTTTAAAATTCTCATTCCCTATAAGGGAATGGCAGGATGGTTTCATATATCGTGGAACAAAACAAGCTATAGTTAATTTATCCTAGAATAGTTTTTATAAGAACAGTCTAATTAGATAAACCATGTTCAGTTCCTCCTCATCTTCAACAAACACAGCAGCAAAAGAAGAATTCATCCCCATCATGCGCGAACTAGCAAGAACATATCAAGCATTTTCCGCTTACTCAGAAGCGCACGTCCGCGAGATGGGGTTAACCCCGGCTCAATTTGACGTAATTGCCACCCTTGGTAATACCCAGGGATTGAGTATGGGAGAAATCGGAGAAAAAACACTAATCACAAAAGGTACACTTACAGGAATCATCGACAGGTTAAAACAAAAGCAATTAGTAGAGCGAGAAGTACCTGCTGATAATCGGCGCAGTGTGATTGTGCGGCTGACACCCAAAGGAGAAGCCTTATTTGCACAAGTTTTTCCAGAGCATATTGCTTACCTCAAAGAACGCTTCACACAACTAGAACCATCGGAGCTAAAGCTGCTAGAAGTTTTACTGAAACGATTACGGCAAGTATTTTAAAAAATATTTGAAAAAAGTTGCTACCCCTATTGCCAGTGTAAAAAAACCATGCTAGTTTTAATTCATGGTTCGAGTTAGAACATTACTAATCAAGATTAAATACCGGAACAATTAGCAATGGCACCCAAAAATGAACTAGCTCCCGTCGTATTGAACTTAGATGCAGGAACTCACTGGCTTTGTAGCTGTGGACTGTCAAAAAACTTTCCCCACTGTGATGGGTCACATCAAGGAACAGGATTGCAACCTTTGACACTAGAACTTAATGCACCCAAAGTTGTGGAAGTCTCTGGAGTAGTTCCTACCAAAAAGCTGAACAGCTAAGGAAGTGAAATCATGGGACAACGTTCTCGCATAATGATTATTGGTGCTGGTTTCGCAGGTTTGCAAGCAGCTCAACATCTCGCCAAGACTAACTTAGAGGTAGTGTTAATTGACCGGAAAAATTATCACACATTCCAACCTCTACTACATCAAGTAGCAACAGCAGAGTTAGAACCAGAACAAATTGCTTACCCCATTCGGCGGCTGTTGAGAAATGCCAAAAATATCCAATTTGTCATGGCAGAGGTGCAAGGTGTCCAAATAGCAGATAGAGTTGTAGTCACTGACAACGGTTGGTTTACCTATGATTACCTAGTGTTGGCTACGGGAAGTGCCACTCAATTAGGTAAAGTACCTGGTGTAGCAGCACACGCATTTTCACTCAAAACCTTGGAAGATGCCATTAACCTGCACCATCAAATACTGCGTTGTTTTGAACAAGCAATGCAAGAACCAAACCCAGAAAAACGGCAATCATTACTTACCTTCGTGATTGTCGGTGGTGGAGCAACGGGGGTTGAACTCGCCAGCGCTATGGCTGAATGGATTGGGAAAACCTTGGTCAAAGATTATGGTAGGCTTTGTCAGCAAAGTCGTTTGGTGTTATTACATTCAGGCAGCAGTTTATTGAATGGAATGCACCCCCGCTTACAAACCTATACTCAGAGACATTTGCAGCGTTTAGGGGTGGAAGTCCGCTTAAACAGCCGAGTTAGTGAGGTTTTCCCAGATGCCGTACAACTCCAAACAGGAGATGTGTTGAACTCAGCAACAGTAGTCTGGGCTACAGGTGTACGTGTGACATTACCGAAAAATATTGGCGAACTTCCGACCACGAAAAACCAGCAAATACCAGTTCTTCCCTCCTTGCAAATAGTAGGTCATGAAAATATCTATGCTATTGGTGATATTGCTGCTTTAGAACAGAACGGACAATCATTACCAATGACGGCAGCATTGGCAACACAACAAGGCAGATTTGTTGCCCAAAATCTCAAACGACAAACACGAGGAGTGAAGCTACTAGCCTTTAACTATCGGCATTTTGGCTCAATGGTAATTTTGGGTCGTCATGCAGCAGTTATGCAGTTAAGAAACTGGATTTTTACAGGGTTTACAGCATGGTTGCTGTGGTTAGTAGTTCATGTTGCCCTACTGCGAGGCTTTCGGCAACGCTGGATGACACTGTTTAATTGGTTCGTGAGCTACTTCTGGAATGAGCGAGTGGCGCGGAGCATTTTTTGTCAGACACAGACAGAAAAATTTTTTCTTCAATAGTTCTATTTAGTACAGTTTTACATAGGATAAAATTATGAAACTCACAATCCACGAATTTTCCAATCATAATCCATCAGATACACCCAAGAGCGATCGCCAAAGGCGGGACGAAGCCCATCGCTCCATCAGACTAGCGAAACCCACGATTGACCTTGGCACAGCCCCCTACGCTATCCTGTTGTTACGGGTGAGCTTGGGTATGCTGTTCGTAGCTCACGGATTGTTAAAGGTAATGGTATTTACCTTACCAGGAACGGCTCAATTCTTTACCAGTGTTGGTCTACCAGGGTTTATGGCATACATTGTCACACCAGTAGAAATCATTGGCGGATTGATGCTGATTGTAGGAATTTATACCCGTTGGGTATCACTGGCTTTATTTCCCATTCTGTTAGTAGCCACGGTGAAAGTCCACGGTGGGAATGGCTGGCTTTTTACCAACGAAGGTGGCGGTTGGGAGTTTTCCGCCTTCTTCGGTGTTGCCACTATCGTCCAGTTTCTCCTCGGTGATGGAGCCTATGCTTTGGGTTCTATTTGGCACAAACAACGACGCTAATTTATGCAACTGACCATGAAAATCCAGACAATAAGATACTTTCAAACCTGCTTTATGTCTGGATTTCTTAATTTTGAAGTTTGAGAACCTTGAATTATTATGACTAGTTTACCGAGCATCTTTATTTCTCACGGAGCGCCAGATTTACCAATTAGAGATGGGGATGTTTCACAGTTTCTCCGACAACTGGGACAATCCTTTCCTAAACCCCAAGCAATTCTGGTAATATCCGCCCACTGGAATACTCGCATTCCGACTGTGAGTATGGCTACCCAACCCAGAACAATTTATGACTTTTCTGGATTTCCCGATTCCATGTATCAATTGTCTTACCCTGTCCCTGGTGCGCCGGAGTTGGGAAAACAAGTGATAGAGTTACTGAACAATGAGGGAATACAAACTCAAGTCAATCAAAAGCGCGGATTAGACCACGGTGTTTGGACACCCTTAATCTTGACTTATCCCCAAGCTGATATTCCCCTGACTCAGTTATCAATTCAATATAACTCTAGTCCTGAGCATCATTATCAGATAGGACAAGCACTGCGATCGCTACGCCATGAAAATGTTCTCATCTTAGCCAGTGGCGGAGCCACCCACAACCTTCATGCCTTCGGTACAGCTTACGATGCAACACCACCTGATTGGATACTAGAGTTTGATAATTGGCTGGCTGATACAATTGCCCGCAATGATATCAACGCCTTACTCAATTATCGTCAATTAGCACCCTACGCCGCCGAAAACCATCCCACAGAAGAACACTTACTACCGTTATTTGTAGCCCTTGGTGCTGGAGGTGCAAACGCCACGGGAACACAATTACACAGCAGTTATACCTATGGTGTTTTTAGTATGGCTGCTTACGCCTTTGCTTAACTCGCAATTACAAAAAAAGGCGTTGCTAAATCGAGGAATAAAACTAAAAAAATCGGCGTTGCATAAATGCGGGATGATTTGCCAAGAATAAACTTAGATTCTTTGCGCCTTTGCGCCTTTGCGCGAAACAAAAATCATCCCATTAATCAGCAACCCCAAAAAATCCATCCCTCAAACTCTTACTCTCTGCGCCTCTGCGTGAAAAAAATTCATACTTTCATTCAACACAGGAAAAAAAATCATGGCACTAGGTAGACTCGTCAACGGACAATGGACAACCGAATGGACAGAACGGAATGAAAAAGGGCAATTTCAAAGAATGCCCACACAATTCAAAAACTGGATATCTGCCGACGGTTCCAGTGGATTTGCAGCAGAAGCGGGACGCTACCATCTTTATATTTCCCTCGGCTGTCCTTGGGCGCATCGCACAGCTTTGTTATGGAAATTGAAGGGACTAGAAGAAATTATTGGCTTATCAATTGTTGATCCAGTAATTAGTCAATATGGTTGGCAATTTTCCGACCGACCTGGTTGTATTCGAGATGATGTGAATGGTGCAGATTATCTCTGGCAAATATACGTGAAAGCTAATCCCAATTACACAGGGCGAGTAACTGTACCTGTGTTGTGGGACAAAAAGACCAACACAATTGTAAATAATGAATCACGGCAAATTATTCAGATGTTTAACACTGAATTTAACGCTTTTGCAAATGCGGAATTAGATTTTTATCCCCAAGATTTGCAAAAGCTGATTAATCAAACAATGGATGATATTTATCAACCAATTAATAACGGAGTTTATCGGAGTGGATTTGCTGCATCTCAAACAGCCTATGAGGAAGCTGTGACAGAATTATTCGCTGCACTGGACTATTGGGAGGAGGTTTTGGGTAAACAACGTTATCTTTGTGGTGAGCAAATCACGCTGGCAGATTGGTGTTTGTTTACGACGTTATTTCGCTTTGATTTAGCTTACTATGGGTTGTTTAAATGCAATCTCAAGCGCTTAGTTGATTACCCCAATTTGTATAAATACTGCCGAGAGTTATATCAATATGGTGATGCTAAAGAAATGTGCAATGTTGAGCATATTAAACAGCTTTACTATGCAGGTTTACCAGAACTCAATCCTAATGGCATTGTCCCCAAAGGGCCAGTGATTGATTTTGACCTGCCCCATGCTCGACATCAAAATTTTGCCTCAATCACTGGCGTTGCTGAATGAAGAATCAGATTAATTCGTTCACTTTACACTTTAATACAAGTGATAACTTACTCGGCTCGGCAAAGGTCTTCGGGTAATCGCTGAATTACCCGTTGAAAGACAAATGGATCATCTAACCCTTGAGACAGAATTAATGCCCCTTGAATCATAATCACTGCATCTTCCCCTCGGTAATGGGCAAGTTTTTGATTCATCCCGGCTGCGATTAAGACATCAGCGATCGCATTAATCCAGGTTTGCAAAAGTGCTTTAACTCGATCATGAAACACATCACGCGCCGAACCAAGCAACAAAATAGCAAACAGACACGGCTGGTGTCCTCCTTCATAGAGTTCATTCAGGCGATCGCACATACTTCGCAACCGTGTCAGAGCATCTCTTTTGCTCTGGAGTGCCGGCAAAACATTTTGAGCTAACCACTGCTCAAGATAATCCAGTACAGTCTTCACCATCTCATCTTTACCACCGGGAAAATGATGATAAAGGCTGGCTTTCCCCAAACCAGTTGCTTCAGAAATTTTGGATAAAGTGGCTCCATCATAGCCATACTGCCGAAACAAACGCAAAAGGCAGGGAATATAAGTTTCTTTGGGCATTGTTTGATGTTTAAAGATTACCTCTTGACATTGTACCAATCGTTCGGTAGATTATTGGCATACCGAACAAACGGTACAAAAAAAGGAAAAAACGCTGATGAATCACATTTCATCTATTAGGCAAAAATTTCTCAGTTGGGATGTTTTATGTCCGATGATTACCTCTCTACCATTACTAGAGCGTGAATCACTCCCAACTGAATGTCTGTTGTTTGAAGATTCGTATTTATCTCATCTGGAGGATTAACTTATGATTCAGCTTTATGGTTACGAACTGTCTGGTAATAGCTACAAAGCAAAACTGATGTTGTCTTTGTTGAATTTAGATTACGAGTTGATCTCAGTCGATTTGATGACAGGAGCACACAAGCAACCAGAGTTTTTGGCATTAAATCCTTTTGGACAAGTACCACTGTTAGTTGATGGTAATACAGTGCTGGCAGATGCTCAAGCAATTCTGGTGTATCTGGCACGGCGTTACGGTGGTGAATCATGGTTGCCGTTAGAGGCAGAACCAATGAGTCGGGTGGTACGCTGGCTCTCGACAACGGCAGGAGAAGTGCGACAAGGGCCAGAATCGGCGCGTTTATATCACTTATTCAAAGTTACCAACATCAATCTAGAAAGGACAGTCCAAAAATCAGAGTTTATTTTGACTCAATTGAATAACCATTTAGCCAATCAAGAATGGCTAGAGTTAGGACATCCAACGATCGCTGACGTGGCAGTTTTCCCCTATGTTGCCTTAGCTACCGATGGCAAGATTGATCTGACTCCCTATACCAACGTTTTGAACTGGATTGAACGCGTCAAGCATCTCCCTGGTTTTGTGGGAATGACTGGCATTGCAGCCCCAATTTCGGCTTAGGAGGGAATATGCCTCGTAAATTTGGTGAAATTGCCTTCACCCCGGAAGTAAAAGCAGCCCAGGAACAACGAGGTTCAAAGCAGACTTATGAGCGTTATGTCGCCAATGGCCCTGCTAATGATATCGTCACTCCCCAAATTGCGGAATTTATTGCTCAACTGGAAGGGTTTTATCTAGGAACAGTTAGTTCCAATGGCTATCCCTACATCCAATTTCGGGGCGGGCCACCCGGTTTCCTCAAGGTGCTGGATGAAAAGACCCTAGGCTTTGCTGATTTTTCTGGTAATGTGCAGTACATTACCGTCGGTAATATCTCTGGTAACGACAAAGCGTTTCTGTTCTTGATGGATTATCGTCATCGTCAACGCATCAAGATTTGGGGTAGAGCCGAATACGTTGAAGGCGAATCCAGCTTACTAGAGCAACTTCGAGTTCCTAATTATCCCGCAGAGTTGGAACGAGCTATTTTATTCCATGTCGAAGCAACCAGCGAGAACTGTCCCCAACACATTCCCATCCGCTATTCCGCAAGGGAAGTTGACGCAATGATGGCTCCTTTACAGGCGCGAATTGCTGAATTGGAACAGCAGTTAAGTGAGCAAAATTCTTCTATCTAACAATACCGTTGCCGTAATACCTGTTTACGGCTCTTTAATCAGGAAATTTTTACCATGCTTGACTAATCTTAAAAGTCTGCGACTCTTGCAGGCTAGTGATTCTAATTAGCCCAACTAGTGATCGCTCTCTTAATAAGTCATATAATTTATTTGTACTACTTGGAACACACCTCGACTTATACCATTCCACCAAAACTAAGCAACAGATCCAAGCGTAGAAACCCTTGTAAAATCTGGCTTGATTAATTTTGAATTGGTATTACCCCTCTGTCAAAACTTAGATGTGTTTGCCCTAGAGGATGGGGAGAATATTTATCTAAAATTTAAAATTAAAATGATTCCTATTAGTGACAATATTCGCATCCAGAATAAACCAATTATCAATTATTGGCTAATTGGCATTAACATTGCTATCTTCTTATGGGAATTAAATCTGGAATTTCGGGGAGAATTAGGTTATTTTATCAAAAATTTCGGTTTAATTCCTGCTCAGATTAGTGGGGCAATTACAAATGCAATTTATTTCAATCCAGCCGCTTGGGTAGTAGTTGTTTGGCGTTCAACCTCAGTATTTTTTAGCATGTTTCTCCACGGTAGTTTTAGTCAAATTCTGGGAAACCTGCTATTTTTATGGGTGTTTGGCAAAACTGTAGAAAATGTTCTCGGACATGGGCGTTATTTGGGATTGTATCTCAGTGCTGGTATCTTGACAGGAATAACACAAATCCTCATGGAACCGAATTTAACCCTACCATTAATTGGAGCAAATGGCGCGATCGCAGCTATTTTAGGGGCATACGTGATGAAGTTTCCTCAAGCTAAAATTGACACAGTCATGCCACTATTGATAGTGTACATCCCTATCGATCTGCCAGCTTACTGCTATCTCTTTTGGTGGTTTATACAACAGCTATTTTATGGTATCGGCAGCTTAAATATTCCGCCATCTGGTGTCAATCCACCCAGCGCCGTTTACTGGGCGCAGTTTGTCGGCTTATTCGTTGGTGGAGGTTACATGAAACTGAAGAAATAATTTTATGTCCGTGACGCACACACATAAAAGTTAATTTTTGTATATGTCTTTTGGCTGAAATCCTTATGTACCGCAGGATAGATTGTGTTTTTTATCTAAAGAATCCATACTCAATCAAGGTTATGAGGTACATACTATTGAGATGAAGATTATTTTAGTGTGAGTTGTCTTGTAAATGCCAGAGGTTGATAGAAATTCCGGCGAATTCACTGATGAATTAGCATCTCTACGACGACGTGTGGCTGAGTTAGAGCAATCAGAGATCCAGTATCAGCAAAGGCAAGCAGCATTAGAGCAGCAACTGGAAATATTAGCAGCCAAACTAGCAATAGCAGAAAAAAATCCTCAGGTAGAGGTAGCTCTGCAAGAAAGCGAAGAACGCCTGAAGCTAGCACTAGATGCGGCTCAAATGGGTTTGTGGGACTGGAATCTGATTACTGGTCAACTGATCTGGTCAGAAAATCATCAACTGCTTTTTGGTTTAGTTCCAGGCAGTTTTGATAGCACGTATGAGGCATTTCTCCAATGTGTTCATCCAGAAGACCAGCAATCTGTCATCCAAGTGATTATCAATGCCTTAGCAAAAAAGATTGACTACACCGATGAATTTCGTGTTGTTTGGCCAGACCAAAGCGTACATTGGATTTTTGGCAAGGGAAGATTTATTTATGATGAGCAAGGACAGGCGGTGCGAATGATTGGAGTTTGTACAGACATTACTCATCGCCAGCAATCGGAAGAAAGCACTCGCCAATTGACGCTCAAGGTTCAAGAACAGGCAAATATCTTAAATGCGATCCTGGCCGCTTCTGTTGATCATATTTATATTTTTAATCGTTCAGGTTGCTATCAATATATTAGTGATGGTGCCGCCGCTATATTGGGTTTAACAAGTCAGGAGATTATTGGTAGAACTGTACGAGAATTGAATTTATCTACAGACCTGATGGCGAAAATAGACCATCAACGCCAAATTGTGATGACGACTGGACACCCAATCAGAGATGAATGTGAATATATTGCCGCAGATGGGGTACATTTTTATGAATACATCCTCACGCCATTACGCAATAGCGATCGCACTATTGAAGGTGTAATCACTGTCTCTCGTGATATCACAGCTCACAAACAGGTGGAACAGTCATTACGCAATAGCGAAGCGAGATTTCGGCGGTTATTTGAGTCCAACCTGATTGGGTTAGCTTTTTGGACTATTGATGGTTTCATCACTGATGCCAATGATGCCTTTTTACAGCTGATTGGTTACACTCGCGAGGAATTTGTCACCTTAGGTAAAATTAACTGGCGAGAACTCACCCCTCCAGAGTACGAACATTTAGACGATCGCGCGGTCGCCCAGGTGCAAGCGACTGGAGTTTCCCAGATTTACGAAAAAGAGTATATCCACCGCAATGGTAAGCGAGTACCGATTGTTCTAGGGGTGGCGCTGTTGAATGACTCCCAACATGATGGAGTTGCTGTGGTGTTGGATATTACCGAACGCCAACTAGCAGAACAAGAATGCGATCGCCTACTGCAAAGGGAACGGTCAGCACGCCAAGAAGCAGAGGTCGCCAACCGCATCAAAGACCAGTTTTTAGCGATTCTCTCCCATGAACTACGCACCCCACTCAATCCCATTTTAGGATGGGCAAAATTACTCCGATGTCGCAAGTTTGATGAAAAAACCGCTAACCAAGCTCTAGAAACAATTGAACGCAATGCCAAATTACAAACTCAATTAATTGAAGATTTATTAGATGTTTCTCGCATTCTCCAAGGAAAATTGAGCTTAAACATTTATCCAGTAAATTTGGTCATGGTGCTAGAAGCCTCATTAGAAACAGTACGCTTGGCAGCAGATGCCAAGTCAATTCAAATTCAGACCATAATTGATCCTCATCTGGGACATGTTATGGGTGACCCAAATCGGCTGCAACAAGTTTTTTGGAATCTATTATCTAATGCAGTCAAGTTTACACCCATAGGCGGACGGGTAGAAATTCGCCTAGGGGAAGTAGATTCCCAGGCTCAAATTCAGGTCAGCGATACAGGTCAGGGAATTACACTAGAATTCCTGTCTTATGTCTTCGATTACTTTCGTCAGGCTGACAGCACAACTACGCGCAAATTTGGTGGACTGGGTTTAGGATTGGCGATTGTGCGTCAAGTTGTTGAACTGCATGGGGGAACGGTGCAAGCCGAAAGTCCTGGAGAAGGATTGGGTGCAACCTTTACCGTGAGGCTACCGCTTTTGGCAAGGAGCAAACAGGTGATGTATGAAGAGAATAACCTTGAACTTTTGATTTCTGATTCTCAGCTACTCGCAGGTACACAAGTTCTCGTGGTAGACGATGAAGCGGATATCCGAGACTTAGTAACCTTTATTCTCCAAGAATATAATGTGAATGTAACTGCCGTGGCATCAGCACCAGAGGCGCTACAGTTCCTATCTCAATCATTACCAGATATTTTAATCAGTGATATTGGGATGCCTCAGACAGATGGTTATATGCTGATGCGGGAACTAAGAAAGCGATCGCCAGAACAGGGAGGAAATCTACCAGCGATCGCTCTGACAGCTTACGCCGGGGAAATTAATCAGCAACAAGCATTATCAGCAGGATTTCAGTTGCATATCCCCAAACCAGTAGACCCCGAAGCCTTAGTGAAAGCGATCGTCAATTTAATTGGTCGAGGCTAATCTAATTCACGGTTTACAGCCACATCACCAATCCCACGCACAAAAATATCTACACAAGTCTGAATATAATCCTCACAACTATAGTCATCTTGGTTGAACTTTGCAGTGCGGCACAGCATTCCCGCTAGTAACATTCCTGTAAACATATCGACTGTTGGTAACGGCTCAATATCAGGTCTGACAATGCCTCGTTTTTGACTAGCTTGTAAATAATCTACCAATTTTTCCCTTAAAGGCTTGGCAGCTTCTTGGATCATTTGTTTAGCTGCCTCAGGATGACGTTTAGCTTCCCCAATGAAAGTCCGAATCAAATCTTCGTGTGCTTCCAGCATAGCGTTGTAAAGCTGGGCATAATTCTTTAAGTCAACGTCAAGATTCTGTGTCCAGGCTTCTGGATGCGCCAAAGCTTGAGTCTGGAGAGCAGAAGCATTTTCAATGACTGCTCCCAAAAGCTGCTCTTTACTAGCAAAGTGCCGAAATAAAGTTACCTCATTCACACCAGCAACACGAGCTATTTCACGAGTAGTTGCACCTTGAACACCTAAACTAGCAAATACCTGTGATGCAGCATCTATCAAACGTGTACGAGTAAGAGCGGACGAACGGAGACTTTTATTCATTAATTGCTAGCAAGTACTTACTTACCAGTTATGTCATGTTGTAAAGGTTATTGCATATTCAGCCAAATAAGTTTACAAATTATTGCATATCTTTAAAAAACCGATAGCATAATCTGCAATCAATTTCATCATATGGTAGTGGGAGATAATATCTTACTCATTTTAGTAACTGGAACAACTATACTAGTTCCTAAATAATGAGGCGCTCTTTTAATCGCAGTAAATCCCAGCCGCAAATAAAAGCCTTCAGCATAAAGACTAGCAGTTGTCAGCACCTGATCCACACCTTGAGTAGCTGCTTCCTCACAAAAATGTTCAACCAAAGCGCGTCCTATACCTTTACCTTGATAATAAGGATGCACATATAATCCAATAAGTTCATTAACAATAAAACTAGCAAATCCTGTAACAATATCATTTTCCAAAGCCACCCAAAAAGTCTCGACTTGCATATTCTTCAAAATATTTTTACCATCAGGCTTATTGCGGTAATTACGCCAAGCTAACAGTTGTTTTCGGGTATAGAAAGTAGTAGGCAGAGCTTTAATAGCAGCAATATGAATTGCACTCATCATCCACGCATCTGCTTCCTCAGCCAGTCGGAGAGATATTTCATTAGCATTCATAATTTAATGCTTTCTCGACTTTCTTGTACCAGGATATCAAGTTTGCGATCGCACCACGCCAAGTTTACTCTCTTCCCTCCGCGTCTGGAGCGCCTCTGCGTGAGATTTTCATCCCTCTTCATTCCCGCTTTTCCGCCAGCAAAATCTCCAAATTTTTACGCACAGTCACCGTGTGGGGATGATTTTCTCCGAGGAGGCGTTTATTCAATTCCCAAGCTTGAATTCGCATGATTATAAGACGATTGTAGAGTGATATAACCACGCAAACTTCAATGCTCTATGAGTAATTATTTCCGTTCTAATGTTGACGCAATGGCTAGTTATGTACCTGGTGAACAGCCACCACGAGGTACACAGATCATTAAACTTAACAGTAACGAAAATCCTTATCCTCCCTCCCCTATGGCGCTAGCCGTGCTGCGAAACATCGATGGGGAATGGTTGCGACGTTATCCAGAACCCTTTGGGGGAAACTTCCGCCAAGCTGCAAGTAAAGTCTTGGGTGTTCCCAGTGATTGGATTATTGTCGGTAATGGCAGTGACGAATTATTGAATTTGGTAATTCGAGCCTGTGCTGAACCTGGACGAAAGGTAGTCTACCCAATGCCAACCTACGTACTATATGTAACATTGAGCCAAATGCAGGCTGCGGAAATTGTGGAGATTCCTTACAGTGAAGACTACAAATTACCTTTAGAAGAACTAGTTGCTGCCAATGGTGCTGTAACATTTATTGCTTCACCTAATAGTCCGTCGGGACATGTTGTCTCAATAAATGAGCTGCGGAAACTAGCAAGCCAGTTATCTGGGATTTTAGTAATTGATGAAGCCTATGTAGATTTTGCTGAAGAGAATGCACTGGATTTGGTTAAAGAATTTGAGAATGTGATTGTGATGCGGACACTTTCTAAAGGATACTCCTTGGCGGGATTGCGGTTAGGATTTGGGATTGCCAATCCCCAGTTACTGCATGGATTGTTTAAAGTCAAAGATAGCTATAACATTGATGCGATCGCTTGTGCTGTAGGAACGGCTGCTATTACCGATCAAGCTTATAAAAATGCTTGTGCAGCAAAGGTTAAAGCATCGCGGACTCAATTAGCAACAGACTTGCAAAAACTAGGTTTTCAGGTTTGGGATTCTCAAACTAATTTTTTGTTGGTGCAGCCTCCACAAGATAACGCCGAATATCTTTATCAAAAGCTGAAAGCACAGAACATCTTAGTGCGCTACTTCCCGCAGCCAAGACTAGATAATAAATTACGCATCACTGTTGGCACTGATGAACAAAATCAAATTTTAGTAGAAACGCTGACTCATTTACTGCGAAAATAGTTAATCACAGCATTAGCGATCGCTTCATTCCCGTCTTTAGGTAGAGGTTGGGATTGCTTTGGTGCTTGGGGTGCTTGATGCAGAAAATCCCAAGTACCTTGAAAAAATTCTTTTTGGGTAAGAATTTGATGTTGATGGTAATTTACAATACCTTCTAAAAGAAAAGTTGCCTCAGCAAAATCATCACGGGGAATCGTCACCATAGGTATATCAAGTTTTGTCGCCTCCGCAAAAGTACCGTAACCAGGTTTAGAAACAACACGCCCACATATCAGCATAAAATCTACAGGACGGTATTTGCTGCCGCTAATTTGCACTAAATTAGGTAAATTAGGAGCAGATTTATCAAACACAATAAATTGCCAATCGGGAAAATGTCGCAGGTTATCGTAGGGGATTTGTTGTAAACCCAAGCCACCAAAAGTCATTAAAATTGTTTTTTCTCTTGGTGCAGTGATATCCCAAGTAGCGCGTAATTCATCAGCAGAGTAACGTGGAAAACCACCAGTTAAGCCGACATCTGTAATATTACTGAAAGCTGACATCGGTTCGTAAAAAGGCAAACGAAACAAGCGATTCCTACGGAGCGCTTCGCTATCGCATTTGGAGTAACATTCACTAATCCAATCAGCAATAGCAATAAATTCGCCCCCCCAATCTCTGTAGATAAAGTCCCAGCCAAAATTACTCATCATCCAGCAGGGAATATTTGCCGCTTTGGCAAACAAAGGAGCGAGAAAAGGAATATCTGCCAAGATCAGATCAACACGATTTTGCCGGATAAAGTTGACTTCTGAAGCAATTAGGGAATTTTGATTTTTTTGAATATCCAGCAACTTTGCTAAAGTCGCAGCTTTATCCATTGTCAAGCTATCTGCTTGTACCACACCCAAATCAAAAGCACGGGGACGATGAATAAAATCGCCTTCTATATAGCACTCTAGCAACCACCTGGGAGCAGTGGTAGCCATAATTAGCAGCACTTCTGGACATAACTTTTGAATTGTGGCAGCAACAGATGCTGTACGAGTAGCATGACCAAAGCCGTGGTTGGTGATGGCTATGTATAAAATTGGACGCATGTTAATTAGTAATTAAAGCCGGGGAACGGGGAAGAGTAATCAGGGACTGACAAATAAAAAATATCTCAAAATTTTTTGTAGAGCAGGCATTTTGCCTGCTAATCACCAAGGACGGGCTAGATTTGAGTATCTTATTGACTAAGCTAATGAGCATTTAAGTTGCAGAAAATCAGGGCTGAAGCCCTTACTACAAGCGAATTAGTCTGAAAATTTGCTAAACCTTTGTATACCCTCAATTAATTGGTCAATTTCTGATTCTAAAGTTAAGTAATGGACTGTGGCGCGGATGCAGTTGGGATCAGCAATTGTGCGAGTGAATATTCTTTGTGATTCTAAGAATTGCACCAACTTGTAATGTTCTCGTGATTGCTGCTGAGTGAGTTGAAAGGAAACTATACCGCTTGCGGGTGGAGAAGTTTGCAGAGATTGGACATTAGGTAGTCTTGCTAACTGTCGCCAAAGATACTCAGCCTTATGGCAAATTTGCTGATAACGTTCCTGTGGTGTTCCCCATTGCTGATGGATGGCGATCGCCTCTTTGAAACCAACATACAACGGATACGCTGATGTTGATACTTCATATCTCCGCCCATCCGATTGCCAGTTTACAGGTTGAGATTGAGAATCTACAGTAATGCCACGCAAACCAATAAATGTCGGGTGCAAAATTTCTCGTACTTCAGGACGGACATATAAACCACCTACACCAGCCGGCCCACATAACCATTTGTGACCAGTGAAAGCATAGAAATCTGCCCCCAATTCACTCAAGTTTAAAGGCAATAAACCAACAGACTGGGCAGCATCTACTAATACCAAGGAATTATTCTGTTTACATATTTCCACAATTTTGTCAAGTGGTAAAACTTGACCTGTATTCCAGAAGACATGACTGAAAATTACTAGGCGAGTATTGGGACGCAAGTGTTGAGCAACCACTGTTACGGGGTCACCTGCATTTAAAGTCGCCTTCAGGGGACAGGTGGTGACTTCCACAGCAAATCTGCGGGCAATTTCCCCAGATGCGGCAATTACTCCTGGGTGTTCACAGTCCGAAAGCAGCAGATGGTCACCGGAACGCCACTCAATCCCCCACATGGCTATATTGCAGCCAACAGTCACATCTTCAGTTAGGGTAATGGTTTCTGGTGGTGCTTGCAACTCAGAGGCGATCGCTTCTCTGAGAGCTTGTTTCTCCTGGCTAATCCAAGCATAAGCCTCATTACCAAAAGGGCCATTGTGCTGGATGTAAGCTTCGGCTTGGCTAATAGCATCCATTGCTGCTTGGGACATCGGCCCTTGCCCACCATAGTTAAAATAAGTCTTATTCGCTAAAGCTGGAAACTGTTTTCGATAGTGATGTAATGTCGGTTGTGTGGTAGAAATACTAGTCATAGATAGTTCAAAATCTGATTAACTTTCACAATACCGTAGGTTTGTGGGTGCGACTATCCCACGCCGAGACTAGAGGAGTGAGGGAGTCAACATAATTCGTAATTGATAATAGAGCCTACGGATGCCGCCAGGCTGTACGTAGTTACAATCAGTGGTAGCTCTGTACCCTCTTTAATTACGAATTACAAATTAGTAATTATTTGGTCATGCTCACTCCCCAGATAACGCTAATTCTTGTTAACTTAAAGGGATGTTAATTAATGCTGAACTCCTACTGCAATATCAACGCTGTAAACGCCGACCTGTTTTAGATACTCACGGCGACAAACATCAGCGTAATGAGCCTAACGAGTTGTTACTCAAACTGCAACAAGATAAAATCGCTTATCGTCGGAGTATTTTGGCAGATTTGGCTTATCACAAACCAGATTACCCACGGGGTAACTGGGAATTAGGGCAAGCAGCAACTTTAGAATTAATGCAGCGTGGGGTTGAGTACATTTATCAAGGAGTGCTGTTAGGTAATTACAACGAGTTAACGGATGCAACTAATGAAGAGATTTCCTCATCTCCTCAATATGCAGCATACACCCTTCTTAGCCGTCCCGATTTACTCGTAAAACAGCCAGGACAATCTTGCTTTGGCGATTGGATATATGTGCCGGCGAATATAGAACTAGGTAAGCGTCCCAAGCAAGAATATCAAGTTGTCACTGCCTTTCATTCTCAGGTATTGGCTACTGTGCAGAAAGTAACGCCGGAAATAGCGTGGTTGATATTGCGTACCAAAGATAGAGATTATGCAGTGGATCTATGCAAATGGATACCACAGATGCAGCGCGTTTTGCTGGAGTTTATCCAAGCTTTAGAATTGCCAGAACCGCCAGAAGTGTTTATTTCCCGTCAAAAGTGCAATCTTTGTCATTGGTATAGTCAATGTTATGCGATCGCTCAATCGCAAAAACACCTTTCCTTATTACCAGGAGTCACGCCTGTTCGCTACAACCAACTCCAAGCTTTGTCTATCAATACCCTAGAATCTCTTGCTAATACCAGTCCTATTGTCCTAGAAAATCTCCCTGGCTTTGACAGCGCAGTTGCACCTAAATTGATAGTTCAAGCTCAATCTGTACTAGAAAAACGACCCTTTATTTTACCTAGTTCGCTACCAAAAGAACATATTACATTTACGGCTCCTGTAGAGCTATATTTTGACATTGAAGCACAGCCAGACATGGATTTAGATTATCTTTTGGGGGTTTTAGTAGTTGACAAGCAAGCCAACACCGAACAGTTTTATTCCTTTCTCGCTGAACAACCAGAGGAAGAAGAATTAATTTGGCAACAATTTCTGGATTTGGTTGGCCAATATCCCGAAGCGCCAATTTATCATTTTTGTGTCTACGAATTTGATACAGTCAAACGCCTAGGGAAACTTTACCGTACTCCTCATTCCGTATTACGTCCCGTACTAAATCGGCTTGTCGATGTATATGAACAATTAACTCAAAGCGTCGCTTTACCTATAGAAAGTTATGCCCTAAAAGCGATCGCTCGTTGGTTGGGATTTGAGTGGCGCGAAAAAGAAGCCAGTGGCGCTAAGTGTATTTACTGGTATGACCAATGGTTAGAAACAGGCGATCGCACTTTGCTGGAAATTATTCAAAGCTATAACGAAGATGATTGCCGTGCTACGCGTAATGTTAAAGATTGGTTGGTCAATTTTGTTCAAGATGAGTATAGTTGGCGACTTGTTTAACTAGCAGTACAATACATTCTTTGATATTGCTTAAATAGAGGCGATTATCCCTCATAAAAAAACTGCTTCCTGTAAAACTCTTTCGCGAATGACTTCATGTAAATTTTCTGGTTCAGCGATATCTACCTTGCGTCCTAGCAACTTTTCCAATGATTGCATCAAAGCAATTTGGTCTAATAAAGTTCGTTGGGGTTCAAGTTCTACCACCAGAAAATCTACATCACTATCTAGTCTTGCTTCACCTCTCGCTACGGAACCAAAAATACGCACATTATATGCTCCATGCTCGGCAGCAATTCTCAGGATTTCTCCACGATAAGCTGTGAGTATCTCATCAATTCCCATAACCTAACTCCTGAAGCTTGAGGTGAATTTTCACATCTAGCTTTGCCTTTTCAGCAAACTGCATTTCTACCTGTAGTAGATTGTGACATTTTTTGTTTAGAAATAAAAATTAATATAGCCTATAGAAACTTAACCAGCTAGCTAAATCAGGAGAGGACAGATGAAAAGTCCCCGTATTGTTATTGTTGGCGCTGGATTTGGTGGATTGCAAGCTGCCCAATCTTTAGTTAATTCTGGAGCAGATATAGTTTTAATTGATCGTCATAACTATCATACCTTTATCCCTCTGCTGTATCAGATAGCCACAAGTCAATTAGAACCAGAATATATTGCCTATCCCATCCGCACAATTCTGCGGCGATTCTCAGCGAAACGGCACACCCACAAGTCCAAAGTTAGGTTTTGCATGGCGGAAGTGCAGCGAGTTGATTTTTCAGCACAGATTGTAGAAACAAATCGTTCAGCGATCGCCTATGATTTTTTAGTATTAGCAACTGGTTGCCAAACCCAATTTTTGGGAGTTTCTGGAGCATCAGAACATGCTTTTGCTCTGAAAACTTTAGCAGAAGCAATAACATTACGCCATCAAATTCTGTCTTGTCTGGAACGAGCTAGCCAGGAATCTAATCCCTTGCGGCGCGAACAACTGCTGACATTTATCATTGTCGGCGGTGGGCCAACCGGTGTGGAAATGGCTGGGGCCTTAGTGGAAATGCTGCAAAGTAAGTTGCGTCAAGATTATCCCAGTTTAAATTTAGAGCAAGTGAGACTGATTTTGGTGCAATCAGGCGATCGCTTGTTGGCTAATCTTCCCAAAAAGTTAGGAGTTTACACTTATAAAAGATTACGTCAGCTAGGAGTGAAAATTTACCTAGAAACAAAAGTCAGCCAAGTCACACAAGGATCTGTGCATCTGGAAAACCATGAGGTGATTCCCGCCGCCACCGTTATCTGGACTGCGGGTTTAGAAGCTAACCCCCCTCAAACATCTGAGGACTTATCCACCGCCAAGAAAGGAAAATTATTAGTTCATCCCACCTTACAACTACTAGAGCAACCCAATGTCTATGCTATTGGGGATTTAGCCTACGTGGAGCAAAACGGTAAACCATTAACTGGGGTTGCACCAGAAGCATTACAAGAAGGTGTTGCTGTAGCAAGAAATATTCAGCGACAGCTGCAAGGTAAATCGCCAAAACCCTTTAAATATTTCAACAAAGGCAGATTAGCGATTATTGGCTGCTATTCTGGTGTGGGCAAAATTGGCGGATTGGCATTTACAGGCTTTTTAGCTTGGCTGATGTGGTTAGGAGTTCACTTAGTATATCTTCCTGGATACCGCAATCGCTTGCTAGTGTTACTCACTTGGCTTTATACATATTTAATGGGCGATCGCGCTGTGCGCTTGATTATTTCCGGTAAAAATGTTAAAGCTCAAAACTATCAAGCCTTGCCACAAGATAAGTTAGATTTTTTTCAAGAGTCACAATCAAAGTAGCCGTAAAATAGCTGGAGTTAAGGTAATGAATGAAAATAGAACTTATATTAGTCTCAAATCACAGGATATTGCGATCGCTTATTTATTGTTGCGAATTCTCATTGGTGTAAATTACTTTAATCATGGATTGACTCGCATCTTCGACATCCCAGGATTTGCTGAAGGGATAGTTAAGCAACTAGAAGATTCTTATTTTCCAGAATTTCTCGTCAGAATTAATTCCTACCTTGTTCCTCCTGTGGAATTAATTGTGGGTTTGTTAATTACAATAGGGTTAGCAACTCGCAGCGCCCTCATCGCCACATTTATCTTGATGATTATCTTGAAGATGGGTGTGACCTCAGTCCAAAACTGGGCTGCGGCTACTTCCATGCTCAGTTATGCGATCGTACTATTTATTTTGCTTGCTGGACACGGCTTCAATATTTACTCCCTCGATCACTGGAGAAAAAAGAAACAAACCAGTGTAGACTCTACAATGCCTAATCAACAGAGTACAAATAACTTTTTTGCCCTCAAATTCGGCAAAAAACGTCGGCGGCAAAATCGTCCTTACCTAAACTAACTTGAGATACAGATATCACTGAGTCTTCTTAGTGTCTTTGTGGTGAATACAATTCATTTTTGTACCACAAAGATACTAAGACAGTAAGTAATTATAATTCACATTTTCTTCATGAAGTTAATTAGAAAAATTTTAATCTTTCCCCGAATTTTTTACTTTACTATTGCAATTATAATTATTAGCATCTTATTCATAAATTTACCTATAAATTTACCTAGCAGCGCTTTTGAAATCAGTGGCATAGAGTTTATTGGAGAAGCCACTTTACCCAAAAGATTAACTTTTCAAAAAACTGAAGTTGGTGGTTTATCCGGAATCACTTATGATGTTAAAAATGATATTTATTATGCTGTTTCTGATGACCGTGGTCAAAAAGCTCCCGCTCGCTTCTACACTTTAAAAATTGACTTGAGCAAAGGTTCACTACAAAATAACGGCGTTGTCCCTATAGGTGTAACTACTCTCTTAAATCAAGATAATCAAATATTTCCAGCTAGTGAAATTGATACAGAAGGTATTGCATTAACTAATAAAGAAACCGTCTTTATTTCTTCTGAAGGGGATTTTAGGCAATTAATTAATCCTTTTATCAACGAATTCTCTCTATCTTCTGGTAGGGTACTAACAACATTGCCCATACCTGAGAAGTTTTTGCCTGATAAAAGTGGTCAGCAGGGTATCCGCAACAATTTGGCTTTTGAAAGCCTGACCATCACACCCGATAATCAACGTTTGTTCACAGCCACCGAAAATGCTTTAATTCAAGATGGGCCAGCAGCTAAACCCAATCTTGGTAGTCCTTGCCGGATTTTGCAATACAACTTAGTTACTAATCAACCAGAAAAGGAATTTCTCTACCAAACTGAACCAGTTTCACAAATTCTTAATTTGACTGGTAGATTTGCTAGTGGATTACCCGATTTACTAGCTCTAGATAATCAAGGTCATTTTCTGAGTATAGAGCGGTCTTTTACTGGTTTAGGATTTGCTGTCTCTTTGTTTCAGGTTTCCTTAGCAGGTGCTGATGAGATTCAGAATATCGACAATCTTTTAGCAATTGATTCGCAGAAAATCAAACCTGTAGAGAAAAAATTATTATTGGATTTAAGAACCCTAAATGTATTGTTAGACAATATCGAAGGTTTAACCCTTGGCCCTTGGCTACCTGATGGACAGCGCTCATTAATTCTTGTCAGTGACAATAACTTTAATTCATTACAACGTACCCAAATTCTAGCTTTTAAACTTAAAATCGAATCACCAATCATCAGATTAATCCGCCGTTTAATTCCTGCTTTTGGGCGCTAAATCCTGTTAACTAATAGTCATTAGTTGTCTATTTCGATCATGGGGTAAAGGTAATTACTCTTATATGGCTCTTAAATTATTACTGCTTGATTACCGTGGATTCACTGTTGTTAACATGTAAGTTAATCTAGCCTTTTTATGGGTTCAGTGAATTTTCTCATATGCTTTGCTTAATTAATATGTTACAAAAATATTAAGAGTTTTTGTAGCAAGCTAAGGCAAAATTCTATCAGCAGTTATTTTTTTTGCGTTTATAATCTTTAACTTATACAATTAAATCTCTAAATTTGCTGAAATATTGGTTAGCTGCAATTAAGAAGTAACAATCGTTATTCGTATACCTTACATTAGTTTTAATAAATTATTTTATAGCGTAAAATTTCCAAATATGCTAAAGCCCAAAACCGAAGTAGATGTTTATCTTGGAAAAATTTTAAACAATCGCTATTTAATAAGGGATTTGATTGGTAAAGGGGGAATGGGTAGAGTTTATCTGGCAGAAGATGCAGCTAAAGGCGGTATGTCAGTTGCTGTAAAAATTTTAATGTTGAGTCTGGGAAGTCAGCAAATATCCCAACGCTTTGCTAGAGAAATTTTTATTGGCGCTCAACTTGGCCGTAAAAGTAAAAATATTGTTCGTGTTTTGAGTTATGGCGTTACAGATGACGAAACTCCCTTTTATGTTATGGAATATCTGCAAGGGAAAAACTTAAAAAAAATTCTTAAAGTTCAGCCATTAACAACATCAAAATTTTTGGATATTTGTCATCAAATTTGTTTAGGTTTACAGTGCGCCCACCAAGGTATTAGCCTCAAAGGCGAGATTTATCCTATTGTACATCGAGATATTAAACCAGAAAATATCTTTATTACTGAAGATGCCAAACAAGGCGAAATTGTGCGGATTCTTGATTTTGGCATCGCCAAGTTTTTAACTGAACGTAGTGGGATGACACTCACTGATTCTTTTATCGGTAGTTTACCTTATTGTTCTCCAGAGCATATGGAAGGACGCAAATTACTAGATGTACGTTCTGATATTTACAGTTTGGGAGTCCTGATGTTTGAAATGTTGACAGGTAAACATCCATTTCAGACACAAAGTAACTCCTTTGGTAGTTGGTATCAAGCTCATCGCTTTCAAACACCACCAGCATTTGAAGAAATAAATTCACAGGTAAAAATACCGCCCCAATTACAAAAATTGGTGATGAGTTGTTTAGCGAAAGAAGTTAGCGATCGCCCTCAAAATATTAGCCAAATACTAGCAAGTTTAGAGCAGATTAAATTACAACTTGATAGTAATTCAACTATCAACAGTGATATCCAGCAAAGTTTATCTCCGGTGCAATTAGTACCTGTAACTTCAGCATCAGAAAAAGAATGCTTACAGAAAAATTGGCCGAAAAATAAACCAATTGCCCCCATTGGTTTTCCCTATTTATTACATAGTAGCCAGGGGATAATTCCCACTTTCTGGGCAATGTTACCCCAACAAGAAATTGCCAAATTTTTAGATAAAAACCATAGCACTGAATTTATTGCCAAAATCAATATATATCCCATGTTAATGTGGGTAACAGTGCTATATGATGCCCAGCTTTCTCTCACTCGTTGGTTATCTTATTTTCTAGACATGAAAGATAATCGAGGACAAAAAATAGTTCGCCTTTTAGCTGATACAGGCTACTACCATCTATTATTTTTTGCTCTGGAAGAACCAACCCGTTGTACCCATGTTATGACCTTAACTCTAACTGCTAGTCAGCGCCAGCAACTTGCAGATTGGTTAATGTTAAATCAAAACTCTCATGAATTGATTTCTGCCAGCCAAGCCAAAACTCTTCTAAAATCAGAGTACGAAAAATTGAAATTGGAAATACTGCAAAAATTGTCAGTTAATTCCCAAAGCGAAAAAATTGATTTTAAAACTTGGGTGGCGAAATTGTTTGATAAATTTTTACAAATTTTAGTTCGTTATTAAATTTAATTCATAGTAATTAATAACATAGATAATATTGATTTATATAATTTTGAATTGCGGTGACAATAGAGGTTGTAAAAGTGAATCAAAGCGCATTTGCTTCTCCACACAATACAGGCTTGCTTGCCAAACGTTATCAACTTAAGCGGGTAATTGGTAGGGGTGGTATGGGTGAAGTTTTTTTAGCTGATGATATCTTGTTAGGGGGAATACCAGTTGCCGTTAAATTTCTTTCTCAAACTGTTTCCAGTAGCAAGATGAAACAGGACTTTGCCCGTGAAGCTTTGATGAGTGCAGCCTTGAGTCAAAAAAGTCTACATATCGTGCGGGCGCATGATTATGGTGTTAGTGAAGCGGGCAAACCTTTCTATGTCATGGAATATCTTAATGGCAAAAGTTTAAAAGATTTAATTCCCATGCCTTTGCCTAAGTTTGTCAACCTTGCACGTCAGATTTGTTTGGGCTTACAATGCGCTCATCAAGGTATTAATATTGACGGCAAAATTTATCCTTTGGTTCATAGAGATATTAAACCCGCTAATATATTAGTTGTGCCTGATCCGATATTGGGTCAGTTAGTAAAAATTTTAGATTTTGGGATAGCTAAATTTTTAAACTATGCCGCTACAATCAGCACAAGTAAAGGATTTAATGGGACTTTGCCCTACTCTTCTCCTGAACAGCTAGAAGGGGGAGAATTAGATAGTCGCTCTGATATTTATAGCCTGGGTGTGATGATGTTTGAAATGCTGACAGGTGCTAAACCCTGGAAGCCAGAAACTGATTTGTTTGGTGCTTGGTATAAAGCACATCACTTTGAACAACCCAGAGCGATCGCCGATGTTAAGCCCCAACTCAAATTACCCCAGCAGCTCAATGATTTAATCATGGCTTGTCTTGCCAAAAAACCAAGCGATCGCCCCCAAAATATGACGGCAATATTGCAAGTCTTGAACAGTGTAGAAAAGTCTATTTGTCCTAGTTGGCCGACAACTTTACCCCCCAAATACACCCCTCATAATCAGCCTTTAGGTTCTGGTTTACCGTTAATCGTAGAAAAAAATTGTTGGCAACTTGCGTGGCCTCAAAGTAAACCTATTCAGGAAATTGTTTTTCCTCAGCTTTTAGACACAGCACAGGGAAGTATCAGTACACTATGGCTGATGCTGCCTAAACAAGAAATCCAAAAACGTGCAGTTTCTCAACTTCGCAACCAGTTTATCTTTATCACATCTCCGCATCCGATGCTGCTGTGGGTAACAGTACTCTACAATCCAGAACTCGGCCCGAAGTGGTTACCCTGTTACCTGGATATGCAAAATTCCCAAAATCAACGACTGGTGCATTCATTGGCAGAACGTGAACGCTACCCTTTGATTTGTTTTACCCTAGAAGCACCCCATGCTTGTATTAATGTTCTCAGTAGTCATATTGATTCTCATCAGCGACAAATGTTAAAAATCTGGACAGAACAAAGCAAAAATTTACCATCCTCGTCACAAGCTCATCTCAGCAAAAACCTCCTGAAGCAGCAGTATAAACAAATGCAATCCCGGCTGCTACAACAAATAAAATTAACACCCCAGGTTGTAGAATCAGCTAGTCTGATCCACTAGCAGGAGTTATGGGCTAAACTTCAATCTAAATCTGTTAGTTTAATTACTTCACTTTCAACAAGAGTAATTGATATAAAATGCTTACTCGAACAACTTTGTTTCATTGGACTAATATATTTTTACTATCACTAACTCTTGGGTCTTCTTCTCCTGCTCAAGAAATAAGAACTAACAGTCAAGAAAAATTTATTACGATAGACAGCACCTCTGGAGTAGCAGAAATTGCTTTAGCACAACATCTACAACAAACACATGCTAAACTTTACGGTGCTTACTGGTGCAGCCACTGCTATGAACAACTATATCTATTTGGTCAGCAAGCGTTGAGTCTAATTAACCGTATTGAATGTGACCCTCAAGGGAAAAATTCCCAGCCTGAATTGTGTAAGGTAGCAAGAATCGAAGGTTATCCCACCTGGGAAATTAACGGTAATATTTATACTGGGTTGCAATCCTTGGATAATCTAGCTGCCCTATCTGGGTACCAAGGGACTCGTAACTTCAAGAATTCTAAGCCAGCGAACATCCCTAGCCAGTACAGTCCCCTTCGCAGCACAATACCAGATAACAGTTTGTATGATACATGGAACAAACTTTTTCATAGTGCCGTGGAAGAGAATGGGAATAATCAATTGCAAAAATTTAAATATTGAGTTGACAATTTCCTACAGGATAGGCATAATAGAGAAGCTGCAAATTAAGGGACTGTAGTTCAATTGGTTAGAGCACCGCCCTGTCACGGCGGAAGTTGCGGGTTCGAGCCCCGTCAGTCCCGTTTAAAGTTTGAGTAGTAATTTTTCTAGCAGTCATGTATGTCTGACTAGGGATATTTGTGTATAGTCTTTAGTCCTTTAACTCAGGATTCAAGGCTTGATATAAGCTACATTGATCATGCTGCGTGAAAGAGAGAATTAACTGTGACTGTAAGAGTCCGTCTTGCACCGAGTCCAACCGGTAATTTACATATTGGTACAGCTAGAACTGCTGTATTTAACTGGCTATTTGCCCACCACCACGGTGGGAAGTTCATTCTACGTATTGAAGATACAGACCTAGAGCGATCGCGTCCCGAATACACTGCAAATATTCTTGCTGGATTAAGCTGGCTGGGGTTGAATTGGGATGAAGGGCCATTCTTTCAATCCCAACGCCTGGATATGTATAAAGAGGCGGTAGAAAAACTTTTAGAGCAAGGATTAGCCTATCGCTGCTACACCACCTCTGAAGAACTAGAAGCACTACGAGAAGCTCAGAAAGCCAGAGGCGAAGCTCCCCGCTACGATAACCGTCACCGTAATTTGACACCAGAACAAGAAGCAGCCTATCAAGCCGAAGGCCGTAGCTTCGTGATTCGTTTCCAAATTGATCATGAACGAGAAATTGTCTGGAATGACCTAGTACGGGGAAAAATGACATGGCGAGGTAGCGATCTCGGTGGTGATATGGTCATTGCTCGTGCTTCCGCAGCAGGTATTGGTCAACCACTGTACAACTTTGCCGTTGTAGTAGATGACATCGATATGCAAATCACCCATGTCATTCGGGGAGAAGATCACATAGCTAACACCGCCAAGCAAATTTTGTTATATGAAGCTTTCGGGACCAAGATTCCTGAATTTGCGCATACACCCCTGATTTTGAACATGGAAGGACGCAAGCTTTCTAAACGCGATGGAGTCACTTCGATTACTGACTTTCAAAACATGGGGTTTACCCCTGGAGGCTTGGTAAATTACATGACATTGCTGGGTTGGTCACCGCCAGATTCCACTGAAGAGATATTCACCTTAGAAACCGCAGCTAAAGAGTTTAGCTTTGAGCGCGTGAATAAAGCCGGGGCTAAGTTTGATTGGGCAAAACTGGATTGGTTAAACAGTCAGTATATTCACAACATGCCAATAGATAAACTCACAGATTTAGTCATACCGTTTTGGCAAACGGCTGGATTTACATTTGCAGGAGGACGAGAACGCCCTTGGTTAGAGCAGTTGGTAACTTTAATCAGCCAAAGTTTAACTCGTCTGGTAGATGCTGTAGCCATGAGTCAACCGTTTTTTAGTGAAACAGTTGAATTTAGTGAAGAAGCCAGCCAACAACTCAAACAAGAAGGTTCAGTTGTTGCTCTGCAAACAATTCTCACAGCGTTAGAAAATCAGCCCCAACTTTTGGAAGCAACCGCCCAAGACATAATCAAACAGGTAGTAAAAGAGCAAAAACTGAAGAAAGGCTTAGTTATGCGATCGCTCAGAGCCGCCTTAACAGGAGATGTTCATGGCCCCGATCTCATCCAATCTTGGTTACTTCTCAATCAGATTGGTTTAGACAAGCCACGCTTGAGTAAAGCCATCACCGCAGCCAGTTAGCGATGCTTGGTGTACACACAAATCGTTTGTGTACACCGTAGCTAGTTGCTCAAAATCAAAATAGATAGTATCAAAAAGAGCGTTTTGTTTAATTAATAAAGCTTCAATTCGTCCTTGGAATAAGCTGGATGCACGAAATATCGGCACGCTTTCTACGGAAAATAATCCCAGCAGTGTAGGTGTTGTACGAGCAATTGACTGGTCTGACCATTGCCGTTGAGTTTCCATTTCCAGATGTTTCCTCACCTCGACTTTATCCATTTTCTCGCTACGCGGTAATGAAAATTAAGTCTATTTGGGAGTAATACAAGCTTTATTTTTGATGATTAAAAACTTACTAATAGTAATTAGTATTAAATAACTAAATTTGATTATTTATTGATTACAAGTCTATATTCAATGTACACAAATAATATTAAATAAATAAAACAATATAAAGTTTTAAATTTTAAATTTTAAATTCTTATCTTCTAGCTAGTTACTTTGTCGGCAAGAACAAAGAATATATGTTAAAATTGTATCGAAATATGGCAATTATTCAAGATTAATTGAGAATAAGTTTGCGCTTTATCAACTTTAAGGGCCACAATCTACGTTTTTTGGAGTTTTTTAGGTTATGACAACCTCACAGGAGAGGATTATCCCGACAGACCTGCGGAACGAAATGTCCCAGTCTTATCTGGAATACGCCATGAGTGTTATTGTGGGTCGGGCGCTGCCAGATGCCAGGGATGGTCTGAAACCTGTGCATCGTCGCATTCTCTACGCCATGCACGAGCTGGGTTTGACTCACGATCGCCCGTTTCGCAAATGCGCCCGTGTGGTGGGGGAAGTTTTAGGTAAGTATCACCCCCACGGCGATACAGCAGTGTATGACGCGCTGGTGCGGATGGCACAGGATTTTTCCATGCGATCACCCCTAATTAACGGGCATGGTAACTTTGGTTCAGTAGACAATGATCCGCCTGCGGCAATGCGATACACAGAATGCCGCTTACAAGCTTTAACTAGTAACTCCCTGCTGCAAGACATTGAATCGGAAACCGTAGACTTTATCGATAACTTCGACGGTTCCCAACAAGAACCGACAGTCTTACCATCACGTATTCCCCAACTGCTACTCAATGGTTCCTCCGGGATTGCCGTGGGTATGGCGACGAATATTCCACCCCACAACTTAGGCGAATTGATTGATGGCTTGGTGGCATTGATTCACAACTCGGAAATCACTGATTTAGAGTTAATGGAGTATATCCAAGGGCCAGACTTTCCCACTGGGGCGCAAATTTTAGGCACAGCAGCCATTCGGGAAGCTTACACCACTGGACGCGGTTCGATTACCATGCGTGGCGTAGCTACCATTGAAACCATTGAACAACGGGGACGACCAGATAGAGAAGCAATTATTATCACCGAGTTGCCCTACCAAACCAACAAAGCCGGGCTGATTGAAAAAATCGCCGAAATGGTCAACGAAAAGCGTCTGGAGGGGATTGCAGATATCCGGGATGAAAGCGATCGCGACGGGATGCGAATCGTCATCGAACTCAAGCGCGATGCTTACCCCCGCGTAGTCCTAAATAACCTCTACAAGCAAACCCCACTGCAATCCAACTTTGGGGCGAATATGCTGGCGTTGGTAAATGGGGAACCGCAAATCCTCAACCTGAAAAAGTTCTTAGAAGTCTTCCTAGATTTTCGCATCGAATCTATTACCAGACGTACCCGCTACGAACTACGCAAAGCTGAAGCTCGTGACCATATTTTACAGGGTTTATTGATTGCCTTATCTCAGTTAGATGCAATTATTAACTTGATTCGTCATGCACCTGATGCACCTACAGCTAAAGGTGAGTTAATTACGACTTATGGGCTTTCGGAAGTGCAAGCCGATGCCATTTTACAAATGCAACTGCGGCGGTTGACTGCCCTAGAAGCAGACAAAATTCGCCAAGAACACGAAGATTTACAAACGCAGATTGCCGATTTGCAAGATATTTTGGCCCGGCGAGAACGGATACTAGAAATTATTGAAACCGAAATCACCCAACTGAAAACTAGCTTCGCTACACCCCGGCGTACAGTAATTTTACCAGGGGAAGGGGAAATAGATGAGCGTGACCTGATTGCCAACGAAAAGGCCATCATTCTCCTGACAGAGCAAGGTTACATTAAACGGATGCCCGTTAGCACCTTTGAAGCTCAAAGTCGGGCTACCAGAGGCAAAGCCGCAGCCAAGGTCAAAGACGATGATACTGTTGAACATTTCTTGACTTGTTGCGACCATGACAGTGTTTTATTCTTTAGCGATCGCGGCGTCGTCTACTGCTTAAAAGCCTATCAAATTCCTGTGGGTTCTCGTACCAGTCGTGGTACACCCATTGTGCAAATGTTGCCTATTCCCAGAGAAGAAAAAATCACCTCGATTGTCCCTGTAGATGAGTTTAGCCGGGAAGAATATTTGGTTATGCTCACCAAGGGCGGCAATATAAAAAAAACCGAATTAGCCGCATTTAGTAACATCAGGGCTAACGGCTTAATAGCCATTTCCCTTGAAGAAGGCGACCAATTGCGCTGGGTGCGACGTGCGAGAGTCGAGGACAGCATACTTGTTGGTTCTCGTCTAGGTATGGCCATTCACTTTAGATGTACCCACGAACAGTTGCGTCCTTTAAGTAGAGCAACTCGTGGCGTGAGAGCCATGAAACTGAAGAAAGGGGATGAACTAGTAGGAATGGATATACTTCCAGCCGCCATTCTAGACACCTTAAATACAGATGTAGCCGAAATAGAAGAAATTGATAGCGCAGAAATCGAAAATCAGGAGGAATCCACCGAAGTACCAAGTAACGGCAATATAGGCCCTTGGGTGTTAGTGATTACAATAGGTGGATATGGTAAGCGCGTACCAGTTGCTCAGTTTAGATTGCAAAATCGTGCTGGTCAGGGTTTAATGGCAACCAAATTTAAAAACCGCAAAGGTAAAGACCAATTGGCAACCCTACGCATTGTGAACAACGATAATGATGAAATCATGATGGTCACCAATCGCGGTATTATCATTCGTCAGTCCGTCAGTGCAATTTCTGTACAATCGCGATCGGCGACTGGGGTGAGAGTGCAGCGCCTCGATGAAGATGACGCCATTAACGGTGTAGCTATAGTTCCTCCCGATACAGTCGATGTGGAAGAAACTGAGTAAAAATCACAGGGAGAAGTTAACAAACTCACTCCCTTACTTCATCACCTTCGCTAGCGGCATTTTTATGGGGCTAACCGTAGCCCCCATTGGTGCATGGTTTTTGGCATGGATAGCCCTAGCCCCTCTCTGGGTTTTAATAGTTAAAAATGAAAAATTAAAAATTAAAAATATTAAAGATTTAATTTTTAATTCTCAATTTTTAATTCCCCTCACCTGGGGTGTCGGCTATCACGGTGTTGCCCTCTCCTGGATTACTGGCATATATCCCATGGATTGGTTAGGTGTTCCTTGGTTACCGGGTTTGACAATCACCTTATTTTGTTGGTCATTTGTCAGCCTGTATGGAGGATTACTCGTTACCTTGTGGGCAACTTTGATGACGCGTCTAACTAAACACAAATCCTGGCTACGTATTCTTGTGGGTACAGCGCTTTGGTGTGGTTTAGAAAGCCTATGGAGTGCAGGCCCTTTATGGTGGAGTTCACTCGCTTACACCCAAAGCCCACACAATCTAGTAATTTTACACCTCGGTCAACTATCCGGTCCCAACACCATTACAGCTGCTATCGTTGCAGTTAACGGCATACTAGCTGAAGGATGGATTAACCGCCAAAACGCCAAGAACGCCAAGAATTACTCTGTGTTCTCTGCGCCTCTGTGGTTAGTTAATCAAAACCTAGCTATCGCCGCAGGACTACTAATTACCTTACACCTAACAGGCTTTTATTTATACACCCGCCCCATCGCCCAACCAGCAGCAGCAGCCTTAAAAGTCGGCATCGTTCAAGGTAATATCCCCAACAAAATTAAACTCATACCCGAAGGTTTACGGCGAGCGATCGCAGGCTACACCAGTGGATATTACACTTTAGTAGACCAAGGTGTAGGTGCAGTCCTCACCCCAGAAGGAGCCTTGCCTTTTTTCCAGCGTGACTTACCGAACACTAACTTAATCTCAGCAGTGCAAGAAAAAGGCGTAGTTGCTTGGATTGGAGCTTTTGGGGAACGGGGACGCAGCTATACAAATAGTTTATTTACTATCACTGGTAGCGGTGAAATTGTCAGCCGTTACGACAAAGCCAAGCTAGTACCGTTAGGAGAATATATACCTTTTGAAAATATTTTAGGTGGTATAATTCAGCGCTTGTCACCACTGGAAGCCCATCAAGTTGCCGGTGCAACAAATCAGATATTTGACACCCCATTTGGTCAGGCGATCGCAGGTATATGCTACGATTCAGCTTTCCCAGAAATCTTTCGTCGTCAAGCTGCTGCTGGTGGGCAATTTATCCTGAGTTCTTCCAACGATGCCCATTACAGCCCCTCCATGCCATTTCAGCATCACGCCTTAGATATAATGCGGGCAATTGAAACTGATAGATGGTCAGTTCGGGCCACTAACACAGGATATTCAGGCTTTATCGATCCTCATGGCAAAACCTTATGGATATCTGGATATAACACTTACGAAACTCATGCAGAGACCATATATAGAAGGCAAACCAAGACCTTGTATGTGCGTTGGGGTGATTGGTTGACGGTTGTATTGTTGGGTTTGAGTGTCTTAGGTTACTTGAAACAGTCCTTAGTAAAAAGTACTAGCCTTTAGCCCCTAAACTCTTTTTCAACTGCACCACTACCAAGTGGTAGCTGATAAGCGGCGACTAGAGGATAGTTTAATAGTCGTCGACGATAAGCTTTGAGAATATAATTGCGCTCTCGTACCAGAATTTTACAACGTTCTCCAGTAGCCTGGGAAATAAATTCACCCATATTTCTCATTAAATCGAGAGTTTGACCTTTTTTTAAAGCTTTCCGAGCTTTTTTAAACCACGATTGACGCTCATTATCTGTAGTAAAAGCAGCATCGGCGAAATCTTGTAAATGTGAAGCAGCGTGGTAAAAATCTAATAGTTGATAAAACGTTTAATAACATTGATAAGTGAATTCATAATGGGCGTTGCTGATTGAAAATATGAATTTATCTCGCGCAAAGGCGCAAAGGCGCAAAGGTACAAAGAAAAATCAGGGTGATTTTAGCATTTCATATTCTGATTCAGCAACGCCTCATAATGGATATCTCTTTGTTTACCTGACATTCTTGAGGCTATCCACAGAAGAACTAAACATATCAGTAAAAATTGAGATTACCTTTCGTTCTCGAATCTTAATATTTGTACTCACACCCATCCCTGATTGCAAAGTAACATTACGTCCCGAAACCATGAACTGCTGACTATCAAGCTGTACTTTTGCCGGGAACCTGTAGAATGGGTAAATCTGATCTGGTGGTAAAGCATCAGAACCAATCCAAATCAACTTACCTTTGACATCACCAAATTCACTAAAAGGAAACGAATCAATCCGGACATCCACCATCATGTCCTGCTGGACAAAACCAATATCTTTATTGGTGATATACACCTTAGCAATGAGTGTGTCATTGGGAACAACTTTGAGAATTGGTTCACTGGAAGTCACTACAAATCCTGGAGTATGAGCCTTGAGTTCAAAAATTGTCCCAGCAACAGGAGCAACAAGTTCCTGATACTTCAAATTCATTTGGGTTTGAATGATTTGCGAATCAATCTCAGCAATCTGTTTATGATTTTCGACAATAGCTTTTGTTAACTGTGAATCAATTTCAGCAATTTTTTTATAATTTTCGGCAATTTGATTGAGCCAATCTCTACGTGACAAAGCAATAGTATTAGCTAACTGAGCTTGAGATTGAGTAATAGCTGACTGCAAACGAGCCTTTTCTTGAGTAAGATAGTCAATCTCACTTTGAGTGTTGCGAACCTCTTGCTGTTGTTTGAGATACTGAAGTCTGGAGATAGCACCATCTTTCATTAATGGAGTGACATCATCAAGTATCCCTTGATTGATTGCCAGATTATCTAAATTAGTAGCTAATCTAATTTGGGCTTGCTGTAATTGGTGCTGAAATTGATGAATTTCTGATTGGGCTGCTTGCACACGAGCATTTAATTCAGATTGATGAGATTGGAGACGTTCTTGTTGCTCAGAGGTGAGTGGAATCTTATTATTTTTACCATTTAATTGAGCGCGGTACACCTGATTTTCTGCCACTAAAGCCACTCGACTTTTGGTTAAATCTATCATGGGACTGGAGATTTTTCCAGTCGAGATATCTGGTGTGTTAATGCCTTTTAATTGAGATTGATAAAATTGATTCTCGTGAATTAAACTAGCACGAATTGTTTGCAGCGAATCTAACTGTGCTTTGGCTGTTGTATTATCAAGAGATAAAAGACGTTCTCCAGCTTTTACTGTTTGACCATCTGCGACAAAGATTTCTTTAACTACCCCACCTACAGGTGCTTGTACTTCTTTGGTTGCGCCTGATGCTTCTAGTTTACCAGTAGCTGATACTGCTTCTTCAATGGTGGCTACGTTTGCCCAAAGAATTGCCCCTGCTGTCGAAAGCATTAATCCCCATAAAATTGCTCTCGACCAAGTACGAGGTTGTTTCAATATTACTGGTTGGTCAAACTTAGGAACATAACGCGGTGTATTTGCAGGTAGTTTTGGTTGGATTTCAGAAGTTTGAGGAGTTTGGGTTACTATTTGTTCTAATTGTTGGATAGAAACTCTTTCTGGCATTGATGAATGAGTATGACCATTTCCATTGGTACTATGATTTGAATATTTTCCCTTCCCATTTGTGCCATTTCGATTATTAGTATCCATAAATAATTATGTTGAAATTTTTCAGTGGTTATTTATTAGTAAGATAAGGATTAGGTCAGTATTAATTGAGGAGATTAATTGAATGTTTATCAATAGCCACCATCTATGCAGCAGCAGCTTCTTGCTGCTGATAAAGGCAGTAATACAATCCTTTCATTGCGATTAATTCATCATGAGTTCCTTGTTCTGCTATTTGTCCTTGATTCATCATCAGAATCATATCGGCATTACGAATAGTTGCTAACCTATGAGTAATAAAAAGTACAGTTCTTCCTTTGAATGCCTGTGCTAGATTTAAACACACCTGACGTTCAGTAGCATAGTCCAAAGCACTGGTAGCTTCGTCTAAAATCAACAGAGGTGGATTTTGCAGTACAGTACGAGCGATGGCTATTCTTTGTTTTTGTCCCCCAGATAAAGCAGCACCCCTCTCTCCTACACGAGTTTCATAACCATTAGGCAAATTCATAATAAAATCGTGAGCGCCAGCTATTTTGGCTGCTTCTACGATTTCTTCTGGGGTAGCATCAGGCATCGTTAGGGCAATATTTTCTTGCACTGTGGTATTAAACAGAAGAGTATCTTGTAGTACCATGCCTATTTGTTGACGCAAGGAGTAGAGTTCAACCTTGCTGATTTCATAACCATCGATAAGGATGCGACCAGAATCTAACTCGTACAGACGTGGGATTAATTTTGTTAGGGTACTTTTACCAGCACCGCTTTGTCCTACTACTCCCACAAATGCACCACTAGGAATGTCAAGACAAATGTTATTAAGTTGTGGGTTAGGACTCTTAGCAAAACTGAAGGTAACGTTTTCATATTTAATGTTTCCAACAATTGTAGGCATAGGAATGTGATTGCGTCCAGCAATTTCAGTTTCTTGGGGAGTATCGAGAATATCAGCAAGACGTTCAAGGGATAATGCTGTTTCTTGGAAGTTCTGCCATAGTTGAATTAACCTTAGTAGAGGACTGGTAACATAGCCTGCAATGATACGGAAAGCAATTAATTCTCCTAATGTCAGTTGCTTTTGCAGTACCAAATATGCACCAACCCATAATAATAATAAACTGGATAGTTTGTTGAGAAAATTGCTAAAGGAACTAGCGGTATTGGAGGTAAGGACATTTTGAAAGCTGGCGCTAATATAACGTGCATAGCGTGTTTGCCATTGCCATCTGGAATTAAGTTCGATATTTTGGGCTTTAACGGTTTGGATACCAGAAACAACTTCTACTAAATATGATTGAGTTTCGGCATTTCTTTCAGCTTTGGTTCTGGTTTGTTGGCGAATAATGGGAGCAAATATAAAAGTCAATAAGGCGAATAAAGGTACAGTTGCCAATGCCACGATAGTCAGCAACCAGCTATACCAAATCATCACGGCAATGTAGATAACAGAGAATATGGCATCCAGCACAACTGTCAAGGCAGTACCTGTAAGGAAAGAACGAATATTCTCTAGTTCATTGATGCGAGATGAAATTTCTCCGACAGGGCGCTTTTCAAAGTAACGTAGTGGCAATCGTAATAAGTGGTCAATAACTTCTGCACCTAAACTTAAGTCAATTCGATTGGTGGTATCAACAAATAAGTTAGTACGTAGCCAAGTAATCACACCTTCTACAACAGCTATTGCAATTAATAAGAAACCTAAAAGATGAAGGGTATTAATGCCATTTTGAATAATAACTTTATCGATAATTACTTGGGTAATTAAAGGATTCGCTAATCCCAATAGTTGTACGAATAACGAAGCGATGAAAACTTCTGTTAAGGCAGTACGATGCTTTTTAATTGCCGGAATAAACCAACTTAAATCAAAGCGACGTTGGGGAGTTTCTTTGGTTGCTTGAAGGAGTAATACTTGACCTGATTCACCCCAAGTTTCAACAAAATCTACTGGCTTTTTATGAACAATGCCTTGTTCGGGGATGGCAAGTACCAATTCTTTTTCTGATGCTAGGTAGAGGATAGCAAAACCCTCAAGCCAAGGAAGCAGTACGGGTGCGGGGAGTTTAGAGATGGCGACTGCGGGAATGTTAACAAGTTGAGATTTCAGTCCCAACAGTTCGGCTACGCCTCCGCACAGTTCAATTGATATTTTGCCAGAGCGTTGATAATTGTTGACTAAGAGGGTGTTTGAAAAGTCAGAAAGGTTGTAAAAAAGCTCTCTCAGTATAAGCTGTGAATGAATAGTAAACAGCACCGAGAGAGTGACATGAGTAAAGCTTACCCCAGCAATTTGACCCGTGA
>JAHHIM010000005.1:0-176110 GCA_019358915.1 Trichormus sp. ATA11-4-KO1
ATTGGTATGAATTGCAAAGGAACTTATTCACTTTGGTTGTGCGTGATTACATTGTAGAAAATCTTACCAATACTTGTGCTGCTTAATACACATGAATGGAATTTTTTGTCAATGCGTAACTCCTATATTATTCCATATTTTTAGTCATTGATTTTTACTGGGTAATTTCATTGGGACTAAATGTCTAAAGGTGTTAAATCTAGTTGCTACTACACAGGTTTTCCCAGCAAGCGTTATACTTTGTGGAAAAGAGATTTTTTCATCCTGTTTTTAACATTATCGTCACATCAATGTCTATAAACTTTCGCTTTGCCGTAGTTAGCGACTTGCATATCGCGCTTCCTCATACCATTTGGGATCATCCTAGTCGTTTTCATCTGGTGGAAGCTAGTATTCCAGCTTTTGAAAGTGTAATAGAACATTTAACACAACTTAATTTAGATTTCCTCTTGCTTCCAGGAGACTTAACTCAGCATAGCGAACCGGAGAATCATACCTGGTTACAAGAGAGATTAACTCAGCTACCTTTTCCCACCTATGTTATTCCTGGTAATCATGATGTTCCTGTCTTGATGGCAAATCAGCAATCAATTGGTTTTGCTGATTTTCCCCACTATTACCGCAAGTTTGGCTATGAAGATTCTCAGCAACTTTACTATACTCATCAATTGCTGCCTGGAGTCCGGCTAATTGGACTGAATTCTAATTTTTTTAATGAACAAGGTCAGCAGATCGGACGTTTGGATACCAAACAATTAATCTGGTTGGAAGAAGTCTTAGCAGCTGCCGCAAATGAAGTGGTACTGGTCATGGTGCATCACAATGTGGTTGAGCATCTGCCTCATCAATCGCGCCATCCTATAGGAAATCGCTACATGTTGGAGAATGCCCCCCAACTGTTACAAATTTTACGGTACTACGGAGTCAAGCTAGTATTTACAGGACATTTACACATTCAGGATGTGGCTTGTTCAGAAGGTGTTTATGACATCACCACTGGTTCTTTAGTTAGTTATCCTCATCCTTATCGGGTTTTAGAGTTTCAACAAGATAACCACGGTAGGCAATGGTTACAAATTTTATCGCATCGCGTAGAATCAGTACCCGATTTCCCCAACCTGCAAAATTTATCACGGCAGTGGATGGGCGATCGCTCTTTCCCATTTCTAGTTAAGTTACTGACTCAGCACCCCTTAAACCTCTCAGTAACACAGGCAGAAGAATTAGCACCTAGTCTGCGCGACTTTTGGGCAACTATTGCTGATGGAGATGCTGTGTTAGATTATCCCCATTTTCCCCAAAAAGTGCGACACCATATTCAAACCTATAGTGCGATCGCCAATGGTGGTATTCCCACCTTCATCGATAACAACAGCACCCTTTTATTAGGGGAAGCAGGGGAGCAGGGGATAAATAATAATTCCTGACTCAGCACTCAGCACGGGCTATAAGCGCAGCCATTGCCCGCAGGGCTTTACGCCCCGCTACCGCTAACAGCACTCAGCACTAATTTGGCGGCAAATCCCAAACACCGAGGTATAACCGTGTACAAAAGTACTGCCACCAACAGGGCCAATTTCTCCACTACAGAAAAAACCACCTACGGGGATATCGTGGATGTAACGTCTAAATAACTCCGAATCAAAATTGGGCTTGCCATAAAGCCCTTGGCCACGCCCCACACAGGAAAACATTAAAGCCGCAGAGGCTGGAGGTTCGGCAATTTGTTGATTTTGATACCGCTCTAGGAGTAATTCCAGGTCTTCGGCGGAGGCTTCGGCATCACGTAGGTGGAATTGTAGGCGTTGACCAGGACGGACGACATCCCCTACTGCGATCGCGCCTCCAGACGGATCTACTCCCAGGATGCTGCGAATCAAAAAATCTCCTTGCTGTAAAGAAAGCTTAAATTCATCCATTGCCATGCCCACAAACAGAGAGTGTTGTGCCAGTGTTCGCTCTTGTTCACTGAGACTAGCAATCAAATCTCGCAACACTACCAAAGGTACTTTTTCATCTAGTTCCAGGATAATATTGCGTTCGGCTTTTGTGACTTGCATCGGCTGACCGATAGGACGGCATCCTTGAGCCACAATTGTTTCTAAAACAATATTGCCACTCAAAGCCAAACCGACTGTTCCCTCACGATACAAGCGTTGGTGCAACTCACCAGAGGCATCGTGACAAAACAGGGACATCCGACCACCCAAACCCCCAGCGCTAGCTTGTCCCCCTATGATCACCGAGCCAGGATACGCAAAATCCAGTCCCTGCAATAAATCATTGATTCTTGAAGAAAAGGCACTAGATAACAAAATGAACTGAGGCGCTGGAGATGGTTGCACGCCAATCAAATCAATCCAAGCATCTGGTGAACTATCCAAATCAGGTAATTCTTCTGCCAGAACATGAAAAACTCGCATATTCACCCCTGGCAGATGCGCCAAAGTTAAGCTAAGTGCAGCTTCTGCTTCTAATTCTTGGGTTTCTCCTCCAGCTGTAGTGCCAATTACACCACCGCCACTACATCCAATCATTACAGGTACTGAAAGTTGTTCAGCCAGCAGGGGTAAAAGCCGAGAATACTCACTCGCAAAAGCAGACGAAATGAATACCAGCCCTAAATCCGCAGGTACTGTTAACGACGAGACAGCCTGTTCTACCACATCTGTAACAGCTGCTTCCAAAGAAGGTCGGGTTGATAGGGCATTTGCCCACTGCATTTGGTCTGCCATGAATTTTGGGCTTCTTTGTGTTGTTAGTCCAGTAGTATTTGACTTTTCTACCTGGGCAGGATTGCATCTTACAAGAGTTGACACCAGCCAGCAAATTTATCTCTCCTCAATCACCTGTTCATCCCAGGTAGCTAGGGTAACAGACCTGTTATCAGCTAGTCAGTTACTTTTGCTTAACTACACTAGTACAGCACGGTGGGAATAGAGATCCCATCCAAAACAGTGCAAAAGTCCAGCATAAAATTTATTTAACCTTTGACTTTTGACTTCCGCAAAGCGGCACTAGATTCTGTCATTCCCTACTACATATTCTAAATGTATTGTATGATTATACTCTCGGAGTACTGACTCTACAAAATCTTAAAAGATAAATATAGATATACTATGTGGGCTATTTACTGTTGTATTAATTATGGATCATCAGACTAAAACGCTAACTTAACAGCTAAGTGGTTAGAATGGTGAACGATAGAACAAAAAGATGCCATTCTTGAATTTTTCCTATACTGGTACAACAACAATACAACGAGACTAAACTATGAGCGACATCCAAGAAAAAATCCACGAAACAATTGAAGCAGAAGTAGAACAAGCTCGTGCAGTCTGTGATGCTTCCGGTAGCAACTCTGCTGAGTGTGCGGCGGCTTGGGATGCAGTCGAAGAACTGCAAGCTGAAGCCTCCCACCAGCGCTATAAGAAGTCAAAAAATTCTTTAGAACAATACTGTGATGATAACCCAGAAGCAGCAGAGTGCCGGGTTTATGAAGACTAGAACGTAAGTAGGTGAATTTCTTTTCGCCTCATGGGCAAGCAACTAGAATCCACTTACTGATATCTTGCACCTTGGCGCTACTCCCGAATAAAATCTCAATCCACCCATTTTGAACATCTTCTCTCTACTGACATAGATTAAGCTGATGATTCTCAGTTTAGGTGGGGTTGGGAGGTTCTAATTGAGGATCTATGATCCTTAAAGATGAACCCCCAGCAATGAAAAAATGGGTTTTATTGGGGCATACTAGCTCATAACTGCAAAGTGATTTTTGTCACTCTCCCGCAGGTAGCCACAGACTAATGCAAGATATTTATCATGTAGGTGCTGCAAGTTGCTTGTTTTTTTTTAGATACAAATAAACCAAGTCAAAGATAAAGTTATGAAGAATTCTATCAACGGATAAGAACTTCATGCTTTATTCTAAATCTCTTACAAAGATTGAGATTCAGGCATCCGTACTCTGTAAAATATCTGTTTTTGATTCAAATTTATTATTGATAATCTAAAAAAAAATTATGAATGACGTTTGGTTTCGTCAGTTTGTCTGGATTGACTACCGACTAGCAGTATTATTTATGGTAATTATCCCTCTGATTCTGCTAATCTGGGCGTTTGTACAAAAAGTAGAAGGGATGCAACGCCTATTAACCATTTACTGGCGAGTATCCAGTTTACTGGCAATCACAATTTACTTGATGATTGCTCAGTATCCAGTTAGCTTTATCTCTGGGTTGATAGGGCTGATCTTGGTGCCGATTTCGCTATGGTTCTGGGTGGATCTCAATGATGAGATTGAGTATCAACCAAGTAGCCCTTTAAAGCTGATTTTTAACTCTTGGCGCTGGGCTATAACTGTCTACTGTGTTTTGGGTACAATTGCCTTTATACCGTTTGTGAGTTGTGCTTTGTCCCCAAACGCCATCAAAACCCCCTATTGTCAAGTTTGGTTTGAAGCCCCCTTGCTCTTCAAAGAATATTTCCATTACAATAGCAGACCTGGTTTCCTGGGTTTTCTTGGCATCATCGGCTTAGTTATTTATGTGCTTTACTTGAGCTATTTTGTCCTTGTCAAGCTGGGTAAGCAAGGACGCTCAGCTATACAACAGTAACCAACCTTTATGGTTAACTTCCCGTTAATGAAGAATTCCATTGGTAACCGACTGGAACAATACACTGTTAAACGCCCGCAAGAAGTCTTACTGGTAACAGTAGAAATAGCTGATGAACAAGACAAAGTTGCCATTTTTAAAGGCTTTTCTAGTTCTTTAATGCGCCCGACTGCATTTGATCCCGATGTGCAAGTCATCCCAGATGAAGCGACAATTCTGAGTATTGACCGCATAGCAAGTCCTTACAATCCTGAAGCCCCCCGTTATATCCAAAGAGGAATCTCTTGGGAAGCCATGCAAGTTTTACTCTCAGAAGTAGGCGTTTAATGGGGGACTGGGGAGCAGGGGGGGAGAAGAATCTGATAGTCATATTGGATGCTGGATAGTGGTAATTTAATTTTTGGAGTTACCTAAATATAAGTTTTTTCTCCTCCGCTCCTCCGCCTTTTTTCCCAATGCCCAACGCCCAATGCCCACTCCCTCTAAATAATGTCTCGCTCTGGATACACTCTTCCCGTCTTCGCCTGTGCTTCTGCACTTGCTGCTCTACACTGGTTACGCCATCGTCAACCCCTAACAGTGATGTCGGTGGATTTGATTGAACCAGCGCAAATCGCAGAAATACCCATAGAGCAGGTAGCAGGACTATCTGAAAATTCGGCTTTGGCAATTACCCGCAGCGAACCAGGTGATAATCTCGACCTCACTAGAGATACACCAATTTGGGCACTCGTGGAATGGCGAGAGGGCGATGGGGAGACAGTTATTATTCGAGGTGGGGAAGGTATTGGCAAACAGTTAAATGCTAGTAATCAGCCGGCAATTTATGCTTATGCCCACAGGCTGTTACAAGAGAACTTATGCCAGATGCTAGCACCGAGAGAAAAAATCACAGTAACTATCATCCTACCAGAAGGGCGATCGCTGGCTGTCCGTACCTCTAATGCTGCTTTTGGTGTTGTCGAAGGACTTTCTCTGTTAGGGACAACTGGTATTGCTCAACCTTTAAGTACACCCGATCAGTTAACTGCTTTTCGTACCGAATTGCAACTCAAAGCCAGTCAGTTTGCAAGTTTAGTATTCTGTATTGGCGAGAACGGCCTAGATTTAGCCCGAAAACTCGGTATTAATCCCGAACAATTGGTAAAAACAGCTAACTGGTTAGGGCCAATGTTAGTAGAAGCCGACGTATTAGGTGTTAAAGAAATCTTATTGTTTGGCTATCACGGTAAATTGATGAAATTAGCCGGGGGGATTTTTCATACTCATCACCATTTGGCTGATGGACGCCGGGAGGTTTTGACAACGCATTGTGCTTTAGCTGGTTTACAGTCACCGCATATCCCAGCAGTGTTTAATAGTCCTACAGCTGAAGCTGCATTAACATACCTAAGATCGCTAGATGCTGCAACTGGGAGTAATTGGGTTAATCAAGTTTATACTGCGATTGCGCAAACTATCGATACTCGTTCCCAAGAATATATTCAAAGCCATAGTACAAGAGGCACAGCAGCAACAGTGTGTGGCTCAATTCTCTTTGACCGCGATCGCCAAATTATCGTGAAGAGCAAAACTGGTTGCATCTTCAGCGAAAAATTGTGTTAATTTATTATGAATAATCATAAATAATCCAAATCAATATCTTTTTCAGTAACCACTCTACGATCAGTTATTTTTTTAATACAATGCTAGAGCTATTGGCTAGCAAACGCGTTCTACCTCGCGTTTGTCGGGGAAGCTATTAACCATTTACCAACCTCATTGGGCAATAAGTGGTGTGCAGTTAGACCACAGAGCAACTATCTACCTTACATTTACAACTCCCTCCCCCATCATGAATACAGCGGTGACTCTACTAACCGAACAAGCGCCTCAAGTTGAAAATTTGGGGCGCCTAGATCGTCAAATGATTGTGATTCTAGACTTCGGTTCTCAATACTCCGAATTAATTGCCCGTCGCATCCGCGAGACTCAAGTATACTCCGAAGTTCTCTCTTATCGCACTACATCTGAACATTTACGCCAACTAAATCCTAAGGGGATCATTCTCTCTGGTGGCCCCAATTCAGTTTATGGTGATAGCGCTCCCCATTGTGACCCAGAAATTTGGAATTTAGGCATTCCCATTTTGGGTGTGTGCTATGGAATGCAGTTAATGGTCAGCCAACTGAATGGGGAAGTGACAAAAGCCGACCGAGGTGAATACGGTAAGGCATCATTATATATAGATGACCCGACAGACTTGCTAACTAATGTCGAAGATGGCACCACCATGTGGATGAGTCACGGAGATTCAGTCACGAAAATGCCACCGGGGTTTGAAGTATTGGCACACACAGACAACACCCCCTGTGCTGCTATTGCCGACCACGAAAAGAAACTGTATGGTGTGCAGTTCCATCCCGAAGTAGTTCATTCCATTGGTGGTCTGCCATTAATTCGTAACTTTGTTTATCATATCTGCAATTGCGAACCTACTTGGACAACAGCAGCTTTTGTAGAAGAAGCAATTCGAGAAATTCGGGCTAGAGTCGGAGAAAAGCGAGTACTTTTGGCGTTATCTGGAGGAGTGGATTCTTCTACCTTGGCTTTCTTGCTGCATAAAGCTATCGGGGATCAGTTGACTTGTGTATTTATCGACCAAGGCTTTATGCGTAAATTAGAGCCAGAAAGATTACTGAAACTATTTCAAGAACAGTTTCACATTCCTGTCGAATATGTCAATGCCCGCGATCGCTTCTTGACTATGATTGACGGTATTACAGATCCCGAAGAAAAACGCCGTCGTATTGGACATGAATTTATTCGGGTATTTGAAGAAACATCCAAACGTCTTGGTCACTTTGATTATTTAGCACAAGGTACTTTGTATCCAGATGTTATCGAGTCTGCTGATACTAACGTAGACCCCCAAACTGGTGAACGGGTAGCCGTAAAAATTAAGAGTCATCATAACGTTGGTGGCTTACCTAAAGACCTGCGGTTTAAATTAGTCGAACCATTACGGAAACTATTTAAAGATGAAGTCCGTAAAGTAGGGCGTTCCATTGGTTTACCAGAAGAAATTGTCCAACGCCAACCCTTCCCCGGACCTGGTTTAGCAATTCGTATCTTAGGTGAAGTCACCGCCGAAAGGTTAAATATTTTACGTGATGCTGATTTGATTGTTCGCCAAGAAATTAACAAACGTGGTTTATATCACGAAGTTTGGCAAGCATTTGCTGTATTACTACCAATTCGTAGTGTTGGTGTCATGGGTGATCAACGTACCTATGCTTACCCAATTGTTTTGCGGATTGTCACCAGTGAAGATGGCATGACAGCTGATTGGGCGCGGATACCTTACGATATATTGGAAGAAATTTCTAACCGCATTGTTAATGAAGTGAAAGGTGTTAACCGCGTGGTTTACGATATTACCTCCAAGCCACCTGGAACCATCGAATGGGAATAATCTGATTCGCGAAAATTTAATTTAATCAACCACAGATGAACACAGTTAAATACAGATAAAAATTATTTCTTCTCTGTGTCCTCCGTGTCTCTGTGGTTCTTTATTTCTTAAGCTAGCAAAACCGAAATTTAACCGAAATTACTGATAATAACCCATGGGGATGAATTGATCTCACGCAGAGGAGCCACTGCGTTGGGCGGGTTCCCCGACTTGTAGCAAGTGGCGTCGCTCAGAGACTCAGAGAGTAAGAGTAGGGAGTTATTCGGGTAAGAAGTCTTGATGCAAACATTCATCGGTAGTGAAGAGAGATTCTACCGGAAAGGTATCAAGTGATAATCCGGTTTCATCACTGGCTAGATTTCTAGCATCTTGATAGCACTCTAGAAAAACTTCCTGAAAATACGGTTTCAAACTAGGACTATCTTTAAAAATTCTTTTTAATCTACGGCGATGTTCTCTAATTGTTGATTTCCAACTATTAGTGCGTTTCTCTGGTTGATATTTATATTTCAGCAAGTACATTAATAAAACAACTAAATTGCTTTCTAATGCTCTTTTTTCAGTTCTCCCCATGGATTCAATTTCTTCAATGAGATTGGCTAAATCAACTTCTGCCAATTCTCCTGCTTTTAGTTGTTCAGCCGTCGTCTCTAGCCAGAGATAAAAATCTTGGTCGTAAAGTTGGGAGCTTGTCGAGACTTTTGGTTGAGGTGCTGTCATTTAATTTTTTCAACCTGCCAAATTTAACCAAGGAATAGTAGTACTTTAGCAATTCTAGGAATAACTTTATTATCAGTCAGATTACTAGTCTCCCTCAAGCTCCCATTCCCGAATACCGTTTCAATCCTGCACGCCACAGCAAACGATTTGCACCCAAAAATAATAAGATCCAACCTATTATTGATAAAAATCCCCGCCCTATGTCCACAGGTAGCCCTACCAAAAGACTCGCAGGGAAATCAATCAAATAAGGAAAAGGTGTAAACATGACAATTGTGCGCACAGACTCAGGAAATACATTTAAAGGCGCAATTAACCCAGATAAAAACAAATAAAATAACAGCCAGAAATTTTCTAAAGCGCTAGCGCGTTCCGTCCAAAAAGCGAACATGGCAAAGGTGTATTGAATTATAAACCGCAAAATAAAAGCCAACACCACTGCTAACCCAAACAGTATGAATTGCCCCAAACTGGGTAACCAAAGAGCCTGGGGATAAAGTAAGAAAAACAATCCAATTAGTAGAAATGCAAACGGTATGCGAGCAACTCTTTCCGACAGATGAGACGCTACATGATGCCACACCGGATCTAACGGTTGTAACAACCTAGGCGAAAGTTTACCCTCGACTACTTCCCTTTCAAATTCCCAAACTACCCAAACAACTGTGATTTGCCTAACAACGAAAACCGTGAGAAAATAACGGGCAAAATCCACAGGAGTTAAACCAAACTGCCCATCTTGCGATGCTTGTATCCAAACACCCATCAAGATAATCGGTAAAGACCCAGCCAAAACCCATAAAATTAATTCTGCCCGATACTCCACCATGTAGGCATAATAAACAGACAGAAACGTCAAAATTTTCCTAATAGTTTTCTTCATTGAAATTACGAATTACGAATTACGAATTACGTTAGCGAAGCTCCTCTGAAAGAGGCATTACGAATTAAACCACTCCCGCCTGAAAAACTCTGCCAATCACTTCTTCCACAGGCGGCTCAGTTACTGTTAAATCGATTATTTCCAACTCTGCCAACATTTTAGATACTGTACGTGTAAGTGCCTCTCGCGGTACCATAAAACTCACTGCACGCCCTTCCAATAGTTGGACATCACCATAAGACATGAGTTTTTCTCTTGGTAACGGCTCGGCTAACTCTACATGAATTTCTCGGTAAGGAGCGAAACGTTCCAGTAATCCATCCAAGCTACCATCATACATCAGCTTGCCTTGGTGAATTAACAGCACTCGCTCACACAAAGCGGTGATATCAGCCATGTAATGGCTAGTTAATAACACGGTAGCTTGATAACGCCGATTATACTCACGCAAAAAGTCACGCACTGCCACCTGAGCATTTACATCTAGTCCTAGGGTTGGTTCATCGAGAAATAATACATGAGGGCGGTGCAAAAGTGCTGCTAACAGTTCTGCTTTCATTCGCTCACCTAAAGACAACTTCCGCACTGGTTGAGTAAGTTTACCTTCCAAAGTCAACATCTCTGTTAATTCCCCTACTCGCTTTTGAAATTCTTTATCAGAGATGTTATAAACAGCAGCGTTGATTTTCAAAGAATCGAGTGCTGGTAAGTCCCAAAGTAACTGCTGTTTTTGCCCCATTACCAAGGTAATTTTTTGCAAAAATGCCTCTTGGCGAAGAAATGGCACGTGTCCAGCCACTCTGACAGTACCGCCAGAAGGATGAATCAACCCTGTAAGCATTTTGAGTGTGGTAGTTTTACCTGCACCATTTGGCCCTAAAAAACCCACCACTTCACCAGGCGCAATTTCAAAGGAAACTTCTTGAACTGCTTTAATTGAACGATAGGTGCGGCGGAAAAAGTGGTTGAGTGTTCCCCTGATCCCCGGTTCTTTAACAGCTACCGGATAAAACTTACTCAGATTTTCTACAGTAATGATTGACATAAATTTGATATTTTAACCACAGAAAAACACAGATGCACACTGATAATTTCTCTGAGTTCATCTGTAGTTCTAAATATTAAGATATTAGATTTTTGGCGTTGTTGATTGAAAATATGAATGTGTCTCACACATAGATGCAAAAGCGCAAAGAAAAGGAAAGGTAATTTTGGCATTTTCCCCTACTCCCTACTCCCCACTCCTACCTTAAACGGCCAGACCGCAAAATACTAATAATTAACCACAATCCCAATAGACTGGCGGCGGCAAACAGTACACTACTTAAAAAAGATAGTTGATTTGTCTGGGCCTTGGTGGAAATAATTGCTGCTCCCATAATTAGGGAACCCACCAAAATACTAAAAGATAAGCGGTTAGCAGCATCGTCCATAGTCCGCCGCACACCATCTAAACCACGCAATGAAAGATTCCACTGTAAGGTTTCTGAGGTGACTCGATCTAATAACAGTTCAATTTGACGGGGGGATTGTAATGATAGACTTTTAATATCTAGTGCTGTTCTTAAGAGCGATCGCACTGGATTATCACCCAATAATTGCCGACGAAACAAGTCTGTAATTAAAGGCTTGATTTCATCAAATAGATTAACCTCTGGGTTGAATGTCCGGGCTACCCCTTCTAAATTGGCCAAGGTTTTAGCATATAAGCCCATGTTGCCAGGTAAACGAATTTTATTGTTGCGAGCAACTTGCAAAATTTCATAAATTACATGACTGAAATTAATTTCAGTCAAGCTGACATTATGATATTTTCGCAACATGCGATCGTAATCATTTTCTAACCGTGCCATAATTACTGGTTGAGGAGAATCTGCTAACTGCAAAGTTAACTGAGCGCAACGTCCCCCATCTAAGTCAATAATTGCCAACAGCAGTTCTGTTAATATTTGCTGTGTGCGGGGATCAAGTCTTCCCACCATCCCACAATCTAAAAGAGCAACGCGACCATCATGGAGATAAAATAAATTCCCAGGATGGGGATCAGCATGAAAGAAGCCATCAATATATAGTTGCTGAAAGAAAGCTCGAAATAGTAAAGTTGTGATCGCTTTGCGTTTTGTGTAAGTGTTACTGTCGTTTTGATCGCTACTCAAATTTGCTGACAGCAGAGGTACACCATCCAGCCATTCCATCACCAATAACTTCTCAGTAGTCAAGTTCCAGAAGATTTCTGCAACGACAATTTGTGTAGGATCAAACCAGCGACTACGGGATAAATTACGTCGCAACTCATCTGTAAAACCAGCTTCCCGTGTAAAATCCAACTCATCTTCTAAGGCTTTGGTAAATTCTTCAGCGATGGATTTGATTTCGTAGGTTTGCCCAAAATCGGTACGCGCTACTAAATCAGCAATACCTTGAATTAAGGCGATATCTTGGGCAACTGTGATATCAATTCCCGGACGTTGCACCTTAAGAGCAACTTCTCGACCATCTGCTAATGTGGCTCGATGGGTTTGGGCAATTGATCCCGCAGCTACTGGGACAGGGTTAACTATGCTGAAGGTTTCTTCCAGAGGACGTTTTAGTTGCTTGCGAATAACTACTTCTACTTCTGTCCAGGGAACTGGCGGTACTTCGTCTTGCAGAGTAGAGAGTTCCTCAATATAAGCAGCATTGAGTAAATCTGGGCGGGTAGAAAGTAGTTGACCGAGTTTGACATAAACTGGCCCCAAATCTACCAGGATATTTTTTAAGACCGCAGGTGTAGGTAGCTGAGGTTCATCAGCTTTACCACCAGTAAGCAGCCTTCGCATATAATCCCAGCCATTGCGAAGGACTACTTCAATAATTTCTCTTTGACGGGGAACAGTTTGGGTGAGGAACATTTTGGGGAATGGGGGGATGGGGAGATGGGGGGGATGGGGAGATGGGGGGATGGGGGGATGGGGGGATTGAGGTAGCATTTTTCCCCTTGTCCCCTTGTCCCTTTGTCTCCTTGTCCCTAAAACAGACATTAAAGTTATAATAGAGGCAACAATCCTTAAGCCTCTGTCAAGGGTTTTAACTTTTACAGCTTAATAGTTACAACAGTTGAGTGAATCGGGGATCGTTTTCGAGGGTTTTGAGAATCTGCTTAATCTCTTGAGTCCGGTCTTTGTTGACAACGAGGGTGACATTGCGATCGCGCACAATCACCACATCCTCTAAACCAATAGTAACAATTACATCTTCAGAATTAGTAGCATAGATAATAGCCCCCTGGGTATCCAATCCCACATGGGTAGCGAGTTCTACATTGGCAGTCTCTGCTTTTTTCAGCAAGCGCTCAAGTGCATTCCAGTCTCCTAAATCATCCCAACCAAATTCTACTGGCAAGACATATGCTAAATTTGTCTTTTCCATGAGTGCATAGTCTATACTCTTTTTAGGCAACTGAGGATAAACATCAGGACCTTGTTTTGCTAATGGTTCGATGATTTCTGGTGCATGGGTATATAGTTCCTTGAGAACGACTCCAGCCCGAAACACGAACATGCCACTATTCCAGCTAAAACGCCCCGTAGATAAAAAAGTTTCTGCTGTTTCACGGTTGGGCTTTTCAGTAAAGCGGTTGACGTGATAGGCTGGCAAATCATTAAAGCTACCAATCTTTTCGCCTTGTTCAATGTAGCCGTAACCAGTTGATGGGAAAGTAGGTTTGATCCCCAGAGTGACAATCGCTTCCGTGTTTGCCGCTAATTGGGTAGCAGCGCTTAAGGTGCGTAAAAACGCTTTTTGGTCAGCTATCCAATGATCAGAGGGAAAAAAGCCGATGATAGCGTCTTCACCGTAACGCTTTTTAATTTCCAAACTTGTCCAGGCAACAGCTGCTGCGGTGTCTCTTCCCTGTGACTCAATTAGTAAATTTTGAGATGGCAATTTAGGTAGTTGTTGTCTTACACCTTCGGCTATCTGATTAGAAGTAATGACCCACAAGTCATCCCAAGCACTTGTAACTGCTAACAATCGATCAGCAGTTGCTTGTAATAGACTTCTAGAGCTACCATCAAGACTTAAAAATTGCTTAGGTCTGTCTCGGCGACTGAGAGGCCAAAAACGTTCACCTTTGCCACCGGCCAGAATTACTGGGAACAATGAATTATTCATGTTGTCATACACACCTAGGTCAGATCACTATAAGTGTACAGTGACCTTTTCCCCTGGCAAGATTTGTGGCTTCGATTAACATACCTTTAGGGAGTGGTTGAGTGGGGAGATAATTTGTGATTAAACAATTTCAATGGTCAGAAAATCAGGTCACGCCTCAACAAGTACCAGACTTAGAACTGGAAGAAAAACCTCAACAAGTACAATGGGCAGAAAATGAACTAGGAATTCAACAGCCATCACCATCAGAACTAGAGATAGTACCGCATCAGCCAGGAACTATTTCTCGTAGTGTTGTTGAGTCTGTGGGTGCTATACCCAACGAGCTTTACGAAAGATTAGGCTTGGCCATGCCTCGATGGCTACTGTGGACATTAACAGTAGTTGTGGGGATCGTTTTATCTGGTCTGCTGGTATCGACTTTGGCGCTGTGGACTCCTTTGTGGAGCAATCTGGATCGAACAGATGAAGAATTAGGATTTTCTGGTAAAGATGAGCAGAAAATGCCATTACCTGGAGAATTATGGGGCAAAATTTCCCAGTATAAGCTCTCTCGACCGATGAATATCCTGATTATGGGCATTGATCCTGTCCCAGGTACTGTTGATGGCTCACCAGAAAGTTTTGCTGGTACAAGCGATAGCATGTTGCTGGTACGGCTTGACCCCAGTAATAAATCGATGCGGGTGCTTTCGATTCCGAGGGATACAATGATTGCTCTCCCCGAACAAGGATTAACTAAGGTATCTGATGCTAATGCTCAAGGTGGCCCAGTATTGGCAGCCAGAGTAGTCAGCCGTACCTTAAATAATGCTCCCATCCATCGTTACGTCCGTATTTCTACTAGTGGCTTAAGGCAGTTAGTTGACCAATTAGGTGGTGTAGAGGTTTTTGTTCCTCAAGAAATGGCATATCAAGACACCAGCAGTCAGTTGTCGATTAATTTAGTCAGTGGATGGCAAACCCTTAACGGAGAACAAGCAGAACAATTTGCCCGGTTCCGTGAACCAGGACTAGGTGATCTACCCAGAGTGCAACGACAGCAAGCACTAATGACAGCTTTACTGCAACGCCTCAATAGTCCTACTGTTTTACCTAGACTGCCTCAATTAACCCGCCTCATGCGGAAGTATTTTGATACAAACCTCAAAATAGAAGAAATGATGGCTTTGGTGAATTTTTCCGTGAACCTGGAACGGGATAATTTCCAAATGACTATTTTGCCTGGTACGTTCAGCCGATTCAGTAAAGATCCTAATAGTTATTGGTTGAATTTAACTGGTCAACAAACTCTATTGAATAATTATGTTGGGGTGGATGTACCTGGTCTTAAACCAGATGTGCGTCCAGTTCATAACCTCAAAATTGCTATTCAAAACGCTTCTAATCAACCTCAGCTAACTGAAAAAGTTATTACCTATCTCAAACAAAAAGGTTTCACGAATGTTTATGCGGTGTCAGATTGGCCTGATACCCAACGGCAAACTCAAATTCTTGTGCAAAAAGGGAACCGACGACCAGGAGTTGAATTACAAGAGATCATTGGCTTAGGTCAAATCTACGTGTCAGCAACTGGGGATTTGGAATCTGATCTCACCATCCGTATCGGTAAAGATTGGAAATAGTGACTGCTGAGTGCTGAGGATGAAAAAATACAATAATTTCTTTACTATTTATTCATCACTCTTTACTCAGTACTATTGACATGATTATTTAAAGTTATGAAAAAGTTTTTACTGAAATTGTTAAGTTTGCTTATGATTGTGATTTTGGCTTGGTTATGGGTGATAATTAATCCTCAACCAGCTGTTGCTCAAATCAACACAATCAACTACAGCAATGGCAGTTTACAGAATCGTGACTTTTCCCATACTGATTTGGCAGGTGGGACTTTTGTGGCGGCGGAAATGCGGGGTGCAAACTTTCAAGGCGCAAATTTAACTAACGCGATTCTCACTAAGGGAGTTTTACTAAAAGCCAATTTGGCAGGTGCAAACCTCACCGGCGCTTTGGTGGATCGCGTGACGTTGGATGGCGCAAACCTGAAAAATGCCAACTTTACAGAAGCGACTATGACACGTAGCCGTTTTTATGATGCGGACATTACAGGTGCTGATTTTACTGATGCTTTGATAGACCGCTATCAAATAGCTTTAATGTGCGATCGCGCTGATGGGATTAACCCTGTAACTGGTGTGGCGACACGGGATAGTTTGGGGTGTAAGTAATTCGTAATGCCTCTTTCAGAGGAGCTTCGCTAACGTAATTCGTAATTCGTAATTAATCAAAAAATACCTGACATCCTTCTAAAATTTAGGTTAAATGTTTCAGATATGCACTCTGCAAGAGTTGTCAGGTAATATTTAGTGACACAACAAGACTCGAAACCCTCTCGTTCTTTCGCTGGGATTGCTGGCATTGTTGCCGCAGCCACATTAATTAGTAAAGTATTTGGTTTAGTGCGACAGCAGGCGATCGCAGCTGCATTTGGTGTGGGCGCTGCTGCTACTGCTTACAGCTACGCTTACATTATTCCTGGCTTTTTATTAATCCTGTTAGGTGGTGTAAATGGCCCATTACACAGTGCGGTTGTCAGCGTTTTAGCCAAGCGGAAGCAAGAAGAAGCCGCGCCTCTGGTAGAAACAGTAACAACTCTGGTGGGTGGATTACTGTTGCTGGTGACAGTAGGGCAGATTTTCTTTGCCGATGCGATCGTTGATATTGTCGGTCATGGTTTGCAACCAACAACCAGAGCGATCGCTATTCAACAAATTCGCATTATGGCGCCAATGGCCTTATTTGCGGGCTTAATCGGCATCGGTTTCGGGACTCTCAATGCAGCTAATCAATATTGGTTACTCTCCATTAGTCCCTTATTATCCAGTGTGACTGTGATTGCGGGGATTGCCATCTTAACAGGGCAACTGGGTAGGGATATTATTAAGCCAGAATACGCCTTGATCGGTGGTATGGTTTTAGCTTGGGGAACCCTGGCTGGGGCAATTCTCCAATGGTTGGTGCAGCTAATTGTGCAGTGGCGCTTGGGATTAGGTACATTACACCTCCGGTTTAACTTTAAATCTCCTGGCGTTCAAGAAGTCATTAGAATTATGACGCCGGCGACCATATCCTCTGGGATGATGCCTATTAATGTTGCCACTGACCTTTACTTTGCTAGCCCGATACCTGGTGCGGCGGCTGGCTTTAACTATGCCAATCTGTTAGTGCAAACTCCCTTAGGAATTATTTCTAATATTATTTTGCTGCCTCTATTACCAATGTTTGCCAAATTGGCTGACCCAGAACATTGGCCAGACCTCAAATTACGTATTCGCCAAGGAATTTTGCTCACCGCCGTGACTATGCTACCTCTAGGGGCATTGATGGTGGTGCTATCTGTACCCATTGTTCAAGTAGTGTATGAACGGGGTGCTTTCAAACAAGAAGCTACACAGCTAGTTTCATCCCTATTGATTGCTTACGGTATTGGCATGTTTGCCTATTTGGGGCGTGATGTCTTGGTGCGGGTGTTTTATGCCTTGGGGGATGGACAGACACCTTTTCGTATCAGCACCTTTAACATTTTTCTCAACATTTTATTAGATTGGATTTTGGTACGACCTTTTGGTGCTACTGGTATTGTCTTAGCCACAGTAGGTGTAAATTGCAGTTCTATTCTGATGCTGTTATGGTTACTTGATCGCAAACTCAATGGTTTACCTTGGCGTGAGTGGAGTGTGCCCATTTTGGGTTTGACTGGAGGTAGCATTGTTGCTGGATTTGCCAGTTTTGGGACTTTAGTTGGTTGTCAGCAGTTATTAGGTACAGAAGGCTTACTAATTCAACTGTTGCAGTTATGCGTATCCGGCTTAGTAGGAATCATCATATTTGCCATCATTGTCTCATGCATGAAAATACCAGAGGTCAATACTTTTGCCGTGCGAATGCGTCAAAAATTGTTGAAGAAATAACTTGTATCGCTCCTAGAAAATACTCTTTCTTGGTGCTTAAAGCCCATGTATTTTTGTGTATGTTAGCCTACTATGTCGAGTGGCATATGCGTTCTCGTTTAGCTCCGATTTTATTTGATGAGGATGATTGGGAACAAGCTCAAATTCAACAAGAATCTATTGTCAAGGCAAATTCGAGTGATAGTGCTAAGGCCAAGGCTAGAAAAAAGCGTACCCTAGACGATTTACCAGTTCAGGGAGAATCAAATGGCAATATTATCGCCATCTTGTTGATTAATAACTAAGCGCAAAACCGATAATCCCAAAATTATCAAAAATAATACTAGTCCAATTGTGCAAGCATAGCTAATTTCTAAATTACTAAAAGCTTCCTCATATAAATAGTAAACAATCGTTTTGGAGCTATTGAGTGGCCCTCCTTGGGTCATAATGTAAACTTCTTCAAATACTTTGGTGGCAGAAATAGCTGAAATCACTGCCACTAGAGCTAAATACGGTTTCATTAAAGGAACAGTAATATCCCAGTGTTTACGGATACCATCTGAACCATCAATAGCTGCGGCTTCATACACATCAGCAGGAATTGATTGCAACCCCGCTAAATAAATCACCATGTAATAGCCTAATCCCTTCCAGACAGTGACAGCCATGACGCTAGCAAGGGAAATTGGCACAATACCCAGCAGTTTAACTGGGCTAGTTAACCAAGGGATTCCTTCTGGAAAGATATTCAAGGTTTGGAGTAACTGATTAAGTAAACCATTTTCTGCATATAGCCATTTCCAAGCTATACCTGCAACTACCATTGATATTACTACTGGTGTGTAGTAGGCGGCTCTAAACCAGTTCATCCCTCGCAGTTGCTGATTTACCAAAATTGCCAACCCCAAGGGAGCCATGACTAAAATTGGTACGACACCCACAAGATAGAGAAAAGTGTTTTCTAACGTTTTCCAAAAAACTGAGTCTCTCCACAGGCGGAGGAAGTTACCAAAACCTATCCATTGCGCTGGCTGGGAAAGGTCTTCGTAACTAGTGAAGCTGAGGTAAAACGCTTGTATTGCTGGCCAAAAAACTGTTAAACCCAAGAGGATTAAGGCTGGTAGCAAAAACAAGTAAGGAGTTAGGCGCTGTTTAATAAATTTTTGCGGCTTTAGTGGATTCATACAGGCATTTTATAGTTGATTTGGCGGATGAATTTCCCACCCACGATGAAAAAGCTAATTAATATTACACGAACATTTGTGCTTGATTAGCATAGGCTTTACTCACCCCAAGCATCGCGATTGTAGAGTTTTATCAAGTAATGCCTGGGGATGGGGGTAAATTTAAGCTTCAATGTTTTAAGGGCATCTATAGTTATGTTCCCAATTGATGAAACGGAGATCAACTGTGATGGAAACTGAAAACAACTTGCCAATTGAGCATCAAAATGTACCAGTCAATCACCGTGGATTACATGATTTTTTGTACGGTTCCGACGATGAACATAACGCCATTGAAGTGGCTGTAACTCCTAATTTGGCAAACAACGGCGCAGATATTATACCCTTGGAAACTTGGTGTGGAGCTTCCCAGAATGCCAAAATTGCTGGGGTTTACGCAGTTTTAGATGCAAAACGCCAAACCCAGTACATTGGCTATTCCCGAAATGTGTTGCTTTCTCTGAACGGTCATGTTACCCAAAACGGCGAGCAAAAGTGTGCTTTTGTGCGCGTACAAATTTTTAAGTTTCCCAAACGTCAGGAAATGGAAGATTTACGAGATGCGTGGATAGCAGAACTCGACAGTATACCACCAGGTAATGATTCCGAGAGTGGAATGTGGGCTGGTACGATAGGCGAAGTTGCTAAGGCGGTAATGTCAGCAACAGAACGCCAAGCCTACGAGGAGAAAAAGCTGAAATTGCGGAAAGCAATGGCTGACACAACTCTCTCAAAAGAAGTGGAAACCGTGGATGCGAGTGAGGCGGAACGTCAGCGTCAACTCGAAGCGGCTGTGAAAAATGATGATTGGAGTGCAGTTATTGACGCGCAGACAGAGGAAACCAAATAGAGGGGACAGATGACTGGTGACTGGCTTCGGCGTGAGCGTCAGCGTTCGACTGAGCGCTCACGCCGAAGTCCGAACGGTGACAGTATTTATGTGTAGGTACTTAAATAGCAGAAATGGCACAAACTTGTAACCCAACAGGTGTGTTAATAATCACAGATTCCACCCCAAATACTTGTGCTATGGAGTTGGGCGTGAGAACTTCTTCAGGTGTGCCAACTTCCCAAAGTTGACCTTGTTTTAATAAGGCAATGCGGGAGCTGTATCTTGCTGCTAAATTCAATTCGTGTACAACTGTGACAATAGTTAATTGCTGCTGTTGATTGAGGTTTTTGAGTAATTCCAAGAGTTGTAATTGATAGTTGATATCTAAATAAGTTGTGGGTTCATCTAACAGTAATACTTTTGGTTCTTGCGCTAATGCTAAAGCTAAAAAAGCGCGTTGTCTTTCACCGCCTGAGAGTTGTTCAACCAAGCGATCGCTCAATTTTTCTAGTTGCGTTTTTTGAATTGCGGCTTCTACTTTTTGTCGATCTACAATGTTTAATTCCCATTGCCACCAAGGTTGATGGGGTGTACGTCCTAAACTAACTAATTGTCTCACTGTTAACCCTACAGGAACCGTTTGTTGTTGTGGTAATAATGCTAGTTGCTGTGCCACTAAATGCGGAGGTTGAGAATGAATGGCTTTGCCATCGAGTAACACTGTTCCTTGCTGTGGCGAGAGAATACGACTGAGTAATTTGAGTAATGTAGACTTACCAGAACCATTGGCACCAACTAAACTTAACCATTCTCCCGTTTGTAGAGACAGGTTAATATCTTGGATAATGGGCAATGTGGTGTAACCGCCAGTGAGATTTTGCAATTCAAGTGGCATTTGAGGAATTAAAAATTTAGCAACCTTACTGTTTATATACAAATATCTTGCACTTGACCAATATGCCGCCAAAAAATTTATTTCTTGGCTAATAGCCATATTAAACGTAATTTATTTTTTGGCGTTGCTGAATCAATCAAGGGATGATTCTTGTAGGGTGGGCAAGACTTCGGCGTGAGCGCTCAGTCGAACGCTGCCCATTCCACAAAACCAGCAAAATCATCCCGCAAATATACAACGCCTATTTTTTTTGAACGAATCATTTCAATTCGTTTTATCTGTTGAGAGAGATAGAACGAACTAACTTAGGTTGTAATTAATGATGCTTACATAATCTTTCCTATGGTTGATGTTTGTAATGTCTATATTTTGGAAGCTTAATGAATAGGTTCGCTTAGGGATGGAAAAACAATGCGTAAGATAAACATTGGTTTGACAGAAGAACAACGTCACGGTGTGATGAACCTGTTAAATCAAAATTTAGCCGATTCCTACATTTTGCTAGTAAAAACCAAAAAATACCATTGGGATGTTGTAGGCCCTCAGTTCCGTAGTCTGCATGAACTGTGGGAAGAACAGTACGAAAAGCTAACCGAAAATATTGATGATTTAGCAGAGCGAGTCCGTGCTTTGGGTGGTTATCCAGTGGGTACGATGACGGGATTTCTGGAGATTGGTACTCTCAAGGAACATAGTGGTGAAGTCCCCTTAGCAACAGAGATGGTAGATCGACTCGTGGAAGATCATGAGCAGGTTATTCGCAATTTAAGGGATCATGTAGACCAATGTAGTGAGCAGTTCCATGATGAGGGTACTTCTGACTTTCTCACTGAACTGATGGAAGAGCATGAAGATATGGCTTGGATGCTGCGCTCATTCATTGAAGGAGAGGCGTTGCAGCCGAGCGGTGAACAACCAGCAGCAGAAACTAAAACCCCTGTGGGCGTGTAGATATTGGTAAACATAGCTAAGTAAGTAACATTTGTGGGAAAGAGCAGAGGAGCAAAAATGTGATCAGTTATGGCCAGTCTTTACTAGCCAAACTTTATGAAAAAAGTGAAGGTTTAAAACCGAGTAGAATTGTGGGCGAAACAGTCCTTGTATCCCAAGGTAGGTAGAAACCCTAACGCCACTTGCTTTATGCCGGGGAACCCGTCCACCGCAGTGGCTCCCCCTAGTGTCAGGCTTGATTCAATTGCGTATAGCCTGGCGGCATCCGGAGGCTCTATGGCGAATTGCGAATTGGTTTCATGCCCTCTAGCTCTTTCTAATTCCTAATCTCTAAAAATCTGTCCACTACAAAAACAATATTGAAGGAGTATTCAAGTGCCAGAAGTATATCAAGCAGAACGTACCATATCGGCTGTATTTAAAGAACAGAAGCAAATAGACCAAGTTATTCGACGTTTACTAGACAGGGGCGTGCCTAGAGACCATATTTCGGTCATGGGCAGGAACTTCCAATCAGAAACGCGAATTTCTGGTTTTATTACCAAGAAAGATGTGATTTTGGGAGGATTGAGAACAGGGGCAATTTTTGGTTCCTTGTTTGGTTCATTCCTCAGCTTACTCACAGGTGTGGGCGTACTGTTTGTTCCCTTCGTTGGCCCTATTGTGGCTGCCGGTCCGATTGGTGCGTTGCTGCTAGGTGCTGCCAGTGGAGCGATCGCTGGGAGCGCTGGTGCTGGTTTAGTATCGGCTTTGACTGCTTGGGGAATGCCAGAAGATAAAGCTGCAATCTACCAAACACGTTTACAAGCGGGTGAATTTTTATTAATGGCAGAAGTGCCAAGCGATCGCCTTGGAGAATTTCAATTGCTGCTCGAAAGTGTCGGTGGTGAAGAAATTCATGTTACTAATAAAACACTGACTCATCCTTGCCCTGGGCCATGCAACAGTTTAGAGGATTTATCCCCTGAAGTGCGCTCTCATCTTTCCGCAGAAGCTCAACGCACATTCATGGAAAGGTATAACACCGTGTTAGATGAGACAAGTGATGAGTTTACAGCTGAACAAGCAGCTTGGGAAGCTGTTCATCAGCAATATGATGAAGATGAAAAAGGCGTTTGGTCAAAGGCTAAGGCAAAAGTCTAGCGATTTTTTACTAATTTATTGAACTGGTCAATGGTAATAGGTAAGGGGATAAAACTCATTACCTATTATCTTTTTTTTATTATTTGAATTACTTAATTTTACATCTATCTTAAGTAGTTAAATAATTAAAAATTAATTCTATCCAATGACAGACGAAAAAAAGTAGATACTAGTGATAATCTACTCACTAGCTTTTAAAAGGTAATAGATAACTATGAGTATTGAAAAAAGAGTAGAAGCAACTGCCAAAAATATTGAAGGCAAAGTGCAAGAAGTAGTTGGTGAAGTAACTGGCAACCCAGCAGATAAGGCCGAAGGTCAAGCCAAGCAAGCTGAGTCTCAAGTTATTCATACCACAGAAAATCTCAAAGATGAAGTGAAGAAAATTATAGATTAGCTTGGTGTCTCCAGGTCGATAATTTGAGTGTATCTATCAACTTCTAAATTTTTGGTACTCCACTTTTTTTGAAGAAGTGGAGTATTTATATCTGCTTTTAAGGAAGGAAGTGTAGCTACTAATAACTTGGTTCTCACTATGATTCTTCTTTTTATCCTACTAATAACTGGTACTTCCAGTTAGCAAATCCCATAAAAAAATTGCAATCATTGCACCAATAATAGCAACAATTAAACCTGGAATACTAAGAGTTGCCGCAGTAAGTTGTAGTCTTCCAGTTTCTAAGAGAGTTACGATAGTTCCCCCGATTAAAGCACCGATAACACCTAAAATCATTGTTGTAATTATTCCGCCTCCCTGACGACCAGGGTAAATAGCTTTAGCTATAGCTCCAGCGATCAAACCCAGAATGATCCAAGCAATAATGTTCATAATTTAATTCATTAAAAGACTTATAAGTAATTTATTAATTTCCATCTAGTTTTCCTTCTACCAGAAGAAATAGCTATTAAGGTCAATTAAAATTACCTCCATAGCTACAATCTTGGGAATACAAGCTTGCAGACACTGTTGTTTGGAGATGAAGGTAATTTTCGTGATCATTTTTCCAAAATAAACACTAAAGAACTAGCAACATAGATCCTGTTGAGAGATTACATATATTTGGGAATACTAAAACAGCATGGGCAATAGCCTGAGAAAATCTCAGAAAGTAGTGTTTCCATAACATAAAACTATCAGAGACTCAAACAGTTACCCATAAGAATTGAGACATGTAACTTAATCAATCACTAGACAGAAAAATTTCCATGAAGAAATCCAAAAATAGCATCCCGTTTTGGCGAATTGCCCTTTAGTTCCTGAAGTTACTAGAAAACACTTAGTTCAGGTTGTCAAAGAATACAACAAACTATCCTTGGCGCAATGTTAAGCTAAACAATTCAATGTTTATGATGGCTATTCCTCTACGTCAATCACAAATTACTATTTTTTAAATCCACTAGTGTAGTTGATAATAAATAGTTTTGATAACAGTATTTTAACGCAAATGATAGTAAATTTTATTTTGCTTCTAATTTATGTTTATATATTTTAATTTCTCTTTCTGCTTTTTGAGATATTCTTCTGAGTTGCCCAATATCACTTTTTAGGAGTCAGTAATATTTATAAATTTCTATAAATGAAATTTTCGATACTTTCTGATTTATAAATAAGGATTTATTATGTACGATTAGTCATTAATAACTCATGTTTGATTGGGCTAGCTTTTTCCAAATCAGGAACCTTGGTATATAATACTAGCAAAATCAACACATTCTCTTAAATCAATCCGGGCATAAATACTATGAATCAACAAGTGAAAGTTATTAAACTCAGTGGCATTGTTAACACTACAAACTCACAAGAATTGCGACAACACATTACTCACCTTCTAGAAAGTGGTGCAAAAACCGTGTTAGTTGATTGTCAAGATGTAACATTTATGGATAGTTCTGCCTTAGGAGCTTTGGTGTTAGCTTTTAAAACATTAAGGGCGGCGGACACCAAACTAGTTCTTTGCTCTATTAATGAACAAGTCAGAATCTTATTTGAATTAACTGGTATGGATAAAGTATTTGAGATATTTCCGAATCAAGATGAGTTTAACCAGGTTATTCTCTCAAAAAACTAAATTAATCAAAATTAATTTGCAGGATTGATAAATCATCATCAAAAGCCTCTTTGGAGTTCAAAGCAATGAGGTAATTCAATACCTGATCGAGTTGGCGATCAATAGTATGTTGTAAGCTAACAAGTATTTGAATAAAAGCATCCAAACTCCAAAGTGTGCCATCTAATTTAGTAATTTCATAAGCACCGTCACTAAAAATATAAAGGCTACTGAGTTTTTCAATATTACAATAAGCATCTACATATTTTGTATCGGGAAACATCCCAACTGGCATTCCGGGAGTTCTCAATAGTTGCACTTGAGCCTTTTTAGGAGAATTACCAGATATTAATATTGCTGGTGGATGACCAGCACTGGCATAAATTAATTGCCGATTAATTCGGTTATAAACTCCATACCAAATAGTAAAGTATTTATCATTTTGGTAATTCATTTGAAAGGTTTCGTTTAAAGCCTTTAGCACAGCACTGGGTTGATAGTAATTCAGTCCTTTTAAAGCACGGGAACGTAACAGATTCAGCACAGAAATAGAAGGGAGAGTAGCCTTGAGACCATGCCCTGCTGTATCAAGTAGGTATACTGCCAAATAGTCAGAATCTAGCCAGTAGTAATCGAAACAATCACCGCCGAGTTGGCGGGAGGGAATGAATCGAGAATTGATGCTGAAAGGCTCAGTTAATGGTAGAGGGAGAAGCGATCGCACATACTCTGCGGCTTCGGCTAGTTCTGTTTCTAAAAGCAGTTTTTGGGTTTGCAAGTCCCGACTCAACTGATGCAGGCGCAATCCTGCTCTGACCCTGGCTTTCAATTCATTTTGCTCAAGGGGTTTGGAGATAAAATCATCAGCACCAGCATCCAGTCCCTTGACGCGATCAGCGACTGAATCCAAAGATGTTAAAAAAATGAAAAAAGTGGTAGATAAATTGGGGTCTGTCTTAATGTAATTACATACATCCAATCCATTTAATCCCGGCATAATCCAATCACAAATAATCAGTGCAGGATGATAGGCGATCGCCTGAGCAATTCCTTCTTCTCCATTACTGGCAGCAACTACCCGATAGCCCTGTTTTTCTAACATCCTTTTCAGGAGTGTTTGTATGGAAATGTCATCATCAATTACCAGGATTTGAAACATAGAGAAATTTAGAGAACACTAATTAATAATTTGATGCCAAAAAAATATAAAAATTATTTAAATCTCACAGATTAGTATTCTAATTTGAAAAATTATACTCATCCATAAAACTTCTATTTAATTTTTTAAAGAACTCAGTATACATCTATTTCCTTCTTGACTGTCAACTGTTACCTTTATCTATTTATGGAGGTGAAAGTGGATTTATCCATAAGAGAATGGCACGTTTTAGCTGATTCAAATCGCGGTAAACTTCTTGTCTAAACCATTGACCAAAGGCATCCAAGGGAGTGAATGATGCTCCTGGTTGCCATTTAATATCTTGACCTAAGGGTGTAGTATGAGTTCCTGGTAAGGTTTGTACCGTTACCATCTCCGGAAAGCGTGCTTGTAAAATTTTGGTTAAAGCTGCTGACTGGTCAATGGTGTCGTTGCTAAATTTGATTAATAAATTGCGACGGATACTGTAGCGTTCCTGTACAAGTTGGTTGGTTTCCCAAGGTGAGGGGGTAAATTCAATCTGCAAAGTAGAGTTGAACTGTTCTACTAAAGGAATAGCCTCCTTCGCCGCGTAGTTATTGAAGGAGATTAAAATATTGCCGGCACGTTCTACACCAAAGAGACTACCTATGAGCAAGTGAAGTTTACAACCCATACTGTGTCCCAGTCCATAGGTAGGGAGGTAGACCTTGCGTAATGCTGCTGAGTCTTGTAATCGTTCTAGGGTGCGCTCAAAGTTCAGCAGTACAGTTTTAGCGATCGCCGCATGATCCAAGGTGTTAACAAATGGCGTGGCGATAATCACATATCCCTTATTTGCCAGTTGTTCTAGTAACCAACGGTAAGTCAAATGGGGTGCAGTGGCGACAAATGCACCTCCCAGGAAATGGATGATACCGACGGGATTTCGGGGAATGAGTACCCAGTTACCTCTAATTTCTTTCCAGTCCATACCTATAGGCGATCGCTAAATGCACACCTCTTTATGTTAGACCGTGGATAGCAACGGTGGGGTGCTTGATGAAAAAAGCTATGATCATGGTCAGCCTATCCCTTGACTGATATTCAAACCTACTTCACAGATGTATCAGTTTTAGTGTTGGGTTTGTAACCTTTTCATTTCCAGTTGCACATCTAATGCAATCTCTAATGCTTCATTCAGTAACCTACCATGCTCGGTAGCTTGTTCTGTAACTTGCATTGCCGTTAAAGTTGCTAAATTATTCACAAATAACTCTGTATTCTTGATAATAAAATTTTTATTTTCTCTCAAAATTCTTTCTGTTTTTAAAGCTCTAATTAAATCAACTCTTGTCAGCTTTAATGCTGCAATAACCTTTTTTCTTTCCTTAATAACAACTTCTGGATTCCCAGCTTCTTCTATTTGATCATTGATATCTATTGCTTTGATAACAGCATTATATCTATCTACATCATTTAAGAGTATTTCTAGAGAATTTGTCATATTCTCATGCAGTATTTTAAGTCTTTGCCACCATAAAAAATACAAAATAATCTGTGTAATACCTCCACCCCAAAAGCATAATATTATTAACAAAAGCCAGGACGGCATCGTAATCCAGGTAGCAAACAGTCTAATAATAATATCAAAAACTAAATAGCTAAATACAAAGATAGAACAGCTCATAAAAACTACGGTAGCTCCCTCAGAACCCTTGATTTTGTCTATAATTTTTTTTCCGAACTTTCTTAAAGGATTGCTAAGAATAATTAATTCATCTTTAACAGGTAAATTAGTCAACTTTCGCAGGTCTTTCTGACTAATCTCTAAGCCATGTAGATCATTACGCACAGCTTTACCATCCTCACCAGAATATTTTTCTTAGTACAATATAACAATCAAATTTATTAATGGCTCGTCCAATAGTAATTTTGTTAGTTTTTTTATAAGAATTAATTGCTACAAAAACGAGATTAATTTTGTGTACAATATAATACTTCAAGTCTTATATAAATATTTGTACTTTCAAATTAGAATCGTTTGTAAAAGATGACGATAACTAAATAAATTGAGTTTCCTTGATCAAGCTAATTTGGTTTCTGTCCTATTAGTTGATAAAAATCCAGTTGATGTTACCTTGATTGTTGTTGATAAACAGTATGCCAGTGCCTATTTTCTTTTTTAGCACGGTGTACCTTAATTCGACACGTTAGTTTAAAGTGTGGGCTTGTCAAGCAGCATCAAAGAGAGAAAAAAGTCCATGATAAAAATTGATACCCAAGTGGTAACAACTGCTGTTGTGGCTGATTCTCCTACCTCTTTTGCTCCTCCTTTGGTAGTTAATCCCCAACTACAGCCATTGACAGCAACTATGGCTCCAAAAATAAATCCTTTTACTAAAATCATAAGTAAATCTGATGGTTCTAAAAAAGTTCTGACCGATTCTAAAAATGCCTCTGGAACAATCTGGAAAAACTGTGATGCAGCAAAAACTCCGCCAGCGATGCCCATAACTAAAGCAAAAACCATCATAATTGGCATCATCAAAAAGCAGGCAATTACTCTAGGAAGCACTAAATAATCAATCGGATTTGTTCTGAGCATATAAAGTGCATCAATTTGCTCTGTTACGCGCATTGCACCTATTTCTGCGGCAAAAGCAGAACCTACTTGTCCGGCAATAATACTAGCTGTTAAAAGTGGCGCTAATTCTCTGCAAAAAGCTAATGCAAAAGCACCTCCTACACTACCAACAGCACCAAAACGGACTAATTCTCTAGCGGTCTGAATGGTAAAAATCATACCCGCAAACCCACTCACAAGCAGAACTGGAGAGATAGAAGCCGGTCCGGCTGTCACCATGTGCTCCAAAATCTTGCGGTAGTAAGTTTTTCCCTGGAGTAAGTGCAGTAAAACTTGACCAAAGAGCAGCACTGCGGCAAAACAGCGTACAATCCACAATTGCTCTAATTTTTTTTTTGTTTGCAATTTTACCGCCCTTAAGACTAAATTTTTTCTATATATGTAAGGTTTATGACCGCATTGGGATGTATTTGGTGCTTGCCCTCAAATTTCAGTAGGTATAAATTAAACCTCGTCATCAGCTTACCGGAAAGTGTATCCTTTCTCAAGGCATTTTGTCACTAAAAAAAACAAGAACTTGTATTATTGTTAATAACATAAAAAGGCTGCATTAATTTCTAATTAAACTATTTAAATATTATTAATTAAAGAACTATATCTCTAACATAAAAAGCAAAAATAATTAACTATTGAATTACAAAATAATTCACTTCACGCCAATTTCTGTGAAAAAAACTGAGAAGATTTGCTTAACTTTCTACTGATTTTTTAAAGGACGGCACTAATTTTTAGCCAAAAAGATAAATTTGCTAGTGTAGTCAACTATCTAAAGGAAGAGAAAAAAAATCAAGGTTTGACCTTAAGCTAGTTGTGTTATTGAGTCAAATCTGGGAATATTACTGGTAGATTTATGAAAAAATCTGTGTTTTTTAATATTATTTAGATGCCATAGTATCTAAGTTGGGTATAAGGTTTTTTGGTAATTATGGCTAAATAGCTATCAAAAGCCTATCCTCCTGCTAATTGTCCACAGTCAAGGATCTGACAAATTCATAGGTGTGTTTTAGGAACAAATGATTATGTCCTCAAAGCTTTTGAATTTTAAGAGTTAACAAACAGCATTCATTATTGTGAATATTGAAATGAACCAAACAGTCATATGCCTACCCTGACCTAATTAGGCTGACATACAGAGTTTTTCGATTTTTTCTGGAGGAGAATATTTTCATGATTAATTTCTTACGTTGGTCATCAGCTAGCAAACTTGTGCTAGCTTTGGGAGTAACAGTGGCCACAATCAACCCCATAATAGTTTCCGCTCCAACTTCAGCTCAAACTAGCTCTCCCTCATCAACTGTCGCGGCTAATTTATCTGATATTGGCTCAGATTATTGGGCACGTCCATTCATTCAAGCCCTAGCGGAAAGAAACATCATTTCTGGATTTCCTGATGGCACTTTTAAGCCAAATCAACCAGTGAGCCGGGCTGAATTTGCGGCAATGATTCAACAAGCTTTTAATCAAAACCCGGTTCGGCAAATAAGTCCAGGCGGATTTACAGATGTTCCAGCTGGTTTTTGGGCAGCTTCGGCAATTCAGGAAGCCTACGAAACTGGATTTATGGCAGGCTATCCAGGAAATCTGTTTTTGCCCAATCAGCAAATTCCCAAGGTTCAGGCGATTGTCGCTTTAAGCAATGGTTTGGGTTTGCAAACTAGCGAAAATGCCTTAGGCGTTGTGAATACTTACTACACAGATGCTTCAGCAATCCCCAACTATGCGTTAGATGGTGTAGCAGCCGCAACACAAGCCAATATTGTCGTTAACTATCCAAATGTCAACCGACTCAATCCGTTAGATCCTTTAACTCGTGCCGAAGCAGCAGCAATTTTGTATCAATCTTTAGTCAGGCAGGGACAAATGCAAGCTCTGGCTAGTAATGAGCCGGCGGCTACTTATATAGTTAGGGCTGCTGACACACCTCAAACTGCTCAAGATATTGTTTCTCTGGCTGCATCGAGTGATTCTTTTACAAGCTTGACTTCTTTATTAAAGACAGCAGGTTTAGCAAGTATTCTACAACAACCAGGCCCTTACACAGTTTTTGCTCCCACGGATGAAGCATTTGCGGCTTTACCTGCTGGTACTTTACAAGAGTTACAGCAACCAGAAAATAGAGAATTACTGATTAAAATTTTGAGATATCATGTGGTTCCTGGTGAACTAACTGCTAATCAACTTTCTGCTGGAGAATTGAGAACGTTTGAAGATACACCTGTCAACATTAAAGTTGATGCTGCTACCAATCAAATTGCGGTCAACGATGCAAACGTTATCCAGCCGAACGTCCAAGCCAGCAATGGTGTGATCCATGTAATTAACGAAGTTCTCATCCCGCCTGACCTGGGAGTTAGCCAGCAACCACCAGGAGAAACCACTAATGGTGTGACGCCAGGTATAACTACTCGTGGTGGCTCTAGCTATATTGGCGCTGCCGGCAACCTTGGTTTAAGTGGTGATTCATCTCTTGGCGAGAGTAACTTTGCAGTCATTAGCAAAATCGGGCTGACACGTACTATCTCGGCGCGACCATCGGTGATATTTGGGGGTGATACACTGTTTCTGGTTCCCGTAACTTTAGATTTTTCTCCACGTTCAGCAGATCCCTTGGGTGAACAACAGTTCTCAATATCTCCTTATCTAGGTGCTGGCGTAGCTATTGAAGCTGGCGGCGGATCTGACGTTGGTTTATTGTTAACTGGTGGTGTAGATGTACCTTTAGGCGATCGCTTTACGGCCACAGGTAGCGTAAATGCAGCTTTTTTGGATAGAACTGATGTCGGGTTGCTATTGGGAATTGGCTACAACTTTTAAATGATTTTGCTCAGACTAATCTACTTTGCTGACTTATTGACTTCGACTCAGCACTCAGCACTTTTTCAAGTCAGGGTGGAAAAATAGCCCACCCTACTGCTATCCGTAGAATAAATCCAAAAGGTTCAGTTCGGCGATCGCGTTAACTTTAAAGCCTCAGTAGCCGATATCCCCTCACCCTGAGTGCCGAAATACCCCAAAGTAGCAGCAGCCTCAGCACGAGAAACTGGTTTTTTAGGTTGAAACAGCGTTGTATAGCCAAACACCCGCCGAATATTTGATTGTTCACCATTCTGAAAATCAGCTAACACGGCGCGTAAGGCTTTGGGGTCAATTTTTCCCGTATCTTGGAAACCCCAAGTTTCCTTGACTGCTTCTAAGTTGGCATTAGGTAAAGCTTGGCGAGTATCCAGAGGAATTTTCCACAAAATCAAATTCTCCCGTGTTAACGGGGCATCAGGACGAAACAAAACTACGGTCGAGTCTCCAGATAGCGGACTGGGAATTAACCCAGTTTCAGCTAACCCTTGAATTGCTGGAAAATCAGGATCTGTTTTTGTCACATCACTAAAAGCTGGTGTAGCGCTTTCAGATGCCAAGCGAATTTGTTTAGCTGGATTATTCGCATACATGGCATTGTTAGCTGCAACTAACCAACGAGCGTATTCTCGGCGGGTGATGGTTTTACCAGGTTCAAATTGATTAGTTGTAGCATCATAAGAACTGCTTTTAGCTGCCTGAGACTCCAAAGACAAAACACCTAAAGCCGCTAAATCTTGGATGTGTTGTCGCAATTCTTGTGGTGCTTTGTCGAGATCGTTGAATGTCTGAGATGTCTGGCTACTAGATGTGTCGCCTGGCTGTGTTGCCAAGTTGTCAGGTAGCACCGGTCCTAGAAAATTGGGATTATCTGGTTGAGGACTGATAGTTTGGGTAGATTGTGCTGCTGTCGTATTGGGTACGTACTCAATGAGTAATGTGGTGGCTGTTTGTGGTTGATTGGGCTGGGGATTAGTCACTGATTGAGCTTGAATAGAAACCCTCACCTGCAAATCTTGACGACGTGCCTCAAAGGTTTCTCCTGATTCATCGGTTGGCTGTTGTAAAATTTGCCAATCGCTTTTTTGAAATTGGTCACGATAAAAGCTAGCAATAAAATTGCTGGGGTCATCACTCAGCCAGCGAGTTACTACTCTGTTTTCTAAGTCACTAGCAGGTGTTACTTTTTCTAATTTGGCATTGGGATATAAGGGGATCTCTTGCGGAAAATCAGCAGGCAATTGCTCTGTGGGTTGGTTTTGCCCTGGTTGTAGTTGACTCTCTCTAGATTTACCAAAGTTGACTGGATTATCTTGTAATCTGGGATCTGCCGCCAAAGACTGCTCAAGGGTCTTGGCGGTTGGACTGTTACCACAGGCTGTTAATGCAGTGAGTACAACAGCCAAACTCAGAAGGACAGCAGGACGTTTACAGAAAAGCACAGGAAATTACTAATCGCATGTCAATTCCTACCCTAACGCAGACTATTACAATTTTATTTAAGATATGGATTTATTGGGTGAACTACCCACACTGTACTTGGTACTCCAAGTCAGTATTCGAGAGCAAGCGAGGTTGTTGATGGCAAAATCGCTGGTAATCTTCTTTTAATGACTGCTGTAGTGCCAGTTTTTCTTCCCATTCGGTGGCTAGTTGACGTGCTACAAGTCGATTTTCTGGTTCAACCAATCGATAGTGCCGTCCAGCTCGCTCGGCTTCAAAAGCGGCTCTTTCCAATCGCTGTTGCCACAGTCAGTAGACCGAAAAGTTCTGCGATCGCTAAAAAATAGTAGTCTGTGATACCGTTTTTGGAGAAAAGTGTAAAAGCTGATTGCTTTGGACAAAATATAAGTTTAGTTTATTAATAAAGGGTAACAACGCGATTGAATTTTGAATTTTGAATTGATTCATAGGTATTGCTCTGTGCGCGATCGCAAAAGTTTTCGGTCTACTGAATATATCTCAACTAAACGACCTAAGCACTTCTTAAGGCCACAATTGGGTCAAGTTTAGCAGCGCGACGTGCAGGAACAACACCAAAGAATAAACCAATACCACCAGAAACACCAACGGCTGTCGCAATTGCTACAGGAGAAATTGCTGCTTCTAAAGGAGTAACTGCTGCTACCAAAAGAATGCCGCTCACACCAACCGCAGTCCCAACTAAGCCGCCGATAACTGAAACAATCACCGCCTCAATCATGAACTGAAGCAAAATATCTTGTTCTGTTGCGCCAATAGCTTTGCGTAGTCCGATTTCTTGGGTGCGTTCGGTGACGGAAACGAGCATAATATTCATGATGCCTATACCGCCGACAAATAATGATATACCCGCGATCGCCGCTAGCATAATGGTTAATGCACCTGTAATTTGACCAACTGTTTGTAAGGCATCTTTTTGCGTGTTGATGGTGAAATCATCTTCTCCAGTAATTTTGTGCCGTAAACGTAGTAAATTTGTAATTTGAAACTGGGCTGCATCCACACTCTCGGCATCGTTGGCTGAGGCGACAATATAAGTTAACTCCAATCCATAGGGAGAAGTTCGCCCGACAATGCGGTTAGCCATAGTATTCAGTGGGATTAAGGCGGCTTCATCGTAATTGACACCTAAGTTTGAGCCTTTACCCTCCAGCACACCAATGACTTGAAAGCTAGCGTTTTTAATCCGCAACTGCTGACCCACAGGGTTACGGTTACCAAAGAGTCTTTCTGCCAAGTCTGCACCTAGCACTACAAGTTGGTTACTGCGCCGCATGTCTATATCGTTGAAAAACCGTCCTGTGGCAGTTTCAAAGTCACGCACACTTAAGAAACTAGGAGTTGTACCAATAATATTCACATTAGTGTTTTGGTTTCGGGAGGTTACTACTTGCCGACTATTCAATTCTGCCGTGACTGCTGCTACCGTTGGTACTTGATTAGCGATCGCCTGAGCATCTTCATATACTAAAGTTTTCGGTAAATCTCGAGAGATGCGCTGTGTGGCGCGATTACCGGGAATCACAAATAAAACGTTTGGCCCCAAAGATTCTAGTTGTTGAGAAACATACCTTTGTCCACCTTCACCAATCCCAATCATGGCAATTACTGAAGCATTGCCAATGACAATCCCTAACATTGTCAAGGCGCTACGCAACTTATTTGATAGCAGGGTTTTTCCTGCCATTTGCACACTTTCTAGGAAATTCATAATAATTCGTAATTCGTAATTCGTAATTCGTAATTTTATTGGTTGTTCTGCTGTCTGGCTCTTTCGATGATGTAGTCTTTTGGTGGGTTGATAAAGACGCGATCACCTTGTTGGAGTCCTTGTAAAATCTGAGTTTGGTCTTGGATTTGTGCCCCGATAGTGACTTCCCGGAACTGGGGTTGATTTTTTTCATCTGCTACCAATACGCCATTTTTGCCTCGTTCCGTGACAATTGCTACCGTTGGTAACACCAAAGCATCACTGAGGCGATCGCCTAAGAAAGTCAAATCTACATTTAAGCCAGAACGCAGTTGCTCTGTACCTGTATCGAGCGCCACTCGCACTTGAAAGGATGTCACGCCTTGTTCCACCACGGCTTCGGGAGCAATCAAACGTACAGTACCTTTAAATACTTGATCAGGATAGGCATCAGCGACAATTTCCACCTGTTGTCCCTGTTGGATTCTGCCGATATCAACCTCTGGGACTTGCGCTAGTACTTCTAAACCCTGTGCAACTGCAACAATTGAACTGGAAGTTGCTGATGCACTTGTAGACGCGGAAGTTGTAGGTGTAACAAATGCACCGATGTTAGCGTATTTCTGCGTCACAATTCCGGAGAAGGGCGCACGAATCACAGTGTCTTGTAACCTCACTTCTGCGGCCTGAATTTGCGCTTCAGCTGCTTTCACAGCTGCTTGACGTTGCGCAATTTCTTCTGGACGGCTGCCATTTTGTAACAGTACTAATGCGGCGCGTGCTTCAGTTACAGCAGCTTCCCTAGCTGTAATTTCCTCGTTGCGGCTACCACTTTCTAATAGTGATAGTCGTTTTTGTGCTTCTTCTAAACTAGCTTTTGCCCTTTGGTCTTCACTAATGTATTGTTCTAATTGGTCTTGAGAAGTTGCCCCTTGCTGCGTTAATTCTCGATAGCGGTTCACCCGTGATTGCGTGAGAGTCACCTGTGCTTGGGCGGAATTCACCTGTGCTTGGGCTTGGGCAATTTCTTGAGCGCGATTTCCGGCACGCGCTTGGTCTAATTGTGCCTCTGCTTGGGCTAATTTTGCTCTGGCTTGGGCAATTTCTTGGGGACGACTCCCTGCACGCGCTTGGTCTAACTGTGCCTGTGCTTGGGCTAAATTGGCACGGTATTGCAGGATTTGCGCTTGAATGTCACCTACATCCATCCGGGCGAGAACTTGTCCTTGTTCCACGCGATCGCCCTGTTCTACATATAACTGTGCCAGTTCTCCGGGGTTTTTCGGACTGACATTCACACTTTGCACTGGCTCCACCTTACCACTGGCAGTAATTCGCAAAGTGATATTTTTTGCTTCCACAGGAACAGTTAATTGGGTAATATCTTGTTTGCTTGTTTTTCCATTAATCAGGTTGTAAGTAGCAGTTGTTGTGCCCACAACCAAGGAACCTGCTGCTATTAGCCCCATCAGCCAGCGTAGGGGATATTTTACTTTGCCAATAACAGGAACTTCTATTTGCGTAATCATAAATATACAAATATTGCTTTGTTTGATTAGCCTTTAGTGGGATGGCAACTTGAGGAATGTGAAAAACTTCTGGATTAAATAAATATTTATCAATAAAATCAACATCTAAATGAACCAGTAATTGCAAAATCTGCTTACATACTAGCCTTTAGTATTTCTATATGCCTTCACCTGATTGGGTGACTATACTTATGTAACACAAATACTCGACTTTATCCATTTTTTTCGCAACGCGATTGCCCAAGCTGAAACCTATGTGGGACGGTAGTTTTATTCTTTGAACTTCATCGATACTCTGTGACGTAGAAAAAGTATTTGCCAAAAAGACAGGATTTTTGCCAGATAAAGAAATCGAGTTCTTAATTTTGGATAAAGTCGAGCTTAGAACTTACACATTGACAAAATTTAATATCAATTTATCCAGCAGTAATCCTTGCATGACCGCAGTCATTAGTAATTCTAAAATTATGTATGACCAAAGTCATCAATTTATGAACTAGATTTGCTAAATTAAAAACCTGCTAATTTGTGTAGTTTTTTTATAAGCTTAGTTATGTAACTTGGCGATCGCCTGTATTTATTTTCTCAATAAAGTACCCTCCAAAAATAAAATTGGAGGGGTATATATTAAAGGAAATTATGACACGACCTTCTAAACGTGACAGCGTATAGCAAAAATTGTTGTGGTGAGATGAGCGATATTATACTCAAGTGGAAACTGCTATATTTGGATAATCATGCCATTGGGAAGTCTGATGAGGCCGTTCCTCAGTCTAACTGTGCTTCTCACAGGAACAATTTCCTGACTGGGAAGAAGAAAATCACCGTTGGGTAATCTCCAGTAACCATGATTACGCAGTCTGACTAATTTCCTCCGAGAGACAATTTGCCCGTTAGGCAGTCTGAGATCACCATTAGAAAGTCTAACTACTCTTCCTCTTCTGTTGGGAGTAACAACTTTTCTGCTAGGAGTAACTACTCTCCTGGGGGTAACAACTCTAGCGCGGCTGGGTATATAATGGTGTCTTGGTCTAGCACTTGCAGGTGTGGACAAGAAAATTGGTGAAACTATCAGAGCCACAGCCAAAAGCATGGCTGAGCGAATTTGTTTCAACATAAAATTGACTCCATTATTTGCACAAAATCTCAATTGTGTTTAATTCCCCATCGGGAAATTGGCAATTGACTTGAAGTCATTATCTACTAAAAAGTGCCACGCTGTATATGACCAAAGTCACTAAATAACTCAGAAATAGAGTATGACTAAAGTCATTAATATTCTTATCTTTCTGCAAATATAATCAACGACTAATACTTTAAACGTCAACCCTTCTCAACTCCTACACTCTGCGCCTCTGCATGATCCAAATCTTCTCTCCTGTCAATGGTGATGTCAACAGGTAAATTAGGTTAAGGTGATTGATGCAGCCAGCGCTAACGACTTGAAACTTTACCTTTCGTCTAAAGCAGAGATCGTTTAAGCTAGCTGGAAGATTCTTTGATTTGTGGCTAAGAGGCGGTAGTGTGCCCAAACATGTTAGTTTGATTTCTTTTCTCGTTGTCTGTAGTTTGTGGAGTCTGCCCAGAGCAGCTCAGGCACAGGCATTGATCCCCCATACACTGCAATTAGATGCAGCAAAATTGGAGAAGCAAGGGTTGAGCTTAGCACAAGAGGCAGCTCAACTCGGTCAATTTCAGCAGTTTGAGTTGGCTTTGCCACGTGCTCGACTGGCTAGTCAACTGGCGCCCCAGAATGATAAAGTTTGGTTTCTGTTAGGTGGTTTGCATTTGCAAACTAAGGATTTTGATGGGGCTATGGCCGCATTGAAAAAAGCACAATCTCTCAATCCCAAAAATCCTGACATTCTGTTTGCTTTGGGTTCGGTCAATTTCCAACAGCAAAAGTACCAAGCTGCGGCAGATAATTACAAAGCAGGTTTGAAGTTAAAACCTGATAATGCAGAAGGGTTGTTTGATTTGGGTAACGCTTACTATATGTTAGGTCGATTGCCAGAGGCGATCGCCCAGTATAATAAATCCTTCTCTCAAGATAAAAAATTCTGGCCGGCGATTAATAACATTGGCTTAATCAACTATGAACAGGGTGATGTCGAAGGAGCGATTAAGCAATGGCGCACCTCTGTTAGCATTGACAAGCAAGCCGCAGAGCCTTTATTAGCATTAGCCGTAGCACTGTATACTAAAGGCGATCGCCAACAAGGCCTAACAATGGGAGAAGCTGCTATCCGCATCGATCAGCGCTATGCCGATTTGGATTTCCTCAAGGAAAACCTCTGGGGCAAACGCCTACTGTCTGATGCCAAAACATTCCTAGAATTGCCACCCATTCAAGCTGCTCTACAGCAACAGGAAAACTCACCAGATCCCAGGTAAGGGGATAATTACTAATTCGTAATTCGTAGTGTCTCTTTTCCTGCAAAACCCTAAGTGCCAAAGGCGCATACTGGATGGATGAATGCTCTCAGCGCCGCTATGCCGCAGGCGTAGTTCGTAATTTGTCATTACAGGCGTTGTCCTTGTGATTTAACAAATACGAATTTTAGTGACAACCTACCCAAGAGGCAAAAATTTAAAAATCTTTACTTTTTGCCTCATCCACTTAAACTACTTGCCGAACACTGTCATTTTATAGTACATATATACTAAACAAAGCAAGAATATTTACCCATAAAATACTTTGGGCGAATCTTCCTGACAACGGTCGTCAGTACTTAGTGGATATCTGTGGGGAGAAGTGCAATGATTTGTTCAACAAACTGTTGATGATCTACAACAGGCTTAGAGATGTAGCCATCAGCACCGCTTTGATGAAGGAAGTTTTCGCGATCGCCTTCCATGGCATGTGCCGTTACCAGAATAACAGGTAAGTTTGCCGTTTGTGGGTCAGATTTCAACATTTGTGTAATTTTGATGCCATCAACAGACTGACCTTGGTAAACGCTTCTTGACAAAGAGACATCCATCAAAATTAGGTCAGCTTCTCCTGACTGGGCAATCTTAATTACTTCTTCCACATTTTCTGTGTGTTTCACATCCAAGCCACCCCGCTTGGTCAAAATTTTGGAAAAAACGCGAGCATTAATCAGATCGTCTTCAACAATCAAAACGGTTTTCATGAGAATTTTATTTATAGAGGTGAGGGAGATTACAACCTGACCAAAACAGTTGTCTAGTTTCTTTTTAATCATCAATTGGCATCCCCGTCATCAAGGATAATACTACTGCTTTTTACCCTTTTGTTATCAAGATTGTGTCAGGAATCTCATTTCATCCGTTATGCTGTGTTTGCTGCGGTGTTCAATTCAAGCGACCTTTGTGTAATTAAATTTCAGGGAAAAAACTCATGGCAAAACAGTTAAACCTTCTCTCATCGGGACAGGTCATCACAACAGCCCTGCACACGGAGATGCAACGGTCTTATCTAGAATATGCCATGAGTGTGATTGTTGGGCGGGCACTACCAGACGTGCGTGATGGCTTAAAGCCAGTGCATCGGCGGATTTTATATGCCATGCATGAACTAGGCCTGACACCAGATAGACCTTATCGTAAGTGCGCCCGTGTAGTAGGGGATGTGCTAGGTAAATACCATCCCCACGGTGACCAAGCAGTTTACGATGCCTTAGTGAGGCTAGTACAGGAATTTTCCAGTCGCTATCCCTTACTGGCAGGACATGGCAACTTTGGTAGTGTCGATAATGATCCACCAGCAGCGATGCGTTATACCGAAACGCGTCTCGCACCCATCAGCCATGAGGGCATGTTGGCAGAAATTGGCGAGGAAACGGTGGAATTTGTCGGTAACTTCGATAATTCCCAGCAAGAACCTACGGTATTGCCTGCTCAGTTACCTTTTCTGTTGCTTAATGGCTGTGCTGGTATTGCCGTAGGGATGGCGACAAATATTCCCCCGCACAACTTGGGAGAATTAGTGGATGGCTTAATTGCCTTAATCGATCAGCCTGATTTGTCAGACGAGAAGTTATGGGAAATAATTCCCGGACCGGACTTTCCTACTGGTGGAGAAATAGTTGGTAATTTAGGGATTCGCGAAGCATACGCCACTGGTAAAGGTGGAATTTTGCTGCGAGGAGTCGCCAATATGGAGGAAATTGCACCTACTAGGGGTAGCAAGCGCCGGATGGCAATTATTATTACCGAATTGCCTTATCAAGTGAATAAAGCAGGCTGGATTGAAAAAGTAGCAGACTTAGTAAATCAAGGTCGCCTGCAAGGAATTTCCGATCTGCGGGACGAGAGCGATCGCGAAGGGATGCGAGTGGTAATTGAACTTAAACGCGATACTAATCCCCAAGAAGTTCTCCAGCACTTGTATCACCAAACCGCCTTACAAAGCAACTTTGGGGCAATTCTCTTAGCCTTGGTAGATGGACAACCCCGCCAGTTAAGCTTGCGCCAGATGTTACAGGAGTTTTTAAAATTCCGGGAGCAAACCCTAAATCGTCGCTACAGCTATGAGTTGGGTAAGGCGGAAAGTCGGCTGCATATCGTCACAGGTTTGCTCAATGCACTGTCTCAACTAGATCAGGTAATTGAAATTTTACGGCAAGCAGCTGATGGTAGTACGGCAAAAATGACTCTATGTAGTCGCCTGGATTTGAGCGAAGAACAAGGAGATGCAATTCTCGCCATGCCATTACGCCGCCTCACTAGTTTAGAACAGCGCAACTTGCAGCAAGAATTTGAGCAACTCAGCGAGCAAATCGCTTTATTGCAACGATTACTCAGCGATCGCCGCGAATTACTGAAAACACTGAAAAAAGATTTGCGATCGCTCAAGCGTAAGTATAACAATCCCCGGCGTACCAAGCTCTTACCTAACATTAGTGAGGAGTTACCCAAAAGTAAAGGAGCGGAAAAACTTAAAAGCAAAGCAGCCGCAGCAGAACTGCAAAATTTACCATCCTCTGAACCCGCAGAAGAAGTAATTTTGGAGTTTACCCAACGTGGATATGTGCGTCGAACTCAGCCATCAGGGAAAAAGTCGAAAGCTGAAAATGGTCTACACGACCATGACTTCATGATCCAAACCGAGTTGACTGACACACATAAAGAGTTGCTGGTACTAACTAGTAGTGGCAAAGTCTACCCTGTGAATGTGGGAGATATTCCCCCCACCACTGGACGTTCTCCACGGGGAACACCACTGATTACTATGCTCACTAGTACCGCTCAAGGTGCCCAAGAAGCCGTTGTCAGCCGCTTAATACTGCCGGAAAATCTCGAAACTAGGCAGATCGTTCTCCTGACAAAGCAGGGACGAATTAAGCGCCTGTCTTTGGGAGAATTTACTAACTTGACTCGTCGAGGAATTACGATTTTAAAGCTTAAAGAAGATGATGAGTTGTTATTTACCCAGTTCACTACTCCCAAGGAAAATCTAATTTTAGCCAGTTCAGGCGGACGCTTATTGAAGTTCGCCGCAGATGATCAACAACTCCCCGTTATGGGACGGACGGCGATGGGTTTACAAGCTTTTCGACTGCTGAAACATCAACAAATGGTTGGCTGTGTAACTGTGACTGGAGAAGATAACTTGTTGTTGGTGACTGAAGAAGGATATGCCAAACGTCTGCCTGCAAGTAATTTAAAACGAGCTAATCGGGGAGATTTAGGGACACAATCGCTGAAATTTGCTAGTAAAACGGATAATTTAGCTGGTATGGTTAAGGCGATCGCCTCTAGCGAAGTGGCATTGGTGACTAATAAAGAGCGCGTCGTGCGGATACTGATGGACACAGTACCTATCTTGAGTAGAGATAGTAAGGGTGAAAGTATCCTGCAACTCCACCGCGATGAAAAAATCGTCACTGTCGCCGAAGTGCAATCATAATTGGCACAAACAAAATTAGAACTTATGGGAACCTCACACGACTAGAAGCCGTGTGAGGTTTTTTGATGAAGTATTACAAAGTGCTGAGTATAAACCCAATTGTTTCATGGTTCCGAGTAATTAACTCTGTCTTAAATTATAAGGAAGGAGGAAGAAGGACGAATTTAGTAGCTTGGTCGCGATTCGTCAAAGGGAAGACTTCTTACGTATTCCCTCTGACTTCTGACTTTGTTAAACTATGTGATTACGGCTATAAATGATAAACTTTCCCAAAATTTTATCCAGTGACTAAATTTTCATTGGTGATGGTAAATACCGATTAACTTGCATTTTTAGTCAAAGCTTTCCAGCCAAATGGTAAGATAATTAATAATTTATCTTAATAGAGAGATTTTTCAGAAAAAACTTCTTTAACCCTCAGTAACTCTATCCGGGGACAGATGCTTTTTTATAAATGACTAATTTGTGAATAAGTCAATATTTAGCAATAAAAGTATAAATTAACCTGGCATTTCTCAAAAACTTTGTTATATTAGTTTACATAAAGCAATAATCCTTCGTAAACCTAATTTGGAGTGCCAACCATGACAAACGCAACCAACGTTAACGCTCAAGTAACCGAAGATCGCAACTCTTGGCGTTGGGGCTTTACACCCCAAGCAGAAATCTGGAACGGTCGCTTGGCAATGATTGGCTTTTTAGCAGCTGCATTAGTTGAGTTCTTTTCTGGTCAAGGCTTTCTTCATTTTTGGGGAATTCTGTAAGTTTCATTACAGAGAATTAGCTACATAAAAAAATAAATAAAAACCTGGTAGTTAATTACTACTACCAGGCTTTTTAATTGTTTGTCATCAGACAGTTGTTTCTAGCTAATGACTACCGAATATATTCCTTAAGAACACTGTTGCGATTTGGGTGACGTAACTTGCGGAGTGCTTTCGCCTCAATTTGACGAATCCGTTCGCGAGTAACGTTGAAAATCTGCCCAATTTCCTCAAGTGTTTTCATGCGACCGTCATCCAAACCATAGCGGAGTCTGAGTACATCACGTTCACGAGGACTGAGGCTATCGAGGACTTTTTCTAAATCTTCACGCAGAAGATTTTTAGAAACCTGATCTTCAGGAGTTTCACCATCGGATTCAATAAAATCGCCCAATCGAGAATCTTCTTCTTTACCGATGGGTGTTTCTAGTGAAATAGGCAACTGGGCAGATTTAGCGATAAACCGCAACTTCTCGATGGTCATTTCCATGCGAGTAGCGATTTCTTCTTCTGTGGGTTTGCGACCCATTTCTTGAGATAGTAACTTGGTAGTCTTCTTGATCCGCGAGATGGTTTCATAGAGGTGAACCGGGAGGCGGATAGTGCGGGATTGATCAGCGATCGCACGGGTAATTGCTTGACGAATCCACCATGTAGCGTAGGTAGAAAACTTATAACCTTTTTCGTGGTCAAACTTTTCCGCAGCGCGAATCAAACCGAGACTGCCTTCCTGAATTAAGTCTTGGAAAGACAAACCACGATTCATATATTTCTTGGCAATTGACACCACAAGACGCAGGTTTGACTGCACCATTTTATCTTTTGCCCTGCGACCAATATGCAGTCGATAACGAAATGCTGGCAAAGGTAGTTGTACTGCTTCTGCCCATTCGCTGTCTCGAGGATCGCGTTCTAACTGCTCGGAAAGCCTTTCCCTTACCCTCTCTAATTCCAACAAATCGGCGATTTTGCGCGCTAATTCAATTTCTTCATCTGCCCGCAACAGACGAATTCGACCAATTTCTTGTAAATAAAGGCGAATCGAGTCTTCGGTGTAGTGCTTTTTCTTGCTTTGTGTCCGACGACGCGATTTAGCGGCTTTTCCAGACTTTGCGTCGTCCTCATCAGACTGAGGCTCTAAAAATTCATCTTCGCCATCATCGTTAATCAGCAAGTCCTCTTCTTCTTCTTCGTCGATTAAGAGTTCTAACTCGAGCTCAGGCTGATTCATTATTTCTAGGTCAGGCTGATAAATGCTTTCGAGTACGTTGTTAGCCTGGTTCATGCCGCGTTCCTCATGCTCCTTGCAGAATCAATTACTCAACATGTGTTTACTGCTCTTTTTAAATGAGCTAGTTAACAACCGAAAATAGGGTTTTAGGCTGATTTCCCTGGAATGTTTTCGGAAGTTTTGCTCCCCTTTTAGAGGATTTCTTAACTGTATGTGGAAAGTCGCAGTTACTGCTGACTTACTCACCTTAGTTAAAAGCCATATGTGTTGCTAAGGCACACAACTTTTAACTGGTTCGTCTAAAAAGACTTGTCTTGATCTAGAAATCTACCACTCCATATAAATGAAATATGACTGTTGGCATATTTTCCGATAAAGACTGTTCCGATTGTAGCCTGTTTCACAAAAATTGCACTCTTTTTGTGTATTAATCATGATGTCATTAAGCAAGGTAAAGCCACTATTATCAAAAAGATATTGGAAATGGTAGTCAGACCCTTAAATTTTTTCTAAAACTTTTTGGAATTCTAGTGGCATCATCTTTACATTCAAAGGAAACTACACTCGCCCTTACACAATTTTAGGTATTATGTACAACATTAATTACCTAGAAACAGTGCTTTTTATATTAACTTAGGCGAGAAATATTAATGCACCCATTTTTACATTTCCTTCATAAATGACTCATTTCTAAAAGTTGTACGGAACTCTCCATAGCTTAGATACAGCAAGAATGGTGATACTTGTCTCAATATACTTAACCTTTCGTATGCCAAATACCTGAACTAGGGAGTTGAGGCTGTGGCAGGATCAGCCAGACGGCCAACAATTAAGATTTGACTGATTTGGTCTTATTCACACATTAGCGCACTGTTGAGATTTCAACCCTATGAAACTTGACAAACTGTTCTTATTGTATACACCGATATTTTAATCAATTCAGCAGAAATTTGACAGTGAAAATTACAGATATTAGCTTACTGAAGGCAAAACTTTATCGGATACAGACAAAATAACAGTCTTGACGCCAGCAAGACGGAAAGATGTTAGCAAGCTTTGATCTGCTGTTAGTAGTGAGAAGTTTAGAAGAGACAAAAATCGGATTGTTGGTTTAGAAGCTACTTGCAAATTAGATTTACGTAATAAACTGGTTAAATTTAATACTTGAATTTCAAGAGAAATATTGTAATTTTGTGATATTCAATCTTGAAGATATTCAGCTCATTTTGCTTGGTAGACAAGATTGAGCTTTGCTATTCAAGGATAACAAATGCTTCTCTAACTTGTGGGAGAAATCAACCCAAGAGTGATAATTCTGTACTTTTGTCTCTGACCGAAGTGCCGACCCATTTGGCATCTATAAATAATTCTCAAGCGCTGTCAGAAAATACTTGACAATAAGTTAGTTCTATGCAATGACACATATTGGAAAAATTGATAGTTTTGCTAATCTAATGTTTATGTATTCTATCAAACAATTTTCACTGAACAAAAAGTAGCAAAAAAATTTCCCCGGTCTTTGTTGTTGCTGAGCTTGAACTCAAACCGGGGAGTTTCGTGTTTTCTAAGGGAACTCCAAAAAATAAATTATCCAATTGTTACATCTAATACAACTCTTAAATCCTTAAATTACTGTGGTGTGGGGCTTGTGTTCACAGTGGCTGGGAAGTTTGGTGGCAGAATAACTCTGTCAACTACATGAACAACGCCGTTGCTAGCTGGGATGTCTGCCTGAGTCACCTTAGCATCGTTGACGGTGATTGCGCCAGGAGCATCAGCTTTTACCGTGACAGGATTACCCTCAACTGTTTTAACTTCACCAGATGTCAGTTGGCTAGAGGTAATTTGTCCAGGTACAACGTGGTAGGCAATCAGCTTCACTAATTGGTCTTTGTTTTCTGGTCTCAAGAGGTTGTCTAAAGTATCTTTTGGTAATGCGGCAAAAGCGGCATCAGTAGGGGCAAATACTGTGTAAGGACCTGGCGTTGCTAATTGTTCCTTTAAACCTGCGGCTTCCACTGCCCGTGTTAGTGTTTGAAATTGTCCTTCTTTAGCTGCTGCCTGTGCTAGTTCTGCCAAATTGAGGTCAGCAGTTGTTTCTGTACGAGTATCGGCAACGGGAGGGGCAGTAGTGGTAGGAGTTTCCGTGACGGGAGGAGCGGCAGGTGGAGCTTGTGTGACAGGCTGGGCACAGGCAGATAGAGCAACCAGGCTGCCTACACCAATAATATTGAATAATGTTTTTTCTACTATGCTTTGACTCACTTTCATAGTTTTGGGTAACATCCAGTTCAGTAGAGAATTACTGACAATAGTTAATAATTTTATGGATATCGTCCCTCAGCCTAACGACGTAGTTTAAAAATACATAAATTGAGTTGTAAATTTTAGCACTTAAGATCAATAAAATATTTAGACAAAATGAATTTTACACCTGCTCTTGGCTGAATAAGCGTTTGAGTCGATTTTGATGGGTAATTTTAAGTTGTGCAAATACTTAACATTTCCTAGAGATGCATCAGTCAAAAGAAATAAGCTATCGTACCAAAACTTTCCTACTTGATATGACCTACGAATAGGTAAAGAGCCTAAGGTCAGAAGACTTTAAACGCTTGTGTGGTGTACATCCAGATACTTTTAACGAGATGGTAGAGGTAGTGCGATAAGCCTAACGGCATAGCTTCGCTTACCGCTTGAGCGAACAAAACAGAAAACAGGCCGACCGGGTAAATTAAGCTTACAAGACCAATTGTTGATGACATGAGAATACTGGAGAGAGTACCGTACCTATTTCCATATAGGTCAATCTTGGGGAGTAAATGAGTCTACAGCTTACCGAATTATCCGAAAAATAGAAGATAGTACAAACCTTATTTTGTCTGTCTTGTAGCCTTATTGTCGCCCCCTCAGGGTAATATCATGACCTTTTTTATTGGCATTTACACATATTCGTCCTGTCCAACCAAGACAATCAGGGTCGCCTGCACCATTAACAAATGACTCGCTCAGAAAACAAATTCTAATTTGATGTCCAGATTTTAAGCCACTAAACTTTCTCTTCTTTACTAAGTTTACCTGGGATTAGCTAATAACCAACTAACTGCAAAATCAACAGCATTTATGATAGAAAATAGCTTTGTTTGTGCAGAGCCAACTGTCGAGACTTTGACATGACCAGCTTGCTCAAAAGCTTCACCCATGTCCACAAAATTTTCACTGTCTAATTCAATGTCTGTATATAATTTCCAGACTCGCTCTCCCGTCTCTACAATAGGTGCACCTTTGTTAACTCGCTTTGTTTGACCAACTCGATACTCACCTAGATGAAAACTGGTACAATTGTCGTACCCAACCCCCAATAACATCACCCAACCGTTCAATTCATAGAGACGAGCTAACGGCGAACTTTCTCCCAGGGAGTTATCAAGAGTATGATCTGAGGTGATTTCTTCGGCGTGCTTTCCCCAAGCAGCAAACGAAACTGCTGGATGAGAACTCCGTACTACATTTTGCCAAGTTCGGAAAGTTTCAACAATCTTACCCATACCTCTTGTAGGAGTTATCCTTGGGTCAAAAGCTGGCATGGTTTTACGAATAATTGACCACCAGTCACTGGGAACAGAAGGTGCTTGCCACTCAGCCGGGTCAGATAAATCACCAGAATGGGTAGGCATTACCAAAGTCCCTGCTGGCGTAATTACATCCATCAGTGCCTGAACCACTGCAACTGAACCTCCACAAACCCATCCTAGAGAACTGAGAGAAGAGTGTACTATCACAGTCATACCTGAAGTTAAACCTGCATTGAAAAATTCTGTAGCCAGATTCTGACGAGTGCGAGGTGATGCTGTGCTCAAAATTATTTTTGATTTACTCATGTAAATTCTAAGTAAGTTTTCTGTATACAAAAAATACTTAAAAATAAGAGAGGCAGATAATTCTACCTCTCTATCAAGGGAAAAATTAATTTAATTTCCCCAAAATTAATTCAGCTTATTTTTAGTATCTGCTGGGTTTGTGAACAATAAAGCTGAGAATTTGGCACTGCTTGATGTTGTCAAAACCCACAACACGGATATAGCAGTTGCTATATTGAGAACGGCAAGATTGTACTTCGTTCAGTACTTCTTGAGTGGATTTAGCGCCAAACAAAGGTAATTTCCACATTGTCCAGAACAATTCGGTTGGTTCAGAAGTTTCGTTGAACTCAACAGCTGGAATATAACCTTGAGTCAAGATGTACTGAATCTGCTTGGCAATTTGCGCATCAGAAAGAGGTGGTAGATAAGAAAGGGTTTCGTAACGACGCTCTTTTGGTAAAGTTTGCATAGCTTTTGATAATGGGTGGGGATTGATACTAGTTTTCAGCTATCAGTGAATAACTATTCACTGTTCACTGTTGGAATCTGAACTTGTCTGCTGTTCTGGTTGCGGACTGGGGTGAGATGTATCTATGAGTGTGATGCGTTCTAGATGCTGGCGACGTTGTTCCATATTGGCTTGCTGAATGCCAGTAAGAACCATTTCTGGAAGAAATTCGGCGACTTCTACTGCTATATGTTCTCTGACAGTCATGATCCGCAATGCCAAATCTGGCTTTTCTTGAAACAGTTGCTCAAGATACGCTTCTCCATCCTGGATTTTGCCGACGGAAAAGTTATGTAACCAAAGTTCCAATGGTGGATTTGTTTCGCCTAGCTGTACCAGTACTGTCTTCAGCGCCTGATAAGTCAGGTAGCTTTGCAGTGTCTTGGCTGTATCCTTGGCAATTTGCTTAAGATTCATGTTTGACCCCAGCCCATAAAAAGTAAAAAGTAAAGAAAAAGAATGTTTATTTCTTCTACCCTTCGGGTTCGCAGTCGCTCATGGGGGAAACCATGCCAGTTGCTCATGGGGGAAACCCCCAAGACCGCACTGTCTCCCCAAGACCGCGCTGTCTCACCTTTTAACTTTTTACTTGTTACCGGAGGATCAGACAGTATCCATGGCCTCGAACTCGAACTTGATTTCTTTCCACAGTTCGCAAGCTACAGCTAGTTCAGGACTCCACTTAGCAGCTTCGCGGATCACGTCGTTACCTTCACGAGCCAAGTTGCGACCTTCGTTACGAGCTTGGATACAAGCTTCTAATGCTACACGGTTAGCGGTTGCACCAGGTGCGTTACCCCAGGGGTGACCAAGAGTACCACCACCGAATTGTAGTACAGAGTCATCACCGAAGATTTCTACAAGTGCAGGCATGTGCCATACGTGGATACCACCGGAAGCAACTGCCATGACACCAGGCATAGAAGCCCAATCTTGGGTGAAGTAGATACCGCGAGACTTGTCTTGCTCAATGTAATTTTCGCGTAACAGGTCAACGAAGCCCATTGTGATCCCACGTTCACCTTCCAATTTACCAACTACGGTGCCGGTGTGGATGTGGTCACCACCAGACATGCGTAGGGTTTTAGCCAAAACGCGGAAGTGGATACCGTGGTTCTTTTGACGATCGATAACAGCGTGCATCGCCCGGTGAATGTGTAGCAACAAACCGTTGTCACGACACCAACGAGCCAATGTGGTGTTGGCGGTGAAACCTGCTGTCAGGTAGTCGTGCATGATGATGGGCATTTTGAGTTCTTTAGCGAACTCAGCCCGTTGCAACATTTGTTCACAGGTGGGAGCGGTGACGTTGAGGTAGTGACCTTTGATTTCACCAGTTTCTGCTTGTGCTTTGTGGATGGCTTCTGCGACAAACAAGAAGCGATCGCGCCATCTTTGGAAAGGTGCAGAGTTGATGTTTTCGTCGTCTTTGGTGAAGTCCAAACCACCGCGCAAGCACTCGTATACAGCGCGTCCGTAGTTCTTAGCAGATAAACCTAATTTGGGCTTAATGGTACAACCCAGCAACGGACGACCATATTTGTTTAACTTGTCACGTTCAACTTGAATACCGTGAGGAGGCCCTTGGAAGGTCTTCAGGTAAGCTACAGGAATCCGCAAGTCTTCCAAACGCAGTGCCCGCAAAGCTTTAAAACCAAATACGTTGCCGACAATAGAGGTCAACATATTGGTGACGGAGCCTTCCTCGAACAAATCTAGAGGATAAGCAACGTAGCAGATGTATTGGTTATCTTCACCAGCAACGGGTTCGATGTCGTAGCAACGACCTTTGTAGCGGTCTAGGTCGGTGAGCAAGTCTGTCCACACAGTTGTCCAAGTACCGGTGGAAGACTCAGCCGCCACAGCAGCACCTGCTTCTTCGGGGGGAACTCCAGGTTGGGGAGTCATCCGGAATGCCGCAAGAATATCTGTATCTTTAGGTGTGTAATCTGGGGTGTAATAAGTTAGTCTGTAATCTTTTACCCCGGCTTGATACCCTGATTTGCTCTGGGTCTTCGTTTGAGCGTAAGACATAAATTCCCTTCCAAGAAGTCACTCTATTAATTACTTAATCAAATCACGTTCTGTGCAACTTCTTCTGACTCCTACTCCTTCCCTCAATTAATTGAAGGGAAAAATCAGGAAAAATTTTTTGTTAGAGGTTGCCTTTGGCAAAGGATAGCGGTTTTCTGGCAACGAACAATTTGTGACAAATGTTCTATCCACGCAAAGGTACATGACCGAGCGCTTTCGCTTTTCCCTCATCCTGTGAATAAAAATTCTCTTTTATCTCTTTCTCTTGCCCCGCTAAATTTTTGTATTTCCAGCAAAAACTCCGCACTTTGCGGAAAGTATTATATTATTCCCCTACACATCGGGTTTTTTAGGGGATTGGGCTTGCTGACACGCATTCCCACCTCCGCACTCTTGATATGTCCCCTAATAATGGAGTACAGACCAAGAGAGAACTTGCTTGACAGAAATTCAGCAGAGTGGTAAGTGAAAGAAAAAGAAATTGCACACCACGTAATTTGTAACTTGTCTCACAATATATCAAGAATTTGATAAGTTATTCTTTGAAAGTTTTTAACTTATTTATTTAAATTTGTTATTACATAAAGTTTTAAACATTTTGTTAAGAGTAATTTACAAAAAAACAGTAAGGGAGTAGAGAAGAGGCAGGGGGTAGGGTGCCGGGAGGAAAAGAAGGGGTGAAGTTATTTTCCCAATGACTAATTTAAAAAAATGTGTTGGTGACGTTTAAAACACATTCACTAGGGGAACACTGAAATTAACCGCCAGCCTGTTTAGGTAATGGTTATAAGTACTATCTCCAAAGGAGAATGTCACCGTGGTATTGTTTCACAAGCGAACTAAATTATTGCTTACTTCTATATTTCTGGGGTTGATAACTTTGCCAAGCATTGGTATTGTAACCATGACAAATGCGGCAAGGGCAGACAAAATTGGTACTAGTGTACCGCCACAAAAAACCCCTGACATCGATTCATCCGAGTTAACCCCTTCTTATCCGGCTGTACCACCACCACCGCGAGTAGACCCTTTACCTGATGAACGGGGAATCCAAGAGAGGTCGATAGAAACAGATTATCGTGTTAACAACCTACTAGGCGATTTTACAGGTAATCTCTGGGTGGGTTCCTGGCGAGGATTATCGCGAATTGACCCAAACACAGGCAAAATTTTAGCTCGTGTTAGTTTACCAAATATTGCCATTGGTGATTTGGCCCAAGACAAAGTGGGACGCTTGTGGGTAGGGACTTATGAGGGACTGAAGCGAGTAGACCCCCGCACTAGTGAAATTACAGCGCAGAATTTATTTTTGCCCTCCAAGCGGGTTTTGTCGTTGTTGATTGACAAGCGAGGCTATTTATGGGCGGGAACTGATAATGGCTTAGCTCTAATTAGTCCTGACCAAGGCTTAATTATGACCACATTAAAAAAGTTGCCTGGGGTTAGCGCCAACGCCATGACTTTAGATGCCGAAGGTCAATTGTGGATTGGCACACTGGATGGACTAGTGCGGGTGAATACTGCCAGCGCTATGATCATAAAACGGATTAACGAGTTACCAGGAACAACCGTACAAGCTTTAGCCATTAGTCCAGAAGGGTTAATTTGGGCAGGAATGCCAAATAATTTGCTAGTGATTAACCCAAAAACTGGTGCAGTCCTGAGGTCTGTAACTCGCCTGCGGGGACGGAATGTTACAGCAGTGCGTTTTGCCCAAGATGGTAGTGTATGGGTAGGAACTCACAATGGTTTGTTACGATTAAATCCAAATACAGGAGCTGTATTAGACGAAGTTGCTGGACTTCCTTCTAGTCGAGTTCTTGCCCTTGCGCCCGACATCGGCAATAAATTATGGGTTGGCACTAGTGAAGGTCTAGCTTGGTTAATGCCCAAAATGGAAAAAGCAAAACCTCATCTGGCTTTCAGTCGGGCTGTTCAATGAGGGAATAGGGGACAGGTTACAGATTACAGGGAATTAAATTTTTTCTCAGATTCCTCTATCCCCTATCTCCTATCCCCTATCACCTAATTAAAAATGGCAATCACTACCCAGCAATTAATTCAATGGAAACAACAGGGACGGTCAATTGTGGCATTGACCGCCTGGGATTATGCGATCGCCCAACTGATCGATGCGGCTGGGGTAGACTTAATCCTAGTCGGAGATTCGATGGCAGCTGTTTTAGGGTATCAAACCACACTGCCAATTACCCTAGACGAAATGCTGTACCATGCTAAAGCTGTGCGTCGTGGTGTGAAACAAGCTCTAGTTGTGGTTGATTTGCCGTTTTTGACTTATCAAGAAAGCTTCCAACAAGCAATGCACTCGGCTGGGTTAGTCTTGAAGGAAACGGGCGCTCAAGCGGTTAAGTTGGAGGGTGGTTATCCAGCGATGGTAGAAACTATTACGCGTTTGGTACAAGCTGGAATTCCGGTCATGGGTCATGTAGGTTTGACACCCCAATCAGTTCATCAATTGGGACTGCGACAACAGGGGAAAACTGAGGAGGCTGGTGAGAGGATTTTCAAAGAAGCGATCGCCCTTGAACAAGCTGGTGTATTTTCGATAATCTTAGAGCATATTCCCGCAGATTTGGCAATGCAGATTACACAAAAATTAAGTATTCCCACAATTGGGATCGGTGCGGGAGTCCATTGTGATGGTCAGGTGTTAGTTACCTCAGATGTCCTGGGACTGACACAAAAGCAGCCACCATTTGCCAAAGTATACACAAATCTGCGCGAGACTATTACCAAAGCTGTAGAAGATTATGCTGGGGAAGTGCGGGAACGAAAGTTTCCCTAACTAAATACTAGGAGTAGTTTTATGGTTCTACAAGTTCACCCTACTCAAAAAACTCAAAAAGAACTAAATATTACTTGGGAGGCACTTCCAGCCGACTACATTTTACCTGACGAGCCAGTGGAAAATATTCAACAACCACCTTTAGCCGCAGCGCTTACCGATGCTTTGGGAGCAACAAAACGTATTCAACCTCAAATGCTAATTGGCTCTAATTTTGGACTGGTAGCCACAGTTAATAAAAAAATTGTTGTCAAAGCACCTGATTGGTTTTATGTCCCTCAAGTGCAGCCTATAGCCGCAGGTGTAATTCGCCGTAGTTATACCCCAAATTTAGAAGGCGATGCGGTTGCTGTAGTCATGGAATTTTTGTCAGATACAGATAATGGAGAACTATCAGTCCGGTCAACTCCACCCTATGGCAAACTCTATTTTTATGAACATATTCTCAAGGTTCCCACTTACGTTACATACGACCCCTACGAACCAAGTTTAGAGGTGCGGTGTTTGCAGAATGGTCAATATAGTTTGCTGTCAGCAAATACCAATGGACGTTTCTGGATTCCTGAGTTAGAGCTATTTCTAGGAATCTGGCAGGGTGAAAGACTATGCCAAACTATGAATTGGCTGCGGTGGTGGGATCAAGCAGGAAATTTACTTTTGTGGAGTCAAGAACAAGCGGAACAGGAACGCCAACGCGCGGAACAGGAACACCAACGCGCGGAAATATTAGCCGCTAAGTTACGTGAGTTAGGTGTTGACCCTGAGGCGATCGCTTAAATAACTTCCGCATAAATCTTTTGGTAAATCTTGAATATATGCACTTACTTGATCTTTTAGCCGGAGAAAACAATCATCCATCTTTGGGCACACCGGATCAACCGACTCTCACCTATCAGCAACTACGAGAAAATATAATTTCCTTGGTTTCCCAGTTAAACAGCTTTGGTTTGGGTCGAGGAGACAGAATCGCCATTGCGATGGCTAACGGTTCGCCGATGGCAATTACATTTCTTGCAGCTGCTATGTGTGGTGGTACTGCTGCACCCCTCAATCCCAAATACAAGCAAGATGAATTTGCTTTTTACTACGAAGACTTGCAAGCCAAAGCATTAATTACCTTACCGGGAACTCAAGAGGCGGCTATAGCAGCGACTACACCCGATATGCTGTTAATCAACGCCGTAACGAATTCTGACGGCACATTAAGGTTAGAATTGCACCGAGGGACTCCTCAACAGCCAAAAAATCCTCATTTTTCCTTCCCGAATGCTGATGATGTGGCAATTATTCTGCATACCAGTGGTACCACCAGCCGCCCTAAACGAGTTCCCATTCGACACCGTAATTTGATCGCTTCTGCCCACAATATCATCGGTGTCTATAACCTCACAGCCAACGACATTAATTTATGTCTCATGCCGTTGTTTCACATTCATGGATTAGTGGGATGTCTGCTGGCAACTTTAGCATCAGGAGGGACATTCATCTGTCCTAGTGGGTTTAATGCGTTGGAATTTTGGAAATTAGTTGAACAGTACAAACCGACTTGGTACTCTGCTGCACCCACTATGCACCAAATGATTCTCGCTAGAGCCAGTCGTAATCAAGATATTATCAAAGCTAATACATTCCGCTTCATTCGTTCTAGTAGCGCGCCTCTACCACCAGTAATTATTGAACAAATGGAATCAGTTCTGAATGCACCAGTGGTGGAATCTTACAGTATGACTGAAGCTGCACACATGATGACTTCTAATCCCTTACCGCCCCAAGTGCGTAAACCAGGTAGTGTCGGCTATGGTTTTGGGGTAGAAGTGGGAATTATGGATGAGGATGGCAATTTGCTTCCGCAAGGTAGTCTCGGTGAAGTAGTAGTGAAGGGAGCAAATGTTGTTGATGGCTACGAAAATAACCCCCAGGCCAACACCACAGCTTTTGTTAACGGCTGGTTTCGGACTGGTGATCAAGGTAAGTTAGATGCAGATGGTTATCTTTACCTCACAGGCAGAATTAAAGAACTAATTAATCGCGGTGGTGAAAAAATATCGCCTTTGGAAGTAGATAATTTGTTGCTGCGTCATCCTGCTGTGGCTGAAGCTTTAGCGTTTGCTGTACCTCACAAATCCCTAGGGGAAGAAATTCATGCTGCTGTTGTCCTCCAGGGTAAAACTAATGAACAAGAGTTAAAATCTTACTGCTCAAATCTCTTGGCAGAGTTCAAAGTACCTAAGCAAATTCATATTTTAGAAGCATTACCCCGTGGCGCTACTGGGAAATTACAACGGCTGAATATGGCGAAGTTATTGAATTTGGGGAAATAGGTACTAGGGACTGGGAATTACGAATTATATGAAAATTTGTATTGTAGGTGCAGGTGCTATCGGCGGTTATTTGGGGGGTAAACTTTCCCTGGCTGGAGAGGACGTGACTTTAATTGCTCGTGGTCAGCATTTGCAGGCTATTCAAAGCAAGGGACTGGAGCTAATTATGGCAGATGGGTCAAGTCAAGTGGTGACTCCATCTCTGGCGACTAGTGATATCACTGAGGCTGGTGTGCAAGATGTGGTAGTTCTGGCTGTGAAGGCTCAGAGTTTACCTGCGATCGCTCCTTTGTTATCATCGCTTTACAACCCCCATACAATGGTTGTCACTGCCCAAAATGGTATTCCTTGGTGGTATTTCTACAAACATGGTGGTGAATATGCAGGACAGCAAATTCATGCTGTTGACCCAGATAATACAATTGCTGCTCATATTGGAGTAAATCGGGTAATTGGTTGTGTAATTTACCCAGCGACAACCTTGACAGACCCTGGAGTCATTCGACATATTGAAGGCGATCGCTTTAGTTTGGGAGAAATCGACAACTCCAAAACTGAACGCATTCAACAACTTGCCCAAAGCTTCAAATGTGCAGGATTTAAAGCCCCCATCAGGACTCAAATTCGTACAGAAATTTGGATCAAGCTCTGGGGAAACTTAGCATTTAATCCTATTAGCGCCTTGACTCGCGCCACTTTAGAGCAAATTTGTCAGTATCCCTTAACCCGCAACCTGGCAAAGCAGATGATGACTGAAGCCCAAATGATTGCTGAGAAACTGGGCATTGAATTTGGCATCTCTTTAGAACAGCGTATCAATGGAGCAGAAAAAGTTGGCGCTCACAAAACCTCTATGCTGCAAGATATCGAAGCAGGTCGTCCTACAGAAGTGGAAGCTATTCTAGGGGCAGTAATTGAACTAGGCAGATTAACTCAGATTCCTACGCCTTACATGGATACAGTCTATGCTAATGTCAAGTTATTAGAAAATATATTGGTGAAAATCGGCGAATAGCACAATCCAAAAAATTTCGCAAGTAAAAAAACTCTATCCCCACGTCCAACTCCCTAACGCCACATGGCAGTAACTCTGAACTATTAATAAAATATATGGGTTTTTCGCGCTATTCTTGGTTTATATTTACCGGAAGGTGGCACAAATAACCACTCATTCTCAAATACCAGGGGACAGCGCCAGACTATCTCTGCAATTGATACTTTGTACCACTATCACGAGACGTGAGTGAGGACGAGGTTGATATTAAAACAAATACTTTTTGCTGAATTGCCACAGATAAGGACTAAACTAAAAAGTCTTGTGCAGCAAAACCTGTAACTTTAAAAGAAATGAAGTAATCATGTCTAAGGTTCTCGTCTCCGATCCTATTGACCAAGCTGGAATTGACATTCTCTCCCAAGTTGCCACTGTAGATGTCAAAACAGGTCTAAAACCAGCAGAACTGATAGAAATTATCGGTGATTATGACGCACTGATGATTCGTTCTGGTACGCGCGTTACACAAGAAATTATTGATGCTGGCACTCAGTTAAAAATTATTGGTCGTGCCGGTGTAGGTGTGGATAATGTGGATGTTCCCGCAGCCACTCGCCGAGGAATTGTTGTTGTCAATTCACCAGAAGGTAACACCATCGCCGCCGCCGAACACGCTTTGGCAATGATGTTGTCCTTATCTCGTCACATCCCTGATGCTAACGCTTCAGTCAAACGCGGTGAGTGGGATCGCAAAAGCTTTGTGGGTGCGGAAGTCTATAAAAAAACTTTGGGAATTGTTGGCTTAGGTAAAATTGGCTCCCACGTTGCTACTGTGGCGAAAGCAATGGGGATGAAATTACTAGCTTACGATCCCTTTATTTCCACAGAACGAGCAGAACAAATTGGCTGTCAGTTAGTAGATATGGATTTACTAATGCAGCAAGCAGACTATATTACACTGCACATCCCTAAAACTCCAGAGACTACCCACTTAATCAACGCCACCTCCCTGGCAAAAATGAAACCCACAGCCAGGATTATTAACTGCGCTCGTGGTGGCATTATTGATGAAGCAGCGTTAGCAGCAGCGATTAAAGAAGGTAAAATTCTGGGTGCAGCTTTAGATGTGTTCGAGTCAGAACCACTAGGCGAATCTGATTTGCGATCACTCGGTAAAGAAGTCATCCTCACCCCGCATTTGGGAGCCTCAACAACAGAAGCTCAAGTGAATGTAGCCATTGACGTAGCTGAACAAATTCGCGATGTCATCTTAGGATTACCCGCACGTTCAGCCGTCAATATTCCTGGACTCGGCCCTGACGTGCTAGAAGAACTCAAACCCTACATGCAACTAGCCGAAACCTTGGGTAAGTTAGTAGGACAGTTAGCAGGGGGACGAGTCGAATTACTCAACGTCCGACTACAAGGTGACTTGGCAACCAACAAAAGTCAACCTTTAGTGGTAGCATCTCTCAAAGGACTACTTTACCAAGCCCTACGGGAAAGAGTAAATTATGTCAACGCCAGCATAGAAGCGAAAGAACGGGGAATCAGGGTAATTGAAACCCGCGACGCCTCAGCCCGTGACTACGCCGGCTCACTGCACCTAGAAGCTACAGGTACTTTAGGTACTCACTCTGTCACAGGTGCTTTGTTAGGCGATAAAGAAATTCACCTTACCGACGTTGACGGTTTCCCCATTAACGTCCCCCCCAGCAAATATATGCTGTTTACCCTGCACCGGGATATGCCAGGAATTATTGGCAAACTCGGTTCCTTGCTCGGCAGTTTTAATGTCAACATTGCCAGTATGCAGGTAGGCCGTAAAATTGTCCGTGGCGATGCAGTCATGGCTTTGAGTATCGATGACCCCTTACCCGATGGCATTTTGGCTGAAATTACCAAAGTACCGGGAATTCGAGATGCGTACACAGTAACTCTGTAAAATGAAAAATTAAAGATTAAAAATGAAAATTGTCTTCATTTTTAATTTTTAATTTTTAATTACTTATGGCAAACACCTGGTGGGAATTACAGATTTTATGTGAACCAGCGCTAGAAGATTCTGTCTTTTGGCGACTGGAAGATTTTGGCAGTCGTGGTACAGCGAGTGAAACTAAAGGTAACTCCTGTTTAGTAAAAGCTTACCTGCCGAGATTTCAAGCACAGCTACTAGATTTGGCGGCGCTGTCGTTGTGGTTGCGTCAAGATGCCCTTTGTGTAGGATTATCCGTTCCTACCCTGCACTGGGGATTAATTGATGAAGAAGATTGGTCTACTAGCTGGAAACAGTACTGGAAACCTGAAGAAATAGGCGATCGCTTCCTGATTAACCCTGCATGGCTACCCTTACCAGAAGCATCAGAACGGTTGGTAATCCGTCTTGATCCCGGTGTAGCATTTGGTACAGGGAATCATGCCACAACCCAATTGTGTTTGGCATCTTTAGAAATGCGGCTGAGTGAATTACCTCAATCTTTTGCTGGTACAGGTAACAAACACGAACCTCTAATAATTGCGGATATTGGTTGTGGTTCCGGTATACTTTCCGTTGGTGCTGTATTACTAGGGGCAGAGAAAGTCTATGCAGTCGATACTGACCCCTTAGCCGTACAATCGACCTTTAGCAATCGCGCTTTGAACGATATTAGTCCAGAACGCCTGATCCCAGCAGAAGGCAGTGTAGATATTTTAACGAAACTGGTAAAAAAACCAGTAGATGGTATCGTCTGCAATATTTTAGCTGACGTGATTATTCAGTTAATTCCCGAAATGAGTGCGATCGCTAAACCCAGTACTTGGGCAATTTTTAGCGGGATTTTACTAGAACAATCCAAAGCTGTTGCTGATGCGCTAGAACAAAATGGTTGGGTGGTTGCTACCCTCTGGAAACGGAAAGAATGGTGTTGCTTGAATGCGCGGCGTTCTTAAGTATAAATTGCATAATCAATTTGTGTATCTCAATTCTCCTAATAACTTATGCCTGCAAAAATATCGAAAGAACAATATTTTTGTTAACAATAATTGACAAAAACAATAGATAAATGATAATACTTTGAAATTGTAGAAAAGGATGATCAAAGGACATTTGCTGATGCACAATCATCTCGAAGATATACTCTTATTAATACTTTTATTATTTTAATATTTTTTACATTTTTAACAACTTTTTTAGTCAATAAAGATGTAGAAATTTATAGAGAGTTACTAAAACTACTAATTAAATTTGCGGGAGGGTTAGGGAGCGGCTTCGGCCTTAAAGGTTATTTAGACAGGAAAAACCAGTAGCTTCATCTGAAAAATCCGAAAAAGAATATGGAAGGCTCTCATGTAGATAATGATGAGAGCAAAATTTAATCTCTACATTATCGCGACAAAGTTAAGAGAACCTCCCAAATTAGTATTGGTAGTTTAAATGAAATTTTGCAGATGTTGCACCAATTGAGGTGCTTGCATCACGCCTTCAATTTTATCCACAGGCTGACCCTGCTTAAACAGTACTAATGTTGGCAGGGCGGCAATTTGGTATTGACTTGCTAATTCAGCATACTTTTCCGTGTCAATCTTAACAATTCGCAAACGGTCTTTCAATTGGGCGTTAACTTGTTCTAAAATCGGCACCATCATCTGACAAGGGCCACACCAATCAGCATAGAAATCTACTAAAACAGGCACATCTGAACCAGATAACATCTCTTCAAAGCTATTGAATTGTTTTTTTGTAGTCATGTGACACACACCAATTTACTGTTGATTGCTTTCAATGGTAATGCGTGCCTCAAAGAATCGGTGTAACATCATTTTGTTTTTATTGTTGCCTCATTTTGCACCTGATCCCAAAGGTATAGATGTCTGATGAACAGACAAATTACTTAAATTCTAGACACAAATCACCATAAGATCATGAGCGCGGTAATTTGCAATCTTGAGGAAAATTAAATGAGCTTATTACAAAACCAAGTCGCTATTGTCACGGGTGCGTCACGGGGAATTGGACGAGCGATCGCTCTGGAATTAGCTACACAAGGAGCTACTGTAGTTGTTAATTATGCTAATTCTAGTGGCGCTGCTGATCAGGTAGTCGCAGAAATTACGGCGGCGGGAAGTCAGGCGATCGCTCTGCAAGCTGACGTTTCCCAAGCTGATCAAGTAGATACACTGCTGAACACCGTGATCGACAAGTTCAAACGCATTGATATTTTAGTCAACAATGCAGGTATCACCCGCGACACACTATTGTTACGCATGAAGCCAGAAGACTGGCAAGCCGTCATTGACCTCAACCTCACTGGTGTTTTCTTATGCACACGCGCCGCCAGTAAAGTCATGCTCAAGCAACGTTCTGGGCGCATTATCAACATTGCCTCTGTTGCTGGACAAATGGGTAACCCCGGTCAAGCCAATTATAGTGCTGCTAAAGCAGGTGTTATCGGCTTTACTAAAACCGTCGCCAAAGAACTGGCTACTCGCGGGATCACAGTTAACGCCGTCGCCCCTGGTTTCATCGCTACAGACATGACTAGCAAACTCAGTAACACCGAAGATATTTTAAAATTCATCCCCCTAGGTCGCTACGGTCAACCAGAAGAAATCGCCGGTATGGTGCGCTTTCTCGCGGCAGATCCTGCTGCTGCCTACATTACGGGGCAAGTCTTTAACGTTGATGGTGGCATGGTAATGTAATTCGTAATTAGTAGTTCGTAATTCGTAATTGAGCTAGTAATTACGAATTATGAAAGTTTCTTCTCCAGACAGTGAAGCCTAAAAGAAAGATGATGCTGATGGCAGTGGCGATAATCACCATCCCAGTCATCCCTTGTATTCTCATGGCCAGCAAATTAAAAACTAAAGTGATTGCCCAAAGGGTTAATGCGGCATGAGGCTGGGAAAATCCCCAAGCGAGTAAACGGTGGTGTAGATGGTCTTTACCGGGGGTACTGAGAGGGTTTTTACCTGCCAATAATCTGCGGACAAACACTTGTGTCGTGTCCAGCACTGGCAACAATAAGAACAACACCGTGGGGCCAAGGGCAAAGATTGTACTTTCTTGCAGGTTACCTAAAATACTGGTTGCAGCCAGCACATAACCAAAAAAGTATGCTCCAGCATCACCCATGATGATTCGTGAGGGGTGGAAGTTATGGCGCAAAAAGCCTAACGCACCACCCCCTAAAGCTGCCAGCACTAAAATAGCTGCTGCTCGATTGGGAAATTGGGCAGCTACCCCTAACAAACTCATAGCAGTAATAAAACTGACTCCCCCCGCTAATCCATCCATACCATCCATCAAGTTGATGGCATTGGTGATCCCTACTACCCAAAGTACAGTCACCGACATTGACAGCAGCGAGTCAATAGGTGTATTAAAACCAACCTCGATGCTGATGCCATTAGCAAACAGCAACAATGCCGTGACAATTTGTGCCCACAACCGAACAGAGGGGGGTAAACCGAACTGATCATCGATAAAACCGACAAGCACTAGGATGGAACCTCCTAGTAGAATAGTTAGCACCTGAGCTAACACGTTTTGCAGGGCGATAGGTCGCAAAAGGCTAGCTAGTACCATTGCGGCAATTACTCCCGCATAGATAGCTAGACCCCCTGCATTTGGCAAAGGTTCTCGATTGAGTCTGCGTGCATTTGGTTGGTCAGCCCAACCTACACGCAGGGCGAATTTGCGGACTGTGGGAATTAAACGCCACGTTACCAGCCAAGCTAAGAGAAACGTGCCTACTACTGCCAACCAGCCGGTGCCGCTAGGGTCGGCAATGCCGAGGGACTTAAGGAAGTTGTCTAGGTTCATCCCTCAATTCAACCATTACTGCCAGTCTCCTATATGAGGATCAACTGTATATTAATCAATTTTTTTTATTTACATTTATAATCTGAGCTTAGGGTGATTAGCACTCTTGTCCTGTGAGTGCTAAATTGTCTAATGGAAGCGCTAGAGAGATGAAACATGGCAAAAATTATTTCATTTGATGAAGATTCCAGGCGGGCGCTAGAGAAGGGAGTCAACGCCATAGCCGACGCGGTGAAAATCACCTTAGGGCCAAGAGGTCGTAACGTCCTTTTAGAAAAAAAATTTGGCGCGCCTCAAATTGTCAATGATGGTATCACTGTTGCCAAAGAAGTTGAATTAGAAGACCCTTTAGAAAACACTGGTGCAAGACTGATTCAGGAAGTGGCATCCAAAACCAAGGATATCGCTGGTGATGGCACCACTACTGCCACAGTATTAGCACAGGCGTTAATTAAGGAAGGTTTAAAGAACGTCGCAGCTGGTAGTAATCCCATCAGCTTGAAGCGGGGAATCGACAAAACCATCGAAGCACTGGTACAAGAAATTGCCAAGGTAGCGAAGCCAGTAGAAGGAAGTGCGATCGCTCAAGTTGCTACCGTCTCATCTGGTAATGATGAAGAAGTCGGCGCGATGATTGCCGAAGCCATGGAAAAGGTCACCAAAGACGGTGTCATCACTGTTGAAGAATCCAAATCCCTAACAACTGAACTAGAAGTAGTGGAAGGGATGCAGATTGATAGGGGTTATATTTCTCCCTACTTCATCACCAACAACGACCGGATGACGGTGGAATTTGAAAATGCCCGCATCCTAATTACCGACAAAAAAATCAGCAGCATCCAGGATTTAGTTCCTGTATTGGAAAAAGTTGCTCGTTCAGGTCAACCCTTGCTGATTATTGCCGAAGATGTAGAAGGAGATGCTTTAGCAACTTTGGTAGTCAACAAAGCACGGGGTGTGCTGGCTGTCGCTGCTATCAAAGCACCCGGATTTGGCGATCGCCGCAAAGCCTTGTTACAAGATATTGCTATCCTCACCGATGGACAGTGGATTTCTGAAGAAATCGGTTTGAGCCTAGATACCGCTTCTTTAGAGATGCTGGGAACTGCCCGCAAAATCAACATCGACAAAGAAAACACCACAATTGTGGCTGCTGGTGATACCAAGCCAGAGGTGCAAAAGCGGATTGCTCAAATTCGTAAACAATTAGAAGAAACTGATTCCGATTACGATAAGGAAAAACTGCAAGAACGCATTGCCAAGCTAGCTGGTGGTGTAGCAGTGATTAAAGTGGGTGCAGCCACAGAAACCGAACTCAAAGACCGCAAACTGCGGATTGAAGACGCGCTCAACGCCACCAAAGCAGCTGTAGAAGAAGGTATTGTTCCTGGTGGTGGCACAACTTTAATTAATTTGACCACCAAAATAGAGGCAATTAAAGCCAACTTGAACGAAGAAGAAAAAATTGGCGCAGATATTGTCAGACGCGCCTTAGAAGCTCCTTTGCGCCAAATAGCAGATAATGCTGGTGATGAAGGTTCTGTCATTGTCTCTAAAGTCAAGCAAAGTGATTTTAATGTTGGTTACAACGCTGCTACAGGAGAATTTGAGGACTTGATTGCTGCCGGTATTATCGACCCTGCTAAAGTAGTGCGCTCAGCTTTGCAAAATGCTGGTTCCATTGCTGGTATGGTCTTGACTACTGAAGCCATTGTTGTCGAAAAACCAGAGAAGAAATCCGCAGCTCCTGCCCCTGACATGAGCGGCATGGGCGGCATGGGTGGCATGGGCGGCATGGGCGGCATGGGCGGCATGGGTGGCATGGGTATGTTCTAATCTCTGCTTCCTCATGTAAATATTTTGTCAGCAGTTTGCCGTCACTAGGCAAACTGTTTTTTTATACCCTTGCTGACTCAAAGAGCATGAAGTGATCTGATAACCGCTTGCATACTGATGTTATCTTTGACAAATCTAGGTCATCTATAAAATGACATCTGGATATTAAATATTGTAAAATTTTTGACAATAGACCAAATAGATACAGTTATAGCAGTCCTAAATGAGTCACGAACCAAAAGATCCCCGATTTCTTCAAGAAGTCGGGGATCTAAGCCTCTCGTCAAATCAAATAGGATTGCTATACTTTTCTCACATTAAGGAGCAAAAGTCTCAAATTAAAAGTTTTTGACCCTTGACTAATAACTATTAAGTATTAGGAAAAAATCATGGTAAGAAAACTTCGCCGTATACCCAAAGCAGTGAAGAAGTTCTACAAAAAGGAATTTTATCACCAACCAGGAAATTTGCCAGGGACTATCATCGTTGATGAAAATGCTGAAGCTCCCATAATTTTTTTGTTTGACTATAACCCAAATAACTTCATTCGTAAACAAATAGAAACCCCTGAGGAATGTAGCACTTATCTGGATCAGGAATCTGTCTCTTGGGTAGATGTACAAGGATTAGGAAATCAAGACATATTACAACGATTGGGTAAAGTTTTTGATTTGCATCCTCTAGTTTTAGAAGATGTAGTCAATATGGGAGAACGCCCCAAAGTTGAAGAATATGAAGACCAATTACTCATAATTGCTCACATGGTAGTGCCAATGGAAAAAAACTGTGGGTTTTACAGCGAGCAAGTGAGTTTTGTTTTGGGGAAACATTATCTGCTCACAGTGCAGGAAGAACCAGAACATGATTGCTTTGAAGGCGTGAGGTTACGAATTGATAGAGGTAAAGGTATCATTCGCAAACAGGGGGCTGATTATTTAGCTTATGCTTTGTTAGATGCAATCATTGATGGTTTTTTCCCAGTTTTAGAAATGTACGGGGAGCGACTGGAAGAATTAGAAGAGGAAGTAATACTCAACCCTACCCGAAAAACACTACAACAAATCTATCAAATTAGACGAGAACTTCTGCAACTACGTCGTGCTATCTGGCCTCAGAGAAATGCCATTAATTCTTTAATTCGAGATGGCAGTGAACTAATAGGAGCGGAAGTGCAAATTTACCTGCGAGATTGTTACGACCATGCAGTGCAAGTAATGGATATGGTAGAAAATTACCGGGAACTAGTATCTGGATTAATGGATGTTTATTTATCGGCAGTGAGTAACAAAATGAATGAAATCATGAAGCTGCTAACAGTAGTTTCTTCGATTTTTATTCCCTTAACTTTTGTGGCGGGAATCTATGGGATGAATTTCAATACCGAAAAATCTCCATATAATATGCCTGAACTGAATTGGTATTGGGGTTACCCAATTTGCTTGGCAGTAATGGCAGCGATCGCCTTGGGTTTGCTATTCTTTTTCTGGCGACGTGGCTGGCTGAAAAATTCTTCCATGATTAAGCAAGACGGGAAATAGCTAATGAGTCACATATACAAAATTATTCCAGGGAGTTAATATTCTGATTTATGAGGAACGGCGACCAAAATTTAGTTATTTTGACCCTTTATATTATTGGCGTTGCTTACGTCTTTAACCGGATGGTTGAATCTATTGATGATCAAGTTAAGTTTGAGTTTAAAAAAGATGTTGTTGATGAACAACTCAAAGAACAAAATCTCCAAGACAAAATTGGGATTTCTTTTAAATTCAAATCCTCATATCCTGTAGACGACCTCAAAGATTTATCGCTGAGTATTGAAAATAAGTCTGAGAACATTGCTATATATGTTGACTGGGACAATAGCTCTTTAGTCGTCGAACATAGCAAGCAATCACGCCGAGTTATTCGTAAATCACCTGATTTAACCCGTGACTTAGCTGTACCCCAAAGTCCTAGCCTGATTGCTCCCCAGAAAACCCTTTCAGAGACAGTAACAGCAGAAGATGTTTTTGTACGTGATGCCGTAGCTGGAACTTACTCAGCCACAAAACCCATAATTGATATTACTGGGCTAGGCAAAGCTGGCCCACCACAAAAAAAGTTATATAACGACTTTATGAATGAAAAAAAGGAGTTAGCATTTTCACTACAACTAGTGCTACGTATCTCTGAAGTACGTGTAGGTCTAGCTCCAGGTGTAAATATCCCGCCAATGTGCATTATCAATTGTCCCTTCACCATCAGAAAATTACCTTGGACTTACGCCCTACCTTGGAATAAAAAGAAGTAATCCGCACCGGACACATAATGCCATCCCAGATTACACTGGAGTTAGGGAGAGAGTAGGCGCAGGCAGTTGCAGATCAGTCATGCGACTGGTTTGAGGAAAGTCCGGGCTCCCGAAAGACCAAACTTGCTGGATAACGTCCAGTGCGAGCGATCGTGAGGATAGTGCCACAGAAAGATACCGCCAAAGTCAGTGCTGAGCAATGAGTGCTGAGCACTGAGTTGTCTTTACTCAGCACTCAGCACTCAGCACTCAAAACTATTTTGGTAAGGGTGCAAAGGTGCGGTAAGAGCGCACCAGCACGACCGAGAGGTCGTGGCTCGGTAAACCCCGGTTGGGAGCAAGGCGAAAGGAGACTATGGTTGGTCTTTTACCAGTTTCCTAAAGTAGAGCCGCTAGAGGCGTTTGGTAACAAACGTCCCAGATAGATAACTGCCCTCAAAGGTGCTTTTAAACACTTTTGAGAACAGAACCCGGCTTATGTCCGACTCTCTCCCCTCTTTTTAGTGCTGAGTGCGCTTCTTGCCCTGAGCGAAGTCGAAGGGGAGTGCTGAGTAGTTAATTCTCTAGTCCCCAGTCCCCACCTCCTTGATGACACTTGTTTATCCCCGCCGTCAAAGGCAGCTTGAAAGTTTAGTGAGAAAGTTAGGTTTGCCAACAGGGTTACCCATTAAGTGGGAACTGTTGGATTTGGCGCTAACTCATCCGACTGTTTCGGAATCAGCAAATTATGAACAACTAGAGTTCGTCGGTGATGCAGTGGTGCGACTAGCGGCGGCGGTTGTGTTGTGGGAAACATATCCTGATTGTCCAGTGGGGGATTTTGCGGCGATTCGTTCGGTGTTAGTGAGCGATCGCATTCTCGCTCAACTGGCTAGAGAATATGGTTTAGAGTTATATTTACTAGTTGCAGGTAGTGCTACCAGTGATAAAGTCGGTCAAGAATCACGATTGGCAGATGCTTTTGAAGCTGTTCTGGGTGCGCTTTATCTCAGCACTAACAATTTGGACTTAATTCGCCCATGGTTAGATGATCACTTCCAAAAACTAGCAACAGAAATTCGCCTCGATCCGGCTAGACTTAATTACAAAGCTGCCCTACAAGAATGGACACAGGCACAATTTAAGGTCTTACCTGAGTATCGGGTCGTAGAGATCAGTCAAACTAACCAAAATCAAGAGCGTTTTGCGGCTGAAGTCTGGTTGCATGACAATAAATTAGGTGAAGGCAAAGGACGCTCAATCAAAGCTGCTGAACAAGCCGCAGCTAAAGTAGCTTTTTTAGCGATCGCCAATCAGGAAAATCCCTGAATTCAATTTTATATTGAGTAAAATATCAGTTGTTAGTTGTTGGTAATTTTTGTACTAATAACTAATGACTATTGACTAATGACTAATATAATGACTAACCAAATTAAAATCGCTGTTATTGGTGTTGGGCGTTGGGGAGTGCATTTACTGCGGAACTTTTTAGCACATTCCCAAGTGAGTGTTGTAGCTGTAATAGACCCCCATGCAGAAAGATTAGCGGCAGTGAAGCAGCAGTTTAACTTAGATGAAAACATTTTATTTAGTACTCAGTGGTCAGCTTTACAGCAAGTACCAGGATTAACAGCAGTAGCGATCGCTACTCCAGCTACTACTCACTACGCCTTAATCAAGGACTCCCTCAAGCAGGGATACCACGTTTTGGCAGAAAAACCCTTAACTCTAGATCCAGTTGAATGTCTGGAACTTTGCCAGTTGGCAGAGCAACAGCATTTAATACTGATGGTTGACCATACTTATTTATTTCATCCAGCCGTTGCACAAGGGCAAGCTGTAGTTAAAGCTGGTAAATTAGGTGATTTACTTTATGGCTACGCCACCCGCACCCATTTAGGGCCAGTTCGCCAGGATGTAGATGCTTTGTGGGATTTAGCCATTCATGATATTGCCATTTTTAATAATTGGCTGGGTCAGATACCCGTGAAAGTACAAGCTACGGGTACAGTTTGGTTACAAAGTCAAGGAAGTGGGGAACTTACACAATCCCTATCAGGCTTGGCTGATTTAGTTTGGGTTACACTGACGTACCCGGATGGCTTTCAAGCATATATCCATTTATGCTGGCTTAATCCCGATAAACAGCGACGACTTGGGGTTGTGGGTAGCCTGGGAAGTTTGATTTTTGATGAAATGTCACCCTCATCGCCTTTAACTTTGTTACATGGTGAGTTTGAACGTCAGGGGAATCAATTTTTGCCTGTGAATCAAAGGCGAGAGGTGTTAGAACTAGAAACAGGCGAACCATTGCAGAGAGTATGCGATCGCTTTGTTATTTGTGTTATTAATAATACTTCACCAGCAGTTTCATCTGGCTGGGTAGGCACAGAGTTAGTACAAATTCTCTCTGGTATTACAGCATCTCTCAACCAGGGCGGACAGCCTGTTGTTTTAAAATCAACGAATATCTAATTACTATTTCGGATGAGAACGTTAGTATCTGTCCACCCATAAGCAACTTCTTTGAGTTGAGAATTACCTCTCTCGATGAGCTGTTCATCAACTTTTTGCCCACCTAGAGCTTGATAAAATTTACAGGCTGGATTGTCTGCTAGTACCCATACCAGCATTGAATGAATATCTACTTGAGCAAGTCGCTTCATAACCATCCTGACGAGTTGGCGTCCAATACCTTGTTGTTGGTAGCTATCCAAAATGTAGATAGCATTGAGTTCGCCCTTGTAAAGAGAATTTCCTGTACGTTCTGGGCCGCCATGAGCAAAACCGACAACTTGTCCTGCCTGATTTTCAACTACATAGGTAAACTGTCCTTGAATTGCTGCCTGGCTCAAAATTTGTTGCCAACCCTGTTCACGTTTTTTATAGGACAGTTGAGCGAGATAATCTTCTGGGATCATACCTCGGTAGGTTGTCCGCCAAGTGTCTATGTGAATTTGAGCAATTCTGGTTACATCATTGAAGTGAGCTTCTCTCAAGATCATGGGATAGATTTCTATGTAAGCAAGCTGTGAATATATTTTTTAACCCCAATTTCTCAAATGAAAATTTTCTATCTCTCCGTGGTTCGGTTAGCATAAGCTTCTCCTGATGGTAAGCGGGGAAGGGCAGGCTGCGGCAGGAGATCAAGCTCATAATTATTCTTCACAAGTGGCAGTTCGCAATTTTTTCCATCTAACCCAGCTTTGTTAGATTCATTGATCCCGTTAGAGTCTTGAAGGGTGTCTTCCTGATGAATAGGACATGAGTTGAACTCTCTTACCGCCTCATCTCCAGAATTAACTCCCAGATTCGGGAAACCTTTTTCCTCTGTTGGATCTGTTAATGAAGCACCATCAATTAACGGTAAAGTAATCTTCACCGTTGTACCTTGATTCAGTCCGGCACTTTCTAGAATAATGCTACCTCCCATGAGTTCAATCAAGTTCCGTGAAATCGCCAATCCTAGTCCCGTACCTTCAAACTTGCGTGTTGTGCTACCATCAACCATCACGAAGGGACGAAATAGTTTGTGCTGTTGGGCAGGTTCTATACCTAAACCTGTATCTGTGACTTTAACAACTACCTGAGATTTATGATCACTATTTTTCTGTATCGCTGTAGCGATCGTGATGCTGCCTTCGTCGGTGAATTTAGTGGCGTTGCCAATGATATTAATTAGTACTTGCTTCAGTTTTGCTGCGTCCGCCTTCACGGGAATGGAATCATTACCCAAGTTAATTTTTAACTTTAAGCCTTTTTGTTGAACATTCACTGACTGTAAATTGATTACTTCCAGTAGGATTTGCCTGAGATCAATCGGTGCTGTAACTACTGAAAGCTTACCTGCTTCAATTTTGGAAATATCTAGTAGCTCATTAATAATACCTAGCAAATGAATAGCTGTCTCATCTGCGCGTTTGAGGAATTCCAGTTCTTCTTCTCGGTTATCGCACAAACCATCGTGAACTAGGCGCACACAGTTAATAATGATATTTAGTGGGTTTCTCAATTCATGAGAAGTTGTTGCTAAAAACTGACTTTTAATGTGGTTGGCGGTTTTAGCCTCTTTCCAAGCAATTTCTAGTTCTTCTGCCCAAGCTTTGAGTCGCTCGACCATTTGGTCTATTGCTTGCGCCAGTTGATTGAACTCTCGGATTTTGAAGTTGTGGGGTACTGGTTGTGTGGCGTGGTGGCTGTGAAGATTTAGGGCATAGTCTCGCAATTCTTCTACAGGACTGGCTAAGTAAGGAGCCAGATACAGGGATGCCAACAAGCTTGCACCAATCAAACCAACTGTCAATACAATAAGGATCAGTTTTATTTCCTCTAAACCAAACAAAGCATTGTCCACAGTTGTCACAGCTAGGATGATCCATTTTTGTCCTTGCTGTTGTGTAATGGGATTGGCAATAGCTGTATAGCCAGCTACTAATTCTTCACCCTCTCGAAAAGATAAATTTATGGGACTACTTTCCCCAGTAATGCCTGCGATGGGCTGCGCCAAGGCATTTTTGACAATGCTTTGTAGTCGGGAAGCGTCTGGGTGCTGTTGGATATTATTACCCACTCGCGCTGCCAATGGGTGTGCTAAAATTGTCCCGTCTTCAGCAATTACTAAGGTAGAGCCTGCTAGTGACCCTGGCTGATTTCTGTTTTGCTTGTATAGCGCTGATTGGAGATTCAAGGCATATGCTAATTCCCCACTACGATTGTAGACTGGGGCAGAAAACACCAACTTTAGTTGGTTATGTTTATTTACTTGACCAGTTGTTCCGGCTTTGGGCGGTAATATTTTCTGGATATCAACCCCGTAACTAGGCAAAGGTAAACTTAGTTCGGCAATTAATTTATTGCCACAGCTACTAGCAATGATTTCCCTACTTTGGAGATTAATTAATTGTAGGCACTCAATATGAGTTGGCAATTGTTGTGCCATCTGAGTGAGATACTGTTGTACTTCAGTCCGTGAACCCGATTGTACAACTGTTGTTTGACTGATAGTTAGCAAGTGAGTTTTGAGGGTAGCGATCGCATTGGCAATCTTCTCACCTTTAGCGATGGCGCTTTCTGTTAAATTTTGGCGGGCTGTTTTCAGCAGGCTAGATCGCGCCTTATTCAAAGCCACAATTTCCCCCAGTAACAAAACTGGGACAAACAAAAGCAAAATTCTTGTTACTAAAATACGTCGAAAGGATGATTGACAGGGCTTAGCCATCGAGTGTCTCACTTCGCATCTGTAAACCACAAAAGCAACGATATGCAATTAGAACGGCTAAATGAGACATTCTATTGAGTTATCAGAATTTTCTTGTCAACCCCTAAAAGTATCAAGTATTGAAGATATAACCAGAAACATGCTGTGCCAAAGCTTGTATAAGGTAGATGTGAAAGTGACTTGTGTTGCATATAGATACAGTTATGAAATTAGAATCAACACACTAGCAAGCAAAATATCAAGACTATCAAACCAACCCAATGATGCAACGTCGTCCTCACACCACAGTAGTTTTGGCAATGAGTGCAGATGGCAAGATAGCAGATTATAGGCGATCGCCCGCTCGTTTTGGCTCAGGGGCTGATAAAGCGCACCTGGAAAAACAAATTGCTGCCTCTGATGCCGTTTTACTAGGTGCTGGCACCCTCCGTGCTTACGGTACAACACTTACCGTATCACAACCAATTCTGCTGCAACATCGCATACAGGGGGGCAAGCCCGCCCAGCCGGTTCATATAGTCATTACACACTCTGGTGACCTCAATCCGGAAATTAAGTTTTTTCAACAGCCAATCGAACGCTGGTTGTTTACAACAACAATGGGGGCACGTTCATGGCAAAAACGAGAACAGATACTTCATTCAACAGAGAAATCTGCTGCACAGAAGTATTCTCCAAAATTTGAGCAGATCATAGTTTTTGATACACCAACGGGAAAGGTTGATACATCCACTGCTTTGCAACACCTGGCATCTCTACATATAACACGCTTAGCAGTATTGGGAGGCGGTGAATTAGTAGCTTCTATGCTGGAATCAGATTTAATTGATGAACTCTGGCTGACAGTTTGCCCTTTAATTTTAGGCGGTGCCACTGCACCCACACCAGTAGAAGGCGGAGGATTTTTATCTCAATTAGCTCCCAAATTAGAACTTCTAGAAGTTCATCAAGTAGAGCAGGAAGTATTTTTGCACTATCGGCTGCAACGATTAGCAGATTAGATTACGCTATTAGTCATTAGGCATTGGGCATAGAGAAAATTTTTTCCTTGTCCCCCCAGTCCCTCATTCCCTTAAACAGCCCCACGATGGTGGAACAAATCAAGCCTCGCTACTATAGCGTTTGGATCAACAAAATCGCGGAAGTACCCCAAGGTGCTTGGGATGCTTTAGCAATACCACTCAAAACGCCGTTTTTAGAATGGGAGTGGCTGAATAATCTAGAAATCTCCCAGAGTGCTACAGCTAAAACCGGCTGGTTGCCAAATCACTTACTATTGTGGCGAGACAGGACTTTGATTGCAGCCGCCCCACTTTACCTGAAAGGACATAGTTATGGTGAATTTGTCTTTGATCACCAATGGGCAGAGTTAGCTGATCGCATTGGAGTCCAATACTATCCCAAATTACTGGGAATGACACCATTTACCCCGGCTGAAGGTTATCGCTTCTTAATTGCGCCGGGGGAAGATGAGGAGGAAATCACCGCGATGATGGTGCATGAAATTGATGCTTTCTGCATTAAACAGCGAATTTCTGGTTGTCATTTTCTCTATGTCGATCCCCAATGGCGTCCTGTGCTGGAACGGCAAGGTTTTACAACTTGGTTACACCATAGCTACATTTGGGAAAATGTGGGTTTTAAAACTTTTGATGATTACTTAGCATTATTCAACGCCAATCAGCGCCGCAATATCAAGCGAGAACGTAAAGCCGTGGAGAAAGTGGGTTTACGACTACAACCATTGACTGGTGATGCAATTCCTCAGTCTTTATTTCCTTTGATGTACCAGTTCTACGCTGATACTTGTGATAAGTTTGGCTGGTGGGGTAGCAAATATCTCACCAAACGATTTTTTGAACAGCTACATACCAATTATCGGCATCGCGTGTTATTTTTCGCGGCATATACAGAACAAGATGAACGCCAACCTGTAGGTATGTCCTTTTGTTTGTATAAAGGCGATCGCTTATATGGGCGTTACTGGGGTAGTTTTCAAGAAATAGATTGCTTACATTTTGATGCTTGTTATTATGCACCAATTGAGTGGGCGATCGCTCACGGTATTCAAACCTTTGACCCTGGTGCTGGGGGACGACACAAAAAACGCCGAGGTTTCCCGGCTATGGCTAATTACAGTTTGCACCGTTTTTATAATGGTCGTTTAGAACAAATTCTCCGCCCCTATATTCGGGAAGTCAATCAACTAGAACAGCAGGAAATGGCGGCGATTAATCAGGATTTGCCTTTCAGTAAACGTGATTAAGAAATTACAAAATAACTAGTAAGACTTAATAAAATCAAAGTTCGTAGTAAGTAGCTCTAACTCTTTAAAACCTTGTAAGAAAGCGATAAATCGCTCACTACGAACAAAAATTTATCTTAAGACAGGAATGTTTGGCGTTGCTGATTGATGGGATGATTTTTTTCTCACGCAAAGACGCAAAGGCGCAAAGACGCAAAAAATCTACCTTTAGCTTTGGTCAAAAATATCAATTAATTCCGCAAATATGCAACGCCACAAACTTTTATTAAGTTGCTGTATTAGATTAGGATGGTGCGGCGCTTGGCGACAACACACCCTACTGGCTATTTCATCATTGGCTGTTGATCAAAAGAAACTGGCACATCATTACCTGTAGGCGTTGGATTCTCGGCAGGAGTAGCTGTTTGAGTGGCTTGACGCTGTTGTTCTAGCACCTGGGCAATTTGCTGCATTAGCTGTTCAATTTTTTGGGTTTCTTCTAAGTTGCCTTGCTCTTGATATATTGTGTGGGCACGTTTCAATACTCCACTGGCTTTCTTGAGTTCACCCTGTTTATATAGAATGACTCCCAAGTTATAGTAAGCTGAAGCATTCTGGGGATTTTGGCGAATAGCTTGCCGATAAACAGAAATTGCTTCTGAAGTTTGACCTTGAATTGCCCTCAAGCTTCCCATGTTGTTATAAGCTGTGGCATTTTTCGGATCTAACTCTAAGGCTTGTTGATAAGCAGCGATCGCTTCTGGTATCTGTCCTTGTCCTTGCTGGGCGATCGCTAAGTTAAAATAAGCATCAGCATTGGTTCTATCTAAATTAATTGCTTGCTCGTATGCCGCGATCGCTTCTTGAGCCTGTCCTAATTCATACAGTAATAAACCCAAATTATACTGGGCTGCGGCTCTTGTTGGATCTACCACTAAGGCTTGACGGTAAGCTGTAATCGCCGCTTCTTTTTGTCCTTGTCGATGCAAGGCTAACCCAAGGTTGTAATAAGTTTCACTCAGATTAGGATTAATTCTCAGCGCTTCTCCGTATTCTTGGACTGCTACATCCAAGCGATTTTGCATCAGTAGAATATTACCTAAGTAATTACGTGCCATACCCAGAGTAGGATCACGCTGCAACGCCCGACGAAAGGCAGATTCCGCACCCTGTAAGTCACTACGGTTATAGCGTGTGACTCCCTGCTGGTAAAAGCTAGCTGCTTCCAAATCCTGAGAAATGGCATTTTGTGCCAGCAACTTGCTTCCTGGTAAATCCATAATTGTCGGTGCAGCCAACACCAAAAATGCAGAGGCAGCACAGAGAAGTCCCAGATGTGGCTGCCGCCAGGAGAAAACCGGAGGAAAGCAGCAAAACCACTGACCAATTTGATGCTGTTTATACATAAATGGCAACTCTGTACTTTTTGTATATCCTTATAAGTCAGAGTACCCACCATGAGATGAAAAATTAAAAGTTAAAAATTAAAAATTTCTAACTCAGAACTTCTATGGCTTCTGGCAAAATTAGCATAGCATCACCAAAGGAATAAAAGCGATATTGAGAGGCGATCGCTTCTTTGTATATATTTAACAAGCGTTGTCTACCAATCAAGGCACTCACCAACATTAGCAAACTGGAACGCGGCAGGTGGAAATTAGTAATCAGACCTTCGACTACCCGCCATTGGTAACCAGGATAAATAAATAAGTCTGTTTTGCCACAAAATGGTTGTAAATCTCCAGATTGAGCTGCTCCTTCTAAGGCGCGGACTACTGTTGTTCCCACGGCAATAATCCGACCACCAGCTGCTTGAGTGGCACGGATTTGCTCTACTGTTTCCGGGGGAACTTCAATCCATTCTTCATGCATCTGGTGACTTGTCACGTCTTCCACTTCCACGGGACGAAATGTGCCCACGCCAACGTGTAATGTCACAAAAGCTTGATTAATTCCGCGATCGCGCAACTTTTCTAGCAATTCTGGAGTAAAGTGTAATCCTGCTGTAGGCGCAGCGATCGCTCCTGGCTGTTGAGCGTAAACTGTTTGATATTGTTCATCAGCAGCCGTCGATGCCGTAATATAAGGTGGTAGGGGTATTTCACCGAATTCATCTAACAGTTGTACCAAAGATTGTCCTTCGGGCACATCAAATTGCAATAAACGCCCTCCAGTCGCTGCATCTGTTTCTAGGACTGTGGCGGTTAGCTGAGTGGGGCGTGAGGAAGAATATTTTTGACCACTAATCACCAGTCCCCTTGGTTTAAAAATAATCTTGGTTCCTCGTTTGAAGCGTTTTCCTGGCTTGACTAAGGCTAACCAACAGTTATGTTGGCGTTCTTCCACAAGCAAAACCTCTATTTCTGCACCAGTAGATTTACGCCCATACAGACGCGCTGGAATAACTTTAGTATTATTTATAACTAACAAGTCGCCAGTGCGTAGTAACTCTGGTAAGTCTCGAAAAATGTGGTTTAGAGGTGCTGTTTCTTTACCTGTAGTGGGAGAATTGATCACCAATAAACGCGAGCTATCTCTGGGAAATACGGGATTTTGAGCAATGAGTTCAGTTGGTAGTGCGTAGTCATACCCAGCTAATGAACAGTCTAAATTCACATCTTTTGGCTCTTGTTGAGAAAGCTTATCTAAATTAGTATGTGCTATTTGTGGCTTCATTGAATTCATCCCGCCTTCAACAATTTAGTTGGAGATTTTCCAGAGAAATGCTCAATTTCATCTTGAGACTATTAAGATTGATCCTATTAGGTTAGGTAACACGGAAGCATCACGATAAAAATTGGGTAAACCTCCCCATACGAAAACGGGGGCTTTTACCCTACCGGGAACAGCGATCTATTGACGAAGATAGATATGTAGGATTGGCTTTGATCCCAAGCAGCAACCAATATGGAATATTTGTATTACCTGGCAAATGCCAGTCTAACTCTGAGGGTCGTTCAACATCTGCACGCCAGACCCCAGATGCCCGTTTCTTTCGTCACCGTTATTCATCAAATTGATGGCTGGGTGGTGAGGATCAAACTCAAAAGTCAAATTTCTCCCCAAGAGGATGGTGACTTTCGGGCTTTTCTCAATGAATTAGGAATTACCTATGAGCCACCAATGCGGGTGCAAATGGCACTTTGGAGCTTAGAAGCGGGACAGTGCCCAGTGGACGTAATGCGCCGCTATCAAGTAGCGATCGTTTCTCATGGTAGCCCAGAGAGAGAAGAAATTGAAGCGTTCCGCCAACAATTCGTCCGGGGGCTGGGCTACTGTCCAGAAACACTGGCGTGATATTGTTCGGTGGCAGCGCTGATACTAGAGAATTGGTATTGGTAATTGGTAAACAGAGATATTTGATCCATGACTAATACCAGTCAGCCAATTTGAGAATTAGGCTACAGTCATCAGCTCTCACTGGAAAAGTCAAAAGCTGCTGGAATATACTCTTGCAGTTCAAATTGGTATCCGGATGTTGAGAAGCTAGCTAAAGCTGTTGGAGTCGGTGTCAGCTCAGTACTCTGTTTTAATATTCGCTGACAGTAAACAATGGCAACGTCAAAGCGACAGGGGTAGTCAGCTTTTTCAGGATACTTAACTAAAAACATTCCCGCCGTCCGCCAGATTTTTGCTTGCTTTTGTGGTGTGATAGCACTTCTACCTCCTGCATCCCAACTGCCTTGACTGCGAGTTTTCACTTCGACAAATGCCACTTGGGGCAATTGGCTGACAGAAAGATTTTTTTTACTGCTTGGTTGCTTTCCCTGTTGTTGGGCAATAATATCGATTTCTCCCCATCGGCTCGAAAAGCGACGCTGCAAAATCATCCAACCTGTAGACTGTAACCATTGTGCTACCAGGTCTTCTCCTAATTCACCAATATCGGGATAATGAGAGGGAGGAGGGTTCGCCATTGGTTCAAAATGATGATAAATTTTAAATTAAGTAATCGAATTTGGACAAGCATACTCAGTGTATTGCTTTGGGCAGTAGTTGGCATGACAACAACTGTAGGGTTTGTGCCAACAGCTTTAGCCCTTGAATATAACAAAGAAATTTTGGTAGAAGCTGATTTTTCCGGACGTGATTTAACAGACTCTAGTTTTACCAAAGCTAATCTCCGCCAGAGTGACTTTAGCAATGCTAATTTGCGCGGTGTGAGTTTCTTCGCGGCAAATTTAGAGTCGGCAAATTTGGCAAATGCTGACCTCACAAATGCCACTTTAGATTCAGCTCGCTTGATTAAAGCAAATTTGACAAATGCGGTGCTAGAGGGTGCGTTTGCGGCTAACGCTAGATTTGATGGTGCAACTATCGATGGCGCAGATTTTACAGATGTGCTGCTACGCCAAGATGAGCAAAAAAAATTGTGCCAACTGGCTAAAGGTACTAATCCAGTTACAGGAAGAGATACACGGGATACGTTGTTTTGTCCGTAGTGGAAATCAGGGGATGGAGGGAGATTTTTGTACTCTCCTGTAATCCTCTTCTTAAAAATTAAAAGATAGTGGTTCAGTGGTGTGAGATCATTATCATTAAAGATTATCAATATGGTCTAAAGACGATCAATGACGTTTTAACAAAATGGCACAACATCAGAAGTCAACAGTCGTGATCACGGGCGCTTCCTCTGGGGTGGGTTTGCAAGCCGCGAGAGCGCTTTCCCAAATGGGGCAATGGCATGTGGTGATGGCCTGTCGGAATTTATCGAAGGCGGAAGACGCTGCTAAATCTGTGGGAATGCAGCCGGACAGCTACACAATCATGCATCTTGACTTAGCCTCTTTAGAGAGTGTGAGACAGTTTGTCAAGGAGTTTAGAGCAAGCGGCAAGTCTCTCGACGCTTTGGTCTGCAATGCTGCAATTTATATGCCTTTATTAAAACAGCCATTGCGAAGCCCAGAAGGATTTGAACTGAGTGTGGCGACAAATCATCTCGGACACTTTCTCCTGTGTAACCTTCTGCTCGAAGATTTGAAGAGTTCACCATCTCCGGAACCAAGGCTGATAATTTTGGGAACTGTGACGCACAACCCGAAAGAGTTGGGAGGAAAGATTCCGCCGCGTCCAGATTTGGGTGATTTAAAGGGCTTTGAGGCAGGATTTAAAGAACCTATCTCGATGATTGATGGCAAAAAATTTGAACCTGTCAAAGCTTATAAGGATAGTAAAGTATGTAACGTGTTAACAATGAGAGATCTGCATCGGCGCTATCACAAGTCACACGGTATCACTTTTAGCTCTTTGTATCCTGGTTGTGTAGCCACAACTGCCTTATTTCGAGACCACTATCCCTTGTTTCAGAAACTCTTCCCAATTTTCCAAAAATATATTACTGGGGGATTCGTGTCTGAGGAGGAAGCTGGTAATCGGGTAGCGGAAGTGGTCACAGATCCTGCATATAGTCAATCTGGTGCTTATTGGAGCTGGGGCAATAGACAAAAGAAAAATGGTAAGTCTTTTGTTCAAGAGGTCTCTAATGAAGCTAGCGATGATGATAAAGCTGAGCGTCTATGGGATTTGAGCGCTAAGTTAGTGGGATTGGCTTGATCTTAAGCTTACTTGGTTAGTGAGCAAATCTGAAACTCTGCCCCGCTTTTAGCTGGCGTTAAAACCGCCCTTGATCGCAAGCGGGGCTAAATCATGGGTAAATGGCTCTAAATTCTGGTAACTTTGGCTAACTGCATCGTCATAGCCTTGAAGATCATCTTTCCTTTACTTTTGAGGCCAGCGCCAATTGTAGCGATTCCATTCATAGATACCTTGAATTTCGTACTCAGCGCCATTGTAGAAGCGGACGACGCAATTAGTAGGAAAACCATCGCCATCGTGAATTTCATCCACTTGCAGCACCATGCAGGGAAACCATTCACGCTTACAAGGGCCATCGTCTTGTACCCATTCCCACATAGCGTTGGAAACTTCAATGCGATCGCCTACTCTCAGCTTTAGTGCATCCTCATAGTAAGAATACTTATCAAAATGACATGATTCTACACGATTGAGCCACTGCAAACCGTAGCTTTGACGAATAAATTGTACTTCTCCAGAGTCGTTATTATGCAGCCAGTCATTGAGTAATTGCACTTTCCACGTGCGATTTTGTTGTTCCTCTATTTTAACGAACTGTAAAAACGCCTCCAATTCCTCAGGAGTCAGTTCGTCTAAGGGATTGGCAATATCTGACATCCTGGAGTGAGAATTTCCAGGAATTTGCTCAACTACTCGCAGTAATATCTGTTTCTGCATATCAGTGAGAGGACAACTAGCTGCATCACAACTATTAAAGGCTGCTTGCAAGGCTGTTTCAATCTCATCTGGAGTCATAAGTTAATCGCAATTGAAGGGATTGTTTTTCTAATTATTACAAAAGATAAATAAAAGTCTCCAACCTCCAAGTCGTAAAATTCAGGTAAGCTGATGTTACGGTACAGTGAGGCACACCGAAACCTCTCTCAAAAATGGGAGAAAAGCTTGAGGAAATCAAACCCTCTAGCTTAAACTTAAACCGAACCGACTGATAGATTCGTTTTATATACGCTCTAATTGGTTAGGAGATTGCCGCAAGGACTTTTTAAGTTAAGTTGGGTCGCTGAACCAAGAATCCCCTACTCTTAAGAGTGGGGAATGTCAAAAGTTGCATGTTTTTTGGATGAAGTTACGGGGTCTTTTATGCGGTTGCGCTCACTCACCGTCATTTTTATTTCCTGCTTGATTACATTTATCTCGTGGGTGTTTACGCCTCAGTCCATAGCGTTGACACAGATTAAACTATTTGATGTTTCCTATAAGGATTGTCCACCAGAACTAGCAGAAGGTGCTGTGATTAGTAGTGGTAGTGCAGCTGCCAATTGCTTTATTGTCACTGGTAAGGCAGAAAATGGTACTTACAAAACAGTTTATGACGCAGATATCTTTGGACGCATCTATGATGCCAATAATAACCCGGTGATGCAAAATCGCACCCGTCTGGGATCTATTACTGAGGTTCCGCCTGGTGTCAGTGATTTTGAATTGAGAATTTCTGTGCCGGCAAATCAGCCAGAACCTTTAAAACTGAAGCAGTTTAAAGCTGCTGGATTTAGCGGCCAAGTGCGGAGGTAATTCGTAATTCGTAATTCGTAATTCGTAATCAATTACCGTCTTCAGTCATCTATTGGGTTGACGTCAGGAAACCTAACATTATTACCAGCGTTGGTTTTTGCCACGCTACTATCCATTTATTCTTCATCTACCCAATCCCCTGTGTCCATAATAAAAATTGTAGAGACGATTTTACCCTGAACGTCTCTACAAAAGTTGGTATTGGAGTAATAACGAGTAATAACTAAAATCCTTGTACAAATGACATGGTAGTGAGGGTTCTCAGTAAGCCACCAATTAAATTAAGTGCCAAAAAGGCCAGGATAGGGGATAAATCTATACCGCCCAATGGAGGAATAATTGAGCGGAAAAGATTAAGATAAGGGTCAGTTACCTGGCTCAAAGCTGCAAAGGGCTGATTGTACCAGTTGATTGTTGGGAACCAGGTTAGTAAAACTCGAATAATCAGCAAATAGCTATAGAAGGTGATGAAGGTCGCCAAAGTGGTAAACAGTAAATTCATGGATAAGTTAGTTTCCTGCTAAGTGTCAAAAATGGTCTTATTATTGATTTTAATTTAGTCTATGTCATGAAATGTGCGGATTGCCGCATTGAATAACCACATTTAGCATCTTCACTAAATCTCAGCCAGCCTCAGGAGTCTTTGGTGAGTGAGCGGTCATTAACTGACTGGGTGGAACTGCCATTAACATTTCCCAGTTGCTGCCGAACTTCATCAATTGTGGCATTCAGCTGGGCAATTTTATCTTCTAGCGATCGCCTTGCTGTTTCCATTTCCATGCCTTCACTATCTGAAGCGAACATTTGTCGTCGTTTCGCCGCTACTTTCTTAGTCGCTGTTTGGCCATTAATCAGTTCGGCTTCTTCTGCTGTTAATTCGCCATCCCGTCGGGAAGCAATCACAGCCCCAAGAATCCCACCTACTACGCTACCAAAAACCGCTCCTGCCAAAAAACCACTGGCAAAACCATCACGTTGACTCATAACTTTACCGCCTTGAAGAAATTTTGCAACTTTTACATTTAGTTAAGCTATTTTCCTTCCCTAGCTGCATACTAGCTTATGTCCCAAAGGTGCGATCGCCTGCATCTCCTAATCCCGGTACAATATACCCCTTGTCATTGACTATTTCGTCAATAGTTGCAGTGTAAATTATTAAACCTGGGTATGCCGCGCTCAGTTTTTGCAAAGCTGGCGGAGCTGCCACTACACAAACAATTCGCGTCAATGCCGGATCAATACCCCGTTGTGTTAATTCTGCCATTGCCGTCATCATGGACCCACCCGTTGCTAACATCGGATCGGTAATTAACACCCTTGTTTGAGGGTCAAATTTTTCTGGCAATTTATTTAAATAACAATTTGGTTGCAGCGTTTCTTCGTTTCGCACCAAACCCAGATGGTAAATTGCAGCCAAAGGTAGTATGGTTTGCGCTCCCTCTAGTAATCCTAGTCCTGCCCGGAGAATCGGCACAACTGCCACAGGTACTTCTGGATTAATCAAAGTTGCTGGACAGGAATCTAAAGGACTCTGCACCATTGTTTCTAAAGTCGGCAACCATTCTCGCGCCGCTTCGTAAGTCAGCCATCGCCCCAACTCAGTCATGGCACTACGGAATAATACTGTAGGTGTGGCAGCATCACGGGCAACTGCCAGCCAGTGCTTGATTAAAGGATGGGGTGGAACATAAACACGCAGTTGTACCGTCATAGCCAGAATTAGGCACTTTTATTCTATAAGAACTGAAACATCATAATACTCTTTCCTGCGTACTGCTGACAGCTAAAATCAGCACCGCCAAAATTATTGAAAATATTTTTCATTAATAGTTGACATCTATTCTCAATCAAAGTTATATTATTAATCAGTGTTCTCCTCTCTTTAAGGATCGGCAGACGGGATTAGCCAGCAGTTGCAGGCTTGTCCCTCTTTTTTGTGTATGGGAAGCAATAAATTCAAAACTTTCAAATCCAATTGTGACAAGTATCTTGTTCGCTGAATTTTAGCTAATTCAATACAAAGCAATACTTCTAGGAATATAAAGAATAAATTACGTATAATTGATTTAATTCAAAGTTATATAAAATACTATTTTATTGGTTAATTTTATCTAGTATCTGGCTCTATGTCTCCATCCTCGAATCCTGAATTTGATGTAATTGTCATTGGCTCTGGTATTGGTGGCTTAGTAACAGCAACCCAGCTAGTAGCCAAGCAAGCTAAGGTGCTGGTACTAGAATGTTATTTAATTCCTGGTGGCAGTTCCGGCTATTTTGAACGCCAAGGCTATCGATTTGATGTTGGCGCGTCAATGATTTTTGGATTTGGGCAAAATGGTACTACGAATTTACTCACCCGTGCCCTTAATGCTGTGCATGTTAGCCAACAAACAATTGTTGATCCTGTACAGATTCACTATCACTTGCCCAATCAATTAAACCTGAAAGTTGAGCGGGTTTATGATAACTTTTTGCAAAATCTTATTGCTTATTTCCGCCATGAAGAAAAAGGTATTCGTCGCTTTTATGACGAATGTTGGCAGGTTTTTAATTGCCTGAACAGCATAGATTTACTGTCGTTAGAAGAACCTCGGTATCTCATGCGGACATTTTTTCAGCATCCTTTGGCGTGTCTGGGTTTAGTCAAATATCTCCCGCAAAATGTGGGAGATGTGGCACGGCGCTACATTAAAGACCCTGAATTATTGAAATTTATTGATATGGAGTGTTATTGCTGGTCTGTGGTTTCAGCCGACATGACACCAATGATTAATGCCGGCATGGTCTTTTCTGATAGACACTATGGTGGAGTTAACTACCCCAAAGGAGGGGTAGGGCAAATAGCTCAAAAATTAGTAGAAGGTTTAGAAAAAGCAGGCGGTAAGATTCAATACCAAGCCAAAGTCACAAAAATTCTCACCGAAAGGGGACGAGCCATCGGTGTACAATTAGCTAATGGTAAAGTTTATCATGGTAAATGCATAGTTTCTAATGCTACACGTTGGGATACTTTTGAAAAATTACTACCTGTAGAGGAAAAACCTCGTAATGAGAAAAAATGGCAACAATGCTATCAAAAATCGCCAAGTTTTCTGAGTTTGTATATGGGGGTAAAAAGATCAGTATTGCCTGATGGGACAGAGTGCCATCATATAATTCTGGAAGATTGGCAAAAAATGGCAGCACCAGCAGGGACTATTTTTGTTTCAATTCCCACATTGCTTGACCCAGATTTAGCACCAGAGGGATATCATATCCTTCACGCCTTCACACCTCACTGGATTGATGATTGGCAAGGACTATCTGCAAGTGAGTACGAGGCGAAGAAAGAAGAGGCTGCTTGGCAAATTATCGACAGGCTCGAAAAGATTTTTCCTGGTTTAGACGCTGGCTTAGATTATCTGGAAGTAGGGACACCCCGCACTCATCGCCGCTTTTTAGGGCGGGAGGATGGGACTTATGGGCCAATTCCCCGGCGTAAGTTACTGGGGTTGTTAGCCATGCCATTTAATAGAACAGCTATTCCTGGACTTTATTGTGTGGGTGATAGTACCTTTCCAGGACAGGGGTTAAATGCGGTGGCATTTTCTGGTTTTGCTTGCGCTCATCGTATAGCCGTTGATTTGGGATTGTAGAGTATTCCCAAGAAAACATAATTCAAAAATTCAGCACAAGTAGGATACTATCGGTTTTTGGAGAATAAAAATGTGAACGTAACAATGAGAGCTGAAGCAGAAAGCGATCGCAGGCTGACTTGTGAAGTTGAAACTACACTAAAACTAATTGGCGGACGCTGGAAGGTTTTGATTATTCGAGAATTAATCACAGATGTAAAACGCTTTGGGGAATTACAGCGAGCTTTGCCTGGAATTACGCAAAAAATGCTCACTCAGCAACTCAGAGAAATGGCAGAACATGGTATCATACACCGAGAAGTTTATGCACAAATTCCCCCCAAGGTAGAATACTCATTGACAAGCTTGGGGGAAAGTTTAAAACCGATTCTTTATGCAATGCATGAATGGGCTATTCAGCACTCTTCGCAAATCAACAAAAAGTAAATTGATTGTGATTTATCCGTTGCTTTGTAAATATTCAATCGCCGCCTCTAATTTGGAGGGGTAACTTTCAGAAAATCTTTCAAACCAAAGTCCTTCTGGCGAGAAGGGATCTAATTTTTCTAACCATTCTTGTGCCTGATGTTTTAAAGCTTCTAGTTTTTTGGCTTGGATTTGTACTTGTCTAATTTTTTCTTGTTCTAGTTCTTGCTGTCTTCTCAAATCCTCAGCTTCATCCTGTGCGGCGAAATCAGCTTTAACTTCTGCCAACAGGTTATCTACTATAGATAAAGATTTTGGTAGCTGTGGAGTCAATGATTTGGCTGTATTTGGTTGTGGTTGTTTTGCTGCGGGTGTTGCTTCATCATATTCAGCCTTGAGTTGAGCTAGCAGCTTATCAATAGAGTCCATTATGCTAAATCTTAATAACAGCGATCGCTAGTCAGTGATGGCATTCAGCAAGATTTCTGATAGGCTGTAATCTTCCATATCGTCCATGGTAATGGTGTCACAGATATCAAATTTAGCCCCAGCACTTTGCATTTCGTCATCCAAGACTTTGAGAAAGCGGGTAGCTTGCTGATCTGTGCCAACTTGAATAAAGGAAATGCCTAATTCTTCATCTCGATCCATCCGGCGAGACGCTTCAATAATTACCTTCATTACTGCTTTGCGATCGTCTGGTTCACCATCAGTAACAACTAAAATTGTTTCACCATTCGGTTTGGTTTGACCCGCACCTTTACGTTGAAAGTAATCATCTGTTGCGTGTTTTAACACAGCAGCTAAATCTGTAGTTCCAGCAGGATCATTTTCTTTAAATATTTGTCCTACCTTACTAGCTGTGACATTTTCATAACGTTTGAATCTACCAGAAAATAAATAAACAGTGATGCCATCAGGATCATATTGTTCGCACTTACTAGCTAAGGCTAAGGTAGATTCTTGTGCTGCTACCCATCTGCTTCTACCACCTTTTTGATCTGGGGTGGCCATGCTACCACTTTTGTCGATAATCAAGGTGTAATCTCGATTTTCTAGCATTTTCCAGGCTCCAGTTATTTAGTTAATAGCCAATATTGAATAGATTCTGGACTGATTCAATCAGTAATTGCATTCATCAATACATCTGCCAGACTCATATCTTCTAAGTCATCTAAGGTGACGGTATCACAAATATCGAATTTAGCACCAACACCTTGCAACTGCTCATCTAAAGCTTTGAGAAACTTAGTAGCCTGGGGATCTGACCCGACTTGAATTAAGGAAATTCCCAATTCTTCATCCCGTTCCATCTGGCGAGTAGCTTGAATAACTACCTCAAATACTGCTCTGCGATCGTCTGGTTCACCATCAGTAATCACTAAAATTGTCTCGCCATTGGTTTTAGTTTTACCTGCGGCTTTGCGTTGAAAGTAATTATTAAGTGCATCTTGAAGTACACCTGCTAAGTTTGTTGTGCCAGCAGGGTCATTTTCTAAAAAAATTTGCGCGACTTTGGCGGAGGTAACATCGTCATAGCGTTTAAATCTGCCAGAAAATACATAAACAGTAATACCATCTGGGTCAAACTGTTCGCATTTTCTGGCTAAAGCAAGAGTAGACTCTTGGGCTATTTCCCATCGACTTCTACCACCCACTTGGTCAGGGGTAGACATACTACCACTTTTGTCAATGATTAATGTGTAGTCGCGATCGCTCATCATAATTTTCCTAAAATTGCTACCCTGCGGTTACTAGTCTAACTGTTGAGTTGTCACACGGCATCTGTTGCAGATGCTTTGGAATTGAGATTTTCCATATGTTTACAGGTTTGGCTGACGTTCATCCAGGTAAACCTCATACTCACCCTGCTTAAGGCGAAGTGTCAGAAAACTTAACCAATTTTGCATTGACCCTAACACCAGAGAAAGCTGCTGGCAAATTTTGGATTGTCAATTTTTAGATTGATTCCTACATCTAGAGTCGGCACATCTACCAGAAACCCCAATCCAAAATTCGTCTGGGAAAATTTGCCAGGTCGGGCTAACCATGCTGATAACTTGCCGTAAAATCTCAAATTTCCCAGTAAAACCTCTTTTTTCCGACTTCCTTTACCCCTCCATCCCTTTGCTCCTCTACTCCTCTGTATGTCTTAATCTCCGAACTTTGAATCAACTTAGTATGACTTCTCTCCCCAGTGAAACTACACAGTTCAGCCACAATCAGAATTAAAGTTGCAGTTTATTTGATCAACTTTCTTAAATCATGCTGATTTATTACTCTTTTTACTTGTGGGTGAGGATGAGCTTTTCTGGGAATTTGGCAGTTCTATCTCATTTTTCGCTAACCAATCTTCAATCAATTCTGCTGAAACGTCAGACATATTCAGTCCTTTAAAAAAACAAACTGTTTTAAACCTGTCTTTTGTTTCAGGGGGCAGGTAAACCCGAATCGAAGCTTCTCCTTGTGCCACACTATACTCCAACGAATAAACTTATTCACTAGTTTATTGGTGTAATGGTTCATCGAGAAAAATTATACATTGGTTGACTAATGCACTAGTGCATTGGTATAGTATCACCTATGCCCAAAGAAAGAGTCACAACTCTACCTCAAGAATGACACGCAACAAAGGCAATAGACGCCAGAAAGTGTCAGGACGGGCAGACATATAGAATAAGAGTAAAAGCGGTCAATTTTGCCTAAAATTGGCTTAATTAAGCATGAAATAAGACAAAAATAGATGATGATTTGCCAAAAGATTAGATGGAAAAAAATAAATAAAAGTTTCTAGTGAGTTACTCTAGCCTTTCAACTCTTTGAGAGTTAGAGCCACTTAACTACAAGCCAAACAAGAAACCACATTTTGCACCAGCTTCAGAAACTCAGTTTTTCCGACCTAATCGTTCAGTATAAAAAAACCCTTTAAATTCAGTCATTTAGGATATTTAGGTACTTAGGGATGCTCAAAAACTTCTGGTATGCTTGTGAATTTAGCTCAGCTGTTACCAACCAGCCCAAGCGAATTGTGATGTTAAATCAGAAATTTGTCCTCTATCGTAATTCTCAAGGGCAAGTAGTAGCACTGAAAGACCAATGTTCCCATCGTGGTGCAGCATTATCTATGGGTTGGATAGAAGACAATTGTATCCGTTGCCCCTATCATGGATGGAAATTTCAAGCTGATGGGAAATGCCTGGAAATCCCTTCCAATGAAATTGACATGCCCATCCCTAAAAGAGCTAATATCAACAGTTACCCAGTACAGGAAAAATATGGTTTTATCTGGCTATTTTATGGAGAATTACCGACACAAAAGTGTCCACCAATTCCTCCCTTGCCAGAATATGAAGACCCCAACATGCATCCTATTTATGTAGAATACGAGATGAAATCTCACTACACTCGTGTCATCGAAAATGCTCTTGATCCGGCTCATCTTTATGCAGTCCATGCTAATTCCTTCGGAGCAGGATTTGCACAAGATCCAAGAGTTGAAGACTATGTAGTTGAAAATGAAGATTGGGGTATAAGTACTAAAATCATCTACAAGAATTACACTAAACCTAAAAATGGCATATTTAAATCATTTTTTCGCCCAAAAAAGACACAGTTAAATGCCAAAATTTGCTTTTACCCTCCTAACATAACTAAATTTGAAAGTGACTTTGGTCGTGGCAAAATTATTAATTATGCCATCCACATTCCTGTTGATGATCATACGACCATTAGTAAGCGCATCCAATTACGTAATTTCTTCACCTATTCTTGGGCAGATAACTTATTTGTGAAGTTTCACCATAAAGTAGGTTTAGAAGATAAAGTAGTAACTGAGTCTCAATATCCCAAGTTGATACCTGACACTTTATCAACGGAAGTTCATGTTCCTGCTGATGCTTTAACTCTGGCTTATCGACAGCTGCGTCAAAAATATTTAGCTATGGGCTGGGGTTTGCAATCTCATAAAAATAAATCAGACAATTGTCACCAAAATCAAGCACGACCTATTTACACCTCATTGATGAACTAAATTTATAGCTTCTACAGGGTCGTTTTGACGGAAATAATTCCTGCTTCACCATCTATTGTGTTGATGGAAAGCTTTTGAGTGCAAGTTGGTATGAAATCGCCAAGACAACATATCTAAAAAGAATCGGAGACAAATATGTTGAAAAACTTTTGGTATGCTTGTGAATTTAGCTCGGCTATTACCAATAAGCCTAAGCAAGTTGTCATGTTTAATCAGAGATTTGTCCTGTATCGCGACTCTCATGGAAAAATCATCGCGTTGCAGGATCAGTGTCCCCATCGTGGTGCTGCTTTTTCTCTTGGTTGGATTGAAAAAGATTGTATTCGTTGTCCCTATCATGGATGGAAATTTCAAGCTGACGGGAAATGTGTAGAAATTCCTTCTAATGCACATGGAACTCCTATCCCCAAAAAATCTCGTGTAGATAGCTACCCAGTCAAAGAAAAGTATGGTTTCGTCTGGCTATTTTATGGGGACTTACCAGAAGCAGAACGTCCTCCCTTGCCAACTTTTCCCGAATACATGGTCGAGACCATGCGTCCTGTTTACGATGATGGGATAGACCATGCTAACTATGCTCGTCTCATGGAAGCTAATCTTGATTTTACTCATGTCATAGCAGTCCATAGAAAATCTTTTGGTCAAAGAATCCCTATCAATAAAACTATCAATTATCAAGTTGATAAATACGATTGGGGTGCAGTTGCCAAAGTTAATTATGAGTCCTTAGGTAATTCCAAAAGTTTCTTAAACTTTTTACTTGGTGGACGCCCCGAATTAAAGACAAAATTGACCTTGTATCTGCCCAATGTTACCCTCGCAGAAATTAATGTAGGTAGAGGTGGCAGATTTGATATTAAGTTTGGAATTTTAGTTGCCCACTTGCCCATTGATGAAAATACCACTCGTGTAAAACGCGTTTTGTATCGCAATATTTTACCCGTACCTTGGTTAGATGGTTTTTTTAGGAAAATTGACCACAAACTTGCTCAAGAAGACACCGTAGTAGTAGCAACTTTAGATTCTCAACCAATGCCAAAAATATCAGATGAACTTCATGTTGCTGCTGATGCTTTGGATATTACTTTTCGTAAGTTTCTGCAAAAATCTCAGGCTTCATTTTCTGAGTCGAACCTGGATAACCAAAACCACCTTGTTCATGAATCTTCAAAACTAGTTCATGTGATAGGTGACAGGGGATAGGGAAAGAGATTTTCCTCTGATTGCGGAATTATTGGTAAAGCAACAGACATACATAGACGTACTTCATCAATAGTGGGGAGATAAATATGACTGATGTCCTAGAAAGAACAGTGACACAACAACCAACAATGCGTGGGGTAATAGACAAGATTTTCAGACAGATGTTTGAAAATACTTGCCAAGCACTGGTAGCTATGGATGGTAAAGAGCTTCGTGAACAGTCCTGGAATCGAGATCAAAAGGGCATCTGGACAGTTGGTAAAAGTAGTGAAGATGCTATCTATATTGATCGTGCGTTGCACAATGGCAATGTCTTTGAAAAGATGGGAGCCAACTATGTAGCGATAGAGGGTGAGTTACCTCCGGGAATGTCTTTTCAGCAATCAGGTGCGCTGGCTACAGGTGCAGCAGATCAAATGATTACGACTAGAGGTAATCGCTTCTTCGCCACAGGTTCTAGCTTTGTGATTCATCCCCACAACCCGATGGCACCGACGGCGCATGTCAACTACCGTTATTTTCAAATTAGTAACGGCAATCAACCTGTTTATTGGTGGCTTGGCGGCGGCGCAGACCTGACACCGGCATACCTATTTGAGGAAGATGCAGTGCATTTTCATCAGGTGCATAAAGAGGTTTGTGACAAGTACGATCCTGCTTATTACCCACGTTTTAAAAAGTGGTGTGACGAGTACTTCCACATCCCACATCGAGCTGAAAGCCGGGGTATAGGGGGAATTTTCTTCGACCATCTCAATAACGGCAATCCTCAAAAACTGCTGTCATTTGTGACAAATTGTGCTGATGCTTTTATTCCTGCCTATCTGCCGATTGTCGAAAGACGTAAAGATATGTCCTTTACAGAAGCAAATAAGAATTGGCAACATCTGGTGCGGGGGCGCTATGTGGAATTTATCTTGTCCTGCGATCGCGGCATCCGTTTTGGTTTAGCCAGTGGTATGGTGAAGCAGCAAAGTGTGTTTAATTGTATGCCTCCTGCTGCTAGCTGGGAATATGACGATCAACCTGTCCCTGGTAGCAAAGAAGCGATGCTCAAAGAAGTTTTGCAAAATCCTCGAGATTGGCTATAAATTTGCCGAGCCTGATCATTTGAATTAAGACAATTGAACATAGCAAATAAGATAGTCATACTTGAGATGAGAAAAACAAAATCGCTGAACACAAGGCAATCTAAAGCCAAAAGTACGTTTCAACAGCCACTACCAATAATGGCAAATAGTTTTACTTCTTACAAAACAAGAAGGTACAGACACACTACAAGTGAACTGGAAATAGATATTGCCTTATCTTGTCTTAATGCTTGTAAGTATGTGCTGATTTGGATAATTGGCCTTTGCTTGTATTCGAGCATGTAAATACTACTCCTCTTTTGTTTCAAGAATACTTATTTCAAGTAACCACAAATACACAAAGGAAAATTAGGTGTAGGAAAAGATAACAATGAGCATGGAAACTGAACTGGTTACAGGCAATCTTCGCATGGAAGATATCATCAATCTAGATGAATCAAAAGCCATGAATTTGTTTAGGAAGAGATTTCAAAGATACAAAAAGCTGGCAGAGGAAATAGGAGATGCAGCCGCTTTTGAAAAGATGATGGAAAAATATCCTGAACAACAAAAGGCGTTGATGGGTACTTTCATTGATCACAATACTCTAGCGCAAGGTTTCCAGGAAGCTGCTCCTTTGTTAGGATTGATGGGTTTTGTCATGGATATAGTAGATGTCTCGCAAAACGGGACAGATGCAGCATTAGAAATTCAAAGGGTTTGCCCAGTTTTATCTATCGCTAAAGAATACGGTTTTGATCAGCCGTGTCGTGTTTTTTGTGAGATGGAACAAGAAGCGACTAGAAGAGCTTTTCCTGGGATAAAAGCTGCGATTTTGAGTAAACAAGCAGAAGGAGACTGTGTTTGTGTATTTAAGTATGAAAGATTGACTAATCAGTCGTTAATCTCAAATACACAAACATCAAGTTTAATACATGGTTTTTTGACTTTAATTGGACTAATTCCCAACTTGCTTAAGATTGGTGTCAAGATGGTCAAATTGCGGTTATTTAATTAATTGCAATTAGCAATTTTGGCAAGTATTTAGTTTGTAGCCGTTGCCAAAATAATTCACTAATAAACATAAGCAACGGCTTGATAAATCATTTTCAAAAACATTTATTTCTCATCTCTCCGTGTACTCTGTGTCTCTGTGGTTTTATTAAAACTTTAAACTTATGAACAGCATTATTTCAGATTTAAAACAAATTATTGCAGGTGAAGTTAGTAACTTAGAAGCAGAATTAGCAGCAGTTTCTCAAGATTTTGGTGGCATTATTCAAAAACGACCTCAAATTGTAGTTCGTCCGCAAAATTCTACTGATGTTGCTCAAGTAATTCAGTATGCTGCTAAACAAGGATTAACTGTTTCGTCACGAGCTGCGGGACATTCACTAGGTGGTCAATCTTTGAATCAAGATGGAATTCTTTTAGATATGCGGAATCTCAATCAAATTCACGAATTCCGTCCCGATGAACTTTGGTTTAAAGCTGATCCTGGTGTGACGTGGAAGCAGGTAGTTGATATTTCTATACCTCATGGTGTAATTCCGCCTGTACTCACAAATAACTTTGAGGTTACTTTGGGAGGAACTCTATCTGCGGCTGGTTTAGGCTTGAGTTCTTTTCGTTATGGTTCTCAAGCTGATAATTGTTTGGGTTTGGAAGTTGTTACTGGTACAGGAGATATTGTCTGGTGTACACCAGAAGCAAATAGTGAACTTTTTTATCATGTGCTTTGTGGTTATGGGCAGTTTGGCATTATCACGAAAGTTCAAAATCGCCTGAGAAAATATCGTTCTTACACTCGCAGTTATTTTCTTTGCTATGACGATTTAGATACTCTTTTAAATGATGAGCGTCGCCTTGTTTCTGAAGGTTGTATTGATGGTTTAGTATCTTTGTTCTCTCCTTGCCTACTAGGAATGTCTAGGCTAGAAACGAAGATTAAACCCCTAATTCAGTGGTTTTACAGAATGCAAATTACTTTAGAAGTGGATTCTGTTAATGATATAAATGAAGAAAAATTGCTTTCTGGTTTAAATTTTTATCGTCACATCCACACCGAAGACCTAACTTTTGATAAATTCATTCAACCAATGGGGCAAGTATCTCATCCTGTAGGTACTGCTAACACCTGGATAGATATTCTTTTACCAGGAGCAAAGGCAAAAGAATTTATCGATATTGCGCTTCAGTACATACCTTCCTTTATTGACTTCCGAACTATACCTGTAGGTTCCTTTTGTCTTAATTCTCGCAATCATCAAACGCCCATGTTTCCTTTACCAGAAGATGATTTAATTATCGGGTTAGGTATGTATCCAACTATCCCTAAATCTCAGCTTAAACCTGTGCTAGAGCAATTAAATCTACTCACTGATCTGGGCTTCCAAATGGGTGGCAAAAGATATATGGCTACCTGGGTAGAATTTGACCTACCAAGATGGCGACTGCAATTCGGTGATTACTGGCCTAAAGTCAATGAAATGAAAAGGAAATATGACCCTCATGGGATACTCAATCCTGGTTTCTTCAAGTATGAACAGGTTGAACAGGCGAATCTCAAAAGTATTTATGTCCCGTCCCATTAATCAGGCGTAAAAACGATGTTGCGAAATTCTGAGGAAATGAAGAAATCATCTCTATTTCCTACTAATTTGCGTTGGTTAGCTGCTGTGGGTATTACCTGTATGATGGCGATGGGAGCGGGAGTAGTATATGTCACTCGTCCACCAGCTACTACGAAAAATCCAGTCGTCACTGCACAAGTGAGCCAACCAGTTATTCCCAAGGTGAATGCATTAGGAAGATTAGAGCCAGCAGGTGAAGTAATTAAGATTTCGGCTCCAACTAATCCCAGTGCTGGTAGTGGTAGCCGTGTTACTCAATTGTTAGTTGAGGAAGGTACGCAGGTACGAGCAGGACAGACGATCGCCATTTTGGATAATCGCGATCGCCTACAAGCTAATTTAAAAGAAGCACAGCAGCAAGTCCGAGTGGCTCAATCCCGACTGACTCAAGTCAAAGCCGGGGCCAAACAAGGTGAAATAACCGCTAGACAAGCAACTGTGAGCAATCTGCAAGCACAGTTAGATGGTGAAATCCAAACCCAACAAGCTACTATTGCTCGCTTAGAAGCAGGGTTACAGAACGCAGAGATAGAATTTCGCCGCTATGAAAGTCTTTATCAAGAAGGCGCGATCGCGGCTGCGGATCTCGATGGTCGGAGATTAACTTTAAGAACCGCTCAAGCAGAATTGAATGGTGCTAAAGCCAGCTTACAAAGAACACAACGCACCATCACAGCCCAAATTCAAGAAGCCAAAGCCACCTTGGAGCAAACAGCAGAAGTGCGTCCTACAGATATAGCCACAGCACAGGCAGAAGTAGATAGTGCGATCGCCTCAGTTGAGAAAATGCGAGTTGAACTCGACTCAGCATATATTCGCGCCCCAAAAGCAGGTCAAATTCTGCGAATTCAAGCTCGTCCCGGCGAAACTATCGATGAAGCAGGAATTGTCGAACTTGGTCAAACAGAGCAAATGTATGCTGTAGCTGAAATCTACGAAAGTGATATCGCTAAAATTCGCCCTGGTCAAACTGCCAGTATTACTAGTCCTAGCAATGCCTTTGAGGGTAAGTTAAGCGGCACAGTTGATCGTATTGGTTTAAAAGTGGCGAAAAAAGATGTCTTAGACAGCGACCCCACGGCGGCCACAGATGCCAGGGTAATTGAAGCCAAAATTCGTTTAGATCAAACAGCAAGCCAGCAAGTGGCTAACTTTACTAACCTTCAAGTCAATGTCGAAATAGTCATTGGTCAATAGTCATTGGTCATTGGGTATTGGTTATTTCCCCCACTCCCCTGCTCCCCTGCTCCCCCACTCCCCCACTCCCCCATCCCCCATCCTCTCATGTTCAAACCCAAAATCCCCTTGGCTTGGCGGCAACTAATGAAACAAAAAGGGCGGTTTCTCGTTGCCCTTTGTGGAATTACATTTGCCGATTTTCTCATGTTAATGCAGTTGGGCTTTCAGTCGGCTTTATATGATAGTAATACCCGCTTTCATGAACTTTTACAAGCAGATTTAGTATTAATGAGCCGCCAAGGGCAAAATCTAGGATTACTCAGTAGTTTTCCTCGTCGGCGGTTGTTTCAAGCTGCTAATCTATCTGAGGTTGAGTCAGTTAATCCTTTGTATATTCGTATAGGAGTTTGGAAAAGTCCCCAAACTAAGTTAGATGAATCAATTTTAGTAATCGGCTTTAATCCAGAAAAACCTGCGTTTAATTTACCAGCAGTCAATCAAAAATTAGATCAGATTAAATATCCCAACACACTGTTATTTGACCGTAACGCCAACGGGAAATATGAACAGGCGATCGCTCAAATATCTGAAGGTAAACCTGTCACGACAGAACTGCAAGGACGTAAAGTTAAAATTGGCGGTTTGTATGAGGTTGGTGCATCTTTTGTAGCTAATGGCAGTGTAATTACTAGTGACCAGAACTACTTGCGAATTTTTTCGGCACAGCAACCAGGTAACGTCAACCTGGGTTTAATTAATCTTAAATCGGGTAGTGATGCTGATGTCGTTGCTCAAGCATTACGGTCTTATCTTACGGATGATGTAAAAGTTTTTACCCGTCAAGAATTTATTGATTTTGAAAAAAAGTATTGGCAAGAAAATGGCGCGATTGGTTTTATCTTTTCCTTGGGTGTCACCATCGGATTTTTGGTTGGCGTGATTATTGTTTATCAAATTATTTATAGTGATGTGATGGATCACTTGCCTGAATACGCCACACTCAAGGCAATGGGTTATCGTAATACTTATTTATTATTTGTGGTGTTGCAAGAGGCATTAATTTTAGCGATATGCGGTTTTATTCCTGGTGGTTTCGTTTCTTTTTTCATGTATGGCTTCACCAGAAACGTCACTAAATTACCACTATTTATGACTTATGCACGGATAATACAAGTTTTGATATTAACAATTATTATGTGTTTGATTTCTGGCGCGATCGCTATGCGGAAGTTAAACTCGGCAGACCCAGCAGATATTTTTTAATCTAGCCGTCTTCAACGAAGTCAGAGGGAAGAGGGAAGATTCCTTCTGACTTCTTGTTCAACGTATAAGCATAATTACTATAATGCTTATTCATAATTGAACCAGCAAGTACTAAGCAATTTCAGTATAATCTCTATAGGTTACCAAGTATCAATTTGGTGATTGTGTAAAGTAATGCAGGTCATTTATGAAGCTTTTGTTAACTGGTACGTTTCTAGGTACAGCGATCGCACTGTCACCTTTAGCGGCTAATGCGGCAACTTTTTCTTTCACCAGTGTATTAAATGGTGATCAAGAAGTTCCCTCTATCAGTACATCTGGTGTAGGTACGGCGACGGGTACACTTAGTGGTGGCCCCGGTAGCTGGGTTTTTGACTATGTGGTCAATTACTCTGGTTTGCAGGGTACCATAGCAGCTCCATTTGCACATATCCATAACGCCCCAGCTGGTCAAAATGGCCCTGTTGTTCACGATCTGGATAATGCCACTCTTCCTCCGATTGCAGGTAGCAATTCGGGGACAATTACGGGAGATTGGCGTTTTGATGATGTTACCAATCCCTTGACAGATGTATTAGCGCAGGAACTGTTGAGAGGTAATGCCTACTTTAATCTGCACACAACCACCTTCCCTAGTGGTGAGATTCGTGGGCAAATTGTCCCCGTCCCTGAACCTACATCAACGTTAAGCTTATTGACACTTGGTGCTTTAGGTGCAGCCTGGCAATGGAAAAATCGCAAAAATCAGCAGAAATTAATCGGCTAAATTGCTAAAGTTTAGAGTACTGGAAATTTACAATAATGAACACTACCCCTAGATGCTTATTTGCTAGGGGTTTTATAAATAATTGGCATTAGCGATCGCCGCAAAAACTCGTTTTTTCTTACCTAAATCTGTAACGCCTTAAACCATTTATTGACAACTGTATTGATAGTTTTTTTAATTTGATGTTTGCGATACCATTTTTGAAAAGCCATTTCGTACTCTTCGCCTTTAGTTTGAAAGGTATTCCAAATATCAAGCCCTAGTGTCAGTCCACAAAATAGCAAGAAATACAACGACCAAGTAAGACCACCACCACCGACGAAATCCACCAGCAGGAAAAAACTGTTGACAATTGCATAATTCCCCACACGTTTTTTAAATCTTCCGATTCGGTAGGAATTAAAAGCTTGCCGTTGTTGGATTTCACTTTGTTGCGATCGCCAGTCAATTTCTGCGAGGTTGAGAGATTCTGGTGAAATTTCTAACTCAGTAGCAATTTCCAGCAGTTGCTCATAGGAAAATTCTTTGTCTTGGTCATTGGCTTGACGAGCGATCGCTAACTGAAGAATTTTCTGCACATCTTCTTGGCTATAAGAACAAAGACTCTGAGGTTCAAATGCCGTCATAGTTATTATCTCTTAATGTGACCTTTACTAACAATTTGTCACCCAGTAGCTGTTAAGCAGCTACAACACCACTGTTATTATTATTTGTACTATACCTACACTAGCAAATCTTAATAGAGCTGTAGATACATATTTTTCACATTACCGCTCTTTCATCGCTTTCATGAGAGTGACAGAAGAGCGCTAGATCAATTATGGACAATAAATAATTTTATCCTCAATCTGATCCAATGGTCACTTCACGAACAATTCCTAAAAAAGTGGACAAAATTGGATTGGTAGTATTGGGATACCAAGCAACAGCAAGCTCCAATTCTGGAGATGGCTCTAATAAATTTCTGAAGACAACACCAGTAGGTGTTACAGCTTGTGCTGAGGCATGGAGCAGTGAAATCCCAATATCTGCTGAAACTAAACCGAGAATGGTTTGCTGAGGAATAACCTCTTGTACAATATTCGGACTAAACCCTGCCTGCTGACACAAATTAATAATGCGATCATAAAGAACTGGACCAACATGACGTGGAAAGAGAATAAACGATTCATCAGAAAGTGCCTTGATTGAAATTGACTCAGTTGCAGCCTGAGCCAATGGATGGGTATCTGATAAAACTGCAACTAACCTTTCTCGATGAATGGTTTCTAAGACTAAAAACTCATTTTCTAAAGGTGGATGCAGTAACCCTACTTGAAGTTGACCCGATATCAGCGCTTCAACTTGCTCATTAGTATGGAGTTTTTCTAATGCAAGTTCTACCTGCGGATGTCGCTCTTTGAACAAGCGGACAATTTTAGGCAGAATGCTATTTAAAGCAGGACTTGTAAAGCCAACAGCAAACCTTCCAATCTCGCCTCGACTCGTGCGTTGTGCCAGTAGAACAGTATATTCAGCTTGTTGGAGTGTTTTTCTGGCCTCCGTTAAGAAGACTTGCCCTGCTTCTGTCAAGCGCACGGTGCGTTTCGTGCGATAGAACAGCTGCACGCCGATTTCATCTTCTAAATTACGAATTTGACGACTAAGCGGTTGTTGAGCAATATGCAATCGTTGTGCTGCTCGACCGAAATGTAGTTCTTCAGCCACAGCTACAAAGTAACGGAGATGTCGCAATTCCATTTGAACTTTTCAAGTGTTATTCAGTAATCAAATATATGTTGGACATTGATAAAACTTCTTTCTAGCATAATAAGTATGTTGATTACCTGAAAAAAGCTAGATGCCGTAACAGCGAGATAATAGCTATGAATTAGCTGTAATTGAACTTTAATAACCAATTTAATTTGACTGATAGAACTAGGCACAAATCCTGGGTTTATGGTGTTTTTAGTGCTTGAAAGGTGTTACTCCAGTGAAATGTTTAATGATTGCTAGTGTTCTACTTTTAGCTTCAGGTTGCGTTAAAGCCGACATGTGGAATTCCAAAGCAGTTCAACCTGCTGCGTCTCCAGCTACGGAGTCTCCTCAACTTCACACTAGCCAACTCGTTAATACACTCCGACAGGGCGGCTATGTAATTTACATTCGTCATACTGCAACAGATTGGTCTCAAGCCGATATCAGAGAAGGAGGAGAATGGTGGAAGAATTGTGAGGCTCATCGCAATCTATCTCCAGAGGGTCGAGTCCAAGCTCAAGTAATCGGTGATGCTCTACGTACTCTTGGCATTCCTATTGGTCAAGTAATTGCTAGTGAATATTGCCGAACTGTAGAAACAGCGCAATTAATGAAGGTTGGTTCTGTTCAAACAACAAAACGTCTGAATGGGCGGCGTTCTTGGCAAAACTTAAACGGCAAATCAGGACAAGAACAGCTGGTTGCAGAAACTCGAATATTGTTGGGTACTCCCCCTGCACCTGGTGTTAACAAGGTTTTGGTGTCTCATATACACAACTTTAAAGAACCAGCACATCCTGTATTGAGTGAAATTGCAGAAGGAGAAGCAGCAATTTTTAAACCATCTGATGATGGAAGCTTTACGCTCATCGCTCGTGTCACTTCCACGAAGTGGGTTGAACTAACTCAAAACTCAGTATCAACTGCGATCGCACAATCTCTTTTAAAACAGCAGTTTTCTCTAAATTCATCTCAAGTGACGCGAAAGGATTTTTATGTGACGAGTGATCCTGGTATTCAAATTTTTGTCCGGGAGGTTTTGTTGGGCGATCGCACCAAAAGTTCAAATCCCCCAATCTTGTTAATTCATGGGGGTGGCCCCGGCGGTATTGCTTCTTTTGACTTAAATGTGCCTGGATACTCACTTGCCGCAGATTTTGCTGCTGCTGGACATTCAGTTTACATCATAAATGTGCGGGGTTGGGAACGTTCTACGCGTCCTACAGCTTTAGATCAACCACCAGAAAAAAATCCGCCATCTGTCCCCTCAGACGCAGCAGTGCGAGATATTGAAGCCGTAGTCGATGCCATTCGCGACCTTCATCAAGGACAACCTGTGGCACTTGTCGGTTGGGCAACTGGCGGACATTGGGCAGGGATGTATACGAGTCAAAACAATGAAAAAGTTAGCCACTTGGTAATGCTCAATAGCCTCTATGGTGTTGATGCGCCTTGGAAACTTCGTCATGCCTTTGAAGACCCAAATAAGCCAGGAACATTTGACTCTGATGCAGGAGCATACCGAATAACAGATGCTGAAGGGTTAATTGCTCAATGGAACCGAACAATTCCAGTTGAAGATAAGAGTCAGTGGCGTGACCCTGCTGTTGTTGATGCATATCAACATACAGCGCTTGCAAGAGGCGCCAACGGTAATACTAGTACTCCTTCTAGTCTGAGAATTCCATCTGCTTATCGATTGGAGAGTTACAATCTCTCACTCGGTCAAAAGTATTGGGAGGCATCAGATATTACTGTTCCAACACTGGTTATTCGAGGTGAACTTGATTTTTGGTCTAGACAGGAAGATTTGCAAGCTCTCAAAGCAGAGTTAGTGAATGCATCCAGGGTTAAAACAGTGACTATTCCCAGTGGAACACATTATTTGTTCAATGACCGACCAGAGCGGGGGCGAGATTTTTTCATTCGACAGGTGTTATTGTTTCTGAGAAATAATGCTGGTTGAACAGCTGGCAATACTGCTCAGTTAAGGAAATAGGGGTAAAAGGAACTCACCCTTCTCAAATTTGGCGAATTCCTGCCAGTCTGGCATCCTCCAAAAGAATATATCTGCTATTGCACCCAAATTTAATTCTTTTTCCCCACCTCCCACTCTGCGGGAAGCTACTATCGCGTCTACATCACTCTCATCTCCCTACTCCCCCCTGATGCTCACACTTAAAACCTTGACTTTGCCAAGCTTGCATATCTACATCGGCAAGTCTTGTAATATCTGAGCATTTTGGCTGCATAATTTGACTTAAAATTGCCCAAAAAAAGCTGCGTGTTACATCTAATCCAGTTTTCACCCAAGACTCATAATTACCTGGAATGCCCTGCTCTTGAACAATATCTGGTTCTACCCAAATACCATGAGCACCCAAGAGAATCTGTGCCATCCATTTAGCTCTGGGTAGATGAGTTGGTGAGGTAATCAATTTTATCTTATGTACTCCCCATTGCTGCAAAATAGGAATTCCATAGTAAAAATTCTCAAAAGTGGAATTCGCACAATTTTCTAACCACACGTTTTGCCACTCTGCTGCTTCTCGCTGAAAAATTAGCCATATACAGGGTTGTGGGGAACCATGAGAAATTAAAACTGGAATTTGCGGATCTGCTTTCGCTGCTTGGGCAACATAAATTTCTCTGCTAATACTACCACCAAGCACAAAGAAGGCATCTACTGGCCCAGAGGATGCCCAAACTAGGGTTACAGTGGTAAAAATTAGCCAACTACCAAATGTCAGGCATAAACCACAAGCTATTTTTTGTAGCAATTGCCACTGTTTACGGAATTTTCTCATGGGAGAAATTGATGAAGTTTTGGTAAATTTATGTCTCATGACATAGGTAATAAAAGCTTGGTTAAATAATCTCAAAAAGACCTACAATTAAGCCAGCGAAGTGCTATCTTATAAAAATAATATAGGGTGTAAAGCTGACACTAGTAAAAGTGTCACAACAACGTCATAGTAATGACACAGTAGCTTCATAGTGTCATATTAGACTACTAAAGAAGCTCGCAGGTGCAGAAATTATCATTATAAAGTAGCGCAAAATTTTCAGGATAATTATAAGGAGAAAATAATGAATGTAACATAACTGAAAATCGAGTATAAAAACTTAAAAATTTTCCAAAAGCCTGATTGCTAAACTGTCAACAATACAACTATTTCAACTGATATACATGAACCAATCTGCGAAATCTTACTCGCCGCTCCAAGTAGCCTTGATTGGTGGAGCGATCGCCACGACCGCCACTGTGTCCGTATTTGGCTCTGCTTGGACTCGCTGCGTTCGTGCTGCCCTACAAGATAGCCCGAAAACGTTAGTTGACCAAGCATGGCAATTGGTAAATCGTGAGTATGTTGATGGCAGTTTTAATCAACAAGATTGGCTAGCCACGAGGCAGAGCTTGTTAAGCAAAGAATATTCTTCTAATGAACAAGCTTATGTGGCAATTCGCGAAGCTTTACAAACGTTGGGAGATCCTTACACGCGGTTCATGGACCCCAAACAGTATCAAGCTCTGACCAGCCAAACATCAGGGGAAGTCTCAGGGATTGGCATTCGCATGGAAGTGAATGACAAAACCAAGCGCCTCACTGTTTTAGAAGCCATAGAAAATTCTCCAGCGCGCAAAGCTGGGGTCAAAGCAGGCGACGAGATTTTAGCTATTGACGGCAAATCCACTGCTCAAATGAAAGTGGAAGATGCTTCTCAACTGATTCGCGGCAAAGCCGGTACTCCCATTACACTACAATTGGGGAGAACAGGGCGCACTGCATTTGATTTGAAGCTGACACGGGCGACTATTGAAATCCCCACAGTGAATTATACCCTCAAGCAAGAAGGTAATCGCCGCGTTGGCTATATCCGTTTGCGGGAGTTTAGTAGTCATGCGTCCGATCAAATGCGCCGAGCCATTCGCAATTTGAACGGTCAGAACGTCGATGCTTTTGTCTTAGATTTGCGCGGTAACCCTGGGGGGTTGTTAAATTCCAGCATTGAAATTGCCCGGATGTGGCTGGATCATGGCGGCATTGTGCGCACAGTTAACCGCGCCGGAGGCAGTGAAGTAACTAGAGCTAATCGCACAGCTCTGACACAACTACCCTTGGCAATTCTCGTGGATGGGAATTCAGCTAGTGCTAGCGAAATCCTGACAGGTGCGCTCAAGGATAATAACCGAGCGGTAGTTATTGGTAGTCAAACCTTTGGTAAAGCACTGGTGCAGTCTGTGCATGAACTCTCAGACGGTTCAGGTTTGGCAGTCACCATCGCCCACTACTATACTCCCGATGGCACGGATATTAATAAAAAAGGGATTGTGCCAGATATCAAGCTAGACTTGACAGCAGCACAAGAGCGTCAGCTAGCATCCAACCCCAATTTAGTGGGAACTCAAAGTGATCCCCAATATACCCGTGCGATCGCGGCACTATCTAGTAACACCTTCGCCCAGCCTCCAGCAAACCAACCCAACCAACCTGTGAGCGCTGGCGCTAGGGACTTGAAATTTTAGTTTGCACATATATACTAGTATTCCCACATCCAGCATTCTGGAGTCATGAAAACTATCTGAGTATTACCGTTACCGGATTTTGGATTGGGAATACTTAAGTTAGTAATCCCATCCCCAAAATCTCACATTTTATGAATCAGCCAGTTGATGCAACCACTGCCAAAAGCTTCTTGCCCATGGTATCAGTGGTTGTTCCTATTTATAACGGTGAACCAGATTTACCAAAATTAATCAATTGTCTGTTATCTCAAACTTACCCACAAGACCGGGTAGAGTACTTACTAGTGGACAATAACAGCAGCGATCGCACTCTCACTGTGCTAAAAACATCTGCTGAGAATTCCCCTATAATTCATGCCTTAAGCGAAAACCAAATTCAAAGCTCTTATGCTGCCCGCAATACGGGAATTCGCGCCGCCGTGGGCGAAATTGTGGCTTTTACGGATGCTGATTGTCACCCACAACCGCAATGGCTATCCTCATTAATCCAGCCTTTTATTGATCCAGATGTGGTAATTGTGGCTGGGGAAATTGCCGCACTACCAGGCAATACTCTTCTAGAACAACACGCAGAGCATCAAGAAACCTTATCCCAAAAACACACTCTTGCCCATCCTTTTTGTCCCTACGGTCAAACTGCTAATTTGGCAATTCGTCGTATAGCTTTAGAAAAAGCTGGTTTATTTCGTCCCCATCTCACTACTGGCGGCGATGCAGATATTTGCTGGCGGATACTACGGCAAAATATCGGGCGTTTAGAATTTTCCCCAGAGGCGATCGTTCAGCATCGTCATCGGACTACATTCCAGGAACTGCAAAGTCAATGGCGACGTTATGGCTGCTCAAATCGCTACCTACACGAACTGCACGGTGTAGAGTTAATGCCAGAGATGACAGCTAAAAAATACAGCTATAGTTTGCTACGTTGGTTACTTAAGGAACTGCCCAAAGAAAGTTTCAAGGCGATCGCAGGTCAAGCCACACTTGTAGATTTATTAAATACTCCCATTGGTTTGTTCACTGCGAGGGCGCGTGCTGCTGGACAAAAAAGCGCCAAGCTGCCAGAGAATGCCAAAATCATCGAGTGGCTATAGGGTGTATTGAAATATTCATACTTTCGCTATTATTCTTCTTGCTCAATACCTAACAACTTTCGCTAAATTGGAAAAAGGTAAATACAGGGAAACTTCAATGTCAGCACAATTGTTACTGGTAGATGATGAACCAGGATTGCGGGAAGCCGTAAGAGATTATTTGCAAGAAAGCGGTTTCAGCGTTCAAGTTGCCAGTAACGCCCGTGAGGGATGGGATTTGATGCAGCAGCATACACCTGACTTAGTGATTTCTGATATCATGATGCCCCAGGTTGATGGCTATCAGTTCCTCAGACAACTGCGAGAAGATCCCCGCTTTCAAGCACTCCCAGTAGTATTTTTAACTGCTAAAGGCATGACAGGCGATCGCATTCAAGGCTATCAAGCTGGTGTTGATGCGTACTTACCCAAGCCTTTCGATCCCGATGAGTTAGTGGCAATAGTGGAAAACTTACTCTCCCGCCGCACCGCCAAACTTCCAGCCATCGGTGAAGACAGCGAAACCCCTGACATTGCTGAATTAGCTAATCAGATTGCCCAAATTAAGGCATTGTTAACCCAAAGAAGTGCCATATCTCAATCTCCAGCCCCGTTTAAAATTGATTTGACTCCCAGAGAACAAAGTGTTTTAAATCTGGTAGCTGAAGGGTTGATGAACAAAGAAATCGCCCGACGCTTAGAAACCAGCGTCCGTAATGTAGAAAAATATGTTAGCCGTTTATTTAGTAAAACAGGCACCAATAGCCGTACCGAGTTAGTGCGTTTTGCATTAGAACACGGTCTTGCTAATTGATACTCTCCCAGTAACGCTGTGGTGGGAAAGTTTTCTTGAGAGGACTTTAGCTATTAGCCATAGGTTTATCACCTATGGCGATTTATGAATCTACATCTTACGCCAATTTATCCAACCTGAGAGCCAAATTTAGCTACAAACTAACTAAACTTGCTGAAAACTTAAGCTATCACTTGTTTCCCAGATGTTGGAAGAATCAAAAGATTTAACAAAAACCGTTAAGCTAGTCTATCAGTAGACACCCCATTATCTCCGTAGTGTCAAAGGTGAGGGCTACTGTAGATGCTTTTTTGGCTTTTCAAAGGGTAGCAAAAAACTTAGCTTGTCGCCTTGGGATAAGGTTATACAAGCCCACCTTGGAAAAAGTTCTTCCTTCGTGTAAAGCCCTACGGGTATAGCTGCGCTTAGAGCGGTAGCGGGGCGTAAAGCCCGTGCTGAGTAAAAAATACTAGACCCTAGACCCTAAACCCTTTTTCATTTTTTCTAGTATATGCAGTTTTAAATTACAGCTTTAGTTTTTTCTCTATTGACTATTATCAACAGCATTGCGTAAGCGCATCAGTTGACGTCGCATTTGGGGTGAGGCTTTGAATTCAGACACTTCTTGCGCCTTGACAGATGCTTGCAGCGTCTCCAGAAACTCATCAGATCCTTCGGTCAAAGCGTCTAGCAGCACCTGTAAAAGTTGCTCGCGATCGCCCAATAGACTTTTTTCCTCAATCAACCGGAATTTGAGATGTATTTCGCATTCATAAACACCTACTTCAATATTATTTATCTGGCGTGGTAATGCTTTCGAGTTCATAGTTTTGAGGATTGCTTTACTTAGTGGTCATCAAGGCGAGGAACTATATCCCCAGCCAAAATCCTTTATATTTTTTTGAATTTACAGTGCGGGAATTAACAATCTTTCTTCAATCCATAACAGTTGTATTCCATATTCACTCTCCTGTGTTTTTTTCCTTGCTAGACTTCACAAGCTAAAGTTGTGACTTCTAGTGCTAGATGCGTTTTAGGCAAACCATCACTATTATTCAGTTTTTAAGATTCTATACAATAAAGTTTCTGTAAGAACTTGTTCAAGCTTTTTAAAGGTTTTTACATTAACTTTATCTTCAAGTCAAGAATAGTTTAAGTTTTTACTGAAATTTTAGTGTTTGTACGTAAGTGGAATTGCTGATTTTTTTAGCTTTTATTAAAGCTAGAGGTAGTTGTAACATAATTACGTAAAATTACTTGATGTACGTTTTTTTTATGCTGAAAATTCAGGAGATGTTGATGAATAAATTGCTGAAAAGTCAAATTTTGGTTTTGAAATATCATCAAAACTTCGACTAATAGATTTGTCTCAACATGACGGTAAGTTAGGTTATATCTTGCACCAGCAGGAAAAACCGCCATAGGTGAGAAATATAGGGTTGTATAGCAAAAATCATCTTAAGATGACTAAGCCACTGGTATAATCAAGAGCGCTGAGTTAAAAGACCGCCCACAATTCGCGTGGCATTTACCGAGTGCGAACCACTAAAGTGGACTTGAGCTATGCAGTCTAGAAATAAATTTCTGGGTGAGATATGGGGTAGGTGCAAGATATCGGTTAGTAATTCACGCCTAATGTGACCACTACCCAGTGATTGTGGCAGCATAAAAGTATGGTTACGCTCAAAGCTCTAGTAATTAATGGGCATTCAAGCCCAGGCATAGCGTTTACAATGATTTCAGCGTAATTAACCCAAACTTTACACCCTGCTATGGACAATCCCATTCTCCTCAAGTCCACAACCCGGCATGTTCGCATTTTCGCGGCAGAAATTGATCGGGATGGCGAACTGGTTCCTAGTAATCAGGTTTTAACGTTGGATATTGACCCAGACAACGAATTCAATTGGAACGAAGATGCCTTGCAAAAAGTTTATCGCCAGTTTGATGAACTAGTAGAAGCATCTAGTGGCCAAGATCTCACAGATTACAACTTACGCCGCATTGGGTCAGACTTAGAGCATTATCTGCGATCGCTCCTGCAAAAAGGCGAAATTAGCTACAATCTATCGGGTCGCGTCACTAACTACAGCATGGGACTCCCCCAAGTTGCAGTTGACGAAAATCAGTAGTCGTCGTGAACTGCGTACACCAGAACATATAAAAACTCTTTGTGTCTTGGTGTCTTAGTAGTTGAAGATTTTTTACCACCAAGGCACAAAGACACCAAGTTTTTTCCAGTCATTTGGCAAAAAGGGACTGGGAACTAGAGACTAGCTAGAAGGACAGAGGGGCAGAAGAATTTTAGATTGAGGATTGAACAATCTAAAAAATTGACAATATATTAAATTCCTGAGAACTTGCTCCTTGGCAAATTCTTAAATTTGGTGAATAATTTCTATTCCACCGTCAAAAATCAAAATATGTCATGGTTATCAACTGGGAAAATGCTGAATCAAATCAAATATTTATTACCCAGAATTAACATAGTGTAAAGGCTAGAGTTGCTTAACTATCGGCCATCTTAATTCTTAATTAAGGTTAATGGATGCTAGACAACTTATAAACTCAAGAAATACCAGCATCATCTGCCTCTTGGTGATGAGGTAATCACTAAAATCCCACAGCATAGATTTACCTGGGTTATGCTTTGGTGACAGGGTGAGAGTTAGCCGCTCTGGCAAGGGAAAGTCACAGAGGAATAGAGGCTATCATGAGGCTGTAGGGTTCTTCTTAAGGAGTATGTTCTTTGCATCATTAAATCAAATTGATGATTAACAGGCACTGGTATCTGCCAGTTAGAATCATGATCCAAAATTGGATACGTCGAGTTCCAGAAACAAGAGCGGTTTAGATTGCCGCTACCAATGCTGTTGAAAAAATTGCCAATCGCTGATTACTGCGAACACTATGGAAAATGATGCGGCAACGCTCTACTGCCCAAATGAAGCTTGTCTGGCTGCCAATCCTCTAACTCACAAGTTTTGCCAGCGATGCTCTACACCTCTGCCCAAACGTTACCTCTGGGCTGTGGGAGATAATCTGAATGTGGGTAGCCCTGGAGAAAGATTAGCCGATCGCTATTTAGTCATCAATAAATCAGTTGTTTTAGATACTAAGCCGGGGTTACTACCCCAAGCGCCTGAATCAGATAATTTACCGGGTATCAAAGCTTATTTGAGACTAATTCCCTATAGCTTAAACGTACCACAGGTATATGGAGTACTGCCCATCGCTGAGGGGCAATCTCACAAAGAAATTTTACTTTTAGAACGGCCGCCCTTGTACACAGATAGTTCAGTCCCACAAGTGCAGCTATGTAGTCAGTTAACCACTGCTTGGCGCCATGCCACCTCAATGCGTCAACTTAATTGGCTATGGCAGATAGCTCATCTGTGGCAACCTCTAAAGAGTGAGGGCGTAGTTTCTAGCTTAATTGCTCCTCATTTATTACGAGTAGAAGGGTCATTAGTTCGCTTGTTGGAATTGCGTTTTGACTCCTCAACAGCCCCAGAATTACCCCAATTAGGTGAATTTTGGCGACAATTACAGCCAGATTCCCAACCAGCGATCGCTGAATTTATGCACCAAGTTAGCAACCTGCTGATTCAGGGAGAAATTAATTCACCAGAAGTACTTATAGCAGTTTTAGATCAAGGACTGGCAGAATTAGGGCGATCGCAAACTCCCACAATTAAAATAGTTACGAAAACAGACACTGGGCCAAGTCGTCAACGCAACGAAGATGCCTGTTACCCTGCTAGTGGTACAGTTGTGAGCAAACCGCCACAGTCCTCAGCCTTAGCCATTGTCTGTGACGGCATTGGCGGACATCAAGGAGGCAATGTTGCATCGAATTTGGCGATTGAAACAATTCAGCAGCAAGTACAGCAAATCACCAAAGTTCCCTATGACCACATAGAACCCTCTCTGCTGCTAGCTGACTTAGACTCGGCAGTAGCACTTGCCAATGACAAAATTAGCCAGCGCAATGACAACGAAAATCGGCAAGGACGGCAACGGATGGGCACAACCTTGGTGATGGCGTTGCCTATGGCCCATGAAATGTATATTACTCACGTCGGTGATAGTCGTGCCTACTGGATTACCCGCCACGGTTGTTATCAAGTTACCCTTGATGATGATGTCGCTTCGCGAGAGGTCAGACTAGGCTATGCTATCTACCGGGAAGCTGTGCAACAAAGTGGTGCCGGCTCTCTTGTGCAAGCCTTAGGCATGAGTTCCAGCAACTCATTACATCCTACCTCCCAACGGTTTGTCCTTGATGAAGATGGAATTTTCCTGCTCACATCCGATGGCTTGAGTGATTTTGACCGTGTGGAAGATTATTGGGAAACAGAAATTTTACCAATTCTTCATGGTGAAGATGATATAGTCAGCGTTGCTGGCAAACTAGTGGAAATCGCCAACACTAAAAACGGACATGATAATGTCACACTGGCATTAATACATTATCAAGTCAAATATTTTGAACCAGAATCCAGCCTCAAAGCAGTTATTCCCGATATTTCTGCCATCAAAGCGGCAAGTGCTGTAACTAAAGGCTTACAACCAACACTACTAGATAGTAGCCCCAACCAAAACACGCAAGTAATTCCCGAAAACCAGCCTACCAAAATAGTTAAACTGCCCTTAAATCTAATAGTGCCATTGCTATTAGCGATCGCAGCTGGTTCCCTCGGATATTTAATGATGCGACTGCGATCGCCATCAGATTTGCTGCCCACGACAAATGTACCACCAACTGTAACAAACCCAGTTATCGAGCGATCGCTAGCTAACCTCGATGCTGGATGGGTGATGCAAACCAACCAAGAAATTGCCTTAAACAATCAGGAAACTTTCCCCCCAGGCAGTTTTTGGCAAGTTATTGAGACAAAACCCAATCCCCAACCTGCTGCTGGGGATTTATTGGTGCATCTGCGGCTGTGTCCACAAGATCTACCCAACCCAACACTCAACCCTGCTCAAAAAGCAGTATGGATTCAACTCTCTCAACTGCAAAATCAAGTAAAGGTTCTACAAGCCAGCGATACCAGTCCATGTGATCGTGTCCCACAAGCACCAAATGCACAAAGTAACATCAGTGCAACCGAGTCAAAGACTCAATAAACTCAATACACAGTCCTGAGTAAGAAATTATATTTTATCCTCTGCTCCCCTGCTCCCCTGCCCCTCTGCTCCCCATTGGCGGCAGCCTGCTTGCGGAAACTGATAAAAACCTGAAATAATACAGGTAACTAATACCCAAATGAAACACTCGCCAGCCAAACCTTTTACCCGAGGAAAATTGTTATTGGCAATTAATTATTACACCTTTTAGTTTAGTGAATCCATGCCATCCCTGAACTTGGCGATCGCCCGTCTCATCAATACTGGCACAAACAACTTCGCCATTTGGGTGGTCAAGGCTCCCTATCCCAGTGGTTATGTTTTGCATGACTGTATATGGCCTGTCGAACTCACTCAAGTTTGGCAAGAATGGCAGCAGATGTTTGCTGGTCATAGTGGCTTAGATATTTCTCTGGGCTTCCAGCAAGGGCAAGTAAACCCACCCGCCATCAACTTGGTTTCACCCCTTTCAGGACAGACAACCGGTTACACTAGTCGCCTGATGCAATACTTGGGGATGAATCTGTGGCATTGGGTTTTTGATGGGCCGATTCTCGGTAGTCTCGAACGCAGTCGCGGTATGGCTATGGGACAGGATACACGTTTGCGCTTTCGACTGGAAATCCGTGATCCGGATTTGATCGCCCTACCTTGGGAAATCATGCAACGCGAGCCTGGACAACCGGCAATGTCCCTCTCGCCTGATTTGCTATTTAGTCGTACTACTAGCGAAGTTGAACCCCTGCCGTATTTGCGATCTGACCAAGCTTTAAATATTCTGCTAGTTTTAGGACATGATGAGAACCTACAATTAGAACGAGAAGCTGCTATCCTTGAACGAACTCTTGCCAGTGTTAGCCAGGTGGGTAGCAATTCTCAGGCATATGCACGCTGTACAGTGAATACACTCCTGCAACCTACTCCACAGAAGTTAATTCAAGAATTAGAAACCAAGGCATATAATGTCTTTTTTTATGCTGGTCACGGATTGCCAGGCCCAGACGGAGGATTATTCTTTTTGCATCCTGGCATGACCCTCAACGGTATAGAATTAGCACAAGTATTAACCCGTAGTGGTTTAAAATTGGCAGTTTTTAATGCTTGTTGGGGCGCACAACCAGCTGCTATTAATCATCAGGCTATCCCTGCTAGTAGTTTGGCAGAAGTATTAATTCGTCATGGTGTACCTGCTGTTTTAGCTATGCGTGACCAGATTGCTGATCATGAAAGCCATAGTTTTATTCAAGCCTTGACCAAAGCTTTGCGATCGCGTAAACCAATTGATCAAGCCGTAGCCGAAGCTAGACAAGAACTGTTAACACTATATAAGTTCAATCAACCAGCTTGGACTTTGCCTGTTCTTTATCTGCATCCCGATTTCGATGGCGAACTCATTAAGAGTTTTGATGAAGGAATTACAGAACTACCAGAGACTGGTATCCCTAATCTAAATTCCCCAATTCCCGTAGCCTGTTTGCGATCGCTTTCACCAGCAGGGCAAACCTGGTTTTTACGCTCTGGTGTCACCCGCATCGGCCGCACGAAAGAGAATGATATTGTCATCCCAGAACCTTCAGTTTCCAAGCGTCACGCCGAAATTTTATGCCGAAATACTCTCACTGGCACTACTTCAGTGAGAACTTATTACCTACAAGATTTCTCAACCTACGGTACAACCTGGTGTTTAGGCCCCAATGGTTGGCAACAAATCCTCCGTGAGGAAGTTCCCTTACAATCGGGAATGCAGTTAAAGTTTGGAAGTTCTAGAGGTGAAATTTGGCAATTTGTGATTGAAGATACCTAAGGAGTGAGGAGACAAGGAACAAAAGATTTTTTTCCCATGGCCAATACCCTAATCACTAGTAAAAAATCAAATTTTAAGTACCTACGTATGAATCAATTCAAAATTCAAAATAGAGCCTCCGGCACGCTGCGCGGTAAGCGCAGCCATGCCCGCCAGGGCTTTACAAAATTCAAAATGAAATCGCTGTATTCTCATACTGTCACCTGTTACCGTTCGGACTTCGGCGTGAGCGCTCAGTCGAACGCTGACGCTCACGGTGAAGCCTGTCACCTGTCCCCTTTCCTGGCTAGATAATTTATTTTGCACGACTACTTATTAGCTAGTTCCATCATCAAAAAACCATATTTATCGTTAGACAAAATTAATTTTTTACGGAAATCTAAATCAGACAGTTGTAGCTGTCAATACTGCTAAATAATTCATCAGGAGGCAACAAATGACTAACAAAAACAACCGTTCAGAAACTTTCCTATCTCAGGTCGAATTAGAGTTATTAGAGGTGTTACTAGCACCAGATGACGCCCCTTATCCTTGGAATCCGGCTGATGAGGATTCAGAAGCGTATTTTGACGAACTAGAACGGCAGTTTGCCACACAGGATTTGCTAGATGAGGAACTGACTACCAAATCACAAACTTTTTATGAACAACTAGACAGCCTGTGGTCTAAGGTTTCTACTTGTTCGCGTGACATTTGTGAAGCAAATCAGTCAGTTGTAGACAATCTTCAGTTAACTTTACATACAGCTTTTGCTCATGGTGTACCCCAAGGCTGGCTCAGCGCGATCGCTCATAAAGCTGCGGAAATTTTTACTTCTCAACAATCCGTGGGCGAACAACTGGTGCAATGTGTACAAGCTGTATTACCTACTTGGGGTGCAGACGATTTGTTTGTTTTAGCCCGTCCCTTTGCTTATGCTATGCGTAGCAGCGAATCGCCAGACGTGAAATCAATAATTAATAACATTGAAAACCGAGACTGGAAAACTCTATCGGAAATTGAGCAAGCAAAGGTTAGTGTAGCGATCGCTTACTATGCTTTCAAGCAATTAAACCGTTCTCAGTCTGAAGACTAATTTTAATCTTTGATTTTTGTCGCTCTCTAAACTTTATTTCAATTCAGGTTGTAAGTATTGTTGCTTGCAGACTTGCAAATAATGTTTATGTTGTAAATTTGAGAATTGTTGTTATTTTTGAGACACAAACATTCCATAATAATCTAACCATAGAGTGATGGCGATAATATCGCTATCTATCTGAAAATATAAAACAAAATTGCCATTTGCTACAGCTAGCCTAGCACCCCATAATAAAAATCCAGTAAAAAAGTAAAAGGCAAAATATTGTATAATTCCAAGCCGGATTTAATTGGATTTTTTTGCTCAAAAGCCAGTCCAGCACAGACTTTGATTCTAAATAAGACTAACTTTTGCAACTTGGTACAAACAAGAGATCAGGAAATTTTGGCAATCAATTCTGATCTTTTGACTTTTGCCTTTTGACTGATTAACTGCCATTACTTATTTAGGCCCAATAAAGCGAGTGGCAAAATTTTGCGATCGCGTCGGTGACAACACCCGTGCCTTGAGAATTGCTGCCATCAAAAAGGCGTAAGATAATACCCCAACAACCACTAACAGTAAAGCATTGATAGATCCTGTAGCGTTCCACAAAGCGTGGAGTGCAGAGGCACTAAGATAACCAATAGAGAGAATCTGCCAACTCATCCGGGGTTTGAGTACAGCCAACCCGATAAAATACCCCAGATAACCACTGTAAGCCATATGTCCAGCTACAGAGCCTAAAATTCGCGGAATTAGCAGTTGAAACCCTGCCAATTGACCAGCCGCCCCAATGCCCACCTGTTGCGTAATATTTGGCACATACTGTCCCAGAGTTTCCAGCAAGGTGAAGCCCACAGCAGAAGCTGTTCCCAGGAGAATACCATCTAGAGGTTCCCAAATACCTATGCGTTCCCGCCAAGGTGAAGGTAATCCTCGGCCAATGTAATATGCTCCAATTAAAGGTAACGCTTTGAGTAGTTCTTCCATTAATCCAGCACCGAAAAACATCCGCACCAGCAATTCGGTAAAGGTGGTAGGTTCTTGAGGTGAAGGCAAGTTACCAGGTAGGATGACACGAAACACAAAGATAAATAAATCCAACAGGGGACTGAGTAAAATCAGTGTTGTACTCAAGGCCGCACCCATTAATACCCACCAAGGCTTCTGTTTACCGCAAAGTTGGTAAACAAAATAGTAAGCAGCAGATGCTATGTAAGTCGCTACTATTACCTGATTAGTTTGGGGCTGACCGACTGTAGCAAACATCAGCACCACAAATATTACTGTGAGTATTCCCGGTACGAGATAAGCTTTGCGAGTTAAATCTTTACCTGTGGAAATAATGGGAAAAAGTTGCGTGAAGCTAACCGAATCTGGCTGTTTTAAATGGGTGTGTCCGTGGTGATTTTTCGCTGATGGTAGTGGTTTGACTTGGTTTGTCATCACGGTGGGTTGCGAGATCAAGTCATACTCGAAAATAAATTGCGGCCCATCAGCACCTAGAGCAATGCGATCGCCTGCGTGTAATTCTTGACATGCAGATAATCGTTTTCCATTTAAAAAAGTGCCATTAGCACTATTCAAATCACAAAGTACCCAACTAAATTTGCTATCTAGAGATGAGGAGAGGGGACGAACCACAGCATGACGGCGAGATACCATCCGATACATCATGGCATCCAAGACAACTTGGCAGGTGGGGTCGCGTCCAATTACTACCTCTTTACTGGTAAGCAGCGAGTAGCGAGATTCTGACCCAGAAGCTGCCCCATTACTAGACACTAGCCGTAGAAATGCATTATGTCTTGCGTTTTTGCCTGTCATCGAGTTAGAGTGTCTTTCCAAACAAATTCATAAAAAATACTTTGGCAGTAGGACTTAACTTTAGCCACGCCAACAGCAGCATTGCTAACTACACTATAGCTTTACTTACTGCGAAGAAATTTAAAATTTGCTCATTCAAAATTTAAAATTGCCTAACTCAATATTGATAAGCATTCTAGCTGGAAAAAAATTTTTCTGTGCTTGATTTATCAGTTGCATTAATTAGAGTCTATGGACATTCTAAAGGATGAGTGAAAATCTTCAGTAATCTAGAGCGGGCGTAGTCGATCAAAATACAGATGTGGTAGGCAACACCCGCCTTAAGTGGATTTCAAAAATCAAATAGGAACTCTAATATTAGGTGAGACAGTCTTGACAATCCACTGTAAATTTCCTGCACAGAAATTGTTCAAATATTAGTAGTATTTGCCACATTTAGTTCCGTTTAAAAATATAAAGTTGGCAATGGTATGCTATGAGTTATATTTTTCTACTAAAATATTTCTCAATTGTCTGCAAAGTTTTGTCAGGGCACAGCACTAAAGATATTTCAGTTTATTTGACTGTAGCTCTCTCTAGATGCTCAATCTTAGTGCCCAGTACTTGCAAAAACTCTGCTAACCAACGGGAATGAGCTGGCCAAGCAGGTGCTGTGACTAAATTGCCATCAACTATAGCTTCATCAACTGGAATACTTAAGTAAATCCCTCCAGCACTCGTAACATCTGGACTACAGGCAGGATAGGCAGTACATCTCTTTCCTTGCAGAACATCAGCTGCCGCTAACAACTGTAAACCATGGCAAATAGCAGCAATAGGCTTATTAAATTGGACAAAGTGACGGGTGATTTCTAGCACCTGCTGATTTAAGCGGATGTATTCTGGTGCTCGTCCTCCAGGGATAACTAAGGCATCGTAGGCTTCTGCTTTTACTTCTGCAAAGGTGGCATTTAAAGAGAAGTTATGACCAGGTTTTTCACTGTAAGTTTGGTCTCCTTCAAAGTCGTGAATTGCAGTTCGCACCTTGTCACCAGCCTTCTTGTCTGGGCAAACGACATCAACGGTGTGTCCCACCATTTGCAAAGCCTGGAAGGGAACCATGACTTCATAGTCTTCTACATAGTCCCCAACGAGCATCAAAATTTTTTTGGCAGCCATATTTTGGTATCCTTACATGCTTAGTCATAAATTTAGAGTAAAGCACCACATGAAAGTGATGAGTTAACAAAGCGTAACGCAGGCTACAGACTCTATTTTTATTTGATCAAATAATAATGACTAATTTAAAGCAGATGAAATTCTGCTATTGCTCGGGGAAAGTTTTTGTTTTCATGTCCCGGACGGCTGAGTTTTATCAGGGCAAAACGCTGTAAGGAAGTTAATTCTGCCCACTGTTGCAGCGAGAGAGTAATACCTATTTCTTGCGCTTTTTCCTGAAGGCTAGCTGGCATAGTGCTAGAGTCCATCCATGCAGGATAAGAATCAATGGGTAATTTTGCGACTGGTGTACCTGTGCGTTCTAAAATTAGCTGCTCGATATATTCTTGGTAAGCTTGAATTTCTGTTGTTGTAGTACAAGGTAATTCGACTAAGGCTTGGCGTTCAGCTTGAGTCATTTGGTGCCAATCAGATAATTTTAGCTTGATACCACAGCTATCTAGTTTGTAGCGTACCTGCATGGGTATGCAACGTAAGGCATCAACAAAATCTGCTTCAAATTCAAAGAAATTTGCCATAATACCATTTTAGATTTTAAATTGTCTTCTGCGTCTGGATTTTACAAATCAATCTATCGCCATGATTTTTCATCATGATGAAAATACAAACATGCATAATTTATTTAATTAACTATTATCATGTTTCAGTTTTAAGATGAAAAATAACTTTCAGGGTTAATTCTCATGATTTTGCTAAAAAAGAACTATATTAAACTTAACGTGTAGACCTGGAGTTACTTAACCGAATTATTAAATAACTAATTGATAGAGCAAGAACAGCAAATCCTAAACCAATGATATCAAAACCTGTAACTTTCTCTAAATCAAGTATAATTATTTTACGCGCAATAGCAATTAAAGAAGTAACAATAACTAATTCAACTTGAAATACATGTTTTCGCAAATAGGCTGTGATGTTTTCTAAAATTTCCAAAGCAATTAATATATTCAAAAATAACCCAAAAATTGTAAATAATGTTGTATTGAATTGTCCATATGGTACAGTAAATAGCTCTTTTACCAGGAAAATACCCAGTTCTCCAATTGCTACCAAAATTACCAACACCATCAAAATAGATAGAGTTTTGGAAACTAGCACTTCGATGTTTTCGATAATGTGCATAAAGTTTTGATCATTAGTAGCTTCGACCATGCGCCTCAATAGTCGCCTCATCTACTGCACCCCATTTTCCCGCAAAAAGATAAAAGAAAAACCTCATAGATATATCTAGAGGATGCCAAAATAATACCTTGCAGATTCTTTGTAGGTTTTTGATTAGTCTTTATTTTTGCTTGACTATTAATTAAATTACCAATTTACTGTTTAGGTATGTACTTAGTAGCTTACCATTGTGAGGACTGAAGTTGATAATTTTTGACTGTCATCTCTACAGAAATTGGTAGCAGTTGCACTGCACAGGCTTTTAATTCAGGTTGCAGAGAATCGGGGCAAGATTCCGGATGAGTCAGGGCGTTAGCTTCGGCATGATCTGCCCATAAAGTCCCCCAGTGCATAGGGACAAACACCGTACCAGGAGCGATCGCGCAGCGTGCGTTTTACGCGTTCGCCTTTGTAACTTTAGCAGGAAACTTGCCTTGATTTCAACGCAGACTGTTTTCTCACAGCACCTTACGCTGGGAAACACCTGCCAAACGCCTGAAGTAATTTAAGAGAACCACTGATCCGAACTTTGCGCCTTAACAGTGCCCAAATCAGACTTTGTTCTTTGGCAAGAAAACCGAGCCACGTTTTGCTGTCTGCTGTGACAGAAAGATTAGCGTTTCCAAGGTGACCGTCCTGAACCTGTACAGTTTTATTATGAATCGTCACCGTCGCACAACGAGACTCAGCACCTGTGAACGTGAAGTGGTAAATTGCGCTTAACCCCTCCGACTGATTTCGTTGAAATAGCAATGGTAATCCGAAGAGAAAGCCTTGAATCGATTGGGGACGAATTCCACTGCTCACACGTCTCACTGTTTTATGGGGAAAGCGTCGCGCAACATAGCTTTCTGCATCCGATCCTGGCACCACATAGATCGTTTCGGTTTTGTCTTGCAACGGTTTAACCACTTCTTGAACAAACGCTTTACGATCGCTCAAAAACGGCGCAATCACATCCTCTCCCGCAGGACAGACCGCCATGCAATAAGCCGCTTTATATTGGGCATTAAAGGACAAACTTTGCCACATGGAGGCGGATTCAGAATCGTTGACTTTTTGCCGATAAGCATGAGCGCTCTTACTGTCAGCGATTGTCCCTGCCCAATCGGTAAACCCGCTCATAAATTCACGGTAATTATGGGTATAGCAGGCAGAGAAACTAAAGTGACCGTCGGCACCGATCGCACCGACTGGACAAGCGGCTACACACAACTTGCATTCGACACAGGGATTGTAGTCGATGGGATGAGTGTATTTTGTTACGGCTGCATCAATCAGAATCGTGCCCAGGGCAATGAAATTGCCAAACTTCGGATGAATCACCAACCGATGAATGCCCATATGACCTAACCCAGCTGCCACCGCGACAGGCTTGTGGGAAATAACCCAGACTTTGCCAGGAAATTGATCCATTTCCATCGGGAAACTTGCCCCTGGCACCATGCCGCGTACCCCAGTCTGCTCCAAGGTTCTGACAATCCTGCGAGCGACTTCATTGGCATGATCATAGTTAGCATGAAATTCAAGGTTGGCAGCAGAACGCACAGGCGTGCGAATATTTTCCCGATTCATTCTGGTGACAAAACTAATCAGCGTTTTAGTGGGTGGAAATGCCCGCAGAATATCGGCGTGCTGATCGGCGATCGCGGGTCGGTCAACTTCCACAAATCCCACATCATCAGCACCCGCCTCTAAGCAGAGCGATTGAAGAGCGTCTGAGTTCAATAGAACAGTAGTTGCTGATTGGTTACTTGTAGCCTGTTCCCGCCACCATTTCACAGTAGGGTGATCATCAAATTTAGCCATTGCGGACTCCTGAATGGATGTTTACCCGTACTTACAAGGTTTTGAGCCATGCAAGTTCTTCCGATCCAATGCGTTATGTGACTGATTGCAGGGAGTATTATGATCCGTGCTTGACCTGCCAGTGGTCACTACTCATCACGAACTGCGGCGCAGGTGGCATAGGGTGGAAGTGCTCACGCTCAAACCGATCCAGATTGTACCCCGGCGTAAAAGGGACGAGATTGAATTGCAAGAAGGCGCGTAACCGATTGGCAAAGGTCTTGCGGGCAAACGGCATTGCAGCATAGCGCCGGACTGTTGTTTCAAAATCTTCCGCTGGATGTCCGGTCAGATCCTCGACAACATCGTTCGGCGCACCAAATTCAAACGCGCCTTGCTTGTGGTCTTCAATGTAATAACGGAAGTTGCTCAGTTCAAAGGCGGAGACCCCCTGTAAGCGCGCCGCCCTTTCAAACATCCACCACGGTAAGTTAACAGCAAAGACAGGGCTTTTAAGCACTTTCCGAACAGTTTTGGCTATATCATAGGCAGACACCAGTTTTGGTCCCGTCGGGCGATAGATTTTGCCAGCATAGCGATCAGGGTTCATCAGTAGGGCAACGACAACGCGGGCAATATCTTCATTAGAAGGTGGAGCATTGCGGCTGTCGCCAGTCAAAACGGGAAATATCCCCAGCAAAGAGGCGAAGTCGATCAACCGCAGATAGTTATCGGCAAAGTACCCAGGATTGAGATTCACATAGGCAACGCCGGGAATGGTAGACAACATCTGCTCGACCAACCACAGTTGGCGCGTTTGCAGAGACGGATGGTTCGGACTGGCGAGCCACTGGCTGAGTCCCACGACCGCTTCGAGCTTTGACTCCCGGGCGGCGGCAACAAACACAGCCGCGCTCTGAATCATGTACGGGTGGAACGGCGGGCAATAATAGGCGCGCACAGTTCCCCGCATCGCCTCCAGCATCTGATCGGGATCGAACAGATCGGCGACAACGGTTTCCACGCCAAGACGGTCGAGTCGTTTGCTCCGCCCATCACGTGAACGGACGATCGCCCGCACGGGCCAGCCTCTCTCAAGCAGTTGGGCAACTACAGCGCCTCCCGTCTTACCCGTTGCACCTGTCACTAAGATCTTGGGGGGATGATCAAATTTAGCCATTGAAGCCTCCAGATTCGTTTTTGTATGTATATACATGTTTTTTGCAAAGCCTCTTAGGTTAACTCAAGGTTGTTACCTCCGATAACAGCGACAGCAGAGTTTGCCATTTCTGTTCTCCAAAGTGTTGTCTGAGTTCCGCTTGCACCTGCTCCCACAAAGGCATGGACTCCGCTAGAACCGCCTGTCCCTCAACCGTCAAAGATACCAACTTAACCCGCCGATCTTCCCCTGGGGCGATCGCAACTAATTTCTGTTTTTCAAGCAACTTAATATTTCGAGTTACCGTGGTTTGGTCAGCAAATAATTCTTGAGCCAAACGAGTGATAGCGACAGGCTCAAACAGATGAATTGCTACGAGGAATGTAAACTGGTTTACCACCAAACCCGCCGGGCGCAATGCAGCATCATATACTTGCGTCAAGATTCGCGAAGCCCGACGAATATGCAGTCCCATACAGGTCGCCGGGACTTGATTGGCGATCACAAGTTTTGCTTTGAGAGGGGAATCATTCATATAACATGTATATACATATAATTTGATATTGTCAAGTAGAATTTGTCTTGTTTAGTCAATCTCATTTGATACTGAGCTTTAGCAAAGAAGCTTGGTACGCTACCAGTAATTTCAGTCACATCTGCGGAATGTGGGATCAAATAGCGCAGGAATTAAAACAGAAATTTATTCCCGTTTATTTTCAGAAATATTTTTATACATCCGCCAATATAAACCCCTCAACCCTTGGCAAGCGGTAGTCATTTATCCCACTCGCAACGTAGATACAGCAGATAGAGGTCATCACGCAGAATTATTACATAGCCATCGTGTGCAGCTGATTCATTTAGATGAATTGGGCGAAACAGCATCATTACCAATTGGGATTGCTACCATCAGATTAGTTATAGAAAATGAAGAGACAGCAATTACCACAGCCAGAGAGTTAATCAATAGAACAAGGCAAGAAATTGATACAGAAACCAAACAACAGCAATTATTAGAATTGATAGAGACGATCTTGGTTTACAAATTCCCATCTATGAATCGAGAGGAGATTGAAAGTATGTTTAGTTTAAGTGATTTGAAGCAGACAAAGGTTTATCAAGAAGCTAAACAGGAAGGCATACAGGAAGGTAGACAAGAAGGTATACAGGAAGGTGCGCGTCAAGAAAAGTTGAAGTTGATACCTTTACTGTTGAAATTAGGATTGAGTGTAGATCAAATAGCACAGGAATTAAATTTGCAATTAGAGGACGTACAGCAAGAATTACACAGACAATCCCCGAATCAAGATTAATAAATTTTATTCCGTCCCCTGCACCACAGTTTTAGGCTGCTGGCGCTGGGCAACCTGCATCAAAAGACGTAATGCTTCATTTACTGCTGTATCATTGGGGAAAGCTTGGGCAACATCGGGATCTAGAAGCACTAAGTTTGTCCCTGTGCGATATCGTTCAACATACTTACCTCTAACACCTCCCTGCATTTGGGAAAAGTCGTACTCAGAACGTAACTCATCTTCCATTTCGTTCTCAACTTCCTTCTTCATAAAACCTCCTTTCCTGTCGGGTTGCTTTTCTGGCACTTATGAGTCGTACTTTTTCTCCTCGGTCAGTATGTGCAACAACTAAAAGTTGCCCAAATCGAGATATACCAATGATAACGTAGCGATTTTCTCCGACGGAATGATCAGGATCAGGGAAGGTTACGGATAGAGGGTCATTAAATACGGTTGCAGCTTCCTGGAAGGAAACACCATGCTTCTCAATGTTTAGTTCCGCTTTGTTTGGATTCCATTCAAACTCCATTTAGGATAATTTTTGCCTTTTTTCATATTTAGGACTTACGCACTCGCTACAAAAATCAAGGCTTTGAGATTGCTTCCCTACGGTCGCAATGACGAAAATACGTGGTTGGTTACGTAAGTCCTGATATTCTAAAGTTTACTTTCTTGGATACCTTTTATAATGCCCTCTTACAGGAGTTCCATCTTTCCGACGATATGGTGTTGAACAATGCCAAAGGACGTAGGCTTTATTGGCTTGCTCCTGAACTGATGCAGGAAGATCGTCTAGCTGTTTGCGAAATGACTTTGTGACACTTGATTTCATTTTTTTGTTGGAAAAACTTGATCAAGCGGAACGGTTTCACCTTTCGCAATTTCCTGACGTACCATTGCAGCCATCTGATCCCATTGATCATCGCTTGTAGCAGCAAAATGAGCTTCCCATTTTTGTTCGTCTTGTAATTCTGCTAAAAATCGAGTAGCGATCGCATCTTGTTGATCAGGTGGGAGTTTTTGGATTTGGGCGATCGCCTGTTGAAGGAGTTCAGTCATGATTTTGTTATGGTAAAAACCACAATCGCACATAGTTTCTCAATCTTAGCTGAGGCTCAGGGAAATGCTCTGTGGCGGAGTATAAACAGCAGTGGCAACTCAATCCGATTATTCCATGACTTCGTGTGAAAGGTTGATCCACTTCATTATATTCCATGTATATAACCCAAGTTGCGGGTTATAAAATTCTGAATGCTTCGTAAGGGTTAATTTAGGTAAATGCACATGAAAAGTTGACGGTTGCATTCTGTTGAAACTTACCGCCTATGCATCCATCGGAATCTACGGAAGAGATAGGGAAGTAGGCTGGAATTATTGCAGGGTTGGTAAGCGCATCAAAAATGCTACTGACAGGAGCATTAATGACGACGGACTTGTCGATTGAGAGCACAGTTTCTTTTCCTTTGGAGGCTAACGTTGATGTTCAGCGGTTGCAAATCAAATCTTGCTGCATCACGAGCAAAAACCGACAATCCGCTGCAACAGCGTTGTTGTGCTGCTGCCAACATCATAGATATTCAAGTTTTACATACACCTCTGTTGGGTGAAAAATGACATAGGAGATATTCCATTGGCGAAACCCTAAACTCTGATACAACCTTGCAGCTATTTCATTATATTTACCAACCGTTTTGACAAAAGATGAAGTTTTAGCAATTATTCAAAAATTATCTGGCGTGTATCAACTTTTAATTAAGTTACTTTATGGCACAGGATTACGCTTAACTGAAGGACTGAGTTTAAGAATTAAAGATGTTGATTTTGCCCAAAATCAAATTATTGTGCGCGATACAAAGGGAAATGAGAGTCGGGTGACTATGTTACCTGAAAGTATTGCTGAAGAACTAAAGATTCATTTACAAAGTGTTAAAATTCTACATCAACAAGATTTACAAACAGGCTATGGTTCGGTTTATCTGCCTTTTTCATTAGAAAGAAAATATCCGAGAGCAAAGTATGATTGGATTTGGCAGTTTGTTTTCCCTTCTGCTAGCATTTCTAAAGATCCACGCAGTGGGGAACTACGTCGCCATCATTTACACGAGAGTAGTTTACAAAAATCATTAAAACAAGCGGTTCGTCAAGCTGGTATTCAAAAAAAGGTGGGTTGTCATACATTTCGCCACAGTTTTGCTACCCATTTACTGCAAAATGGTTATGACATCCGCACGGTACAGGAATTATTGGGACACAAGGATGTGAAAACAACGATGATTTATACTCATGTTCTTAACCGTGGTGGTAAAGCTGTTCGCAGTCCCCTTGATTAATCAAAATTTGTCATTAATGGGCAATCTTGAAAGACTAATCACTACTTATCTAAATGGGTTATAGCACGCGAAAATATCCGGTCTTTAGCTTGGTAATTTACTCGACAACAGAATAATGAGAGACTTGTGTTTCCTGTTTTTCCACTGATAATGTACTTATGGGAACTAGCTGCACTGCACAAGCTTTTAATTCTGGTTGCAGAGAATCAGGACAAGATTCGGGATGAGTCAGGGCGTTAGCTTCGGCATTATCCGCCCAAAGTGACCCCCAGTGCATAGGGACAAATACTGTACCAGGAGCGATCGCTCTGGTAATTCTAGCCGGAAACTTGGCTTGACCCCGCCGCGATCGCACGTCCACTAACTGATTATCAGTAATACCTAACTTAGCCGCATCACGGGGATGAATTTCGATAAAAGGTTCCGGGTGCATTTTACGAATTTTCTCAATGCGACCAGTACGTGTCTGCGTATGCCAATGTCCGTAAAGTCTGCCATTAGTCATGACAAAAGGAAAATTGGGGTCAGGTGGTTCAGCCAAGCCTTTAGAATAATACGCCCCAAATCGCGCCCGACCGTCAGGAGTATGGAACCGTAAATCTGTATATAGGCGTTTAGATTCTCCACTCCCCACCCTGGAATGAGGCCATTGTGTGGGGCCTTGAATCTGCAATTGTTCATGACTCATACCAGACATATCGCAGGGGCGATCGCCTGTCAATTGGACGAATTCTGCGAAAACTTGAGATGAGTTGGTAAAGGCAAATTCTTTGGCAAAACCCAATCTGCGCCCTACTTCAGCAAAAATTTCCCAATCGGCTTTTGCTTCTCTTGGTGGTTGGCGGAATGCTTGACACAAGGTGATCGTTCTTTCAGAATTAGTCATTACGCCTGTTTTTTCACCCCATTGGGCAGCAGGTAAAACAACATGGGCGTAAGCAGAGGTTTCTGTAGGGTAATATGCGTCTTGATAAATTGTCAAAGGCGATCGCAATAAGGCTTTTTTGGTTCTTTCCAAATCTGGCATACTCACAGCCGGGTTTGTGGCTGCAATCCAGAGTAAACCTACAGCGTCATTTTCCAAACCAGTAATCATATCCCATGCCGTTAAACCGGGATACGGAGAAATTTGTCCTCGTGGTAATCCCCAAAAATCTTCCACTTCGGCGCGGTGTTGGGGATTTTTCACCGAACGATATCCAGGTAATAAATGTGATAACCCTCCGGCTTCTCTACCTCCCATGGCATTGGGTTGACCTGTGAGAGAAAAAGGCCCCGCACCCGGTTTGCCAATTTGTGCAGTCATCAAATGCAGATTAATAATACTTCTGACCTTGGCTGTCCCTTCACTGGACTGATTGACACCCATCGACCATAGAGACAGCACCCGTTGAGATTCACCCCAGTACTTAGCTGCTGTTTCTAAATCTGCAATACTAATCCCACATTGATTAGCGACAACTTCCGGGGAATAATGGCGAATTACTTCCGCATATTCGGAAAAATTACTGGTGCAATCATCAATGAAGCCCACATCAATGAGTTGCCAACGCATTAATAAATGAGCAATACCATTTAATAAATCGATATCTGTACCGGGACGAATCGCTAAATGTAAATCAGCCGCTTCTGCGGTGGCTGTCCTTCGAGGGTCAACCACAACCATTTTGACTTTACGATTTTTTTTATGATATTTCGCCAATCTATTAAAAACAATTGGGTGACATTCTGCCGTATTCGTCCCAATTAAAAAAGCACAATCTGTGATTTCTAAATCTTCATAACAACAAGGAGGGCCATCAGCACCAAAGCTTTGAATGTACCCAGCCACAGCACTAGACATACATAACCGGGAATTGGCATCAAAATTATTAGTACCCAGACATCCTTTAAGTAGTTTTTGGGCTGTGTAGTAATCTTCTGTTTGGAACTGACCAGAACCATACATACAAATAGCTTCTGGCCCTTGGGTATGGCAGACTGTTTGGATGCGCTGTGTAATTAAATCAAAAGCTTCATCCCAACTCACCCGGCGAAACTCTTGATCTAGAGAGTCTCGCACCATTGGGTAATGTAATCTATTTTTATCTAAAGATTCTGCGATCGTTGCACCCTTAACACACACCATCCCCTGACTTGACGGGTGGTCTTTATCACCCCGCACCCGCCAAATCGGATTTCCTTGGCTATCTCTATTAGTTGGTTTAGCAGGTTGCGCTGGCGGTGAAACTTCCAATCCACAGCCAACACCACAGTAGGGACATAAGGTTTTGGTAAATTCACTCATGGCAATTAATGGGGAGTAGGGACAAATTAATTCAAAATTCAAAATTCAAAATTTTTCAGTACAGGAAATTACGAATTACGAATTACGAATTACGAATTATTCCCTCATCTCTCCCTAACTGGGAACTGTTCCGGTGCTAATTCTGGTGCTTCGCCTTCGTGGTGTTCGGCAAATGAGCCTTTGGGTTCTTTGAGAAGAAAAGCGCACAAGAAGGTGACTATTAGTGCGGTAACACCGAGGGTCTGGAAGAAGATGCGGTTACCAATATCACCTGCTGGTAACAAACTATATAGGGTGAGATAGGCTACGGCTCCAACGTTACCGTAAGCACCAACGTTACCGGCAATCTGTCCGGTAATGCGCCGCTTGACTAAAGGCACGATCGCATAAGTGGAACCTTCGCCGGCTTGGACGAAAAATGAACAAGCCATTGTCAGTATAATTGCTAGAGGCAACCACCAATTACTACTTACACCACTCATGAATAAATAAGCAATACCCATGCCACCTGTAAGTACGGTCATTGTCCATTTGCGACTGCCGACTGTATCCGAAACCCAACCACCACCGGGACGGGCAAATAAGTTCATGAAGGCGAAACTAGCGGCAATCATGCCGGCTAAGACTTTGCTGAGGCTGAAGGTTGACTCGAAAAATGCCGGTAGCATGGAAACTACTGCTAGTTCTGAACCAAAGTTGACGAAGTAAGTTAGTTCTAAGATTGCTACTTGGGAAAACTCATAGCGGTCTTGGGGAGCATAATGTTTTTTGCCGCTCATCAAATCTTGGTTGACATGCCAGCATTTATATGCTTGGAATGCGTACAAACCAACTAATAGTAGGTAGACGATGAATAGTTGAGTTTGACTAAGTAAGCCAATTTGAGCAATCCGCCAAGCTAGTACGCCTAAGATACCAACTAAGGGAATATTACTCAACATCAACAGCCAAAAGCTTCTTTTACTGGTGACTTCTATACCACCGTGGCGGGAAGGTCGCTGATAAACTTTACCGGAGGGTGTATCTTGGACATTGAAGAAATAAATCGCTCCATAGATGGCGGCGATGATCCCAGTTAAGGCGATCGCTAGTCGCCAGTTAATTTGACCTGCTGTAAAAACTGCGGCTGCTGTGGCTAATGTGGGTAGAGTAAAGGCCGCAGCTGCTGAACCAAAATTTCCCCAACCACCATAAATTCCTTCGGCGATACCAATTTCTTTGGGGGGAAACCATTCAGCAACCATCCGGATACCAATGACAAAACCAGCACCGACGATACTTAATGCTAGGCGGCTGATGACTAACTGGCTGAAGTTTTGTGCGAATGCAAAGGCGAGACAAGGAATCGCCGCATACATGAGTAGCAGGGAATAGGTAATGCGTGGCCCGTATTTATCTAAAACCATGCCAATGATGATCCGGGCTGGTACCGTGAGGGCGACGTTACAAATAGCGATGGTTCTAACTTGGGCTACACTCAAGCCTAGTGCTTCTTGAATAGCAGTTTGAAATGGGGCAAAGTTAAACCACACTACAAATGAAAGGAAGAATGCAAACCAAGTCAAATGTAGTATGCGGTAGCGACCGTTGAATGAAAGTAAGCCTGAAATCATTTAATATTCCTTTGTCAAAATTTGCAAACTACGTACAGCCTGGCGGCATCCGTAGGCTCTATTACGAATTACGAATTACGAATTACGAATTATTCTGCGTGGGCGCATCGGCGATAGAGGAAGTCTAGGGCGTAGTTCCGTAGGTTGTAATATTCGGGGTCTTCCATGATTTGGCGGCGATTACGGGGACGGGAGAAGGGTATATTTAGGACTTCGCCGATGTTGGCGGCTGGGCCGTTGGTCATCATGACGAGTCGGTCTGCGAGGAATAGTGCTTCATCAATGTCATGGGTGATCATTAAAACGGTGACTTGATGTTCTTGCCAGATTTGTAGTAGTTCTTCTTGCAATTCTTCTTTGGTGATGGCATCTAATGCACCGAAGGGTTCATCTAAAATCAATACTTGGGGACGTATGGATAAGGCGCGGGCGATCGCCACTCGTTGTTTCATCCCCCCAGAAATCTGATGAGGTTTTTTGTCTGCGGCTTCGGTGAGTCCTACCATTGCTAGGTGTTCTCTGGCGATCGCTCTTTTTTCAGCTTTGGTTTTTTGGGGAAATACCGTATCTACAGCTAGATAAACGTTGTCAAATACACTCAGCCACGGTAGTAAGCAGTAGTTTTGGAATACCATCATCCTGTCTGGGCCGGGTTCTGTGATGGGTTTATCTTGCAGTAGCACAACGCCATCAGTGGGCGTATTAAATCCCGAAATCATGTTCAGTAGAGTTGATTTACCGCAGCCTGAGTGACCAATAATGCAAACAAATTCACCTTCTTGAACTTTGAGATCAATGCCATCGATTACGGTGTAAGGCCCCTCGGAAGTTGGGTAAATCTTGCTGACACCATCAATTACTAAAAAGTTATCTGCTTTTTGGAGTTGGTTTGTTTGGGTATTTTTGTTGACTAATTGCATGGTTTAAGTTTTGGTAATAAGTATTTTGATAAATTAACCACAGAGACACAGAGAACACAGAGAAATGATGTCTTATATTCTTTCTTTGCGCCTTTGCGTCTTTGCGTGAAATTAAATCAACACCTCTTCAATGCGAATCTGCCTTTTAATTTCCAAACTTTTCAGATACTCAATTGGTTCAGAAGAATTAAAAACCTTGCCATCAAATAAATGAATCGGATCATCCCAACCGATATCCAACAAACCCAAATCCCTCGCCGCCGCACCAAAGACATCTGTACGACAAACGCGTTCAATCACTTCCACCCAATTTTTAGGAAAGGGTACTAAGTCCCAACGTGCTAGTTGAGTTACCATCCACAAAAGTTCTGTGCGGTTGGGATAGTTAGTTTTGTTGAGATAAAACTGGTTATATGCTGTGAGTTCTTCTGGTTGAGTACCATCGCCGCGATCATAGGGGTCAATGAAACCAGGACGAACATATATCGGATTTACATCCAAATATTCAGAACGACAAATTATCTCTAAAATTTCTTCGCGGTTGCGGAGTTCATCGCAGTATTGGCAGGCTTCTATCAGTGCTTTCACTAAAGCAAGATAAGTTTCTGGGTACTTTTGCGCCCAATCTTCACGCACTCCGAGAACTTTTTTCGGCTGTCCTGACCAAATTTCTAAGGCGGTGGCGGCGACAAAACCGAAGCCTTCATGCACGGCTATGTAATTCCAAGGTTCTCCTGCACAGTAACCGTCAATGTTACCGGCTTTAAGCTGAGAAACCATTTCCATTGGGGGAATCACACTCAAACTGACATCTCTATCAGGGTTAATCCCGCCAGCCGCTAACCAATAACGCAGAATTAAGTTCTGCATGGATGTGGGATGACTGACTCCTAAGGTGAGAACTTGGTCGGGATATTCATTAATTACCGCTTTTAAGTCGGCCGGGTTTCTCACACCTTGGTTGTATAATTTTTTGCTTAAGGTAATGGCGTTAGCATTGCGGGAGAGATTTAAGGCGTTAACTATACAAATCGGTGTTTTTCCACCAGCACCCAAAGTCATAGCTAAGGGCATTCCCGCCAACATTTGGGCTGCATCTAATTTGCCTGTAGCTACACCTTTGGCGATTTCGTTCCAACTGCCGGCACGGTTGAGGGTAATATTTTCTAACCCGTATTTAGCAAAGAAGCCTTTTTCTTTCGCCACTATTAACGGTGCAGCATCAGTTAAAGGCATAAAGCCAAGTTCTAAATTGACTTTTTCTAAACCAGATTTAACTACTGGTGCAGAAATTTGTTGTGCTTTGCGTTTCTTGGCTTGCTTTTGTTGGTTGAGGAAATAAATCATTTCATTCCGCAGATTGTAGTAACTGGGATGTTTGACTACTTCCAAACGTTCACGAGGACGGGGAATTGGTACTTCGAGGATTTGCCCGATGTGCGCTTCTGGCCCATTGGTCAGCATCACCACGCGATCGCTTAACAATAATGCCTCATCTACATCGTGTGTCACCATCACACAGGTAACATTGTGTTCATTGCAGATTTTCATCAATTGAGCCTGCAAACTCCCTCTGGTTAAAGCATCCAACGCCCCAAACGGTTCATCTAATAGCAACAACTTCGGACGAGTAGCCAAAGCGCGGGCGATCGCTACCCGTTGTTTCATCCCCCCAGATAACTCATGAGGACGTTTATTCGCTGCTAGGCGCAGTCCCACCATGTCCATATGTTCTTCAATAATGCTCCGGCGCTGACCTTTAGGTTCATTTTTATAGACCTCATCCACAGCTAAGGCAATGTTTTCTCGCACTGTTAACCAAGGTAGCAACGAGTAGTTTTGAAACACTACCATTCTGTCTGGACCAGGTTCTCTGATTTCCCGACCTTCCAAAGTCACCCCACCAACACTAGCTTGATCTAAACCAGCAATGATATTCAGTAAAGTAGATTTACCACAACCAGAATGTCCAATTAAAGAAACAAACTCCCCTTCTCTGATTTTTAATTCAATATTCTTTAGGGCGATATACTTGCCACCATTCGGCAAATCAAATACACGATCAACGTGATCAATTTCAACAAAAGTAACCATTTTATTAATTCGTAGTTCGTAATTCGTAATTCGTAATTAGGATATATTTTTTCCTAATCTCCAGTTCCTATTTTTGTTCTGCAACAACTTTACTAGCGATAAAGGCAACCAACTTATCCAACAGCAAACCAACTATCCCGACATATATAAGTGCCAGAATAATCTCACTCAAATTAGTATCTGTAGTTGTGTTATAGGCATTCCAAATAAAGGAACCAATACCCACACCACCAACTAACATTTCTGCCGCCACAATCGCCAACCAAGATAAACCAATGCCAATTCTTAACCCAGTGAATATGTAAGGAACTGTGGCAGGAAAGACAATTTTTAAGAAATACTTAACTCCTCTTAACCGCAAAACTCTCGCTACATTGACATAATCTTGGGGAATTTGTTGTACACCTACTGTGGTGTTAATAATAATCGGCCAAATAGAGGTAATGAAAATCACGAAAATAGCTGAGGGATTCGCCTGTTGAAATGCTGCTAAGGAAATGGGCAACCATGCCAGAGGCGGTACTGTTCGCAATACTTGAAATAGAGGATCTACAGCATTATACAGGAAGCGATTAGCACCGACTAGAATTCCCACAACAATACCCACAATGGCGGCTAAAGAAAAGCCAATACCAACTCGTTCTAAGCTGCTAATTATTTGCCAGCCTAGACCTTTATCACTTTCGCCATTATCAAAAAATGGCTGAATAATAAAAGGGTCAAATGTGTCAGTAAAAGTTTTGCTCGGCCCAGGTAACTGGAAACCAGGCATCAAACTTAGTACTTCCCAAATTACTAAAAAAACAGCTAATGCTACTAGCGGCGGGACAATTTTTCGCTTAATGAATTTATAAATAGCTTTTTGCGGCTTTTTTCGATTAACACGACTCCCCACAATAGCTGTCATTTCTGATTTCTCCTGTTGAATTTATTGGATTACGCAAGCAGTGATTACAGACTTAATTAGACTTTCTTGATTTTCAAGTTATTTAAATATTCTTCTGGTTTTTCTGGGTCGAATTTGACACCATCAAAGAAAGTCTCTACTCCGCGAGAAGTACTAGTAGGAATTTGATTATCAGGTACACCAATTGCTTTAGCTGCTTGTTTCCACAAATCTTCTTTATTCACCTGGTTAACAACTTCTTGAATTTTGGTATTTTTTGGTAAATAGCCCCAGCGAATATTTTCGGTCAAGAACCAAATATCATGACTCTTGTAAGGGTAGGAAGCGTTATTTGCCCAGAATTTCATCCGATATGCGAAGTTTTCTTCTGTGCGTCCGTCACCAAAATCAATATTGCCTTTGGATCTTTCGATAATATCGGTAGCTGCAACGTTAAAGTATTTACGTTCCGAGCAGATTTTGCACATTTCTTCGACATTTTCTGGCTGGTCGCACCATTGTTGTGCTTCCAAAACTGCCATCAACATTGCCTTTGCCGCGTTGGGATTTTGGTTAACCCAATCTTGTCGCATGGCGAAGGCTTTTTCTGGATGATCTTGCCATAATTGGCCTGTGACTAAGGCTGAATAACCGATTTTTTGGTTAACTAATTGAGCGTTCCAAGGTTCTCCTACACAAAAGGAATCAATGGTGTTGACTTTCATATTTGCCACCATTTGTGGTGGTGGTACAGGTGATAAAACTACATCTTGGTCTGGATTGATACCACCTGCTGCTAACCAGTAGCGCATCCATAAATCGTGTGTACCACCAGGAAAGGTCATACCAAATTTCAAGGCGTTTTGTGCGGCTTTGGCTTTAGATGCTGCTTCCTTCAGCGCCTTGCTTTCTAACTGAACATTAAATTCTTTAAATTTATTGGCAACGGAAATACCCTGCCCATTGGTATTTAATCGTGCTAAAATATACATTGGCGCTAGATTATTGATGGTCATTAGGTAGGGCATAGGGCTGAGGATGTGTGCCCCATCAATACCACCACCGGCTGAACCAATTGCTAAATTATCGCGGGTGACAGGCCAGGATGTTTGCTTAATTACCTCGACATCGGTCATGCCATATTTGGCAAAGATGCCTTTTTCTTTAGCGATAATTAAAGGAGCAGAGTCAGTTAAGGCGATAAATCCTAACTTAACTTGGGTAGTTTCTACTTTTGGTGCGTTAGTGGCTAAAGAAACGTTGGTAGCAGTTGTTGTACCCGACTGAGAATTATTTGTACAACCATGAGCCAAAATGGAAGCTGCTGCTGCCGCACCTGCGGTGTAAATGAATTTTCTTCTAGGAAAGTTTGTCATTGGTTTAGTAGTGCTTGATGAATCAAAAGAGAATGCGACAGATGCAGTCCTGTAACTTTGGTAGATTACGACTAACGTAATTACGAATTACCTTCGCGCAGCGTTTCCGATAGCGCAGCGTGGCGTAGCCATAGGAAATTTACGAATTACGAATTACGAATTAGATTGGTTTTGCCCCGAAGTGTTGGATGAGTAAGTCTCGTAATACTGGCTGTAGGTCTTCGCAAGGAATACCTTTTTGTATGCATTGACCTAGATGTGCGTCTTTGCCAACTTTGCCACCCATATAGATGTCTACGCCTTCTACAGCTTTGCCATTTTTCCGGGCTTTGGTTCCCATCAAACCGATGTCTGCAACTTGGGGTTGTCCGCAGGAGTTGGGGCAACCAGTCCAATGAATTCTTACTGGTTGAGTTAGGGTTAACTCGCTTTCTAAGGCTTTAACCATTTCCAGGGCGCGGTTTTTGGTTTCGATGAGGGCAAAGTTGCAAAATTGTGCGCCTGTGCAAGATACTAGCGATCGCGTCAGTATATCCGGATTAATAGAAAACCTATTCAGTAAAGACTCTGTTAAAAATGTTTCTAAACGCGAGTCAGGAATATTCGGGATAATCACGTTCTGTTCAACTGTCAGCCGAATTTCGCCATTGCCGTAGACCTCGGCTAGACTGGCAATTTCAAACATATCTTGGGCATATAACCGACCTACCGGAATATGCAAACCTACGTAATTTAATCCAGCTTGCTTTTGTTTATATACACCAACGTGGTCACGTTTTTCCCAATCGATCTCGTCTTTGGGGGCTGCGGGTAATAATGATTTACCCAAACGCTTTTCCACTTCAGAGCGAAACTTATCTACACCCCATTCATCAATTAGCCACATTAGGCGAGATTTCAGACGATTAGCACGTAAGCCGTTGTCACGATAAACTTCTAAAACCGCTCTACATACAGCGACTACTTCTTCTGGAGTTACCCAAGCATTTAAGGGAATCGCCGCTTCACAACGTTTAGCAGAGAAGAACCCACCAACGAGGATGTTAAAGCCGAAGATGGGTTCTTCCCCATTACCTTGTTTAAAAGCTGGAACAAAGGCTAAGTCGTTGATTTCTGCATGAACTGAATTGTCACGTCCCCCGGCGATCGCAATATTAAATTTCCGGGGTAAGTTGGTAAACTCTGGATTTCCTTGACCTTTGTTGGTCAGCATATCCTGAATTTGCTGCACCAATTCTCTGGTATCATACAACTCATCAGCATCCAGCCCGGCTACAGGGTTACCTGTGATATTACGGACGTTATCCATCCCTGATTGGACACTGGTTAAACCAACGGCGTGAAATCTATTAAAGATATCTGGTAAATCCTCAATTCTGATCCCCCGCAATTGGATATTTTGTCTCGTAGTAATATCAGCACTACCATCATCTCCGTAGCGCTGAACTACTGCCGCTAAAACACGCATTTGATTGCTCGTGAGAATACCGTTAGGTATCCGCATCCGCATCATAAATTTACCAGGTGTGACTGGGCGAAAAAATACACCCACCCATTTGAGCCGATGGTCTCGGTCAGTTTCATCCATTGCTTCCCAACCGAGATTGGCGAATTTTTCTATCTCCTCCTTAACGGCAAGTCCGTCTTTTTCGGCTTTGAATTTTTCAAATTTATTGAGGTTGACTTTGGTGGTTTCTGCTGTAACTGTCATAAACTGACTCTCATTGCAAGTAACTGCTAATTTGCAAGAACCTTGGAACTCGTTGTCCAATCTCAAACCCGTAATCTTTTAAATTCTTAATTACGAATTACGAATTACGAATTACAAATAATAACTTAAGAACACTCCCAGGTGGCTCATCTGCTACTTTATGACCGATAAGATACCTGTCTCATGCTGCAAGTGACTTCGTAATTAGTTTGGGGAAATTTGTAATCTTTTACATTGAAATGATTTGTCAAGTAGGTTTAGTTACTGTTTATGTAACGTTTTTGATACTTATCAGGTTAAGATGAGATTTTTGGTAAGATCGTATAGATAGCTACAAAATTGTGATAAAATCGTTAAACTTGCATTAGTAAAATGCATTTTTTGCATAATTTCCGCAAAAGAGCCAAAACTTATTACATCTGCGACTAAATTTAGTAGCGAATAGACTCAAACAAACTTTGCGCCCCCCTGCGTTGATGAAATTGTGTACTTAGGCGATCGCTGTTAATCTAAATTGGAGAGATTAGTGACCGATTACACATAAGTTCCAAACTATGAAACGTCGTGAATTGATCAATTGGGTGGGTTTAGGAGCAATAGCTAGTAGCCTACCCATAGCGATCGCTGCTTGTACTGCCAAAACTGCATCTGCAGATTGGCAAATAGTGGGTACTGTTGCAGATTTAGATAAAAACGGGGAATTACTGGTGAAAAACTGGCCTACAGTTAATGTTTTAGTAGTTGGTACATCCCAAAGCGCAAATCTAATTGCTGTTGACCCTACTTGTACTCACTCAGGTTGTACAGTAACATGGCAAACTGAAGGCGAAAAATTTAACTGTCGTTGTCATGGCGCAGAATATGGCGCTGATGGTAATGTACAAAGAGGCCCCGCTACAGAACCTCTCAAATCTTACACCGCCAAGATAGAGAATAATTCAGTTTTAGTTAAGCCAAATTAGCTAATTAAAAAAGCATTGTGAACAATATCAACCAGCTTTTGGTGCAAGCACAGTTAGCAAAGGATACATCTGACTTGTCATCGCTGATTCAATATCTGCAACAGTTGACTTTAACAGACTCTACAAATCCAGAGATAGTTAAAAATCGAGAACATCTCCTAGAATTAGCACTCTCGGTTTTACAAGTAGGAGACTTTCAGCAACGTTGGGATATTACCAAAGTATTGATTCACTTAGGAAATGTTGCCATACCCCCGTTAATTAACATCTTAAAAGATGAAGATACCGAAGAAGAATTACGCTGGTATGCAGCACGAATTTTAGGTGAATTTCAACACCCAAATACTATCTTTGCTTTAGTGGAATTACTGAAAAAAACTGAAGATGAAGAACTCAAAGCGATCGCCGCAACAGCATTAGGGCAAATGGGTACTGTAGCGATTACAGCACTAACTGAACTACTAAACAAAGAAAATACAAGGCTTTTAGCAGTGCGATCGCTTGCCTATATTGGCACTAAAGAAATTATTACACCTCTATTAACTGTTGTACAAGATTCACAAGTCTTAGTCCGCACGGCCGTCATCGAAGCTCTTAGTAACTTTCATGATCAACGTGTACCACCAGTATTATTAAACGCCTTGGATGATTTGGCTGCTACCGTCAGATGTGCAGCAGTGCTGGGTTTAGGTTTCCGCGCTGATTTGTGTACAGAATTAAATTTAGTAACGAGACTACAACCAAGATTGTACGATTTTAATCTTGAGGTTTGTTGTGCTGCGGCGATCGCTTTATCTCGCATGGGTACAGATGATGCAACTCACCAATTATTTCAGGTGCTTGTATCACCTAATACATCTGTACAACTGCAAGTAGAAATTATCCGAGGTTTGATGTGGTGTGAGATGTTATCTGGTTTGGAGTATTTACACAAAGCACTAAATCAAACCACCTCAGAAACATTATGGCAGGAAATTATTACAGTTTTGGGACAAGTACAAAAGCCCCAATTAAAGATACCAGCCGCAGAAATTTTATTAGAAATATTGCAATCTCAACATCCAGCCACCAATATTGCCAGTATTAAAAGTGCGATCGCTTTGGCTTTAGGACAGTTAGGTAATCAACAAGCTACTGAGTCATTAATTTTACTTCTAGCCGACACCAATCAAATAGTCAGACTCCGGGCGATCGCATCTTTGAAAAAACTGGCTGGAGAAGATGCACATCAACAATTACAGCAATTGGCTAATGACACCAAACTGTCACCAGATTTACAACAAGGAATAGCGATCGCTTTAGCTGAGTGGTAAAGATAATATTGTGAACAGAATACAATCGCCAAGCTATGATTTAGAGCATATTGCCACTAATTAATGATATGAAAACCTTTACCGCGATCATCGAGCGCGATAGTGAAACAAACCTCTATGTTGGCTACGTCCCTGGATTTCCTGGAGCGCATTCTCAGGGAGAAAGCTTAGATGAGTTACAAAAAAATCTGCACGAAGTTATTTCGATGCTGCTAGAAGATGAAGACGTAAAATTTGAGACAGAATTTGTTGGTATTCAACAGATTGTGGTTTAGTAAAGCATGAGTAATATTCCTGTACTCAAGCCACAAGAAGTTCTCCGTATTCTAGAAAACCTTGGTTTTGTCGAAGTTCGTCAAAAAGGTTCACACAAGCAGTTTCGACATCAAGATGGTCGAGGAACAACAGTTCCATTTCATAAAGGGCGTGATATTTCACCAAGATTACTACGCCAGATTGCAAATGATATTGGTTTGTCTGTTGAAGAAATGCTGGAAGAGCAGTGAGGTTTCATGAGGTTTAAACCGACACCAGAATTGCAAACAGGAATAGCGATCGCTAAAGGTAAAACACCATAATTTCCCCTGATCTCTAAGAATAAGTGGCATCTTCGCAGATTTTATCGTGGAAAATCGAACTCAGTCAAAATATCCTAAGTTTTAAACTGTTTTGCCAACATATTCAACAGAATTTTTCGTGGTACTAATCGAGCTAATGTACTTCTGATTTGAGTTTTCATGTCACCCATAACAATGGTTGGTTGACAATTTTCTAAAGCTTTTAATGATGCACGCACAACTTTTTCTGAAGAATAAGCCTTATCTGTGTTTCCTGCTAAAGCTGGAGGAAAGTTAGCTTCAACAAAAAAGTTGGTTTCTATTGGACCTGGACAAGTAACTAAAACACGGACACCATAGTGACGATTTTCTGCCCACAGTGCTTCACTGAAACTGAGAATAAAAGCTTTACTAGCAGCATATACCGAAAGATATGGTATCGGTTGAAATGCCGTAATCGAAGATACATTAATAATACTGCCAGAACGACGTTGCCGCATTAGAGGTAGAAATTTATGTGTTAAATCTACCAATGCCAAAATGTTGAGTTGTACAATTTTAACTTGCCGTTCTCTGTCGCTTTCGGCAAAGTCACCGTAGTCACCAAAACCAGCATTATTGATTAATAAATCAATCGTTAATCCCTTAGCTTTAGTAGCATCAAAGACAGCAGCAGGTGCATTAGGCTCGGTCAGGTCTTTAACTATCACATCTACTTGAATTGTGTATTGCTCTTGTAATTTTTTTGCTAGTTGATTAAGTTTTTCTCCAGAGCGAGAAACAAGCACCAGATTTGTCTTCCGTGCAGCTAGTTCTTGGGCAAAGGCTTTGCCAATACCACTAGATGCACCAGTAATTAAAGCAGTTACCATTCTAAATGTTAAGGATATTATGATTAACCTTATAAATTTTACCAATAGTTATCACAGCTTTTAACTATCTCAAGTAACTTAAAATGAAGCACAAAAAAATACTCAATATTCAGTTATGACCTACGCAGAAGTAATGTCAGAATAAACTTGTCAAGACATCAATAACACGAATTTAATCAGAGTTGGAAAGATTTATTAGACAAATTTTGTCGGTGTATGTTTCTAGTGGGGAATGGGAATACTAAATTTATAAGTTACAGTTCATATCTATGTATCGTCTCAATCAAAGAGCTTGGCAAATTTTGCATAGTGAAGTTCAAAAGTGTAGTGGTGATGACCAAGTAAGTAGAATTGAGCAGGAAATCGTCATTGAACGACTAAAAAAACTGCGCTCAGAAAAAGGTTCTCCTGCTGGGTTAGATGAACTGCGCGATACAGTTATAGATATTTATCCACAATTTAGCGAAAAAACTCTTAAACAAGCTGTACAAGCTAATCAACCACCTGGTGTTTTTCCCAAAATTAAATGGGCAACTATCTTCTTAAGCAGTTCAGTTGGGGTACTGTGGGTAGTAAATTTGCCTTATCCGATGATTCGCTGGCCTGTGGCTAAAACTGCCTACGCAGAAGCCCAACAACTGCTTTTGTCAGCACAGAACAAGCTCAAACAGTAGGTATTATGTTGCATGTCTACGCTTGACTGCATGAGCAATAATATTGCTTTGCTATAAAATATATGTTATTTTAAGTAATTGTGTGGTTAAGGACGTATAGCTCAGTTGGTTAGAGCGCTACGTTGACATCGTAGAGGTCACTGGTTCGAATCCAGTTACGTCCATTCAGAAAATAGTTAACGTCATCTTTAACAAATTCCTGTCACAATTAACGCATTATTTGACGATAGGTAGTTTGCAGACCCCATATCAAAGGTGAATTGCTAATGAACTCAGACAAAATCGCGTTGCTCCCTCACTAAGAAGCAGAATTTAAGTCAGGAGAAAGTTAAGTGATTCGACTCGATAATCATGTAGCTATTATCACTGGAAGTGGGCGAGGTTTGGGGGCAGCCTATGCCCGTCTGCTGGCGGAAAGAGGAGCGCGTGTCGTTGTGCATGACGCAGGCGTCAACAAAGATGGAACCGGATTCGATCCGAACGTGGCGGCTGATGCTGCAAGCAGGATTCGAGAAGCAGGTGGAGTTGCGTTTCCAAGCAACGTAATCCTTGATAGTAGAGATAACTGCCACAGTCTAGTGGAAACTACGCTAGAGAAGTTTGGTCGCCTCGATATCTTGATCCACAATGCGGGATGGGTTGCCTATCAGTCAGTGCAAGAACTAACGCCTGATTTTCTACAGCGCGCCATCAGCATTAATTTAGAGGCACCAACATGGCTGGCTCAAGCCGCCTTTCCGATTATGAAACAGCAAAACTACGGACGGATTGTGCTTACGACTTCGGATAGAGCTATTTATCAGCAATATGCACTCAGTGGTCTCGCCTCTTATGCTATGGGAAAAATGGCACAGATCGGTTTGATGAATGTGCTCGCGGTTGAAGGCAAAGAGCATGGAATTCTCGTTAATGCGATTTCGCCAGTAGCCAAAACGCGGATGTGGAACATCCAAGATCAGCCAGAGGATTTGCAACCCGATCAAGTAGCCCCCGGAGTGTTATATCTTGCTTCTTCAGAATGCCGAGAGTCTGGATTTATATTAAGGGCAAGCAATGGTCAATTCACAGCCGCGCGCTGGATCGAGCGAGATAACGTTGACTATCCGTTAAACCTTGCCGCGGTTGAAAGCTCTAGTGCAGAGGATTTGGCTACTCGCTGGCAGGAGGTTGTTGCGGATGTTGCGTTTTAAGTACTGGGCTTGTACTTCGAGATGGTCTGTAGGGAAACAATTGAGGTTATTCGTGGGGGCATAGTTGAAAAATTGAAATTACCCATCGTAGGGATCGATGCCATCACGTTTAATGGGTAGTAGGGAAAGGGATAGCAATATCCCTTTCCCCCCGACAAACCGGACATGCAAGTTAAGCAAGCATCCGGCTTTAGCAAATTATCGAGCTACCAAAGACTCAGTTCATCGTCGAGTTCAGAATTGAGTTAACGATGATTACGCTAAGATTGATTCTTCTTGGGGTGCACTCATTTAGCACACCTTCTTTCCCTGACAAACATCCATCTATCTAGAGAACTGAATATTTGTGAGGAAACTACAGTCCGGTAATAGTTAGCGATTCCCCGAATAATGGGGTTTAGCTTGTCTATGACAAAATCAACACTACAGCTAGTAGTATCTAACCAAACTTGTTTGATTTTATTTCGGACATTAAAAATGCTTTCAATAGGAAAAAAATTTAATTTTCAAAGTTTGGTTATTAATGACGCAGACAGCAACATATCAGACGGAAATTTTCAAGTCGGCACTAATTCACCAGGACGCAATTTCGACCATTTACCCATTTCTTTCTTAAAGCTGAGACAACCAACAACATCCCATTCCATCTCAATCACATCTTCCTTGGTGCGGATGTTGACATTGATGGAGGGTTCATTGGGGTTAAATGTGGGATCTTCAGTCAAGTGGGGCTGTTGGTGTTGTGCTTCTACGGCATGGTAGGTTTCACAACGGTCTACATAGTGGCAGTTCACACAAATACACATGATAGAACCAACTCCAGGAACCTTTCTTTATTGTTAATCTAACTTAAGCTCAGCTTTTATTCATGAGCTGTTAGGTTGATTTTTATTACAATGTACGGTTCAATTTATCCTACTTTAGTTCCCGCAAATTGGCCTTTTAGCTTGGAATGGTTGCCACAACCTGCTTACATGGTTGGTGGTGCAGTGCGGGATGCGCTGCTTAAAAGAAGTCGTGAATATCTGGATTTAGATTTTATTATCTCATCGGATGCGGTCAAGGTGGCAAAGGCGATCGCTCGTCATTATCAAGCTGGTTTTGTCTTACTCGATGCACAACGAAAAATCGCTCGTGTGGTATTTCCCGAAGCAACGGCTGATTTTGCGCAACAAGAAGGGGATAGTTTAGCAAATGACTTGCATAGAAGAGATTTTACAATTAATGCGATCGCCTATAATCCCCACACCCAAGAAATCATCGATCCTCTGCAAGGTTATGCAGATTTACAACAAGGTTTGTTGCGAATGATATCACCAGCCAACCTAGAAGATGACCCTTTGCGGTTAATGCGCGCCTATCGCCAAGCCGCACAACTTGGTTTTACTATTGAACCTGTCACCCAAGCTACAATTCGTTCTTTAGCATCACAAATAACGCAAGTTGCAGCCGAACGAGTGCGAGTAGAAATTGGCTATCTGTTGGCAAATTCTCAAGGTACTCCCTGGATAACAAGTGCGGGGGAAGATGGTTTACTTGCACCTTTCTTCAAAAATGCTACGGCTGAAAGCTTCCACAAACTCGCAGCAGTAGACACAGTAGCGACCTTACTGGTAAAAAATTGGCCCCAACTAAGTGTAGAACTGCAACAATACGTGCGCGATACAGTCAAAACTACTTGGTTAGGTATGACAAAACTTGCTTGTCTGGTTCACCCAAATCCAGAAGTTGCCGAAATAGAATTACAGGAACTAACATACAGCCGTGCGGAAATTCGAGCTGTTACCACTGCGCTGAAACTGCTACCGCAGATAAAATCAGCGAGTATGTCAATCCGAGAACAATATTTCTTGTTCCAAGAAGCGGGGATTGTATTTCCGGCTATAGTAGTTTTAGCCTTAGTAGATAATACTTTGGTAGAGGCGATGTCTGGTGACAAGTTGCTACGCGCTTACGCACCTTTGATCAGCCGCTACCTTAACCCTGATGATCTGGTCGCTCATCCCACTCAGCTAGTAAGTGGTAAGAAGCTAATTATAACCCTAAATATTCCGGCTTCGCCAGTAATAGGCGAATTGCTCACAGAAATTGCCATAGCGCAAGCTGAGGGGAAAGTTTCCACAGCAGCAGAGGCTATAGAGTATGCACGTCAGTTGCTTGAGGGTGAGATTTTCGGCTGACGGGGAACTGAATCAGCCGGAATCTGATTGTTATTTATTTCACGCGAGTTGCTCTATTTACACTACCAACTTCCATATCCCGGACTTTTTTACTGCGCCAGAGTAAACGGATGGGTGTGCCTTTAAATCCTAGTTGTTGGCGGAATTGCCTTTCGATGTAGCGACGGTAGTTGTCGTTAAAGCGTTTGGCTTCATTGACGAATAAAGCGATCGTTGGGGGTTGGGTACTTACTTGCGTACCATAATAGATTTTACCTTGTCTTCCACCCCGTGATGCTGGCGGTGAATGCCAACTTACGGCGTCTGTGAGGACTTCGTTAATTACAGATGTGCTGACACGGCGTTTGTGTGACTCGGCCGCTTGATTCACTAACTCTAAAATCTTTTCTACCCGTTTTCCTGTGGTAGCACTGACAAAAATGGTTTCTGCCCATTCAGTAAAATGTAACCGGGCTTCTAGAGTTTTTTCGTAGTCATAGATAGTGTAAGAGTCTTTTTCAACAGCATCCCATTTATTGACAACGATGATACAAGCTCGACCTTCATCAATAATTCGTCCGGCTAATTTTTGGTCTTGGTCGGTGACGCCATCTAAAGCATCTATGACCAATAAAACTACATCAGCGCGACGAATAGCTTTGAAGGCACGGTTAATACTAAAAAATTCTGTACCGTATTCTATTTGTTTCTTTCTGCGAATACCGGCGGTGTCAATCAAGCGATAAATTTGTCCCTCTCGTTCTACGACGGTATCAATGGCATCGCGAGTTGTGCCGGAAATGGGACTGACGATCGCTCTTTCTTCGCCGACAAAAGCATTTAACAAACTCGATTTGCCGACATTGGGGCGACCAACAATGGCAACTTTGATTTCGTTAGTTTCCGGTATTTCCGTGACGGCGGGAATGTGATTAATTAACTCGTCGAGTAATTCTCCTGTACCACTGCCATGAATGGCGGAAATGGGGAACGGTTCACCTAATCCTAGTTCCCAAAATTCGGCGGCTTGAATTGCGCCTTGTTCTGGAGATTCACATTTATTGACAGCCAACAATACAGGAACGGGTTGTTGGCGTAACCATTCGGCAATTTCTTGATCAGCCGCATTCAGTCCGGCTTGACCATCGACTACAAAGATGGCAGCACTGGCTTCTGTAAGGGCTGTTAGTGCCTGTTGGCGAATCAGTGGTAAGAATTCAGTATCGTCGTTAAAGACTAAGCCGCCTGTATCTACCACTAAAAATTCGCGATCGCTCCAGTAAGCCGGCATGTAAGTGCGATCGCGTGTCACACCCGGTTCATCATGAACAATCGCCGTTTGTTCCCCGGCGAGACGATTAACCAGGGTGGATTTGCCCACATTTGGGCGTCCGATAATAGCAACGATTGGCAGTCTCATAAAACCAGGGTGAGTGAGAGAGATAGTATATCACCTCTCTACATTTTAGCTACTTTAATTCTTTATTTAATTTCTCAACCCCTCTAATGATTCACTGCCAAATTTAAAGAAATAGCATAACGGAAAATCTGGCAGTCACGTTGCAGGAGTTTGTGCCTTGAGAAATCGTAAGTGGCTGAAAAAAGCCAGTCGCTCAGCCTTTCGATGTTTGGGATGGTGCTTTCTGTTAGGCTGTTGTACTTTACTATACGCTAAGTTGATTGAACCGAATTGGATTGAGATCAATTCTTTGCAATTAACTTTACCTCATCTCTCTGCGGAATTTAATGGCTATCGCATTGTGCAAATTAGCGATATTCATCGAGATAGATGGATGAATCCCCGGCGTTTAAGGCGGATTGTGCGTTTAGTTAACCATCAAGAACCAGATTTAGTGGCGATTACAGGTGATTTAATCACTCGTAATTTGCCGCAATTAATTCCGTCTTTGGGTACGACTTTGGGAGAGTTAACACCTAAAGATGGGACTTTTGTAATTCTAGGCAATCATGACCACGAAAACGATACCAAGGCAATTATACAAGGATTAGAACAGCATGGTCTAGTTCATCTTGGTAATGACGTTTACACCTTAAAGCGTGGCAAGGAGTCATTACACATAGCTGGGGTCGATGATGTTGGCATGGGTAAAGACCGCTTAGATTTGGTGTTAAAGAAGTTGCCTGATTGGGGTGCAGCAGTTTTACTGGCACATGAACCAGATTTTGCGAACAAGAGTGCTACTACCAGGCGGTTTGATTTGCAACTATCGGGGCATTCTCACGGTGGACAGGTACGTTTGCCTTTTTTCCAGCCTCCGGTTTTACCGCCTTGGGGTAAAAAGTATTATTTAGGACGTTATCAAGTAGGAGAGATGCTGCTATACACCAACCGTGGCTTAGGGATGACAGGAATACATCTGCGCTTTTTTGCTCGTCCTGAGATTACGGTGTTTACTTTAGTTTCACCTATGCGTGACCAGTGAGGATAATAGTGACGCTGGGAATTAACGCCTACTGAGTTAGTTTGGGGGTGCATCGCCTGACACTACTTGGTGATCTTGTATGCTACGACGAGTCTCACCTCACCTGAGGGTATACTTTCGTCATGGGGACAAGGGAATAACTATGATCAAGCGAATGCCGATTTTACTGGGTCTTATATCTGCCTTATTATTGGCGATCGCATCTACATCACTAAGTATTTATTTGTACGGTCACAATAGTCATAATATCAAAGCAGATGCGGCAATTGTCCTAGGGGCAGCAGTTTGGGGAGAAGAACCATCTCCTGTTTTCCAAGAACGAATTAACCACGCTATTACTTTGTATAAAAATGGGAACGTTAGCACCATCATTTTTACTGGTGGTGTGGGCGAAAGTAATGAACCTGCCGAGGCCACAGTTGGTAAACTTTATGCGATCGCACAACAGGTGCAAGTAGGTGATATTCTTACCGAAACTCAATCTCGCACAACTCACCAGAACCTTAAAAATGCTTTGGAAGTAGCATCTACTTACAAATTAACGAAGTTTCTGATTGTCAGCGATCCATTACATATGAAACGAGCTGTGTTGATGGCACGAGACTTAAAAATGGATGCATATCCATCTCCTACACCTACAACCCGCTATCGTAGCTTCCACAGTCAAATGGAGTTTTTGATGCGGGAAACTTATTTTTACTTTGTCTATAGTATGTTAAAAATTTAACTGCAAACTTAAAATATTTAAGATTTTTAAATACAAACAATTTCATCTCTTTCTCAGACTAAGCAGCCTCAAACCGGAAGATAGGTCAAAGTAGTTGAATAATTACTAGTAACTGACCAAAAATTTTGCTGTGCTAATGAGAAATTGGGCTGCGACAATAGTACTAACTTTTTCTTGGCTGATATCTGGGTTCATAGCTTCTAAAGCCCTCAATACTACTTTGGCAGCAGATTATGCTATGGCATCTTCTCAGTCAATCTCTCAGTCAAGCAATACTAGACCGATTACAGTTAGTAAAGCTGAATTTGGAGTGCTAAGAATTGATTCTCAAGGTCAAGGTAAATTTACCCCTACCAACAGAGTCATATTACATCAAAGTGGCAAATACGGGTGGCGGATTCAACTCAAAGATTACAAAGGTGAAGTGACATGGCGAGAAGTTTTGCAATTGCCAAAACCGCCAGAAACCTGGGCTACGGATGATGGTGAAAATTTTTCATTATCAAAAGATGGCATTGAAGCTGTAACTACACGTACACAGTTTACTTCAGATGGTGTGATTGAAAATTTCTGGACAATTGTACCCGGTGATCCAGGTGGTAAGCACAGGATACAAGTTTACATTGATAATCGTCCGATTGCTACTTTCGATTTTGAAGTTATTTCCCTGAGAAAGCAATAGAATTTACTTGTTTGTGCCCTGGTTTTAATGTCAAAAGTTTATAAATTTCTCTCACAAATGAGAGAAATTTCTCTACGAAACAATTTATCAAGTAAATCTTACAGATGTTTTATAAATGCTGATTTGATCCAAGGTTAAATTTAAATATTGTGACACAGAACAGGAGTATAGACAAGTTGTTCAAGCTTTCTCCCGAATCTCCTTTATTCCTTTTTTTAATCATTCTTAGTTTTTTAGTAGTAACTTTGTCAGCTTGGCTATCACCTCAACCGTTTACTTTAAAGCCATTTGAACTAAATGATCTTATACAGTTACTCACATTACTCTTTTTCATTTCTTTATTATTAGAGCGATTCTTGGAAGTTTTGATCACTGCCTGGCGAGGACAAACAGCCGAACAATTAGACATAGCAATTCAGCATCACAATTTTTTAATTGCGCAAAAAAGAAGATTTATACAAGAACAACAAAAGCAAAATAAAATGACTTTTGTGGAATCTAATCAAATTAATCGGCTACCACCTGAAGGAGTTAGTTTAGAACAACAAATTATGCAAAATCAAGCAAATAACAATTTGCAATTTGATGATTTAGATACTATCATCAATGAGCTAAATGAAAAAGAGCGTAAGAGAGTGGCGTATAAATCTGATACACGCATTATTGCTTTATGGACATCTTTATTATTTGGTTTTTTAATAAGTGGAATAGGTGTTCGCTCAATTGAGCCACTGATAGTTATAGATTTACATTCTCCCACACAAATAATTGTTTTTAGGTGTTTAGATGCATTACTAACTGGAGGTGTAATTGCTGGAGGTAGTGAGGGTATACATAAACTTATACAAGTTTTTTTCAATTTCATAGAAGCTACTTCTAAACAAATTAAAAATCAGAATTTTTCTTAATGTGACCGAATTACTCCCTAATATTATTAGCTTATCAAAAAACCTTAATGTTGCTGAATCGGTATATAAATTTAGATTTTCAAAATCACTAAATAATGATTTTTTGTACCTTTGCAAGTTCATCTTTAAGGAAGCCACCTCTTCTGCGGACTGTCTCACCAACGTAGTGGACTACCTTAACATCTACTCTATGAGAAGCCGCTCTGCATCTATGCATGTTAGCAAAGCGGGGCATAGCCAGGCTCATTCATACTTTCAATCAGTAATGCCAAAAACCTTTAAGACTATTAGAGTTCTCTGTTGTGTGATCTAAAATATCAAGCATTTGAGACGCTAAAATTAGCTGACTGTATTATTCATTTACACTCAGGGGAGGTTTTTATGGGCAAGGGAGTAAAAGAGAACGGATGCAAGCCGACTATGAGCGCTAAATGAAGAAAAGTTATAGGCAAGGAAGCAGTAAAGACTATAAGTCCTGGTTGCTCATCCGGGATGTTCCCTTGAAAGGTCGGTCTTTTAGAACCCATATTCAGAAAATTTTTCTCAATGGGTAAGCATTTCCAGTAAAATTGCTGTATTCTAGTTTCTGCCAAGTAGTTTTTCCAACACTAAAGTTTATAATAGCTTTTTGCGGATCTCTCTAAAGATTCTTGAAAGACTACATTAGTCTCTTTCAGAATCAATGTTAAGATTCTCGTTTTTTTAATGTCCAGTTTTCAAACCTCCAAATATCAAAGTTATGAAACTAATCAAAAAGTCTGAAAAACTCCTCCTGAATAAGATCAAGATTATGGAGGAAGCAGAAGAACAAAGTTTTCAAGCAGATACTCTTAATACCCCAGAAACTATGGTGGAAGAACATCAAGAACTATATAGAGAAAATAGAGAACCTAACTATATTGCGGTGCGTGATCATCCTATAGTCCAATCTGTTGGCAACTCAGGTTGGCAGGTTTCTGAGATTTGGAAGGATGTGAGAGTGGATGATTTCTGTAGGGGATAGAAATAAGTACCACCACTTAGGATATGAGGAGAAGCAGAAGGAAGATCACAAGCTTCCTTCCTGCTGTCTGTTGCTAAGTCTCTTTGGCGGAGAATTTTACCTGCGTTCTTAAATTCCCAACTGTCATAGCAGTGGAAGTGTCAAAAGTCCAGATTTTTGTTTTAGCAAAAGTTTTTTAGTAATTTTCTAGGCCTGGGTTTTTTTTGGTGCTAGGATCTACGACTATAGATAAAATAAAAGTGCTGTAGCTGTGAAAAACAAGCCAAAACCAAGGATCGCTTTGCTTCGTGAGAAAGCAGGGCTAACCCAGCTTGAACTGTCGCGTCTTGTGGGCGTAACTGAAAGCACTATCCAAAACTGGGAAAGCGGTAGGACTGGGACAGACCATATTGAAAGAATTATTAGGTTTTGCCAAGCCTTGAATTGTCAAGTGGAAGACCTAATTGAGTATATGAGTGAGTCATCAAATAAGCCTGTAGCTGAACCAGGTTCATTAAGTGAAATACACCATTTGTTGGGTACTGAGGAGCCAGCCACATCTACTAGTTCTGATAGTTCTGACACGAAAATTCCTCAACAACGAAAATCTAAAAGTAGTTGAAGCGAATCTTGAGGAATTTCCATTCTGGGGGATTTAAATTCCCCTATACCTTACCATCAAACATTCGTGACTGAAAGCTGACTGTTGATTTTGTCTTGTTGCCATAAAGTATTAACAGTTACAAATTGATAACCTTGTTGTAGTAATTGCGGAATCAATACTTGTATAGTAGCAGCCACATCTTGTCCACCACAAATGCCATCATGCAAGACAATTAGTGAACCGTTTTGTACTTGTTGGAGAACTCGTTGCATCACAATAGCAACTCCTGGTCTTACCCAGTCTTCTGGTACAACACTCCACATAACTGGTCGGTAATTCCACTCAAGGAATAACTTTAAGGTCTTGGGGGTAAATAAACCATTGGGGGGACGAACATCACGTATTTGTTCGGGTGACAAGTTGCAGGCATTATAGATAGCAACTTGAGTTTTTTCTAGACTATTTTTCAGATCATGTGGGGAAAGCCGGGGAAAAGAGCGATGATCGTAACCATGTAATCCGATCCAATGTCCGCGATCGCATATTGCTTTGGTAATGTCTGGAGAACGGTTGACGCAAGCACCCAAGCAAAAAAAACTAGCCGGAATATTGTAACGGTCTAAAATTGCCAATACTTGGGGTGTGTATTCAGGGTGAGGGCCATCATCAAATGTCAGAGCGATCGCTTGAGTATGGCGATCGCCTCCCCAAAGACAGTTGGGAAAACTCGGTTGAAGAATGCGGTAAATCAACGGGAACAGGGGAGCTAGCTGCATTTTGAGTTTTTTGTCGCTTTTTCTAGTCTAGCGTTTGAGATAAGTGCCTAATCACAATTAATTACACACATTGTTTTTTGTTCCCTGTTCCTTGTACCCACCTAGAAAGGGAATGATTCGTAATTCTAGAAGTTTGTAGCTGATAATGCTAGTGAATTTTTCTAGAAATACAACACAATGTTTAGTCTAATAAGTATAATTGTTTTTTAAAATTTAAGTAATATTACATAAAATCTTCACAAATCGAAAATCGTTTGCTTAGTCTATTTCCCCAAAAAATGCTGTGTAATCCTTGTTGAATCTAAATTTTAGAGATTTTGTAATTTTACTTTACTATGTAATTTTTCCATAAATCTACGGTTTTCAACTAGCAAAAGGCATAGATTGACCAGTATTCTATGGAAATACACTGATGAGTATATTACTTAGTAAAAGTAAATACTAAATATATATTCATTAAGCTAAAACCATGCTGCTGCTAAAAAAGTCAGGAAAATTTCAATTGTTTTCCTTATTTTTGGTATGTGCGATCGCAGCGAAACACTGAGTTTTCCAATGTTAAAGTTCACAGGTTTTGGGAGAAAATCACAATGAAATCATTGACCAACTTTTTGTCACATAGTGCATTCGCATTGGTAGGTTTAGGCATAGCCGCAGTTCCTGCTCACGCTATCAATATCACCACTACTAACGACCCTAACGCTTTAGTTAATCAAATTTTGGGCGGGGGCATCACTGTTTCTAATGTTACATATAATGGCGCACCTGCTGCATCTGGTATTTTCACCAATGGCTTGTCTTCAGGAATTGGCATAGACAGTGGCATCATTCTGACTACTGGTGATGCTAGCCTAGCAGTTGGGCCAAATAGCCTCCCAAGCTCAGGAGTGGACAACGGTTTACCAGGAGATACTAACTTAAACAGCTTAATTCCTGGAAGTACTTTTGATGCCACTGTTCTCGAATTTGATTTTATCTCAGAAACAGGCGATCTCTTTTTCAACTACGTATTTGCATCAGAAGAATACAACGAATTTACCAATAGTAGTTTTAATGATGTATTTGCTTTCTTCTTGAATGGGGAAAATATTGCCTTAATCCCTGGAACTACCACACCAGTTTCTATCAATAACGTTAACGGTGGTAACCCATTGGGTGTTGATGCCAGTAATCCTGCATTTTACATCAACAACGACACAGGCGCTTTCAACATTGAATATGATGGTTTTACCACAGTCTTCACTGCTCAAGCCACAGGACTAGTTGCCGGCAGTACCAATAGAATTAAGTTGGCAATTGCAGATGTAGGTGATAACGTTCTCGATTCTGCTGTATTTATTCAAGCCAGTACTTTCTCTGGTACACCAACACAACCTGTTCCCGAACCCACCACTATGTTGGGTCTGTTGGCATTCGGAGCTATTGGTGCTACTACTGCACTGAAGCGCAATCAACAACAGAAAGCTGTTGCTAAAGTGTAATATATAACTGATTTATTCAGTAGCTGCTGTGTTTGCCATTAGCAAGATACGGCAGTTTCTTTATTTTAAGGGGTTCCCAGATCGTAACATGACCTAGCCTAATCTCTCGCTTGAGATGCCATTAGGCAATGAAAATTGTTACCCAATTAGAGCGATCGCATGACTTATCGGCGAAGTAAATCCCTTTTAGAAAGCACCTTTTCCCAAGGTCTAAGGGTAAGAAAATGTAAGTCTGTTCGTTTGTCAGGACGGACATTGCACGTACTAAATTAGTTGCCATTAAGCCCGTTCCATTAGTTGCTGTTCTATCTCTATTAACTCCAAGTATTTTGCCAATACTTTCATTTCTTTCATGTCTTAAGTTTGATAATTTCGGTTCTCTACCATAAGTAGAAACTTAACCCCAAGCAAAGTAGGGATTCTTGGGGTTCACTCAATGATTTTTGGGTAAGTTATTGTATAACCTACGACAACAAGGGTGCATTCAGCTACGCCAGAGGCGATCGCTTTGCTGATAACGAAAATACATCAACTATGGTAAATTATTTCTGAATTGATTCCGCTATCTATTACAAGCGGGATAACTGGAGATTAGGACTCAATTTCCGCAATCTTTCCAATGTAACCTACCGAACACCCGTTTGAGATTTATCTTGAGGGTTAATTGCAGTGCTAATTCCTCAACTTGACACCCAACGTCTGATTTTACGCGAATTGCGTGCAACAGATTTTGATGCTTACGCCCAGATGTGCAATGACCCAGAAGTCATGCGCTACATCGGTACGGGAAAACCCTTATCTCGTTCGGAGTCTTGGCGAAATATGGCAATGATAGTTGGTCACTGGCAACTGCGGGGCTATGGCATGTGGGCTGTTGAACAACGCCAAAGTAGTGAAATGATTGGCAGGATTGGCTGCTGGCAACCAGAAGGCTGGCCTGGATTTGAAATTGGTTGGAGTCTCCGACGGGCTTATTGGGGACGTGGCTTAGCTACAGAAGGTGCAAAAGCGGCCATAGACTATGCTTTTCAAGAGTTAAAGCAGTCCCATGTAATTAGTTTGATTCGTCCAGAGAATGTTGCTTCCATACGTGTCGCCCAAAAGTTAGGGGAAAAATTGCAAGGGACGACGGAAATTTTGGGAAATGAGGTGGTAATTTACGGGATAAGTCGGGAAGATTTGCTAACGATCTAGGAGTATTGTGTTTAGGGATCGTAGTGTAATTTTTCCATATGCAGACATTCGGCAGCATAACTCCATCATCGGGCTACATTTTAGCACTGGACTTGGGTACAACAGGTAATCGGGCTTTTGTATTTAACGCCGACGGCGAGATGATCGGGCAAGCATACAAAGAACTAACCCAGTATTATCCTCAACCGGGATGGTTGGAACATGACCCTGAAGAAATTTGGCGCGATACTTGCTGGGTGATGCAAACCGCCATTAAAAACGCTCAAATTAAACCATCAGCTATTGCGGCATTGGGACTGACTGTGCAGCGAGAAACCTGCTTAATTTGGGATAAAACTACCGGCCAGTGTACAACCCCAGCATTTAGTCCGTGCGGTCTTAGAAGCGATCGCCTATCAAGTTTTAGAAGTAGTACAAGCAATCAACGCATCTTCTAATATTCCCATGGGACGATTAACCGTAGACGGTGGCGCTTGCGAGAACAATTTTCTCATGCAATTCCAGGCAGACGTATTGGGAATTCCCGTAGAACGCCCCATCATGCGCGACACTACCGTACAAGGTGCAGCCTTTGCGGCAGGTTTAGCTGTGGGATTTTGGGATGACCATACAGCATTAGTCAGCCAACGGCAAATTGACCGTATATTTGCACCTAGTCAAGGAAGACATCAAGCAGCAGCTAATTTTGCCACATGGCAACAGGCAGTTAAGCGGACTCTTGCTTGGGGATAGGAGGTAGGAGGATAGGGGGACAAGGGCAGGGCTGTTTCATTCGCTTGTGTTGGAGATTTGTCAAGAGGATAATCTCACGCAAAGGCGCAAAGACGCAAAGAAAAATCAGGTATTTCGGACTGAAGATGCCAAAATTTTTGGTCTTAATTGTGGATTTGCCCTTGCAATTTTAACCCTTTTAGGGAACGAATCAGCCCTGGGGACAAGGGAACAAGGAGAGATTACTAATATTAAGTTCTTCCCCATCCCCCCATCTTCCTCATCCTCCTCGACTTGGCTCTAGCATTAACTTTGAATCCCAAGTATAGAAGCCGATTTTGTCAGGCACTCTAGAGAATCGCCCTGTCCGATAACCTCGTGATAGTTCATTAAGTACCTTGGTTTTAACTTCTCTAACTTGTTGATCGTTTAGTTCTCCATAAAGACCGAAGATGATTTCAGCAACACTGAAAACTCTCCCCGAATTTTTTTCTAGGAAAGAGGAAAGGGCATCTATCAAAAATTGACCCTGAAATTCTTTGAGCATGGGAACTACATTTGGATTCTGGATAGGAAGAGGTTTCTTCTTTTTGGGTTTGCTAGTCTGTGAGTAACCTTTAGTTTTATTGGAAGTTACCAGACTCAAATCCAGAGTGTAACAACCTGGTTCGTCAGGAATACCCGACCAGGCATTCCTTTCTCTACCCTGTGTCAGCGAGGATTGGACTCTACCTTTGACTACTTTGAAGATGGGTGGCTCTAGGTCTCCATAAAGCGATCGCACAATAAAATCTATGTGACAGACACTGCCAAGATGTTCTCGCAAAAGATTTTTAATAGCTTCCATCCGAGTTTGCGGTTGATACTCAGGTAGCATGGGAATGTCTAACACTCTGATTGATTGGTCTTTACTTTCTAGAGGCTCTTGAACATCTGTAGTTCTAGAAGCCGCATCTTCTATCTCCAAGTCTTCTGAGTCTGGAAGTTGAGACTGGATAGAATCAAGCAAATTGTGCTCAGAGTGATGAATGTGACCTGTGCTTGATAACAATGAATCTTCTTGAGGAAGAGCGGAAACCTCATGAACTGCATCTGATTGAGCAGACCAGTTAGATAACAAAGCATCTACATGATCGAGCTGCGATCGCGCCTGTGTATATAAGTTTTTATACTCTTCTACGAGGCGAGCATAGTAGTCTCGTAATTCCAAAAGTGGAGAGAGGAAAGCTTGAGGAGGTTCTAACTGCAACAAATTTTTCATAATGCTTTAAATCATCCCAAATCGATATCACTTTTGTAAGTCATTGCTCTAGGTTTTGCTTTTTGAGACGGCTGGTGAGATTTTTTGGGTGGTTGTGGAGGACGGCATTGCTCGCAATATAAAGGACGAGGGCCAAAAGTCTCGCGTTGTGTAGGCTGATTGCACTGCTTACAGACAAAATGGAAAATACGAGTATGAATCTGTCTTTTATGAGCCCGGACAGTATATTCCCTAACTTCAATGAACTTACTAGGCATAATCCAAAATAGTGAATTGCAATCCTATCAATATAGCTATTCAAGCAAATGAAATGGGATCAGTGTGTGTTTAATTGTAAGTTTTATGCAAATCAGTGATCTTACATGAGGCTAACTTAGAGGTAACTTATTGGTTACCCACGTGAGATAGACATAATTCATTATCAACATTTAAGTACCAATTATGTCTATATAGATTAGGACTGCTATTGGATTTTTGAAAAAATCAGTATACATCTATTCCCTGTTTATTACCTACGTACGTAATTTCATATATCAAATCGAATTGCTATATATCCAGGGTATTAAATTTAAAAATTATAGATGGGTGATATTCGGAAATGTCTTCATAAAACATTTATGACAAATTGGCTGGAGTATGCGTGTTACACTTCATAGCAAAGTGTTGAGTGCGGCTCGACTGACTTGTACTGAGCCTTGTCGAAGTAGCTTCGCCGAACGTCTGAGTATAAACCCAAAGAAGAGATGGGGGAGTGTGGGAGTATTTTTTTCCTTGTCCCCTTTTCCCCCCATTCCCCTCTGCTTCCTGAAATTAGTAGCCAAAGTCCTCACCCATACCACCACCAGGTGTAGCCGCAGCCACATTAGTTGGCGTTTTCTAGTTTCAGGCCAGCTTCTTCGGTGATTAATTGCCCACCTGTGAGGCTAGCTATATCTTCCAACATTGCTTTGCGGCGATCGCCAAAACCTGGCGCTTTAACTGCTGCTACATTCAGCACACCGCGTAGGCGGTTAACTACTAAAGTTGCCAAAGCTTCTTTTTCAATATCTTCAGCAATAATCAACTGTGGTTTGCCAAAACGAGCTACCTGTTCTAGGACTGAGACTAAATCTTGTACCAAAGTGATTTTCTTGTCGGTCAGCAGAATATAAGGCTCCTCTAGAATTACCTCCATTCGCTCTGGATCGGTAACGAATATACAGCCCAAAGTTTTAACCACTAGCCATCAACTTCTTGTACCACCACTAATGCTAGATTAAGACCAAGACTATTTTCAAGTGTTAGTGAAGTTCAGTATGACAAAGCCAAGCATTTGCAGAGATTTTATCCTTAACTGAAATTCACAAACCAAGCTTTGACACAAAATCTACCGCTACCACGTTCATCGTTTTGAATGTTGACAAAAAGTTCTAACTTTGTGCGATAAACTAAATGTAATATCACAGACTTTATATAATCGCTGAAGTCCTGAATTTGATGATTTGTGTTTTTGTAGAAACAAAAAAAATTGTTATTCATCTGCTGAATTTAAAAGTCTCGTTCTTTGGGTTTACCGGCTGAGGTAGTAAAGTCAAAAATTGAATTTTTCAAAGATATATATTCTTGAGAACTAATATGGCAATTTTTATATGATTCATCTAAAAAATGAATGAGCACCAAACTCGCAGACTCCAACTTTACCCTTTTCCTCGCTGCCCTTATAGCCTGAACGAACCTAGGATAAATATGATTATTACTAATTCCTATTTGCCCATCTGGCATCCAACACTTAAATACATAACCTTCAGACAATGGTGTTAATTCAATTAACCAGCCATGATATGCATCTTGCCATTTCATCTACAATTTGCCTTTACTTTACCTCCTCATGTGTATACAAGAGGATATAACGTATACATGCAATCACTGTGCAGAATTTGTGCAGAATTTGTGCAGATGCAATAGGGGGACTCAGCAAAACCGTCATTTCATCCAAAGTTGGATGATTCTTATTTGAGGCGATAACCTAGTCCGTGAACCGTTTCAATGAAATTTTCTGGCGCACCTAAAGCTTTCAGTTTTTGCCTAAGACATCTAATATGAGACCTGACAGTCTCCTCAACTGGGGAGTCATCTACTGGCCAAACCTGCTCAATAATACTAGAACGACTCAAAACCCTTCTGCCATTAGCAACCAGTAATTCCAAAATGGCATATTCCTTGGGAGTTAATGACAGAGGATAACCATTATAAGTCGCCTCATAGGTACTGGGATTTAAGTGTAGTTTGTCCCAAGATAAACTGATTGTAGTTGCAGAACCACCCCGTCTGAGTAAAGCACGTATACGAGCCATTAACTCTTCTAGGTCAAATGGCTTGGCTACATAATCATCTGCGCCTGCATCTAACCCAGCAATCTTATCAGCCACAGTATCACGGGCTGTTAACATTAACACTGGTGCGCCAGAGTTCCGATGTGCGGGATTAATGGCGCCAGTATTACGCAAGCGTTGACAAAATCTAATCCCATCGAGTCTTGGTAGTGTCACATCTAACACCACTAAGTCATACTTCATTGATTCGGCTGAGTTCCAAGCTGCTTCTCCATCTTTAGCAACATCTACTACATACTGGCGTCTGCTTAAAGCTTCCGTCAGTACCTCTGCTAGTTGACTATCATCTTCTACTACAAGAATTCGCATAATATATTCTTTGTTTATACCAATTTTATGTGAGGTTGCGCTTTATTAGCTCACAGGTTGAAGCCTGGAGCGACCGAAACGTAGCCTTGATTGGCAGGCTAATTATATATAGCGATCCGATTTGATTCACAAACTATTCGTAGAAGCAGGGAACAGAGAATAGATTGGTTTACAACTCATTTATAATAGCTATATCTTCATCAAAATTGGTATTAGCATTTGAATTTAAGCAGATAGACATAATTAAATGTAAAATAAATTTTTGTTCGTAATGGGCGATTTATCGCTTTTTTACAAGTTTTTGAAGGGCTAGAGCCGCTGACTACAAACTTTTATTTTAATCAATCTTACTATTTACTTGAATTAAATTCATTTTTTCTGAATCAAAAATTTATGAAATGGTCTCTCCGAGGAAAATGGATTATTGCCGGGTTTGGTTTAACTCTGTTACTGATGGGATTAGTTACCTTCGCTTCATTTAAAAACACAACTGAAATTCAACAGGGTGCTAATAGGATACAACATACTTATCAAACCCTCAATACTTTGACAGATTTTTCTGCGGCGATGACGGCTGCGGAATCGGCACGGCGAGGATACATATTTTTGGGTAATAGACAAGATTTAAAGCGTCATCAAAATGAAGTTGCTAATATGCAGTCTGAACTCAGGCTGTTACAGGAGCAGATACATTCTAGTTTGAGTCAGCAACAGCGATTCGCACGATTAGACTCATTGGTAAATCAAAGATTAGCTCTTTTGAGACAATCTATTGAACTTTATCAAAAGGATGAAACAGCATTACAAACACAAAATAATATTACTGAAAGCAGCGTTAAACTTAGAGAAGAAATTTTGCCCATAATGGCAGATATTAAAGCTGAAGAACAAAGTTATTTGCAAAATTCTCTAGAGCAATCTGATAACAGTATTCGTTTGCGAATCTTGATAGAAATACTGGGAACAATTTTAAGTCTTATAGTGATTGCTAGTTTGTGTATCACACTGGATCGTCAATGGATAAAACGCGAGAAAATTGAATCGTTAGAAGTTTCTCTAGCCCAAGAAAAAGAATTTGGTGAACTCAAAATTCGCTTGTTTTCCATGATTTCTCACGAATTTCGTACACCTTTGAGCATTATTTTACTTTCTTCTCAGTTATTAAAAGAAATTTTGAAAGAACTGGTGGATGATCAGCAATTAAAAAATCTCTACCGAATTCAATCTTCAGCAAAATTAATGAATCATTTATTAACAGATATATTGACTTTAACTAGAGCAGAGGCAGGTAAGCTAGATTATAAACCTCAATTGATTAATGTAGAAAATTTTTGTCTAAATTTAGTAGAAGATTTACAACTTTTTGGCACGGCTCCCCATTTAATAAAATTCATGAATCATGGTCAATGTTTTCGTGCTCATCTAGATGAAAAATTGCTGTATTCTATTCTCAGCAATTTACTATTAAATGCTATTAAGTATTCATTTGCTGGAGGTAAGATATACTTAATTTTAAATTCGGAAGCAGAAGCTATAGTTTTTCAGGTAATAGATGAAGGAATCGGTATTCCACCAGCAGAACAAGAAAAAATTTATGAGCCTTTGTATCGGTGTCAAAATGTTGAAAACATTGTGGGGACTGGGTTGGGCTTGGCAGTGGTGAAGAAATGTGTAGAACGTCATCATGGAGAGATTTCTGTGGAAAGTGCAGTAGGAGTTGGGACAACATTTACTGTCAAGATTCCTTCAATTAACTGATGCCAAATAATAAAAGTGTTTACCTCTTTATCCCGTTTTTGCAGAGGAAAAATCGATTAGTTCTAATGCACCAATTTAGCTTTGTCAGTGCAATACTATTCGTTACACCGAACTTTCGTCTACCAAGTTTCAAGGTCTTTAGGATGATTGATGTTTAGTTTAACACTCTCGCTTAATTGTTCCCCATCTCTTCCAAAAAATCCCTCTCCTAAATTTAGGGGAAAAACGGTGGCTGTGATGTCTGTAAATCGATAATTCTAATCGTTTTTACGATAGGAAAGAATATAATAACGGACTAACCCCATACGACTAACCCATTCAATGATATTTGTGGATTTAGATGAATTTTGATTTCCTGACTCGCGTAAAATTCGTTTGAATAGAGAATAAGTTGGTAGAGTATTAGAAGTAATATCTTCTTCTAAGATTGAGGTAAAACCTGTAGATTGGGCAAGTTTTCGGTAAGTTGGTAAAATGAAACTATTGTCAATATGCCCATAAGTATTACCAACCACTTTTTTAATTAAATTGCCTGAAACTTTTATAAAAGGAAGCATAACTCTTAAAGGAATAAAATCACTGAATATAAGCCTTCCCCCTGGTTTAAGTACTCGCCATACTTCTTGGAAAAACTTTTGACGACTGGGAAAATGGAAAATGCATTCAACTGCTAGAACTATGTCAAAAGAGTTATCAGCAAAAGGTAGTTTACAAGCATCTCCTTGTACAAATTTGATGGAATTATGACTACGGTGTTGAACTTGTGCTCTAGCTCTAGTAAGTTGGCGTGGGTCAATATTTAAACCAATTAACTGCATTTTATCAAAGTGATGGTTTAAACTTGCAATTGTGCCACCAAAACCACAACCACAGTCAAGAATCTTTTGTCCATTTGTTACTTTGCCTGCGTCATACATGCGTCGGGATAAATTTTCTGCTGCTAATGCAAAGTCATGTATTGATCCATCTGCTTTTGATGGATCATCCCAATAACCCCAATGTACATGAAGACCAAAACCTTGAATCATTTCGGTGTTTCCTTGGCGGAAACCTTCTAATAACTGATCAAAATAAGGCAGTTCAAGCTTTGGATTATCAATCATATTATTTGATCAAGATTAACATTAACAGTTCTGTACCCCTATAATCGGGTAGTAACTAAACAGTATCAAATAACTATCTTTAAAGATAGCTATGTGCATCATATGTGCAACGGTATTTTACTCGTTTCGCTTCATTCGTGATAGTTTAATGATGAAGTGCATTTTGTCAATTAGTTAAAATACTCAGTTTAAATAGGAATGATCATTGTGTGCGGGGGTATGGGGAAAAGTCAGAAAAAGTGGCATTAGCAAAAGCTGCAAAAATTTATAATTGAATAGTTGATATCATGTCCCATTGAACACAGACCAAAAACATTGATGGGGCTTACTACTGCTTTCAGGGTAGCAGAGAGACGGAGGAGAAGGGGTTTTGGGTTTTATGCATAGATTTGGGAATTAGAACTAATTAGCCGGACTTGATATAACTTAAGCCTTCTGATAGTGTATTTTGCACAGCCAGTGCGTTTAGGCTGAGGGTATATGTACCCTAGCACTGTGGAGGGAATAATTATGCCTAGCGGTCATGCCAGTCATAAAGGTACTGCGGATAAACCTAATACTAATGCTGATGGTCGGATGGATGATGCTGCTGACAAATCCATCAATCCTGAAGATGTGCTGCCAGAAGGTGTTACTACAAATACAACTAGAACACAAGAATTTGTGGATTATCCGGCTGCCACTGAACGTCCAGGTGAGGAAGCAAAAACTGAAAAATAGGCGGTTACCATTCAGTTATGTTTTTGTCCCATCATATCTGCAATTAAAATCAATAATTCAGTTGATTCGACTGGTTTAGCAACGTGTTTCTGAAAACCAGCAGCTAATACTTGCTGTCGATCGCTTTCTCTAGCATAGGCTGTAAGGGCGATCGCGGGTATCTTCCCACCTCGTTCTGGTGGCATGGCTCTAATCTGGCGAATTAGACTATAGCCATCTACTTCTGGCATTCCTAAATCACTGATTAATAAATCAGGCGGTGACTGTGCAATCACAGCCATCGCCTCGGTGGCCGATGCGGCCATTGTGGCGATCGCGCCATACTGTTGGAGTAAGAAACTAATAAACTCAAGGGTGTCAGCCTCATCATCGACAATCAAGATTCTCAGTCCAGACAAAAGTGAGGCATTCAATTTCTGCTCGTCTTCCGGAGATTTCTGCTTTTTTACTTTGACCTTCTCTGGCATCAGGGGAAGTCTGACAGTAAATGTTGCTCCTTGTCCTTCTCCTAAACTATCTGCTACGACAGTACCACCATGTAAATCTACTAAGTGACGGACTATTGCCAATCCTAATCCTAATCCACCAAATTTTCTGGTGATGCTGCTATCTGCTTGCAGGAAATATTCAAATACGCGGGGTAAAAATTCCGGGGAGATGCCTTGACCTGTGTCCCGCACTGTAATTTGGGCATAGTTGGGACTGTGGTGATTATCAGCTTTGATTGCTGACAGTATAATGTCTATCTGTTGACCAGAGGGAGTAAACTTGATGGAGTTGGAAAGCAAATTGCCCACAACTTGCTGTATACGATGAAAATCACCCCAAACTTGACCAACATTTCTATCAATTTGCTGATGAATTTGGATGGATTTTTCTTCAGCTGCTAATCGTACCATTTCTAAGGCAGCATCAATCACATATCCCAGATTCACAACAGTAAAATTCAGGCTTAACTTACCGCGAATAATCCGGGACACATCTAGCAGATCATCAATGAGTTTAATTTGCAACTTGGCATTGCGTTCAATGATATCCAAAGCCCGATTTGTAGTTGCTTGATCAAACTTACGGCTTTTGAGCAGTGTTGACCAACCCAGAATCGGATTCAGAGGCGATCGCAATTCATGGGAGAGTATGGCGAGAAACTCATCTTTAATTTGATTTGCTTGTTTGAGTTCTGCTTCTGCTTGTTTGCGTTCGCTGATATCTGTGCTAGCACCAACAATCCTAATTATCTGATTATCAGTATCCCGCACCGCAAAACCGCGATCATTTACCCACAGATAACAGCCATTTTGGTGACGCACCCGGTACTCGATGATATAATGATTCCCTTTTGCCATACTAGCTGTGAACTGCTCATCAACCATTTGTTGGTCGTCAGGATGAATGCGTTCTCGCCACCATTGCCAGGTCGGTTCGGCTTCTTGTTGAGTGTAACCAAAAATCTGATTTAGTCCCTGAGTTCTGTGTATAGTATTGTTGTGGAAATCCCAATCGTAAATCAGACAGTTAGCAGCCTCAGCTGCTAGCGCAAATCTTTCGTTACTCTGCCACAAAGAAACTTCTGTGCGTCGGCGTTCTGTAATATCAAAAGCAATGCCTAAAATCTGTTGCGGTAATCCATCAGCCGTTCTGCGAAATAAAGTTTCATAGCTACAGAACCAGCGCCATTCACCATTAAGGTGTTGAATTTGATACTCAAAAGTGAAGATTTCGCCACTACCAGCCGAGTTAAATTGTGCAAAATGAGCAGGAAGTCGAGCCAAATCCTCAGGGTGCATCAGTTTGTTAAATAATTCCGTTCCCATTGCCTGGATTTCTGCTGGCTTGTAACCCCAAAGCTCACAAATTTCGTGGTTAACGTAAAAATTTCGCTGCTCAACTAGGTCATAGATGTATAGTAAACCGGGAATAATCTCGGCAATGTGTTGAATCAGATGTTTATCCCACAGTGTTTCCCAGCCAGCCACATCATCATGTTCTGCATCTTGAGAAATTTTGCCGTTTTCCTCAACTTGTTGAAGTTTGTCTGCTGTAATTTCCGTAAAAGTGGTAACAACTGCATAAGGTGCGGTTTCTGGTGACTGAAACAACGGTTGTGAATTGAGCAACAGCCAGATTAAGTTACCATTTGGCTGATGAAAACCGTTAATTACTTGCAAACAAGGCCGTCCAGATTTTAGAGCCATCTTAGCTGGGTGGGTTTCATCAGCTTGCCAAGGTAGATCAAATAAACTACGTCCTATTAACTGCTTAGTTGTCAATCCTAGAATGCTTTGAGCTGCGGCATTACAAGCTTGGATACTACCATCAGCTAGTTGCAGTACCATTCCTTCTGCTTGACTTGCTACTGATGAGTAGTTTACTGGTTCACTAACTTGCCTGTGGTTTTGGAAGGTTTCCGCTTCTGGCATTCTGTGAAGTTGGAGAATTCTAACAAAAATGTAACATCAATCTTCTAGCTTGACATTAATTTCAAGCAAATCTTTATACCTAAAAAAGAGAAATCGATTCTTTCTCACTCAGGAAGCACTCAGCACTCATTTAGTCAGGGGATGGTCTACCCTAGTGAGGGGAGTTAACGCCAGAGTGCGATGCCATGAATGCCAGGCTAACAAGTCAAAGGAGAAGAAACGGTGAGTAATCTGGGTAAGAAAAGATTAGAAGTTGCTTTAGCGATCGCGACTTATGCGATTGGTAGTGGTACTGCTTCAGCTGCGCCTACTCCTGGCGGGGAAATTCCTAAACAGATTGTGTTAACTGCGTCTGATGTGGCTATGTATACCACAATCTGGAAAATCTATTTTCATGAGGATTTATCCAGTCAGGGAATTTTAGAAATGCTATCGCAGTTGGGTTTAGTCACTCTAGCTGCTACAGGTACAGCTTATATCGTTAGTAAAGCTACTACAGCAATTGTGAGTGAAATTACAGATTGGCTAGGGCCAGTCGGATGGGGTTTTACAGCTGCGATCGCCACTTCCATCACTGGTATATTTGCTGCTAGTTGGGCTATATACTGCGATCGCCTGGCTGCGGAAAAAGAACCACAACCTGCATAGAAACAAGCTGAATCAGGAACGAAGCTTATATTTTATCTTCTAAAGAATCCTCTGCGGTAGTAGATGAAGATTTTCGTTCCTGAAATTTAGTCTTGACTTCCGATATAGTTTCTTCTGCTTTCTCCGTGGTTGCTTGAGCAAAATCTTTCACCTGATCAATAGCCTTTTGGGAGGGTTGTTTGACAGTAGACTCAAAATCCTGTTTTGTTTGTTCATAGTCATTTTGCATAAATTCAGCAGCTTGATTGATTTTGCCGCTCAGTCCTTCGGTATATTTCTGAGGATTTTGCACCGCTTTTTCCAAAACAAGAATGCGCTTATCGCCTACGCTAGAAATCATAATTGGCTCAAGTAAATATGTTCCTTCCATCAGTCCTTGCCAACCACTAGAAGAGAACAGATATTTAACCACACTTCCTGTTTCCACATCAAAGATAAAATCTTGGATTTGTCCGACTTTATTACCATTATCCGTCCAAACTTCACTCCCTAATATTGGGTTAACTGATTCGGTGATTTCTGCGGTGTGATCATCCTGATGACTTACTAAAACGCTATCGTCACCAATTGCGGCAATTTGTTTCCAGGTAAAGGTTTTTTGCTTACCAACCAGCCATCCTGACTTACAGGTTAAGCCCACTACGGTTTGTGCTTGACTATCTAGTATAAGTCGGGAAACACGACCAACTTCTTCGACTGTTTCACGATCAAGCACTAAACGTTTTAGCAACTCACTTTGCTTTAAAACTTGAGATGGTGTAGACATAATTAAAATACTTACAAAAGATTAAAGATTAACATCAATATTATACTATACTCAAAATTACAAAAATGTTAATATCAAAGAATCTCAAGACTAGTCACTAGAGCGAGAGGTCATAATCAACAATGCAGATATTCTCCATTATTGCCGTCTTGGTAGCCTTATTAGCTGTAGTGTTTGCGTTCCAAAATGCTGTTACTATAAGTATTACATTTTTCGATTGGAATCTTCAGGCTTCACTAGCGATCGTGCTCATCTTGACTCTAGGCATAGGAATTATCATTGGATTACTAGTGTCAATTCCTAATTTAATTAAACGAAATTTGAGAATTGCTAAATATAAAGAAAAAGTTACAGAACTAGAGAATGAATCAAATAAATATCTAGAGACAATCACCCATCAGAGACAAAGAATTGAAAACCTAGAAAGATATTTAGAATCAAAAGATAATAATTAGGTTTTTGATTACTTATATATTTATCCTTAAAAAACCCCAACCTTATCTAATCTTTCCCAGGGAAGTTCCATATCATCTCTACCTACATGACCATAGGCGGCAAGTTTTCTATAAAAACCACCTTTAGTTAATGAAGGTAAATGTCTTAAATTAAATTGTTTAATAATACCCGCAAGGCGAAAATCAAAATACTTTTCTAAAACAGTTGTGATTTCTTCATCAGAAATTTTGCCTGTACCAAAAGTTTCTACTTGGACACTGACAGGTCTAGATAAGCCAATAGAGTAACTTAACTGTACTTCACATTCATCAGCAAGTTTTGCCGCTACCACATTTTTAGCCGCATAACGAGCGACATATGCGCCTACTCTATCTATCCTAATGGGATCTTTACCACTTAAAGCCGAACCACTATGTTTAGAATATTCGCCGTAAGTATCTATGGCATTTTTTCTCCCTGTTAACCCAGAATGCACAGCAGGCCCCCCTCTAATAAATGGCCCATCAGGATTAATAAATATTCTGGTTTTTTCATCTGGTTTAATTTCTTCATTTTCAAATATAGGATAAATTACAGCTTCTCGAATATCATTTTGTAATTGCGGAAAATTTGGTTTTGATTCTTTGTTCTGACTAGCAATTACTGTAATGCTATGAATTCTATGGGGACGGCGATTTTTATATTCTACTCCTACTTGAGTTTTGCCATCAGGAGTAAGATAAGGCAGAATTTTTTGGCGTTTGACTTCACTAATTCGCTTGGCAAGTTTGTGTGCTAGCCATATTGGTAGTGGCATCAAATTATAAGTTTGATTACAAGCAAAACCAAACACTGTTACTTGATTGGTAACAGTAATTTGCTCTATTTCTGCATCAGATAATTTTTTTTCATCAAACAAATGGCTAGGATCTGGTGGCAATTCTGTGAGGCTTGTCAAAATACTACAGGTCTTTCCATTAAAATTAGACTGTTCATAACCAACCTGATTAATCACTTGTCTAGCTATATTCGTGAAATCTACATTAGTGTTAGGTTCAAATCTTGCTGCTATAAAAACAATGCCTGTAGACACCACAGATTCTGTTATTACTCTAGCGTAGGGGTCTTGTTGTAAAAAACGATCCACGATCGCATCACTAATTTGATCACAAAGTTTATCAGGATGCCCCTCAGTTACAGATTCAGATGTAAACATGAAGTCTTTTTTCATAAATTTCACCTCAGTTATGAGACTTCTACTCTACTAAGTAGGATTTTCTCTACTTTTCCTTCTTACTTTATGTACTTTGCGGTTTGTTCTCTTACCCCTGATAATTAATGCAATCAAGCCCGTAATGAGGGATTTATCCCTCATTACGGGCTTGATTCTTAGTACCTTCATTGATTAGCAAAGGCAGCAAAGCACCACCACCAATTACAGCACTATCCACAAAACTAATCGGGGTAATCTTTAATAAATTCCTCAGTGGTGGAATAGCTACAGCTAGAAGTTGGATGGCAAAAGAACCTGTAATAGCTGCATTTAAGTAGGGATTATTTGGTAGTTTTTCTTGACTAAATATGCTGTTTGTTTCTGAACGGCAGCTAATTGTGTGTAGTAGTTGCCCAGTTGTTAGCGTCATACAAGCCACAGTACTGGCCCTGGCTCCAATGCCATATCTGAGAATGGCGTAGCCATAGGCTGCTAGAGTACTTACAGATAGTATTGCTGACTCAAAAATAATTCTGCCAAAGTCTGAGTTTTTGATGATTGGTTCATTTGGGTTGCGGGGTGGCTGACTTAATACGTCAGGTTCTGGTGCTTCCATCGCTAGAGACAAACCAGGGAAAATGTCGCTGACTAAATTCAGCCACAGCAGTTGGATAGCATTTAAGGGTTCGCCTAAATTACATGCTGTACCGATGGTCATAACCATGATTTCGCTGAGGTTGGTGGCTAGGAGGAAATGCACAGATTTTCTAATGTTGTTATAGATTGTCCGTCCCCGACTGACAGCAATGATCATGGTTTCTAGTCTGTCATCTTCCAAGACAATATCTGCAACTTCACGCGCTACATCGGTTCCTCCTTGGCCCATTGCCACACCTACTTGTGCTACCTTCAGAGCTGGTGCATCGTTAATACCATCGCCGGTCATGGCGACTACTTTGCCAGCTGCTTGCAGAGCCTGGACAATTTGCAGTTTATTACTAGGGCTAATCCGGGCAAAAATATTTACTTTGTCACTAAGTGCTGTTAGTGCTTCAGGTGTGAGATTGTTGAGGTTGGTGGAATCAAGAATTTCTAGTTGGGGATTTCGACTCAAATTTAATTCTTTAGCGATCGCATAAGCAGTTGGGCTTTGATCTCCGGTAATCATCACTGTATCAATGCCAGCTTGATGAAAGTCCCTAATTAATTCTTTTGCGCCTTTTCTGATAGGGTCTGTCATCCCTACCAAACCCAGCCATATCAGGTCTGATTCGTGATTATTGCCGTTGTGACTTTTATCAATATAGCTGTAGGCTACACCCAGCACCCGTAGTGCCTGACCCGCCATGCGATCGTTGGCAATTTCTATTGTCCGTCTGTCTTCTGCGGTGAAAGGCAGTACTTGTCCATTTTTCATCCACCATTGGCATATCTGCATAATTTCGGCGGGATTACCTTTGACAGCAATCAACTTGTGATCATCGTCAGTCTGATGAATTGTACTCATAAGGTTACGGTTTTCCGATCGCAGGTTGGTTTGCTGCAATTGATACTTTTGTCTTAGGGCGATGACATCTACCCCAACATTAATTGCTGTGTAAATCAGGGCATTTTCTGTGGCTGAACCTGTGACTACGTACTCACCATTATTTTGTCGGCTAACTTCACTTTCGTTACACAGAACCGATATATGAATCAGCTTTAATAGTTCATCGTTGGTATAAGGGTTAATCTTCTCTTCCCCAGCCAGCAATTCACCGTCAGATACTGTAATGTGTTGAGTGTTTGTCTGGATCTCCACCACTGACATTTTGTTTTCTGTAATTGTCCCGGTTTTATCCAGACAAATTGTCTGTACTGAACCCAAGGCTTCCACCGCGCTGAGACTGCGGACGAGGACGTTGTTTTTCCTCATATCTCGGATGCCTAAAGCTAAGGTTGTGGTGGCAATTGTCGGTAATCCTTCGGGAACCGCCGCCACCGCCAGGGATATACATGATTGCAGCATTGCTAGTAAACCATATCCCCGCAGGACTCCCAAACCAAAGACAAAACTGCAAATTCCCATGCCAATTAACACTAGTTGACTACCTACCTCGTCTAGTTGTCTTTCTAGAGGTGTGTCTGTGGCAATAGCTTCGCCAACTAGTTGTTGGATCTTGCCCATTTCGGTAAATTTGCCTGTGGCTACAACTACAGCCAGTCCTTGACCGCCAGTGACTAAAGTCCCTTGATAAACCATATTCAGGCGATCGGCGATCGCTATATTTTCCACAGACACAGAGCCAGTAGTTTTTGTGATGGGAATACTCTCGCCAGTGAGGGCAGATTCATCAATACTTAAGTTATCTGCCTCAATTAGTCGAGCATCTGCTGCTACATAACTACCAGGTTTGAGAAATAATATGTCTCCTATGACCACATCTTCTGTAGGGATTTCTATTTGGCGACTATCTCTAATTACCCAAATTGATGTTTGTTCCTGACTTTTGAGAGAGTAAATAATTCTGGCTGATTGGGTTTCTGTGGTGTAACCAATTACGGCATTTAGACCAACAACCCCCATAATTACTACAGCATCCATCATACCGCCAGTAACCAGAGAAATTCCCGCAGCCGCCCCAAGTAAAGCCACTGGTAGAGATTTGAACTGGTCAATTAAAATATGCCAATAGGAACGCGTCGTTACTTCAGATAAAACATTAGGGCCATATTTAGTTAAATTTGCTATGGCAGACTCACTAGATAAGCCTGATGTTTTTGAAGTATTTAATGTCTTTAGTACACTCTCTGCTGTGATTAAATGCCAATTCTCTCTTTTTTGCTCTTGGGCATTAACAACAGTTAATTTCGGTTTTTTTAGAGTTTTTGATAATTTATTTGCCTGAGATAACCCACTCTTTTTTTGATAATCTTTGACAGCTTGATCAATTAGTGATGATATTTGATGAATGCTATTTTTCTTGTTAAAATAAACTAGAATATTGCTCGTTAAAGAGTTGGCAGCAACGTAAATTATTTCTGGGTTTTTCGCAAGCGATCGCTCTAAGTATCTTTGTAAAGATGGTGAGTGATAAAGTTCTTTTACTTTGTATCTCGCTCTCCCTTTAACACTAGTATGTATTGCTTGAATCACAGCAAATTTTGCTCCTTTAATGCCCCTAAAACATCGCTGGGCTGTAATTTATATGCTTAATTTAATTATAGTTATCAGACTGAAACTTCCGAATCTCCATACTATTAAAACTTGTAAATTTTCAGCCTATGACATTTTTAGCTAATCTCTAGGTAAGTTTGATAACCGTAACTCATATTCCTTGTTTAGTTTGACAAAAGTATCAAAGGTAAACCATGCCAATACATACCAGGGAATTGCGTCAAGTTGTAGTCCCTGCTTTAGCAACTGTCGGATAGTAAACAAACCCAACACTACAGGAACTAGCAACCGCAAATCTGCTACACCGTTTGTCATTCTACTGACATCACTGTTGAGGTCAGACATGACATTGAGAAAATCTTGAGCTATTTCAGATTTACCATCTGTTAAATATTGTTGAGTAGTTCTAGAATTAATTTTATCCCGCCTTTCTTTCGTGAAATAGGTATTGACTTCTGCTGCCACATTTTCAAATACATCTTCTGCTTCCATGATTCCTTGTTGCAACCTTTCAGACAAAGCCATACCCTCTCTAATAGTAGTTTTGACTACAGGCTGTTTTACAGCTTCAGCAACAGGAATAATCAGAGGTGAACAAATTATTGCTGTGAGACTGTCAACAATTTCAGGCAGATTAATTTCTGGCAAATCAATTGTAGATGTCATTTGCAAATCTTCTTCAAAAATAAGGAATTAACCTACAAGCGTAATTACTTATGTCTCTAATTTCATCAGCCTAAAGTTACAGAAATAGTGTCAAAGAGGCGGAGGGAGAGAGAACTTATATTATTACTCTCTCCTATTCCCGTTCGACTATGCTCACGGCAAGTTCGCTCTCCTATATTTCTATGGTTATACATTAGAAAAATACTGTTAGTAAAATTCCATCTCTAGAGTCACGTTATTGACAAGAAAAACCCTTAATACTGAATAAAGAGCCTTACTAGCTCTTGTAGACAATGATTACTCTGGAAAACAAAATAAATGACAACTTCTACAGACCGTGATCAACAAGTTCAACAGCTACGCGAAATAATTGCCGATATTAACTGTGGCATGTTTACCACACTTGACCAAAATGGCAACTTACACAGTTGTCCCATGTGCAAAAGTGGTGAAATTAGCTCTGATGGCGCACTTTGGTTTTTTACCTATGCACATTCCCAGAAAGTAACTGATATTCAACACCATCAGCAGGTCAATGTGAGTTTTACGTCACCTGATCAGCAGCAATATATTTCCATATCAGGTACAGCACAACTAGTGAGAGACCGCAACAAGATGCAAGAACATTGGCAGCCAGAACTTCACACTTGGTTACCCAAAGGACTAGATGAACCCGATATTATTTTGCTCAAGGTGAATATGAACAAAGCTGATTACTGGGATAGTCTATCAAGCATTCATCCACAAATAATTGAGTTGAGTTGAATCCCACATCCACAATCTCTCGTAAGAAATAGCGTTTATGCCTTACCAACAGATTGAGGACTTACCAGATATAGTCAAAGAAAACTTACCTAAACACGGCCAAGAAATTTTTCGGGCTGCATTTAATAGTGCTGAAGAACAATACAAAGAAGAAGAGCGCGCCTTTCGTGTTGCTTGGAGTGCAGTCAAGCGCGTTTACAAAAAACAAAAAGCCAGAATAGCTTTCAGTAGTGCTATAGCGTTTCCTAATCTGCTGAAGTACTTAATACATCGCTAATAAAATTTGACAATTTTTGCGTAACGCTGCGCTACCTTAGCGTTCCTCTGCGTTAAAAAATATGGCGTTGCTGAATCAGAATATGAAATACTAAAATCACCCTGATTTTTCTTTGTACCTTTGCGCCTTTGCGCGAGATAAATTCATATTTTCAATCAGCAACGCCAAAAATATTAGTTCTGTACCTCACTTAATTGGGAATCGCTATAAGTGCTGAGTAGCACTCTATAAATAGATGTAATCTTCCTTGTAAAAAATAAGTTCTTTCTTAAGTTAGAAGCTAAACAAAATACTAGCAGTTATTTTGCTTAGTAGCAGTAGTAGTAAATGAATTATCCTGGGAAATTTCAAATCTGAAAGTAATAGACTTGATTCCTCAAATTTATTTGCTGGAAATTTGCAAGCTTCCCAGGTTACTTAACTCTGCTAAAAGTAGCAACACTAAGTAGGTGGGTGGGAAAATTTATCGCTAGGATAAGGCAGAAGGCAGAAGGGAAGAGGGTTTTAAGCTGATTCATTTTTCTTTACATAGTTGATTTTATTTGTGCCTACCTACTTAATCACAAAATATGTAATCATAGCGGGATTATGTATTATTGCTGCTGGATCAAAAATTTTGTTAGTGAATGCGATCGCCTCAATCACCTCAATTTAATACATATATTAAGTTTGAAGTAAATACCTCCTCAGAATAGCTGGTTATGAATTACCTTGTTGCAGTCTTACCAGACCGAATCCAAGCAGAAACCGCCTACTCGGCACTAGAAACCGAAAACTTGCCTACCTCACAAGTCCATATTTTGGGCAAGGGTTATCAAAGTGCTGATGAATTTGGACTCATTGATCCCAATAAACAAGCCAGTAAACAAGTCAATAAGCTCATTTACTGGCTCATACCTTTTGGCTTTTTAGCAGGTTTTGCCTTCAACTTGCTTACGGGAATCGACATTCTTCCTCAAACTACCGCATTTGCCAATCATCTTATTGGTGGTTTATTAGGCGCTGCATCGGGTGCTTTAGGAGCTTATTTAATTGGTGGAGGAGTTGGTTTAACAGTTGGTAGTGGTGATGCTTTGTCTTACCGTAATCGTCTGAATGCTGGCAAATACCTGATTGTGGTTACAGGAAATGAAGACTTGATCCGCCAAGCTACTCGCATCCTGCGTCAATTTGAACCGGAAAATATTCAAGGATATACAGATTATCAAACTGCTTGATTGACCTCATACAAGATTCAAAGAACCTTCTCTGGTGTAGCGTCCCATCAGTTCTAAAATCGTCTAGGGTACGCTTTTTTCTAGCCTTGGCCTTAGCACTATCACTCGAATTTGCCTTGACAATAGATTCTTGTTGAATTTGAGCTTGTTCCCAATCATCCTCATCAAATAAAATCGGAGCTAAACGAGAACGCATATGCCACTCGACATAGTAGGCTAACATACACAAAAATACATGGGCTTTAACTCGTTGTGCTGTGTAATGATAGATTGGTCGAACTTTTAAATCAACAGTTTGAAAACTACGGAAAGCCTGTTCGACTAGGAAAAGACTTTTATAAGCTTTGACAGTATCTTCGGCAGATAAAATTTTAGGTGCTACAGATGTACGAATGATGTACAAGCCATCTAAAGCCGCTTCTGAAACGCTTCAGGTAAAGTCTCAATTGCCGTCCCACCCTTTAACAGTAACTGTAAACCATCTATCGCATGGTCTGGTAATTTTGAGAGGTTAGCTAGAGTACGTTTACGTACTTTATCTCCTTCACGATAGGACTCGCGAAGTAACACAGCTGGTGGAGAGTTTCTATTGGTATTCTTTCTATATACATGGCTACACTAATCTAAAATAATTCTAAAATTACATGGGTACAAATATGCGACTTTAAAAGCCTACATCGCTTTCCATACAGGCTTTTTATGGGTATTTAGTACATTTGCACGGGGGGAAGTTCAGCATAAAGAATTAACTACACACATCACCAGCAAACTGCGGAGTATCTTGGAAATAGAAGTTTAATAGTTGTTGAGTGGGGATCATGAATACACAAGAATTCCTACGATTGATTGAAAAACAGCGCTCATGTCCCCAGACATTACCGAAAGCGCTGCAAGCACTGTGGTATGAAAAACAAGGTGATTGGAACAACGCTCACGAAATAGTGCAAAATGCCAATGATGCTGATAGCGCTTGGGTTCATGCCTATCTACATCGCAAAGAAGGTGATTTGAGCAATGCGCGTTACTGGTATCAACGCAGTCATCAGCCAGAGTGCCTAGAAGAGCTAAATCAGGAATGGGAAAATATTACTTCTTATTTATTAAAGAAGATTAACGAAACTCATGGATGCTAAAGAACTAAAGCGGCGTTATGCCTTGGGAGAGAGATATTTTCCCGCCGTGAACTTGAGTAGAGCCAAGCTAATTGGAGCCGATTTGCCGGGAATCAATTTGTGGGGAGCGAATTTGAGTCTCGCTAATTTAGCTAAAGCCAAACTCTGGGGAGCAGACTTGAGTAGAGCTAACCTAGCCAAAGCGAATTTGACTAAAGCTAATTTGTCTGGCGTTAAACTGAATGAGGCAAATCTCCGGGGAGCCAAACTCAATTTAGCTAAGTTGTATGGAGCAGACCTGAGAGGGGCTTACTATGATGAAAGTACCCGGTTTTCTAAAGGTTTTGACCCCATCAGTAGAAATATGCAAAGACTTTAATTGTGTTTTAAATTCCCAATTACAACTCCTCAGCTTCAGGAAGCGGGAATATTTCGCCGTCTAAGTAAGCCTGAAAGTGCTTTTGGAAGTACAGCCAAGAAGTCATATCTTCCCCATCTGAGAATAATTTCGGGGCTTGTTTATACAGAGGAACGCGGTTATTGATTTGCGCCTGAAGCAACTGGGGCAACTCTGTAAAACCATTTACTTTACTCCCAGCAGCACTATAGATAAGATAACCGGAGCGCTCGCCCATTTTCATCCAAGGCAACCATTGACCAATTCTATCCCAACTAAGTCTGAGTTGAGACACTGAGACTAGTTCAGAATTGAATAAATCGGCGGTTGGCACAGCCAGTTTGAACAATTCCGTTGCCTGATAAGTTGGATAGGGGCTGTATTCAGCAAATACAGGATCTTCAGCCAGTGGATTGGGATAAGTGGGAAAAATATCAAAAACAAAAGTTGTAGTATCTCCCTCAACTTGTGCAGGAAATTTGCCTTGAAACTGACCCTGCACAGGATTATTAGCAACGTGCATTACAGGTACAGTTTCCCCTGTCCAGGGGTTCTCCCATTTTTGCAGAATCTCATTTGTCTGTGGGTTGAGGTAGTAAGTCAATTCCCTAGAAGTAAAATCCCAACTACCTTCTGCTGTGGGAATGCACCTACTGACGCTGACTCCCGACATTTTAAACAGAAGTTTTCGCTTCTCACCAGGGATAAAACTGTAAATTTTACCTGTCCAAATGAGGAAAGTGGATTGGCTAGAATCAAGGGAAGAACGAGTTTTCACCCATTGCTCAGCATCCAATTCTTGAATTTGTGCAACCATCTCCTGTCTCCTTTGCTTTTTCCGTGTTTCCAGACTTGACGGCAAAAGTCAGGAAATAAACCCTGTCTCTTTAAGCAGCAGCCCTAGTTCTGCGTGACGAAGTTTCGTGTCTTTCTTGTTATTTTCCCACATCTGAGAAAAGAAGTCTTGCATTAGCGCAATGATGCTGCGGTATTTGACGATACTTGCAACATAGAACTCATCTAACTTTATATCCCCGTCAGCGTGTATCTGCTCGATGTTGTCGAGTAATATAGACCCCAATTCATAGAGTTTGAAGCCTTCTTTTATACCATATTTTTCCCTTATCCTGTGTTTATTGTTCTCCGAACATAAATCATAGGGCGAGCGAATCAGGTGTCCAATATTTCGCAGGATTTCTCCGTAGTCATAAAATGTGTTCTGCTCAAAGAAAGACTTTTCATGTGCAGTCAACATGAAACTTTTGTCAAGTATCAAACCAAAATCGGTCAAATATGTCTGCTCGCCGTCAGTAAGGACATTACGAAAATGTGCGTCGAAGTGGATGATTCCCTTCGTCCTCAAAAAGTCAATCGTCGTGCGTAAGTCATCTAGGGGTTGCTGAAGTTTGTTGGGGTTTTCTTGCAGCCATTTTTCCAGAACATGCGGTATGTACTCTAGAAACAGAACCAACTCATAATTAGCGATCGCTCTATCTAACACATACTTCCCGGCGTTCTCACTATTGCCCCAGTATTCCACATAACCTTTTATACTCGACCTATCCACATCCGCACGCCGTCCGTTCCAGGAAATAATCCGATAATGGTACATCAGTGGAAAGGTAGCGATCGCCCCTGCCAATACCCAGTTTGTCGTCTTGATATAAGTCACAAGTTCGCGGAACACCCCAAAACCAGTAGAACCGAAGCCGTAATTACAGTAAGTCGGCAGAGCATAGAGGTTTCTGGTGGAGAACTGGTTGTCAAATTCGATGTTCGTAACTGGAACACGTTTCACAAAGACCTTGGATTCCCCAAGAACGATAGTGTGATTTTGTCCCCAACCTGTGCTAGATTTATTCGACTCACTATTAACAAATAGAAAACGCAATTGTGCATTATCTAACTGAGCGATTTGTGAACTAAGTTTGAAGTATTTCTTCCTTCTAAGTTCTATATGGTTCTTATCCATTTCCCCCCGTCTAGGCACAGCGTGAAAAAATTTATTCTATATTTCATTGATTTGTAAGTATTATTTTTTGTTTTTCCCTTACATCCTTACATCCAAAAAACATTCATATTGAGAGTTTGCACTTTTCTTAGTGCTTAGGACTTACGCATTGACAAAGTGGCAAAAGAGTGGATTGATAAAAAGTATCATCCAATGAATAGGTATCGGACAATCAGAAAAATCAGCAAACCGTCCACAGCACAATGCAATCTGGAACATTAC
>JAHHIM010000006.1:0-171339 GCA_019358915.1 Trichormus sp. ATA11-4-KO1
CGCAATTGATTTCCTGCAAATGTATGGGTACTTGTTTTATCACTTTGTAAATCTAATTTTTGTTCTTTGAGGCAATTTTCCATGTTGCCTCGTGGGCAGTATTTTTGAGTATAAAGTTTCCCAGGAGTTTTTGGATTAGCTTATTTTGACTATTAATTGTCAATAAGAAGCACTAATTGATATAACATTGATTACAACTCATTTTTAAGCGTTTCTGTTATATCGAACTCAGGTTATAACTGCGACATAATCCGATTGATATAGCCTATCGCTTAAAGTAGGTACTGGAAATTTTACTTAATTATTCCACATGAAACCAGTAGTCCCATTTTAGTAAAATGAAAATATAAAAATTAATTGAAGTTAATTGACTAAATATTTAGAAAAATGAGGTTTACAGATTGGGCAACTAGAGTACTATTCATTTCTCTAATATTCGTCGCTCTGATTGTGGCGTTGTTGGCCGGAAAAGCAACACAATTACCAAATAATACGACAACTGGAAATTCAGAAATTTCAGACTTTACTCCAAATTGGAGTCAATATCCACAAGCTGAATTGCAATCAGCAAAAAACCAAGAGGATACAACTCAAGAAGGTTTGACACAATCCCCTGTAAAAACTAATCAAACTTCTGGAAGATACAGAACTACAGAAGCTTTCGCAAAGTACCAACCCAGGTATGAAATCGTCTCAGTACATCCAAGTAATTATGGAGAGCGGTATACCCAAGATTTGAATAACTTGCCTCTTAATAATCAAGCGATTGTTGTCCTTCATGAAACTGGCGATTCTGCCTCCAGCGCCGTTAATTTCTTTCAAACACCCCACACAGATGAAAGTGTACAAGCGAGTTATCACGCTTTGATCAAGCTAGATGGGACAGTTGTTTATTTAGTTCCTCCAGACAAACGAGCTTTTGGAGCTGCTAACTCGGTTTTTGCAAGTCCCAATGGCACTGAAACTGTAACGACGAATCCTAATTTACCATCTTCTGTAAATAATTTTGCTTATCACGTTTCTTTAGAAACACCACCAGATGGACGCGGAAATAACTTCCAAAAATTTCATAGCGGTTACACAGAAGCACAATACAATTCTCTTGCTTGGCTAATTGCTCAAAGCCAAGTGCCAGACTATCAGATCACTACCCATAGAGAAGTAGATCGTTCTGGTCAAAAAATTGATCCCATAAGTTTTGATGCCGATAAATTTTTGCGCTTACTTCACACTTATCGTCAGCTAACTCCCATTTATCGGGCAAATAAATAATTAATGATTTATCTAAGCAAAAATACTAATTTGTTTGACTTTACCAATTCCAAGAAGGCGTTGTAGATAATTGTATTGATTATGTCTCTACCATGCCTTTTAGCAAAATTAAATTACTTTCAATTTTGCCTATTTACTAAAGCTGTAGATTTGTTGAGTTTCCAAGCGATCGCATATCGTCGAAGGTAGCGTATCCAAGGAGAAAGTCTGCCGATCTAATTGGACTTGCAAGTTACTCAAAGGATCACTACCAGAAGAAATCAAAAATTCTAACTTGTGGGTGTAAGGTAAAGTAGCTAGATTGTCTAGAATTTGGAAAATCGCTTGTAGGTAAGGATGGTCATTCTGCTGATACCAATCACAGGCAGCAACTTTTGCTTGGTCAAAACCTAAGTGTACTGTCAAGGCTGGCTCATCAAATAGGGCCAGACCTAGTGGACGCGCTTCTTCTTGTAATAATAAGTCATGGCTTTTGGCTAAATGCCGTAGTTTCTCTAAACGCTCATAGCGTTTCGTTACTAATTGCGGGTCATCTTGCCAATGGAGTGCGACTGTCACTAGATAAGTCTGTAACAGCATATGACCTAGTTTTTTTGCCTTAGTTGCCAAGTAATAAGAATTGTAGTCATTGGCTTCAATCAACAGTGGCACGCGATCAACTACTTCCAAACCGTAGCCTTTGACTCCGGCAATTTTGCGAGGATTATTTGTAATCAGGCGAATTTTTTTCACGCCTAAGTCCATTAGCATCTGCGCTCCCATACCATAATCACGCAAGTCGGCTGGAAATCCCAAGCGCTCGTTCGCCTCTACCGTATCGAGTCCCATATCTTGTAGAGAGTAGGCTTTGAGCTTATTAATTAAGCCAATTCCCCGCCCTTCTTGCCGCAAGTAAACTACTACACCTTGACCTGCACTCTCAATCATTTTTAGTGCCGCTTGCAGCTGCATCCGACAGTCGCACCGCAAAGAACCCAAAGCGTCACCAGTTAAACATTCGGAGTGCATCCGCACCATGACTGGTTCATCTTGGAAATGAGCGGGATCGCCTTTAACAATGGCAACGTGTTCTGTGTTGTCGAGGGTGTGGCGGTAGGCATAAATATCAAACTGCCCGAACTGACTGGGTAGCTTGGTTACGACTTCACGATATACCAAGCGATCATGTCGCAGACGATAACTGATTAAGTCCGCAATACTAATTATTTTAAGATTGTGATGTTGAGCATATTTAATTAACTGAGGCAACCGCGCCATTGAACCATCAGGGTTTTGAATCTCACAAATTACCCCAGCTGGGTATAGTCCTGCCAGTCGCGATAAATCAACAGCCGCTTCCGTATGTCCTGCCCGTTTGAGTACGCCTCCTGCCTTAGCTCGAATGGGAAAAATATGACCAGGACGACGTAAATCTGAAGGTTGTGTAGCTGGGTTGAGCGTAACTTGGATAGTACGGGCACGATCTTCTGCTGAAATACCAGTACTCACACCCAAATGCGGCCCCGCGTCAATACTCACCGTAAAAGCAGTCTGGTTAGTATCTGTAATATTGCTAACCATTAAGGGTAAGTCTAATTCATCTAGGCGATCGCCTGTCATCGCCAGACAAATCAGCCCTCTAGCTTCCACCGCCATGAAATTAATCATATCGGGTGTAGCAAATTGGGCTGCACAAATTAAGTCGCCTTCATTTTCTCTATTTTCATCATCCACTACCACGATGACGCGACCTGCTTTTAAATCTGCCAAGGCAGCATCAATCAGATCGAATTTAAAGGCTGGGGTTAAATAGGCAGTACTGTCAGTGTTTTCCCCTCCTTGAGGAGCCACACCCATGCGGGTGTCCTTCCCGTTGAGGGGAGTAGCATGAGACTGCCTTATGGGCTTAGGGTTTGACACAGAGGATTTCTAGCTACCAAAAGTAAATTTTTTTAACAATTTCTTCTTTTAGATTGTAGCTCGTTTATGTGGCAGAGAAGTAGACTAGCAACGATTTGATAACATGGCAAAATTTCTACCGCTAAAATTATGGTTTAGTACTAAAGTGCAACCACATTTAAACTATCAAAGTTTCTCGTTAAAGAAGTCACCTGTATTGAGATACTGGAGATGATTTGATGAGAGCATACCAAAGACACTGTGGTTATTAGGGTTAGCGGTATCTTGTACACCTTGTGTCTGGTAGCTGATAGTTGACAACTGACAACAAAATTAACCAAAAGCGGATAAGGATTTCACAAATCATGGGTAATTTTAGACGCGTACCCGTTGGGATTATTGGCGCGTCAGGCTATGGCGGAGTGCAACTAGTAAGATTACTGATGGAACATCCAGAAGTCGAACTAGTTTATTTAGGCGGTGATAGCAGCGCGGGAAAATCGTTTGCAGACCTTTACCCGCATTTGGCTCATCTGGTTAACTTGCCAATAGAGGCAGTAGAGCCAGAAATCATTGCTCACCGATGTGAAGTAGTATTTCTCTCTCTACCAAATGGTCTGGCTTGCCAAATTGCACCGAAATTGTTAGAGAAAGGATGTAAAGTATTGGACTTGAGTGCAGACTATCGATTCAGTGATTTGGCAACTTACACCAATTGGTATGGCACAGAAAGAAGCGATCGCGTAACGGCCGCCACAGCAGTTTATGGATTACCGGAACTTTATCGCGATCGCATTGCTGAATCACAGCTGGTTGGTTGTCCTGGTTGTTACCCCACTGCTAGCCTATTAGCACTTTCGCCACTTTTGAAACAAGGCTTAATTGTCCCAGAAACCGCCATTATCGATGCTAAGTCTGGTACATCTGGCGGTGGACGGCAAGGCAAAATCAATTTGTTACTTGCTGAAGCAGATAACTCATTAGGAGCCTACGGTGTTGCTCGTCACCGCCATACTCCAGAAATTGAGCAAATTTGTAGCGATTTAGCAGGTCACGAAGTCACAGTCCAATTTACCCCGCATCTCATTCCTATGGTGCGCGGAATTTTGGCAACTGTATATGCCACACTCCGTGATCCCGGACTAGTGCGAGATGACTTAATTACAATTTACACAGCCTTTTACCGTAATGCCCCTTGGGTGAAAGTGTGTGAGAGTGGCGTTTATCCCCAAACTAAGTGGGCTAGTGGCAGCAATCTTTGTTTCATTGGCTTAGAAGTTGACCCGCGCACTGGCCGTGTGATTGTGATGTCAGCAATTGACAACCTGATCAAAGGACAGGCGGGTCAAGCAATACAATGTTTAAACCTGATGATGGGCTGGGATGAAACCTTAGGGTTGCCCAAATTAGGATTTTATCCGTAATGGGGGGAATGGGGAATGAGGAATGGGTGGGAAAGAACTTATATTAGTAATCTCCTCTGCTCCCCTTGTCCCTACTTTGGCCCTAAACCCACAGTACCGGCATAAACGGCGCGATCGCCTAGTTCATCCTCAATGCGTAGCAAGCGATTATATTTTGCTACCCGTTCGCTGCGACAAAGGGAACCTGTCTTGATTTGACCAGCACGAGTAGCTACTGCTAAATCAGCGATCGTTGTATCTTCAGTTTCTCCAGAACGATGGCTAATCACTGACCGGAAACCGTTGCGGGTTGCCAAGTCAATGGTTTCTAAAGTCTCGGTAAGTGAACCAATTTGGTTGAGTTTAATCAAAATGGAGTTACCAGCTTTTTCCTGGATGCCTTTTTGTAAGCGGGTAGCATTAGTGACAAATAAATCATCTCCTACTAACTGCACTCGTGAACCCAACTTTTGGGTGAGTAATTGCCAACTCTGCCAATCTTCTTCGTGTAAGCCATCTTCGATTGACACAATTGGATATTGCTCAACTAGTTGAGCCAGGTAATCAATAAACTCTGTGGGGGCGTGGGGTTTACTGTCATAGACATACTGCCCATTTTTGTAAAACTCACTCGCCGCTACATCCAGCGCCAAAGCTACTTCTTCCCCTGGCTTGTAACCAGCTTGCTTAATCGCCGCCACCAATAATTCCAAAGCTACCTGATTAGACTCCAAATTAGGCGCAAAACCGCCTTCATCGCCGACACCAGTCAATAAACCCTTTTCATCCAATACTTTGCTCAAAGTAGCAAATACTTCTGCCCCCCAGCGCAATGCTTCCCGGAAAGAAGATGCCCCAATAGGGACAATCATAAACTCTTGAAAATCCACGTTGTTGGCTGCGTGGGCGCCACCGTTAATCACATTCATCAACGGCACGGGTAATAAATTCGCTAAAGGGCCCCCCAAATAGCGATACAGGGGAATTGCCAAAGATTCAGCACCTGCTTTGGCTGCTGCTAAAGAAACTGCCAAAATTGCATTCGCGCCCAAGTTGGATTTATTAGCAGAACCATCTAGAGCAATCATCGTCCGGTCTAACAGTTCTTGGTTGAGGACATCCAAGTTGAATAACTTCGGGGCAAGTGACTCATTGACGTTTTGCACCGCTTTGAGTACCCCTTTACCCCCATAACGGCTTTTATCGTTATCCCGTAGTTCATGCGCCTCAAAAGTGCCAGTAGAGGCACCACTGGGAACTTGTGCCAGCCCCACAACACCGTTTGCTAAATGCACTTCTGCTTCTATTGTTGGTCTGCCCCGTGAGTCAAGAATTTCGCGGGCAACAATTGCTTCAATGGCAGTATCTAGAGTGTTACTCATCTGTTTTTTGTCCTTTGTATCCTTTGCAAGAGTGCATTCTTAACGTTGATGGCATACATTCCAGTCGCTTACCCTAATCGTTAGCATAGGCGGTTAAGTGACTCTGTAGGCTGAGATTAAACAAGATTTCCAATGTTAGGTCAACTGACTCCCCAGAAATTGGGTATTCAAAGATACAAGCAATTGAGAAAACTTTTCCTAGTTCCTAAAATCTATTGTCCAATCTCCAGTTCCCAGTCCCTAATTTTTGTATCTTCCTTGTCCGCCAGTGCCCATTTAGAATTGGTAAAGCACTAATCACGAGTTAATTATGCGCTTACTACACACAATGCTGCGGGTAGGTAACCTTGAAGAGTCTTTGAAATTCTACTGTGATGTCCTGGGAATGAAATTATTACGTAGAAAAGACTATCCAGGCGGAGAATTTACCTTGGCTTTCATAGGCTACGGCGATGAAAGCGACAACACCGTGATAGAACTAACCTATAACTGGGGGGTAGAAAAATACGAGTTGGGTAATGCTTACGGTCATATTGCCCTTGGTGTTAATGATATTTATGCCACTTGTGAGGAAATCAAAAGTCGAGGCGGTAAAGTGACACGGGAACCAGGTCCCATGAAACACGGTTCGACGGTAATTGCTTTTGTAGAAGATCCAGATGGATATAAGGTGGAACTAATTCAAATAGCTGACTCTTCAAGTCCTAGGGAAAGTCAGGAACGAGAAACAGTTAAAGGGTAAGGATTAAAAGAACCTTTGCCAGGCAAAAGCCCCCGTTATCTGGTCTGGGCATTTAAAGGGGGTAAGATGCTAAAGATTAATTCCTTGAGCACAATCGGGCAAAGTACCCTCAGAACGCTATTTTCGTTTTAAATTGGGAATAGGTAAGGAGTCAAACTTTTACCTAATTACTAGTCCTCAACTATAACCGTAGATACACACGGATAAATACTGTTAATGTTTGGATAACTATTTGGGGAGTGGTTACGGGGAAAATTATGCAGGATGAAGAAAAACTACTATCATCCTGGGCTACTGACAGGGGACGCCGCGAGAGTGTCTGATACTTCTACATCCTTTGCCAACCCCCAATTCCTCACCTAAAATCCAACAGCCATATTGAAAAGGTTGCCACCAAGGAAAACCCTTTTGGCAACTTTACTCAAAATCCCAAATCTAAAATCCTTAAAGATGCAGCCTACAGATCCCAATAAATTTACTGATAAAGCCTGGGAAGCGATTGTTAAATCTCAGGATATAGTCCGTGCATATCAACAACAGCAACTAGATGTTGAACATTTAATTATTGCTCTTTTAGAAGAACCTACTAGTTTAGCTATCCGCATCCTGGCTCGGGCTGAGGTTGATCCTATCCGTTTGCAACAGCAACTAGAAGCGTTTACCCAACGCCAACCTAAGGTTGGTAAAAGTGACCAACTGTATCTCAGTCGCAGCTTAGACGTGATGCTAGACCGAGCCGAAGATATCCGGGTGAGGATGAAAGATGCCTACATCTCCGTGGAACACATACTCTTGGCCTTTGCCGAAGATGAACGCATTGGACGGCGGATACTCAAAGGTTTTAATACGGATAGCACTCAATTAGAGGCTAGTATCAAAAGTGTTCGTGGCAGCCAAAAAGTGACAGATCAAAATCCAGAGTCTCGTTATGAAGCCCTACAAAAATTCGGACGGGATTTAACAGAACAAGCTAAAGCTGGCAAATTAGACCCAGTAATTGGCCGAGATGACGAAATTCGCCGGGTGATCCAGGTATTGTCACGCCGGAGTAAAAATAACCCAGTGTTGATTGGTGAACCTGGCGTGGGTAAAACTGCGATCGCCGAAGCTTTGGCACAGCGTATGGTAAATGGTGATGTGCCAGAATCTTTGAAAAATCGCCAGTTGATTTCTCTAGATATCGGTAGTTTGATTGCTGGAGCTAAATATCGCGGTGAATTTGAAGACCGCTTAAAAACTGTACTCAAGGAAGTTATAGAATCAAACGGTCAAATCGTTTTGTTTATCGATGAACTGCATACCGTTGTTGGCACTGGTTCTAATCAACAAGGGGCAATGGATGCCGGGAATTTACTCAAACCCATGCTGGCGCGGGGAGAACTGCGTTGTATTGGCGCTACAACCCTAGATGAATACCGCAAACACATTGAAAAAGATGCTGCGCTGGAACGCCGTTTTCAGCAAGTCTTTGTTGATCAGCCTAGTGTAGAAAATACCATTTCTATTCTTCGGGGATTAAAAGAACGCTACGAAGTTCATCACAACGTGAAAATTTCTGATTCGGCATTAGTCGCCGCCGCAACTTTGTCAGCACGTTACATAAGCGATCGCTTCCTACCAGATAAAGCCATAGACTTGGTAGATGAAGCCGCCGCCCAGTTGAAAATGGAGATTACCTCCAAACCCGCCGAATTAGAAACTATTGACCGCCGCTTGATGCAGCTAGAAATGGAAAAGCTATCATTAGCTGGAGAAGAAAAGGAAACTGCCCCAGCTAGGGAACGTTTTGAGCGCATTGAGCAAGAAATCGCCACTTTGACGGTAAAACAGCAGGAATTTAATGAGCAATGGCAAGGTGAAAAACAGCTATTAGAGGCTATCAGCACCTTAAAGAAAGAAGAAGATGCTTTGCGGGTGCAAATTGAGCAGGCAGAACGCGCTTATGATTTAAACAAAGCTGCCCAATTGAAGTATGGCAAATTAGAAGGAGTGCAGCGCGATCGCGAAGCTAAAGAAGCACAACTGTTAGAAATTCAAAGCCAAGGTTCTACATTACTCCGGGAACAGGTCACAGAAGCCGACATCGCTGAAATCGTCGCCAAATGGACAGGCATTCCCGTTAATCGCCTGCTGGCATCAGAACGGCAAAAATTACTGCAACTGGAAAACCATCTGCATCAAAGAGTCATCGGGCAACAAGAAGCAGTAGCAGCCGTATCAGCAGCCATTCGTCGTGCCCGTGCGGGGATGAAAGATCCCGGCCGTCCCATTGGTTCATTTTTGTTCATGGGGCCTACTGGTGTCGGTAAAACCGAACTAGCTCGTGCTTTAGCCCAGTTTCTCTTTGATTCTGATGATGCCCTCATTCGCCTGGATATGTCCGAGTATATGGAAAAACACTCGGTTTCCCGGCTAGTGGGAGCGCCTCCAGGATATGTTGGTTATGAAGAAGGTGGTCAACTTTCCGAAGCTGTGCGCCGTCACCCCTATTCGGTGGTGCTACTAGATGAAGTGGAAAAAGCACATCCTGATGTGTTTAATATTTTATTACAAGTGCTTGATGACGGCAGAATTACTGATTCCCAAGGCAGAACAGTAGACTTTCGCAACACCGTCATAGTCATGACTAGTAACATCGGCAGCGAATATATTTTAGATGTCTCTGGTGATGACACCAAGTATGAAATGATGCGGACAAGGGTAACAGATGCTCTGCGATCGCACTTCCGCCCCGAATTTCTCAACCGGGTAGATGATATCATTCTCTTCCATGCCCTCAGCCGTTCAGAAATGCGCCATATCATTCGCATTCAACTAAAACGGGTAGAAAACCTGCTGCGAGAGCAAAAAATCTCTTTTGAAATATCCGCAGCCGCCTGTGATTATTTAGTAGAAGCTGGCTATGACCCAGTTTACGGCGCCAGACCTCTAAAGCGGGCAATTCAGCGAGAAGTAGAAAACCCCCTTGCCACTAAATTATTGGAAAATACTTTTATCTCTGGAGACACGATTTTCATTGATAAAGAAGACCAGGGTTTAACTTTTAGTAAAACCATGCCAGTTAAAGTCACAGTCTCACCATCCACTGTGAAGCTTTTAGAGTAAAAAGGTTTGTAGAGGGGGCTTGAGTCCTCTCTTATCCTTAAATAATAAGTAGGTAAGCATGAATATTTGTAACTACTAGATATTGTCACCTTTGTGATTTCATTAATGATGCCTAAAACTATGAATTGTGTAAGCATGAAAACCCTGAGGCGGCAAGAGGATATTTTAAATTTATATGAGGCGTAATTCCTTTATTGGCAAAAGTTTGGAGAGATTCCAAATATTGAGTAGATTTAAGTCCACTTCCTAAATAGTGCATAAACAATTGCAGTCATACATATCAAGTGTGTGTAAAGACATGAAATTGGTAACTGCAATGAAGAGCTTAACTTTGAACTCAAAAATGATTTGCGGAAGTTTGATTGCCTTAAGCTGCCTCTATGTTAGCCCCAAACCTGCAATGGCTCAACTCAACTGTAGAGTAGTAGAAGCATTGGGGAATGGTCTTCAATCTGAGATTTTGACAGAATTGAACAACCATTTAGCTGGAGAACGTGAACGAATTAGTCGGCGCAAAGAGTTACAAATTAATCATATAGAGAACGTTTCCTTTGATGGTTGCCGCATGACAACTACAGTTAATGTAACTTTAGAACGCAGAATCCGCCGTGATGCCCACGGAACTGTACAAGTAGGTGCAGATATTACGTCCTTTAATTTACCTAATAGACAGTTATGCTATGGAAATGCCAGAGTAACCAATGTCAATTTAAGTAGAACTCTGAAGATTGGTGAAGCTGTTTATCAATGGGTAGCAAATGCCGTCCTTCCTAATAGTGGATGTTTTGGGGCTTAAATCAAGGGCTTGACAGCAAGAATCAGAGTGATTTAGAAAAATAAATATCACAGCGATCGCGTAGCAGAATTAATCACAAATAATCTTGAAGCAGAACTAACCCGTTCAGTGTTATGTCTTAGTGCTACAACATTGGCTGTTGACTGTAGTAAAGTTCAACAAGCAGCAGAATGTTTAATAGCGATCGCTTTATTAGGAAACCCGCCCCAGAATATTGCGGAATTATGGGCCAATTGGGTGCTGAATCTGATTGCGGAAAAACCTCATAAACGCCTCTATTTCCAACGGGGCTTTTATGCTCTCTCCCTTATACAACAAGCTTTGTAGCTAGGTTGTCACCCGTTAAGGGTAAATCTGGTTCTGGGTCATAGGAGACACCAAGTATTTTCAGAAGACCCCGTATTTTAATTGGTTTTATCGAGTTAGAAGATTTAGTCATATAGCCAATTACTAAATTATATGTATAAAATAGTATTTATTGCTAAAACAAGCTCAGTATTGCTGTCATAAATCAAATTTACCGAAATATAACGGCTTGTTCCATCCGTACCATCATCTGTCCTGTAAATAGAGCAGGACTAATTGTTTGTATTTTTTCAATTAAGCTGCAACCCTTGAGTTTAAACAATTCTCTCCAAATTATCATGGTAATATTTATGAAATTAGCTTATATTACTACTTATGATGTTCTCAATAAATCAGGTTGGAAAAAATATGATATGGGTAATTATGGTTCCAATCATTATATATTTCAAACTCTAGTTAATCAGGGAATATTTATAGAACAGGTAGGAAATTTCAAAAAGACTTATTCTTGGTTAACTAGAAGTAAATGGAGTTTTTATAGACATTTTTATAATAAAGACTATTATAGATGGGCTGAACCAATAATCGGCAAAAATTATGCGAAACAAATCCGCCAACAATTATCTAACTTAAATACAGATATAATCTTATGCACAGAAGGTGCTGCACCAGTAGCCTATCTGGATTATCACAAACCGATGGTTCTTTGGTTGGATACAGTTTTAGCAGCACTCATTGATATTTATCCATATTTAAGTAATATTTGTCAAGAAACCAGAAGAAATATTCATTTGATAGAACAATTAGCTTTAGATAAATGCAGTTTAGTTATCTTCTCATCAGAATGGTCTGCTGAAAAAGCAACACAGATTTATAAATTAAATACCAATAAAGTTCATGTAATTCCCAGAGGAGCAAATCTAGAATTACAATCAAACAGAACAATTGAAGATATTAGCACCTTAATAACATCAAGAGGTACAGATATTTATAAACTAATTTTTATTGGAGTTGATTGGAACAGAAAAGGTGGGCAAATAGCTTTAGAAGTAAGCAAAGAGTTAAAAGAAAGAGGTTTTAATAACGAACTTACAATAATTGGTGATATACCCAAAAATATCAAAAATGTGCCTGATTTTGTCAAAACAGTAGGATATATCAATAAATCTTCAAATGAAGGTAAGAAAAATTTTTATAATCTGCTTAGTGATGCTCATTTTCTGATTTTGCCTACTCAAGCAGATGTAACTCCTAACGTATTGATTGAAGCAAATGCATTTGGAGTTCCCTGCCTAACTACTGATATAGCAGGTATTCCTACCATAATTAAGGATGATGTGAATGGTAAAACCTTTCCTCTAAATGCCAACATAGCAGATTATTGTGACTATATTGTCAATTATCTGACTGACTATCGGAAATATGAAAGTTTAGCTATTGCATCATTTAATGAATATATAACTCGTTTAAATTGGTCTATAGCCGGTAAAACTGCGAATCAATTATTTCAAGAATTAATATGATATTAAACAAGAATAATTTAATTGCTTAAAAGAAGTCACCCGTAAACTATAAATATTTGTAGTTTCAGGCATTATATTGATACATAATTAAAGGTTAATTTCAATACCATTACATTAAATGGATCGAGTAGGGAAATCCGAATCATCTTTTGGGGGCAAACAAACCTTTAAAGGGTAGCGATCGCATCAGTTCTGCCTTTAAAATCCTCAATGAGAGACTTATCTAATTACACACTATGCTAGAACAAGGCACTATCAGTATTCATACTGAGAATATTTTCCCAATCATCAAGAAGTCACTGTACTCAGATCATCAAATATTCTTGCGGGAATTGGTATCCAACGCTGTAGATGCCATTCAAAAGCTGAACATGGTATCCCGCGCAGGAGAATTTGCGGGAGACATCGGTGAACCAGAAATCCAAATTGCTATCGACAAAGATAAAAAAACTCTTTCCATCACCGATAACGGGATTGGGATGACAGCAGAGGAAGTAAAGAAATATATCAATCAGGTTGCTTTCTCTAGTGCCGAAGAATTTATTCATAAGTATGAAGGTAAAGCTGACCAACCGATTATTGGTCACTTTGGTCTAGGTTTCTACTCCTCCTTCATGGTGGCGCAAAAAGTAGAAATTGATACTCTCTCATACCAAGAAGGGGCGCAAGCTGTTCACTGGAGTTGTGATGGTTCTCCTGCATTCACTTTGGAAGAGTCAAACCGCACAACTCGCGGTACTACTGTAACTCTCACCCTCCAAGGAGAGGAAGAGGAATTTTTAGAACCAGCACGAATTAAGAATCTTATCAAGACTTACTGTGACTTCATGCCAGTACCCATTAAACTGGAAGGTGAAGTACTGAATAAGCAAAAAGCACCTTGGCGGGAATCTGCAAATAACCTCAGTAAAGAAGATTATTTAGAGTTTTACCGCTATTTGTACCCATTTCAAGAAGAACCTTTGTTGTGGGTGCATTTAAACACTGATTATCCCTTTATCATCAACGGGATTTTGTATTTCCCCAGAATGCGTCCCGATGTGGATGTCACCAAAGGGCAAATCAAGCTATTTTGCAATCAAGTTTTTGTCAGCGATAACTGCGAAGAAATTATCCCACAATTTCTCATGCCCATGCGGGGTGTGATTGATAGCACCGACATTCCCTTGAATGTTTCCCGTAGTGCATTACAAGGCGATCGCACAGTACGCAAAATCGGCGATTATATTGCTAAGAAAGTAGGCGATCGCCTCAAAGAACTGTACCGTGACAACCGAGAACAATACATCAGCGCTTGGAAAGACCTCGGTACATTTGTCAAATTTGGTGTTCTCAACGACGAAAAATTCAAAAAACAAATCGAAGATATCATTATTTTCCGCACCACAGCCAAACAAGAAGCAAAAAGTGAAACACCTTCCGTTCAAGTCCAGTCTGGTGAAGAAGATGCTTGGCAAGATGTCACTCCTTCCCCTGAATCCTCTTCCCACTCCCCCTACACAACCCTGAAAGAATACTTAGAACGTAACAAAGAACGTCACGAAAACAAGGTTTTCTACAGCACTGATGAAGCCAGCCAAGCAACCTACATAGAACTACACAAAAACCAAGGCTTGGAAGTCCTGTTCATGGATTCCTTCATCGATACTCACTTTATCAACTTCCTGGAACGGGAATATCAGGATGTCAAATTTACGCGGGTAGACTCTGACTTAGATAACACCCTGCTAGATCAAGACAAAACTGGGGAAATAGTTGACCCCAAAACCAACAAAACCAAGAGTGAGGTAATCAAAGAGTTATTTGAAAAATCCCTCAACAAACCCAAGGTTAATATCCGTACCGAAGCCTTGAAGTCAGACGATCCCCAAGGGACACCACCCGCAATGGTACTATTACCCGAAATTCTGCGTCGCCTGCGGGAAATGAACGCCATGATGCAGCAGCAGAATGCAGAGTTTCCCGAAGACCACATCTTGCTGGTAAATACGGCTCATCCCCTGATTCAAAATCTCGCTAACCTTAACCAAGGGAGTATCATTCAAAGTGATGGTCACTCATCTACAGACCAGTTAGTGACAATGATTTGCCAACACGTCTACGATTTAGCGCTGATGTCCCAAAAAGGATTTGACGCTGAGGGAATGAAATCTTTTGTGGAACGTTCCAACGAAGTACTCACCAAGCTCACAGAACAAGCTAGCAAGTAGAAATACTCTGCGTACCTCTGCGTTTAAGCAAAGCCGTACTAAGTCCTGATAGGACTAAAATAGAAAGGTTGTATTTAAATACGTCATCTGGAGATAGTTGCTATGTCTCGTCGCTGCGAACTAACTGGTAAAAAGGCAAATAACGCCTTTGCAATTTCTCACTCTCACCGCCGTACCAAACGCCTACAGCAAGCAAATTTGCAAAACAAGCGTGTTTGGTGGGCTGGTGGAAATCGCTGGGTAAAACTGAAGCTGTCTACTAAAGCCATTAAAAGTTTAGAAACTAAAGGCTTGGAAGCAATGGCAAAAGAAGCTGGAATTAATCTGAATCATTACTAAAAGTTTTGAACAAGGTATAGACTGCCAAATTTAATTTCTCAGTATTTACCTGTAAGAGAATATTTACTCCAGCGGCCTCCCCAAAATGGGGAGGTTTTAAATTTTCTAGATTCCCGACTTCTTCAAGAAGTCGGGGATATTTTTTTCACGCTATCTGATTTTGTATTAACTTGATATGTTTTTTTAACCAATGGGTACTATAAATTTACTGCACTAACCATAGCTTCAATAGAATTACTTAGAAGCAAGATAAAGTTTGTCAAAGCGTAATGAAGTAAATAATTTGAAAAAATCAGTATTTTCTGTAAATTATCAAAAATCAATAAATGATATAAAGAAAGCAACATCTTTTATGAATTGATTTTGCATTTGGGAGTTAGTTAAATAGGGTAATTACTTATTTCGTTGAACAATTAAATTTACAAAATTTCTTCCCAATTACCAAAAAAGTTAAAACCTTGTTTGAAAATCACTTGACAGGAGATCATTCATGTCTCTAAATCGCCAGCTAGTCAAGACAATCACAAAAATCGCTAAACAATTTAGTCGGATTAGTAGAAATTGTGGTTCTGCAATTAACAACAAAATCATTTGGCTACTACGAACTTTATTTGTCTCCAAGAGACGAAAAACTTCTGCGAATGCTGGTTTTGTTTTGCCAACAGTGGCAATGGTATCGATAGTAGTTGTACTGCTGACAACGGCAATTCTATTTCGGTCTTTTGAACGCTCCAAAAATGCTAGTAATGTCAGAGTAAATGAGGTTGTGCTTAAGGCAGCCGCTCCGGCGATGGATCGAGCTAAAGCCAAGATAAATCAGTTATTTCAAGACCCTAGATTACCACGTTCAACACCGTCAGATTTATCATTATCTCAAGTTATTGAAGGCAATATTAACCAATTTACTTTTGGAGATGAAACACAGTTAAAGGTGGTAAAAGATTTCAACGGTACAACTGGTATTCAAGAAGAAGAAATTCTCAATACAGCCTGGAAGTATCCCGTTGATACTGATAATGATGGCAAATTTGATAGTTATACAATATATGGTATTTACTTTCGGACTCCTACTAGTACCAGAGCGAGAAGCCCCTTAGAGGCGAGAGTACAACCAATGGACGAAGGAGCCTTTGGAAGCCAATGTCAGAGTGATATTGCTACTAGTGCCAACTTGGTCAGTAGTCAGGGTTGGTATAAAGTCGGCAGTAAGTTAAAAAGAAGTATTTTTATTCACACTGCCACAGTACCCATCACAAATATAGCTGGACTAGATGATACTAAATACGAGAAATTCACAGGAAATAGAGGTTTTGCAGCCTTAGAGTATCAGCAAGACCGGGAACGAATTCCACTTGCTAATAATGCGGTTATATATGAAGACGATTTAGAAATATCTCCAGGAGCGGGTTTAAATCTTAATGGACGCGTTTTCACTAATGGTAATTTGCTGACAAGAAGTGGCGGTACTGCCATCAGATTTTATTTAGTCAGTAGTCCTAAATCCTGCTACTACACAGAAGAAAATAGCAAAATTGTTGTTGCAGGTAATGTGATCAACAGCCGTGTTAATGAAACTAGTAGCGGTAACGATGTCAGAGTAGACTTGTTCGATAAAGATTATGATGTCGATGCTCTCACTCTAAGTAGTGCAAATATTAGCAACACAAATAAGACTGTACCGACAGCTATTCATGGTAGTACAGCAGCTTACAATGATGAAGCTTATGCTAAACGAATTGACCGCTTAGTACAGGCAACAATAACAACTTATTCAGATAATACAGATCTTCCAGAGGAAGTTCAAGAAGAAATTCAACGTGATTTAGCTGTTAATCCTACCAAAGATCCTAATGAAGTACGCCAAGAACAGCTAACGGTTTACTTCAGAAAACGCACGCGCCGTGTTCCCTTTGCAGAAATTCCTTTTGGTAGTGATGCACTTCATAGAACTGGAGGTACTAACTACAACACAACAAGTCCTCTTGCGGGAAGTGGTAATTCATTAAGACCAGTGGACGCGTGGGTATTTCCCTTCGCTCCAGGTGATGGTACAACTGCAACTGATTATGCTGAAATAGGTATTAAAACGAACGGTGGAAACAAAATTTATCTATCTGCCACAGACCCAGCAATACAAGCAACAGCTGGTAAAGAAGACCGATTAGGCGATCGCGTTTTGGTCGGCAACAACATGCCAGAATTATGGTATGACGGAAGCAAGTTTGTTAGTTCACCTGGTGAAGGACAAACAATTTCCGGTAGACAGTGGGATAACAACACTAATACTCGTAAACGCTTCTCCCAAGCTTACCAACTAGACAACTTAGGCGTTACCAACCGCAATGGCTTTTGGGAACAATCAGCAGCACAAAAACCCAATGGCACTCTAGATGTAGTTGGTGGTTTGCGAGTTGTCACAGGTGCGGGAATTTACTTGCCTAATAATCGTAATCCTGGTAGTACCACAACTGACTTAAATGCCGATCTTGCAGTTACAGATAAAATTTGGCCAGATAATATGCCAATGGGGATTACTAATGCGGCTCAGGGTTTACCCAGCGATCAAACACCATATCTGAAAATGCGGGCTACAGCAGTTTATCACTATCAAGATGACTTCTACGATCCCAAGACCCCGACAGACTACCAAGCGCCCATTGCCTGTGTCAGCAGCTTCTATGACCCTACCACTCAAACTACAGCAGATGCCTCTAATAACGGTACTGCCTATCCAGCTTCTTCTCTTGCCATAACAGGTTATGAAGCAGTGCTGAACTATCAAAAGGATTTGAAATACCCCAACGGACGCTGGGTAAACAAACCACTTCGGGATGCTTTGGCAAACATTAACGCTACTCCAGCCAAGTCTCTGACCCTTTCACAACAGTCTGCTGTTGATTCTGCCATGTGTGCTTTGAAAATTCTGGATGGTACCATTGGCACTGCTACAGAAACTGCTGTTCCTCATAACGCTATTAAAGAAACTGCTTTTCTGGATGCAAGGCAGATAAAAGCAATTGATAGGGTTTACGGTTCTAAAAACTATGACTTGGATGTGGAACTACGTCAGCCATTAGAAATCCGTGCTACCGTTTTAGACCTAGATTTGTTGAGGAAAAAATCCAAGACAGGTGGAGAATTTTTATTTCCCAATAGCGGAATTATTTATGCCACTCGTGATGATGCACTTCCAGATGAAAGCGATACCAGTAAATATGTAAGTGAGACTGACTTTACGCTAGACCCAACTCGTCGCCCCAACGGTATCATGCTGATTAATGGCAGTGACTTAAGCCGTAATGCTACCTATAAGGCTGAAGAAAAGGGACTTATTTTAGCATCTGACTTGCCAGTCTACATCGAAGGAGATTTCAATAAACACACCAAGGAAGAGTTTACAGAATTAAATACTTGGGGTGATGATTTCTATAAACGTAAAACACTCGATCCTAATTTTGCCTGTCGCAAGGATCAGTTTTCTAGCTGTAATACTGGTGAAACTTGGCGACCAGCATCTATACTTGCTGATGCGATTACTGTTTTGTCAGATAATTTTAAGCGGGGTTTCCGCCGAGACGGTGATTATGATTTGAATGACAATTATGGTAGTTATCCCATTGGTTATGACTTAAATGGTGATGGCAATGTTGAAACCACATTATCTGCTACAACACCAAACACACTGGATGAACGGGTTATTAAGATTGACCTTAATAATGATGGTGATAAAGATGATGCTACTGTCAATATAATTGAAAGCAACATAACCTCAACTATTGCAACTAGGATAAATGGTTTTTGGGACAACAACTTCGTTACCAGTCGTGACTTTATAGATGGTCAATACTCTGGTAGCACAGCAGGTCGTGTAGATAGCTCTTACTTCAACAACTTTGTTACCCCTGTTCAGCGCCGAGGGTCATTTCCTGAATATGTCATGGAAATATGCCGCAAACCAACAGTTACAGCCTGTAAACCTGGTGATTGGAGTGTTGGTTACGAAACTGGCGGCACTGTCGATTGGAGCTACAAAGCAATAGATTCGGGAACAAACCGCATCCTACCGAATGATACAGACTACACTGTGGATAAACTTGGTGCTGGTACTACAGCTAGACCTGCATTGAATGCCGCAGACCGACACTTTCCACGCAGAGTTGCTTTCTTACGAGATGCTACTAGCGGTAACTTAATATTTTCTAGTAGTAATAGACCAATTCCTTTAGGAATCATAGGTGGTAATAACAACATCACAAATGCCACTACATTAGCCACAGAGAATTTAGGTCAAGTAAGATACTATCCGTTTGATACTCATTCTGTAAATGGCGTTTCCTTCTCAGCATATAGCTCTAGCAACAAACCAAGACGGCACTACAAAGCTTTGTGGTTTAAAACAGATAATGCTGGGGTAGCCAATTATGGTCATGATTATCCTTTATGGATTGAAAATCAAGCGGGACTTACCGCCACTCGAAAAATAGACCAGCCTTTGTTGGCACCAGTACTGCAAATTCAATATCCCTTTATCTCACCAGCAGCAGATACAACTTCTCTCGGCACTGGTGGCAATGCAGCAGACCCAACTACAGGTTTCTGGATGCAACATGCCACAGCAACAGAAACCAATTTAGTATTTGCTCAAGGTAATACTCCCGCACGTCCACCGAACTCAAATATTGGCGAATCTAATGGTGGCTTAGAAAACTTTGTACGTTACTTAGAAAATTGGAATGGCATCAATCATAAAGCTTCTGGTTCTTTCATTCAATTTAAACGTAGTAGCTACACGACCGCTCCCTGGCAAACTCTGATTGCAACTGGTAGTCCAAATGGGGACATCTTCGGTTATCCACAAATTTACAGAACTAGTGTAACTGATGGTCGTTCACCTTTCTATAATGCCCCTACCCGTCTTTGGGGTTATGACGTAGCCTTGCTGACCCAACTACCTGACTTGTTCTCTCAACGCTTTACCGCACCTGCAACAAACGAGCCTAACGAATTTTTCAGAGAAGTGGGTCGAGATGACACTTGGATAAAAACTCTGTTATGTGCAGCTCAAAAGGGTGGTGGCTATGAAGAAGCTCCCAGTACCTTATATGGGGACGATTTTGAATACGCTATTAGCGAAGACCAACGTGGTAACTGTTCTTAATATCAAATAGTGGCCTTTCAGTGAGTACTTTAACACTACAGTGCTCACTATGACATAGACCCAGGTAATCTCCTAGTGTAATTTAAGTGACAACGAATATGATTCACCATCAACAGTGGCAAATATCCACATCTAATCAGTCAGGCTTTACCATCATCGAGTCATTGGTAGCGATTGTTGTTACTAGTATTTTATTAGCCGCGATCGCACCTGTGATTGTTTTATCTGTGGGTACACGGGTACAAGCAAGGCGCATTGAGTTAGCATCTGACGCAGCCAAAACCTACGTTGAGGGTGTTAGGTCGAGAACAATTAATGCCCCTGTGATTACATCTGATGACGAACTAAAAGAATACCCGGCTCCTACGGTAGGAAGCTTAACTTGTAATGCTAATAGTTACTGCACTGCACCTACCACAAATTTGTACTGTGTTTCTCTTGACGGTACTAACTGTACCACGACCAATACTAGAAACTTTGTAATTCAAGCATTTGGATATCATCAAATGGAATCAACTACTGCTGATCAAGGCTATCAATTAGGGGTGCGTGTTTATAGGTCAGATGGGTTTGCTAGTGATGGCGGCGCACTGAAAACAGCACCTAATAAACAAATGACTTTCACCGGAGGATTAGGTGAGCGAAAAGCACCACTAGTTGAATTAACCACAGAAATTGCAACTAAAACAACAAAATTTAGTGATTTTTGTGATCGTCTCAAACCTCCTGAAGATGAAGATAATGAAAATTCAACGTGCGAATCCTAATAAATGATAAATATTTGCAACTCCAAGGGAAAAATATAGCATTATGAAACCGTTTAAATGGCTTTTAAATAATCAGTTAAAGCAGTCTAGTTTGAAACAAAAAGTAAGCGGCTTTACTCTTATTGAGTTACTGGTAGCCATGGTGATAGCTTCTCTTATAATCACACCTTTGTTAGGATTTATGATCAATATTCTCGACAATGATCGTAAGGAGCAAGCTAAGGCAAATACTGAGCAGGAAATTAAAGCAGCACTTGACTACATTACACGAGATTTGCAGCAGTCAGTATACATTTATGATGCAGATGGTATATCTGCCATTAGGAATGAACTACCTAAATCATCTACTGATGATAAAAAAAATTTTTTTCCAGTACTTGTTTTTTGGAAGCGACAGTATATTCCCAACGGACTTGTCGTTAAGTCAACTACCATAACTGATGAAGATGATAACACTACCACTACCGTTGAAACTGATGATACCTTTGTTTATTCTCTAGTCGTTTATTATTTAATTAAAGATAATAATACTACCTGGTCTAATGCAGCTCGGCTTGGTAGATTTCAAATAAATAATGGTTATGGACAAACAGAGACACAAAAAAATAGCACTAGAGACACTGGGTTTCAATTATTTGATTTATCAAATGAAGGCAACCTTCAAACTAAAATGAATAATTGGAAAAAGAAACCTTCTGAAACCTATACAAAACAAATTTTGCCTCTCGTTGACTACATAGATCAAACTACTATAGATAATTCGACAAATCCAGCCCCAACTTGTTCTATGGGTCAGCTAGTACCCCAGTTTTCTGGCAGTGGGGATGCAGTGGCAACAGATAATGTGAGAACACGGGGATTTTATGTTTGTGTAGATTCATCTAGTAATGTAGCAGAAATTTACCTACGAGGTAATTCTCTGGCTCGGTTACAAAACAATAATATGGATTTTAATGAAAACAAAAAAACCTATTTTCCTCAAGTAGGCACAAGAGTACAAGGACTTGGATTCTTATTTACTAACTAAGTAGATTTGGTTTACTTAGGATAATAACCCTGTTTTGTCACTCTCGGAAAACAATAATCTCAGCCAAATTCTGAGACTTTGATTTAATCCAGGTTTGAGGCTTTATTTCCTAACAGAAACTAAAATTCATAGACGAAAAGTGGAAACTAAAGCACCGTAACCATTTGAGCGATTGGATTCTCCCAAAGTGACAAATGAGGGATAAACAATCTTTGAATAAATAGTCATTATTAAATAACGTTTCGTCACTATTTGCTTGAGTTTTGACTTTTTTGAGTTAGTAAAGGGAAGTATGATATGTATAGTCTAGTGCTAAATAAAACTTTACAGAAAATTCCTGTAAAAATATTGAGTACAAAACCAGAATCTTCTGCTCAACTTGCTGAGAAAAATGCTGGCTTTACCCTACTTGAAATTTTGGTAGTGGTAGTAATAATTGCAGTTTTAGCAGCGATATCGGCTCCTGGATGGCTGGGTTTTGTCAATAGGCAGCGAGTTAATAAAGCTAACGATATTATTTTAGCTGCCTTACAGGAAGCACAGAGAGAAGCTAAAAGAACAAAAGTTAATTACAGTGTCAGTTTTAAAACTGAGGATGACATTCCTCAGATTGCAGTTTACCAAGGTACAACACCAAGCAATTGGCGCAACTTAGGTGCGGATTTGGAAATCAAGCCGAGAGAAGTATTACTTCGTACCAATATCGCTGAAACTAATAAAGCTGGTAGTTCGATATCTGATTCCAGTAATGTGGAACAAATAATTACTTTCGATTACATGGGAACTTTGCCAAACGCTGACTTTGGTACAGTGCCAGATGGTTCAACAGAAGCACCTGGGTTAAAAATTATATTAGCTTTACCCCAGTCTAATGATCCCACATCTCTCAGTGATGTCAAACGATGTGTGATTGTTAAAACTCTCTTAGGTGCAATAATTACAGAGAAAGATGATAAATGTAATTAAATCAACGCTCTTTTGCCAATTTTCTTTTGCTAAAACAACATAATAAAAACAGTAGAAACACGGTACATAAAGCTGCTCCTTGATAGCAAAATTGAAACATGAGGAGCAGTTTTTTAGTTGTATATAAGTTTTATATTGGCTTGCTACTCAAAAAATAGTTACAAATTCTACCCCACCGCATTTTTAATATTATTAGGGTGAGATAGATATCAAAGTTTATTTAATTTAAATCCAACTTGCCAGCTATGACTGAAAAGCTTGACTTTACTGTAGCTATACCGACCTACAACGGTGCAAATCTTTTACCTGAGCTACTAGAACGACTGCGAAATCAACTTCACACTGAAAACTTTTCTTGGGAAATAATTATTGTAGATAATAACAGTACTGATAACACTGCTCAAGTTGTTAAAAGCTATCAAGAAAATTGGCATTGTCCTTATCCTTTAAAGTATTGCTTTGAAACCCAGCAGGGAGCAGCTTATGCAAGAAATAAGGCTGTGGAAGTTGCTTCTGGTAAACTAATAGGTTTTCTCGATGATGATAACTATCCAGCACCTACATGGGTAGCGGCAGCTTATACTTTTGGTGAACAACACCCATGCGTGGGAGCTTATGGAAGCCAAATTCATGGTGAGTTAGAAGTTGAACCACCAGAAAATTTTGAAAAAATAGCTTGTTTTTTAGCCATTACTGAGCGTGGTACCGAACCTCATCAATACAAACTACAAATGAAGATGCTGCCACCAGGAGCAGGTTTAGTAGTTCGCAAACAGGCATGGGAGACAACAGTTCCTAAAAATTTGGTTTTAAATCATAAAGGTAGAGAAGCTGGGTTAGCCAGTGAAGACTTAGAAGCTGTACTACATATTCAGTTGGGTGGTTGGGAAATTTGGTACAACCCAGAAATGCATGTGTACCATCAAATTCCCGCATGGCGATTACAAAAAGAACACTTAATTAGTTTATTTCGTTGCGTTGGCTTAAGTAGGCATCACCTACGTATGCTAAGAACTCGACCTTGGCAAAGACCTCTGGCAAGTTTAGTATATTTGATTAATGATTTACGCAAAATCATACTACACTCGCTCAAATATCGAAGTGCTGTTAAAAGAGATTTAATTGTTGCTTGTGAATTTGAATTATTAGTTAGTAGTTTCTTAAGTCCATTTTTTTTGTTAAAAATAATATATTTAAACTCTTGGTTACTTGAACAAAAACTCATGACTATACACACAGTCGGTGGAAATTAAAATGGAACAATCAATTAAAAATACATCTTTAGATTTTACTGTAGCTATCCCTACATATAATGGAGTAGAGCGCTTACCTAAAGTTTTAGATCAGCTTTTAAATCAGACTGGAGTAGAAAAAATTAATTGGGAAATCATTATTATTGATAATAATAGTTATGATCAAACTTCTGAGTTAATTCAGAATTATCAGAAAAGCCATAACACTGATTTTTCATTAAAGTATTTTCTGGAAACAAAGCAAGGAATTCCATTTGCACGTCATCGGGCTGTAAGCGAAGCTAGTGGCGAATTTATAGCATTTATAGATGATGATAACGTACCAGCAACTGATTGGGTTGTAGCAGCATATAATTTTGGTAAAGAGCATCCTGAAGCTGGTGCTTGGAGCGGTCAAATTCATGGTGAATATGAAGTTAAACCACCTCAAAACTTTAAAAAAATCCAATCTTTTTTAGCAATTAGAGAATATGGTTCTTCAACGCATTTATTTGATCCAGATAATCTAAGACTACCCCCTGGCGCGGGGCTTGTTGTTCGTAAGCAAGCATGGTGTGAATCCGTTCCAGCTACGCCTGCTCTGCATGGAAAACTGCCGGGCTTATTTGTGCAAGGTGATGATTATGAGGCATTACTTTATATACACAAGGCAGGCTGGAAAATTTTGTATAATCCTGCCATGCATATTTATCATCAAATACCACATTGGCGATTTGAGAGAGATTACTTAATAACATTAGCTCGTGGCTGTGGACTTTGTGTTTTTCAGTTACGCTTAGTCAATGCTAAAAACTGGCAAAAACCAATACTTTTTATTAAAACTATTTTGGGAAATTTACGTCGAGTATTACAACATTTAATTAAAAATAAAATTAATTTTAGCAATGATATAATTTTAACTTTTGAAATGCAGTTTTATTTGGCTAGTATGATGAGTCCTTTTTATTGTTTAAAATGTTGGATTAATAGCTTTTATTTAAAAAATTAAAAGTTATGAAATATTAGAATTGAGTCATTTCATTGTAAAGATAGCTATCCAAAAAGCTTCAAGCTTTATCTGCCTATTTTGAATTAAACTTATTTCCGGTGCATTTACCATATCTACTGAATCCCAAAAATTTATTTAATCATCACGATGATAGTGGCTTCACGCTACTAGAGGTATTAGTCACTGTTGTATTAATTGGTATATTGGGCGGGTTAGCTGCACCCAGTTGGTTGAGTTTTGTGGATATTCAGCGCCTCAACACTGCCCAAGGTGAAGTATACAGTGCTATCCGTCAAGCTCAAAGCCAAGCCACTAAGGAAAAATCTACCTGGCAATTTAGCTTACGTGAACGAAACGGAATTGTACAGTGGACTGTTCATAAAGCAGAAGGGACTAATTTTCTTCCTGATGCTGTGAGAAATAATGATAGCTTATGGCATGGATTACATCCAAATATTCGCATTTATCAACAAAGAAACGACAAAGATAAATCCGAAACAACCTTACCTAAACAATCATCACAACCGATATGGCGAGTTCTATTTAACTATCAAGGTTGTCCTGTATACAAAGTTGAAGATGAATGTACCAATACATCATTAAGAACGCTAGGGCAAATAACGTTTTACGGTCAAAATAGTTCTAAAGCCCAGCGTTGTGTCTACATTTCTACGATTTTAGGGGCTATGCGAACAGGCAAAGATCATAAAAAAGCTAATAAAGACAGCAAGTATTGCTATTAAGATATTTTAAGTTAATTACTTTAGGTATTCTGTGCTGAAATCATTAGATATTGCCAAACAGCACTTGATTATTTTTACTCGCTACCCAGAACCAGGGACGACGAAAACCCGACTGATACCTGCTTTGGGTGCTGTTGGTGCTGCCAATCTGCAACGGCAGATGACAGAACATACAATATTTCAAGTTAAAGAATTGCAAAAAGCAACTAACATATCTTGGGAAGTGCGGTTTACAGGTGGCAACTCGCAATTAATGCAAGATTGGCTAGGGTCAGATTTAGTTTACCAGTCTCAAGGTGAAGGTGATCTGGGTGAGAGAATGGCGCGATCGCTTTCTCATGCTTTTCAATCTGGTGCAGAACAAATAATCATTATTGGTACTGATTGCCCTGGGGTAAATTCGCAGATTCTTACTAAAGCCTTTGAAAAACTAGACACTTGTGATCTCATACTCGGTCCAGCGATTGACGGCGGTTATTATTTGATTGGATTGTGTCGCCTAATTCCGGAATTATTCGCTAATATCGACTGGGGAACCTCTCAAGTATTACAACAAACTGTGGATATTGCTGTGAAACTTCAGATATCAATTGCGTATTTACCTTATTTAGCTGATGTTGATCTTCCAGAGGATCTGCCGATTTGGGAACAGACCCTGAAGAAAAAAGTTGGATAATGGCAAGATGGTGAACAATTACTTAGTGTTCTCTAAAGACAGTCCACATCACACATGCTAACGTGGTGTAATTTACAACTTAAATAGCCTTCATGAACTGCGTACATCAGAACAGATAAAAACTCTTTGTGTCTTGGTGTCTTAGTGGTTCAAGATTTTTTTACCACCAAGGTACAAAAACACCAAGTTTTTTCAAGCTAGGTACGTGACTTTTGTACTCACTATAAAAGGTAGATTTATGAAATAAGTTTCATACAACGGTTCTGGGAACAATATTCAAGTAACTTTAAATAGGATAAGCACTCTGATCTACCACCAATTTGAAAAACTATGACTAATCGCTTTACTTCTGGGAACGCTGCCCTCACGCTCAAGGTAGTGGGGATAATTTTAATTTTGTCCTTTTTACTTGATTTTTTAATTCTAATGTTGCCCTTCCAGCCTACTGATCGGAGCTGGCAAATCAACTTGGCCACCGCATTAGTTGACAGGGGCATTGTGCCTTTGGTGGGTATAGGGATGCTGTTCGTCGGCTATTGGATTGATAGTGTCGGAGATAGCGATCGCCCAAAACCTCTAGATGTAAGATTTCCCATTCTGATACTATCTAGTATCTTAGGTTTGATTTTCTTACTAATTTTTCCTCTGCACCTCAATAATGTGCGACAAGCTAGCGCTCAAACTGTAAATCAAATCGGCCAAGATGCCGAGCAAGCAGAAAACCAACTGAAAGGCCAGTTATCTCAATTCCAAGCCCAAATAAACAACGAGCAGGGAAAAGCTCAACTAGAACAGCTGCGAAACCAAGCTAGAAGTCAGTTTAACGAGCTGCTCAAAGATGAGCAATCATATCAACGCGCACTGAATAACCCTCAACTTCCCGCAGCTCAAAAAGAATTACTCAAAAAGTTTAAAGCCAATCCCCAAGAACTAGACAGCTTTATCGCCCAGCAAACAGACCCTCAGGCACTGGCAAACCAAAGATTGACCCAAATTCGCCAACGTCGAGAAGAAGCTCAAAAACAAGCTAGAGACAACGCTTGGAAGTCTGGACTGCGGATTGGTATTAGCAGTCTGTTGTTATCTATTGGTTACATGATTATCGGCTGGACAGGATTACGAGGTATGGGTGCTTTACAAGGTGGCAAACGTAAAGTGGCTGCTCGTTAAATGGTAGTAGGGAATAGGGAATAGGGATTGAGAAAGTTCTTTACCCTTGTCCTCTGTCCCCTATCCCCTATATAGTAAATTTCTGATAAAACTTAAAAATGCTGTCAATTTATATACTGACATATAACGAAGAGCTAGATATTGCTGCTTGTATCGAGTCGGCGATGCTATCGGATGACATCATTGTTGTAGACTCATGCAGTAGCGATCGCACTGTAGAAATTGCTAGTCGCTATCCTGTTCGCACTGTCCAACACGCTTTTGAAAGCCACGGACGCCAACGCACCTGGATGCTGGAGTCTATTGCTCCGAAGTATGAATGGGTCTACATTCTCGAAGCCGATGAGCGCATGACACCAGAACTGTTTGCCGAATGTATACAGGCAACTCAGAATTCACACTACATCGGTTACTACGTAGCAGAACGTGTAATGTTCATGAATCGTTGGATTCGCCGTAGCACCCAATATCCCCGCTACCAACTACGCCTCTTCCGCCACGGTAAAGTTTGGTTTACAGATTATGGTCATACTGAACGAGAAGTTTGTGAAGGTGCTACCAGTTTCTTAAAGGAAACATACCCTCACTACACTTGTAGCAAAGGTCTAAGCCGTTGGATTGAAAAGCACAACCGTTATTCCACAGACGAAGCCAAAGAAACTTTGTATCAAATTGAACAAGGCAATATTAATTGGCGAGATTTGTTCGTGGGAAAGACAGAAGTCGAAAGACGCCGCGCCTTGAAAGATTTATCTTTACGTTTACCCGCCAGGCCGTTTCTTCGCTTTCTGTATATGTATTTTATTTTGGGTGGCTGCCTAGATGGACGCGCTGGTATGGCTTGGTGTACATTACAGGCATTTTACGAATACCTGATTTTGCTGAAAGTTTGGGAAATGAAATATATGCCTACACCCAGTTTAGCAAGAGGGATCTCTGAGGATGAGGAGAACCAAGCAGAAGTACATCATACTGCTTGCGAAGCCACAAAGAAAATCTGATGCAGTCTAGCATGGTCAATTTGCCGGAAAGACATGCTTGCCAAGCCATTTAGAGTTTCATAGAACCTGAGAAATTTTGGGAAGATATAATAGATTAATATTCTTAACTAAGTTTTCAGAAAAATCACTCCTGCCTAGTTACAAGTTAGTAAACTGCTCAGAACCCTTATTTGGCTGTAATGTCATACTTGCATAATTATAGGCAGCTTTTGATTGAGCGCGGTAGGATTAGTAATATCTAAGAGGCTTGCAACAATCATTTACAAGTCTGACAAAGAAAAGTAACATCCTCAAAGTCAAACCAAGCATTATCTTGGTTGGTACATGATTTATATGCACCTTTGTCGGAAAATACTTATTTTCTAGCCACAAGTGCATGTTTTCATAGCATTAGCCCAGATGCTGACAGTTTTGGGCAGTTGCCTGCGGTACAAAATGCCACAAGTAATGTCTTCGCAATTTGACAAATATGCTGGTATGAATACTAATAACAAAAGTTCCAGTAGCCTAAAACAGGAGAATAAGGGCTTGGGAATTAATCACCTAAAACAGGATTTGAAGAATGACTTGATTGCTGGTTTACTGGTAGTGATTCCGTTAGCAACTACCATTTGGCTAACAATTACTATCGCCAATTGGGTAATCAACTTTCTGACCAAAATTCCCAAACAACTCAATCCCTTTGATGGTCTCCACCCTATACTAGTAAATGTACTGAATCTAGCAGTAGGACTGGCTGTTCCTCTGCTAAGTATTCTAATAATAGGGTTGATGGCTCGCAATATAGCTGGGCGTTGGTTACTGGATTTTGGTGAACGAGTATTGCAGGCAATTCCTTTAGCTGGGCAGGTATACAAAACCCTGAAACAGCTTTTGGAAACACTACTAAAAGATTCAAACAACAAATTTCGCCGGGTAATTTTAGTAGAGTACCCCAGACGGGGAATGTGGGCGATCGCCTTCGTTACAGGTGCTATTAGTAGCGACATTCAAGCTCATATGTCCCGACCCATGTTGAGCATTTTCATTCCCACTACCCCGAATCCCACCACAGGATGGTATGCAATAGTTCCAGAGGATGAGGTCGTAAACTTGTCCATGCCGATAGAAGATGCCTTTAAAGTAGTAGTCTCTGGTGGGATTGTTGCCCCAAATATGCCTCTCCCTCCCTTAGTTATCTCCAAAGAACACAATCTAGAAGTACCACCCCTAGAAACAAAGCGCCCTATCCCCTTTGACGAAACTTAAAATTATTCCAGCAAAGTTACAAGCAAATAGATAATATGGTTGTCTGACAAAAAAGCAGAGGGGCGGAGGGGCAGAGGAGAAAAAAACTTAATATATATTGAGGTAACTCCAAAAATTAAATTACCACTATCCTGCATCCAAGACGACCATAAAATTCTTCTCCCCCCTGCTCCCCTGCTTCCCTGCTCCCCTGCTCCCTGCTCCCCTGCCTCTTCTTGACTACCAACCCCTTAATTAGTGCTTAGGCACTTACTTCCATGCAAGACCGAAAACCCCAGCAAATTGCTCGTGAATTGGCACTGTTAAGTCTCAGCCAGTTGCCAGTTAACCCCAAAAAATTGACAGAAGAGCATCTGCCAAAATTAGTGCTAGCGACAGTACGCACCTTGAGATCAGAAGTGCAAGATACTTTAGATAACGCTACCGGTGAACTGCAACGCAGTAATGAACGCCTCTTAAATAGTCAAACTCGTGCTTCAGATTTAAATACTGCCAGAAATCTCCTTAAAGAAGCGATTGACTACACCCAAACAGCAATTAATCAACTTGGTGCAGCTGTGGAGTTTCCCGAATTGATTCAGCTAGCAAACCAGGACAAGGAAGTCGGTAGATATGCCATCCAACTTGTCAAACTAGTTAATGAACATAAAACTATTATCGATGAACAAATTTCCTCTGCCTTAGTGGATTGGCAAGTCACTCGCTTAGCCCAAATCGACCGAGATATTTTGCGAATCGCTGTCGGAGAAATGAGGTTTTTAAACCTGCCAGACAGGGTAGCTATCAATGAAGCCGTGGAGCTAGCCAAACGCTACAGTGGAGATGAAGGTCATCGATTTATTAATGGCGTTCTGCGTCGAGTCACAGAGCAAAAAACCACCGCCTAGAATTTTATCCTTACTTCGTAACCGTTATGAGTGCTAAGTTTTGAATTGAGAGTGAGGAGGAGCCAGTTTTTTTACGGAGGTTCCCCCCGTTGAGCAAACTGGCATTGAGAGGTGAGGATAACCCTCAGGTTTTCACCCAGGAAAAAGTTACGAGTTAACTTAAACTCATAACTTATAACTCATAACTTATAACTCATAACTCACATAACAACTAAAATTTAGCTGCAATGGTTTTTAATTGGTTCCGTCGTCAATATAACGATTCCTCTGACACCCCCTCTGAAAAAACACAGGGAGAAACTTCTCCAGCAAAAGAACCCCAACCAGAGTCAGCCGCAACCTCAACCCCAGCAGCAGAGACTGCGCAAGACTCAACGGCAGATTTGTTGGCGTTTGCTAAAAATGCTTATAAAAATATCCAGCAAAAACAACAATCTCAAGTAGTTGAAACTGCACCTGATGCAGCAGATGTTCAAGCACCATCAGAAAAACTTGAAACTGTAGAAACGACAACTGCGGTTATAGAAACTGCCGCACCTCTAGAAGCCGTGACTACGGTAAGTGAAGTCACAGAAACAGCAGCAGCCATTCAAGAGCCATCTAGTATAGATACCGAACTGGCAGAAATTGCCGCAGAGCCAGAAACTCTGAACCAAGAATTAACAGTAAGTCAGATAGAATCGGCATCTATCGAAATATTACCTACACCAGAGTCAACAGCGCCGACCAATTTATCCTTCTTAGAACGAGCAGCAGCAGAACGGCAAGCCAAGCAAGAACGGCTGATAGCCAGCGCCATTGAAGTACCAGAAACGCAAGTATTACAGCCAACCACTGCCACACCAGAAACAACTGAGGAAATTGCCGGATTGGCTTTTGATGAAGGTTTTGTGTGGTCAGCAGAAGTCTTAGCAGCCCAAGGTAGACTACCTGAAGATGTTTCCATTGAGGAAATTACCTGGCTGAAGAAGCTCAGACAAGGGTTAGACAAAACCCGTCGTAACATCCTCAACCAACTCAAAGCCATTGTTGGGCAAGGGCCACTCAACCAAGCGGCTGTGGCAGAAATCGAGGCTGCGCTCCTGCAAGCTGATGTGGGTGTAGAAGCCACAGATTATATTATCAATGCCCTCCAGAAAAAACTGCTAGCAGAAGTCACCCCGCCAGAGGAAGCGATCGCCTACCTCAAACAAATCTTGCGGGATATGTTAGATGAGCCGTTGAAAAAATCCCCAAGCCCTAGTTTTACACCAGAAAAAGCAACTTTGAATATTTGGTTAATTACTGGGGTCAATGGGGCTGGGAAAACCACGACCATTGGTAAAATTTCTCACCTAGCTAAACAATCTGGTTATAAATGCTTGATTGGTGCAGCCGACACTTTTCGCGCTGCGGCTGTAGAACAGGTAAAGGTTTGGGGCACAAGAAGCGGTGTAGAAGTAATTGCCAATCCCGGTAAAAATACAGATCCGGCTGCCGTGGTATTTGATGCGATCGCCGCAGCTCAAGCACGAGAAACAGAATTACTGCTGATAGATACAGCCGGGCGTCTGCAAAACAAGAAAAACTTAATGGATGAACTCAGTAAAATTCGCCGAATCATTGACAAAAAAGCCCCTAATGCCAAAATAGAGTCGCTGTTGGTTTTAGATGCCACTTTAGGTCAAAATGGATTGCGGCAAGCTGAAGTCTTCTCTCAAGCAGCCCAACTCAGTGGTGTGGTCTTAACCAAACTAGATGGCACAGCTAAAGGCGGCGTTGCCCTTGCGGTTGTACAACAACTGGGTTTGCCCATTCGCTTTATTGGTGCTGGCGAAGGAATTGAAGATTTGCGGCCTTTTTCTAGCTATGAGTTTGTCGAAGCTCTATTGAGTGGCTAGTTGAAAAGTTTTTAGTTAAGATTTCTTCTGGGAAAGAGGAACAGGAAATAGAAAATTCTGTTCCCTGTGCCCTGTTCCCGATCCTCTTCTTCGATGAGGTGATACCTTGACAGGGTTACACCTTAGTCTTATCAGTACCAGTGGGAGGTCTGAACACATCACAAAATTATTTTGTTGACAAAGGATTTTTTTAGGTTTAAAGATGTATGATTTGCTAATTAACTATGAAAAAATTAAAGGCTTTTTTTGGTTATGACAAAAATTGCTGATTTTTACCGAGTAGTTTTTGACTAAACAGACATTAATGAAAATTTTTCTATTTAGCCATAAATCTAATCAGCAAATGCAATACTCATATCCAGTTATGTCTTACGTCTTTTTACTCTTGCTAAAGTGGCAAATCTTGTCCCAATATGATTTAGCAATACCAAAAAAACAAAAGTTATAAGTAATCTAAGTCTGCCAATATCAAGTGCAATAATACCTCTGCCTGTGTCTCAACTGCCCTCTCAACCCACTGATAGTAATAGTAGTGCTACGACGGATGTCACACCAGTCGTGGCACTGAAAGAACTCGTGGCGCGGCTACATCGGGAACAGAACAAAATCCAAGATTTGCTAAGTTCTTTAGGATTTGCCCTCAGAAGCTTCAATAATTTGAACCAATTTTTGGAGCTGATCCCACTGATGGCAACAAGAGTAACAGATGCAGATGGTAGTGCTTTGTTCCTCTATAAACCTAACGGTCAAATTAGGTTAGAGCAGCTACACTGGCAGGATAGTCGCCAGCGTAAGAACATCCGTAAAGCCCTAGAAACAGCCAGTAGTCAAATTACGTTGATGTCCAATACAGCCCCGCTAACGACAGCGACAGGGATGTTGGATGACCAAATGCACCGTTACTTAGGCCCTGATGTGCAAATCTTTGGCACGGCGATTCTGGTGAAGCATACAGAACGGGGATGGCTTTATGTGTTAAGTCGTGATCCAGAATATACCTGGACAGAAACCAGGCAAAAGCTAGTTAGATTGGTGGCAGATCAAACGGCGGTAGCAATTGAAAACGATGAACTAGCAGTAGAACTCAGGAAAAAAGAACGCCTCGACCAAGAATTAGAAATTGGCGCAGAAATTCAACGGCGACTTTTGCCTCGTCAATGTCCAATTATTCCTGGTGCCTCTCTGGCTGCACGCTGTAAACCAGCCAATCGCGTTGGTGGAGATTACTACGACTTTATTCCCACCAATCACAATCAAATTCAGCCAAGTAAAACTGGTCAGGAAACTGGGCGCTGGAGTTTGGTAATTGGGGATGTAATGGGTAAAGGTGTCCCCGCCGGGCTGATTATGACCATGATGCGGGGAATGCTACGAGGAGAGGTGTTGCATGGTAATTCCCCATGTGGAATTCTGCAAAATTTGAATCGAGTCATGTACGCGGATTTGGAGAATTCCCACCGTTTTGTCACACTATTTTATTCTGAATATAATCCCCTCAATCGAGTTTTGTCTTACAGTAATGCAGCACATAACCCTCCTTTGTGGTGGCACGCAGCTACGAAAACTATCACCCGCTTGGATACTTTGGGAATGTTGATTGGTTTAGATGCCAACAGCCAATATGAAGATGCCCAGGCACAGTTAGAGCCTGGGGATACAGTAATTTATTATACAGATGGTTTGACTGATGCGGCGGCTGCCAGTGGCGATCGCTTCGACGAAGAAAACTTTGTTGCGGCTTTTCATGCGGCTTGTAGGTATTGTAGCGGCCCACAAGAAATTGTGGATTACCTGTTTGACCAAGTTTTGCAATTCATCGGTACTGAGAAGCAAAACACCGATGATATGACATTAGTTGTCCTGAAAATTCAATAGTTGGTGGGATTAAATTTGCTTGTAGCGAGGAATTTAGGTCTATTTTGAGGACTAAAGTCCTCACTACAAACATTTAAACTGCCGTCATTTCCAGTTCTGAATGAGATAAAGCACCAAAAAAGTCATAGCGATCGAGTGCTTCTAAAATTCCCCAGGCATACTGTCCTTGGGCAAAGTAAATTTGTGGATAGCCACGCAACCTTTCAATTTCTTGGCTGTAGTTGCCCACCACCACAGCTAGGGTGTTCCCAGCCAGCATGGATTCATCATTCCCTGATGCACCTGCTACCAAAAATCGTTTGATTGGTAATCCCCATTTCAAGGCACAATAACGAATAGCATCTCCTTTGGAAGCCCGAATAGGTAACAAATCAAGATACATATTATGGCTGTAAATTCCTTTGACATGCAGCCTACGCCGTCGCAGATGACGCATGATTTCCTTGAAGCTGACAGATTTTGCTTCATCGATAAAGTAGCTAAGTTTAAACTTACCTTGGGCTTCCGGGGGTTGCAGCATCACTCCCGGTAGTTCTTCCATCGCTTGACGAACAGCATCAGCGTTCCAATGGTAACTAATGTGTCTTTGCCAGTTCGTATCTGGTACTACCTGAGGTCCATAATAAATTTCGCTACCTGCTGAGACAATTAGCAAGTCTGGCCTGGGGAATTGCCATTCTTCTAACATCTGTAAGGAACTTTCCAGGTTACGCCCGGTAGCAATTCCCACTCCGGTTGAGTGACCTTCATTATGCAATCGCTCAATCAGTTTGTGTAGAGCTTCTTGGTCGCCTAATAAAGTATTATCGATTTCGCAAACCAGAAAACGATCTGCGGTTGGTAAGCGATTTTGGTCGGGGATGTTCCAATCAGGTAAATCGGTTGCTAAAGCTTTTGGTAGGGGGCTGAGTACAGATTTAACTCGTCGTTGTGGTAATTGCTGCACCTGTTCCAGATAGCGTTCTACATGACTATCCCAAGAAAAATTCTCTCGGACTCTATCCAATCCATTCGTAGACCAACGCTGCCATTGTTCAGTATCAGTTAGGGCTGTCCGCAGTGCATCTTGAATCTGTTGAATATCGAGTGGGTCAATTAACATCCCATTATCGCAAGCCGCTAGGATATCTCGCGGTCCACCATCTGATGTAGCGATAATTGGTACACCGCAGGCGGTAGCTTCAATCAAGGTCAAACCAAATGGTTCAGTTAATGCCGGATTGATAAAAACTCCCCGTGTTTTTGCCAATAATCGATATAGTTCAGGAACTTCATCGGATTTGTGGTGTTTGGGGTAGGCAACGTACCCATAAAGGTCGTAGCGGTCTATTAACTGGAAGATTTCTGTGAGTACCTGGCGCGGGCCTGATTCCATCGTAGTGATGTCATCTCGGTTACCTAAGACAAGAACTAAGTTCGCTAAGTGACGCAACTGTGGATCTTCACCATAGGCTTTAACGAGAGTGCCGACATTTTTCCGCATCGCCGGGCGAGAAAGTGCCATAATTATTGGCTTTTGAGGATTTTTGAGAAATCTTTGCAAATCCTCATAAATGGGTGGTTCCTGCCAATTTTTAGGAACAGGGTAAAAGTTTTTGAGTGCTACCCCAGGAGGAATGACAACCATGCGATTTGGCTGATAGTGGTCGTAAACGCCATACTGCTGGGTGACTTCTTGATGAGTACTGGCGATAACTAATGCTGCACTCGCCAATGTGTTTTCTTCGGCTTCAATTCGTGTACTAATATGAAAATTACTTTCAATGGTTTCCCGTTTGGTTCCCTGCTCTAACAGTCGTTGTTGTTTGATCCGTCCGAGAGAGTGACCAGTATGCACCAGTGGAACACCTAACCAACCGGCGACTCGACAACCCACATATCCAGCATCGGCATAATGGCTATGAATTACATGGGGTAATTTTCCCACCTGACGCAGATGTTTGAGTAACTCATCTGCAAAGTTATCTAAATGTGGCCAGAGAACTTCTTTGCGGAGATAGCGACGTGGCCCGCAGTTAAGGCGAATAATTTGGGCTTTGTCAGAAAGAACTTCTACGGGTTGGGCGTAGTCGGAGCTAACTTTGGGATCGTTGACTAAACGGGTTACCAGGTCTACACGTTCTACTTCTGGGTGTGCGGCTAAGGCTTCAGCGAGTTCTAGGACATATTTAATTTGTCCGCCCGTGTCAGCATCTCGTCCTAATTCTAAATTTTTACCCCGGATTAAGCCGTGAACGCTAACTAGTAGAATATACAACCCTGGGCTATTTGACATTTTGCATTCCTCAATTTTACTGCATTACAGCCCGGGAACAGCTTCTCATACACATAGCTGTTGACCGCTACAGATTAGTAAAAAAAATTATGCTGATGTTTACAGATTATAAAACAAATGCGCCAAATTATAACAGCTATATTAAAGGCGCGACAGTAGCGCATCAAAAAGCCCAAGGGTAAGGTAAAAGATGAAAGTGTCTTAAGAGTTACAGTATCTTTAGCTTCATCTCTGCAAAAAGGCGATTGTTCTTTGATGAACAATCGCCAAAGCTTCATTTACGTTCAAGCAATAAAAAAGCGCATTTGACTGGCATTGCTCCCCAACTGATGTTAATTTCTTGACAAACCTCGGAATTAAAACCTGCTTTGTCTATAAGTTGGTAAATATGAGCCAAATCACACATCTCGTAGTCAACAGCTAACAATATATGCCCATCTTCAGCCAAACGATTATTACAATCTGCTAAAAATTGTGTCAGATATTTATAATCTGGATCAAAACCAGCTCGAAATTTTACCTCATCAATTCCGCCAGGATTTTCTTTAAAAAATGGGATATTCCAAAAAATAATATCAAATTGTCCTTCTGGGACGTTCTCAAATAAACTACCTTGGTAAATATCACACTCTACACCCCACCATAAAGCATTAGCTTTGGCATTCAAGGCAGCCATCGGAGCAATATCTGAGGCACTGGCTACTACTCCCTTCATTTTGGCAACTGTTAAGATAGCGGCACCAGTACCCATGCCCATTTCAAATACTCGGCATTGATTCTTGCTTTGCAGACAATTATTTGCTAATCCTTCGATTAATTCGGAAATTGTAGGAGTATTGTAAGTTGGCGGAAAAACTGTAGGCAATACAATTACCTCACTACCACGAAAATCAAAAATCCCATAGGGACTTTGATTAATGTATTCTTTGCCTATTTTAGCCAGTTCTAATTTATCCATTTTCACGATCCAAATACCGAATTTCAATTGTAAACAAAAGTAGCTATTTTAACTAAGTACAACACAAATTGGAATGGCAATAAGAGCAATTAAATGAGTCACTTACTTGCTAAACATCTAATTTTCAGTTTGTTAACGCCAGCAATATGCAAAGAACCACTATGTATTTTTTGAGATTACTTTGAATATCTCAAGACAATGAACTAATTATAAGCATATACACTGATTTTTGTTCAAAAAGGGATACAAAAAAATTGAAACTTCACTGAATCTTGATAAATCAACCCAAGCGATCACCTGGGTTGGAGTACAGCCCATCGTGCATTTGTGCATCGATCATCTTGACTTTTATCAGTTTATGTGGGGCGTTTGGGGGAGTATACTATTTCTTACCTTTGCTATTTGTACTAAACCTACTGGGATTAGATGAAATTAAAATCACTGACAAAGCTAAATTACAGGTTTTTTGTCTAGGCTGATTCTGATAAGTTAGTAAACTAAATAACTGGCAATGCTTTCCAGGCTTCCTGAATCGGCGGGATGTTGATGAAAGTAAGCACAATTGATTAAATATAAACTTATGGCGCTCATAGTTCAAAAATACGGTGGTACATCTGTCGGTTCAGTAGAACGTATTCAAGCTGTTGCACAGCGTGTTTATCAGACTGTAAAAGCAGGAAACTCTCTGGTAGTAGTGGTTTCCGCAATGGGCAAAACCACCGATGGACTCGTCAAAATAGCTAATGAAATTTCTCCAAATCCCAACCGTCGGGAAATGGATATGCTGCTTTCTACTGGTGAGCAAGTCACCATTGCCTTGGTAAGTATGGCATTGCAAGAAATTGGACAGCCAGCAATTTCTATGACTGGCGCTCAAGTAGGAATTGTCACCGAAGCTGAACATACCCGCGCCCGAATTTTGCACATTGAAACTAATCGCCTGAGTCGCCATATTCATCAAGGGAAGGTAGTTGTAGTAGCTGGATTTCAAGGCATATCCAGCCTTAGAGATATGGAAATTACCACATTAGGTCGCGGTGGTTCCGACACATCAGCAGTGGCTCTAGCTGCGGCATTGCAGGCAGACTTTTGTGAAATTTATACAGATGTACCAGGGATTTTAACTACAGATCCCCGCTTGGTTCCCGAAGCCCAGTTGATGGATGAAATCACCTGCAATGAAATGCTAGAACTGGCAAGCTTAGGAGCAAAAGTACTGCATCCCCGCGCAGTGGAAATTGCCCGCAACTATGGTGTTCCCCTAGTGGTGAGGTCTAGTTGGACAGATGCTGCTGGGACTTGGGTCAGATCACCCAAACACCAAGAGCGATCGCTAGTGAATTTAGAAATCGCCCGTCCCGTAGATAATGTAGAATTTGACACAGACCAAGCAAAGGTGGCACTGTTGCGCGTACCCGATAAACCAGGAGTCGCCGCCAAGTTATTTGGGGAAATATCCCGGCAAGGTGTAGACGTAGATTTAATTATTCAATCAATCCACGAAGGTAATAGTAACGACATTGCTTTTACCGTCACCACACCAATATTAAAGCGGGCAGAAGCAGTAGCAGCAGCGATCGCCCCAGCACTGAGGAGTCAATCTCACCCTAAATCTGACGAAGCAGAAGTGATGGTAGAACAGAACATTGCTAAAGTCAGTATTGCTGGCGCAGGCATGATTGGCCGTCCTGGAGTAGCAGCCAAAATGTTTGCCACCTTAGCGGAAGCAGAAGTAAACATCCAGATGATTTCCACCAGTGAAGTCAAAGTCAGTTGTGTAGTAGATGCAACAGAATGCGATCGCGCCGTTGCTGCATTGCGTAAAGCCTTTGAGATTGAAGCAGATAAGGGGACAAGGGGACAAGGAAGACAAAAAGAAACTTTCTACACTCAGCACTCAGCACTTAGCACTCAGCACTCACCCCCCCCCGTTCGTGGCGTTGCTTTAGATATGAACCAAGCACGTCTAGCCATTCGCCAAGTACCAGATCGGTCGGGGATGGCGGCGAGATTGTTTGGACTATTAGCACAGCACAACATCAGCGTTGACATGATCATTCAATCTCAACGCTGTCGCATAGTTGATGGGATTCCCAGACGCGATATTGCCTTCACAGTCTCGCGGATAGATGGGGAAAGTACACAAAAAATACTCACCCAAGTAGCAGCAGAATTAGGATGGGGTGAAGTTGTGTTAGATAATGCGATCGCTAAGGTCAGTATTGTTGGTGCAGGGATGGTAGGACAGCCAGGTATTGCCGCTAAAATGTTTGAAGCTTTAGCCCAACACCAAATTAATATTCAAATGATTGCTACCTCAGAAATCAAAATTAGCTGTGTTGTGGCACAAGAACAAGGTGTTAAAGCTTTGCAATTGATTCACGCTGCTTTTGGGCTAGCTGGGAGCGAAAAATTTATAATACCAGCTTAGTTGGGAATAGGGAATGTGGGGGAAAGAACTTATATTAGTAATCTCCTCTGCTCCCTTGTCCCCACTCCCCTTGTCCCCACTCCCCACTCCCCAGTGATTCAGACTACAATTCTTGTAACGAATCTGGCAATAGGGTGTTATAAGTAGGATCACTGAGGAATTTATGAATGGTCAAATTCTGGATGCACGTTATCAAATCCTGAAAGTCCTGAATGTGGACGAGGTGATACAAACTTATTTAGTTGAAGATGCTATCCTTCCGGGTAGCCAGTTTGTAGTAAAGCAGCTACATCCTGCTAGTGATCATCTCCATGATTTAACAGGTCTGCAAAGCTTATTTGCAGATGAAGCAAAAACCTTACAGCAACTAGGTCAAGAATATGACCAAATTCAAAAGCTGGTTGCTTATTTTGAAGAAAATAAAGAATTTTATTTAGTCCAAGAATTCATTAATGGTAATAATTTAACCGAGGAAATTCTACTAGGAACACCTTTAACAGAAGAAGAGGTAATTAGTTTTTTATCAGAAGTATTAGCAATTTTGGAATTTGTCCATAGTCGTGGAGTAATTCACCGGGACATTAAACCAGCAAATATTATTCGTCGAGAGTCAGATAAGAAGTTAGTTTTGGTTGACTTTGGTGCTGTTCAGGAAGTTGTCACGACGATAGTTGGTAATCTTGAATATGTGCCAGTGGAACAATTGCGTGGTGAACCCCAATATAATAGCGATATATATGCTTTAGGTATAGTTGCGATCGCGGCACTTATCGGCCTACCCGCAAACGAAATATCTAGATTACAAAATCAAAAAAGTTTGCTGACTGGTGAAATCGTTTGGCATGATAAAAATATCAAAGTCAGTAGACAACTAGCAAAAATTATTAACAAAATGGTGCGCTTTGATTACCGTAAGCGCTACCAATCTGTCACTGAGGTTTTAAATGACCTACAGGAGTTAACAACTGATAAACATCCCCAGCCAAAACAGAATCAGATAAAAATTTGGCTAATTATGGCAGGGATAGCCAGCTGTATCACAATTGGTTTGGTAACATGGTTTTTCCAGTCATCTCAACCTGTAGTGACTGCGGTGAATTCTGAGCAACTATACCAAGAGGGAGTGAGAAAATATCAAGCAGGAAAGTATCAAGCAGCAGTTGATGATTTCACTCAGGCTATTGAACTCGATCCCCAAAATGCACTAGCCTACAATAAACGAGGTAATGCATTTTATCAGTTAGGAAACTATCAGCAAGCACAAGCAGACTCTAGCAAAGCAATTTCGCTGAATCCTCAAAATGCCAATGCATATTATGACCGAGGATTTTCATTATATGAATTAGGCAAATACAAAGAAGCGATCGCTGATTATACCAAAGCAATTGAATTAAATGCTAAGAATGCCTACGCATACTATGGACGGGGTTTAGCTCGTGTACAGATGAAGGATAATAAAGGAGCAAACGCAGATTTTAGTACAGCGATCAGACTGCAACCTGACTATACTGAAGCCTATTTGCAAAGAGGTATTCTCCGCCGTCGCCTCAAAATTCAAAAAACAGCAATGCAAGATTTTGAAGCAATAATTAATCTTGATGCCAATGATGCTAGACCTTATTATCAAATAGGTTTAATCCACGCTAGCAATAATCAAAAATACGCAGCTATTAGAGAATATACCCAAGCAATTAATCGCAATCCTAATTATGCAGCAGCTTATCTTAATCGAGGTGATCTGTATAGTGAAATGGGGTATAGACTAGAAGCTAATGAAGATTACAATACAGTTTTACAGTTAAATCCTCAGTGGGCAGCAGCTTATAATCATAGAGGTATGCACCGCTTTTCCTTTGGCAATTATCAAGGGGCTATTGAAGATCATACCAAAGCCATCGAACTTAATTCCAAAGATGCTGCGGCTTACAACAACCGTGGTAATGTTAATCTCCAACTGGGAAACCATCAAGCGGCCCATGAAGATTACTCTCAGGCGATCGCTATTAATTCTAAATATGGTTTAGCCTATTATAATCGCGGTGTAACTCGCACAAGACAAGGAAATAAACAAGGTGCGATCGCAGATTTTAAACAAGCGGTAAGGCTATTTCAACAAACAGGACAAAGAGAAAGTCTAAAAGATGCACAACGGGAACTTAACTTATTGCAAAATAGACCAACACCTGTTACCACACCTAGTCCTATACCTAGTCCTACACGTAGAAGGAGATAAAAATTCAACTATAACTGACAAATTGCTTTGAGAACTTGCAGTAACTCAATTGCAGAAGTAACGTGAGTTATATCTAGTTTTGGTATTAATTGATAAATTGGCGGATTACCTTGCTGCATATAGACGAATTGGTAATCCATACCATTGGTAGTCAAACCCCAAACGGATGTTTGATGTTCTAGGCTTGCATAGGCATAGGTAAGTAATTGTGGTAATCCTTCCAAAGCGTTAATACTACTGTTTTTAGATTCAATTACTAAGATCCAAAATGGTGTATTGATTGTTTTTTCTTGTAACTTATTAACAGCTAATATATCCATCCGTCCTTTGATGTTTGTATCTTCATCTTCAACGGAAATTTCAGCAACATTTTCTTCTAAAGTAATCTTAATATTAGGCTGATAAAAGCCAGCTAACTTCATTAAGGGTGCGAGGAAGAGAAATTTGATTTGTCCTTCCGAAATTTTGCCATCCGCATAGTATTCGCGAAAAATATGACTGATTAATTCTACTTCTTGTATCTCAAATTCTGATAGAGATTCTAGGGATAGTAAAGATGTAATTGAGTCATTCAACTGTTCTGAAAATTTTAACAGTCGCTGAACATCTTTTAGTCTGAGGTTGCTTGCATCTAAGGTAGTAGTCATTTATTGATTACTCTAAATCTGGTTCCATACCAAACGATAACTTCGTTAAGCTACGCTGACGCAATTGTTCTATCAACCGTTCTTTCTGCCGTTTTTCTTGTTCAGCACGTAGCCTTTCCGCCTCTGTAGGAGTCAAAACCCAATTACCTGTACTGTCATACCAACGTAACCAAGGCTGCTGAATATTTTGATAATTTCCTTGCCAAACTCCTAAACCTAATCCTATTTCTGGTATCCAAAAACGAGAATTTGATAAACTCACTTCTGTATAACTACCGCCATCTAATTTAAACATTCTAAATTCATATTTATAGCGGTCAAAAATAGCGTAATAAGGAATCCTTAAAATCTGTTCACAGACTTCCCATTTTGTTGGGGGTTTTGCCACATCTCGCAAAGTTTGTCCTAAGTCTTCTCTTTCAGTCCCCGGTGAAAGTAATTCCACGATAATAAACGGACTAATTCCTTCTTGCCAAATTACATAACTTAAGCGTAAATCCCCATTTTTGTACAGAGGAGAAACATCCACAGCCACAAACCAATCTGGTCTTTTGTACCATGTAGGATGATTCGGGTCATAATACAAATTCATGTCACTAGCGGTAAATATTTTGTCGCTAGGATAACTTGGGGAGTGAAAAGTTTCGTCTAATAAGCGGGGTTGTAATAAATGAAACTGATCGGGCAAGCCAGGTTCCTCTGGATCTTCACTCTTGAGATCATACATGGTAGGTAACACTTCTTGGGGAGAACGGGGCGGATCAGTTTGATACATGGAAAACAATCCTGTAGAAGTCCTGACTCTATTATGAAACTTCTGCGTTCTCAGCGCCTCTGCGGTGAGATAATTCTTTCCTGACTTGTTGCGAATCTTTAATTAATTGATACACTTGTCATTCATTAGCCATTAGCCCAGTTAACCAGCGCCTATGGTGCACGTCAAGCGCGTGGAACTTACTAACTTCAAATCCTTCGGCGGTACTACTTCAGTCCCTCTACTGCCGGGGTTTACTGTCATTTCAGGGCCAAATGGTTCGGGTAAATCGAATATTTTAGATGCGTTGCTATTTTGCTTGGGACTTTCCAGTTCTAAGGGAATGCGGGCCGATCGCCTACCAGATTTGGTAAATAATACTCAAACGGCTAAGGGACGTGCTGCGATTGAGGCTAGTGTGACGGTGACGTTTGATTTGTCGGATGAAGTCTCACGCAGAGACGCAGAGGCAAGCCACCTCTGTGCGGGGGTTCCCCCCGTTGAGGAGAGTGGCGCGCAGAGTGAGGAAGAAGAGACTCCCCACTCCCCAACTGAATGGAGTGTGACTAGAAGGTTGCGGGTGACTCACCAAGGGACTTATACGTCAAATTACTATATCAATGGTTCGCCTTGTACTTTGACGGAGTTGCACGAGGAACTCAGTAATCTGCGGATTTATCCCGAAGGTTATAACGTGGTGCTACAAGGAGATGTCACTAGTATTATCTCGATGAATGCTAGGGAAAGGCGAGAAATTATTGATGAGTTGGCAGGGGTGGCGGCGTTTGATCGCAAGATTAATCAAGCGAAAAAAACTTTAGATGAGGTAAAGGATAAGGAAGATAGCTGTCGGATTATTGAGACGGAATTAACTGCACAGCGCGAGCGCTTGTCTCAAGATCGGGCAAAAGCAGAAAAATATCAAAAACTCCGCACGGAATTTTTAGACAAGCAATCTTGGGAGGCGGTTTTATCTTGGCGATCGCTACAAGCACAGCAGGAAAAGTTGGTGGGGGAAATTCAAGCAGGCGATCGCTCTTTTGCTGAACTGACTACTCAACTGACAACCCTCAATACAGCAATTGCTGAGAAAACTGCTGAACTGGAGGAACTCAATGCTCATGTGAAAGCTTTGGGTGAAGAGGAACTGTTGGCGGTACAATCTACTCTGGCGACTCAAGAGGTGGAACGGAAGCAACTCCAGCGTCAACAAACGGAATTACAATCGGCTATCCAGGAAACTGTCAAGCGCTTGGCGCAAACTGATCAAGAAATTCAACAACACCAGCATTCTCTAAGCGAAATTGCCCAAACACAAGTTGTTGAACAGCAATCTATTATTTACTGTCAGCAGCAAAGAAATGAAGCCCAACAAGCTTTAGAGGCTTCGCGGTCAGCCGCAGCAGCCATCGCCTCGGCTTCGGAAGCTTGGGTACAGCAACAAACGGCATTCAACCGTCAAATCGAAACTTTACTACAAACTCTGGAACCGCAGCGTACAGAACAAGCACAACTTAGGGAACGCAATCACCAACTCCAACAACTTATCCAAGAACAAACTCAGCTAATTGCCACTTTAGAACCCCAATTAACAGAAAAACAAGCTGAATGTAGTCGCGTAGAAACGGAATTTAACGCTTCTAGTGAACCCATCCAAAATTTAGCGGAAAATCTCTCAGCGACAGAACAAGAACTGCAAATCCAACAAGAAACCCAAAAGCGTCTGTTGCACGAACAAAGGGAAAAACAGCGCCAGTTAGATAAATTAGAGGCGCAAGCCCAAGCCCAGCAAGAGGTACAGGGAACTCAAGCCAGTAAAGTTATTTTACAATCGGGACTGCCTGGACTTTGTGGTTTAGTTGTACAGTTAGGACGAGTGGAACCTCGTTACCAATTAGCTTTGGAAATTGCTGCCGGCGGGCGCTTGGGGCATATTGTGGTAGAAGATGACAGTGTAGCCGCAGCCGGGATTGAATTACTCAAACAAAAACGGGCGGGGAGGGCAACTTTTTTACCGTTAACTAAAATTCGTGCTAGCAAATTTACCCAAGATGCCACGTTACGTTATGCTAACGGGTTTGTTAATTATGCCGTGAATTTAATTGAGTGCGATCGCCGTTATAAAGATGTTTTTAATTATGTTTTTGGAAACACAGTTGTATTTACCAGTCTCCAACAGGCGCGGCAAAATTTAGGACTATACCGCATTGTTACCCTAGATGGGGAATTGTTAGAAACCAGTGGGGCGATGACTGGCGGTAGCACTAGCCAGCGTTCTTCTTTACGGTTTGGTAAGAACGAAACAGCAGAATCTGAGGAAGTAGCCAGTTTGAAAACTCGCTTGCTAGACATTGAGCGAATTTTAGAACGTTGCACTGAAGCGATCGCCTCTTTATCAGCCAGAACGAAACAAAATACCCAAGCACTCACAGAAGCACGACAAGCGCGGCGCGAACAGCAATTGCAATTGGAACAGTTACAGAAAGATATTAAGGGTTTGACGGCGCAATTAGAAAACACGCGATCGCAACTTGCCCAAAACAGTGAAAAAATCACCACCGCCCAATCCCGTTTGTCAGTTTTGGATCGGGAATTACCAGGGCAAGAAAGTGAATTGCAACAATTGCGACAAGCTTTAGCAGAGTTGGAAGCATCCCAAACTCCCAGTGAATGGCAACAAATCCAAGCAACCATTAAAAAACAAGAGCAACAATTACAACAAAAAGAAAGTGAGTTACGAGATGCTGAACAAAGATTAAAAAATTTAGAAAATCAGCAACAGCGATTACAAGAGAAAATTCAAGAAGCTGAACAAAGAATTACCCAATATCAGCATGAGCAAGAAAGCCAACAAAATCAACTAAATTCTCTAGCAAATCAGCATTCAGGACTCAGCACTCAAATAGCCGAAATTAAGGCGAATTTGAGTCAAATGGAACAAAATTTAGGCGCAGAAAAACAAAAACGCGACGCTACAGAACAAGAAGTGCGATCGCAGCTTTTACGTCAACAACAATTGCAATGGGAAATCCAAAAACTCCAAGAAACCCAAGAGAAGCGGCGGGAAGATTTGGCAGGATTACAAAACCAATTGCGGGATACAGGCGCAGAATTGCCGAATCCTTTGCCAGAAGTGCCAAATCAAGTAGATTTAGCAGAATTACAGAAAGAATTACGCAGCCTTGCCAAACGTTTACAGGCGATGGAACCTGTGAATATGTTGGCTTTGGAAGAATACGAACGCACCCAAAACCGTCTCCAAGAACTAACGCAAAAATTGCAAACATTAGAAGGAGAACGCACCGAATTACTTTTAAGAATTGAAAACTTTACGACTTTACGACAACTTGCTTTTAAAGAAGCTTTTGATGCTGTTAATGAAAACTTTCAATCAATTTTTGCCACCCTTTCTGATGGTGATGGCTATCTGCAACTCGAAAATCCCGAAGATCCCTTTAGCAGTGGATTGAATTTAGTCGCACATCCCAAAGGTAAACCCGTACAGCGTCTAGCTTCCATGTCCGGGGGCGAAAAATCACTCACAGCCTTAAGTTTTATTTTTGCCCTACAACGCTACCGTCCCTCGCCATTTTATGCATTTGATGAAGTAGATATGTTTTTAGATGGGGCAAACGTAGAGCGATTAGCTAGAATGATTAAACAACAGGCACAACAAGCACAATTTATAGTTGTGAGTTTGCGTCGTCCGATGATAGAATCAGCCGAACGCACCATTGGCGTTACTCAAGCACGAGGAGCTTACACTCAAGTTTTGGGTATTAAATTACAATCATCCAATACATCTGCTTGAGTTTTTGTTAATAATAGTGTATAGATAAACCGGATTCGAGATCAGGACTCGGTATAGAATGACCTCTGAACAGATAATTAGGCGTTCCGACATATTGAACACCCAGGTGATTACCCGCGACAACGGTAAGCGGCTAGGGATCGTGAATCAGGTCTGGGTTGATATTGATCAAAGAGAGGTTGTGGCTCTTGGTTTACGAGACAGCCTGATCTCTATTTCTGGTCTGCCGCGCTATATGTACCTCAGCACCATCAACCAAATAGGTGATGTAATTCTGGTTGATAACGAAGATGTCATTGAAGATATCGAAGTTGAAACCCTCAGTAACCTGATTAACTGGGAAGTAATTACAGAAACAGGTGAAGTATTAGGTAGAGTGCGCGGCTTTAAGTTCGATGGCGAAACTGGTAAAATTCATTCCATAGTCATTGCTTCTTTGGGATTACCCCAAATTCCCGACCAGTTTCTCAGTACCTACGAGTTTTCCGTGGATGAAATCGTCAGCACTGGCCCCAGCAGGTTGATTGTCTTTGAGGGAGCCGAAGAACGGGTGAACCAGTTAACTGTTGGTGTGCTGGAACGCTTAGGCATCGGTAAAGCACCGTGGGAAAGAGAAGCAGAAGAAGAATACGGCTACACTCCTCGCACAGTTGCACCAGCCAATCAACTACCAAGTGGAGTACCATTGCAGCCACCTAAGCCTAGAGTCCGCGCTCCTGAACCCGTAGTGGAGGAAGAATGGACTGAAGACTATGTGGAAGAAGAAATTCCACAGCGTCAGGTGATGAAGGCAAGGCAGTACGAATCCATTCAATACGAAGAAGACGAGGAAGAAGATAACTGGAGTGAAGCCACAGGTAGAGATAGGTATCAAGAACCAAGATATGAATCCCCGCCCTACAGCAAGCCTTATGCTGACGAGTATGATGATTACGACGACGTAGAAGGCGATGCTTGGGAGGATGCACCACCCCAACCAGTAAATATTCCTAAAAAAGTCAAGGAAAGACAGCCAGAATACGAAGAAGAAGGCGGATATTAGGATAATTCGTAATTCGTAATTCGTAATTCGTAAACCCTCTTCCTCTTATCCATGTGGAAGGGGGTTTGAAATTAAAGGCGTTTTAGTCTCACGCAAAAGCAAGCCAGTGCGTTCGGGTTACCCGACTTGTAGCAACTGGCGCGCAAAGGCGCAAAGAATTAAGATTTAAAGAAATGTAATTCAGGTGCATAACACAATTTCGATTATTATTCCCACGTTTAACGAAGCGAGAAATATTCAAGCTGCGATCGCTTGTACTCAACCCAGTAGCAATGTAGAAGTAATTGTAGTGGATGGTGGCTCACAAGATGACACTGTCAGCATAGCTGAGTCATTGGGTGTAAAAGTTATTTCATCCTCTCCTGGTCGTGCTAGTCAAATGAATGCGGGTGCTATGGCTGCAAGTGGGGAAATTTTGTTGTTTCTCCATGCAGATACACAACTGCCGCCTGAGTATGATGTAATGATTCGTACAGCATTACCACAACCAGGGATTGTGGCTGGTGCCTTTGCCTTGCGGATTGATGCCTCTGTTTTAGCTTTGCGATGGATAGAATGGGGAGTAAATTGGCGATCGCATTTTTGCCAAATGCCTTATGGGGATCAAGCAATTTTCTTAAAAAAAGCGGTATTTCAACAAATTGGCAGGTTTCCTGAGTTGCCGATTCTGGAAGACTTTGAACTGATGCGTCGTTTAAAACGTACTGGTAGAATTGTCATACTTCCCATACCAGTTATTACTTCGGCTCGGAGATGGTTGCAAAAGGGGGTTTTGCAAACTACCATACTTAACCAAATAGCTATTATTGCTTATTTCCTCGGTGTTTCACCTGAGCGTATTCGCAGCTGGTATCGCCGGGAAAAATTTAGAAAGCTTTAAGCTGGGTAAGCGCTATTCTAAATTAATTCAAATTTTTAATTTTTACTGGTATCGCCGGGAAAAATTTAGGAAGCTTTAAGCGGCTTCTCATATAAGTGTCATATCTTGGTTGCAGATAGCGATTAAAAACTCAGGTAAGTTGCATGGTGCAAAAACCCAAGCCTCGATTAAATGGCAAACTCAAATTATTACTATGTAGTTGTGTAATTGCTGTTTTAATCATTGCTGCTCAATACTTTCAAGTTCAAGAAGTTTTATATAATTCCATTATTTGGGTACGAAATCTGGGGATTTTAGGCCCAATTGCTTATATTATCATTTATAACTTGGCGACATTACTGTTTATACCAGGTTCTCTCTTAACACTAAAAGGTGGTTGCTTATTTGGCATTTTTTGGGGTTCTATTTATGTGTTAATTGCAGCAATTATCGGCGCGATTTTAGCTTTTGTTCTGGGGCGCTACCTTTCGCGTGACTGGGTTTACCGCCAGATTAACAAACATCCTAAATTTAAAGCGATTAATTTAGCAGTTGCTAAAGAGGGATGGAAAATTGTCTTGCTAACGCGTTTATGTCCGATATTTCCGTTTAACTTATTAAATTATGCTTTTGGAGTCACACAGGTTTCTCTCAAAGATTACATTCTAGGTTCATTTGGCATTGTTCCCGGTACAGTTATGTACGTTTATATGGGTTCCCTAGCTGGTGATTTCGCTATGCTGGATCGCAATTATCAGCCAACTAATCCCGAAACTCAAATCTGGCAATGGGTGATGCAAGTGATTGGGTTAATTGCTACAGTTGCTGTAACGATTTATGTCACAAGAATTGCTCAAAAAGCTCTGGCTGAGAGTATGGTAAATGATGAAAATATAAATAACTAAAAATAATTAGTAAATAAATGAGGACTAAAGTTTTTACTACAAACTAAAAAATAATTTTAATCGGCGTATTTTTCTGTTATTTATGAAATATTTACAGGCTATGAAAAAACAACTTTTACTAAATTCAAAATTGTTGAAACAGAGTTTATTTACATTCGTGGGAATAGCGATCGCCCTCTGGCTCAACACAGATATGGCCTGGGCCCAAGAATCTGTGAATGCCAATTCTTTCAATCCCCAAGAAGTTTTCCGCAGTGCTTTGCAATGGATTGATAGCCTGGGAACAGTAGGAGCGATCGCTTTTATGGGACTTTACATTATTGCTACCGTCGCTTTCTTACCAGGCTCCATTTTGACTTTAGGTGCTGGAGTTGTCTTTGGTGTAGTTTGGGGTTCCCTTTACGTGTTCATTGGTGCCACCCTAGGTGCTACAGCCGCTTTTCTTGTGGGACGTTATTTAGCTAGGGGCTGGGTTGCACGTAAAATCGCCGATAACAAAAAATTTGCGGCTATTGACCAAGCTGTTGGCAGAGAAGGATTAAAAATTGTTTTGTTAACGAGACTGTCTCCTGTATTTCCTTTTAATTTATTGAACTATGCTTTTGGCATTACAGGAGTTTCACTCAAAGATTATTTTATTGGCTCCGTGGGGATGATTCCAGGGACAATTATGTATGTTTATATCGGTTCCTTAGCTGGAAACTTAGCCATGATTGGGACTGATGCTCAACCTACCAATCCCACAGTGCAATGGATAATTCGGATTGTGGGTTTTCTAGCAACAGTCGCCGTGACAATTTATGTCACCCGCATTGCCCGGAAAGCTTTAGAAGAAGAGGTGGGGACAGGGGAGGGATAGGGAGACAAGGGGACAAGGAGAAAATAACGAAAATACTTTCTCATCTCCCCATCCCCCCATCCCCCACACTCCCAATTAAAGAGGAATCACTAATGTCCAATTCAGAATTAGAAAGAGTCATTGTTCATCCGGTGGATGAATATAACCAAAAATTGGTTTCCTACGTGCATCCACCAAATTGGGTAAATCCCCAACCTGCTGATTGTTACGACTTGGTAGTAATTGGCGCTGGTACGGCAGGATTAGTCGTGGCGGCGGGTGCAGCTGGTCTAGATTTGGGTTTAAAAGTGGCATTGATTGAAAAGCATCTCATGGGTGGAGATTGCTTAAATGTAGGTTGTGTACCATCTAAAACCATGATCCGGTCTTCTCGCGTGGTTGGCGAACTGTGGAATGCCCCAGACCTGGGAATTAATATTCCTCAACAGATTGATGTTGATTTTCCCGCAGTTATGGCACGGATGCGGCGGGTTAGGGCTGGTATTAGTCATCATGACTCGGCTGAACGCTTTCAAAATTTGGGGGTTGATGTCTTCTTGGGTAACGGTCGGTTTGCTAGTAAAAATACTGTGGAAGTTGCCAATAAAACCCTCAAGTTTAAAAAAGCGGTAATTGCCACTGGTGCTAGGGCTGTACGACCTGCGATTTCGGGCATTGAAGCGGCGGGTTACCTGACTAATGAAACGGTTTTTTCTCTCACACAACGACCGGAACGCTTAGCGGTGATTGGTGGTGGCCCCATTGGTTGCGAATTAGCGCAAACTTTCCGGCGGTTGGGTTGTGAGGTGGTAATTTTCCATCGTGGTTCACATCTTCTCAATAAAGAAGATGCTGACGCGGCGGAGATTGTCCAAAGTGTTTTGATTAAAGAAGGAATTCGCTTGGTTTTGAACTGCCAGTTAGAAGAAGTGGCAACTGTCACCGATGGTAAGCGGCTTGACTTCTCTGCTAATGGTCACCGCGATTCTGTGACTGTAGATGAAATTTTAGCAGGTGCAGGACGTGCGCCGAATGTGGAAGGATTGAATTTAGATATAGTGGGGGTAGAGTACGACCAGCGCCGGGGTGTGAAGGTGAATGATTACCTCCAGACGACAAATCCCCAAATTTATGCGGCTGGTGATATCTGCATGGATTGGAAGTTTACCCACGCAGCTGATGCGGCGGCGCGGATTGTCATTAAAAATACCCTGTTTTCACCCTTTGGCTTAGGACGTTCTAAACTTAGTAGTCTGGTAATGCCTTGGGTGACATATACTGACCCAGAGATTGCCCATGTGGGAATGTACGAACACGAAGCACAGAAATTGGGCATTGATGTGAGTACAATTAAGATTCCCTTTAGTAGTGTAGACCGAGCGATCGCTGATCATGAAGAATCAGGATTTTTGAAAATCCATCATAAAAAAGGATCTGATGAAATTATCGGTGCTACTATTGTCGCCAGTCATGGAGGTGAGATAATCTCGGAAGTGACGACCGCAATTGTGAATAAAATAGGTTTGAGTAAGTTAAGTAGTGTGATTCATCCTTACCCAACTCAAGCTGAAGCGATTAAGAAGGCGGCAGATGCTTATCGCCGCACACTCCTGACACCGCGCACTAAAAAAATCTTGGGATTTTTGACCAAGTTTTCTTGATCTTGGCATAGCTAGAAGCTACTTTTTCAACGCTAGCCTGGAAAGTAGAAAAAATTACAAGTTTGAGGTTACACATTACCACTTTCCCCTAGACTAAGGGCAGCAAACTTGTTCAAACTGGCTGAGGAAAGTAGACTTTGACTGAAAAAAACAATTTAAACTCTACCCTCCATAATGTCACACGCAGAGAATTGCGAGATTTAGTGCGGACTCAGCTGCAAATGCTGCTAGAAGCGGGAGATTTGCAGGGGGCAAAAGCTATTCTCGTACCTGTGCAGCCTGCGGATATTGCTGAGGCAATTGAAGGTTTACCCGAAGCGATGCACGCTTTGGCTTTTCGCTTACTTTCTAAGGCTGAGGCTATTGAGGTTTATGAATATCTCGACTACAGCGTTCAAGAACATTTAATTGAGGAACTTAGAAGTCAGGATGTCCGCGACATTGTAGATAGAATGTCCCCAGATGACCGAGCGAGATTATTTGATGAATTACCAGCAAAAGTTGTCAATCGCTTACTAGAACAATTGAGTCCGGCGGAACGTCAAGCTACAGCCCAACTCTTGGGTTATGAAGCTGACACCGCCGGGCGCATCATGACGCCAGAGTTAATTTATCTTAAAGAAAATTTTACAGTATCTCAGGCATTAGAGCGGATTCGTAGCCTTGCTAATGCCAGTGAGATGATTTACTACCTTTACGTGACTGATGCCGCTAGACGCTTGACAGGAATTGTCTCATTGCGGGAATTGGTAATATCTCAACCTGAACAAACGATTGGCGAAATTATGACTCGTGATGTGGTATTCGTCCATACGGATACAGATCAAGAAGAAGTAGCCAGATTAATTCAAAGATATGACTTTCTCGCTGTGCCTGTGGTGGATCGTGAACAGCGTCTGGTGGGTATCGTCACCGTCGATGATGTGATTGATATTCTGCAACGGGAAACCACCGAGGATATCTACGCTCTAGGTGGTGGTGTACAGTCCGATGGTGACAACTATTTTCAAATGAGTTTATTACAAGTCGCCCGTAAACGGGTGGTGTGGTTGTTTGTCTTACTGATAACTAATACAGTTACTGGCACAATTATTAAGTCGCAGGAAGATATCTTAACAAAAGTAGTAGTCCTAACAGCATTTATTCCTTTGCTGACAGGTACTGGCGGTAATGTGGGCGCTCAATCTTCCACGGTGGTAATTCGGGGGATGAACACTGATGAAATTCGCTCGCTTGGCACGTTGCAGGTAATTGGCCGGGAGGCGATCGCTGGGGCATTTTTGGGAATAATGTTAGGCAGTATTGCCACCATCTGGGCTTTCTTTCTACAAGGAAACTTACAAGTAGCGATCGCCGTAGGTACTAGTCTGGTAGCTATCTCTATTTTGGCTTCTGTCTCCGGTTCAGCACTGCCATTTTTATTCCGCTTTTTGCGCTTAGATCCAGCATTAATGTCAGCACCGTTTATTACTACAGCCGTTGATGTACTGGGTGTTTTAATTTACTTTAATTTGGCGCGGGTAATTTTAAGATTGTGAGTTAAACATTTTTTTATTTTAAAACTCCTCACTTCTCACCTGAATTTTTACAATTCTGAAGCCGTATCTGGGGCAACAATTTCTCCCGTACCTAATTCCAGTAACATATCCTGGTCAGTAATCAATTCATTGAGTTCTTTAACTTGTAAATTCATTTTTTCACAAGCATGTCTCAGTTCTCCTGCAAAAGTATTGATATCATCACCATAGCCACATTGGTAAGCAGCAGTTTCAATTCCCTGCTTGGCATTTGCTCTGGCACAATCCACTAGTTCAGTGCCATGCAATGGTTTTGGAGATGTCATAAGTTGTATTTGTAATTTACTACGTATTCGTCGGTAGCTAGATTAGCAGTTATTCAGTATTAGTGCATCCATCCTATGGAAGACTAATATAAATTCGTAATTCTAAGATGTGTCAGATTTAATCTGGAAGTTATGGCCAAAAACTTCACCAAACTCAGCGCTGAGCGCTGAGTGAAATGAAGAGTGCTGAGTTGAAAGTGCTGAGTGCTGAGTTAAAAGACCGCCCATACTTCGACAGGCTTAGTGACCACAAGGAGCGGGGCATTTACCGAGTGCGAAAGTTTTTCCTTCCTCTTGTTATTACTCTCAGCACTCAGCACTTTTCATTTAGCCGTTAATTACTTCTCCACCATTGGGATGTAGTACTTGACCAGACATATAAGAAGCGTCATCGGAAGCTAAAAAAACATAGCTGGGTGCAACTTCTTCCGGTTGTCCAGGTCTTTGCATTGGCACTTGTTTACCAAAAGTTGCAACTTTATCTGCGGGGAAAGTTGAAGGAATTAAGGGTGTCCAAATCGGGCCTGGTGCTACGGCATTAACGCGAATTCCTTTGGATACTAAATTTTGGGATAAGGAGCGAGTAAAGGCGACAATTGCGCCTTTTGTAGAAGAATAATCAAGTAATTGAGGATTACCTTTATAAGCTGTGACTGATGTGCTGTTAATGATGGAACTACCTTCTTTTAAGTATTTCATCGCTGCTTTAGTCAGGTAAAACATTGAGAAAATATTAGTACGGAAAGTCCGCTCTAGTTGTTCTTTACTGATTTCTTCAATGCTTTGTTTAGGATGTTGTTCCGCAGCATTATTAATCAAAATATCTAGTTTGCCAAATTCATCTACAGTTTGCTGTACACTTTGTTGACAAAAGGTTTCATCAGTAATATCACCTGCTATAGTTACCGCACGCCGTCCTTGTTTTTCGACCAAATGTTTTGTTTCTTTAGCATCATCGTGTTCCTTCAGGTAAACAATCGCCACATCTGCGCCTTCTTTGGCAAAGGCGATCGCGACAGCACGACCAATACCACTATCTCCACCTGTAATTAATGCTACTTTATCTTGTAATTTGCCGCTACCTCGATACTGAGCATCATCAGCCTGAGGCTTTGGCTTCATTTCTGATTCTTTACCTGGTGGTTCTTGTTGCTGTGGTGGTTGTAAGATTTCTTCTGGCATAGTAGGATTTTTCCTGTGAATTGATTACTTAAAACAACTGACAAATTCCTAAAAATAAACCTTGGATTGATAATTCAATCCAAGGTTTAATTTATGCTTTAATTCCCAACTTACAATTTGCAAGTTCAGGCATTTTTACCCCGGATGTAAGCCGAACGTACTAATTGAAGGCAATAGTACGCGACCGACATTTTTATCCTCACACCTGACACACGCTCTTAATCTGACCACTGAAAACAAGTACACAACTCTCTTGGGATGTCAGGATTTCTCCTGTGCATCTGCTTCCAAGTTAACTATTTAAGTTAATTAAATTTATCGTTCTTTAGATGGAAAGACAAATCAGGTTGACTCAACCTAAAGACGTAAAACCAATTAATAATAAATCAAGTAATTTTATAATTATCTTAGTCGTAGATACTCAATTTTGATACAGGCATCCATGACTACATTCAGCCCCGCATCTAGGGCTGTTTGTGCTGATGCTGAATCGACAATGCCCAATTGTGTCCACAAAGTTTTGGCATTAATAGCGATAGCGGCTTCAACAATTTCTGGTAAGTACTCAGAACGACGAAAAATATTGACAATATCCACTGCTTGTGTAATTTCACTGAGGTTAGCATAGCAACGCTGATTGTCAATTACTTTGACTAATGGATTAACAGGATAGACAGTGTAACCAGCACTCCGCAAAAATTGGGCAATTTGATAACTAGTGCGATCGCTTTTATCAGAATGACCCACAACAGCGATAGTTTTAGCTTGAGTTAACACATCGCGCATGGCGTTATCATCTTCTTTAAGATTAAGCATCTAAAGTATGGGAGTAGGGGATTAAGAGGATAAGAGGACAAGGGGATTGGGAGATTGGCAGAATAACTAATGACTAACTAATTTTATGGCAAATCAAACACTGGGACTCGAACCACGGCTATATGAATATTTACTGTCAGTATCTTTGCGTGAACCAGAAATCCTGACCCAACTAAGGCAAGAAACAGCACAGCATCCAATGGGTGGGATGCAGATTGCTCCCGAACAGGGGCAGTTTATGGCGTTGCTAGTACAATTAATTGGGGCTAAGAAAACTTTAGAAGTAGGTGTATTTACGGGCTATAGTTCCCTAGCGGTGGCTTTGGCGTTACCTCCAGAAGGTAAAATCATCGCCTGTGATGTTAGTGACGAGTTTACAGCGATCGCGCGGCGTTATTGGCAACAAGCAGGGGTGGCAAATAAAATTGACCTACATATTGCCCCAGCAATAGAGACTTTAGATCAGTTACTGGCCGCAGGTGAGGCAGAAACCTTTGATTTTGCCTTCATTGATGCTGATAAGAGTAGCTATGACAGTTATTATGAGCGATCGCTGCAACTAGTGCGTCCAGGAGGATTAATTGTGATCGATAATGTTCTGTGGTCAGGCAGAGTTGCAGACCCCGAAGTCCAAGATAATCGCACCACCAAGATTCGTGCCTTAAATGAGAAACTACACCAAGACCAACGAATTAGCCTCAGTTTAGTGCCAATTGCTGATGGCTTAACCCTGGTGCGGAAGCATTAAATTTTTAACTCATAAGTAGCCATCAGCAACTGCGTACACAAAAATGCATGTAAAGAGAGACTGGTTTTCACTCAGCACTCAGGAAAGAAGCACTTTTTAATTGATACTGTCGCCATTTTTCCTGCTGACGCACTCTTTTTTCCTCAGTCAGACTATCAAAACAGTAAGCACAAGAAATCCCTTCTTCATACTTGGGAGATGCCTTATCTGCCTCGGAAATCGGTCTGCCACAACAAAAGCACAACTCATGGCTACCTGACTCTAAGCCATGACGCACAGCGACCCGTTCGTCAAAGACAAAACATTCACCTTGCCAGAGGCTTTCATCTGCTGGCACTTCCTCCAAATACTTGAGAATACCGCCTTTGAGGTGATAAACCTCTGCAAAACCTTGAGATAACATAAATGATGAAGCTTTTTCACAACGAATCCCGCCAGTACAAAACAAAGCGACTTTTTTATGTTGATTTGGGTTGAGGTTTTGACTTACATATTCTGGAAATTCTCGAAATGAGTTAGTTTGGGGATTTTGTGCCCTTTTGAAAGTACCGATATTCACCTCATAATCATTACGGGTGTCAATCACAGTTACTTCTGGGTCAGAAATTAAATCATTCCATTCCTGAGGACTGATATAAGTACCAACCTGCTGATTCGGGTCAACTTCCGGCAAACCCATAGTAACAATTTCTGGTTTCAACCGCACCTTCATCCGTTCAAACGGTTGCGTCTCTGTATAGGACTCTTTATGTTCTAAGTCTGCCAAACACGGATCAGAACGCAAAAAAGTCAGAACTGAGTCAACAGCCTGACGTGAACCTGCGATCGTGCCGTTAATACCTTCTGCTGCCAACAAAATTGTCCCCTTGACACCTTGTGCTTGGCAGTAAGACAGCAGGGGTTCTTGTTTTTCAGCAAAATTGGGCAGCCTCACAAATTTATAAAGTGCTGCAACCACTTGGATATTTTCTGGCTTCATCTCTTGAAAAACGGTATAATATTGATTAAAATAACTAAGGCAACTTTAAGTTACCTACCTTTTTTATTCTATGGGGGTTTAGCTCAGTTGGTAGAGCGCCTGCTTTGCAAGCAGGATGTCAGCAGTTCGAGTCTGCTAATCTCCACTTTCAAATACTACAGAAAGATTATTCGCGGGCATTTGGTAAGTTGCTTTGAGTTTCAGGTTTTGGGCACTAGCTGCTGCCACTACATCCTCTAAGTTACGCACACCCCACTCAGGATTTTTCGCCCTTGAAGACTGATCAAAAGCGATATTACTTGGTGCGGTATGTTCTCCGTTTTGTTTGAACGGCCCGTATAAATAAAGGATGCCACCCGGAGGTAAAATTCGACCAGCACCGGCCATTAGCCCCAAACAGGCTGACCAAGGTGAAATATGAATCATATTAATGTTGACTATAGCTACAATGGGTGAGTAAAGTGATGCATCTTCCTCTACTGGCCAGACTGGCGTACTCGCATCAAGTTCCAAAGGTGGATAAAGATTATCGGATGGACATTGTTCAGCCCAGGCGATGATGCTAGCTCGTAATTGCGGATTTTGATCAGAAGGTAGCCATTGAAGAGGGCTGAGGCGTGGAGCAAAAAATACTGCGTGTTCTCCTGTACCACTTGCTACTTCTAAGATAGTGCCATTCTTAGGCAGTACTTGTAAAAGCACCTCCAGGATGGGTTCACGATTGCGTTGTGTTGCTGGCGCGAATTGTCGCGTGTCTTCTGGTGTGTTCATAGACAGATTTATCTGTGTTTCAGTAAGTAGCCGAGACTAAATCAAACTATGTATTTTGTCGTGTAGAATCATGAAAATTCGCTTGTAGTCAGGACTTTAGTCCTTATTTAATGGTTAAAGCTATTCACTACAAATCTTCATTAAAACATACTCTGGAGCAGTAATTTGCCTAGATCAATTCACTCTACCCAACCACCACTCAAATTTATTCCCCAACGTTTTCACCCACTTGTACTGCAAATTTTCCGGTGGTTAGCGCCTGTTGTACTACGTTTCCGGACTAGACCTTGGTTACCTGCTGGGATTGTCCAGATTGAAGCTAAAAATGTTGAGACATTAACCAAACTCTATCAACAATTCCAGGCTGGTAAAATTCGCTTTTTGATTGCCTTTCGTCATCCAGAGGTGGAAGATCCCCTCTGTATGTTGTACTTGCTTTCCTACATTTTGCCCAAGGTTGCCCGTCAGCAAGGTATTAAACTGCAAGAACCAATTCACAGTTACTTTCTTTATGATCGGGGGATGACTATTTGGGCTGGAAATTGGCTAGGGTGGCTATTTTCTTTAATTGGAGGTGTGCCAATTCGTCGGGGAAGGCGACTAGATAGACAAGCTATCCAAACAGCAAGGGAGTTGTTTGCTAATGGTGAAATGCCGATCGCAGTGGCTCCCGAAGGAGGTAATAATGGTCATAGTGGCGTTGTTAGCCCTTTAGAACCCGGTGTTGCCCAACTTGGTTTCTGGTGTGTTGAAGACTTACAAAAAGCTAATCGTTCCGAGAATGTTTTGATTGTACCAGTTGGCATCCAGTATCACTATGTTGAGCCACCTTGGTCAAAGCTGAATTGGCTATTGAGTAAATTAGAAGCTGATAGCGGCTTGCAACCAATTGACCAATCTGCGTTTAATAAACGGGAAGAAATATACTCTCAACGTATCTGTTGTTTGGGTGAATATCTCATTACCGAAATGGAAGAGTTTTATCGCCGCTTTTATCATCAAAACCTACCTAAAACCATCACTACAGATGAATCTGCCAGTCCGAATGAAATTTTAATTGCCAGACTGCATCGTTTAATGGATCAGGCTTTACAAGTTGCTGAACAATACTTTGGACTTCAGGCGCAAGGAAATTTTATTGACCGTTGTCGTCGCTTAGAAGAAGCTGGTTGGAATTACATTTACCGGGATGACATCCCAGACATCAACGCTTTACCACCCTTCAAACGTGGATTAGCAGACTGGATCGCCGAAGAAGCAGACTTACGAATGCGCCACATGCGAATAGTGGAAAGTTTTGTCGCAGTTACAGCCAACTATCTTCAAGCACAACCAACTGCTGACAGATTCGCCGAGACAGCTTTGCTGATGTTTGATATGCTTTCCCGAATTCAAGATACAACATTACTAGGGCGACCGCGTTTAGGTTTGCGAGAAGCGCAAATCACCATAGGCGAACCAATTTCGGTGACTGAACGCTGGGCTAATTCTCAAGGCGATCGCCATGCAACTCGTCAGGCTACCAGCGATTTGACAAAAGACTTACAAATCGTTTTGGAGGAGATGATTGATAATTAATCAAAATTAATGACGAATTAGTCATCTAAATCCGTGTCTGAGTCGTCATCGTCATGATCGTAAGGGATATCATCTAGATCGATCATTTCTGATATTTCTTCTACTTGACTTAAAAGCTGAGATTCTTGAGGTTCACGCTCTATGAGGCGACCATTTGATTTTAGCCATTCTAGTAAAATAAACTCATTACTTGTACGAATTACAGTGGCTCGTTGGTTACGAGGTGCTTCACTCAAAGGACCGTTAGGCATACAAAAACTCACTTTAAATTAGGAAAACTAGAGTTAGCTAAAAAGCTTGGGCGATCGCATAGCTGAAAGTAAATAGCATTAGGCTTTTGCCTAGTCAAGACTAGCTTTTAAGCAAGTCATACTACAGCATTCATTTAATGGAACGCTTATCCGAATCACGTATCTTAGGATTTGCAATGATTTCTCAACTGGCATTTCCTAGTTACATTGGCTACAATGCCAGCATAATCACCCCCATCGGATATGATGGAGTAATGTATCTGAGCAGTAGAGGCAATTACGCCTACTCATCATTGATTGCCTGAAGCTTAGGGCTGTATGCCGTTGGTTGTTATTTGTTGTCAGGTGAGTCCGCGCCTGGATCTGCTTCGTCAGTAGAAATTGCATGGGAAAACCCTGACAAGTGAATCATACCCTAAGTATAAATCAGCTTGACAAAGAAATATTAATATTAATATAATTCCCATCTTTTCTTTATAAAGCTTTGTCGTGCAGCAATTCGTCTTGTTGCTCAAAGCTTAATCACACAGGTTTTGTAACTTATACCAACAGTGCAGGAGAATTTGCCCAACTCCAGCTAAAATCAAAAAGAAATAAACTACTAATATCCATCCAAAGCGCTCTATAGTTAGCAAGCACTATGGAAATTCTCGAACTCAAACGCGAAATCGAAACATTGTCCGGTCGTCTGGGTAAAGCCCAGGACTATCTTTGACGTACCTGCACTTACCGCCAAAATTCAAGACCTAGAACAAATTGCTGCACAGCCAGAATTATGGGAAGACCAAACCCAAGCCCAAAAAACCCTGCAAGAACTCAACGACCTCAAAGCCCACCTCCAGCAATATGGTCAGTGGCGAGCCAATCTAGAAGATACTAAGGCAGTGGTTGAGCTATTGGAGTTAGAAACCGATGAGGCTCTATTGCAAGAAGCGTCATCTACGGTTACCAAGCTCAATCGAGAACTTGACCAGTGGGAATTACAACAATTACTTTCTGGCCCCTATGACATGGAAGGAGCAGTGTTGACAATTAACGCTGGTGCTGGGGGTACGGATGCCCAAGACTGGGCTTTTATGCTGATGCGGATGTATACCCGTTGGGCAGAAGCTCACGGCTACAAGGTCAGTTTAGCCGAAGAATCAGAGGGTGATGAAGCTGGCATCAAATCGGCAACTCTGGAAATTACTGGCCGCTATGCCTATGGTTACCTGCGATCAGAAACAGGCACACATCGCTTGGTGCGGATTTCACCTTTCAATGCTAATGGCAAGCGACAAACCAGTTTTGCGGGAGTGGAAGTGATGCCGCAGTTAGATAACTCTGTGCAACTAGACATTCCAGAAAAGGATTTGGAAGTCACCACATCCAGGGCTGGTGGTAAAGGTGGGCAGAATGTCAACAAAGTAGAAACAGCTGTCAGAATTGTGCATATTCCCACGGGTATTGCTGTACGTTGTACAGAAGAACGCTCTCAGCTGCAAAATAAAGAGAAAGCCCTCGCCCGTCTCAAAGCCAAACTACTAGTTATCGCTAGAGAACAAAAAGCCCAAGAAATTGCGCAAATTCGCGGTGATATGGTGGAAGCTTCCTGGGGCAACCAAATCCGTAACTATGTGTTTCACCCTTACCAAATGGTAAAAGATTTGCGGACAAACACAGAAACAACGGCGATCGCGGATGTGATGAACGGCGACCTCGATTCGTTTATCCAAGCCTATCTGCGGCAAGAAAACCAGCTAGTAGAAAGTACTCCCGTCTGATAGAACATAGATAACAGGTAATGGGTATAGGCGTTTTGTTCAGTATCTATCCCCTTTACCTGTTTCCTCTCTGCAAAATGGGCAAAATGGCAATAGAAGCCTAGGTAAGCTGTTACATTGATAGATATAAAACATTTTGTGTCAAATTATTATGAACAACTCACCGGCAACGGAACCTAAACCAAGCTACGTCAAACTTGCCATGCGAAATATGGTGCGTAAGGGTGGTACTTCCATGAAACATTTTGCTCTGACAACTGTCGGGCTTTTAGCTGTTCTCGTGGGTCTAGCTTATTTAACTCGCTGACGACAAACCATAACCCAAAGCGTGAGGAGAGTTTTTAGCTGGTGCGAGTTGAATTAGATGTACAGGATTTGTTTTACGAATTGTCCCCAACAGCAGCAACAAATTTTGGGGAAAATGATGTGCGAGTTGCTCCTGAAACTTGGGAAGACTGGTTCGGTCAATGGTTGGAAAATCTACAGCCTGGTCTGCCGCTAGCACCAAGTTATGAAATCGGGCTACGTTTGACAGACGACGCAGAAATTCAGTCACTAAATGCTCAATATCGTCATCAAAATAAACCAACGGACGTTTTAGCCTTTGCAGCATTAGAGGTAAATTGTCCTCAAAGTCCGGAAATGGCAACTGCGCCTTTGTATCTAGGTGATATTGTTGTTTCGGTAAATACTGCTCAACATCAAGCTCAACAGCAGGGACATAGTTTACCAACTGAGCTGGCCTGGTTAGCCTCTCACGGATTACTGCATTTGTTGGGTTGGGATCATCCAAATGAAGAGGAATTGAGGAAAATGCTCAAGCAGCAAGTAAAATTACTGAAGACAATCGGTATTGATATTGACATAGAATATTAAGGATTCTTTAGGTCTGTAAGTGTTTATAATACTTCTGTAGAAAATTGCGTCAAAAGCAGATTGCATCATTATAATTGGTGAAATTCCTCTGTAATTACCCTATTGTTCTATTTTTAAGCTTATGTCACAACAAGTTTCCCCTCCACCCACACCAAACTGCTTACCAACGCTGATAAATAAGGAACGGGAACTTTCCTGGCAAGTAGCCTCTAGTTTATTCATTAGCTTTAAATATGCTTGGGCAGGAATCAGCTATAGTTTTCAAACTCAACGCAACTTTCGCATTCACATAAGTGTTTGTGCTTTAGCGATCGCCTTAAGCATTTTCTTACATCTGCCAGCAGTGGAAATTGCTGTTATTGGTATAACTAGCGGTTTGGTTTTGGCGCTGGAGTTAATCAATACAGCGATCGAATCTCTTGTGGACTTAACTGTAAAACAGACATATCACGATTTAGCAAAAATAGCCAAAGATTGCGCTGCTGGTGCTGTACTTGTCTCTGCTTTGGTAGCAGTGCTGGTTGCTGGCACGCTCTTGCTTCCGCCTTTGGTAATTTTAATTATGTCAAATTTTTAGATTTGCTTGCTGATGCCACCTTGTCTGATAAGATTTTGAAATGTTTCCTAGATGGTGACCTCAGGCAAAAAAAATATATGTCTGCTATCAGCAGAGAAATTTTTTTTAATTAATCACAATGACCTTCACAGCAATTCTCATCTGGTAACAATTAAATATAGTATGAGTAATAGAAACCAGGAGTTATAGGCTGTGATTATAGTTATCGATAATTACGACAGCTTTACATATAATTTGGTGCAGTATCTGGGAGAACTAGCAGCAGAGTTTCCTGTAGCATCGGATATTCAAGTTTTTCGCAACGACAAAATATCAGTAGATGAAATTCGCGCCTTAAATCCTGAGGTAATAGTCATTTCTCCTGGACCCGGCCGCCCAGAAGATGCCGGAATATCCCTAGATTTGATTGCACAACTAGGTCATAACTTTCCCATTTTGGGTGTATGTTTGGGACATCAAAGCATTGGGCAAGTATTTGGTGGTAAAATCGTCTCTGCTCCAGAGTTAATGCATGGTAAAACTTCTCAGGTATCTCACACAGGAGTAGGTGTTTTCCAGGGATTAGTAAATCCTCTGGTCGCAACCAGATATCACAGTCTGGTAATTGACCGTGAAACTTGCCCTGAAGTATTAGAAATCACTGCTTGGGTTGAAGATGGCACAATTATGGGAGTGCGACATCGGAACTATCCCCACATTCAGGGCGTCCAGTTTCATCCAGAGAGTGTCCTTACATCTTCAGGAAAACAGTTGCTGCGAAACTTTCTGGAACAATTACAGTTAAGAGAGTGATCATGAAACGACGACAGTTGATGGGCTATGCTGGAGCAGGGTTAGTTACAGCTCTGGTTACTACATTGGGTTCCCACCGAAAAGCTGACGCACAATCTAGCGGTTTATCAGTTCAGTGGTTGGGTCATACTTGCTTTCTATTTACTGGTGGCGGAGTAAAAATTCTCGTTAATCCATTTCAGACTATTGGTTGCACAGCTGGTTATCGTCCACCCAAAGTTGTGGCAGATTTAGTACTGATTAGTAGTCAATTGCTGGATGAAGGTGCGGTGGATGGACTACCAGGAAATCCTAAGCTAGTATATGCACCGGGCGTTTATGAATTCCAAGGTATTAAGTTACAGGGAATTCCCATAGATCACGATCGCAAAGGTGGTAGACAGTTCGGCATAAACACCGCTTGGAGTTGGCAGCAAGGGGGAATTAATATCCTACACCTAGGAGGAGCTGCTGCACCTATTTCCATTGAGCAAAAAATCCTCATGGGACGTCCAGATGTGGCGTTAATACCTGTGGGAGGTAGTGCCAAAGCATACAACGCTCAAGAAGCCAAGCAAGCGGCTGAAGTATTAAATCCTCAGATAATCATTCCCACTCATTACCGCACACAAGCGGCTGATGCTGCTGCATGTGATATTTCGCCACTGGATGACTTTTTGACTTTGATGCAGGGCATGACAGTACGTCGTAGTAATAGTGATAGTATTGCCATTAGCTCTGGTAATTTACCAGAAAATAGTGTAATTCAAGTTTTAAGTTACAAGTTTTAAAGAAACACGTATAAACTAAAAACCTACATTGATGATTGCAGTGAGTATAGGTAGTCAGCCCTTTTGACGAAATTTTAGAATTTCCACCTTTGTGGTTTAAAAGTTATTTTTCTACCACTAAGACACTAAGACACCAAGAAAAATACATGACACCCTAAAAGGGCTAATGTAGATAGTTTACTATTTTCTTTGAGGAATGACATTCCTGATGCCGCTTTTACAGCTAGTATCACCTTTGTAACGAGGGATGATATGAATGCTAGTGTGCATAATATTTTGACCAGCTTCTCGATTAATATTCATGCCTATATTAAAGCCATCAGGGTCAAATTCTGCCTTGAGAATTTCTTGTACTTTGTTCACCATAAACCAGCAGGCAGATTGCTCTTTTAATGGTAGATCAAAGTAGTTACTAACATGACGTTTAGGTATAACTAAAATATGTCCTTTACTTATAGGGTAGCCATCAAAAATAGCATAGGCTGTTGCTGATTCAGTTAATAATTTGAGATTTTTATGGGGATTACAAAATATACAGTAATTAGATGTATGCCGTTGCTGATTATAATGAACATACTGATATAATTCTCGATGCTCATCTAAATAAATTGAATTAAATGGCAGTTTAACAATACATTGATATGTAGGTTTTTTATGAATATAATGTTCTCGAAACCCTACTTTTTTGATATCTCTTCTCACGGCATAGTAAGCTTTACCTCCTGGTTTCAATAAATGTGATATTTGCATCAGCACATTAGCTTGTTCTTCAGAAAATAAAACATTTAAAACGTAAAAACAAATGATTGTATCAAACTTATCTTGAGGATATTGGGGAAAATAATAAGGGTCGTAGCCTGTAATATCGCAGCCTTTTTGATGTAATAATTTAAAATCATTACCAAAGCCACAACCAAAATCTAGTATTTTACCTTGCAGCAGATTTTGATTTAATAAAAATTGTGCAGGGAATGACAAGTAATTTCTTTCTATTGCTGTGAGATGATTGAATTGATTTTTTTGCTGTTTCATTTTCCCCTGTCTTCAGGTGCATCTCGTTCTAACCAAACCATCTGGAGATTGGCTTCTCTGCTTTTTTAGGTAGCTATAGTTAATGATTTTGCTCATATCTTCAGGCGATCGCATCAGCATCAACACTTAAAAAGATCCCCGACTTCTTGAAGAAGTCGGGGATCTGAGTCTCTTGAGTACTATATCTATTTTGGGAAACGTATATATACACACAGACAACAAACTATAAATTAAAATAAAGAAATTTGTTTTTTCCCTATCCTAGATAATAGAATAAGAATCGTAACTGGAGATACAGATATTTGATTTGTCATTCTATCTACCTCATATTTACGAGTAAGTGAGTACAACTTAATATATTGCAAAATAACTTGCCTAATTCGCTGCAAAGACTTACAGGTAAAGTTTTTTGTAGTGAGTACAGAAATTCTTAACCCTCTACCCAAAAAAAACTAGTACCCCCATTGTGAAACACTAGCACCCCTACCCCAAGATAAATTTTAAATTTCTGTTAAATAAGGATTTTAAGGTGTGAGTACAGCCTTAATTAATCCAATAAATCCAATCGATATTGGATGTACTGTCCAGTTGGGAGCCACCTGATATAAGCATAAAAATAGCACATGGCTCCTTTAACCAGACACTACCGATGCAACAGTCATTAAACAGTATCAAAAATACCAAGACTGCAATCATGCCGGATTCTCCAAAGACATCGCTGCTGGCAAATTTACTCTGTGGCAGTTTTTTGGAGCCATTATTGAGTGATTTTCAGATCATCTTTGAACGTGATCCAGCCGCACGTAATTGGCTAGAAGTAATGTTTTGCTACCCTGGATTGCACGCACTTTGTTTGCATCGTCTCGCCCATTGGTTGCACCATCGGGGAGTGGGTTTTATCCCGCGTTTGATTTCACACTGGGGTCGGTTTTTCACAGGAATTGAAATTCACCCAGGTGCGAAGATTGGCAAGGGTGTGTTTATCGACCATGGGATGGGCGTTGTGATTGGTGAAACTGCCATCGTGGGAGACTATACACTGATTTACCAGGGTGTCACCCTTGGCGGAACTGGCAAAGAAAGTGGTAAGCGTCATCCCACACTAGGTAAAAACGTTGTGGTGGGTGCAGGTGCAAAAGTGTTGGGTAATATTCAAATTAGCGATCGCGTCCGCATTGGTGCAGGTTCAATTGTTTTGCGCGATGTCCCCCCAGATTCTACCGTCGTCGGGATTCCGGGGCGAATTATCTCCCATAAACAAAGCACCAACCTCTGTCCCCTAGAACACGGAAAGCTTCCCGACGAGCAAGCAACTGTCATTAGTTCTTTGCTTTCCCGCATTGAACAATTAGAACAACAACTGCAATCCCTGAATATGCAACCCCAGGACAAAGAACTTGTGACAAAGGATCATTAACTATGTACTCATCTAATAGTTTTGACCCCTCAGAAGATCAAGTTTTGCAGATTCCTTTAGGCGATCGCTGGCGAATTTGTCATCGTTTGCAAGAGTTGATGATTCCCTGTTCTTGTCACACTGATGGTTCTTTGCGAGTACAGGTAAATAATTTACTGGAAGTGATTTTGATTCGCAGTACCGTGAAGCAATTTCTCGCTTCTCGTCATGAATTAGTTGAGTGGCTAGAGCGTTGCTGGGATTTATAAGTGCTTCTAAAAGTGCTGAGTGCTGAGTCAGAAGATGTGCAGTATATCAACTCCTTCTCTGCGTGAGACAAATAAATATTCCTCCAAGAGGTTGAAAATTGTTGACTTATTTACCCAATCAATAAATTGAAATTCCCACTATGGCAACCTGTAGCAGTGAGATAAAATTCATTAATTTTTTACATAAAGAACTCGAACTTACAAATGCAGATATTGCTGTAGCGTTACGACACCGTGACATTGATAATGGCCCCTTACCAATGCTTCTTTGGCAATATGGCCTAGTTAACTTAGAGCAACTAGAACGAATTTTAGATTGGCTAGATGACCAACATTAGCAGATTTTAAATTTGCTTTGAGAGCGTTCTCTTGCTTACACAACAACGAGTCAACAACTTGTAATTCTACGAGGATAATTCCATGATTGTTACCTTAATGGCTGGATTTGGTATCTTGCTTTTTTCGGGTTTTGCTAATAGCTATATTAGCTATCTGTTACTCGAAAAAACTTTGCCTAGCAACGGTAAAAATAATTTCTAAATTATACCCACATTTGGTTTTCTGTCATACAGATGTGATATTGGTATTTGGCTAATATTAAAGAATCATGAAGATGAACTATTAATTCTGTGAGTATATAGCATTTACCATTCATCATTCAGCATTTGTATTAGGCATTTACCATTACCAGAAATGGGAAATCGGCTCACAAAGCATATTAAGTAATAAAGATTCCTAAGAGGGATGTTTGAGATGAATGAAATCTTAATTAATGACACTACATTACGTGATGGCGAACAAGCCGCAGGTGTTGCTTTTACCTTTGAAGAGAAAATAGCGATCGCTAAATTTCTTGATGCCATTGGTGTTCCGGAATTGGAAGTGGGAATTCCCGCAATGGGTGAGGCAGAAACTCACGCCATATTAGCAATTTCTGACTTGGGTTTGCAAGCAAGATTGTTGGGTTGGAATCGCGCTGTCATTTCTGATATCAAAGCTTCCATTACCTGTGGTCTGAAACGAGTGCATATTGCTATTCCTGTTTCTGGCATTCAAATCGCTGCTAAATTTCATGGACAATGGCGGGTAAGTTTGCAAAAACTCAAAGATTGTATCAGCTTCGCCGTTGATCAAGGTCTTTGGGTGGCAGTAGGCGGCGAAGATTCCTCTAGAGCTGATCCCAATTTTCTCTTGGATGTAGCACTTTATGCTCAAGAATGGGGCGCATCACGGTTTCGCTTCTGCGACACTGTAGGTGTCCTCGACCCCTTTAGCACCTACGCCAAAGTTAAAGGATTAGTTGCAGCTTTGTCAATTCCCCTAGAAATTCATACCCACAACGATTTTGGTTTAGCCACAGCCAACGCCTTAGCTGGGATCAAAGCTGGAGCTGCATCTGTAAATACCACCGTTAACGGGTTAGGTGAACGCGCGGGAAATGCCGCTTTAGAAGAAGTTGTCATGTCAATCAAACGCATCTATGGCGTTGATTTGGGTATTGACACGCCGCGTTTGTTGGAACTATCTCAACTGGTAGCTGCGGCCTCAAATTCTCATGTACCACCTTGGAAAGCAATTGTTGGTGAAAATACCTTTGCTCATGAATCGGGAATTCATGCTCACGGCGTACTACAAAACCCCATCACCTACGAACCATTTGCCCCTGAAGAGGTAGGTTGGGAACGACGTTTAGTAGTGGGTAAGCATTCAGGAAGGCATTTAGTTACCAGTTTGCTACAGCAACACGGCATTTTTCTTAACCCTGAAGAAACCCAATCTGTGTTGGATGCAGTACGTCAACAGTCAGTCAAGCAAAAACGCAATTTGACAGTAGAAGAACTTTTGAACTTGGTAAAAGAACAGAGGTATTCTCATGCAACGTGATGAATTAGAGTTGAATTTGCCACCTGTTTTTGAAATTGGGCAAAAAGTCAGAATTCGCAAACTGATCAAAAATGATGGTACATTTCCCGGTCAAGAAATCGGGGCAGTTTTAGCGAAAAAAGGAGATATTGGCTACATTGCAAGTATAGGTACATTTTTACAGAATTCCTATATTTATGCCGTACATTTTTTAGATACAGGGTTCGTCGTTGGTTGTCGGAAAAAAGAACTAGAATCTGTTGAGGAGAATTCATGAAAGTAATGCTAAGGATGAATGATGCCGGAAATTTGGTTGCCTACGTTGCCAAAAAAGACCTTGAAGAAGAAGTAGTCAAACAAACAGATGGGAATGAGGGAAAAATTCTCACCTTAGCAAATGGTTGGGAGTTAGAATTTCGTGAATTGCCAGACGTAGCAAACTTACCCCTAACTGTAGAAGCTAAACGCCTTGCATAACAAGAGTGCTGAGTGCTGAGTTTTGAGTGTGGAGTGATGAGTTAAAGAAAGTTATGATTCAAAACTCCTAACTCCTAACTTTTAATTCCTAAATTCTATTTATCTTGACTCGAACATGGGTAATAAATATCTGACGTTATCGGAATTGAATCTTGAGGGACAGTTCTTAGGTTTTGTTGGTGATAAGCCAGGGAAATATAAATACTTGCAATTGGAAATCTCATCAGGAAATGTCCAAATTAAGCTTCCTAAAGAGTTGCGCCGGACTTTGATTTCATCTTTAATACCTGGTGAGCCAATTAGCGTTTGTGGTATCAGTAAATTGAATCCGCATACAGGTAAAATTAAACTCAAAGCTTATCGGGTAAATTCAATTGATAGTTGCCAAGATCAGAATTTACCATCTTCATCTCAAGCAAAGATCATGGTGTGTCAAAAAGCTGGTTGCCTCAAGCGGGGTGGTAAAGGTTTATTGTCAGACTTAGAAAAGACTTTATGCGATCGCGGTTTGTTGGATCAAGTCAAAATTGAGCGCACTGGTTGCCAAAAACGCTGTAGCAGCGCTCCCAACTGCATTTTACAGCTTGGGAAAAAGAAATACAAAAAAGTTAATCCAGAGGCGATCGCATCGCTGTTGGAAAATCACTTACATAATTTAGGTCTTGACTAATCAACGGGAGGTCATGATTTGACGTTTCACGTTATCAGGAAAAGTCTTATGTGACCTCCTTTGTGATGATTTAATTCAAAATTTCTGTTAACTTTGCCAATAAACTATTTGCTAAGTTTAATAGCCTCTCATTATCTATATCAACATTTTCATTCTCACCAGCTAGTAGATTTCTTACAATAGATAACCTGTCATCCACTTCAGGAATTCTCCAACACTCTTCTAGGTTGACTGCTAAATCAAACAGGGTAAGGGGCGTTTTTTCTTCAGAGGCTTGGTCTTTTAAATGCTGCCTTATCCTTACAGCTATATCATCATCACTTACTAAAAATTCTTTAATCGCATCTAATAGCTGATTACCTAAAATTTCATCATGTCCCCAAGTTTCTAACCAATCTCCATTAGCATCTTCAACGTATAAATTAACAAAATCTACTCCGTAAGTTAGCCAGTCATGCTGCATTTTTCTCGCTGTTGCTAAAGCTTGAGTAAATGCATCTACTGAATTTTCGTAGCTGTTAGTTTGTTGTCGGTTAGCCATATAAGCTGTGATGAGCAGATAAGTATGTAAGTAGGTGGGTGGGAAAATTTATCGCTAAGATAAGGCAGAAGGCAGAAGGCAGAAGGGAAGAGGGTTTTAAGCTGATTCATTTTTCTTTACATAGTTGATTTTATTTGTGCCTACCTACTTAGGGCCAAACAAAAATCTTGAATATTTAATTGTTCAAAGCATTAAGAAAATTTCAAATACTTGCCACCAGAAAGACAATCACTGTTATACATTGCTATGTTGACCAACTGCTTAATATAATTGGCATTTTTAGGATTGTAACTTAAAAATAATCCTCTTTCTATTTCCCATGAGTGCAGTGTGTTTTGCCAATAATGATACTTTTGATGATTAAATTCTTCAGATACACTGGTAACTTGAATGCATAGTGGTTTTGCTTGATGACTACTAACAATTAAATCTGTTGCCATTGAAAGGTCGGCGATATAACGCTGCCAAACACTGCCTTCACGTTGGACAATATCTTGAGCTATAGCTTTAATGATATCATCATCTCCTTGATTAAATTCTCCTGCCATCAGTTTTTGTTTCCAAATATAAAACTTGGAATCAGTTGCATTTATCCATTTAGGAAAGAGATAACTATACCAATATCTTTCATTAGGCGTCATTTGCTCAAACTTTGCTGTTTGTTCTTCTTCCGAAGGTAATGATTTAATAATCAGCCAAATGGTAGAATCTGTAATCACCTCTAGGAGAAAAGCCAGAACAAAAGGCTTAGCAGTCAGGGAACCAGGCTTAATATTTTTTACCCAGCGATTAATTTCACTCAATTTTTTAGCCAAGTTAGTGTCTATCGAGGAGGCTTGCTCGATGAGGGACTTTAGTTGCTCCTTGATCTCTTGTGCTTGCAAACGACACCCTACTTTCAGTAACTAACTCTTGGTTGAATTATTTATAACTAATTAGACTGATATATATCTTTGTTAACAGAAAAAATTAATCTTTTCATTGTGTACGCTACTCTAAAAGATTTACATAAATATAACTGCTACCTTAGTAGCATAAAATAATTTTAAGCTAATTGCCATACTAGTACAGCCAAACAGCCTAGTAACTCAGTATAACAGTCTTGCGACTTCCGTGTTTTTCGTTTGTTAGGAGTGTACTTCGACTGCGCTCAGTAACCAGGGAGTTGGGAATGGGAAAATAGTATAAGTTATTTCTCCTGTGCATAATTCCAGGGTGCTACTGGTGGGTTTTCAAGCTTGCTGTACTATCTTGTAAACTGAGTAACTTAAGTAATTTCTGCCCAGCTTAATGAAAATCTAAATCTGCTTGGGACAAATCCGCTAACAATAGTTTTCAGCAACAATACTGGTCACGGTCATCACTATGTCTCAACCAACTATAGAATCAATCCTACAAGAGAAGCGCTTATTCCATCCCTCTGATAAATTCTCCCAAAATGCTCATATTAAAAGCTTGGCAGACTATCAGCGTCTCTACGATCAAGCGAAAGCAGACCCGCAGCAGTTTTGGGCTAATTTGGCAGAAACAGAATTAGCATGGTTCCAAAAATGGGATACGGTACTAGATTGGCAACCACCTTTTGCTAAGTGGTTTGTTGGCGGAAAAATTAACATTTCTTACAATTGCCTGGATAGACACCTCACTACTTGGCGCAAAAATAAAGCAGCGTTGATTTGGGAAGGAGAACCAGGAGATTCCCGGACTCTCACTTATGCCCAACTGCATCGCGAAGTTTGCCAGTTTGCCAATGTGCTGAAGCAATTGGGAGTCAAAAAGGGCGATCGCATCGGTATTTATATGCCGATGATTCCGGAAGCAGCGATCGCTATGTTAGCCTGTGCGAGAATTGGCGCACCCCACAGCGTAGTATTTGGTGGTTTTAGTGCCGAAGCTTTGCGCGATCGCTTGAACGATGCTGAAGCTAAATTGGTAATTACTGCCGATGGTGGTTGGCGCAAAGATGCGATCGTTCCTCTCAAAGTCCAGGTAGATAAAGCCTTAGCTGATAACACTGTCCCCACAGTCAAAAATGTTCTTGTGGTACAGCGTACAAATCAAGATACTCACATGGAACCGGGACGCGACCATTGGTGGCACGATTTGCAAAAAGGCGTATCAGCTGATTGTCCGGCTGAACCAATGGACAGCGAAGATATGCTGTTTGTTCTCTACACTTCGGGTAGCACCGGCAAACCGAAGGGCGTTGTTCATACCACTGGTGGTTATAACTTATATACTCACATGACCACTAAGTGGATATTTGACCTCCAAGATACAGATGTTTACTGGTGTACTGCCGATATCGGTTGGATTACTGGTCATAGTTACATAGTCTACGGGCCACTTTCCAACGGTGCTACAACTTTGATGTACGAAGGTGCGCCCCGTGCCTCTAATCCTGGCTGTACGTGGGATATTATTGAAAAACACGGTGTTAATATTTTTTATACTGCACCTACGGCAATTCGGGCATTTATTAAGATGGGTGAACACCATCCGAAAACACGCAATCTATCTTCACTGCGTTTATTGGGAACCGTCGGCGAACCAATTAACCCAGAAGCTTGGATGTGGTATCACAAAGTAATTGGTGGTGAACGCTGCCCAATTGTTGATACTTGGTGGCAAACAGAAACTGGCGGGATTATGATTACACCATTACCGGGGGCAATTTCCACTAAACCAGGCTCAGCAACTCGTCCTTTCCCTGGGATTATTGCAGATATCGTTGATTTAGAAGGCAACACCGTACCCGAAAACGAAGGCGGTTATCTGGCGGTGCGTTATCCTTGGCCAGGTATGATGCGAACAGTCTACGGTGATCCAGAACGCTTCCGCCGTACTTATTGGGAACATATCCCCCCCAAAGATGGTAACTATACTTACTTTGCTGGTGATGGTGCTAGAAGAGACGAAGATGGCTACTTCTGGGTAATGGGTCGTGTAGATGATGTATTAAATGTATCAGGACACAGGCTCGGAACTATGGAAGTAGAATCTGCTTTAGTTTCTCACCCAGCTGTAGCAGAAGCGGCGGTAGTGGGTAAGCCGGATGAACTCAAGGGTGAGGAAGTAGTTGCTTTTGTGACTTTAGAAGGCACATATCAAGCTAGTGAAGAATTGAGTAAAGAACTCAAGCAGCACGTTGTCAAAGAAATTGGGGCGATCGCTCGTCCGGGAGAAATTCGCTTTACAGATGCTTTACCGAAAACGCGATCGGGTAAGATTATGCGGCGGTTGTTACGGAATCTTGCATCTGGACAAGAGGTATCTGGTGATACTTCCACTTTGGAGGATCGCAGTGTTTTAGATAAGTTGCGAGAAGGCGTTTAAACAATTAAGTAGGTAGGCACAAATAAAATCAACTATGTAAAGAAAAATGAATCAGCTTAAAACCCTCTTCGCTTCTGCCTCCTGCCTTCTGCCTTCTGCCTTATCCTAGCGATAAATTTTTCCACCCACCTACTTAGATATGGGGTGTATTGGCAACAATTAGCATACCGCAATCATTAACTTTATAGGGTGGGTTAAATTGCCTACCCTATATTGTGTGAATAGAATAAAAGAACTCAATAATCAATAAATATCTAATATTATTTCACTAATTAATAGCTGGTATGATAGTAAGAGTAATTTAATATAAACGAGTATCAGCATAGAGGTATTAAAAGCGATGAAACTGAAGAGCCGAATGAAGTATGCGTTTATTCCAACTCTTAGCAGCATAACGCTGGGTATCATCACTACAACTGGTATATCATCAGTGTTAGCGTTACCTGGAAAAGTTGGTTTACATTCTGCCGATCAGTTAAACAGCAAAAAACAAGTAATAGCACAGTTTCAAGGTACAGAGCAAGAAGAGCGATCGCAACTTCTGCAACAAGCCAATACTTTATCCAGTCAGGGAAAATTCGCCGACGCGGAAGAAAATTTACGCAAATTGATTAAAAAATTTCCTAAATACTCTTTTGGACATTTTGAATTGGGAAACGTACTTTTTCGTCAAGATAAGTCGGAAGAGGCTATTAGCGCTTACCGAGAAGCTATTCGCCTCAATTCCAACCATGCACTAGCTTACAATGGTATCGGTCTTGTTTATGCTAGCCAAAATCGCTGGGAAGAAGCCATTACAGAATATCAGAAAGCTTTAGAAATTAATCCTAATTATGGCGATGCACTGGCTAATTCGGCACTGGCACTTTTGCAAACAAATAAACGTAATGAGGCACTAGCTTCTTTAGAAAAAGCTTTAAACATTTTCAAATCCCAAAGCAGAAATGAAAAAGTCTATCAAATTGAACAACTTTTACAGCAAATAAAAACTTCAGATGATCCTGCTATTTCGTAAAAATTATATTACTAGTGTTCTACTCTATGAATTGAATTCTTCAGTAAATTATATACCCAATTATCGCAATCCGATTTGATTCATGAAATTACTTGTTTAGCTGACTGCCATTTAATCCAATGTGAATTCGATGAACCTCATCCCAACCCCTCTCCGACACGGCTACGGTGTATACACAAGTCCACCCTGAGCGAGTTTCCAGTCTAAAAAGATAGACTCAAATTGCCGTAAACCGCCTCACGTTAATCTATGTGACTACGGCTATAAAAATTACTTAGTCTAACAGAGGTGGATTATGTACGATTGGATGCATAGTTCAATAGAGCAAGCGATTAGTGTCTTTCAAGAATTTTCTCTTGATTGGAAATTCGCTTTCAATAATCACCCAAATTAATCCCTGAAAAGCTTGGAGAAAGTCGTATTCCCCAGCCCATAATAAAAATACCGGACTCAGAGAGATGCCGGCAATTTTAAAAATTGACTAATAATTAGTGAATTTAATGAATTCTTTCTTTCATTAATTGTTCTTCTAAAGCAGCAATCCGGTTGTATGCTGCCGTCAATTGTGCTGTTAGTCGTTGTATTTGAATTTCTGGTGTTAAGTTCTGATCTCCACTTTGCCGATTCATGTCTAAAGACATGCCATCTGTCAATACATCCTTGTGTTCCATTTCTGGATTAAAACTGATGTGTCCTTTTAACTGGTAGCCGCCTATATCACTATTTTCTACATAATTACTCTTGGCTTGTGTATTTGCTAAAGAGCACTCTGAGAAAGCTTGAGCGACTTTGCCGTCAAGTTGCTCAATTACCTGGTAGAGGGCATCCAGTTTCTGACTCAAAGTCAAGATTTGTTTTTGTAATGGCTCCATTTAATACCCTCGTCCGCATATTTTCTCTATGTTATTCAATTTACTGGTGATCTTAACTATACTTATGAATTATTTAATTTTTTAAATATTTTGTCGAAACATGATATTTAAATATTTACTTATAAATGTAACTCAATATTTTTTATGAGTATTACTCATGAGTATTTTCGAGAAAAGTTAAGTCATTAGCAGTCATTTTCAGAAAAATCCTTTAAAGTTAGTCAATAAGTTGATTTGACAGCAATATCCAAAAAATATAGCTAAATAAGCACCTAAGCACACAACTATATATATATGTATAATCCCAAATCCCCAATTCCCAATCTCCAATCGATAAATCGACGGTCTTTTCTGTTGGGTGCAGGTGGACTGGCACTTTCGCAACTACTGGTTGGGTGTGGTGGTAGCAACCAGACAAAATTAAATGTACAGCTATTAAAAGGTTCTATCCCCAGTCAGGTAGTTAGTCAGTTTCGCCAAAGTTTGCAGCAACGGGTAAATTTAAAGTTTGTCCCTGTCGAGCAGATAGAGAATTTATTTAAGCAATTGCAAGGTTGGCAGGAGAAATCAAAAACTACTGATTACCAAGTGTGGACTCGCTTCTTACCGTTTGGGCAATCTGAGACAGTTGCAGCATCTGACTTAATGACATTAGGAGATTACTGGCTCAAAGCGGCAATTGAGCAGAAACTAATTCAACCACTGACAGAGCGAGAGGTCAAACAATTAAAACAGTGGTCTGCTTTGGATGAAAGATGGCAGCAACTAGTAACGCGCAATAATCAAGGCGATGTGGATACGCAGGGAGAAGTTTGGGCTGCTCCTTACCGTTGGGGGAGTACGGTGATTGTTTATCACCGGGAAAAATTCCAGAGATTGGGTTGGACACCACAGGATTGGAGTGATTTGTGGCGAGATGAATTGCGATCGCAAATTTCTTTACTGAATCAACCCAGAGAAGTGATTGGTCTGGTTTTAAAAAAGCTAGGAAAATCTTACAATACAGACAATCTGGACACAGTGCCAGACTTGGAAAAGGAACTACGGACATTAAACCAACAGGTAAAATTTTACAGTTCCCATAACTACCTAGAACCTCTAATTATTGGAGACACTTGGCTAGCAGTTGGTTGGTCAAGTGACATCATGCCAGTTTTAGCACGTTATCCCCAATTTACCGCCGTTATCCCGAAATCAGGAACAGCAATTTGGGCAGACTTGTGGGTACGCCCCGCAGGCGTTACTCAAGAGGCTGTGTCATCTCAATGGATTGATTTTTGTTGGCAACCGAACATTTCTAAACAAATCGCTTTGCTAACTAAAAGTAATTCGCCAATTTTCCCTGAGATTCTTGCTTCTGACATCCAGGAACCATTTAGACGTTTATTACAGAGTAACCGTGAAGTCTTCGACAAAAGCGAATTTTTGCTTTCCTTGCCTCCATCAGCCATCGAGCAATATGAGTCTTTATTCGCCAAAATTAAGCAAGAATAAGCATGAGGAAATTTTTCTAAAGAGAGCGCAACAACCCTAACCTATTCTGAGTATTCATCTGAATGCGGCATGATGTTGGACTTGTATTAAAGTTACAGGTGTAGGTTGCCAAAAGGTCTCGTTGATAATTGAAAACCCGAACATTATACCCATCCGTTCTGGCGCTGTTACCCAAGCGATTCACGAAGTCGTAGCGGTCTAGATAGTCTAACAAGCTCCAAATTTGCTGATTTACGATTAAATCTACTCGGCCGGGTTCATTCTCAGATACTGGATATGCGATCCAGTTATCCAACAGCTTATTTTCGGAGTTTTCTTTTTCCCACCATAAACTGGGTGTAGTTAATCCTTCTGGGTCAATGGTATTGGCTGTAACTACAGTACCGTTTGGCTGAGTCAATAAAGCCAATTCCAAAGGAGCATCCGAAGGCGATGGGACTGGGGGTGTTTTTGCTAATGAGTGTGAGACTGGTAAAAGCGCAATCGTACTCAGACTAATAGTTAAGTAGGTGAAATTAAAAAAAGATAAAACAGACCTAACCCCCGAAAGCAGAAAGCGGGAGTCCCAGCTTTTCGCCTGATAGAAATTTAATTTAGTTGAGTGATTTAGTAAGGGGAGCGATGTTTTGCGACCAGGTAGTTTGTGTCTCAGCATAAACGAATACCATTTTCGATTTTGGATTAATCTCCAATTCGCTCATAAATTACGGGTAATGCAATTTACAACATATTAATAATTTACCTAAATAATTGCTGTTTGTGTGTGAGCAACTTTAAAGGCCAGGATGCGGAGTCTTTTATAGTCCGCCGTCCAAGTACCCTCACTATACAGTGTCGGTTTTAGGGACTGCTCTACCTGACGAATGACTTGTGTTTGCTGGTCAACAGATAATCCTGCTAAAAAATTACTAGCGAACATTTGTAGCCAGTTTGCCATACCTGCTTGTTTCTCTGCTAGGGAGGTGGGACGGGCAAATAGGATGGCATAAGTGACATCAAAGCCTTGCTGTTCTAGCAGTGTAGAGTATTCGCCAATACTAGGAAAATACCAAGGATTCAATGGTTCTGCGACGATACCAACTACCTTTAAAGCAGTGTACAAAGCCTGGGCGATCGCCTGTATATTTCCCTTACCACCAAACTCGGCGACAAAACGTCCTCCTGGTTTAAGCGCTTGATATACGCAAGCGATCGCGGACTCTGGTTCTTTTACCCAGTGCAAAGTCGCGTTGGAAAATACCGCATCTAATGGCTGATCTACCTGAAAGTCTTTAGCATCAGCAATATCAAACAATAAATGAGGATAGTTTTGTTTAGCCTTTTCAATCATCGCGGGTGCGCTATCGATTCCCATAACTTTAGCGCCAGTCAAAGCAATTTTTTCGGTAAGTTGTCCCGTACCACAACCCAGATCCAAAATATATTCTCCTGGTTTGGGGTTGAGCAATTTCAGCAAATCTTCGCCATATTGCCAGACAAAGGCGTGCTTATCTTGATATAAGTCACTATCCCATAGTTCAGGAGATTGAAGAGAGAATTGGGGGTTTTGAGAGAAATCACTTGTCATTAGGCTGAGAGGTCTGGGAAACATGAGTATTGTGAACAGACTTATTGTGATGCAGTAGTTATCCTGATGGCAACAATGAAATTATCAGACTAATCCATGACACCTCAAGAATTTTTAGAAAATTTGGCAACAGCAGGAACAGATCCCGAAAAACTCATGGTTGTTGCTCAATACCTGGAAACAACGGCGATGGACAATGCAACTACCCCAAAATGGCGCAGCATTCCTTACAGTTCCGAAATTGAAATGGCGCTGAATAATCTGGCGTTTCATCTAGAAATACTCGCCGAAACAGGAAATTAATTAGGCTGATTTAATTGCCTTGTTGTATCCACTCTCGCGCCGCTTTTTCGGCCGCTTCAGGCGTATAGTAAAGTTTGCCCTCACCAAAAACTGTTCCACCAGGACTAATCAACCGAAATTCCCAGCAATCAGCCTCAGTATAAAACACAGATAGGGTAACGTTATCAATGCCAACAACTAAGTGAATCTTGATAGTATTCATTAGTGGTATCTCAACGTTTACCCCTTTTTTATCATTTTTAATATAGAAATATTATGTTTATGCGATCGCGCATTCCAAATATCACCAGCTATAAATCATACAAATTTTGGTTTTTCAGGAACTTTTATGGAGCATTCACAGAAAAGTGCCAGTTTAATAAACTGCGTAATCTAAAATTACTAAAGTTACGAAAGCCATACCTAAGTCTTTTAATTAACTTGAGTTTATTATTTTGGTTTATGACTATCTAAATCTACTAATACCGCCAAGTAATTTCCTTGTCCTTTGACCAATGCTATTTCATCTATCCCTAACTTTTTTTTACCTGCTACCGAAAGAACCAGAAAACACATGCTCTTTTACTATGGAGATGTAGTTCTTGCTGCCGAGGTGCCGAAGACTGCAATACCCCGAAGTCCAACATTGAAACCCACTGTCTGTTCGAGTTAGTAGTGGAGGACAAAATATTTTTATGAAAAAAAGAGTGAGAGGAGGCATACCAATCGCCTCTAGTCTCTCACTCTGGCATTTGCCACTGTAGAGCGCTCAGGAATATGTAGAGACGCTGCCCTTTATTTAGGGGGCTAACTGTATGTCAATGACAACGCCTATACACATCTAATATTCCTGGTGCGACAAATGCCAAGCCTGATTATTGATGTTTATTTGCTAAAAAGAATAATCTACAAATTAATGGTAGATATAGCTTTTTTGTCAATAAATTTGGTTGATTATGCCTGATAACAAAACCTTTGGAGTTGTTTATTTTTTATAATTTAACTCAGTTGAATTCAGCTTGGTTGCCATTTTGGCAGGTTTTTAGATTTTATAATTTTTATTTATTAGCTTTTAAAAGCTATAGCAATCCTAAATGAGTCACGAACAAAAAGATCCCCGAATTCTTCGAGAATTCGGGGATCTGAGCCTCTCACTGTTTGCAAATCAAATAGGATTGCTATATTTCTCATATCCTTAAGTAACTAACGGGACTTAGAGGATGTTTGTAAATTATCCATTTATATTCGTCCAAAACTTTTCAAACACCCTCTTAGCACGGTCTTGGGGGTTTCCCATGAGCAACTAGCGTAAATCAGTAAAAATGATACGTAATTTACGTATCATTTTTACTTAAAAGCTCGATTTCAAAGGTTTTTGTTTTACAGTTATATTAATACTTCTGTAAAATTGCAGACAAAGAACTCTGTTTACGAATATCCATCAAATCCGCCAAAGATTCTTTCCTTTGATCCAGTGGATGCCTATGATCTGGTGGTAGAACCGTCACTAGAGTCCTTGATTTAGCTCGCATTTGGTTAATGGGCTTCAGTGGTTGCATCGGCACAAAAACTGGCGGACTCTTTAAAGTCATTGGCTCCCATTTTTCACGACTGCTTGGTTTCAAGGGTATCGGCTGACGATCGCGTTTGATCGGTTTGCGAACTTTTTGACGCTGGTTGGGATGGTTGAGTAACCGGACAATGATGAAGCAACCACTTGCACAACTGAGGGCGATCGCCGCTACCATCCATAAAGGTGTGGCATTACTATTCTCAGAGGACGTTGTGATTGGTTTTTCAACTACGGCGGGAATTTCTTCTAGTTCTGCATTGTCCCCACTGCCAGCGTAACCCAAGCTATACAAAGCTAAAGCAGCAGATCCAAGAAGCATTGTTAACAAACCAGCTAACAAAAGTCCAGGATGGTGTGTAAGCAGATAGATAAAAATGTTCGAGCTACCCATTACTCCTGACTTATCATTTGTCAGTTCCGTTACTTGGGTTGGCTCATACTGTACGCTCTGACTATGTTCCATGATTACTTTCAGATTTGTACCCCTCTAGCCCACGATTGTACTTGAGGAGTTAGCTATCAGGTATCCGTAGCCAGATTTCGGAATCTAGTAGCTTTTTTTTGGGAACGTAGGCTACTAAATCCGATATTTTTGCTAAAATCGCTGCTTTTAGTGAATCGTTAATTTGACTATGATTTCGATTTGTTACCAGAATGCCTTTCTAAAGCTAGTTGAATTAACCGATCTACTAATTCTGGAAAGGGTATTCCACTGTAAGCCCAGAGTTGGGGGTACATACTAGTAGCAGTAAAGCCTGGTAAGGTGTTGATTTCATTAATCAATACTTCCCCAGTAGCTTCCACGTAGAAAAAGTCTACTCTTGCTAATCCCGCAGCATCAACAGCTGTAAAGGCTTGCAATGCCATATCTTGAATTTGGCGGCTGATGGCATCGGGGATGGATGCAGGAATCAGTAAATCTGCTCTCCCGGCGGTATATTTGGTTTCGTAATCATAAAAATCGCTATCAAAGGTAATCTCACCTACGATAGAGGCTTTAGTTTGCTCATTACCTAATACGGCACATTCTACTTCCCTAGCAACTACGCCTGCTTCCACAATTAACCGTCGGTCATAACTAGCAGCATTATCTAAAGCCGCTTCTAATTCTTGGCGCGATCGCACTTTGGCGATACCCACTGATGAACCTAAGTTAGCAGGTTTGACAAAACAGGGATAACCCAAGTTTGCCTCAATTTCGTCACACAGTTTAGGAAACACACAAGGATTTGACCAAACTTGCGCTCTCGTTAACGCCTGATATTTCACCTGGGGTAATCCTGCTTGCTCAAATGCCGTTTTCATGGCAATTTTATCCATACCCATTGCTGAACCTAACACCCCAGAACCAACAAAAGGAACTTGCATCAAAGTAAGCAATCCCTGAATAGTACCATCTTCACCATTAGGGCCGTGGAGAATGGGAAACCAAACATCTACTGCGGTGACTTGAGGAGGTGATTGCCAAAGGCCAAGGGTGGAAGTTTGAGCTTCTAGGTACGGGATACCAGATTCTAAAACCTTTTGGGGTACTTCTCCTGCTAACCAATTTCCATTTTGTTGGATATAAAAAGGTAGGATTTCGTACTTACTAGCATTTTGCTCTGCACTTAAGGCTTTAGCGATCGCTCTTGCTGAACTAATGGAAACTTCATGTTCCCCAGAACGCCCACCAAATAGCAATCCCACCCGTAGCTTATTCATCTTTAGTACCTCTACACTCCCAACGCAGATAGCGTATCACATCAGTGCTGAGTAATTAATTCCCCTTTGTCTCACATAAAAGAGATAGGGGGAAACTTATATTTAGTCATTTCCCCTTGTCCTCCCCTCACTCGTCAACTTACTTCTTCTTAGAAGAATAAGAATTACGCTGTGGTGGGACATCTTGTCGTAATTGTTGCCGTCCATTAGTAATAATACGTAACATATCTTTGAGGTCTTGCTCGATACCTTCGAGGACACTATCAGCGTATTCATCAGCGCCATTTTCAATATCTTGAGCTTGGGCGATCGCTGTTTGTCGCATGTCTTCCAACTCTTGTAGACAAGCACGCCGCTTATGATCAATTTCGGTGAGGGTTTCTTGCATCATTGCCTCACACTCTTGTTGCACTTGTCGCCGCAACTGTTCAGCTTCCCGCTCTGCCTGTCTGATAATATCGCTTTCAGCTAAAATTTGCGCTCTTTTGGCTTGAGCTGCCTCAATTACTTGCTGTCCATATTCTTCAGCTTCCAACAGAACTTCTTGCTTTTGTTCCAAGATGGCAGCTGCTTCCTGAAACAGCGATGGCAATGAAAGCCTGATAAAATCAAGCTGTTCTAATAACCTCTCTTCATCTACTAATGTGCGTCCTGTTAGCGGAACGCGAAAACCATAGAGAATTAATTCCTCTAAGCGGTTGAGTTCCTGTTGAATATCTACGCTTCCCGTTCCGTTGGGATACTCGTGAGAGGGGGGATAGCTTCCGTTGTAATTGGGTTCGCCATTGGAGAGTTGTGGTTGTAGCATTTGTATATATCTAGGGCAATTTCCTGAGGAACAAGATGATCAACAGATCCGCCAAACCTTGCAATCTCTTTTACCACACTACTACTTAAAAAACTATACTCATTTGAGGTTGCAAGAAAAACTGTTTCAATTTGAGTAGAAATAGTTTTATTAGTATGAGCCATCTGTAGCTCTACCTCAAAGTCAGAAATTGCCCGTAAACCCCGTAACAAAACCTGTGCTTGTCGTTTTTGGGCATAGTTGACAGTCAGACCGTCAAAACCGTCCACTTCTACATTCGTTAGATGTCTAGTGGTGAGACGAATCTGTTCTAGTCTTTGCTGCACAGTAAACAGTGGTACTTTGTTAGGATTTCGGAGAACAGCAACAATCACCTGGTCAAACAGCCGACTCCCACGCTGAATGATGTCAAGGTGACCTAAAGTAATAGGGTCAAAGCTACCAGGATAAATAGCAATCACAAGATTTTCAATGTAACAAAGCTACTCAGGTAAGTATAGGGCATGGGACAGAGAAGAGGCAGGGGGGCAGGGCAGGGCTGTTTCATTCGCTTGTGTTAGAGATTTGTCAAGAGGATAATCTCACGCAAAGGCGCAAAGACGCAAAGAAAAATCAGGTATTTCGGACTGAAGATGCCAAAATTTTTGGTCTTAATTGTGGATTTGCCCTTGCAATTTTAACCCTTTTAGGGAACGAATCAGCCCTGGGGGGCAGGGGGGCAGGACAGTGGTAATTTAATTTTTGGAGTTACCTAACATAAGTTTTTTCTCCTCCGCTCCCCATCTCCCCATCCCCCCATCTCCCCACTCCCCAGCAAAACCTGCTCTAATTGATAAAGCCCCTTTCCGTCATGGGGTTGACAGATAATAACAATTAATAATGTCGTCAACTAGGTAGTTTTGCATGGTACTGGATTTTTCCACTTTGCCTTTGGCGTTTCAATTTACTTCTCCGGGCCCAGTTTTGGTAGATATAGGGCCAATAAGTATTCGCTGGTATGGCTTGTTGATTGCCACAGCTGTGTTAATCGGCGTTAGCCTTTCCCAGTATCTGGCCAAACGCCGTAACGTTAATCCAGAATTGCTGAGTGATTTGTCAATTTGGCTGGTGATTGGGGCAATTCCCGCAGCGCGTCTTTATTATGTTTTGTTTCAGTGGTCAGAATACTCCCAGCACCCAGAGCGAATTATCGCTATTTGGCAAGGAGGTATTGCCATTCACGGTGCAATTCTCGGTGGTATTTTGGCGGCTGTAATCTTTGCCAAACTGAAGCAGATTTCTTTTTGGCAACTGGCTGATTTAGTGGCTCCTTCGCTGATTTTAGGGCAGGCGATCGGCCGTTGGGGAAATTTCTTTAACTCTGAAGCTTTTGGTCGTCCTACTAATTTACCTTGGAAGCTATATATTCCACCGGAACATCGCCCTGCTGAGTTAGCTAATTTTGAATACTTCCATCCCACTTTCCTCTACGAATCTCTGTGGAATTTAATGGTATTTGCCTTGCTCATAACTTTATTTTTTCGGGGTTTATCTGGCAAGCCACGCCTGCGCTTAGGTACACTATTTTTGGTTTACTTGGCAACCTACAGCTTAGGCCGTCTATGGATTGAAGGTTTTCGCATTGATAGTCTGATGCTGGGACCACTGCGAATAGCACAAGTCGTGAGTTTCACAGGCATTATTTTAGGATTAGCTGGTTTAGCTTGGCTTTACTTACGTAAGCGTCCTTTACCTGATGTGGTTTCTCAGCCGATGATAAGTGACAGTTGACAGGAGAAGAGTATTTTTATCAGTTCTTTTCCCTCGGCACCGCATCTCTTCTACTCAAAAATAAAAAATGCCCCAGAGTATTCTCTAGGGCTTAACCAGGGTGCATCTACCATTAATCTCTACTAGAGATAGAGGGTTAATCCGGAAAGATACTGAGAGAATACTAAAAAAATTTTTTGAGGATTTTTCTGCCTACAGGAAATTACGTAAGCAATCTAAAAATGTGTATATGAAAAATAATTTAGCTTCCCAGCAGTCAGCAGTTTACATTGTGGGAGCAGGCCCCGGAGATCCAGATTTATTAACAGTCAAAGCGCAGAAACTCCTGGCTGTTGCAGATGTCGTTTTATTTGCTGATTCCTTAGTACCAGAGCAGATTTTACACCTTTGCCGACAAGATGCGGAAATTATTCGGACTGCGAATAAAACTTTAGAAGAGATTCTCGCACTGATGATAGAACGGGTGCGATCGCATAAATCTGTAGTTCGTCTCCATTCAGGTGATCCCAGTCTTTACAGCGCAGTCCATGAGCAAATGCGTCTTTTGGCAGAAGCTAATATTCCCTTTGAAGTCATACCAGGTATTAGCGCTTTTCAAGCCGCAGCCGCCAAACTCAAAATAGAGTTGACTATCCCCAGCTTAGTCCAGACTATCATCCTGACGCGCATCAGTGGACGTACAGAAGTTCCCCCCAATGAAGAATTAGCCACCTTGGCGGCACATCAAGCGAGTCTTTGTCTTTATCTCAGTGCGCGTCATGTCGAAAATGCCCAAGCCAAACTCTTGGAACACTACCCAGCAGAAACACCTATCGCCATTTGCTTTCGCCTCGGATGGCCTGATGAAAAAATTCGGGTTGTTCCCCTCAACCAAATGGCAGAATGTACACATCAAGAAAAGCTGATTCGTACTACACTTTATCTCATCAGTCCAGCACTTACACCAGCCACAGAGCGATCGCGTTTATATCATCCAGAACATAGTCATCTGTTTCGTTCCTCTCATCATTAGCTACGGTGTACACACAAGGAAATTTCTCAGTTTGTATTTATCCCGCCTCCCAATTCATTGGGAGTTTCATAGCAAAATTCCACTAAACTGGACTGAATTTAAAAAGTTACTTATTAAGTAAAAAGACAATTAATTGAGGGTATGTAAAATACTTATTTTCGATATAGGTTATTCTAATAATTCTCATCAACATGCCTAAGAGGTCGTTAAAAAAGGGTATCTCTATGCCATATTGAAAGCAGCATAGCAAAGTGAAATACTCAGTATATCTGCAAAAGCCCAGATTATTTGCTCCACTGAGAATGACACAATTATACCCTCTGGGACTTTTCAAAAATTCTCTAATGTGCAGCAATATAAATATTTTTTTATTTAAATAAAACCTGTATTCAATCATCTCAATAATTGAGGTAAAAATTTTTAATAAATAACTCAAAAAATATATTCACCATACAAATTGGCTTTAAAACTGAATATAAAGTGTTAACATTTATAAATAAACATGAGTGAATGATTTCACTGAATGTTACTAAAAAGACGGAATCAATCAAAGATTTCACATTTTTTAGGATCAAACTAATAAATCACAAAATTTACAGTTGAGCAATAGCCTAAAGACATAAATTCAATGTTAAATCGTTTGAAGATGGGAACCAAAATTGGTGCAGGTTTTGCCATGAGTCTGGCAATACTAGCTACAATTGGTATCATCTCTTATCAAAGCACTAATGAACTAATTGCAACTTCGCGCAAAGAAAAACATACCTATCAGGTGCTAAGTCAGCTGGAGGCACTGGAATCTCAACTGATATACGCTGAGACGGGACAAAGGGGTTATATCATTACTGGAGAACAGCGCTATCTGGAACCTTATAACGCTACCTCGATATTGCTGGCTCAAACAGTTAAAGAACTTAAAGAATTAACAGTAGATAATCCTCAGCAGCAGCGTCGGCTTGATAGGTTGCAGCCAATGATCAGCGAGAGAATGGCTGTAATGCAACAAATAATTAATTTGCGCCAAAGCCAAGGCTGGGAAGCTGCTCAGAAGGCTATCCTGACAGATGAGGGCAAGCAACTAAGGAATGAAATCCAAAGAATCATCCAGGAAATGGAAGATGAGGAGAATGTACTGCTCAAACAACGCTCTGAACAGGCACAAGTGGCAGCAGGGCGAACTATTAACAGCATTACTTATAGTATTCCTTTAGTTTCTCTGATCCTAGTTTTGATTGGATTCCTATTGACCCACCATATCTCCACACCACTAAAACAATTTTCTGATACGGCGGAAAAAATTGCCGATGGTAATTTATCAGTCAGCTTACCAAATAGCGATCGCCAGGATGAAATTGGCGTGCTGACGCGAACCTTGAATCAGATGATTGCTAATCTGCAAAATATTACTCAAAAAAATTACGAGCAAAATTGGTTCAACTCTCATTTAGCTGAGTTTACTCAGATGCTTCAGGGACAGCGCCATCTCAAAAGTGTGTCTCAAATGATCTTGTCGAATCTGGCACCATTAGTTGGCGCGCAGCAAGGCGTTTTCTATTTAATGGACTCGACTGAAGACCAGCCTGTACTAAAACTTTTAAGTAGTTATGCTTATCAAGAACGTAAACACCTAGCAAATCGGTTTCGCTTAGGTGAGGGATTGGTGGGACAATGCGCCCTCGAAAAACAAAGAATTCTTTTAACTGAAGTACCAAGCGACTACATCCGCATTCATTCTGGTTTAGGCGAAGCTGTACCATTAAATCTCATTGTGTTGCCTGTCCTATTTGAGAACGAGGTAACTGCCGTGATTGAACTTGCTTCTTTGCAGAAATTTAGTAATCTGCATTTGCAATTTTTAGAGCAATTCAGCGAAATCATCGGCGTATTTTTGAATAATATTGCTGCCAATGAACAAACTCAGCAGTTGCTAGAAGAGTCTCAGGCTTTAACAGAAGAACTCAAACAAAGCAATCAACTTTTAGAACAGCAGACACACGAATTAGAAGCATCACAATTACTGCTAAAGCAGCAACAAGAGGAATTGAAGCAGTCTAACGAAGAATTACAGCAGCTAAATGAGGAATTAGAAGAAAAAGCGGAATTGTTAGAAGTGCAAAATCGGGAAGTTGCCCGGAAAAATCAGGAGGTTGAGCGAGCGAGGCAATCTTTGGCAGAAAAAGCCGAACAATTGGCTTTGTCTTCCAAATATAAATCAGAATTCTTGGCGAATATGTCTCATGAATTGCGAACGCCACTCAATAGCTTGTTAATTTTAGCCAGACTGCTGGCAGATAATTCTGAAGGTCATTTGACAGACAAGCAAGTAGAGTACAGCCAAACAATCTACTCTGCTGGGACGGATTTGCTGGAGTTAATTAATGACATATTAGATTTGGCAAAAATTGAGTCAGGAAGTCTTTCCGTAGAGATTGAGCAAATCACCTTCGCAGACTTGCAGGCATCTCTCAAGCGGACTTTCAGTCAAATTGCCCAGGATAAAGGACTCAGTTTTACAACTGAACTAGATGACAACTTGCCGGATGCCATTTCTAACGACTCCAAACGCTTGCAACAAATACTCAAAAATCTGTTGGCTAATGCTTTTAAGTTTACCGAACAGGGAGGAGTAAAATTCCAAATTGGCATGGCTGAAGATACTGATCAAAACGGTAGTCCCATGATTGCTTTTACAGTCACCGATACAGGTATTGGGATTCCCGTTGAGAAACAGAAGATTATTTTTGAAGCATTTCAGCAAGCAGACGGAACTACTAGCCGTAAATATGGGGGAACTGGCTTAGGCTTGTCCATCAGCCGCGAACTAGCTCAATTGTTGGGTGGGAGAATTGAATTATTCAGCCAAGCAGGACAGGGAAGTACTTTTACTCTCTACCTACCGCAGACTTACACTGGCAATCAACAAACAGTTGTTCAGGAACAAAGCAGCACAAGAGAAATTCCCTCCTTACCCGCCACCCCTCCAACAAAGTTACCCCCCGCTTACTCTAATGACATCCCCGACGATCGCGAAAAAATTCAACCAGGCGATCGCGTCTTGCTAATTGTCGAAGATGATGAGAAATTTGCCCGCATCTTCCTAGAAATCGCCCGTCAACAGGGTTTTAAAGTCATCGTCGCCCTGCAAAGCAAACAAGGTTTAGCTCTAGCACAACAATTTAAACCCGATGCCATTACCCTAGATATCCATATGCCAGATATGGACGGTTGGACAATGCTGGATCGTCTCAAGCATGATCCCGAAACCAGACATATTCCCGTCCATATCCTGTCTGTGGACGACAGAGAGCAACGGGGGTTACAGCTAGGAGCAATTACTTACCTACAAAAACCCATATCTCCAGAAGATATCAGTCAAGCATTGACCGAAATTAAAGGCTTTATTGAGCGTAAGGTAAAAAATCTCCTCATCATAGAAGATGACCCCGTACAAGCCCAAAGTATTATTGAATTGATCGGTAATAGTGATGTCCAAAGTACAGCAGTGAGTACAGGAGCCGAAGCACTAGCAATTTTGCAATCACAGCGATTTGACTGTATGGTGCTGGATTTAGGTTTACCTGATATGAGTGGTTTAGAACTGATTGAGCAGATTAAGCAAAAATCCAGCCTCTTGAAACTGCCAATCATTGTTTACACTGGCAAAGAATTAACCAGGCAAGAAGACACCCAATTAAGAAGACTAGCAGAGACAATTATTATCAAGAATGTGCGATCGCCAGAGCGTTTATTCGATGAAACTGCCTTGTTCCTCCATCGAGTACAAGCAAATTTACCCCAACCGAAGCGCCAGATATTAGAGCAACTGCGGCAAACAGATCCGGTACTGGCTGATCGCAAAATTCTCATTGTGGATGATGACTTGCGCAATATCTTTGCTATTACCAGCTTCTTAGAAAGCTATCAAATGGAAGTATTATTTGCCGAAAATGGCAGAGATGGCATTGAAATACTCCAAGCTAACCCCGACATTAATGCTGTGTTAATGGATATCATGATGCCAGAAATGGATGGTTATGAAACCACCCGTGCCATCCGCCAGCAAGAGCAATTCCGCTCATTACCGATTGTTGCTTTAACAGCTAAAGCCATGTCTGGCGATCGCCAAAAGTGCATTGAGGCAGGTGCTTCTGACTACATCAGCAAACCTGTAGATACTGAGCAACTACTTTCTCTGCTCAGGGTGTGGCTGTATCGGTAATTGGGACTTTTACAACTAAGTAGGTGGGTGGGAAAATTTATCGCTAGGATAAGGCAGAAGGCAGTCCCAATGAAACGAGTTTCACAGCCAAGTATGAAAGAGAGACTAGAAGCTAGAGACTGGAATTTTTACTCAGCACTTTCAAGTCAGAAGGCAGAAGGCAGGAGGCAGAAGGGAAGAGGGTTTTAAGCTGATTCATTTTTCTTTACATAGTTGATTTTATTTGTGCCTACCTACTTAATGTTGCGGCAAATCTTTCACAGCCGGTCCATGCAGCACTGTACCGTCATAGCTGAAACGAGAACCATGACAGGGACAGTCCCAACTCTTTTCGGCACTGTTCCAAGCCACAATACAACCTAAGTGCGGACAAACAGCGCTCACTGCGTGAATTTCTCCTTGTTCATCCCGATAGGCAGCTGTTTGCTTACCGTTAATTGTGACCAATTTTCCTTCACCATTTACCACATCGTCCACAGAATTACCCCATCCTTGGAGGCGATCGCTCACCCAACGTGTTCCCACATCTAGGTTTTGCTTAATTCCTTCTGTGGTCACAAACGGCGTGGCGCGAGTAGCATCATATAACTCAGTCCCAGGATTTTTGATGCCCAAAATCTGGTCTGCTAGCAGCATTCCCGACATCGTGCCTTTTGTCATCCCCCACAGGCTAAACCCAGTTGCTACATAAATATGTTGGTTGAACGGAGTCAAATTACCAATGTAGGGTAACTGATCAAAGGAAACCATGTCTTGGGTTGACCAACGATATGCAAACGATTCAATCCCAAATCGAGAGCGGGCAAATTCTTCTAAGTCCAAGTATTTTTCTTCAGTCTTAGTCACAGTCCCAACTTTATGTCCGCCGCCACCCACAAGTAGCAGCAAACCATCTGCGTGAGGCGTAGTGCGAATTGAATAGTATTTTTCACCAATTCCAATAAACATCCCCTCTGGTGCTTGCGATCGCTCAATTCGTGCCCCAATAATGTAAGAACGTTGAGGATAAGTTTTGGCAAAGAATAAGCCTTGGTCGAGGATGGGCAGATTGGTGGCAATAATCACATCTTTGGCTTTAATAGTTCCCTTGTCTGTGATCACTTGACAAATTTTATCTTCTTCTACCTTCAGCACTCGTGTATTTTCAAATACATGGCTACCTTCACCAGGGATGCGATTGACGAGGTGCAACAAGTATTTGCGTGAATGAAATTGAGCTTGGTTGTCAAATTTGATTGCACCAGCAACAGGAAAAGGCAACGAAGTTTCACTGACAAAGGAGGCAGGTAAGCCCAGTTTAGTAGCAGCCTCCACCTCTTGTTGAATCCGACTTAGTTGCTCTGGAGATTCTGTAAAAGTATAGGCACTCTGGCGGCTAAAGTCACAATCTATTTGTTCTTCCTCAACGAAAGCTGCTACACGCTCTATTGCGGCTTGGTTGGAATTTGCGTAAATCTGCGCCTTATCTTCGCCAAATTTGGCAATTAGATCAGCATAAATTAATTGGTGCAGAGAAGTAACTTTGGCAGTTGTATGACCGCTAACGCCTGTTGATATCTGCTTTGACTCAATGAGCGCCACAGTTTTGCCAGCACGTTTTAACAATGTGGCAGCAGTTATACCCACAATACCCGCTCCCGTGATCGCCACATCTACCGTGACATCATGCGCTGGCGATGGAAAGTGAGTTTCCGGCGTTGAGTCAATCCAAAAAGAAATGGGTTTTCCAGGTATATAAGTCATGGTTATATGCAGAAAGTTTTACTTTATCTGTGACTTTATTTGGCAGAGATACTACTCCAGATAAAGTACTTATTCAGATGATTTTCATCACTAAGTTAGACGATTTATTAATTTAAAAAAACTATCTATGGGATAATAGGTATTTACCCCTTGAAGGATATTTATTTGGGTCGAGAGATGGAAAAATCAAAATATTTAATATTCGTTTAAATGTTCATTAGATAGGTATAAATAAGATGATTCTGCCCAAACCTACTTTGGAGGATATCGAAATACAGTTGCTCTTGCAGGGGATGTACCAGTACTATGGTTATGATTTCCGTAATTATGCTCTCTCTTCTCTCAAGCGCCGCATTCGGAACTTTATACACTTAGAGGGGTTAAGCAATATTTCCGCATTGCAAGAGCGCTTACTTCACGATCGCACCTGTCTAGAAAGATTTTTGTTGGCTGTGACGGTGAATGTTACATCCATGTTTCGCGACCCTAGCTTTTATCTCGCCTTCAGAAATCAAGTAATCCCAATGTTGCGCACCTATCCTTTTATTCGCATTTGGCACGCTGGATGTTCGAGTGGTGAAGAAGTTTACTCCATGGCGATTTTATTACAAGAAGAAAACCTGTACCACCGTTGCCGGATATATGCCACCGACACAAACGAGAAGGTACTAAAAAACGCCAAGAGCGGCATTTTTCCTCTGCGAATGATGCAAGAATATACTCAGCTTTACCTGAAATCAGGCGGTAAACAAGCTTTTTCCAAATACTACACTGCGGCTTATGACAATGCTATATTTCAAGCCTCCCTGAAAGAAAATATCATTTTTGCCCAGCATAATCTGGTAACGGACAGTTCTTTTAATGAATTTAATGTCATACTTTGTCGAAACGTTCTCATATATTTTAATCAGATACTTCAAAAGCAAGTACATGAACTATTTTATAACAGTTTATGTACCTTTGGCATCTTAGGTTTAGGTCGGCAAGAATCAATCAAATTCACTGCCTATGAAGATTATTATGATGAAATCGCCAAGGGTGAGAAGCTTTACCGGAGGCTAAATTAATGTCTTTTAAAATTGTGCTGATTGGGACTTCTTTAGGGGGATTATCGGCACTCAAAATTATCCTAGGAAATTTACCAGCAGACTTTTTGGTACCAATTGTAATTGTGCAACATCGTCACAAAAACTCAGATAACACACTGGAGGCATTATTACAAGAACAAACATTTTTACCAATTAAAGAAGTTGAAGATAAAGATAAAATACTACCAGGAAATGTCTACCTAGCTCCAGCAGATTATCACCTACTAATTGAACCAGGTTATTTTGCTCTCTCTACAGATGAGCCTGTTTCCTATGCTCGACCATCAATTGATGTGCTGTTTGAATCGGCAGCTGATATCTATGCTGAACAAGTCATTGGTGTTATATTGACAGGGGCAAATCACGATGGCACGCAAGGTTTGAAAAAAATAAAAGCGCGGGGAGGAATTACTATTGTGCAGGAACCAGCCACAGCTGAAAGCTCGATCATGCCACAAGCAGCAATTTCTGCTGTTACAGTAGATTGGATTTTATCACTTGCGGAAATTGCCAACCTACTGAAAGTGCTGAGTGCTACTGAAAGTGCTGAGTGCTGAGTGCGCTCCTGAGCGAAGTCGAAGGAGAGTGCTAAGTGAAATTTCTACTAAGCAAGCATAAAATGCTTATAGCTTAGAAGTAGAAAGGGTCTGGCGTGTCATAATAATTCAAGCAATCCGCTTTTGAAAGGATTGCAACCAAGCATTGAGCGAAATGAACTTCATGCAGGCGGAACTAAAAGTCAACATCCTCTTGGTGGATGATAAGCTGGAAAATCTCATAGCACTAGAGGCAATATTGGAGAGACTAGGAGCCAAACTAGTCAAAGCTACTTCTGGAGAGGAAGCTTTAAGGTCTTTATTGCATCAGGACTTTGCAGTAATTTTGCTGGATGTGCAAATGCCAGGGATCGATGGCTTTGAAACTGCTACCCTAATTCGCAGTCGGGGGCGATCGCGCCACACGCCGATTATCTTTCTCACCGCCTTTAGCAGTAGCAACCAAATGCTGTTCAAAGGTTATGCCTTGGGTGCAGTTGATTATCTACTCAAACCCATAGACACTAATATATTGACATCTAAAGTTACAGTATTTGTTGAATTATTTAAGAAAACACAAGCAATCGAGCAACAGGCAGCTCAACTTACAGCCATCAATGCTGAACTGAGGCAAAGTGAAGAGCGGTTTCGTTCACTGAGTACTTGTTCACCAATTGGCATTTTTGAGACCGATACTCAAGGGCGCTGTAAGTATACTAATCCTTGCTATCAGGAAATTTGTGGCTGGAGTTTGGCAGAAAGTTTAGAAAAGTCGTGGCTGGAGTGTGTACATCCAGAAGACCAAGAACAAGCGATCGCTAGTTGGTCTGCTTATATTCATGAAGGACGCGAATATTCAACAGAATTCCGGTTTAAAAATACTGATGATAGTCCTCGTTGGGTTCAGGTTCGCTCATCACCGATGCTTTCTAGTCAAGGTGAACTACTAGGCTATGTAGGTACTCTCGAAGATATCACTGAACGCAAGCAAGCCGAAGAAGTCCGCGCTCAGGTGATTCGAGAACAAACGGCTAGGCAAGAAGCAGAGGCAGCAAACCTGATGAAAGATGAGTTTCTGGCGGTGCTTTCCCATGAACTCCGCACACCCTTGACCTCAATGTTGGGCTGGTCAAAAATCCTCCGAGCTAAGAAACTTGACGAACAAGCTACTACTCGTGCCCTAGATGCGATTGAACGCAATGCCACCTCACAAATGAAACTGATTGAGGATATCTTGGATGTATCACGGATTATTCGCGGTCAGCTACGCCTACATTTAAGCGTTGTCAATCTTATTTCTGTAATCGAGGCAGCCCTAGAGGCAGTGCGCCCCCTAGCAGAGACAAAAAATATTGAATTAAATACTAACCTCGATACTAACCTAGGGGCGGTGTGTGGCGATCCAGCCCGTTTGCAACAAATTGTCTGGAATTTACTAACTAACGCCATTAAGTTCACCCATGCAGGTGGTAGGGTAGAAGTCCGGTTAGAAATAATAGAACTACAACCAACAGAACAACTATTTCCCCACGAAGAAGTTAAACTTTCCTCTACCTCTGCTCCCTTACAGTTTTCTAAATCTTCCTATGCCCAAATTCAAGTAATTGATACGGGCATTGGCATTACCCCAGAATTCTTACCCAAAGTCTTTGATCGCTTCCGGCAGGCAGATAGTACCACCACGCGATCGCATGGTGGTTTGGGGTTAGGACTATCCATCGTCCGTCATCTAGTGGAATTGCACGGCGGCGTGATTTCCGCAGAAAGTTCTGGGAAAGAACAGGGAGCGACCTTTACTGTGAAACTCCCCTTGATGCAAAACAACAGCAACATCAAAAACGGTAAAGAAATAGAGCCAATGAAAGAGGAGATAGGGGACAGGTTACAGGGGATAGGGGAAGTAGGAGGATAAATACTCAGCACTCAGCACTCAGCACTCAGCACTCAGCACTCAGCACTCAGCACTCAGCACTCTATCTTGCTGCAATGCTTGTGCCGACTGCAAGACTGCATCCAGTAACCCTGGAAACAGCGCCTCTAAATCTTCCCGCCGCAACCTATTAATGTGTTGTGTTCCTTCTTTATGAGTCAAGACTACTCCCGACTCTCGTAAAATTTTGAAGTGATTAGACATAGTTGACTTGGCGATCGCAAAGTCAAATCCAGCACAGCATTGCTCCCCCTGGGTTGCTAGCAATCTCACGATTTCTAGACGCACTGGGTCGCCCAACGCATACAACACTCCCGGTAAAGAAATGTCTTTTCGGTCTGGATGATATAAGAATTTCATAGTTGCATTATCTCTTAAAATGGCGTATATTTTATTTGTTCGAGATTATCGAATAACTGAATTAAATCAGGAAGGCAAATATGTCATCCGTTATTAATGTCACAGAAGCCACATTCAAGCAAGAAGTACTGGAAAGTCAAATTCCCGTATTAGTCGACTTTTGGGCACCTTGGTGTGGCCCTTGTCGAATGGTGACTCCAGTTGTCGATGAAGTGGCTGGCGAATATGTAGGGCAGGTAAAAGTAGTAAAACTGAATACAGATCAAAATCCCACTGTTGCCAGCCATTATGGAATTCGTAGTATTCCGACGTTGATGGTATTTAAGGAGGGGCGACAAGTTGATACAGTCGTGGGTGCAGTGCCAAAGACCACTTTAACTAAAACTTTAGGGCAGCATATTCAACATTCATCATAGCTTAGGCTGAAGGTAGGGAACAGGGGATAGGTGACAGGCTTCGGCGTGAGCGCTCAGTCGAACGCTGACAGGTAACAGAAGAAAAATTCTCTCCCTGCTTCCTACCCATGCTTCTTGTAATGACGAGTCCTGTTTCTTTTAATTCACTCAGGGAGGAAGCACTCAGCACTCTTAAAAACACTCAGCACTCCCCTTTGACTTCGCTCAGGGCCAGCGCACTCAGCACTCAGCACTCAGCACTCAGCACTGAGAAAAGCACTCAGCACTTAAAAAAGCAATTAATTTTAATTATCAGGAGAATCTCATGAGTCCTATCACCCAAATTCAAGCTTTAGATGTACCTAGCGCCATAGTCCAACGTCGTTCTATCAAAACTTTTAAAACAGACCCCATTGCCCCAGACTTGCTTAAGCAATTAGTAGAGTTAACTGTGGCTGCGCCGAGTAGCTTTAATATTCAGAGCTGGCAAATCGTTCTTGTAAAAGATGAAGCTCAAAAGGCAGCATTATCAGCAGCATCTTGGAATCAAAAGCAAATTATTGAAGCACCTGTGACTTTTGTCTTTGCCGCCGATCCCAATGCAGGTGAACAAGACTTGACACCGATTTATGAGCAGGCATTGGCAACAGGAGCGTGGAATGAAGGCACTATAAACTATTTTAAAAATGCCATCCCGCAATTTCAAGCTGGGCTAGGTGACAAACGCCGGGAATATGCTATCAAAGATGCGATCATCGCGTCTACCCATTTAGTATTAGCCGCAGAAAGTTTAGGTTTGTCTACCTGCTTTATGAATGGTTGGATAGAGGAGCAAGTCAAGGCAGTAATTGGTGCAGAAGATCCAGATTTAGCGATCGCCGTTTTAGTGCCTGTAGGCTATGCAGCCGAACCACGCTTAAATCCAGGTCGTTTGCCATTATCCCATAAAGTCTCTGTGGACAAAATAGGTAACCCCTATCAAGCGTGAAGTTATGCTTCCACAATTTTAGTTTGAGAAAACATGGCGATCGCCAACGTTAAAAGCACAAAACCGAGGAAAAATTACCAATGATTGAGCTTTACTATTGGACAACCCCAAACGGTCATAAAATCACAATTTTCCTGGAAGAAGTCGGATTACCATACACGATTATTCCTGTGAATATTGGTACTGGAGAACAATTTCAGCCTGAGTTTCTCAAGATTTCTCCTAATAATCGCATCCCCGCGATTGTTGACCGTGAACCTGTAAACGGAAATGAGCCAATTTCCGTTTTTGAGTCTGGTGCAATCTTGCTGTATTTAGCAGAAAAAACCGGAAAATTGATTCCCCAAAATCTGCGCGATCGCGTTGAAGTTCTCCAGTGGTTATTTTGGCAAATGGGGGGTCTAGGGCCAATGGCAGGACAAAACCATCATTTCAACAAATATGCTCCTGAAAAAATTGACTATGCCATCAACCGCTACGTCAATGAAACAGGACGCTTATATGCGGTGCTAGACAAGCGCCTAGCAGATAGAGAGTTTGTTGCTGGTGATTATTCCATCGCTGATATTGCTGCTTATCCTTGGATTGTCCCCCATGAAAGCCAGAACCAGAATTTAGAAAATTTTCCCAACCTCAAACGCTGGTTTGAGACAATAAAAGCACGTCCAGCAACGATACGCGCCTACGAGAAAGCAGAAGCCTTCAAAAATCAGGCGCTTGATATCGAGAAGTCACGAGATTTGCTATTTAATCAGTCCGCGAATACAGTTCAAACTTGATCTTGGGTGCGGGGAATGTACAGATCCCCGACTTCTTTGAGAAGTCGGGGATCTGAGCCTCAACCTAAAAATGAAGCAAGACTTCTGGTCTTTTTTTGATTACTCTAAAATAGAGTTGACTTTTTCTATAAGTTCATCAATTTGAAATGGTTTACCAATAAAACCAGCTATATCTTGACAATTTGGAGATTGTTCCTTAGCGGCTGACACAACTAAAATAGGCAGATTATTTAACTTTAAATCTTCTCTAACATGAGAAATCAGTTCATAGCCATTCATATCTGGCATCATTAAATTTGTAATTAATAAATCAGGTTATTTAGTTTGGATTTTTACAAGTGCCAAGTTACCACAATTAGCAGTTTCCACTTCATAGCCTTCTGACTCTAGAGCAGTTTTAATTAAAAACACCATATCTTCAATATTATCATCACAAACTAAAATAGATTTAGTATGATTTACTTCTTGAGTATATGAACTTATCATAACTAATAATAAAAATTGCTTTAAGTGTAGTATCATGCAATTAAATTATTAAAATAATTATCAAAAGTAATATTTATATCAGCTTTTTAAATCCGCAGTTCAGATAGCCGATTTCTTCAAGAAGTTGGCTATCTTTTTGTTCGTAACTCATTATAGGATTGCTATAAAGAGATGTAGTTCTTTATTATGCCGAGAGTTGAGATTAACGAAATTAATTTGTTCTACGACATCAGAGGAACGGGTGAACCTTTGCTATTAATTGCTGGGTTCTTGTGCGATCATTCCTATTGGTCTTTAATCATGCCTGCACTCACTTCCCAATATCAAGTTATTCGCGTAGATAATCGAGGGATGGGGCGAAGTTCTGCACCTGATAGTCCTTATAGTATTCGGGAGATGGCAAATGATATAGCAGCATTGCTAGATTACATTGGCATTGACAAAGTACATGTAGCAGGTCATTCAATGGGTGGTCAAATTGCCCAAGAACTAGTATTAGCAAAACCCGAAAAAGTCAAAAGTCTGATTTTACTTTCCTCCCTAGCCAAGGGCGATGGACTATTCAATAGTGTCATCGAGACATGGGGTGACTTACCCCGAAATATAGACCTGAAGCTTTATGAAAAAGTCGTACTACCTTGGATCTTTACCGATGAATTCTATTCTATTCCAGGAATGATAGAACAACTCATTGAATGGGCAATCAATTATCCCTTTCCACCGGCAACTCATACACTTTATCATCAGAGCCGGGCGATCCTTGGCAGTGATACAAAAGACCGCCTGCAAAATATTCATTGTCCCACCCTGATTTTAGTTGGGAAACAAGATATTCTCACCCCAGTCAAGTTTTCTGAGCAACTTGCTCAAGGTATTTCCCAGGCTGAACTTGTAGTTATTGACCGTGGTGGTCATGGCTTCTTGATTGAGTCATTGGATACTGTCATCTCTGTTATGCTCAACTTTCTCAATAAATACAATGCTTAAAATCCTTCCAGAACATTTACAAATTATTTACACTCATGCTGAAAGTACCTATCCAGATGAATGCTGTGGTCTAATTCTTGGTTATCTGGCTAGTGATAGCAAAACTGTGGTAGAAATCATGCCTACAGAAAATGCTTGGAGTACAGAATCAGATAATTTCTCCAGTGAGAATACGAAACATAGTACAAAGCAGCGATATGCGATCGCACCGCAATTCATGTTACAAGTGCAAAAAAAAGCACGGGACTGCTCACTGAGTATTATCGGTATTTATCATTCTCACCCGGATCATCCGGCTACACCTTCAGAATGCGATCGCCTATATGCTTGGCCAGAATACTCGTATATAATAGTTTCCGTTCAAAATGGTAAAGCTGGTCAATTCCAAAGCTGGAGTCTTGATGATCATCACCAGTTTCAACCAGAGTCAATTGAAAACATAATTTAACGACTTAAGTTAATTTCGTTAAAATCAATATTCCTCGCTGACCCATCATAACTGCTATGCTCAATCCCAATCTGGATGAAATCCAGTTGACCAAAGACGATTATGAACGTTACTCCCGCCATCTGATTTTGCCAGAAGTTGGACTGGAGGGACAGAAGCGCTTAAAAGCTGCCAGTGTCTTGTGTATTGGTACTGGTGGACTAGGTTCGCCATTACTGTTATACCTAGCCGCAGCCGGTATCGGCCGCATCGGTGTTGTTGATTTCGATGTCGTCGATAGTTCCAACCTCCAACGCCAAGTCATTCACGGTACATCCTGGGTGGGTAAACCCAAGATTGCATCAGCAAAACACCACATTCACGAAATTAATCCCCATTGTCAGGTTGATTTGTACGAAACTCGCCTGAGTTCGGAAAACGCCCTGGATATCATTAAGCCTTACGATATCGTGGTGGATGGTACAGATAACTTCCCTACCAGATATCTCGTCAATGACGCTTGCGTATTACTAAATAAACCTAACGTCTACGGTTCCATTTTCCGTTTTGAAGGGCAAGCAACGGTCTTTAACTACGAAGGTGGGCCGAACTATCGTGACCTGTACCCAGAACCACCACCACCAGGAATGGTTCCCTCCTGTGCAGAAGGTGGAGTACTGGGTGTATTATGCGGCATCATTGGTACAATCCAAGCTACAGAAACAGTCAAAATCATCATAGGAAAGGGTAACACCCTCAGTGGACGGCTAATGCTGTACAACGCCCTAGAAATGAAATTCCGGGAATTGAAACTGCGTCCTAACCCCATTCGCCCAGTAATTGAAAAACTGATAGACTACGAACAATTCTGCGGTATCCCGCAAGCTAAGGCAGAGGAGGCGAAACAGCAGATGGAAATACCAGAAATGACCGTCAAGGAATTAAAGGAATTACTAGATAGTGGTGCAAAGGATTTTGTGCTGTTAGATGTCCGTAATCCTCATGAATACGAAATTGCCAAAATTCCCGGTTCCGTATTGATCCCCTTACCAGATATTGAAAATGGCGACGGCGTAACCAAAGTAAAAGAAATACTCAATGGTCACCGTTTAATTGCTCATTGTAAGTTGGGCGGTCGTTCTGCCAAAGCCCTAGGCATCCTCAAGGAAGCAGGAATTGAAGGGACAAACGTCAAAGGCGGAATTAACGCTTGGAGTAAGGAAATCGATCCTTCAGTTCCAGAATATTAAAATCTCTTAGGGACGCAGAGTAAAGCAGAGATTTCAGTTTTATTCTCTGCACTTTTGCGTCCAGTGAAACGGCTACTGGAGGAAATAAATAATGATTCAAAGTTTAAGTAAACTAGTAACCTTTGAAGATTTTGCAGCTTGGCGACCCGAGAGCGGAAGATACGAATTACATGATGGTGTGATTGTTGAAATGGCTCAACCGATGGGAGATCATGAAGATATTGTTGGTTTTATAGCAAGAAAATTAACAGTAGAATTTGACCGATTAAGTTTACCTTATATGATCCCTAAAACTGCACTGATTAAACCTTCTACTTCGGAATCTGCTTATTCTCCAGATATCCTATTACTCAATCGCACTAATTTAGTGAATGAGCCGCTATGGAAAAAAGAATCAACTGTAAGCCTTGCAGCATCAATCCCATTAGTAATAGAGGTTGTCAGTCTGAACTGGCGCGATGATTACTTCACTAAACTTGGACAGTACGAAGCTATTGGCATTTCAGAATACTGGATTGTAGATTATGCAGCGCTCGGTGGTAGAAAATTTATTGGTAATCCGAAACAACCTACTATATCTATTTATCAATTAATCGATGATGAATACCAAGTTACTCAATTTAGAGACAGCAATCACATTGTATCGCCTACTTTCCCGGAATTGAATTTAACTGCCAAACAAATTTTTCAAGCTGGTGGTCTGCCAATGTAGCCACAACCCCACTTGACTGAATTTTAGTGTTAAAAATGTTTGTTACTCCAGAGAACGCAGAAACCTCTATTTCCAGGAAGTAACCAGGGAAACTGCGAAAAATTTTTCTAAGTTTTGAGAAAATACTTCAAACTCAATCAATGCTGTAAATTGTTCAATGGCGGCAATGGCATCCAAGATATCGTGTAAGTAGTCCTCCAATTGTCGCTTGGTCACAAGTAGACAACCTCTGCCAAAATTCGCTCTCCGATGCGAGGCTTCAAACCACCTTTATGTACTAAATCAACTTTGACTCCCAGATTGTCACTGAGATAGTTCTCTAAATTGACAAACTTTAACAAGCTTGGTGTCTCGAAAAATTCTACCAGCAAATCCACATCACTGGTTTCTGTCTGCTCTTTCCGAACGTAAGAGCCAAAAATACCTAGTTCCCTAACTTGATAACGTTCTTGCAACACTGACTTGTGCTGTACAAGCCATTGCTTGATTTCTTCAAGAGTTTTCATCCCGCGAATCTCCCTTTGGGTAAGCACGGTGCATAACCTAGCTTACTCTGCTCTGGATTAGAAGTGGAATAGTATCTCAATTTTCTACTGAATGGAGTTTAATGTGCCTTACCTGCACCCAAATATAATTCACCCACTTTGGGATCATGCAATAACTCTTGACCAGGGCCAGAGATAGCGTCGCGTCCGGACTCAAGTACATAACCACGATCCGCCATTTCCAAGGCTTTACGGGCATTTTGTTCTACTAATACAATAGCCGTACCTGCCTGGTTAATTTGTTTAATTTGCTCAAATACTTGTGTTACCAAAATGGGAGATAAAGCCGCAGAAGGTTCATCTAATAGCAGCAAACTAGGTTCCAACATCAAAGCTTTACCCATCGCCAGCATCTGACGTTCCCCACCAGAGAGAGTACCCGCACGTTGACGACGGCGATCGCTTAGTCTAGGGAACATGGTAAATATATGATCTTTCAGGGGCTTCAAGGGAACATCACGGACAAAAGCCCCCATTTCTAGGTTTTCTTCAACACTCAGGGAAGGAAAAACATTGGAAATTTGTGGTACATAACACATTCCTTTCCTGACAATTTGATTTGATTTTAGCCCCGCAATATTTTCACCTTTAAAGGTAATTGTGCCTGTATGAGGTGTCAAAAGTCCAAAAATGGTTTTGGCTAAAGTGGATTTACCCGCGCCGTTGGGGCCAATTACCGTTACTAATTCGCCTGGTTCAACCCGAAAATTCACCCCTTGCAGGATATCTACATCTTTAATGTATCCAGCGTGAACATTTTGAACTTCTAGTAAATAGTCATTAATCATTAGTCATAAAATATTAGTCAACAGTTAAGTTAACAATAACTATAGACTGTTGACTAGTAAATGTTACGGTGTTTTTTGCAAGTCAGGTCGTTCTTCTGGAACGATCGCATCTGCTACAGGACAAACTTGGATACATATACCACAATCAATGCAAGTGGCAAAATCAATCCAGTACCAATCGGTTCCCTTCACATTTTTGCCTGGGCCTTCATGGATGCAAGCGACTGGACAAGCGTCTACGCAGTCAGCGACACCTTCACAAACATTAGTAACAATGGTGTGCGGCATTTTCTCGATTCCCTCGTTTTCGGATCAGCTATATCTAGCCTAGCAGGGGAGTGGGCAGGGCTGTTTCATTCGTTGCTGTGCGATATTTGTCAAGAGGATAATCTCGCGCAAAGGCGCAAAGACGCGAAGAAAAATCACGGATTTAGGACTGAAGATGCCAAAAATATTGGCTAAAGGGGATTTTACCCAGTCCCCAGTCCCTATTCACCACATTGTAAAAGTTGTGCTTGAGGATAGACTTTTTTTAATTGTGATTGGCGTTCTGGGGATGATCGCCCGTAAGTTGATGACTGTAGTAGTGTTTGGGGTTCAGGTGGAATTGATAGGTTTTCTTCTCCTAGACTGCTGAACAAGATGACGGATTGTAGTTGCAAACGACGTTGCTGGTGCTGCTGATAAAGTTGAGTATAGGTTTGAACAACTTGTTGCCATTCTGCTGTTGGACAATAGCTGCGATCAATGAGTACGGTGATTGCCGGTATTGCTAACAACCAACTGATTAGCAATCCGGTGAGCAAAAAAGCTAACCAACTCAGTCCTATAGTTTTGAGAAGTTGGGTGTTGAGGTTCATTTGTGTAATCGTAATTTTTGGGATGAGACTGCTATCAAAAATTTGTTAAAGATTAGTCTGGAACAAGTCTTTGAGCAGAACTTGTACCTTTTCCGGTGTGCCTTGGTAAACACTACCTTCTCGAATTGCGGCGATCGCTGCTAATTCCTGCTGATTCACTTCACCATAAGCAATGGGATACACTCTCACCCCGCTATGCTCAATGACAGCTTTAATTTCTTTAAATTCGAGTCCTTTATTTTGTTCTCCATCAGTAAGCAGTAGGAGGTAGAATAAACCCTCTGGATCAAGTTTTTTCTGTTCCATCAGGTCTGCTAAACCTACGGCGAGTCCGTCATATAAGGCAGTTTCACCATCAGGTCTAAGTTGGTCAATAGCAGCAAATAATCGCTTTTGTTCTAGCTCGTTGAAGGGAGCAAGGGTGAGCCAGCGAGTGGGGCGATCGCTAAAGGTAACTAACCCAATCTGATTATCCCGGTTAATTTGTTGACTAGCAAAGCGTAAGGCTTCCTGAACAGCCCGAAGACGATTGTCTTGGTGCATAGAACCACTGGTATCTACAACTAGTTCCATATACACTGTTCGCCCGCCATCTTTACGCTGTTTCCAGAATGACTGCGCGGCTTTCAATACCTCACCAGATGGCATTGGAGGAAATTGACCTTGCTGGAGATATTTTGTCTGTTCATATCCCTGTTGTTCTGCCAATTGTTGCATCGGTGCAGAAGTGGCAAACTTGGCAAATTTATCCAAAGCTTCTCGCTCAGATGCCGTATTCCAATCAAATCCGGTTAATGGTGAATTTTCTGGTACACCGAAGGGAATGTAAGCTAGTTGGGCAAATTCTGGCTGTTTCTTTAAATTCACATAGCTTTGGTAAGCCATAACAATTGCTTGAAACTTTTGGGGATTGCGAATCCAAATTTGCTTTAAATCTAAATATGTGGGTGTTGTCAGGACAATTTGTTTTTGGAAGATGTTAAAGGCTGAATTGATTTGGGGAGATTCTAGTTCAGCAATAGTTAATGGTTTACCATCTTGAGTATGACCGGCTGAACGCCAAAGCAGTGTATGCAGAAAATTTAACGCTGAAGAAGCAATGTAAGGATTGGAATAACCAACGTTGATTCTGCCCGTGAGAATAGCATCCATCAAGCGTTCAAATGTCACCTCTCCACCTTGAGCTAATTCTTTGTATACTTGGGGTTGAACCGCAAAAATAGCTTGGTTTGAGACTAACGCCGGAGCGATCGCTTGTAGGGGTAATCCTTCCGCTTTCAGTAATTCTAACCACATCGCCGTTGCCGGTGTATATCCTGCGGGTTTGCCCTTCCTAGCAGCTAGAATTTGTGCGCCTAATCCCGAAGGAATATTCCGAATCCCCACTTGAATCAATTGCCCAGATTTCAGCCTTTGTTGTTGCTGATTAAATTTTTCCGCGACATCAATTAACCAACGTTCATCCTGTCGTTCTCCATTGGCTTTCTCTGCTGAACTATAAATTTCAACATAGACGATATTAGGGTCATTGCTGGGCTTGGCTCCATACAAAGGGAAAGTGTTGGGATCAGGTACAGAATCAGCTACTGGCGGAATTACGACATTATAGGCGGCGGTGTCAGTTATCAGTTTTGATTCTAATTGAATCTTGGGTAAAAGATGTTGGCGCAGATAGCTATCGGCACTGGCAAATGAATTAATGGATGTTGTACAAGCCCAAAGAAAACTCAGGCATACTCCCATAATTAGCCAGGGTGTGAAACGTAATTTTTTCATGATTTTTTAATTTTCTAAAAGTCCTTTTTCGTTGTCAACAATCAGCATTTGTAATTGTTTAGAAATCAAATTAGGGGCATAGATTGAACGACGTTCTAGGGTTTCCAATGCAATTTGGTCGTGCAATTCCTGAAGTTGGTCATGAGTTTGCTGGAGTCTTTTTCGACTTCTTTGTAACTTTCGTTGTGCCAATTCTTGATAGCGTGGTGTTTGCACTTTTTGAGTAACCTGTAATGCTTCCACTAGTTGCTCAACCAAATCTAAAACAGTGTGCAAAGTTTCCAGCAGGTCTGGAGTGAAGGTTGATTCTTGTTGAGCAATTTGTTTAGTAATCTGCTGAATAGTTTGAGCTTGTTGCTGTACTGCTATCCATAGAGATAGAGAATTATCAGGAATTTGGTGATTTAAATGGTTGAGATGACTTAAGAAAACATCAGTTTGCAGTAAATTTGTAGAGGTAACTGAAGGGCTATTTTTTTGGCTTTTGAGTTGCACATACCAGGAAGCGATCGCTAAAACAATAATCACCGCACCGCTAAATAAAACAGTCAAACGTATTCCTAGCCAAAAAACAAAGCCAAAATAACCAATCAATAAACCAGTTAGTAGAATCTGAGTGTGAGTTAGTCGAAAATAATAACGCTTTAGTTGAGTCATAATTACTTTGTTGATAGTTTTGCGAGTGTCAAAATTGGTCACCGATAAAATCATTGGTTATAGCGTTTCCTAATCTGCTGAAGTACTGAGTACCTCGCTAAAAAAATTGGGCAATCTTTGCGTTCCTCTGCGCTACCTTAGCGTCCCTCTGCGTTGAAAATGTACCTCACTTAAATGGGAATCGATATCATTTTTCTATGCAAATGCATCACAAAAAGCAATTGCTTTCTATATTGAGAATTAAGCTCCTCTTGTATTTTCTCAATTGCTTCATTTGCTTTTTGTACTGTTTCTATTTTTCCTTGCTGTTCAAACAATATAGAAGCTTTTTGTAAGTCGGCGATCGCACCTTCTTTATCTTCTAAAAGATAGCGAGTCAAACCACGAAAATAATGGGCATAAGCAATATTAGGAATAATTGACAAAGCTTTATCAAAATCTGCCTTCGCTGCTTGATATTCATTCAAACTAAAATAGCCCAATCCTCTACCAATGTATACATAAGGATTGTTAGATTCCATCTTTAAAACTTGGTTAAAATCTGTAATTGCACCCCGATAATCTTGTAAATCCATACGATTTAAAGCTCGTTGATAGAGTATAGCGGGATCAGTTTTTAGTTGTTTATTGGTTGAAAAATCATTGCGGTTAACAGTACCGTTTGCGGATAGTTCTCTAACACTTGGTGATTGTACAACTTGAGCAACAGGTAGATTAGGAGTTTGTCCATAAACAGGGTTAAACATCACAAATTCTCCCATCGCACCCATCAACGGTAACAATAATTTAATTCCTAGCAAAAGTTTCTTTTTTTGCTGTTTGGGAAAATGAGTTAATTCTTGAAAATGACCTATTCCGCACAGGTGCAAGATATCAGTCAATAAACTTGCAGAAATTTTATTAGACATAAGTATAGACTCCTGTTAGTGTTAGGTGACAGCTAATAATTCAATACATTGTTATGTCTTAGTCGCAGTCCTGGCGGGTTGTGAACTGCTATAATGCCGGGAATATTGTTGATAAATTATTATCGGTAATATCTTTGAAAAAATGCTCGCAACTGCTGCACAATCCATTGGATAAGAAGAAAAATAAAACCGAGAATGACTCTCATAGGGGCTAGTAGCATAGCCAATGCAAAAAAAGAACCAAGGATTGGTGGAAACCAGTTATATCGAACTGAAACAATCATTTTTTCTTGAGGATTTTCGATCAATTTGTTAAAGCGATAGTTTAAAGCTTCTAATTCAGGATCGTTGCGACGGGAGTAAGTCTTGATTTTGTGATCGCCGAAGGCGGGGCTTTGCCCATCACCACTTTTAGAGCGTAATATGGCAACAAACTCTGTTTGACTTCCGCTTTCTGAGGAGGAATTACGAATATCAATATCCATTTTTTGAACATCTTTAATTTCTTGTTTTGATGAGCGCAATAAAGCCTGATATTTAAGTGTGCAATCTATACGCATCAAATCTATATCACGACAAGTAATTTTGCTTGGTTCACCTATCCATAAATTGGAATACAAGTACAATCCATAACTCAATAAAAAACATCCAAGCCAGAAACAAGTAAGTGAAATACATATCCCCAATAGTATTTTTTCAGCTATCTTTTGACCTTGCGGTGATAATTTGGACATAGTAAGCAAAAAGATTATATTGACAGCAAACCTTCGACAAACGATAAAATCATTTGCACATCTGCAATTAAATTTTGATAATTCTGTTTTTGTGAAGGAATCAGGACAATTGCTTTTGATTCTGCTAAAGGTTTATCGGTGGATAGGATGAAAACTAACGAAACATTTACATAAGTTTACAAAATTCTCTACTATGGCAAGATGTAAATAGCACAACTATCTAAAATTGATAAAAAGCCTGTAGCGTAAACTTTTTGGCTTCCAACTTGTGGTACTTCATAGCCAGAAAATAAAGCCAACATAACCAATTAACAAACCAGTTATTAATAACTGAGTGTAAGAAAACCGTGACTTTTCATAAATGTTAATAACTTTGCAAGTAAAATTTGGTGCGTTCAACCAATCGCCCAACACTCACTAGCTATTTTTGAAGCGCCTGCTGAAAAGTCTTGATGGCATCAACATGATTCACCATATTAATGCAATGTAACAACAAATCCAGATCGATCCCTTTGACTTCCTCACTACTGGAAACCCTTTCATAATGAAGTCCGTCGCCCTCATAGCGCAGGTGATAAATTTCCAACACACCATCCTCCCAAAACCACACTTCAGGAATCAAGAGCCGCTTGTATGCTTCCAGTTTGTTGATCCCACCACTGGTAAACACCACCTCTATCGCCAAATCGGGACGCACTCGACCAGGGGCAAGTTTATAAGATTCATCTGCTTCTCGCTTGACAGCGCCCGATTCACTTTCTAGGCTCATTGAGCCAGTTGGGGTAAAGTCAAACCCTGCCACAAGCAAGTACAGTTCCAGCAATGCGGCAATTCTCTTCTTAACTGTTTCGTGTGCTTCTCCTGGCATTCTTCGGATCTCCAATATTCCATCCAGGAAAGACAGGCGATATCCTGGGCGCTCTAGCAACTGCTCAACTGCTTTGAATTCTCTCCAGGTCACTCCCTCAAACAACAGGGGTGATTCATGACGGGGTGTAGCGATCGCGGCTGGGGTCATTTGAGTCTCCAGTCTGTTTCCAGGTGAGCAAATAAAGATGGCGTAGTCGGGCAGTTTGCTTATTTTAACTTCTTTTTTGGTTCAGGGCGTTCACTTACTGCCAATCCCTAATCCTGTAGTAATTTAACCTTGTTCTGTTACTTTCCTAAGCATTCACTGACACTATCCCATTATCTACTTTTCCACTTTTACATAAATTGACACAACCGATTTTTCTTCAGAGTTAATCAATTAATCCTGCTTCTCTAGCACGAATTTTAGTGACAACTCTGATGTTTTTTCCTTGATTTTTTAATTCTTCGCAATCAATACCTAAAGCTGCTTGCAGCTGATCCCAGTAGTGGCGTACCATGCGTTCAGATACACAAATATGTGCGGCGATCGCTTTATCTTGTAATCCTTCATCAAAAGCTAGGCTGAGTAATTTTAATATCTCTGGTTTAAAGTTAAATTCTGAATAAATATCGGTAATCTCTTTGATGTGAGTAAATCCTTTTAACGCCCCATCTACTCTAGATAGCATTTCTTTAGCAGGAAGACTTTTATCAGCGATTACAAAGCCTCCTTGATGGATGCTGATTGCAGATTTGATTTGCACAAGTCTTTGAATATAAGTACTTTGTACCAGAATATTCAGGTTAGGATATTTATGCATTATTTGTTGTAAGAATTCAATACCTGTAAAAGTCCTTGCTTTCAATCCCAGCTTTTTTGACAGAAAAATATCCATAATTATCAAATTAGGCTGTGAATTCGAGATTTGATTGAAAGCTTCATCAGCCGTTTGAGCGCTGATAATTTTCATATTTGTATATTGACTTTTTAACAATTTAATTGTTCCAGTCAAATAGACATCATAACTATCAACTATAACAACTTGTGGTGATGCCTTTTCTAATAACAATTGACTCATAGTGACCATCTTTTAAGTTAAAAGTAAAAAGGCAAAATCCAGATGAAAGTTTAAAGTTACTTTCTTGACTCTGCTAAAGGACTATCGGAGTTTAAAGGCAAAATTGTGCAAATTTTTACATAAGTTTACAAATAAATTTATTGAGGATGAGGACAAGAATCATCTTTTACGAGATCGAACCTCAACTGTTCATTGACAGTGACGATTCCCCTCGTGGTAATTTCTCGGCGATCGCCTCTAGCATCAAAACTAATCGATACGCCTTGGCTTGTCGCACTAGATGCTGCTACCCCCTTGATAATTCCTGTATTCGCCAATTTCTGCCGGATATCTTCTCGAGTTATGGGTGAGTCTGATAGTTTAATGGCTTGCAGTACCGCCTGAACAGCCTCATAAGCCAGGGCTGTCCGGCGATTTAAATCACCGCCCCAGTATTCGTTGATTTGTTGAGCAAAAGCTTGTGCGCCACATTGTTTTGGATGCCAATCAACCGCCAGGAATAAGCTATTTACTGTAGCATCTTTAGTCTGATCAATAACTTCTTGGAGGTAGAGGGGATTTGCTGCTAAAACTGGTTTTTTTCTCTCGTTTAATTTGATAATCTCAATCGCTTTTGCAAATGCTACATTATCATCAGTACCCCCATCTGCTAATACTGCCAGAGCATCTGCATCTTGAACTTGTGGCGGAAGTTGACCAATATCTAATTTAGGATCTGCAAGATCAAATTCAGCAACTATACTGCCTTTAAATGCTCTAAGTACCAAAATAAATTGCTCTAACAAGTCCTTACTAAATAATTCTTGAGAGTTGTAAAAAGCAACCACTTTTGGTTGAGGCTTTTTGAGAACCTCAACTAAATACTGCACTAGACTCTGAGCTTCTACTCGACTAGATGAAACAGTCCTGAAGAATACTTTATATGGGTCACCGCCACAAGCTGGACTGGATGGGAGATTAACAAGGCTGCTGGTAGGAGAAATCACTACAAGCGGGTGTGGTTTATGAGAATAGACCTTCAAAGCTGCACAGGTATTGGGAGAGGTGTAGTGTCCTACCACAGCGAGAACGTTGGCATCTTCTTTGAGCATTTTTGCCACTCCTCTCGCTTGTTCGGTGTTGTTATTATCATTAGCAATCACAACTTGCAAATTAATACCTTGCTGAACCGCTACATCTTGTGCTTGAGCAACTCCAAATACGATATCTAACCCAGCATTGAAATTTAGTGGTGCAGCAACAGCAATAGTGTAAATTGGCAAATCTGGGTTTTGGCTATGACGATGCATCACAAAGGCATTATTGCGAGAAATTAAAACTATGGGGTCTTGTAGTGCTGTAAAAGCTGCTTGGCTGATAGATGGAACCGCTTTATTTTGTTGTGCTAGATGACGCAACTGTTCAAAAATCTTTGCCGCATCTGCATATTGATTTTGAGAAAATGCTGTAATACCTTGTTGTTTTAATGAAAGATATGGCTCACTTAGTTGTACTTTGCTGTTAGCAATTGGTTTTTCACCAATACTGATATAGTCGTCTAATGGGGGAAGTGGACTGAGGCAAATTGAGGGAAAAATCTGACATCGGTGCATCGCCACTGGAGTAGCTACAGCGATGATTCCAGCTAAAACAACCCCCGTCATCAGATAAGGACGAGACAGGTAAGATTGACAACGAGAAAGTAGTGATGGCTCAGGCCACACTAATTCCGGCTGATTCGGATTCAGGCAAACGGCGGGTAGCCAGGAAGCGGCCGGGAACTCTATTCTTTGTATCGGTTCCAGGCGATCGCGTGCCTCCCGTACTGCCCGAAAAAGTGGTATACCTTGAGAAAATTGCTGTAAAAAGTCGAGTAAGAATTGACAAGCAATTTCATCGGGTACAGGTTCTCGCATCACAATCACCGCAGGTACTTTCAACCTTGCCAAAAAATCTGCAATCCCTAACCCATCACAAGAATTAAAGATTGCCAACTTTAACCCTCTGGTGACTGCTCTCCTTAACCCTTGACGTAAATCATTTAATTTGAAAAAATCGCCATCACCAATTTGTATACCACTGTCTTCAATATTGGTTCTATCACTACAACTATGGCCAGAAAAGAGCAAGATATCCCAACTGTGATTAAATAACAAATCAGACAATTCTTGATCCGTCGGCTGTGATTTCAGAGTAATTTTTGCCCCCCGCTTTTGCAGGAGGTTTAATGCTGCTTGATCTTTTTCTAGTTGTAAACCACCATGAGAACTACCGAAAATGGCTAAAACTTTGACTGGTGCTTTCAGGGCAGGGACTTGTTTCGCAAATCCAGAGAATAATGTAAACTCAGCTTTAGGCAGTTCGGTAAATAAATCCCAAAGATGCCAAGGTAACCTGCGCAGCAGTTCATTGGGATTATGATTGTGTGTAGGGCATCTGATGATAATGGGGACAGATTGATCGTTGTTGACCCTGATATCTGCGATATCTGCCCGAATGCGATCGCTCAAACGCTCAAATGCTTCATTATTAAACCAGCTTTTACAGTATTTTTCTAGGTTTCTCGTGCTTTCTGCCCAGGCTACGTTAGTTACCTGGTCTGGAACAGGTTCGAGTTTCCGGTTACCTGGTTTATGTGACCATTTACGAACACGATCTAGTGATATACCTTGCCATTCTTTATACAACTGCGGCATTTCTGGCGCAGCAGGAAGACAAATAAAATCCTCATATTCTTTGATAGTTTTAGCATCTTGCAATACCTTCAGCGTCACAGGAAACCCAGCATCGAAGCTACCGCCACTAATCTCCAGTACCACGGCGACATTTTGAGGATGTCTCAAGATAAAGTCAAGCATAACAGAGTCAGACTGTGTGGGAGGTAAAGAATTTATGTCTTAGATAAGCACGATTTAGCAAAGCTAGGCAATAGGCAGCTAAACCACAAAACTCTCAGTAAAACTGGCATTTTGGAGAACAACACTGACACTGAAGCGATCGCCTGGGTCAGCTGTAAACTTAAATTGTATATAGTCGTCTTGTGGACGTATTTCTACTTCAAAAAAGGAATTTCCGGTTTCGTCCAACCCGATTAATTTCAATCCTGATGGTAGCGAAGACGGTTTTTCTAGTTGATACAATCGCAAGAGAATTAACACTCTATTATCTAACTTGGGCAAAATACCCACCATCAGTAAGACAGGATATCCCAGCAGGTAAATGCCTAAATCTTTCCCACTGATTACCGGAGAGGCGGGATGTTGGGGATTAAGTTCCCACAGAACTTCAGCCGCTTGCCAACGAATTTCGTCATCTTGAGTAGTTTGGATGAGATTTTCCAAAGCTGCTGGGAAATCCAGGTTAACTGAAATGGGTTGTACCAAATTACGCGTATGTCGGCGATAGAGTTGTTCAACTCGTTGGCGAATGGGGTCATTACTGCGTTGTAGTTGCATCTGTGACCCACAAAATTTTAAAGTTGCTTTTTGGATATTATTCAGTAAATCTTTTGGGGGTTGCCAATCGGATTCAAATATGCGTTTGCGCCATTCTTGCAGTTGGACAATTGGTTGTGGCGATCGCTCTGAGGTCAAATGCTCTAGAAATACATCAAGTGGTTGAAAATAACTGCGTGGTAATTCCGACACTGAGACGGATTCTACAAATCCTACAATTTGTCCCTCTTGGTAAGGTTCATCGAGTTGAATGATGACGTAGCCAATGCGTTCTGACCAAACTTCTGCGGGAATTAGACATTTGCGATCGCCTTGACGTAGGGAACGACACTCTAAAAAGCCTGACAATGCTGGAATATATAAATCAGCAACGTTTTCTAACAGACGTTCTAGAGGATTCCAACTATGACTAACTTCTAAATCGGTATCAATTCCCAACAGTTGCAAACAACGCTGAGTCACCAACACAGCTAAGGTATTCCGATAAACTTGCTCTGATCGTTTTGGGGTTGGCTGTTGTTGAGCAAACTGATAGGCTTGTTGGCGATCGCTAGCTGTAATGGGAATAGCAATCGGGGTGAATTTTGTAGCGGTATCAATCATGATTCGTATCAAAGAAAATATCTGGAAACTTTAGAGGACATTATTCAGACAACAACTGTTTAAAAATCCGGAAACAGCGTGTGCGACAAAATCTTTTCAGTGATGATGCTGCAACTCCATAATTTTGAGCGATCGTATCCCAAGAAAATTTTTCTGTTTCTGAATCGCGCAACACTATTAATATCTGCGTCAACACAATCTGACAGTTGACATGAGGATGTTTCTGCATTTGACAATTTTTGAGTAAATGCGGATTATTTTGCACTAACTCTAGCCATTCTTTGATCGTTTGCTTCAAAGGAGGAAGAGGAGGCGGATAAATCCATTCGTTATCTTCTCTATCTGGAGGAAGACGTAAACGATTTTTCTCTTCCTTGGCTCTTTCTCGAATGACATCTAGAATCATCCATCTCAGCTTTTGGTTAAACCAGGTAACAAAGCTGGCCTTTTCTGGGTTATACCTCTGACAAAAATCTTCTAAAAACCATACCCAAGTTCGTGATAGTGCTTCACTATAGACATCTGGTGATATCCTATTGCCACACCAAATCAATCGAGAAGAAGTCATCATTGTGATGATAAAAGTCTTAACTTGATTTGGGTCATCAGGTTGACACGCTTGCTCAAATAGCCATTGACGAGCAGGAATATCGTTGATAATTTCCTGGAGCTTTTGACGGTGCTGTAATAGCCTGCTCTTTTCAATTGGGTCATTAAAAGCAGCTTGCAGTAAATCCCTCAAGTCATTACACATAAGGGTTATCCAGACCCAATCAATTCAGGTTTGAATTTCATGACAGTACCTAACCTCCCCTTACTTGCCTAGTAGGTTATCGGAAGTAGAAACTGGAATATTCCCAATTGTTTACAAAATGTTATTTATTAAGGCGAGATAGGAGAAATGAGTGCCTTTCTGAGTGCTTCCTTCCTGAGTGCGCTTGCCCTGAGCGAAGTCGCAGGGGAGTGCTGAGTGAGGAGTAGGAATTTAACCTCCTACTTCCCCCTATTCCCCACTCCCTAACTAACGCAATGATTCAATTGTCGGTGAACCATCAGATTTAATCCAAGCAATTTGGGCAATACCGCGATCGCTTGCGTATTGCCTAATAGCTTGTGTATCTCTGCCGCCCAAGTCCATTTCTACACGTACCAAGTTAGTAGAATCACGCAGTTTTTGTGCGTAGGCAAAGGCGGCAGCCTCAGCAGTTGGTGTTTCTGCTACTACTAACCAGTTACTCGCTGGGGTTGCCTGGGGTAATTGCTGAGTAGATAAAAGAACTTGGTATAAATCTTCGATGTTGAGGACAAAACCAATTCCGGGGATGTTTTCTCCTTGGGGATGATACAGTCCCAAAAGCTTGTCGTAGCGCCCACCGCGCCCTAAAACCCTTGCTTGCGACCCAGTATCACTGACAACTTCAAAGACTATACCTGTGTAGTAATCTATAGTTTGGATCAGGCTAAGGTCAAGAATTAAAGGAAATTCCCCTTCCGATTTTAATAACTCTACCAGAGATTTAAGGTTATTTACTATCTCTTGTTGTTCTGCGTCTAAACCTAAGCTACTAACTTTTTGCAAGACATCAGCACTGTCACCGCGCAGATCCATCATGATTCTGGCGCGATCGCGCAATTCATCGCTCAGGGGTAAAGTATCTATGGCAATGCGGTCGAGATGGGCGATCGCACTGCGAACTTTAGCTTGGAGATGAGCGGGAAAGGCATCAAGGAGCGATCGCGTGATTCCCGCTTCGCCTAGAATCAAATGCCAATTCTGCAAACCCAGCGCTGACAAACAATTTGCCGCTAATAGCAGCACTTCTGCATTGGACAGCAATCCGCCGACACCCAACAACTCAACCCCAGCTTGATAAAACTCTTGCTGGCGATTGTGCCTGTTTTCCCAGGTACGGCGGAAGACGTTGGCATTGTAGTACAAGCGTTGCGGATAAGTAACACCTGCCATCCGCGTGACAACTGCACGAGCAATGGAGGCTGTCAATTCTGGACGCAATCCTAACTCTTCATCTTCAGTACTTTGCAGTTGAATCACCATTTGGCGTTGAATTGCTTCCCCTGCCATCAATGTATCCATTCGTTCCAACGTCGAAGTGATAATCCTGTGATATCCCCAACGATGAAACACCTGCTGTAACCTATCTTCAATCCAGCGTTTTTGAGCCACATCTAAAGGTAATAAATCCCTGGCTCCCGCTGCTGGTTGATACACCATTATTTTTTCTTCCCACCAAACAAACCACCAAACAAACCGCCACCCCCAGACTTATCTGGTTGCTGACTTCCCACCGTCCGAGGTGAAGTCACTTTCGAGCCACTAGATTGTTGCCCCAAAGCCTTTTCTATTTTAGGTTTCCATGTCAACGCTATTTCATCTTTAGGGTCTAATTTCAGAGCATTATCAAAGTGAATTTTGGCCATTTTTAGCTGATTTTGCTTTAAATACACCAAAGCAATCAAACTATGACAATGACTATTCTTCGGTTCTAGCTTCAGAGCATCTTGTAACTCCACCTTGGCTTGGACAAATTGGTTTTTGTCAATCAAAGTTTGAGCGCGACGGATATATTGCTCTACAGCCGAATCTTCTTTTGGTGGGGCTGGTGGGGGTGGAGGTGCTGTATTTGGCTTGGGCACACTTGAGTTACTGGCAGATTTTGCAGGTGAAACTGGCGCTGTGGCAGCTTTGCCAGCACTCCGCATCAAGTAAACTAGATTTAATTCGCTGATTTGGGCTATGACTTGAATTGATTGCGGCAACGAGTCATATTGAGTTGCGGCCATTTTCGCGATCGCACTTCTATAGCAATGATCAATATTAGGCGCAGCAGCTAACTGTTTAGCTAAGTCGCTACTCAATTCCACCGAAGCAGATTCTTGAACCAAACGCTTGCCCATTTGAGACAAAACTATGATGTATTCTGCGCGACTGCTTTCTGCTGACAGTTTTTCGTAAGCTGGGTTAACCAACTTTGATAATAATTCATTAGCTAGCTGTTTTTCCGCCCCCGAGCTAATAGTGCTGCTATCAGGGTGCAGGCGGCGAGCAATTTGCAGATAACGTTTGCGTATATCTTTTACATCCGCATCAACAGAAACACACAAAATTGCGTGATGGTCTATGAAATCATATTTAAACAATCCAATATCTATTTTTAAAGACATAGAGCGGTTTTGCACCAAAGGAGCCGTTAGATTTTTTCTAGTTTACTTCGCGTAAACGGTGATTTGTAAGGTGGGTAGGCATTGGGCATTGGGAAAATTATTTTCCCTATCCCCTTGTCCCCCTCACTTCCAGCTTGATAAGGGTGGAACTTTTACCAATTCATGACTTAGGTAGTCGTGGATTTTACCATTGGTTGCGAGAATTCTCCCTGATGCAATTTTGCAGGGAGTACCATCATAGGCAGTGACTTTACCGCCAGCCTCTTGTGGTAAAATTACACCAGCGACAACATCCCAAGGTGAAATTCCCCTTTCCCAGTAACCATCGACACGCCCACAGGCAACATAGGCTAAATCTAAGGCTGCGGAACCGCTACGCCTAACGCCTTGGGTGAGATGGGTGAGGTGACAAAATTCCGCGTAGTTGTTATCTGATGTTTCCCGGCGATCATAAGCAAATCCCGTTACTAATAGACTTTTACTCAGTTCAGATGTTTCGGAAACCTTAATTGAGCGACGATTGCGCGTTGCACCCAATCCAGTTGCCGCCCGGAATAACTCATCGTGAAGAGGGTCATAAATTACACCAACTTGCGGCATACCATTAATTAATAACCCAATGGAAACAGCAAAAGCGGGGTATTGGTGAGCATAGTTGGTTGTACCATCTAAAGGGTCAATTGCCCAGAGATACTCATTATCTTGATTTCCCAGTTTCCCCGATTCTTCAGCCAAAATAGAGTGCTGAGGAAAGTGGCGACGCAAAACTTCTAAAATCACCACTTCCGAGGCTTTATCGGCAGCAGTGACTAAATCACCAGGACGACCTTTTTCAGTAATGGCATCTTCTAATTTACCCAAATAATCCTGCAAAACCTTACCCGCAGACAGCGCCGCTTCCGTAGCAATATCGAGAAAAATTTGTAAATTAGTCATTTGTCATTAGTCATTGGTCATTGGGCATTCTTCTTGTCTCCTACTCAGCACTCAGGAAGGAAGCACTTTCTATAGATTCCGCCGCCGAAACTCAGCAGGAGGGACACGCATGGGTTTTTCTGGGTGCCAAATTCCTTTTCCCATGAGTCTAGCCCATTGTTGAGCGCGTTCCAAGCGCTGGTCATATTTGTGGTTAGGCGATCGCCCCACAAACAACGCATACCCTTGTTTGACTACTTGTTCATTCAATAACTGCTGATCTCTCCATACATAAGCCAAAGTCCGCCCAATTTTGTCTTTGGCTTCAAGATCAAATTCCAGGGTTACGGGTTTTTCTAGATCACCAATTAACTTCTCTAAAAGTTGCCTGGCTTCATCTCCCCAAGGCTGTTGTTGCAAATCTGGTGCATCAATTCCCACTAATCGGACTCGGGAAATCAAATTTGGTTGTTCAGCCATGCCTAAAACTTCCAAACTTTGCCCACTGACTACCCGCGCTACTTTCACCTGCACCTGATTGCTTGCAGATTGATTGTTACCTTGACAACTCACCAGCAGCAGCAAGCAACCTAAAATGACTATTTTTCGCACCCAGAGATCCACAAGCGCCACCAGAGTTATAATTTTTACCTTTGCGTCTCTGCGTCTTTGCGCGAACAAAATCTTAATCCTCATCTAAAGGTAAACCCGCCTTAACTCTACCCTTAGCAAAATAGCGCCCAAACTGGAGTTCATAAACCTCATCCTCATCTTGAGTTTCCACCTCCAAGTCAGAACGGGCATAACTCACACATAACAAAGCATAACCTTGCCGCCGCAACTCCGGTGACAATCCGACTGCCTCTGGTTGGTAAATTTCTCCAGACAATACTCTAACAGCACAAGTTGTGCAAGCTCCATTACGGCAAGAAAACGGTAGTTCCACCCCTTGCTGTTCGGCAGTGTGCAGGATGTAGCGGTCTTCTGGAACTTGGAGGGTAAATTCTTTACCAGTGGCGCGATCGCGGATTTTAATTGTGTATGTACGGGACATTTTGATTTGAGGTTGGGGAATTTAACTTTTCAGCTTTAATCTAAGTTATGTCTGCTTCTATCTTTGCATTTTTCAGGATTTCGTAGTACAATCGTAAATCGTGGCACCTGGAGAGGTGGCCGAGTGGTTGAAGGCGCAGACCTGGAAAGTCTGTTATGCGGAAACGTATACGAGGGTTCGAATCCCTCCCTCTCCGTTTTTAAATTTCTTACTAGATCAGCATTCTAGCGAGTTTTCCACCAATCATTTTCATAACTTGGTTGGATGGGCAAAAGGAGGGGTATGATGCCCTCCTACACTTCAACAAATTTAAATCCTTACATTCCCAGTAAGCTAATTACCTCCTCTAAGTGATTCTTAGCTTTATAGATAGCAATCAGTTTTTCCTGGTCATATCTGGCTGGTATTGTCATTCTCCTGCCCTCAAATGAGATTCTTAGCAGTGCTGCTTGCTCTGTTGTGGGGCTACCCATCTCATCTAACGTGCTACCTATCTCTTGCAAGCTAGCAAATGATGGTGATTTCAACCCTTCACCTTTTTCTAGTTGATGTATTGCTAATACTGGAAATGCCATCAGGGATGTGATGTAGCTGGTTTTGTATCCACCATTCCCAGTGGGTCGCAAACCGTATCGATTACAGAGAATTTTTAACTGTGGAACGCTCAACAGTTCAAGTTCAGTACGAGTGAACATAGAATAGTAATGCCTCTTTTTAAAAGTGGTATCGGTAGGTAACAAGTTTCTCAGGCTGATTACCTACCGATTAAATAGTCTAATTAGTTGTGTACATCTGATTCAAGCATTAGTTATATTTCTAAACAGATGCCCAATCCTAAAGGAACCCCAGAAAATTTAGAACCATCAAAACCAAAGGGTGATGAACCTATGACGGCAACTGTTAGCTTTAGATGTACTGAATCAATGAAGGAAGCTGTTAAATCTCAAGCAGACCCTCCTGAATTTTGCCGTCAAGCTATCCAAGAGAAACTAGACAAGAACAAGTCTTCCTCATGAAGATGGGCGTAATTAGCCTGCTAATCACATTTGTGTACTCAGCACTCCCCTTCGACTTCGCTCAGGGCAAGCGCACTCAGCACTCAGCACTCAGCACTAAGTGTGGTAAAAACCGCCGAATTAATCCAATAGTCACTGCGGGTAGTTCCAACTGTGGCGTTAAACCCACATTTTCCAACGGTTGAAATACTCGGATAGCTTGGGGATTTTTCTCAGCTAGACGACGACCAATTTCGGGGCCAGTAAATTCTGACTGTTGTCCCCAAATAATTGCGGTGGGAATTGTCAACTGTTGAATGTATAAGGACAAATCAAAACACAAGTCGCCACGCACAAAAGATAACGCCGCATATTCAGCATTCGGTTGTAGGGCAGATTGTAAATAAGCCTCAACAATTTCTGCGTATATGCGATTGGGTTGGGCAAATTGCCGTTGCTCTAAAAAGCTACGAATACCGCCACTAGTGGCGATTCCAGTGCTGTAGAGCAAACGATCAAGCACCGGAACTTTGACTATTTGGGCAAACAAGCTGCGAGAATAATCTTCGCCAAAATCGGCAAGTCCGGCGGGTGTGACGAGAATTAAAGACTTGAATAAATCAGGATGGGCGATCGCGACGCGAATTGTCAAGGCCGCAGTTAGAGAAGAGGCGATCGCTGTTACGGGGCCTGTACAAGTCTGCTGGAAAAACTCCCGAATCGTCGTCAAATAATCGTCAATGCTGTAATTCCGTACTGGATGCTCAGACCTACCCCAACCTATTAAATCTGGTGCGAGGATGCGATATTCCGCCGCAAAAGCCGGATAAACTTTTGACCACTCATAGGCAGAAGACCCACCACCAAAGCCGTGCAGGAACACCAAAGTTTCTTTGTCGTCATTTTGGGAAGAGGCCTGATCCTGCCAAGGTGAGCTAGTAGCAGTATAGTAAACCATCTTACCCAGTGAAGTTATTATGGAACGTTGCTCAAATCCTTGTGGCTGAAACATAATTATTTGTGAAATTTCTGTTATGTTTGCTGGGTGCTGCTGATAATTGCTTCACCCTAAAAAGCTTACTCATGCAAATCAAACTCCCCACAATTGTTATTATCAGCGAACCAATAATTTTGACACCTCTGGCCACCGTCAGATTAAGTAGATGTAAAATTACTGCCTCAGTTATAAAGTTTTAGTGATTTTTTTTTCAAGCTTCGGAAATCGATTTGCTTTTAATTACCAATATACAAAGGTTTTTGCGACTTTATACTAGTAAATAGTATCACCTATTAGAGAATTACTAGATGAATTTTCATGGTACTCTATCAGAAAAATCACGGTTAATTTTCAACGTCCGAAATAGTCGCAATGCTCATCAAGAAAGGTTATTATTTATAGTTCTGCACACAAAAAGAATAGCTTTTAATTTAATTAATCTTTTTATATTTCTCTAGTTAATAAACAGGCGGGGTGTCATGGTCAAACAGGCGACTCTTCAATCGAATAAAATTCCCACGGTTGAAGACGCCAAATTTTCACTTGACAACCATAATGTGCAAAATCAAGTCATTGCTTCCGCTAAACGGGGCGAGTTTGAGGAAGTCTTTGACGCCACTAAGGTAGATGTACCTACTTGTATTTGTCTAAATTTAGAAGATTTGAAATGTTTTGAAACTGTCGAGCGTCAGTATGAACACTGGGGTGTAATTTTTCATAATTCCCTAGCAATACAACCATCAAATCCAGCGTTTCCTACCCATTCAGGACTGACAGTATTGATGGGTTCACCCAAAGGCGGATTTTTAGAAGCGACATTCTTGCGTCCTGTTAATTGGGTTAGTGTTTTTGTTACCAGTTCGCAGAGGCTGGTTCTTTCCGCTTACGATCGCGATCGCCAAGTCCTGGCACAAACAATACTTCCCAGCGCCAACCTCGCCAATTCTGACTCAGTATTACCCCCCAATTCCCTCTTATCAATCACAGCCAAGAATATCCACTCTGTCACCTTCTGCGCTTTTGATGGTCAATTCACCCTAGATAATTTTCGTTTTTGTATCTAATCACAACTGGAAAAATTCAGCGAAAAACTTGCTTTTCCTCGCCCTAGCCCAGTTATTCTTATACATTAGACAATATTGTGATTAGGTAGGTAAACACTGTGGCAAAGGCTTCATTTTCTTGGCAGCAACTGGTCAACCAGATTCCCCACTGGTCACTTTTAGAGTTCAAGACAGGAAGCCCAAAGCAAAGACCTTTCAAGCCTTTCGCTGGACCAGGAGGCATTCTGGGCTTTTTGACAATTATCGTTGCCATGCTGTTGTGGAACTGGAAACTGCTGTTGGCACTGCTGGTTGGCGTGGGGGTAATGTTGTTAGTCTACTCAATGCAGAAATGGGACTGGCAACTATGCTGGTCACAGATGCGGCAATTTTTCAATAGCCCCAACCATCGTTTAGCCTTAGCGGTTGGTAGTGGAGGTATCGCTACTGTTAGCACTTACATGGCAGCTGCCATTTGGGTCGACTCCAAAAGTTCTTGGATTGCTACTGGAATTATTTTGCAAGGTTTGGGGACGCTATTAACTTTAATTTTGTTGATATGGCAAATGGTCAGCTTTTATGGCAACCAGGAAGAAGACAACTTTGAGCGGTTGTTGGTCAATTTAACAGCACAAGACCCCTTGAAGCGTTTGATAGCCATACGTCAATTAACTAAAATTATCACTAGTAAGCGAATTGATTCCCAGATGCAGCAAGCAGCCGTCCCATGCTTGCAACTATTACTAACTCAAGAGAAAGAAGCAGTCATCAGAGATGCAGCTTTAGAAAGTTTGCAAGCCTTGGATTATTTGCCAGTGCAACCATCCAGCAAAATGGCAACTTTGATCCCTCTATCTACAAAATCTCAGGTTCGCATTTCTTCCTAATAAGCGGGCGAATTTGTATTTATTGAGATGCTAATGACTATGAACTCTTGGTGATTGTCGATCAATTCGTCCATTGCGGACTTGCACTACTGGATGATTGCACCGACGCACTAGTTGTTCATCATGGGTAGTCACAATGACTGTTGCCCCAAAGGTATTTAACTTTTGGAGAATCTGCATTACTTGCCACGAATTATCTGGATCGAGGTTGCCTGTTGGCTCATCTGCCAAAATTAAAGGTGGTGTTCCCACGATCGCCCGCGCAATACTTACGCGCTGTTGTTCTCCCCCAGACAATTGATCAGGAAAACAGTCGGCTTTAGACAGTAAACCTACTAGCTTCAAAGTTGGTTCTAAACGCCGTTGAATTTCCTTGCGGGTATACCCTTGAGCTTGCAGGACAAAAGTGACATTTTCTGCCACTGTGCGCTGGGGAATGAGTTTGTAATCTTGAAATACAATACCAATGCGTCGCCGCAATAATGACAAGCGATCGCCTCGCAAGGTTTTCACATTGCAGTCATCAACAATCACCTCGCCCTGTGTGGGTAGCTCTTCACCATATAACAGTTTTAAAAGAGTTGATTTACCAGAACCACTTGGCCCTGTGATAAACAGGAATTCTTTATGTTTAACCTCTAGACTCACATCCAACAAAGCATGACAGCCATTAGTATAGGTTTTTGTGATGGAGTGTAATTGCACCATGGCATTAGCACCACGGCTGTGTTGTTGAGTTTTACTATCCTCTGTTTCAGTAGTTCTGGGAGTTATTAATACTGGCATTGCTAGACTTTCCTCACATCCTCAATCACATAGTGGGAAGTTGGCGATTTGAAATTCACCTTAAAACAAGGATTCCCAGGCAGTACCAGGGAATCTCAAATCTCAAGTCCAAAAATGAAAATTTTTTGAAGCTCTGAATATTTAGTAAGTAATAACACTCAGAAAGGAAGCACTCAGCACTAAATAGCACCCCTAACAGTCAACCGATAAACAAAGGCTTTAACCGCAAACTCTGGCAAAGCCAACATCCGCCGCCAACGCCAGGGTTCTTGATAAAGCCGATACAGCCATTCCAAGTTATTATTTGCTAACCAAGCAGGAGCGCGAGTTTTTGTCCCCGACCAAATATCAAAACTGCCACCAACACCAATCCAAATCGCTTGGGGGCACAAATGGCGATTTTGGGCAATCCATAATTCTTGCCGTGGTACTCCCAAACCCACAAAAATCACTTGTGGCTGTAATTGAGCAAGTGTTTGTTTTAATTGCTCTTCTTCTTCTGGGGTATGGTAGCCGGAGTTAGTACCTGCTAGGTTCAAACTAGGGATTTGTTGCTGCCAAAACTCTGCTGCTTTTGCCGCGACTCCCGGCGCTCCCCCATAAAAGAATATTCTGGCATCTGTCTGCTGCCCAAGGTATTGCAATAAGGTTTCTGCTAGCTCAATCCCCGGACAACGTTGCACTTTTTGCCAGCAAAGCCACCGCAAATACAGAACTACCCCTGCGCCATCTGGAATCACTAACTCGGCATTTTGAATTACTTGAGCGAGGGAACTATTTCGTTCTGCCTGCATAGTCATTTCTGCATTGAGCGTGACTACATGAGTACCTTTGCTGTGTTGCAGGCATTCTCGCAACCAGCCTGGATAGTTACTCATAACATGAACTGGTATTCCCAGTACTGAAAACACTTTAGGCTGTTTAGACATGGCCTTATTCTTGATTAGACTCGCACCAAATTCCCTCGAACGATAGTCTATCAAATTTTTTAATAGGTTGTCTGTGGAAAATTTAGCTAATTGGCAGGGGAAAACTAGGTAAATTACCTACCTTATATGATTGCTTTGTTTACAATGCGACCGTATACTGAAAAATGAATATATAAAAATATCTTATTATTTATCAATAAGTATTTATCAGCGATTTTTGACAAATTTCTGGCAACACAAACTAAAAAGTATGGGGTTGAGCTAGGGTTATCTCATATTGTAAGTTCACACACCTGCCACAATAGAAATCAGAATTCAGTAAATTGGCACTATAAAAAGTGCTTCCTGCCTAAGTGCTAAGTAAAAATACTAGTCTTTAGCGTCTTTTTCATATTTGGGGTAAATGCCCACTAATTTTATTATTGAAGTGTTTTGTACAAATGACTTTAAACTGCATTTTCTATATAAGACTTTTGAATGAACTCAATTTTAAAGTTAAGGTAATGTAACTTGCGGAAGCTGACTATGAGTAAAATTCGGATTGCTCTGATTGAAGATCACGACCTTACCCGTGTAGGTATTCGGACAGCTTTACTACAAAAGGAAGAAATTGAAGTTGTAGGAGAAGCTGCTAATGCGGCAGAAGGTCTGAAAATGTTAAAAAAGCTACAACCAGATATTGCGATTGTAGATATTGGTTTACCAGATAAGGATGGTATTGAACTGACACGGGAATTGAAAGCTCTCACTAATGGTGGAGATTCATCAACAAAGGTGTTAATTTTAACACTTCAGGATAATAAAGAAGCCGTGCTAGCAGCTTTTGCAGCTGGGGCAGACTCTTACTGTATGAAAGATATCAAGTTTGATAATTTACTGGAAGCCGTGCGAGTAACTTACAATGGCAACGCTTGGATCGATCCAGCGATCGCACGCATTGTATTACAACAAGCCCAACAAAATCCCTCTAAACTAGAAACGGTTGCCGCAGACCAAAAAAATCCTTCCCAGAACTTAGAATCTGAGGAGGATTTGGAAATGATAGACTCTTACACCCTGACAGAGAGGGAATTAGAAGTGTTACAGTTAATCGTCGAGGGTTGTAGCAATGCAGTTATTGCCGAACGCCTATACATCACAGTCGGAACTGTGAAAACACACGTCCGGAATATTTTGAATAAGCTATGCGCCGATGACCGTACCCAAGCAGCCGTACGCGCCTTGCGTTCTGGATTAGTGGGATAAACTTTTGTATTTACTTGAGCAAACACCAGGAAGTTGAAAGCTTTAAGTAAATTTATCCGTTCAAAATGGGTAACTTATCTTTAAGGATTACTTTTTAATCTTTTAGTTATCGGGTGAGATAAAAATTGCACTATCTCGCTATTTAATTATCAAAAATTTTAAAGTCAATATGACTGAGACAGAGATAGGCAAACTCAAGCTCATGGTAGTAGATGATGAGCTGGATAACTTAGATTTACTCTACCGTACTTTTAGGCGAGATTTTCAAGTATATAAAGCTAATCATGCCCTGAGTGCGCTGGAAATTTTGGACAAAGAAGGCGAGATGGCTGTGATTATCTCGGATCAAAGAATGCCGGAAATGAACGGCACCGAATTTCTCAGTCGCACAGTGGAGCGCTTTCCTGATACAATCCGAATTTTACTGACTGGTTTTACTGATGTGGAAGATTTGGTGGATGCCATTAACTCCGGTCAAGTATTTAAGTACATCACCAAACCCTGGAGTCCCGAACAACTGAAAGTAATTGTTGACCAAGCTACTGATACATACCGTGTAGTTAAGAAACGTACCCGTGAGTTGCGTCGCGCTCTGCGGCGAGAGTCTTTATTTAATGCGGTGACAACGGCAATTCGGGAATCCCTAAATTATGACAGTATGCTGGAAAAGATTGTGGCCACAATTGGACAAACATTTGCCGCTACTTGTTGTTTACTCAGACCTGTGGAGAGCGATCGCTTAACAGAAGACCAATTTTGCTATCAAGATCCTCAATCTAGTTTACCTTGTTGTGCCTATAATCCCAGTCTTTTAATTGCAAAAGTTCTGGAAACTCGCCATTATCAACTTACCCAAGATACATATGATGGTAATCCCTGTCACCACCTGGTTGTGCCACTTTTATACCAGCAACACCTGTTAGCTGTCCTAGCTATCTACCAGTGGGGAAACGAGCAACCTTGGCAAGACGAAGAAATTCAACTAATTGCAGGTGTTGCCGAACAAGCAGCCTTAGCCCTCTCCCAAGCCAAGCTCTATCAACGCCTCCAGGAAAAGCAACAACAGCTCAGCACTGAATTGGAGGTCGCCCGCCAAATTCAAAACAACTTGCTACGCCAAACTTTACCGGATATTACAGGTGCCAAGCTACAAGCCTGCTGTTACCCGGCTCGTGAAGTGGGAGGAGATTTTTTTGAAGTGTTTATTCATCCCAAAGGCGATTTATGGTTGGCAGTCGGTGATGTTTCCGGCAAAGGTGTGCCAGCTGCTTTATTTATGGCTAGTGCTATTTCCGTATTGCGCCGGGAATTATCTCAAGAAACGCCAGCCGAACCAAATGTGGTGGTAAGTAATCTCAACAGCGCTCTTTGTGATGATTTAATTGGCAATAATTGCTTTATTACCCTCGTCTTAGCCCGTTATACGCCTACTACCAAAGAAATAGTCTACGCCAATGCTGGTCATATATATCCCCTGCTTTGGTCAGGCTCAGCCAATGTAGCCGCAAACCCCGATTATCTGAAGGTGCGCGGTATTCCTTTGGGTATCTTACCTCAGTGGCAAGCACAGTCTGGTCGGTTGGTTCTTGCTGCTGGAAATACTTTACTGCTAGCTAGTGATGGAATTACAGAAGCAATGGTATCTAATAAATTATTAGATACGGCAAAAACCGAGGGTAGCCTCCAGTCAATGAACCGTTCTATGCTGAATCAGGAAGGTCTTTGGCAACTTCTACAAAAGGAACCCCAACCGCTTTCTCTGAACAATTTACTAGCTCGCATCCAGGCAGATAATCACGTTCAAGAAGATGATCAAACTATACTTTCACTGGAGGTTTTGTAAGTAATGAAAAGTGAGCTTCATGTACCAAGTGACTTGAGTTATTTAAACATTGTTGAAAGCTGGTTGCTGGGATGCTTAAAAATTCAGCTCAAAGAATCGGTTGATTGGTCACGGCAATCAAGTCGTTTGCGGTTAGCTTTGGTAGAAGCATACTCAAATGTAGTCCGTCATGCCCACAAAGAACAGCCGAATTTACCAATTCTACTGCGTTTGGAACTAAAAGACCGAGATATTGCCATAGAAATTTGGGACTATGGCGAAGGCTTTGATATGTCTACATATTTGCCGCCCAACCCTACAGAAAAACAAGAAGGCGGCTATGGTTGGCTAATTATGAATCGTTTGATGGATAATGTGGAGTACCAGTTACAAGTTAATGGCGCTAACTGTCTTAAGTTAGAAGCTACCATACCCGAACTAGTTAATTGACAATTTTGAATACTTAGATTGTGGATTACCGGACTTTGTAAGTATTCTCTACGCTCACTTGCAGAAAAATTCTGGTAAACCATCCACAGCAATTATCCTTTGATGACTAAGGCGATAAAAAGCTCTAGAGAGAGTTGCTGGAATCGCACCGTAGTGTCGCTGCTAGTTGATTTTTGGTCACGCATCGTTTGCCTATGTGTTCAAATGCAGTAAATATGCCGCTAATCAGATCTGTTCAGGTTGGTACAAGCTGCGGCTCTAATGAACAGACCAACGCCTTGACACGTGATACAATCCGTAATTCATGAGGATAGCGAGGACGCGGGTCATTGACTAACCACACAGGCGGTACCATCATTGCTTCATAGAAGTCAATTACATAAAAGACTCCCGGTTGCGCTTTCAATTCTACAACCGATCCTGGTAGATACTCAAACGCTTCATCCCAATCGGTTGCTGTCTCAAAGTTCATAAATATTAAATCAAATTATTGATCTGTGAAGATGGCGATCGCTTTCCATCTGAAAATTAACAGTAGAAATCACTTCTGTTTAACAGTATTTCGCCGTGGCTAGGAACCCAAGCAATCCAAGTGTCCTGCGATTCCTGGCATAGTAGCAGTGCTTCGTCAAAACTATATTCATTGGGAAGTTGAAGCAACTTGACCCACGAGTCGCGATTATAGGTAATTTTGCAGACAGGATTCCAGGTGGGCGCATTTGTATCCTGAATTTCTGGAAGCAGTGGGCAGGTTAGATAAGTGGATCGAAGTAGCATTTTCTGCCTCTGTTTCGCTAAAGAAATTTGGCTTGAGGCAACCTACCCCACCGAGCTAAGGGACGAATTTAAGGCAGGTTGTTTTATTCTGTATCTATTGTTACAGTTTTTAGTTTATAAATTTTTTTCTTTTGCATAATTTTACAAACTGCCAAAAATTTCTGTGTGTGATGCCGAATGTTAACGCATGACACAAGATTAAAACCCGCAATCACAGAGGACTAGAGCTAGTTTATTAATAAATCTTAATAAAGTTACTAATTTTTGCTAAATTTATTTGATTTATCAGGAGCAATTATTAAATACTAAAAATATGAAGAGTGCTGAGTAAGATCAAGCCTTACTGCTGAATTTACAGCAGAAGACAAACTAATGCTTTGTTAAGACCAGAGGTAATTAGCAGCATATCCCTACAATCCTCAGTGTAGATTCTCAGGGTTGTCAATGGGTAAAAATAATCCTCAGTAAACCAAAGTCATGCCTTAATCTATGGAAGCTTTATTTTGTTTGTCACCACGCTATCGCCTTGATGATGAATCACCTTGGCTAGAGGGTATCGACCCCAGTCGTCATTACTGGATTGCCGTGAATGGAGACAGGAATATAACAGTAGCTGTACCTGGGTTAGTAGTTGAGTCAATGAGCGAATTAGGACAGGCTATTCGCCAGTTTCGCTCTTTACAGCCGGGAGAACAAATGACTTTAAATAGAATTGCCAGAGCTTGTACTATTTACTGTGTCAGTTCCAATTGCTATGCAGTAGCAGACCAGATCAATGATGCTCCAGTTTGGCATCTGTTTGATCAAGAAACTTTAGATAGTTTATTGATGACAGCACACCCAGAGTGGCAATGTGCGCCATCAGATATTGAATTAGGTCGGAGATTGCTATTGCGTTCTTTACAAGAACCAAGCGCCGTTAAGAAATAAGAAAATTCAACATGCTATGCTTCCCGACGTAAGGAAAGTAAATCTTGGGGAGAAGCTATGAGTTTGATTTTGGCGCTGATAATTTGCTGTTGTTGGTTGAGGATAAATAGCCAAAGAACGTTGACACCACACCAAGAAGTTTGTGCCTTACCTGTGACTTGAACTTGGATTTGGCCATTTTCTAAAGTCTCAATAATTCCTTGACGGGGATGAGCTTGAATATTTCCAGCTTCTTGTTGTAAATAGGTAGCGATCGCATCTGTCCCTACAATACCAGATTCAAAGGGCGGATACATCACACCGTCATCAGTAAATAAAGCAGCAGTCGCCTGAAATTCCCCAGCGTTGAGAGTTTCAAAGTAACCTAAGATGTTGGGTGCGGAAATGCCCTCAATTTGCAATTCTTCTTTGGCTGTAGTTGTCGTTAAAGATTCAGCAGCTGTCATAGCATCACCTTGATCACACTAGCTGAACATCTATTGGAATCCAAAATTAAATATAAAGCAAGTTGCTGTCGATATAGATGATCAATATTCCCCATGAAAGATGAACAATTGCTTAAGAAAGAGTGTTTCCCAGGCGGACACCTGGGAAATACAAGTTGCACAACATTGAGGTTGGGAAGATATCGACAAATAATTTAGTTATAGAAGGGGTCAGTACCCATCTCAGCTACTACCTGGCGAAGAACTGTGATTTGTTGACCAAAATCTAGTTGCTTGATTGCTTCGAGTACTTGTACTCCATCCCGAGAAAGTTGATAGCCAGCTGGCATGGGTACAACAAATCCTTGTACCATCAATTCTGATAACTCATACCAGAAAGCTAACTTGGTGTTATTGCTGAGAATACCGTAAGAGCGGGAAATTTGAGTATTTCTTTTAGCAGCCAGGTCACGCATAACATTTAATTGCTCTGCATGAGACATTTGCTTGATTTGATTGAGTAGACCTGCGGCTATTTGTAAACGAGCCGCACCTGTAGCGGCTGGTGTAATAGAACGTCCCATTTCTGTGTAAGCATACCAAAGCACTGCTAACTGGTCATCTACACTGAGACTTTGGAACACAGCCTTAGTGGAGGTAACAGCATCACCAGGCCGGTTACCGTAATTCAAAGCGTTAGACAAGCGAGTTGAAGCGGAATCAGAAGTGAATGTCATGATGGCACCACAATTGATGAGTTTAAGTAGGCAGGTAATCAATGTGAGGTTTACATTACCCTGGGTTACTTTACCTCTTTGTCTATATTCTGCATTATTTCTTAACAAATGGCAAATAAAATTTACATATAGGTATGGTAATGAATATTGAACAAAGTCAATGGATGCATAATGTATAAAGAAGCAGCCCAGAATTGCAGCCAAATTCAGATAAGCGAAATGAATCAGTATTATGTCACCAGCAGCAGTATAGTCAAAGAAAAAGCCAAAGAATTGGGATTTCACAAAGTAGGAATTGCTGCTGTAGATAGGGGAGATAATACAGACGCACAGAGATTGCAAGCATGGATAACCCTGGGTTATCACGCTGATATGGAATGGATGAATAACCCGAAGCGTCAAGATATTAGCTTAATCATGCCAGAAGCGCGATCGCTAGTATGTGTTGCTCTCAATTACTACACACCAGATCAACGTCCTGAAGGCGAGGAATATGCCAAAATCTCTCGTTATGGCTGGGGTAGAGACTATCATAAGGTGATGCACAAAAAGCTCAAGGCTTTGACTACCTGGCTAGAATCACTCAATCCAAATGTTGAAGCTAGATATTATGCAGACACTGGCCCGGTACAAGATAAAGTTTGGGCACAACGCGCTGGCATTGGTTGGATTGCCAAAAATGGTAATGTAATCACCAGAGAGTATGGCTCTTGGGTATTTTTGGGAGAGGTATTGACAAATCTGGAACTAGAGAGCGATCGCCCACATACAGAACACTGTGGAAGTTGTACTCGTTGTCTAGAAGCTTGTCCCACAGGTGCAATTACCCAGCCGTTTGTAGTCGATGCTAATCGCTGCATCGCCTATCATACCATCGAAAATCGGGCGGAAAACTTACCAGAGACAATCACAGCCAATTTACAGGGCTGGGTTGCTGGTTGTGATATTTGCCAAGACGTTTGTCCTTGGAACCAGCGTTTTGCCCAGACAACAGATGTGGTAGATTTTCAGCCTTATCCTGCCAATCTTGCGCCCCAGCTGATAGAATTAGCCCAAATCTCAAATGAGGAGTGGGATCAACAATTTCCGGCATCAGCGTTGCGGCGGATTAAGCCAGAAATGTTAAGAAGAAATGCCCGTGCTAATCTTGACGCATCCGAACATAAGCATGACCAATAAAGTAATTATTTTTGATTTTGATGGCACGATTGCGGATACAGTAGATGCTCTAGTAAGTATTGCTAATCGTTTAGCTGTAGAGTTTGGTTATGTACAAATTACGCCAGAAGAACTGGCATTGCTGAGAAATTTTACCTCTAGAGAAATTATTAAATATTCAGGCATTTCTCTCTTTAGAATTCCTTTTCTCCTCAAGAAAGTTAAAGGTGAATTAAAAAATAAAATTCAAGAATTTCAACCTATTCCGGGAATTCAAGAAGTTTTAATAGAACTCCAAAGTCAAGGTTATAGGTTGGGAATTATTACGTCTAATTCTCAAGAAAATGTCAAAGCTTTTCTCAAAAACAACGAGTTAGATCAATTATTTGATTTTATCTACTCGGCAGTCACCATTTTTGGCAAAACCACCATAATTAACAATGTACTCAGACAAAAGCAACTCAAACCGCAAGCCGTCATTTATGTCGGAGATGAAACCCGGGATATAGAAGCATCGAAAAAGGCTAACATTAAAGTAATAGCAGTGACTTGGGGATTCAATTCACCAGAAGTGTTAGCTAAACAAAATCCAGATTTTTTGATTCATCAACCCAGCGAACTATTAGAAGTTATGAAAATCTGTTAAATTTGAAAGCGCCTTCACCCTGGAAGGGTGAGGCTGTATGTTCAAATTATGTTGACGCAGGATAAGCAGAGAAGAATTTATACTTTCTCAAACACAGAAAAGCTTACTTTTTCCCTTGACCTTTTTTCAAAGCCTTTTGGACTAAATCATCATTAACCCTAGTTACAGCCTCATCCTTTGAACCCCCAACTTCCTTAGCCATTTCTACATAATCATTGGGGTTTCCGGTGGATTGCGCTTCAGTTTTTGTGGCTTCTGTGGCAGAAACTTCTTGTTTTGGTGCAGTTGCTGCTGAAGCGGCTGCTTTACCTTCATCTGTGCGGTCAATTTCACTAACACTAAATTCCTGGGCTGCTGCATAATCAGCATCAAAATCTACTTTTGGTGTTTTTTCTTCACCACTAGCCATATTTTCAGCAGCTAATTGTGCATCATGGGTAGAAGCTTCATTAACATTGGGTTTCACTTGATCATTCATAAATAAAAACCTTGGGTAATTTTCCAACTGCTGGGGCGATTTTACCAAAGCCATTAGCAATACCCTTTCTCTCTTAGGAGATATTTGGATATCTATTAATGGTTAAGTAAAAACTTAAAGATTTAATTAATACAACTCTTTCTTGAGGAAGTAGATTCCATGTATGAAATTTTGATAATCATATAGTTAAATCTATGAATAATGGAGATAAATTGTGACTGCAAGTTCCAATCAAACTTTTTCTCAAGCTCAAAGTAACGAAACTTTGAAAGTAGTAGAAGCGTTTAATGCTTTAGATACCGATGCTAAACTAGCTTGGCTATATTTTGTTTATGAAAAAATGGGTAAATCCATTACTCCAGCCGCGCCGGCTGCGGCTGAACCAGAACTTGCACCACTGCTTTTAGGAGATTATTTAAAATTGTCAGATGAGCAACAACTGGCAATTATGCGGGATATAGTTAACTGTGAAGACACAGATTATTCTCGTGCTTATGGTGCGATTAAAGAAAATAACCAACTTTTAGTTTGGTATGCTTGGGCAGTAGCTATGGGCGATACAGTAGTGGGGATGCCAGATAACTACAAGTCAACTGATGCTATCAATAATTTACTGTCCCAAATTGAGGGATTGGATTTTGAAGGGCAAATTTCAGTCCTGCGGACAATCGCTGGTGAAATGGGTTATAGCGATGTTAAGCCTATTGAAACACAAGCACAAACAGGTAAAACACCGAGTTTGTAATGCGGCTGGCGAGTTAGGACATAGCCAGTTGAGTTAAGTCGGTAGGAGTCAAGTTGGTGTGGATAACTTCACCATCACGAAACCAAACGATGCGCTGGGTTTGACGGGCAACTTCGGGTTCATGAGTTACCATGACAACTGTAATTCCACTGGCATTTAATTCGCCAAAAATGTCCAATACTTCTTGCGTTGTGCGCGAATCAAGGGCGCCAGTGGGTTCATCAGCTAAGAGGACAACGGGACGATTGACAATAGCACGCGCGATCGCTACCCGTTGTTGTTGTCCACCAGATAATTGATTAGGTTTATTATTGAGGCGGTTTTCTAAGCCGACTTTTTTTAATGCGGCGGCGGCGCGATCGCGTCTTTCTGTAGGATTAATACTTGCGTATACCATTGGCAAGATGACATTTTCTAATGCTGTCAGTTGGGGTAATAAGTGGAATTGCTGGAACACAAACCCCAGTTTGATATTGCGGATTTTTGCTAACTCTGCATCATCCATTTGTGCCACATCAACGTTATCTAAGTAATACTGACCAGCAGTAGGACGATCTAAACAGCCGATAATATTCATGGCCGTGGATTTGCCAGAACCAGAAGGCCCCATAATGGAACAATATTCCCCCTCATATATAGTCAAATTCACATCATTGAGGGCTTTGACTTCGGTTTCACCACTGCCGTAGATTTTAAATATATTCTCCAGACGAATAATTGTTGATTGCGGTGCAGGATGAGGAACGAGAGAATCCGTAATTGTGATCATGTTTGCCATAAGAATTGAGTTATATACAAGTTACTTAGTAAGCGATCGCCCTTGAGTTACGATAACACCTGCAAATATCTTGCCGAAACCTACCCTGCTGAATTTGCCAGATGGTTGCTATCATCTGATACCTCTGACATCCAGGTACTAAAAACAGAATTAACCCCAAGTTAAGGTTGTGAGGCAGTTGTCAAGGGGATTTTAGAAGGTGCTTGAAAGAAAAATTCAGATGTGCCTCGTTGTTTATCAGGGAAGGATGCAACAATGAGCTTCATGTTTGGTTTTCGTTGTCGTTGTCGTTTAACAATGCCTAAATCTTGATTTTCTGGTGCAGCGAAATATTTGATAGGGTCAGTTGCCTTGCCTTTTTGATGAGCAACATGAATCAATTCAAAATTCAAAATTCAAAATGAAATAAACAAGTCAAATCCTCTTCGCTTCTGCCTCCTGCCTCCTGACTTGTTTCTTGAAAGATGGTGTGCAAATCTCCTGCTAGAAAACAGACTTGCTCTTCCCTTATCCCCTCTAATCCGAGGCAGATGGGCTAGGTCTAAGTCTCTCTCTCCATGAGGGCTGGGGTGTAGCAGAACCAGAACTATTACTGGTGGGGGGTAAAGACCGTCGAGTCCTAGATGGTGGCGTAGCCTCCGATTCTACTGTTCTACGCCGTCTAGAAGGAGAAGACACACTGGCAGATGTGTTGGTATTTTGCTGTTGAGAACGTCTTCTATATCTTCTAGATGAACGGCTATCATTAGAACTGACAGCCGTTGTCTGACTCGTAGTAGAGGAAAGAGAACGATGCTGCACTGATTTAGGCTTGAGAGGTTTTGCCTTAATACTGCCTTTACGACCCTCTAGTTTAGGTCTTTCGGGAAACTTTTCTACAGGCATCCCTTCTATTGCTTTTTCCATAAATTCCCGCCAGGTGTAAGCAGCACTACCACTGCCTCCGGAAGTTGGGCGGTTGTTATCATTCCCTAGCCAAACCCCTACTACTAGTTGGGGGATGTAACCAATGAACCACAAATCGCGGGCTTCATCAGAGGTGCCAGTTTTCCCAGCGACAGGTCTATTCTTTAATTGGGCAGGGCCACCAGTACCGGCTTCTACGACGTTACGTAACATCCAGGTCATGATCCCAGCACTAGTAGGGTCAAGAACTCGCTGATGCTGGAAATCAGCTGACCAGATTACCTGTCCTTGGCGGTCAAGGATGCGGCGAATGCCATGAGCTTCTACATACAATCCTTGAGTAGCAAAGCTACCATAAGCGTTGGTTAACTCTAGCAGATTCACTTCATTTGAGCCAAGAGCTAAGGAATAGGTCGGCTGGAGTTCCGATTTAATGCCTAAATTACGGGCAGTATTAATAATTGGCTCAAATCCTATATCAATTAATACTTTCACCGCAATTATATTAATAGAACGGGTGAGGGCATCTCGCATAGTCATCGAACCCCGGAAGGTGTTGCCATAGTTTTTCGGTTCGTAGTCATCGACTACAAAGGGTGCATCTAAGTAGCTGTCATTGGGACTTTTACCAGTAGCTATGGCTGCGGCATAGACAAATCCCTTAAATGTTGATCCTGGTTGACGCTGTGCCTGGGTAACCCGATTAAACTGATTCTTCTCAAAGTCTTTGCCCCCAACCATTGCTTGAATTTCACCATTGCGGGGGTCGATGGCTACTAAAGCTCCTTGAGTAAAGTTTTGCCAGCGTCCTTGCTCTTGCAAGGTTTTAGTAACTGCTGCTTCTGCTGCCTCCTGCCAAGTGGGATTTAAGGTGGTTTCTACTACTAATCCTCCTTGTGTCAGTAAATCGGGGGATACATACTTGGGCAGTTCTTGCAAAACGTAACTGGCAAAGTAGGGAGATTCGACTTGTAATCGTTTGGGAAAACTGCTGTTGAGGGTTAGCGATTCTTGAGCAGCTGCCTGTCTTTCAGATGCTGTAATAAATTTATCTTCATACATCCGTTGTAATACTAAATTTCGTCGTTGTATGGCGGCGGCTGGATTTTGCGCTGGGGAGTACAAACTGGGGGCGGGAGCTAATCCAGCAATCATTGCCGCTTCCCCCAAGGACAGTTGGTCTACTGATTTACTGAAATATACCCAGGCGGCATCTGCTACACCATAAGCTCCAGAACCTAAGTACACTAGATTGAGGTAACGCTCGATAATTTGGTCTTTAGTCAATTCTTGCTCCATCTTCTGTGCCAGACGGACTTCTTTGAGTTTGCGCCAAATTGTCTGCTCTTGTTTGAGGAAAAGAATTCGTGCTAGCTGTTGGGTGATAGTACTACCACCTTCTACCACAGTCTGCGATCGCAAATTATTAAAAGCTGCTCTCAGTATTCCTTGAGGATCAATCCCCTGATGATGTGCAAACCTTCTGTCTTCTGAAGCGATGAAAGCTTGTTTGAGTTGATTGGGTACTTGCTCAAGTCTTAGCCGTTCTCTAGTGGCTTCACCTTGTTGTTGTAATATACTGCCATCAACTGCTTTGATAGTCAGTGTTCGCTCTCGGGTAACAACTTTTAACTGAGATTTATCCGGTAAAGTTTGGTCTATGGTGCTAATGAAGTAGTTCAAGGCAATGATGCCACCGCCTAAACTCAAACCTGCCCAAAACCATAGACGACGATAAAAAGGTCTATCGCGACTGGTAAATTGGGAAATAATTCCAGAGGGTACGCCACCCATCTGATTCAATAACTGCCTTGCTCTCATTAACTTTGTGGGTAATAAGCTCTCATGTGCGGGTTCCTCGTTCTCGTAATGATTACCAGACGACAATCGCGGTTCCTCCTTGTCAGAGTCACTCAAATTGGTTGATCTTTGCTTGAACCAGGAGGTGAGCTTCCCCACGTCAGTTCCTCACTCAAAGTAGCTGAAACCTAACCACCCGAATCAAATGTTGGGGTTAGCGCACCATGTTTGTGTTAGTATAATAGCTCATAAATAATTAACTGAATTCAGTAATACATAAAAATGTTTCTTGGGATTGATTGATAATTTTTTGTAATTATTTATACAATAGTTGAAAATAATTGTTCCTAGCAGCAAGCTCATTAAATACATCTTGTATAGGTGCAGTAGCTAAATCTACTGTCATTGCCCTCGGTGGAAATATTGGTGATTCCCAGGCAATTTTAACAGCAGCCATAGAGATATTAGCTCAGACACCAGGTATTAAGTTACAAGCCAAATCCAGTTGGTATATAACTAAAGCTGTAGGGCCACCGCAACCAGATTACTTAAACGGTTGTGCCATATTGCAAGTAGAAATGCCACCGCAGCTATTATTAGAGACGTTATTAGCAACAGAACAAAAATTTGGGCGAGTGCGTCAACAACGCTGGGGCGCGCGATCGCTTGATTTAGATTTGTTGTTATATGATGACTTAATCATGGATACGCCCAACCTGCAAATTCCTCATCCCCGAATGCGAGAGCGTGCTTTTGTTTTAGTGCCACTTGCGGAGATTGCGCCAGATTGGGTAGAACCAATTTCTGGACGCGTGATTAAAGATTTACTCAAAGAGGTAGACTGTTCTGGTGTACATTTATTAGAGAGCAATTAAAATTACCAGTCATAAACGCAGAAAAAGACACTGATTTGATTAATCGAACAGTGTTTGTATGTATATGTAGGTAGACATAACAGAATTTTACTATGCCATTAGGTAGAGAATTACCACAACTACTAAAACAATGCTTGTTTTATAAAGGTCGCAAGTTTGATTTTGAAGTCAATCGCTTGCGTTTACCTAACAAAGCAGAAGGAGATTGGGAATGTATTCGTCATCCAGGCGGAGCCTTAGCAGTGCCCGTGACAGCAGAAGGTAAACTTGTACTTGTGCGCCAGTATCGTTTTGCCATTCAAGGCAGGATATTAGAGTTTCCCGCAGGAACTGTGGAACTCAGTGAAGATCCCTTGGAGACAATACAACGGGAAATTGAAGAGGAAACTGGCTATAGTGCCCAAAAATGGGATAAATTAGGCGAGTTTTTCCTGGCTCCTGGCTATTCAGACGAAATTATTTATGCTTTTCTCGCACGAGATTTGGCAAAGCTGGAAAGCCCACCGAAAAAAGATGAAGATGAGGACATTGAAACTGTACTGATGACTCCCGAAGAACTGGAGAAAGCTATTCTCCAAGGTGAGCCGGTAGATGCGAAATCAATTTCTAGCTTTTTACTAGCGCGTCCTTTGCTCGTTTATTAACATCTGACAATCTCCTGTTAAGTACTGTTTGATAACGGGAGATTGCCTTTCACAGAAATTTTATGTATAGCAGTTGCCACTTAGCTTAGCACATATCTTGCACCTAGCCCCAACGAATGAAATTCGTGGCTATACAAACGAAGTCCGCGGCTCGACTGACTTGTACTGAGCCTTGTCGAAGTAGCCTTCGCCGAACTCTTGTCGAAGTGCGGGTTTTGTTCGTGTAGCCGCGACTTCAGTCGCTTGGTGCAAGATGTGAATTAGGTCATAAACTAATCATCAAATCAAGATACCAAAAGACTTTCAAGCCTATCACCTGTCACCTGGCTCACGATTAATCCAAATACCCCTGAGTCCAGCAGCTTTAGCACCTTGATAGTCTTCTACAATGCTGTCACCAATATGCCATGCCTTTTCGGGTGGACAATTATGTTTTTCTAAAGCGATCGCAAAAATTTTAGGATCAGGTTTAGCTGCACATACCTGGGTAGAAATAGTCACAGAGGTAAAATAACTACTCAGTCCTAAACTTTGCAATACCGAGTAAATTCGGGAATCAAAATTGGACAGCACCCCTAGTTCAACTCCCTGTCGCCGCCAGTTCCCCAAGGATGACAAGACATCGGGATAAACAAACCACGGTTCCGCAGTCCCAAAGTGAATATAAAGTTCGCTAAAAAAAGCGGAAAAATCAGAAAATTGCTGAAGAACGCCTGCACTTTCAAAAGTATTGAGGGCAATTATCCGCCACCAATCAAACTCTCGTTGGGGAATATCATGTGAGTCTGCATCTGGGAATATGGGTGGCGGTGCTGCTTTAAAGCTTTGGAGAAACTTTGTATTCAAGATTTCGGCTGAAACTTCAACATCAAATTCTTGGGCTATCTGACTATAAACTTCGCCCACACTACCTTTAACTCCAAAGAGTGTGCCCACAGCATCTAAAAAAATAACTTTCGGTCGTTCCATCAAACTTTTTATAATTATGAATGTCTAATTTTAGATTTTGGTAAGGCAGTGTGATTTTTTTGGTTCCCCAAATGAGTGACTGCCGTAAGATACCCGAAGGAAGGACTTATGAGAGTTTCAGTGATGAGGTAGCACCTATGACTGTTTACTTTGAAAGTGTATCTATAATAGGACGGACTAGCCAATTAAAACCAACTTTTAGCTGATGATCTAAAGTTGGCATGCGATACAGATAGGCAAGACGGCGGGCAATATATGCTAAAGAACCATCTAGTTTGATTCCTAAACCAGTCAAGGTAGCGTTGTCTTTTCCCAGTGTCATCATTTCCCCTAACTGCTGGTAACGGAAAGGCAGCAAAGGGCGATTAGTTAAAGAAGCCCAGATGTTCCAAGCAGTATAATCAGCTTGTTGAAAAGCAGCTTGGGCTGTAGCAGGGACTTGTTGTCCTTCAGTATCAAGACAGTCTGCTAAATCTCCCAAGGCAAATATTTCTGGATGATCTAAAACTTGCAGCGTCGGTGTAGTGCTGATTTGACCACGCTGATTTTGCTTGAGAGGAAGTGCGCGGACAACAGGTGCAACTCGCGTTCCCACAGTCCAAATTACCAATTCTACGGGAATCGTATCTACTTGATTTTTGTACTCTAGAGAAATAGTATCTGCCCCAATTGATTCTACTTTGGTTTCTAAATCTAGAAACACACCCCTTGCTTCTAAAGCTTTTTTGGCAGCTTCGCGGTTAAATTCTGGGGAAGTTCGTAAAATTTGGTCGCCGATTTCAATTAAGCGGAAACGTCCTCTTTCGCCTAATCTGTCGGCTAACTTACAGGCTAATTCAACGCCACTGTAACCAGCACCCACAATTGCCACGCGAATTTTCTCTACATCCGATTCTGCCAAAATTCGCAGACGTTCTTCCAAACGATAGGCATCAGTGATAGTGCGGAATGGGTAAGCGTAGGATGTAGCACCGGGAACCATATCTAGGGGGGTTTCCCCACCCAATGCCAAGATTAGTCGGTCATAGGGAATTTCCGGCCCATCCTGTAAGTGTACTCGTTGCTGGTCAGTGTCAATGCCAGACACCACAGCTTGATAAAAACGCACACCTGTGTTTTGTAAAAGTTCTGTAAACGGCGGGGCAATTTCCCAGGTTTGTAGTTCCCCAGTCAATAATTCGTACAGTAAAGGAGAAAATATAAAGCGATCGCTTTGATCAACTAGGATAATTTCGGGTTTTTGTGTATTTTCCCAAGGTAACTGGCTTAAGCGCAAGGCAGTGTACAGACCACCAAAGCCTCCACCAAGGATACATATTCTCGCAGTTTGTTGAGTCATCGGTTCTATAGGACAGTCAATCCCAGGCAACTAACTTCAGTGTAATGATTTCTTTCGTTTTATTGCCATGAGCCAACAATCAGAATATTCTCCTTCATGCATACAGAACTAATATTTTTTAACGCAGAGGCACGCTAAGGTAGCGCCGAGTTACGCAAAGATTGTCAAATTTTATTCGCGATGTATTCAGTACTTCAGCAGATTAGGAAACACTATAAGATGACCCAATTCAAGGTTGAAGGTTGGTCGACCAGTAAAACTATTAATTACCAAGTTACGCGATCGCGCCATTTTTCTATCATTCTAGTGCTAATTCCTGGAACTTTTGTCAAATCTTGTAAAGATGTAAACTTTTGCTGCTGACGGACATTAATTATCCTTTGTGCCAATTGCTTACCAATACCTGGAAGAGTGATTAATTCTTCTAAGGTCGCTGTATTGATATTTATAATTTTAATTTCTAGATTTTCACTTGATGTTGGTGTTTTTATTTGGGGACACTTTTTCTCTGCTGCGGTAATTTTTTGCTGAACTGTTGGGGGGACACCCAGTCTAGCATTAGTATAAAGACGGGCAAATTCACGTACATAATGAGCAGCAATTGTGGGATTTTCAATTACTAAAAGTGTCTCATCGTTACCATGATTGGCTGATGCTGACCAATTGTGAGAACCTGTAATTACTGTTTTTTGATCAATGACGGCAAATTTGTGATGTAATAAATCACCTTTAGCTAAAGTAGGTACACCGACAGTAGTAATGGGTTTCTTCCAAGGATGATTATCAACGTCATATTGACAATTATTACTCAGCGCCACTCCCATCATGTCCATGGCTTCGCTGTAAGGACGATAAGCAAATTGTGAGTCAATCAAGGCGCGGATGCTGACATTTTCTAAATGGCGATTTTCCAGAATAGTAGAAAGACGCTGTTCTGAAAAGACAAACAACGCCATATCGATAGATTTAGTTGCTGTATTTAAAGTTTCACCAATTAAACCATTACCAGTTTTACTCCAAGGTTGAATTGGGGAAATAGGCGAAAAATGCACAGTAATTGTGGTTTCACCTAATGTAATTGTTTTTGGCGATCGCAGTGGTTTTTTTAAGCCAAATCTACTATCTGGTTTGCCACCTGGGCCATCACCCCACATAATATTAAACTCTTCTGTAAATAAAGCTGCTAATTCTGGGCTATCAATCTGTAAAAAATTATTGGCATTACCTAAACTGCTAAGATTTGTATAATCACCGTGGACATCACTTAGAGTAAAATTAGCCGAAGTTGTTATCACAAAACGATTGTCTACAATCACAAATTTGTGATGCATCAAACTGCTACCTACTGAACCATCAGCTTGATCATCTATCCAAGGAATTTGGGCATTTTGTAAAATTATCAAAGCATCTCGTTGATTAATTTCCTCTGGGCTAACTTGATGATCTTGATTAAGGTCAACAAATTTCTGAAATTCTTGATAATGTGCTTTTTCCCTAAGTGCTAAATTTTGCACTTCATCGGGTGATAAGCTACTCCAAGGGCGACTATAGTTATTTTCTAAAATTACCCTGACTTTGATCCCAGCTTGCTGTTTATCTGCCAATGCTTGGACAAGGTTAGGTAACCGCAATTCTTGGATTGCCACATCTACAGTAGATTTAGCTTGAGAAATAGCATCGACAATATGCTGTTCTAAGTTATCTCCGGGGCGAGTTAGCCGACGGTAAGGTTCTTTGTATTCTGAGGACTGGGAATGGTTAAAATAAACTTGAACTAATGGATCTTGTGGTAAAGCGGCTAGGCGTTGATTGGACGACTGGACTCGTTGACAAGCAGCGATCGCAAGTATTAGACAAAAAATCAAAAAATACTTTCGTTGAGGAAAAATCTGCACAGTAATCTGCTAAAAGTGGATTGGGCATAAACACATTTATATTTCCCAAAATGGAGTATGCCAAATTAAGTAGATAAGTAGCGACCAAAATCCACCCATTGAGGCAGAATTATTCAGAGTTTTTCCAGATTTACCAACTAACCTAATATGTGCTGAAAATATAGGTAAGCCGTAGTCACATAGGTGAGAACAGTGTTAATTGCTTAAAGCAATGAAGTAACTGGGCTGATACTCAGCACTCCCCTTCGACTTCGCTCAGGGCAAGCGCACTCAGCACTTTATTATTGGTGATATGCAAATATATCTAGATTACAGTGCCACCACTCCTACTCGTTCAGAAGTGATCGCCGCGATGCAAGCAGTCCTCAATCAACAGTGGGGCAATCCTTCCAGTTTGCATGAGTGGGGACAACGGGCTGCAACAATTGTGGAACAAGCTAGAATCCAAGTCGCGGGATTAATTAATGCTACTGATCCAGAATCAATTATTTTTACTGCGGGTGGCACTGAAGCAGATAATCTGGCGATTATGGGTATTGCCCGATTGTATGCTGTGCCTCAACATATGATTATTTCCCAGGTTGAACATTCTGCTATTGCTGAACCATTAAGGTTATTAGAGATGTGGGGTTGGCAAGTGACACGCCTAGCTGTAGATGGTAAAGGCAGAGTCAATCCCCAGGATTTAAAAGCCGCATTGCGAGATAACACCGTTTTGGTTTCTGTAATTTACGGACAGAGTGAAATTGGCACAGTGCAACCAATTACCGAACTAGGAAACATAGCCCAACAGCATGGGGTTTTGTTTCATACCGATGCCGTACAAGCCGGAGGACGCTTACCCATCGATGTACAACAACTCCCCGTAGACTTACTTAGCCTTTCCAGCCATAAAATATATGGGCCACAAGGTGCTGGGGCGCTGTATGTGCGTCCTGGCGTGGAATTAGTGCCTTTATTAAGTGGTGGAGGGCAAGAAATGGGATTGCGTTCTGGGACTCAAGCCGTACCTGCGATCGCGGGGTTTGGTGTCGCCGCACAACTAGCAGCCCAAGAACTACCCAATGAAACACCCCGCTTAATTCAGTTACGCGATCGCTTGTTTGCTGAGTTAGCAGATATTCCGGGTTTAATCCCCACAGGCGATCGTCAACATCGCTTACCCCATCATGTCAGTTTCTCTCTAGAACATGCCGATGGTAAACAACTCAGTGGTAAAGCCTTAGTGCGGCAAATGAATCTGGCTGGTATTGGCATCAGTGCTGGCTCTGCTTGTCATAGTGGTAAACTTAGCCCCAGTCCCATACTTTTAGCAATGGGCTATACAGAAGCAGCCGCCTTAGGGGGAGTTCGCATGACATTGGGACGTGATACTACCACAGCTGATGTAGATTGGACGGCAATGGTGTTTAAGCAAGTTTTGCAGAGGTTGACTAAACCTTAGTGCTGAGTGCCTTTCTGAGTGCTGAGTGCTGAGTGCTGAGTAAGAAGAAGAATATTCAGTATTTTTGCACTCGGTAAATGCCTCACCCACAAGGGGATGGTTTTACGGCATCCTTGGGCTGCTATTAATCTTCGCCAGGAATTTTAAAAAGGCAAATCTCAGTAGGGATTCTGAGATATCCTTAGATAAGTGAGAGAATTGCCAAATAAATTAAGAATGAAGCTGGCAGCACGAGTAAGTAAGGTGACGCCTTCTTTAACCTTAGCGATCGCAGCTAAAGCTAAGGCGATGAAGGCAGATGGTATAGACGTTTGTAGTTTTAGCGCTGGAGAACCAGATTTTGATACTCCAGCTCACATCAAAGCCGCAGCAGCGAAAGCTTTGGATGAAGGCAAAACCAAATATGGCCCGGCGGCTGGAGAACCAAAGTTAAGGGAAGCGATCGCCCACAAGCTGAAAACTGATAATGGTCTTGATTACAAGTCGGAGAATGTGATTGTCACTAATGGCGGTAAGCATTCTCTGTACAACTTGATGGTAGCGCTGATTGATTCGGGTGATGAGGTCATTATTCCTGCTCCCTATTGGCTAAGTTACCCCGAAATGGTGACTTTGGTAGGGGGCGTACCAGTGATTTTAAACACAGATGCATCAACAGCTTATAAAGTAACCCCCGAACAACTACGTCAAGCAATTACACCCAAAACAAAGTTATTTGTGCTCAACTCCCCATCTAATCCCACTGGGATGGTTTACACACCAGAGGAAATTAAAGCACTAGCGGAAGTAGTAGTTGATGCAGATATCTTTGTCGTCTCTGATGAGATTTACGAAAAGATTCTCTATGATGGTGCTACACACATTAGCATTGGTTCTCTAAATCAAGAGATTTTTGCCCGCACTTTAATTAGTAACGGGTTTGCCAAAGCTTACTCCATGACTGGTTGGCGACTTGGTTATTTAGCAGGGCCAGTGGAGATGATTAAAGCGGCAAGTACTATTCAAGGGCATAGTACATCGAATGTCTGTACCTTTGCCCAATATGGAGCGATCGCCGCTTTGGAGGGTTCCCAGGATTGTGTAGAATCAATGCGCCAGGCTTTCGCTCAACGGCGACAAGTAATGTTAGATCGGCTTAATGCCATTCCCGGCTTAAGTTGTGCTAAACCAGACGGTGCTTTTTATCTGTTTCCTGATATCAGTAAAACAGGTTTGAAATCCCTGGAATTTTGTAACGCCCTTTTAGAAGATTATCAAGTTGCAGTAATTCCGGGAATTGCCTTTGGCGCTGATCACAATATTCGCCTTTCCTATGCTACCGATATGGCAACCATTGAAAAGGGCATGGATCGATTGGAGAAGTTTGTGCGATCGCGGATTTAGTTAATCATCAAGTTAGGGTCTGCATTTCAGTCATACCCTAATTTTTTAATATCTGTAAAAATTATGACAATTCCCTAATAATACAGGTTAAATAAAAATAAACATCACCTGATCACGACTGTAGTAGTATCAGTATTTCTGTGGTTGCAGTTGTGAAGATTTATGTGGTATTGTGAAGTTTATCAATCAATCTTTTAATTTTACGGTGATTACTGCAATGCCAGTAGTTATTCCCACATAGTGCAATGTTCAGGCTCAAAAAAACTTCACTCAATCTTGGTCAATGCAGTATTCCACCTTAGCATCAGTTGATTGGGATTAGCTTTTCAATTATATTAATGTTAGTAGCATCAGGTTTTAGATGTAGTTAAAAGTAAATAGATGACATGCAAGATGGTGGTTTATTTACTTATTTAACTGATGAATAGTGGCAGGAAATAGTCGTTACAAAAGCCCGAAAAACTAGTTAAGTAATGCACATTTAACAACGGCAATTGAGCGAAATTTTGATGGTTAGGTTCATCAGAATTCATGAGCGCCAAAAGCTTAAGCCAACTTTGCAACTTGCAGAAAGCAAAAGCAAAATAAAAAGGGTTTTTCTGTGTAGTTTCTTGTCTCCTGAATTAAACCTGAAGCGGAGGGTAATTTGAACACAAAAGTTTTGCAAAGAGAATGGTTCTCTAATGCCAAAGCAGACATATTGGCAGGGACTTTAGTTGCATTAGCACTAATTCCAGAAGCGATCGCCTTTTCGCTGATTGCAGGTGTTGACCCGAAAGTGGGTTTGTATGCCTCGTTTTTGATAGCTGTAATTACATCCTTTCTAGGTGGTAGACCGGGCTTAATCTCCGCAGCTACAGCACCAATGGCGCTGCTGATGATTAACTTAGTTAAGGATCACGGACTGCAATATCTGTTTGCGGCAACAATTCTCACTGGGATTTTACAAATTATTTGTGGCTGGCTAAAGTTAGGTCGCCAGATGAAATACGTGCCTAGGTCTGTAATGATTGGCTTTGTTAACGCCTTGGGAATTTCCATTTTCAGGGCGCAGTTACCACAGGTGATGGGCGAAAGTATTCCTTGGCAAGTCTATCCAATGGTGGTGGGAACTTTGGCGATTATCTATATATTGCCCAGATTTACCAAAGCCGTGCCATCCCCCTTAGTCGCAATCATTATCGTCACAGCAATTTCCATTTTCGGCGGCATAACGGTTCCTACCGTCGGTGACATGGGTGAAATTCCCTCAACCTTACCTGTTTTTCAGTTACCTCAAGTCCCTTTCAATATAGAAACATTGGGAATTATTTTTCCCTATGTACTCAGCATGACTTTTGTGAGTTTAGTGAATACTTGGTTGGTGGTATCACTAGTTGACGAATTTACTGATACTCCTAGCAATAAAAACAGAGAAGCCGTAGGTCAAGGTATTGCTAACATCGCCACCGGGTTTCTCGGTGGTATGGCAGGTTGTGCTATGGCTGGTCAGTCAGTGATTAATATCAAGTCTGGTGGACGGACTCGACTTTCGACTTTGTGTGCAGGAATTGTCTTAATTGTTCTCATTTTGGTAGTAGGCGATTGGGTAAAGCAAATCCCCATGGCAGCCCTAGTAGGGGTGATGATTATGGTGTCCATTGGTACTTTTAACTGGAATTCCCTACGGACTATAAATTTAGTCCCAAGAACGGAAACAGCCGTCATGGTAACCACAGTTTTTGTCACCTTACTCACCCGCAACTTAGGACTAGGTGTGCTGATTGGTATCGTTCTCAGCACAGTTTTCTTTTCGCGTGACATTGCCAGAGTTGTCTTTGTAGACTCAGTGATTAGTCCAGATCAAACTTACCGGACATATAGCGTTGCTGGCCAATTATTCTTTTTATCGGTAGACGAATTTCTCGCAGCATTCAATTTTCAGGAAAACTTGCAGCGCGTCAAAATTGACTTAACCCATGCTCACATTTGGGATCAATCGGCGGTGACAGCTGTTGATAAGGTAGTGATTAAGTTTCGCCGTAATGGTGCAGAGGTAGATGTGGTAGGTATGAACGAAGCCAGCGCTACATTAATCAATAGATTGGCGGTTTACGACAAGTCAGCAACCGCCGACAACTAAATTATCCCAGTAATCACCAATGAAAAGAATTCTTCTGTGTACGGATGGTTCTACCTTCTCCCAGAATAGCTATCAGTACGCCGCTTGGTTAGCTCCACAGTTACAAGCCTCTATTGAGGTACTTTACGTCAGTGATGTGCGTTCCCAAAAGGTTGTTTCTAAAGACTACAGTTCCAGCTTGGGTTTTGATGCTTCGCGTGAACTCTTAAATCGCTTGGTAGAGTTAGAACACGAAAAAGCCAAAATTAACAAGCAAAGAGCTAAATTAATCCTAGAAACCGCCGGACAGTTTTTTGCCCAACAAGGAATTAGTGAAGTCAAACTCACCAATCATACTGGCTTTTTGGTGGATAGTTTCCAAGAATTTGAAGACCGTGCTGATTTAATCATGATGGGTAAACGGGGTGAAAATGCTGAATTTGCCTCAGGACACCTGGGTGCAAATGTGGAACGGGTACTGCGTTCTACGAAAAAGCCTTGCTTTGTCACATCACGTAAATATCAGCCGATTAGCCGAATTTTGTTAGCTGATGATGGCAGTCAGAGTTGCCAAAGGGCAATAGAGTTTTTAGTGAACTCACCTGCTTTTAAAGGGATGGAGTTACATGTATTGACTGTGGTGAAAAAAGCGGGGGATGAAAAAGCACACGCCTTCTTAAAAGCTACCCAACAACAATTAGTTACAGGTGGTTACACGCCAAAGTGCGAATTGTTACAAGGAGAATCAGAACAGGTAATCACCAAGTACATGGAAACTCAAAACATCAATCTACTGATGATGGGTGCTTATGGACATAGCCGGATTCGACGTTTAGTCATTGGCAGCACAACATTACAAATACTTCGCAGTACACACGTTCCTGTTTTAGTATTCAGGTAACACATACCCAGGCGATCGCTGGTCATTAGTACTAATGACTAATGACTGACAATTCTCCGTGCTTCATGAATATTCGTAGATCTGTGCGGCTTGCTTGTACTTTTATTGCAAATTGTTACGACAACATGATATGCTGGCGTCACGTAATCAACGCTCTCGTAATTGTTAGTAAGCAGGTTTGGGTAATGTTACAAGTAACGATCTCTTCGGTCGCCTTAACCTTAAATAGTTGGAATTGTCCACCCTGAAGTGGCACTTGAGCCTTGCAGTAAACACAAGTATTTAAAGCTAATCATGCAGGAAACGAAGCAAACTCTAGTTCTGTTTTGGCGATTATTATATATGCAACAAATGGTATGACTTTTGAGGTTTATCTGAGTCATTGTTTGCCAAGAGATAGTGCACAAAAAAAGCGGACGATGAACCAGATATATCCAGGACTTACGCAAAATCATGAAAAAACGTTCGTGAAGCGTGCGCGCAGCGCATACCACGAAGGACACAAAGAGCAGAAGAAAAGAGGGTTTCAGAGAGTTCTTGCGTAAGTCCTAATATCTTCAGCGACATCGAGGCTTAACGTTAGGCTCGATGAACGTAAAAAATGGTTGCAAACAAATAGCAAATTTGAGACGCTCTGTAGCCTCCTAGATGGTGAATCAGGAAAAGTGCTGGCTGGCTTCTTTTCTCCGTCAAAGACTCTATGCAGTAAGCGCAACTATGCCCGCAGGGCTTGATGAGACGCTGCGCGAACGCCAGCCGCAGGCATCGCTAACTGTAAATTACCCAACAAGATATCAGCCTTTTGCTAAAGGGAGATGACGGACATAGCCGCATTCGCCCTTGAGTGATTGATAGTAGCCCAAACATCTTGAGATTAGCCATATTTCTGCTATTGCCTTCATTCAACGCCATGAAAAAAGCTTGATTTCTTACATAGAGGAAAACCTTTCATGCAAATAACCAATCAAATCCATTTCCGTAACGTCCAAGGAGATATCCTTGGGGGTTTAACTGCTGCGGTCGTTGCCTTACCTATGGCACTTGCATTTGGTATTGCTTCCGGTGCGGGTGCTTCTGCCGGTTTATGGGGAGCAATATTAGTCGGATTTTTTGCCGCGTTGTTTGGTGGTACACCTAGCCTGATTTCTGAACCAACAGGCCCAATGACAGTAATTGTCACCGCAGTCATCGCCGGACTAACAGCCAATAATCCTGAAAATGGTTTGGCAATGGCATTTACCGTCATTATGATGGCAGGAGTATTTCAAATCATCTTTGGGGTATTGCGATTGGGGCGGTATATTACAATGCTGCCCTATAACGTCATTTCTGGATTCATGACAGGAATTGGTGTAATTCTGATTTTTATGCAAATAGCACCCTTTTTAGGGCAAGAAACTCCTAAAGGTGGTGTGATTGATGTCATCCAGAATCTACCAACTCTAGTTACCAATATCAACCCTTGGGAAACTATTTTAGGGGTAATAACTTTAGCAATTCTGTTCTTTTACCCTGCTCAATTCAAGAAAGTTTTGCCGCCGCAACTCATTGCTTTAGTTATTGGTACGGCAATTTCTTTAGTTTTCTTTAGTGGTGTGGAAATTCGCACTATAGCCACTATTGGAGAAATTACTCCCGGTTTGCCTCAACTGCAAATGCCCACTTTTACCCCAGAAAACTTGCAGTTAATGTTTGTAAATTCCGTGGTTTTGGGCATAGTGGGTTCGATTGATTGTTTGTTAACTTGTCTGGTGTCAGATAGTCTCACTCGTACAGAACACAAATCCAACAAAGAATTAATTGGTCAAGGTATTGCTAATTTGATTACTGGCTTATGTGGGGGAATTGCTGGTTCTGGGGCGACCACTGCGACTGTAGTTAATATCCAAGCGGGTGGACGCACGGCATTATCTGGTATTAGTCGGGCTTTGGTGCTGTTAATCGTGGTTTTGTGGGCAGCCCCCTTAACTTCTGGCATTCCTCTGGCTGTGTTAGCTGCGATTGTTTTAAAAGTAGGTATCAATATTATTGATTGGGGTTTCCTCAAACGGGTTCACAAAATTTCTTGGAAAGCGGCAGGAATTGTCTATAGTGTGGTTGCACTGACGGTGTTTGTCGATTTAATGATTGCTGTAGCCGTCGGGGTGTTTATTGCTAATATCTTGACTATCGATCGCCTTGACCAACTGCAATCTAATTCTGTGAAAGCAATTACTGACGCTGATGATCAAATTGTCTTAACTGCCGAAGAAAAGCAATTTTTAGATTTAGCCAATGGGCGAGTTTTACTATTCCATCTCAGTGGGCCGATGATTTTCGGTGTTGCTAAAGCTATTGAGAGAGAACATCGGGCTATTGCTAACTATGATGTTTTGATTGTCGATTTAGGTGAAGTTCCTGTCCTGGGTGTAACTTCTTCTTTGGCAATTGAAAATGCCATCCAAGAGGCTATTGATGCCGGACGGGAAGTGATAGTTGTGGGAGCAACAGGAAAGGTAAAAAATCGCTTAGAAAAGTTGGGTATTGCTGGTTTAATTCCTGGAAACCATTGGATGGGCGATCGCCTGACTGCACTGCAACAAGGTTTAGCTTTAGTTCGTGAAAAGCAAGGCTATAGCTATGATGAAATTGACAAACCTTTTTCTTCTCTTTCTTAAGAGAACTGTATTCATGCAGGAAGTGTTGCAATCAAGTATACATTGACAACATCCTCAGCTCAGCACTCAGAATTTAATCAATCCCATCTCTCGCAAACCCTGGCGTAGCTTGTTCGCCTCGTCTGGGTTTTGCTGCTCGTGAAGCAGGATGGCATTTTTAAAGGCTGTTAAACTAGCTGAGACATTGCCAACTTTTAGCTGTACTACCCCTAAATTTTGATAGGCTTGGGCGTAGTTGGGATTTAACTTAATGGCTTTTTGGTAACAAGCGATCGCATCGGTAAATAAACCCAAAGCCTTAAATACCATCCCCAGATTATAATGTCCGGCAGCAAAACTAGAATCAATCTTTAAAGCTGTTTCATAAGCTATTTTTGCCCCGTTTAAATCTCCAGAGGCTTTGAGTAAGTTACCCAAATTGTTGTATGCTCCTAACTTCAGCATGGGGTAAATTGGTAACTTGATAGCAGCTTGATAGTGAAAAACAGCTTGTTGGGGATTTTGCAAATGATTGTGGGCAATACCTAAATGGTAGTGCAGCTCATACAAAATCTCGTAGTTTTCCTCACTAGCAGCGATTCCTCTTTGTAATAACTGCATACCTTGGGCAATTTTGCCAGTTTCCACATATAAAGCTCCTAATTTACTGCAAACATAGGGATCATCAGGATGGCTAGCTAGAAATGCTTCCATTGTGGTTTGGGCTTTGGCATATTTATTATTTTGAGTGATCGCATTTTTTTGGTATCCTTTGTGTAAGATTGCTACTCCTTGTAAATAACCGATCTGCCAGTGGGTTTCTTTAGTCAAAATTGCGCTAACGCTATCATCTACCAAAGCATGGTAAGGGCGTTGAAAGTGAATATCAGGATGGTGGCGAAAGAGTCGAGAAACCAGAGAATAGGGAGATTGTTCTGCGCCAACTTCTTGGCGGACAAGGTTAATTAGCAGATATTCTTCACTGTCGATTGCAGACTTAATCTGTGGCACAATACTTGGTGTTAAAATTTCATCGGCATCTAATACCAAAATCCAATCACCAGTAACATATTTTAAAGCTGCATTGCGGGCAGCACTGAAGTCATTGCACCATTGAAAGTGATAGACTTTGGCACCGAATTGTTGGGCAATATCAGCAGTGCGATCGCTGGAACCTGTATCCACTACTACAATTTCATTTACTACATTTTTCACACTACTAAGGCACTTAGGTAGTGTAGCTTCTTCATTTTTAACAATCATGCACAGACTAAGTTTCATATAGGCAGCAATTTAGTAATTAAAAGACACCATGAATATTACATAATTCAATCTTTTATTAACATAAACTGGAAATTCGCCAAGATGCGGGGACTCAAACCCTTGCTTCCTTTGGTCGCGATTCATCAGAGGATCATCCCTCGAACCTCGAACCTCTGACTTCTGACTTTGTTGAAGTTTAATATAGGCATCAGTTAAATTTATTTAAAAGTGGGAAATCAAAAATCAAATGCAAGTACCCAATCAGCTGAAAACCCCCTCTGTTCTCCAGAGATTCCAATGGGTTGTTGACCCTGTAGGATATATGGAAAATGCAGTTCAGCAATATCCTGATATTTTCACAGCGAATGTAATTGGTACTGGAAACGGCTTAGTATTTGTGAACCATCCCCAAGCAGTGCAAGAAATTTTAACTAACGATCGCAAAAAATTTGCCGCCTTGGGTGAGAACAACAAAATTTTAAAACCCTTAGTTGGCGACTATTCAGTTTTTATGCTGGAAGGCGATCGCCATCGTCAGCGGCGTCAGCTAGTTATGCCTTCTTTTCATGGCGATCGGATGCGAAACTACGGTGAGTTAATTCGCAGTATTACAGAAAAAGTCTGGAGTCAGTTACCGACAGATCAAACATTTACGGCTCGTAACGCCACACAAGATATTTCCTTGCAAGTGATCTTACAGGCTGTCTTCGGTGTGTATGAGGGAGAACATAGCCAACAATTGAGAAAACAACTAGCATTAATAGCGGATCTATTTCGCTCACCTGTCACTTCTAGTTTTCTATTTTTTACTTTTCTGCAAAAGGATTTAGGAAATTGGAGTCCTTGGGGCAAGTTTTTAAGGGATAGGCAGCAACTTGACGAATTGCTCTATGCTGAAATTGCTAAACGCCGAGAGCAGAACGATGCAGATCGTATTGATATCCTCTCCTTGTTGATGTCGGCTCAAGATGAAGGCGGAAACTCCATGACAGACCAAGAGTTACACGACGAGTTGATGACTCTGCTGTTTGCTGGGTACGAAACCACCGCCACAGCAATGGCTTGGGCATTATATTGGATTCACAAGAAACCCGAAGTCCGGGAAAAACTGTTGCAAGAACTAGATACCCTTGGTGACCTATCAGACCCGATGAGCATTTTCCGGTTGCCTTATCTTACGGCTGTTTGTAATGAAACCTTGCGAATTCATCCTGTGGCGATGTTGACGTTTCCTAGGGTAGTACAAGAACCTGTGGAACTTCTAGGACATTCTTTAGAGCCTGGTACAGCATTGGCAGGCTGTATGTATCTGACTCACCAGCGTGAGGATTTATATCCAGAACCAAAGCAGTTCAAACCAGAGCGGTTTCTCGAACGTCAATTTTCTCCCTATGAATTTATGCCTTTTGGTGGTGGTGTCCGGCGCTGTTTGGGTGAGGCTTTGGCTGTGTTTGAAATGAAGCTAGTATTAGCAACTATTATGTCACGCTATGAACTCGCACTAGCTGACCATCAACCAGAAGTACCTCGCCGCAGAGGTGTCACCCTGGCACCTGCCCGTGGTGTGAAGATGGTAATTAAACAGAGGCGATCGCAACCATAATCTCCACTACTGGTTTACTCAAATACTGGCGACCATAATTCAGTAACTGGTACTTCCCAACCAGGTAGCAAGTCAGGAACTCTTAACACATCGCCGTCTTGTAAGATAACAGGGGTTTGCTCGTGTCGTCGAATTTCCACGGTGCGATCTTCTGGATTGACCAAAATCCCCACAATCGTACCTTGAGCTAAGAACTCGTCAATTTTATCCCGCAGATCATCAATATTATCAGTCGGAGATTTTACCTCAACCATTAGATCAGGGGGAATGGTGGCGTAACCGCGAGGAGAACGGGGAAGACGTTCGGCGCGGATAAACGAAACATCAGGAGCGCGGGTATTGGCGAGACGAAACCCGGCGCTAGACCCTGTAATGCGTCCAAGTTGACGAGGTTCGACCCAATTCCACAGTTTCCCCCCTACCCGAAAGGCCACCTCATCAGACTCATAGCCAGAAGGACTCATAACAATAATTTTTCCATCAACTAGCTCCAGCCGATAGTCTGGATAATGCGCTTGCATGTTCTCTAAATCTTCGACGGTAAGTGACATATTGCCTCCAACCGATAATCTCCTTTTCTGCATTTATTGTGCCATTGTTTCCAGGTAATAGGATTTTAAGGTATTGTCTTGATTAGATCAGGAAATATCTTTAATCAACAACTGATGACCAGATATAACAATTAGTTATAGGCATAAATTTGTAAAACAACAGCGATCGCTCTATGCGAATGAGGGTCATTGCTCATACATTAAAAAAGAGCCTTTTGCATAGGTAAACCCCACCATGAAACGAACCAGGAAGTCTTTGCTGCTAGCCTTGAACTGGGTGTTGCTTTCATTTGGCACATCACTGTTGATTATTCTGACACAACCAATAGCACCTGTTCCCGCACAAGAACCTGCTGAATCTGTAATTATTGAGACGACGAAAGAATCCCCATCAGCACCTCAAGTACAAACAATACCCACTCCTGAAACTAACGATTCCCAGTCGCCAGAAGTTCAAACTGAAGAAACCCCACAATCAGAGTCGGTGGAGGAAGAACCTGCACCCAGTCCTGAGGAGATTGCTCGTCAGCAAAAACTCATAGAAGCGGATCAGCTTTATTTGGCAGGACAAATCGCCGCCGCAGAAAAACTTTATCGAGAGGTAAAAGAACCTTTTAGCAAAACAGTTACAGACCAGGAACGTAAAGCAGCAATACTTGACCCCACCCAACTTTCCCCAGCAGGTAAGGTTTATTGGCGGGAATCAGAGGCGGGAATTGCCAATAAGTTGCAAACCAGAACTATGGTTCCACTGCAACTATTAGTTGAGCAGTATCCAGAGTTTATCCCCGGTCATATTCGATTTGCCGAAGTACTCAAACAATACGATCGCTCCAAAGCAGCATTAGATGTCTTAGAACGTGCAGCTTCGCTTTACCCCAATCAACCAACACTAATTAAAGCCAGAATCAGCGCTCTGGCTGAGGAAAAAAAATGGATGGAAGCATCTTTGGCGGCGCGTCAGTTTGCTCTTCTCAACCCGAATGACCCCCAAGCACCTGAATTCGCCAATTTAGCAGAAGTTAATCTTAAGCGCTTCAAATCTCACATCCGTTCTGAGATTAGAGGTAATACTCTGGCAAATATTATCACAGGTGCATTAGGTTACGCCGTTACTGGCAGTCTTCTCGGCCCGTTTTCTGCCCTGGACTCGACAATCCTGCTGTTACAAGGTGAAGAAGCTATCGGCGAGTCGGTAGCAAAACAGGCAAAAAGACAGTTGAATTTAATAGAAGACGAAACTGTTACAGCCTACGTCAATGAAATCGGCCAAAAACTTGTCAAAGTAGCAGGACGCGAAGAATTTAAATATGAATTTTTTGTAATTCCTCAAGAAAGTCTCAACGCTTTTGCTTTACCTGGAGGCAAAATCTTTATTAATGCAGGTGCGATCGCTAAAACAAATTCAGAAGCAGAATTAGCTGGATTAGTTGGTCATGAATTAGCTCATACAGTTCTATCTCATGGTTTTCAATTAGTTACTCAAGGAAACCTCATTGCTAATGTTACCCAATATCTCCCTTTAGGTGGCACTATTGGTCAACTGTTTGCACTCAGTTACAGCCGTGATATGGAACGTCAGGCTGATAATCTCGGTACGCGTTTGATTGTGGCTAGCGGCTACGCTGCTGACGGTTTGCGTAACTTAATGGTGACCTTAGAAAAACAACAAAAAACCGCTATTCCCCGTTGGTTATCTTCACACCCAGGCGGTAGCGAAAGAGTTAGTTATTTAGAAAACTTGATTACTCGTGGTAGCTACAACCGCTACACCTATGAAGGAGTCGAGCGACATACACAAGTACAAGCACGAGTGAAACAGTTACTGAAAGAGAAGAAAGCACAAGCACAAAAAAAGCAGGGTTCTGAATGAATCAAAACAACAAAATTATTCGTCACTTAAACTATCAATTCTTTACCTTCTTTTTGCTGGAGCATAATTTATGTCCTCACAACCCCTAAAGTTTTTATGTTTGAGCAGTCTGGGCTTATCCTTATTTCTGGGAAATTCTGTAGCCTTGGCTCAATTTGATGACTCTACTACTGGGGATGTTGTCGTACCAACAATCCCATCAGGTGGTACATCAACCTCACCATTCCCCACAGACACATCAACCGGCACACCCACTTCACCTACTGTCACTAGTGGTACTCGGTTTACCTGTCAGTTTTACAACGGTCAGTATACTGTCATGTATCAGCCACAAAATATACCAGGTCAATTCTTTCCCTGGGCAGCTCCTGCGGCTTTAGGTGGTGGTTGGACTCCCCAAAGACGTTGTGAAGCGATCGCTAGTCGCTTAGAATTATATCGCCCAGATGGTTTACAAGAACTTCAGACAGGCAGAGAAAATAATGAAAACATTGTCTGCGTCACGACTGAAGCTAACTCCTCATGTCGCATTATCTTAACAGTACCACGTGACAAAGACCCCTTTGTTGTCCGCAATGACGTTTTCCAAAACTTGGTTACTGCTGACAACGGACAGCAGACTGTAGCTGTCAATACTTATGGCGATCGCAATCGGGGAAGTGTAAACGAATTATACAACTTAGGTCGTACACTCCTAGGTGGTGGCAACAATCGAGTTTCATCATCTCGCAGTGGAATTAACTTGAAACCTTACCTTGCTCCTCAAGATGGCGGTACTCTGCGAAATAGCGGTGCAAGTAACCAGTCTCAGCCTCAAACCCCTACCCGTCTCAATCCTGGTAATTTCCGGTAATTAATGGTTTATTATTTAACGAATCGCGACCAAGGGGAGCAAGGGTCTAAGTCCCCCGGTGAAATATTAATTTCACCGGAATTTATTTAGTGGGGGTTTAAATCCCCCACTAAATTCGTTCTTCTTCCTTCTTCCTCCTTCCTTATTTTTTAAGAATTACGAAAAAGCCTGAATTAATGCCTTTGCTTTCAGAAAAGCTTCCTCAAATTCCGCTTGCGGATCGGATAGCGCGACAATACCACCTCCAATCCCAATGGAAGTTTTATTGGGAGTCAATAGTGCAGTCCGAATGACAATATTTAAATCTGCCGCACCGTTGAGTGCCAAAAACCCAATTGCACCTGAATAAACTCCCCGTGCTTCTTGTTCTAGATTGTCAATAATTTTCATAGTTCTGATTTTAGGCGCACCTGTCATAGAGCCGCCGGGAAATACCATTTTGATGCAGTCAGTAGCCTTCATATCTGGACGCAAACAACCCCGAATAGTACTGACAAGTTGATGGACTGTTGCATAAGTTTCTACGTCCATCAATTTGGGAACGTGGATGCTGCCTACTTCACAGACTAGCCCTAAATCATTGCGTAACAAATCCACAATCATCAGATTCTCAGCCCGGTCTTTTTCGCTATTACGCAATTGTTCACGCAGTATCTTATCTTCTTCGGGAGTCTGACCACGCCTTAAAGTCCCTTTGATAGGCTTAGTTTCCACCCACCCTGCACAATCAATCTTCAAGAATCGTTCCGGAGACGAACAGGCAATAGCAATGTCACCAAAGCGCAGAAATGCTGCATGAGGGGCTGGATTAACTCGGCGTAAGGTGCGATAAAACGTCAGTGGATCAGGGGTAGTGTCTGTATAAAGTTTATTAGTCAGACAAATTTGATAACTTTCCCCCTCCTTAATTTCATGCAGGCACTTTTGAATATCATCTATGTAAGTTTGGTGAGAACGGCTGAAGCGAAAGATAATAGGTTCTTTGCTATCCCTCGGTACAAGAGGAGGAAGGGGAGCTAATGTGCAAAGTTGTTTCTCTATTGACTCAAACCAAGCTTGTGCCTGTGTAGTTTGATGCTTGTTAATGAGGCATACCAAATAAGTAGCTTGTTCTTGGTGGTCGAAGACAATTATTTGATCAGCTAAGATAAACATTGCATCAGGAAGCGATGCCAGATGCACTAGCTCAGATCCGCACTCTGCCTTGAGTTCATAACCGAAGTAGCCAACAAACCCACAGTTAAAATCGCAAGGTAATTCATCAGACTGGCAGTGTCGGTGATTAAGTTCACGTTTGAGATAGTCAAAAATACTTTCTGTGCTGCGTCTGACTGTACCTGACTGAGTGATAGTCAGTTCTCTAGTTTGAGTACGATACTGAACCAGTAAACTATTTAAACCACCACTTCCTCCCATAAAAGAGAAGCGAGAAAGACCAGGCTCAACTAAGCTACTGTCGAGCCAAAAGGCGTTGGTTTCTGACCCAAACAGATCGACAAACACTTGTTCTGCATCAGGATAGATATCCAGTTTTTTACTGCAAATTTGGTATTGGGGATGAGAATAGGCAGGGGAGCAGGGGGGCAGGGGAGCAGGGGGGCAGAGGAGATTACTAGTATAATTTTTTGTTGATTGCTTCTGAGCAAATTGCCGAGTAATGTTTTGGAAGTTTTCTAAAAGGTTCCATCCGTATTCAGTACAGATAGATTCAGGATGAAACTGCACACCCCAAAACGGTAAATGTCGATGGCGCAATCCCATAACCAGTCCTTCTTCAGTCCAAGCTACTTTTTCTAGACAACTAGGTAACTCTTCGGCAACTATGAGGGAGTGGTAGCGCACCACAGAAAAGCAATTGGGAATGCCCTGAAATAATTCAGAACCATTGTGATAAATTTTACTGAATCTTCCGTGTCTAACTTCCGGTGCATGAATTACAGTTCCGCCATATAAATAGGCAAGTCCTTGATGGCCGAGACACACACCAAGTAGGGGTACATTTACTTTTTGGATGACTTCTCGGCAAACACCGAAGTCTTGAGCTTTTTCCGGACGACCGGGACCGGGAGAAATGACAATATTATCGAACGTCAGTTTAGTTATGTCGTCCCAGTTAAGTTGATCATTGCGAATCACCAGGGGAAGTTGTCCATTTACTTGGGCGATCATCTGATATAGGTTAAATGTATAAGAATCGTAGTTATCGATGATCAGCGTTTGCACCTCATACTTCCCCTTTTGATCTATTACCTGAAGTTAGGAAAGGATGAGATGCCTGTGATAGACAACTCATCCTTTACTTAATTCCACATCAATCAGCTTAAATTATCAGCAACAATGCTGCTTAGAAGGGAATATCATCCGGATCTGGTTCTTGCTCTTTGACTGGTGGATAAGTGGTTCGCTCCAAATTTTGGGGTTGGGGTGTGGGTACGAAGTTTGTCGTCTGAGGAACTCCGCTAACAGTAGTTGTAGGCGTAGTAGCTACTGGACGTGGTGACTCATAACTGGGAGCCTCGATTTGAGGAGATGGTGGTTGTGAGGAAGTTTCTGTGAATGTTGGAGTGATAGTTGTCGATAATGATGGGCTGAAACTACTTCCTAAAGATTGAATTTGTTGCACTGTCAATTCAGCCCGTTTTTCTTTAAAACCTTCTTGACGCTCAACAGTATGCATCCCTAAGCGTCCTGCTATAATTACGCGATCGCCTTGGTGGTAATTTTGCTGAATTTCTGTAGCTAAATTTCCCCAACCAACAACTTTCAACGTAACTAACTGCTCTTCTGTGCGTTGAGAGTTGGGAAATTGCACCAGCATTTCTGTGACTGCTAAGTTATCGGCTGTATAGCGTAGTTGCGGTTCTTGAATGATTTCCGCCATTAAAACGCAGCTATTCATTAAATCCTCCTGACTGGAAAAGGTGCTGAGTGGGAAAGAGGGGTTTTTATTACTTAAATTATGTTTAAATTGCCTGAATAAATTTCCTACATACACTTTCAGCTTTGAGTCTTTTTTAGCATAAAAGCCAAGCGATTGCTTTGAACAGCATGAGGAATGCTGCTTACCACTTTCGCTTGACTAAAACGAGCATTGAATTCTACATGAATAGTATAATTGTACCACTCTACAGTCGAAAAAATACTGGCAATTAAGTTTGAACGTGAACTGGAAAAATCCCCAAGGCAATCAACCGTGCTGGGAGGTCACGTAAAATCGGCCAGCGCAACCAAGCAGGGGGCTGAAAGGTCTGTTCTGATCTGAGAGTTGGGGCGAAGACTCGTTTTTGAATGAAAGTCTGAAATGCTTGAATAATGCGTGTAGGTAATTCTCGTTGGCGCTGCACTTTTGCTAAATCACTCAGTTTTATATGTTTGTCCTTCAGTGGTTGACTTAATACATTCGCCGCCACTACAGCATCTTGGATGGCGTAATTAATACCCACTCCACCAACTGGGGACATAATATGAGCCGCATCACCAATAAGTAGCAGTCCCGGACGATACCAGCGTTTGACACGGCTAGACTCGACTGAAAGAAAGGCTACCTGTGACCAATCGTGTAAATTTTTTATGCACCTGCTTAAACTTGGCACAACTTCGACAACAGATTTTTTAAATTCCTCCAAGCCAGCAGCACGAATCTGTTGATAACCTCCCTTAGGAATAGCATACGCAAGTTGCCACTCATCACCACGGTCAAGCATAGCCACAATGCGACCTTGACCAAAGTTTCCTATTCCTTCCTCTGGATCTTCTGGTTGACGAGGGAGACGGAACCACAGGACATCCATTGGCGGTGAAGTACCAACTGACTCAAAACCACCTAATTGCCTGAGCTTTGAGTGGCGACCATCTGCACCTACTGTCAATATTGCCCGTACTTCGTGCCAACCCCCGCCTCCCCGATAGCAGACACCTTGAATTACGCCATTTTCTTCAATTAATTCTTGTACATTCGCACCCATAACTAAGTGAAAATTCGGATATTTTTGGGCTTCTTGGGTAATGAATTCTAGGAATTTCACCTGAGGCATCATTGTGATGTAGGGATAGCGAGTTTTCAGGTGACTAAAATCTGCTAATGTGATGGTATCTTGAGGAGTGCGAATTTTTACACGGTGCATCTTAGCATGGGGTAGTTGCAGCAAGCGATCGCTTAACCCCAATTCCTCCATAATTTCCATCGCCGAAGGGTGAATCGTGTCGCCGCGAAAGTCACGATCAAAATCTTTATGTGCTTCCAATAGCATCACCGGAATGCCTTGACGTGCTAACAGCAACGCCAAAACCGCTCCAGCCGGGCCACCACCGACAATGCAACAATCTGTAGTTTGTACGTCTACAATTTCATGGGTAGGATTTTCAGTTACATAGGTAGTCATAACAATACCTATCCTAAAAGTGCTGAGTACTGAGTGCTGAGTGCTGAGTACTGAGTGGGTTAATTTTTTAGTCCCCAGTCCAGAATCCCCATTTACCAGTCTCTATTTCATGACTTGACTGTGAAACTGGTTTCATACTCCATACATCTAGGGTAGTTTGCTTTTTATGGTTCAAGCTATTTTTTTCACTTTTCGTAGTCACAGGTAACATGTATCATGGTCGCTGAATCTTCTGCTTGGCATCAGCTATTGTTAACTACTAACTATTACCGTTACCCCAAATACTCGTGGCGCAAGTTGTTTTAGAAAATATTTATAAAAGTTTTCCCCCACGCAAAGGGGAAAGTGTGGCGGCTCAAACCTCTATGAGTCAGGGAAATAAAAGCGCTGCAACGCGAGAGCAAACAGAAAGCGTTAATGTTTTGCGGCGAATTAACCTGACGATCGCAGATGGCGAGTTTATGGTGCTGGTTGGCCCTTCTGGTTGTGGTAAAAGTACTTTGCTACGGCTAATTGCTGGCTTGGAAGCCATGACAGGAGGCAATATTTGGCTAGGCGATCGCCTGATTAATGACCTACCCCCCAAAGAGCGAGACATTGCAATGGTGTTTCAAAATTACGCTCTTTATCCCCATATGACGGTATATGACAACATCGCCTTTGGATTGCGTCGGCGGCAATTGGCGAATAGGGAAAATCAGCCAAAACTACCCCACTGGGTTAATAATCTGCTTGTAGGAATCACGCGATCGCTACCTAAAGGAATCCGCTACGTTTCTGATCAAGAACGGCAAGTAGAGGCACAGGTACGGAATGTTGCTCAATTGTTACAAATGGAAACCTTGCTCAATCGCCTACCCAAACAGCTATCTGGAGGACAAAGGCAAAGAGTGGCATTAGGAAGAGCGATCGCCCGTAATCCCCAAGTGTTTTTAATGGATGAACCGCTTTCTAATTTAGATGCCAAACTCCGGGCGGAAACCCGCACCCAAATTGTGAAATTGCAGCGTCAACTAGGCACAACGACAATTTACGTCACCCACGACCAAACAGAAGCAATGACAATGGGCGATCGCATTGCCATTATGAATCAAGGTCAAATTCAACAAGTCGCATCCCCATTAGAACTTTACAACCGTCCTGCTAACCGCTTTGTTGCCGAATTCATTGGCTCACCACCGATCAATTTTATTCCTGTGAAATTCCATGCCCCATTGTTAATTACCCATGACAATTTTCGTCTCACCCTCCCAGAAATTTGGGGAACTGCTCTGAGAAAATACGATGGGCAAACTATAATTTTAGGCATTCGTCCAGAACACTTGATTTTGAGTGTACCTGCAACTAAAAATTTGCCAGTCAAAGTAGACTTAGTAGAAAACCTTGGTAACGACTCCTTCCTATCCGTGAGGATTGCTGATAGCTTACCTGAATCTCCAATTAACCCTACAGCCCATTTTCTCCAAGTACGAGTCCCGCCAGATCGATTGGTAAGTGTTAATGAGCAACTCTGGTTATCGCTCAATCCAGAGAAAATTCACTTTTTTGATCCTGATACTGAGTTAGCGATATTTCCTCTCTGAGTGCTGAGTGCTGAGTGCGCTAGCCCTGAGCGAAGTCGAAGGGGAGTGCTGAGTATAAATCCAGTTGCTTCAGTGCTTTGAGCAATCAATAGTAAGATAAGTTTTTAGCCTTAACCGAACTGTATTGGATGTTTCTGGTTCACCCGACTGGGTGAATGCGATCGCAGCATCAAGAATTACCCTGAAAGAAGAAACAGTTTTTATGCTATGAGCAGAATTGCTCACAATATAAAAACTGGCATCATTGCCACGCCAATGGTTTGTGTATCAAAGGGTTAAAGAGTGGATGAAACTGTAAAATTTCTGCATCAATCAAGTTTTCCCCAAGGAACTCTGACTCTGTTGGAAAAAATTGCTGCCAATTTACCGGGGATGATTTGCCAATTCCTACAACAGCCGGATGGTTCTCAGCTATTCTTGTATGTCAGTTCTGGCTGTCGCCATCTATATGAATTAGAACCAGAAGTTTTACAGGCGGATTTTCATTCGCTACACAAACTAATTCATCCCCAAGATTTGCCAGCCTTTATAGAATCTATGACTGGTGCTGCTGCTACTCTGAAACCTTGGCGTTGGGAAGGTCGGATCATTACGCCTAGTGGTCAACTCAAGTGGATTCAAGGTACTGCCCAACTGGAACCACAGGTTAACGGTGATATTCTTGGGGATGGCTTGTTCGTTGATATTACAGACCGCAAACAAACAGAAGCACAATTACGCCTCACAGCAGAACGCGATCGCTTGTTAACGCAAACGCTGGTGCGAATTCGCTCTTCGCTCAACTTAGAACAAATTTTGCAAACCACAGTGACAGAAGTCCGGCAATTTTTACAAGTAGAGCGGGTTTTTATTGCCACAAATGATGCCAACATAGGAGCAAAAACTGTTGCCGAATCAGCAGATCCTCACTATCCATCAATTTTAGGTTGGTCAACCAATGATCAAAATTATCTTCAAGAACTGCGAAATATATTAACAATTAATCAGGTGCGTGTAGTTGAAGATACTTCACAAATCTCAGTATCACCCAAGTTACAAGCACACTATCAGCAATTCCAAACAAAAGCTACCTTAGCTGTACCAATCATGCTAGGTGAAGAATTATTTGGTGCATTGATTGCTAACCAATGTTCTGGCCCCCGTCATTGGCAACCAATAGAAATCGACCTCCTCAAGCAGCTGTCTGAACAACTAGCGATCGCGATTCAGCAAGTACAACTTTACCAAGAACTAGCTCAACTCAACACTAATCTAGAACATCAAGTAGCAGAACGTACCGCGCAGTTGCAGCAAAAAATGCAGGAACTAGAAGAAATACAACGAGTAAAAGACGTTGTTTTACACACAGTTGCCCACGATTTACGCACTTCAGTCATGGGTAACTTGATGGTGTTACAGAATTTGCTAAAAACCCAGGGAACGGAGATAGGGAGACAAGGAGACAAGGGGACAAGGGGACAAGGGGAAAATACTTTCTCATCCTCCCCATCTCCCCATCTCCCCATCCCCGTCTCCCGCTCGATTATAGAGCGTATGACTCAAGGTAACGATCGCCAACTAGGAATGATTAACTCGTTGCTGGAAATTCATTCCTGCAAAGAACAAGGATTGATTCTTCATCGTGAGATGGTTCAGTTTAGTACGCTGCTGCAAACAGTTATTCAAGACTTGCAGCCGATGCTACGCCAAAATCAAGCGACTCTAAATAACTTGGCTCCTGAGGATTTACCGTTAGTAATGGCAGATACAAAACGTTTGCAGAAAGTTTTGACTAATTTGTTTACTCATGCCTTACAACACAATCCACCAGGATTAGTTTTTACGCTACAAGCCACGATTAAAGCTGGGCTGATCCGTACTCAAATTCAATATAACGGTACAACAATGAGCAAATTAGAGTGCGATCGCCTGTTCAATCTATATGTGCCTAATCCTCAGGCCCCTTGTTCAGCCGACATTGGCTTAAAAATGTATCTTTGTCGGCAAATTATTCAAGCACATGGTGGGGAAATTGGTGTCATTAGTAACCACAAATGTGGTTTGTCCTTTTGGTTTACATTACCCATAGCAACTTTAGGGGGAGTGAGGGAGTGAGGGAGTGAGGGAGTATTTTCCCCTTATCACCTTGTCCCCGTTCTCAAGGATTTTTGTATTTCGCTATACAATAATGATTATTTTTAAATTAAGATATTATTTACTAACTCCACTAATGAAAAAAATCATCACGTCATGATCATGAGTCATGGTGACTGACAACATAATTGGTTATACCTAATGGAGATTTTCCTGTTCCCTTTTAACAATGTCTGTCACTGAGTATCTGGGAATGTTATTGTTTATTAGTTATACGGTTATTCAAAACTTCGGGATTTTGGAATTTAAGGGGAATGGGTAATATTATAGTCAAGCCACACCGTCATGCTGATCAAACAATCTGTATAAAATTAGTTGATTTTACCAGTAGGCTAAAACCTGTATGAGTTAGAAAAAATACGTGTAGTGGCAAATTGTCCAGGTGGAAATGAAAATCTCCGGACACAAGTCTAAAATTTGATTAAGAAATATCAAGGTTTTGGCAAACTATATTTATATGCCCAATCAATTTTCTACTCAAACTTTGTCTACTCAAACTTCTAGCTCGTTATTGACGCTGACGGTTGCCCCAGGCAAAATAATTCGTGGATCTGGCGTGTTGCAGGCAGTACCAGCAGAAATTGCCCGTTTGGGAAGTCGTCCTTTAATTGTGGCAGGCAATTCTACGCTTGCCATGTGCCAAAAGAGTTTGCAACCAATTTTAGACGAGCAAAAATTGTCAACTGTCTCAGCTTCCTATGGTGTGGATTGTTGTGAAACCAGCTTAAAAGTTCTCAGAAAAGCAGCTAAAGAACATCAAGCCGATGTGATTATTGGTGTTGGTGGTGGCAAAGCATTAGATACAGCTAAATTAGTTGCTGATCAATTGCAATTGCCGATAGTGACAATTCCCACATCGGCAGCTACCTGTGCAGCGTGGACTGCCCTCTCGAATGTTTATTCTGAGTCAGGCGCATTTCTCTACGATGTGGCGCTGTCGCGCTGTCCTGATTTATTGATCCTTGATTATGATTTAATTCAAACTGCACCACAACATACATTAGTAGCCGGAATTGGGGATGCGATCGCTAAATGGTATGAAGCCTCAGTTAGTAGTGGTAATTCCCAACAAACTTTAATTATTGCCGCAGTCCAACAGGCGCGAGTTTTGCGGGATATTTTATTACAAAAGGCAGCGATCGCTCTGAAAGAACCAGGTAGTGAGGTTTGGCAAGAAGTAGTTGATGCTACCGTCCTGCTGGCTGGGGTAATTGGCGGATTAGGAGGGGCGCAGTGCCGCACCGTTGCTGCCCATGCCGTACATAACGGTTTAACTCACATTTCCGGACACGGTAGTATACATGGCGAAAAAGTCGCTTATGGTATTTTGGTACAACTGCGTTTAGAAGAAATGTTACAAGGCAATCAACTAGCAGCCTCAGCGCGGCAACAGTTGTTAAAGTTCTACGCAGAGATTGGACTGCCACAAAAATTAGAGCATTTGGGATTAGGCAACATTACACTAAGCGAGTTGCAAATAGCTGCGGAAATTGCTCTAGATCCTAATTCTGACATCCATCGACTGCCGTTTAAAGTGGCACTAGAACAGTTGATGGCGGCGATGGTTTCTACAACTGCACCAACAGATAGTAGAGAGGTGACAAATCGTGTCTCCACTAGGGGAATAAGTGACGAGGTTTTAGAATGAGCTTGAATTGGATTACCCCCGCAGAACGCATACAGAAGCTACCGCCTTATGTATTTGCCCGTCTGGACGAACTCAAGGCTAAGGCGCGAGAACAAGGACTGGATTTAATTGATTTGGGCATGGGAAACCCCGATGGTGCTACACCACAGCCTGTGGTAGAAGCCGCGATCGCCGCCTTGCAAAATCCTGCCAATCACGGTTATCCGCCTTTTGAAGGCACTGCAAGTTTCCGCCGTGCCATCACCAATTGGTACAATCGCCGCTATGGTGTGGATCTTGATCCTGATAGTGAAGCCTTACCCCTACTTGGTTCTAAAGAAGGATTAACCCATCTAGCGATCGCCTACATTAATCCTGGTGATGTAGTTCTGGTTCCTTCTCCCGCCTATCCTGCCCATTTTCGCGGCCCGTTAATTGCTGGGGGGAAAATTCATAGCCTCATTCTCAAACCAGAAAACGACTGGTTAATAGATTTAGCTGCTATTCCCGACGCAGTGGCCGAACAAGCCAAAATCCTTTATTTCAACTATCCCAGTAATCCCACAGCTGCCACCGCCCCCCGTGAGTTTTTTGCAGAAATCGTGGCTTTTGCCCGTAAATACGAAATTCTGCTGGTGCATGATTTATGTTACGCCGAGTTAGCGTTTGATGGATATCAACCCACAAGCTTGTTAGAAATTCCCGGAGCTAAAGAAATTGGTGTAGAATTTCACACCTTATCGAAAACCTACAATATGGCTGGTTGGCGCGTGGGTTTTGTAGTGGGGAATCGCCATGTGATTCAAGGTTTGCGAACTTTAAAAACTAACTTGGATTATGGGATTTTTGCCGCCTTACAAACCGCCGCCGAAACAGCTTTGCAACTACCAGATGTGTATTTACATGAAGTACAACAACGCTACCGTACCCGACGCGATTTCTTAATTCAAGGTTTAGGAAAATTGGGTTGGGATATTCCCAAAACTCAAGCCACAATGTATCTGTGGGTGAAATGTCCTGTGGGTATGAGTTCTACGGATTTTGCCCTGGATGTATTGCAGCAAACAGGTGTTGTTGTCACCCCCGGTAACGCCTTTGGGATTGCGGGTGAGGGGTATGTGCGGATAAGTTTGATTGCAGAGTGCGATCGCTTGGGTGAAGCTTTGCACAGATTTAAACAAGCTGGTATCCGCTATCAACCCGAAGCCGTAGTCTCTGCTTCACAATAGAAATAATCATATCCTCAAAAAATGTCACTGATACCAACCCCCTCTGCTACCACTCATCATTTAATTGCTGCGGGCTTTCATGCTCTTTCTGATCCATTGAGGATTAGTGTGCTGGAACTGCTACGAAAACAGGAACAGTGTGTGTGCGATTTGTGCGATGCTTTGGGGGTGAGTCAGTCAAAACTGTCTTTTCACCTCAAAACTCTCAAAGAAGCTGGCTTAGTTAAAGCCCGCCAAGAAGGACGCTGGATTTATTACAGTCTCCATGTATCTCAATTTGCCATTTTAGAACAATATTTAGCTGATTATCGCCGCATTAGCCAAATCTCTCCCGCCCGTTGTTGTGATATGGAGGGGAACAGAGAACAGAGGTGAAGAAGCAGAGAGAGCGCAGTAGGTAGGTTGAATTAAACGGCGTTGCTGATTGATCGCCCATATCTCCACCTACTCCGGTAAACATTACAAATTAGAACCCACCTTCCGCACCCTAACTGTCACACATCAACAAAAAGCTGACGGAGTAGTACATAAGAACTAAGTTAGATTCAAGATTCCAGAGACTTAATGAGAATAAGTAGTATTAAGTCTCTTGATTTG